>CAVOFY010000004.1:0-209296 GCA_963695125.1 uncultured Actinomycetota bacterium
GCCGTACCAGAAGCGCGAACACGCGCCTCGCGCGGGCGCGCAGCGTGAGCCGCGCGATCCCGTGCAGGACGCGCTGAGGTCTGTTCGCGCTCAGCACGTGGACCCGTACATCCCCGATGAGGTCACACCGCAGGATCTCAACACGGCGGCCCGCAACGAACTGAAGACGCTCTCCAAGGAGAACGCCGAGTGGGTCGCGCGTCACCTGGCGATGGCGTCGTCGCTGATCGAGGAGAACCCCGAACTCGCTCACCAGCATGCGCTTTCGGCGTCCCGTCGCGCAGGTCGCATCGGCATCGTCCGAGAGACCCTTGCGATCACGGCATACGCGACGGGGGACTACGCCCTGGCGCTGCGCGAGCTGCGCACATACCGGCGCATTTCGGGCAAGGACGACCAGATCGCCCTCATGGTCGACAGCGAACGCGGAGTCGGGCGTCCCGACCGTGCGCTCGAGGTCGGTCGAGCCGTCGATCGCGCGGAGCTGCCGGCATCCGTCCGTGCCGAACTCGCTATCGCGATGTCCGGCGCGCGCCTCGACCTCGGCGACCCCGCCCGGGCGCTCACGGAGCTCGACATCCCCGAGCTGAATCCCGACCGCGCGTTCGAGTGGAGTCCCGCCCTGTTCGCGGCGCGTGCCGCCGTGCTCGAGGAACTCGGTCGTCACGACGAGGCCGCAGTGTGGCAGCACCGCGCCATCGTCGCCGCGGACGCGCTCGACGCGGCGAGTGGACTCGGCGACCTCGAGACGATCGAGGTCGAGGAGATCTTCGAGATCGAGCTCGACGAGCCTGAAGACCAGCTCGCTGACGACGTCGAGGACGAGCGCGTCGAGTCCGCCGACGAGCCCGAACCCGTCTGATGAGCCAGAACCCGGACCGCCGATCGAGGAGCAGCCGACCGCGCAGGACGAGTTCGACGAGATCCTCGCGGAAGCGGGGATCGACGACGCAGAACCCGCCGACGACTGATGGGGCTCTTCTCGCAGCGGCGCCCCGCCGCGCCGGTGGACGGAGTCGACGTCGTTCTGGCTGATCTCGACGGCGTCGTCTACGCGGGCGCAGGGGCCCTGCCGTACGCGGTCGACAGCCTCGAGCGCGCGCGCGTCGGCCGTCGTCTCGCCTACATCACGAACAACGCGTCACGGACGGATGCCTCCGTCGCCGCGCACCTGACCGAGCTCGGTCTCGCGACCGCGCCCGATGAGGTCGTGACGAGCCCTCAGGCGGCGATGCGTCTCCTCGCATCCCGCGTCGCGCCCGGTTCGACGATCCTCGTCGTGGGCGGGGACGGCCTCGTGAACGAGGTCGAGAAGGCCGGATTCGTCGTCACGCGCAGCGCCGACGACGCCCCCGCTGCCGTCGTCCAGGGATTCGCGCCCGAGGTGGGCTGGACCCAGCTCGCGGAGGCCGCGTACGCGCTCAAGCTGCCCGAAGAAGAGGGCGGCATCCCCTGGATCGCCACCAACACCGACTGGACGATTCCGCAGGCGCGGGGGATCGCGCCGGGCAACGGCACACTGGTCTCGGCCGTGCACACGGCGGTCGGCCGACTCGCGACCGTCGCGGGAAAGCCCGAAGTGCCGATCTTCGAAGAGGCCCTCGCGCGGTTCGGGGCGAAGCATCCACTCTTCCTCGGCGATCGCCTCGATACCGACATCCTCGGCGCCAATCGTGCGGGAATCCCCTCGGCGCTCGTGCTGACCGGCATCGATCGGCCCAAGCATGTGCTCGCGGCGCCCGCGGGCTCGCAGCCGACGTACATCCTCGCCGACCTGCGCGGCCTGCACGAGCCGTACCCGCAGGCGACCGTGCGCGACGGCGTCGTGACGGTCGGCGACGCCAAAGTGCGCATCGAAGGACCGGATGTCCGAATCCTCGCGACAGGCGAGCCGATCGACCTCCTGCGCGCGGGAGCCAAGGCGATCTGGGACACGGGTCGCGCGATCTTCGGCTTCCGCGTGCCCGAGCGGCTGTACGCGGATCCGTTCCATCGCCCGTGACGCTCCTCGGCGCAGACCATGCCGAGCCGTATCCTGATCGCATGGACGACACCGCGACCGGCCAGGGCGATGCCACGGCCGACCTGCTTTCACAGCTCGAGGTGATCGAGGCGCAGCCGCTCGCTTCGCGTGCTTCGGCGTACGAGTCGCTGCACGACGCGCTCGCGCGACGACTCGAGGCCGATCCGTCGGCTGCTCGTCCATGACGCAGAGACTCGATGCGGCGCTGGCGGCGCGCGGTCTCGCGCGCTCGCGCACGCACGCAGCGACGCTCATCGCAGACGGGCTCGTGACGCTCGACGGGCGGCCCGTCGTCAAGGCATCCACCCCCGTCGCCGATGACGCCGTCCTCGCGATCGCGGGGGCGGACCACTACGTGAGCCGTGCGGCGCACAAGCTCATCGCGGGGCTTGACGCGTTCGGCGTCGAGGTCGAAGGCCGAGTCGCCCTCGACATGGGCGCGTCCACAGGCGGGTTCACGCAGGTGCTGCGCGAGCGCGGCGCCGCACCCGTGCTGGCCGTCGACGTCGGGCACGGGCAGCTCGCGGCATCCGTCGCAGCCGATCCCGAGGTCGTGGTCGTCGAAGGCTTCAATGTGCGGCACATGAGCCCTGATTCGCTCGCCGGCGCGAGCGGCGTCTCCGCCGCGCCCTCGGTCGTGACGGGCGACCTCTCATTCATCTCGCTGGGGCTCGTGCTGCCCGCGGTGGCGAGTATCGTGACCGGTGACGCGGACATCGTGCTGCTGATCAAGCCGCAGTTCGAGGTCGGCAGGACAGCGGTCAAAGGCGGTCTCGTCACGAACCCCGTGCTGCGGGCGGATGCCGTCGCGCGCGTGCTGTGGGAGGCGTGGGATGCCGGGCTCGGCACTCTGGGCATCATCTCCTCCCCGATGCTCGGCACACACGGGAACGCCGAGTACATCGCGCACCTCGCGCCGGGGCGCGGCTCCAATCCGACAGAATGGTTGAGCATCGTGAACCGACTGGCGGGGAGCCCATGACAGAGCCGCAGCGCAGCATCCTCGTGGTCGCGCACGCCCGGCGGGGCGACACCGTGCAGGCGGCCGAGCGCGTCATCGGCGCTCTGCGCGCGGCGGGGGCCATGCCCGTCCTCGCGGCGGACGACGCAGTCGAGCTCGCGGCCGAGCTGCCGTCGCTGGGCGATGTCGCGATCCTCGACGAGGACGTGCCCGTCGGCGACATCGAGCTCGCGATCGTCCTGGGCGGCGACGGCACGATCCTCCGCGCGGCCGAGCTCGTGCGCGAAGGCACGGCGCCGGTGCTCGGGATCAACATGGGCCACGTGGGCTTCCTCGCCGAGATCGAGCGGGACGACATGGACGACGCCGTGCGGCGCGTCATCTCGCGAGACTACGGAGTAGAGGAGCGGCTCGCGCTGCAGGTACGGGTCAAGGACTCGCTCGACTCGGTGATCTACGAAACCTGGGCGCTCAACGAGGCGACCGTCGAGAAGGCGAGCCGCGAGCGACTGCTCGAGGTCGTCATCGAGATCGACGGCCGGCCCCTGTCGTCCTTCGGCTGCGACGGCGTCGTCGTCTCGACGCCGACCGGCTCGACCGCCTACAACTTCTCGGCGGGCGGTCCCGTCATCTGGCCGACGGTCGAGGCGATCTCGGTCGTGCCGCTGTCGGCGCACGCACTGTTCGCGCGGCCGCTCGTCGTCGGTCCCGAGCACGCCGTCGCGATCGAGGTGCTCGAGCGCACGAACGGCGTCGGCATCCTGTGGTGCGACGGACGCCGCTCGCACGATCTGCCCCCGGGCGCGCGGGTCGTCGTACGGCGCTCCGACCGACCTGTGCGACTCGCGCGCCTGCACCCCGCCGCCTTCACCGACCGGCTCGTGCGCAAGTTCCGCCTTCCCGTCGAAGGATGGCGAGGCCCCGCGGCGATCATGCCGGGGGAGCCCGCGCCGTGATCGAAGAGATGCGGCTTCGCGACCTCGGCGTCATCGCCGAGGCGACGCTGCCGATCGGACCGGGGTTCACCGCCATCACAGGCGAGACCGGTGCCGGCAAGACGATGGTCGTGACGGGTCTCGGCCTTCTGCTCGGGCAGCGCGCCGACTCCGGGGCCGTGCGCGCGGGCGCTGCTCAGGCGTCCGTCGACGGCGTGTGGGTCGTGCCCGAGGACGGCGCCGTCGCCGAGCGCGTGCGGGATGCCGGCGGCGACCTCGAACCTCTCGGCGACGGGCGGGCAGAGCTGTTCGTCGGCCGTTCGATCTCGCGCGAAGGCCGCGGGCGCGCCTCCGTCGGCGGTCGTTCCGCGCCGGCCGGCGTGCTGGCCGACCTCGCGGATGAGCTCGTCGTCGTGCACGGGCAGTCCGACCAGCTGCGACTGCGCTCGGCCGCGGCGCAGCGCGACGCCCTGGACCGCTTCGCCGGCGCGCCGGTGCAGACGGCGCTCGCGGCGTACCGCGAGGCGTACGAGCACGCCCGGCGGATCGATCGCGAGCTGCACGACCTCGTGCAGGACCGCGATCTGCGGGCGCGCGAAGCGGACGAGCTGCGCGCCCAGCTCGCGGAGCTCGAGCGGGCCGAGCCTCAGCCCGGCGAAGACGGTGAGCTGGCCGTGCGCGCGGAACGGCTCGCGAATGCCGAGGAGCTGCGCCTGGCGGCCGCGACGGCGCACGAGCTCCTGTCGGGCGACGGCGAGCAGCCCGACGCGGCCGCCCTCCTCGCGGATGCGCGCCGCGCCCTCGAGCGTGCGCACGATCCCGTGCTCGCGCAGATCGCCGGGGAGGTCGCCGACCTCGGCTACCGCGCGGCCGACGCCGCGGCATCCCTCGCCGCCTACCTCGCGGATCTCGACGAGTCGGGTCCCCACGAGCTCGCCGCCGTCGAAGAGCGGCGCGCCGTGCTGGGCGGGATCGTCCGCGTCCACGGCAGCCTCGAGGCCGCGCTCGAACTCCTGCAGACGGGGTCCGCGCGGCTTGCCGAACTCGACGACGACAGCGACCGGATCGAGCGACTGGAGACGGATCGGGATGCCGCGGCATCCGTCCTCGACGCGGCCGCAGCCGCGCTCACCGCGGCGCGCACGGCCGCCGCTGTGCGCCTCGGCGAGAACGTGACGGACGAGATGCGCGCGCTCGCCATGCCCGATGCCCGCGTCGAGGTCACGGTCACGCCCGGCCAGCCCTCGGCGGCGGGTCGTGACGACGTCGCGATCCTGCTCGCGCCGCACCCGGGCGCCGAGCCGCGCTCGGTCAGCCGCAGCGCGTCGGGTGGCGAGCTCAGCCGCGTCATGCTCGCGATCGAGGTCGTCATCGCCGCCGTCGACCCCGTGCCGACGTTCGTCTTCGACGAGGTGGATGCCGGCATCGGCGGCGCCGCCGCGATCGAGGTCGGCCGGCGGCTCGCGCGCCTCGCCGAGACGTCGCAGGTCATCGCCGTGACGCATCTCGCGCAGGTGGCGGCATTCGCGACCAACCACCTGTCGGTCGTCAAGGCGAGCGATGGATCGGTCACCGCATCCGACGTCCGCCGTCTCGAAGGCGCCGAGCGCGAGGCCGAGATGGCCCGACTGCTCTCCGGCATGCCCGATTCCGAAGCCGCTCTGCTGCATGCGCGCGAACTGCTCGCATTGAAGGATGACACGTCGGCTCGCACCCAGAACCCACTGATAGGATAAAAGCCCGTGATGCAGACTTCTGATTCTTCCCGCGGCGACTCTTCGAACGACACCACCAAGCACATCTTCGTGACGGGCGGTGTCGTTTCTTCGTTGGGCAAGGGTCTCACTGCCGCGAGCCTCGGCAACCTGCTCACCGCACGCGGGCTGCGCGTCGTCATGCAGAAGCTCGACCCGTATCTCAACGTCGACCCGGGGACGATGAACCCGTTCCAGCACGGCGAGGTCTTCGTGACGGATGACGGGGCCGAGACCGACCTCGACATCGGACACTACGAGCGGTTCCTCGACATCGAGCTGAGCCAGGCCGCCAACGTCACGACGGGCCAGATCTACTCGCAGGTCATCGCGAAGGAGCGTCGCGGCGAATACCTCGGCGACACCGTGCAGGTCATCCCGCACATCACCGACGAGATCAAGCGCCGCATGCGCCTGCAGGCCGACGAGGACCCTCGCCCCGACGTCATCATCACCGAGATCGGCGGCACCGTCGGCGACATCGAGTCGCAGCCGTTCATCGAGTCGGCGCGCCAGATCCGTCACGAGCTCGGCCGCGCCAACGTCTTCTTCGTGCACGTGTCGCTCGTGCCGTTCATGGGCGCGTCGGGCGAGCAGAAGACGAAGCCGACGCAGCACTCCGTCGCGGCGCTGCGCTCGATCGGCATCCAGCCCGACGCCCTCGTGCTGCGCAGTGACCGACCCGTGACCGAATCGAACAAGCGCAAGATCGCGCTCATGTGCGACGTCGACGAGGGCGCCGTCGTCAACGCCGTCGACGTGCCCAGCATCTACGACATCCCCACGATGCTCAACGAGCAGGGTCTCGACGAGTACATCGTGCGCACGCTCGGGCTTTCGAAGGCTGCAGACGTCGACTGGTCGCGCTGGCAGCGTGTGCTGCAGGCCGTGCACAACCCGAAGCACGAGGTCACGATCGGGCTCGTCGGCAAGTACATCGACCTTCCGGATGCCTACCTCAGCGTCACCGAGGCGCTCAAGGCGGGCGGGTTCGCGCAGGAGACCCACGTCAACATCCGATGGATCCCGTCCGACGAATGCGAGACGCCCGAGGGTGCTGAGCGGTCGCTCGCTCCGCTGGACGGCATCGTGGTCCCGGGAGGCTTCGGCATCCGCGGCATCGAGGGCAAGATCGGCGCACTGAAGTTCGCGCGCGAGCAGGGCATCCCGACGCTCGGCATCTGCCTCGGTCTGCAGTGCATGGTCATCGAGTACGCGCGACACGTCGCGGGTATCGAGGACGCGTCGTCGAGCGAGTTCGACCCCGACACGGAGCACCCCGTCATCGCGACGATGGAGGAGCAGGTCGACATCCTCGAAGCGCGGCGACATGGGCGGCACGATGCGCCTCGGCCTCTACCCGGCCGACGCTCGCCGAGGGCTCGATCGCCGCCGAGGTCTACGGCGCGCCGACCGCCTCCGAGCGTCACCGTCACCGCTACGAGGTCAACAACCGCTACCGCGACCAGATCGCGGCCGCCGGCATGGTCTTCTCGGGCATCAACCCGGATCTCGACCTCGTCGAGTACGTCGAGCTGGATCGCGCCGATGCACCCGTACTACATCGCGACGCAGGCGCACCCCGAGCTGCGCTCGCGCCCGACGAACGCCCAATCCGCTGTTCCGCGGTCTCGTCGCGGCGGCTCTCGACCGGCACCGCGCGAGCGAGCTGTTCGACGTCGAGAATGACTGACTCCGCGGCGTCGCTGCGCGACGAGCCCGTCGAGAACGAGGTGCGTCGACGAGCGACCTCGTCTACGGGGCCGCGTGTGGGACGTCCGCAGCGACACGGTCCGCTACGGCGACGGCGAGATCGTGCGGCAGTACGTCGCGCATCCCGGCGCGGCCGCCGTCGTCGCGCTCGACGATGAGGACCGCGTGCTGCTGATCCAGCAGTACCGGCATCCCGATCCGCCACCGCGATTGGGAGAGTCCCTGCGGGGCTGCTCGACGTCGAGGGGGAGACCCCGCTCGAGACGGCCGTGCGCGAGCTCGCCGAAGAGGCAGATCTCGAGGCGTCGTCGTGGGAGCCGCTCGTCAGCATCTTCACGACGCCCGGCGGCAACGACGAGGTCGTGCATCTCTTCCTCGCCCGCGGGCTGACCCCGATCGCCGAGGCGCACGAGCGCGAAGCCGAAGAGGCCGATATCCGCATCGAGTGGCTGCCCATGCGGGATGCCGTGGCCGGCGTGCTCGACGGGCGCCTGCGCAACGGCATCCTCGCGGTGGGCGTGCTCGCGGCGGCCGAGAAGCTGCGCACGGCCGACCAGGGCTGACATGGACGTCGGGCGGGCCGTCGACGCATACCTGCGTCACAGCTCGATCGAGCGCGGCCTGTCGGACCACACGGTCGCCGCATACGGGCGAGACCTCGCAGGGTACCGGTCATGGCTCGCCGCGCAGGGCGTGACCGACACGGCCGAGGTCACGCCCGAACTCGTGCCGCCTTCGCGGCCGACCGGGCGTCCGCCGAGCCCCCGCCGGCCGCGTCGAGCCTCGCGCGGCTGCAGTCCTCGGTGCGGGGCCTGCACCGGTTCCTCGTGACGCGAGGGCATCGATGCGAGCGACCCCACGTCGCGGCTGCGCTCCGCCCAAGCAGCCGCAGCGCCTGCCCAAGGCGCTCACGATCGACCAGGTCGAGCGGCTCCTCGACGCCTCGGGTCCCGCGCCCGCAGAGGCGGCGCCCGGCGAGCTCGTGGGCCTGCGCGATCGCGCACTGCTCGAGCTGCTCTACGCGACCGGGCGCGCGTGAGTCGGAGATCGTGCAGCTCGACGTCGACGACCTCGCGCACGGCGACGTGCTGCGTGTGCGCGGCAAAGGGTCCAAGGAGCGGATCGTGCCGATCGGCTCCTATGCGCGCGCCGCCGTCGACGCGTATCTGACGCGCGCGCGGCCCGAGCTCTCGCGTCGAGGGCGCGCGACTCCGCGACTCTTCCTCGGGGCGCGCGGCGCGCCGCTGTCGCGGCAGAGCGCGTGGCTCGTGATCCGGGATGCCGCGGAGCGGGCGGAGCTCACGGCGCACGTCTCGCCGCACACGCTGCGCCACTCGTTCGCGACGCACCTGCTGCAGGGCGGCGCCGACGTGCGCGTCGTGCAGGAGCTGCTCGGTCACGCGTCGGTCGCGACGACGCAGATCTACACGCACGTCTCGGTCGACGCACTGCGTGACGTGTACGCGACCTCGCATCCGCGCGCGCGCTGACCCGGCGACGCGCGGCGCCGTGTGCGAGAATCGACGCACGGCAAGGCGAAGTCAGGAGAGTCGGTGGCGGGCAGCACGCGGGGCGCGAAGAAGGCGTCGGCGACACTCCCGATCGGTCCGACCGGTCGTCCGTACCACGGGCTTCCCGACGCCTCCCGACGCTCGACAGTCACGGTCCCGCGCGCATCATCGCGCTGTGCAACCAGAAGGGCGGCGTCGGCAAGACGACGACGACGATCAACCTCGCCGCCGCGCTCGCCAGCTACGGCCGCAAGGTGCTCGCCGTCGACTTCGACCCGCAGGGCGCGCTGTCGGCCGGCCTGGGCATCCAGACCCACGACGTCCCGACGATCTACGACCTGCTGCTGGACACCAAGCGCGATCCGCACGACGTCATCGTCGCACACCGGCGACGCCGAGGACCTCGACGTCATCCCGGCGAACATCGACCTGTCGGCCGCCGAGGTGCACCTCGTCAACGAGGTCGCGCGCGAGACGATCCTCGCGCCGCGTGCTGCGCAAGGTCGCGGGCGACTACGACGTCATCCTCATCGACTGCCAGCCGTCGCTGGGCCTGCTCACCGTCAACGCCCTCACCGCGAGCCACGGCGTCGTCATCCCGCTCGAGTGCGAGTTCTTCGCGCTGCGCGGTGTCGCGCTGCTCATCGAGACGATCGACAAGGTGCGCGACCGGCTCAACCCGTCGATCAAGCTCGACGGCGTGCTCGCGACGATGTACGACCCGCGCACGCTGCACTCGCGCGAAGTGCTCGAGCGCGTCGTCGAGGCGTTCGGCGACGACGTGCTCGAGACGGTCATCGGCCGCACCGTGAAGTTCCCGGATGCCTCGGTGTCGGGCATGCCCATCACCGAGTTCGCGCCGGAGCACGCGGCCGCCCAGGCCTACCTGCGGCTCGCGCGGGAGCTGGTCGCCCGTGGCGCCGTCGCCTGACGCGTCGACCGACCCGCTGTCGGATCCGTCGAGCCGGAGGTCGACCTCCCGCAGCGACGTCGACGAGGCCCGCCGTCGAGCCGATGACGCCGATGCCGCGAGGGCTTCCGCGTCTCGCTCGGCGTCTTCGACGGTCCGTTCGACCTGCTGCTGACGCTGCTCTCGAAGCACGAGCTCGACATCACCGACGTGTCGCTGTCGACCGTGACGGCCGAGTTCATCGCGTACCTGCGCGAGCTGGGCCCCGATGAGGAGCTCGACGAGGCATCCGAGTTCCTCGTCGTCGCGGCGACGCTGCTCGACATGAAGGTCGCCGGGCTCCTGCCGCAGGGCGAGCTCGTCGACGCCGAGTCGGTCGCGCTGCTCGAAGCCCGCGACCTGCTCTTCGCGCGGCTGCTGCAGTACCGCGCGTTCAAAGAGGTCTCGGCGTGGTTCGCCGCGCAGCTCGGGATCGAGGACCGCCGGCACGTGCGGTCGGTGCGGCTCGAGGAGAAGTACCGCAAGGCCGTGCCCGAGCTCGTGTGGACGCTGAGCCTCGAGGACTTCGCGGCGCTCGCGCTGCTGGCGATGTCGCCGAAGGAGATCCCGCACGTCGGCCTCGACCACCTGCACGCGCCGCTCGTGAGCATCCGCGAGCAGGCCGCCGTCGTCGTGACGCTGCTGCGCAACGTCGGGAACGCTGACGTTCCGCGAACTCATCGCGGGCGTCGCGCAGCAGGGCGTCGTCGTCGCCCGCTTCCTCTCCGTCCTGGAGCTCTACCGTCACGCCGCGCTGTCGTTCGAGCAGCTCGAGCCGCTCGGCGAGCTCACCCTGCGCTGGACCGCCGAGCGGTGGTCCGACGAGAACCTCGCCACCCTGGGGGCCGACTATGACCGATGAGACCGTCTCCGAGACCGAAGAGGGGCACGTGTGGGCGCAGGACGCGGCATCCGTCGCCCGTCGCCTCGAGGCGATCCTCTTCGTCGTCGACGAGCCGCAGAGCCTCGTGAGCCTCGCGACGGCCGTGGGCTCGCCGGTCGCGGCCGTGCGGCAGGCCGATCGAAGCGCTCGTCGAGGACTACGACGGGCTCACGGGCGGCCCGCGGCGCGGGTTCGAGCTGCGGGAGGTCGGCGGCGGCTGGCGGCTGTACGTGCGCGCCGAGCACGACGACCTCGTCACCGAGTTCGTCAACTCGCAGGCGCCGTCGCGGCTGTCGCAGGCAGCGCTCGAGACCCTCGCCGTCATCGCCTACAAGCAGCCGGTCACGCGCGGGCAGGTCGCCTCGATCCGCGCCGTCAACGTCGACTCGGTCGTGCGCACGCTCCTGTCGCGCGGGCTCATCACCGAGCTGTTCACGGATGCCGAGACCGGCGCCATCAACTACGGCACGACCGATGCGCTGCTCGTGAACCTCGGGATCAACTCGCTCGACGAGCTGCCGCCACATCTCGCCGCTCCTCGACGACGGCGCCGACGGATTCGACGCGGAGGTGACGCGATGAGCGATCAGCCGTCCGGTGTCGAGGGCGTGCGCCTGCAGAAGGTGCTCGCGAACGCGGGTGTCGCGTCGCGGCGCGTGGCGGAGGACCTCATCGTCGCCGGGCGCGTGCGCGTCAACGGCGCAGGTCGTGACCGAGCTCGGCAGCCGCATCGACCCCGAGAACGACCTCGTCGACGTCGACGGCACGGCGGTGCAGCTCGATCAGTCCAAGCGCTACGTCATGCTCAACAAGCCCACGGGCGTCGTCATCTCGATGAAGGACGATCGCGGCCGCCCCGACCTGCGCCGGTTCACGGAGGACTGGGACGAGCGGCTCTACAACGTCGGCCGCCTCGACGCCGACACGAGCGGGCTGCTCGTGCTCACGAACGACGGCGACTCTCGCGCACGTGCTCGCGCACCCGTCGTTCGGGGTGACCAAGGTCTACATCGCGAAGGTCGACGGGCGCGTCACGCCGCAGACGATCGCGACGCCTCACGAAGGGCATCGAGCTCGAGGACGGCCCCATCGCCGCTGACAAGGCGCGACTGCTGGATGCCGGGGCCGGGGCATCCCTCGTCGAGCTCACGCTGCACTCCGGGCGCAACCGCATCGTCCGGCGCATGATGGCGGCCGTCGGGCATCCCGTCGTCGAGCTCGTGCGCCGCCAGTTCGGGCCGCTGCACCTGGGAACCCTCCCAGTGGGCCGCGCCCGCGAGTTGACTAAGGTTGAACGGGGCGCGCTGCTGACGCTGTCGCGTGGAGCGTCCGTCCCGGAGGACGGGGGCGATACCCCGGGGGACCAGGAGACCGAGTGAGCGATTCGACCGCTGCATCCGCGCGCGCGGGAACACTGGCGACCGCGCGTCCACGGCACCGTCCGCGTCGTCGGAGCGGGACTCCTCGGCGCGAGCATCGGCCATGCTCTGTCGGCTCTCGGTGTCGACGTCGCGCTCGGCGACACGTCGCCCGCGCAGCTGCGGCTCGGCGATCGACTACGGCGCCGGACGCGCCGCACGTGACGACGACCGGCCGACCCTCGTCGATCGTGGCGGTGCCGCCGGATGTCACGGCCGACGTCATCGAGCGTGAGCTTCGCGCCTTCCCCGACGCGGTCGTCACCGACGTCGCGAGCGTCAAGCTCGAGCCGCTGCGCGTGCTGCGCGAACGAGGCGTCGACATCACGCGCTACATCGGCTCGCACCCGCTCGCGGGTCGCGAGCGCGGCGGCGCGATCTCGGCCCGCGCCGACATCTTCATCGGCCGGCCGTGGGTCGTGTGCCGTGATGAGGAGACCTCGGCCGCCGACCTCGCGCTCGTCGAAGGCCTCGCGCTCGACCTCGGCGCGACGCCGATCGAGATGAGCCCCGAAGAGCACGATCGCTCGGTCGCCCTGACCTCCCATGTGCCGCAGCTCGTCGCGAGCCTGCTCGCGGGCCGCTTCGTCGACGCCCCTGCGGGCTCGCTGCGCCTCGCGGGACAGGGCGTCCGCGATACGACGCGGATCGCGGCATCCGCCCCCGAGCTGTGGGTCCAGATCCTGGGCGCGAACGCGCTGCCCGTCGTCGATGTGCTCGACGCGCTCGCCGCCGACCTGTCGTCGGTCGCCGCCGCTCTCCGTGCGCCGGACGCCCCCGGCTCTCGGCGCACGGTCGCCGATACGATCCGCCGCGGCAACGAGGGTGTCGAACTGCTCCCGGGCAAGCACGGCCAGAACCGCCGCTTCGAGACCGTCGTCGTCATGGTCGACGACACTCCTGGCCAGCTCGGCCGACTCTTCGGCGAGCTCGGCGAACTCGGTGTCAACGTCGAGGACCTCCGTCTCGAGCACTCACCGGGCGCGCAGTTCGGCCTCGCCGAGATCAGCGTCGTGCCGGCCGCCGTGCGTCGCGCGATCGAGGGCCTCGAGTCCCGCGGCTGGAAGATTGCGAGCACCACGAATGACTGAGGCGACGATCGTCGCGATCGACGGCCCCGCGGGCAGCGGAAAGTCGAGCGTCTCGAAGCAGGCCGCGCGCGCGCTCGGCTTCGGCTACCTCGACACGGGGGCCGCCTACCGTGCGCTCGCGTGGCACGCGCTCGAGCACGGCATCGACACGTCAGACTCGGTATCCGTCCTCGAGGTCGCCGGTGACTTCGACTTCTCGATCTCGCTCGACCCCGATGCCTACGTCGTGCGCGTCGGCGGGGCCGACGTCACCGAGGCGATCCGCGAGCCGCGGGTGTCGGATGCCGTGAGCGGCGTCGCCCGCGTCCCGGCCGTCCGCGAGTCGGTCAACGCGATGTTCCGCGCCCTCGTGTCGGAGTCCGGTCGTCCCGGGGTCATCGTCGAGGGCCGCGACATCACGACCGTCGTCGCCCCCGACGCCCCCGTGCGCATCCTCCTGACGGCCGCGCCCGACGTGCGGGCGGCGCGCCGCAGCGCCGAGGTGTCGACGCAGGATGCCGCGGCTGTCGCCGCAGCGATGCACAAGCGTGACGCGTCCGACTCGTCGGTCGTCGACTTCCTCACGGCCGCCCCCGGCGTCGTCGTGGTCGACTCGACCGAATTGGACTTCGATGAGACCGTGGAGGCTGTGCTCGACGTCGTACGAGCGGGCCTTACGGAAGACGTACAGCGAGGAGCTGACCATGGCAGTTGACCCGGGAACCGACGAAGAGTTCGAGGCCGAGCCCGACAACCTCGCCGAGACGCTCGCCGATCTCGACGAGGATCTCGCCGAACGGCGGGCGGTCGCGCTGCGCGCGGGCCTCGCCGACTACGACCTGGACGAAGAGGATGCCGCGCTGCTCGCGGGCGTCGAGCTCGGCGAGGACGGCATCGAACTGCTGCCCGCGCTGCCGGTCGTCGCGATCGTGGGGCGCCCGAACGTCGGCAAGTCCGCGCTCGTGAACCGCATCCTCGGCCGTCGCGAAGCGGTCGTCGAGGACACCCCCGGCGTCACGCGCGACCGCGTGACCTACAAGGCCGAGTGGATGGATCGCCGGTTCACCCTCGTCGACACCGGCGGCTGGGAACCCGACGCGAAGGGCATCGACCGCTCGGTCGCGGCGCAGGCCGAGATCGCGATCGATCTCTCGGACGTCGTGCTGTTCGTCGTGGATGCGATGGTCGGTGCGACCTCGACCGACGAGCAGGTCGTGCGCCTGCTGCGCAAGAGCGGCCGCCCCGTCTTCCTCGTCGCGAACAAGATCGACGACGCCCGTCACGAGCCCGAGGCCGCTGCGCTGTGGAACCTGGGGCTCGGTGAGCCGCATCCCGTCTCCGCGATCCACGGACGCGGCGTCGCCGACCTGCTCGACGAGATCATGAAGGTCCTTCCCGAGACCTCGGCCGTCGCGAAGGCCGAGATCGGCGGACCCCGCCGCGTGGCGATCCTCGGGCGCCCGAACGTCGGCAAGTCGTCGCTGCTCAACAAGGCCGCGGGCGAGGAGCGCGTCGTCGTCAACGAGCTCGCGGGCACGACGCGCGACCCGGTCGACGAGGTCGTCGAGCTCGGCGGAAAGCTGTGGCGGCTCGTCGACACGGCCGGCATCCGTCGCCGCGTCCACCTGCAGCAGGGCGCCGACTTCTACGCATCGCTGCGCACGTCGGCCGCGCTCGAGAAGGCCGAGGTCGCCGTCGTCGTGATCGACGTGAGCGAGCCGATCAGCGAGCAGGACATCCGGATCATCGACCTCGTGCTCGAGTCCGGGCCGTGCGCTCGTGCTCGCGTTCAACAAGTGGGATCGCCTCAACGACGACGACATGGAGAACGCGGATCGGCGTCGCTACCTCGAGCGCGAGATCGAGCAGGACCTCGCCCACGTCGCGTGGGCTCCGCGTGTCAACATCTCGGCCAAGACCGGCCGGCACCTCGACAAGCTCGTGCCGGCGCTCGAGACAGCACTGGACTCGTGGGATCAGCGCATCCCGACCGGCAAGTTCAACGCGTTCATCACCGAGCTCGTCGCGGAGCACCCGCACCCGCTGCGCGGTGGCAAGCAGCCGCGCATCCTGTTCGGCACGCAGGCCTCGACGCGCCCGCCGACATTCGTGCTGTTCACGACCGGATTCCTCGACCCGGGCTACCGCCGCTTCGTGCAGCGCCGCCTGCGCGAGATCTACGGCTTCGAGGGCACGCCGATCGTCATCAACATGCGCGTCCGCGAGAAGCGCCAGCGCTGAGTCGCGAGAGATGCCGTCGACACCCCGCGACGGGCGTTCCCGGTCGCGGATGCGCCGCGGGTGTGACAGGCTGGCAGCAGGTGACGATCGTCCCTCCCGCTCCCGGTGAGCCGCGTCGGCCCTCCGGCCCGCGCGACCCGGGCGACGCCTGGGTCGTCGCGCCGACGGGCGAGAAGTACTGGGGTCGCTTCGGCGCCGCGGGCCTGCTGGCGCTCGACCCCGAGCGGGGCGTGCTGCTGCAGCATCGCGTCTCGTGGAGCCACCACGGCGACACGTGGGCGCTTCCGGGCGGAGCCCGCCACGAAGGCGAGTCGGCCGTGGACGGCGCGATCCGCGAAGCGCAGGAAGAAGCGGGGGTTCCGGATGCCGCGACCCGCGCCGCGCCTGCTGAGCGTTCTCGATCTCGGGCTACTGGAGCTACACGACCCTCGTCGCCGATGTCGTGCGGCCGTTCGAGCCCACGATCAGCGATCCCGAGAGCCGCGAACTCGCGTGGGTGCCTGTGCACGAGGTGGACGAGCGGCCGCTGCATCCCGGATTCGCGCGCTCGTGGCAGCGACTCCGCGATGTGCTCTTCACGCGCCCCGCGATCGTGGTGGACGTCGCCAACGTCGTCGGCTCGGTGCCCGACGGGTGGTGGCGCGACCGCGCAGGATCCGCCGAGCGGCTCCTCGAGCGGATCGACCGCCTCGCAGCGCGCGGGATCGCGGCGAGCGAGCTCGACCAGCCCGAAGACGTATGGTTCCCCGAGTGGACGGTCGTGCTCGAGGGCGCGGCCAAGGCCGCAGACCCCGCTCGCCGCGAGCTCGAGATCGTGCGGGCCGAGGCATCCGGAGACGATGCGATCGTCGCCGAGACCCGGCGACTCGTCGCGAGCGGCCGCACGGTGACGGTCGTCACGAGCGACCGTGAGCTCGTGTCGCGCGCTGTGGATGCCGGTGCCTCCGCACGCGGCGCGCGCTGGCTGCTCGATCTGCTCTAGCGGTCGCGCAGCCGGTCGATCTCGCGCCGCTCGCGCTTGGTCGGACGCCCCGCGCCGCGGTCGCGGACGGGCACGAAGGCCGTGAGCTCGCGCGGCGGCGGTGGGGGAGTGCGGTCCTCGACCGAGGCCTCGACGAGAGCCGCGCCGACGCGCTTGGTGATGGTCTGGCGGACGACGAGCTGGCGGTCGAAGCCCGAGATGCGCACGCGCACCTCGTCGCCCGGTCGCACGGGCTGCGCGGCCTTCGCGCGCTCGCCGTTGACGCGGACGTGTCCCGCGCGGCAGGCGGCCGTCGCGAGTGAGCGGGTCTTGTAGATGCGGATCGCCCACAGCCAGGCGTCGACGCGTGCAGAGCCTCCGGTCATGTCATCGCGACCGTCTCGGCGCTCGCGGCGGTCGCGGCGCGCGCTCGCAAGGCCGTGACGGCACCTGCGGCGATGAGGCCCTGACCGAGCGTGTAGGTCAGCATGACGAGCGGGCTCGTCCAGTCGGGCATGACCTCGGGCATGAAGAGGCGGAAGGCGAGCACCGTGTCGGAGAGCAGGAAGAAGACGCCGCCCCACAGCGACGAGCGGGTTGCAGCGGGCGGCCGCGACCGCCGTGCCGCCCAGCACGAGCCCGTAGAGCGCGACCGGCACGAGCAGGGCGCCGACGTGCGACCACAGGATCGCGAGGATCCCGATCCACCAGAGCGCGTAGACGATGCGTCCACAGCGGCACGCGGCGCACCGCGAGGACGCGCCAGAAGAGCACGATGTAGCAGACGTGCGCCAGCCCGAAGCACAGGAGCATCATCGGCACCGTCGGCGCCCAGGGGAAGAACGTCGCGGCGCCGTCGCCGAGCCACGACAGGCCGATCGCCGCGAGGAGCAGGATGCTCGCGCCCGAGCCCACCGCGCTGCGCAGGCCCCACACGACGGCGAAGGCGAGGAGCGGCATGAGGGTGAGCTTCGTGGGTCCCGCCACCTCGTCCGCGCCCACCGCGAGGGCGCCCACGTGCACGACCGACAGGGCGATGTACGGGATGAACCCGATCAGGAGCCGAGACATGTTCCTCCGAGCGGCATCGGTCTGATGACCCCGTACCTCGAGGCTGAGGACGGCGACATAATCGTCCCATGCCCGACATGCTGTCTCGCATCGGTCTGCGCCGCATGTCGGCGCGGGATGCCGGGGCCCCGCACCGCGTCTCGACGCCGCTCGAGCTGCTGTTCGACCTCACGTTCGTCGTCGCTGTCTCGCAGGCATCGCAGAACCTGCATCATCTGATCAGCGACGACCACGCGGGTCAGGGCGTGCTCGTCGTATCTCATGGTGTTCTTCGCCGTGTGGTGGGCGTGGATGAACTTCACGTGGTTCGCTTCGGCGTTCGACACCGACGACTGGCTCTACCGGGTCCTCACGATCGTGCAGATGGGCGGGGTGCTCGTGCTCGCGGCGGGCGTGGCGAGCGCGATGCTCGAGTTCGACTTCTTGCTCGTGACGTGGGGCTACGTCATCATGCGCCTCGCGATGGTGGCACAGTGGCTGCGGGCCGCGGCATCCGACCCGGACTACCGACGGACGGCGCTGCGGTTCGCCGTCGGGATCGGGGTCGTGCAGGTGCTGTGGGTCGCGCGTCTGTATCTGCTCGACGAGGTCGCTCAGTTCTGGACGTTCTTCGTGCTCGTCGCGCTCGAGCTGCTCGTGCCCGTGTGGGGCGAGTCGGCGCAGCGCACGTCGTGGAGTCCGCATCACATCGCGGAGCGCTTCGGGCTGTTCACGCTGCTGCTGCTCGGCGAGAGCCTGCTCGCGTCGGCGAATGCGCTGTTCGACGCGCTCGGCGAAGGAGAGCACATCGGCGAGCTGCGTCGCGCTCGGCGTCTCGGGCCTCGTCATCACGG
Source organism: uncultured Actinomycetota bacterium (assembly GCA_963695125.1). GTDB lineage: Bacteria > Actinomycetota > Actinomycetes > Actinomycetales > Microbacteriaceae > Microbacterium. Next base: position 18,324 of record CAVOFY010000004.1, read on the forward strand.
CCGGCATCTGGTGGGTCTACTTCGCGCGCGAGCAGCACGGACGGCTGCGGGGGATGGCCGCGGGGTTCAGATTCGGGTATCTGCACTACGTCATCTTCGCGGCGGTCGGGGCCGTCTCGGCAGGCGTCGAGGTCGAGATCGACGAGATCACGGGTCACACGGACGTCTCCGAGATCGTCGCGGGACTCGCCCTGACGGTTCCGGTCGCGCTCGTGATCGCGAGTTCGTGGCTGATCCTGCTGCGAACCAAGATCGCGCCGTGGGCTTCCGCGCTCGTCCTCGTGGGGGCCGTGCTCATCTTTGCTGGCCGGGCTGCTGCCCTCGGGCGAGTACGTCGTGACGGCGGTGCTGCTCGTCGGTGTCGTCGCGGCGATCGAGACGGATGCCGTGCAGCGTTCGCGCGTCGTCAGCGCGTGAGGTCGAGCGACACGATCGGCCGATCGGGTCTGGGCCGGGAGACCTCGGTGAACCCCGCGTCGTGGAAGACCGAGAAGACACCGTGGTACAGGTCGTTCACGGGGTGGCGTCCGGCCGCCGTGTCGATCGGGTAGGCCTCGAGGACGCGAGCGCCGTGCGACGTCGCGTGGGCGACGGCGGCTCGCAGCAGCCGGGGCATGAGTCCCTTGCCGCGATGCTCGCGGCGTACGGCGAAGCACGACGACCGCCCAGACGGACGGATCGTCGAGCGGCTCGGCCGTGCCCGACGTGATGATCGCGCGTGCGGGGCAGCCTGCGCAGGATCGTGCGCGGTCCGACGCGCACCCAGCCGGCGGCTTCGCCGTCGACGTACGCGATGAGGGCGGGGGAGGGCGTCTCGGCGAGGTTCGCGGCGAGCAGGTCTTCACGCTCCTGCTGCGTCGTCGCGTTCAGCTCGGCGTTGGTGAGCGGCCACCACTGGCACTGGCAGCTCGCGCCGTCACCGCCGCCGGTCAGAGCGTGCTCGGCGTCGTCGAATCGGTCGGCCGTCGCGGGCTCGATGACGATCTCGGTCATGTCGTAGACGGTAGCGGTGCCGCCCGACATCGTCATGCGTTCGCGAGCGCTCCATGGACCGGGTAGGATAGGGGAGTTGTCCGGACGCGAGTCCGGGCATCGGGATGTGGCGCAGCTTGGTAGCGCACTTGACTGGGGGTCAAGGGGTCGCAGGTTCAAATCCTGTCATCCCGACCAATGGGCCGTTGGCAGAACCGATGGCAAAACGGTTGGAAAACGAGAAGGGCACTGGCTTCGAGCCGGTGCCCTTCTTGTTTCGTGTGTGTTCAGTTCTCTCACTCGGTCTCAGGAAGTCCGAATCGGGTTCCCGGACTTGGAAAGCACGACATGTGCCCGTATTTCGAGCGCGCTGGGTTGTCCTGCGCGAGCGTGGCGTTCGACCGGTCTCGCAGCTGAGTACGGGGAGTCCGGGGCTTTCAGCTCAGCAGGGAGCCCATCTGCTTCGCGATCGTTCGAGCCGCGAACTCGGGGCTGAGCCGGGCGAGCTTGTCCATGGCGGCGGCGTCCTTTCCGATGGTCGCGCGGAAGCTGCCTTTGCGGATCGCCTCGACGATGGCGCTGCCCGCATCGGCCGCGGTGGTCATCTTGAACGCGGGCGCATCAGCCGACGACCCGTCGGCCAGAGCGACTCCGGAGTTGCTCGCGATGTCCGTCGCGATCGCGCCGGGGAAGATCGACGTCACCGTGACATTCGTGTCGAGCAGTTCGGCGTAGAGCGCCTCGGTGAGCAGTCGAACGGCTGCCTTCGACGCGCCGTAGACGGCTTGTCCGGGCACGGGAGCGTAGGCACCCATGCTCGCCACGTTCACCAGGCTCGCCTCGGGGCGCTCCGTCAGGATCGGCAGGAATGCCTTCACCATGTTCACGGTGCCCCAGAAGTTGACGTTCATGACCTTTTCGATTTCTTCGAACGGGAGGTCGATGACTTTGACGAACTTCTGGATGACTCCCGCGACGTTCACCAGGCCGTCGATCTGTCCGTGCGCAGCGAGGACAGCGTCCGGTAGCGCCGAGACTGCGTCGCGGTCGACGATGTTGACGACGTGACCTGAGAAGCGGGGCCCTGCCGAAACGAGCGCGGCAGTGCGCATCCAGTCCTGCGCTCGCTCACGTCCACGCCCGCGACTGATGCGCCGTCCGCCAGCAGTAGTCGGGTGACTTCGCGGCCGATCCCATTGCCTGCGCCGGTGACGACGAAGACTTTCCCCGTGATGTTCATGCGCCGGTCCCTGTGGTTGTGTCGGTGTCGGAGACGGATTGGGCTGCGTGCGCGCCGGCACGTCTACCGCTGAAGATGCAGTCGGCGAGTGAGAGCCCGCTGATGTAGCTGTTCGAGCAGACGCCCACAGCGGTTCGTCCCGCGGCGTACAGGCCGGGGATGGCGGAGCTGTCGGCACGCTCCACGAGTCCGCTCTGTCCGTCGACCGTCAGTCCACCGAGGGTCAGGCCGGGGATCGGTGAGAAGGGGGAGGCGTCGTCGGAGATGTTGAACGCGTAGAAGGGCGCCTTGGTGACGGGGTGGCACACATCCGGCTTCTTTGTGCGCGGGATCGCCTGCGCCGGAGGTGATACCGGCGTTGTATGCGGCGATGGTCTCACGGAGCCCTGCGGCGTCGACGCCGATCTTCGCAGCGAGCGCGTCGATGGTGCGGGCGCGCTTGTGCCCGATCGTGAAGAGGAACGCGGCGGTGAGCTTGTGGAAGATCTGGGTCTGGGTCCAGAACTGCTTCCGCGCCTTCTTCCAAGTGTCGGCGTCGCAGACCGCCCAACCCTTTCCGCCGAACTCGCGCATGAGCACGTTGCCGTGCGTTGCGCCGTAAAGGTCTTCGTTCGCGATGCGGCGACCGTCAAGACCGACAGTGACGCCTTCGATGAGCGCGCTGGGTGGGGACAGGAACCGCCACGCGGTGACGTTCCCCATCTTCGCGGTCGAACCCCCCGCGTTCATTCCCAGCTGGATGCCGCTGCCGTCGTCCGCGGGTGTCCCGAGCGGCGAGATCTTCGTGAAGCCGGGGGCAGTGTTCCGCCACCCATTCCTTGTTGTAGATGAAGCCGCCTGCGGTGAGGATGACAGCGGATGCGCGGGCCTCGCGGTTCACCGAGCCGGACGTTCCAGATGCTCTCGATCCGGTCGGTGGTGCCCTTGACGAGGTCCGGTGCCCAGTTGCCGATCTTCGCGGTGCGCTGTGTCATGCGACGGTGGCGCGCGGCGTCCGGGTGCGTCTGCTCCAGGACGCGGAACTTCACCCCGGTCACGGCGCCGTCTTCGATGATGAGGTCGGTGACTTTCGCGATCGGTATGAACGTCCACGCCCTTTCGCAGCGCGGATTCCGCTAGGCGCTTCCAGAGCACCTTGCCCGAGGCGAGACCTTTGGCGACGACGCGGTGCCCACGGGGAGCGGGCATCGCGGAGTTCCGGTACGGATACGCCTTCTCGTTCCCGGAGAAGTAGAGGTAGTGCTTGTCGGTCGGATACGACGTCTTGTAGGGGGCTACGGCGCTGCCGAACGTTGCCCCCTGCTCCTCGAGCCAGGGGATCATCGCCGGGCTCTGCTCACAGAACCGGCGCAGTGTGGCGTCATCGACGGCGTCGCCCACTTCCTGCCGTAGGTATGCGTACAGATTCTCCGGGTTGTCGTCATACCCGGCGGCGGTCTGGAAGGCCGTCCCGCCGCCCGCGTAGACGACGCCGCCGGACAGGGCGCTCGCGCCGCCACCGTACGAACGGTCGAGGACGAGGACACGTGCACCCCGGTCTGCGGCCTCGATCGCGGCCGCGGCGCCGGCCACCCCGAATCCGACCACGATGACGTCATACTGCGAGTGCTGCTCGGCGTTCTCCGCCATGTCAGATCGTCTCGCCAGCGTCGGCCAGCAGGACGCTTCCGGTCATGATCGTCGCAAGGTCGCTGGCCGCGAACAGGACGACCCGCGCGATGTCGTCCGGCGTTCCGGTGCGGCCGATCAGGCTCTGGTTCATCACGTCCATGGGCGGGATTTCGATACCGGCAGCAGCAGCCTGCTCCATCATGGCCGTCGCCATCGCGATGTTCCCCTCCGTGGGGACATAGCTCGGTGCAACACCGAGCACCCGGATGCCGAGCGGCGCGAACTCGAGGGCCATCGCCTTCGTCATCCCGCGCACGGCGTGCTTTGAACCCACGTAGGCGGAGAGGCCCGGCGCCGGCGCCTGGAAACCGGCCGTCGAAACGATGTTGACGATGACGCCGCCACCGCCGGATGACATCTGGTTGACCGCCTCTCGGGAGCCGAGGAAGACACCGCGTGCGTTGACCGCGAAGACCTGATCCCACGCGTCGACGCTCGTCGCGGACACCGGGACGCTCGGGAACACTCCTGCGTTGTTCACCCAGATGTTCAGCGCGCCGATCTTCGCCGCCGCCGCCCGCGGCCGCTTCCGCCACAGAGTGTTCGTCGGTGACATCCATGCGCACGGCCACTGCCGTGATGCCGTGGCGTGCGCTGATTGCTTCCGCGGCGTCCTGAGCGACGTCGATATTGAGGTCCGCGAGCGCAATGTTCGCACCCGCTTCTGCCAGACGTTCGGCGATCGCGCGGCCCAGCCCTTGCGCACCGCCGGTGACCAGCGCAGCGCGCCCTTTGAGAGAGACGAGGTTCGCGATCGACTGCGCGGACACGTCGGGGAAGGGGAAAGACATGGTGACCTCCGTCATTGAAAAGCCTAGTTATGGCAGGCTATGACAAAACTCGAGCGGTGCCAACTGGGTAGCGTGAGCGGGTGGAGCAAAACAGAAGCAGGACCGGTCGACCTCCGAAGGCGGACCCTGAGGCGTTGCGCGGCCGGCTCCTAGAACTTCTCGAGCGCACGGGGTACGAGCAGACGTCGATGGGGTCGCTCGCCGCCGAAGTGGGGATGAGCGTGCGCACGCTGCACCGCTACTTCCCGGCCAAGGCTGACATCGTCTGGGGAGGCATCGAGGTCTCGGTCGACGCTCTCACCGCTGAGCTGCGCGACACCGACGAGAGTCGGCCCACGGTCGACGCCATCGCGGATGCCGTTGCCAGTGTGTTCGCACGCAACGTCGAAGACCTCACCGTCATGCGGGCGCGGCTGCGTTTGATCGCCCTCACGCCGGAGCTCCGAACGAACGGTTCAACGACCTTCGAAGGCTGGCGTCATGCCATCATCCGGTTCATCGCGTCCCGCCGTGGCGAGGCGACTGATTCCTTGGTCGCAGTGACGGGGGGAACCGCGATCCAGACGACGATCATGGAGGCGCTCAGCTGGTGGGCGCTGCGGAGCGATCACGCCGATCCGTCTGGCTGCATCACCCACGCGCTTCGGGGGCTGACCACGCTCAACGCCGCGGCTCATTGTTGAGGAGCTTCACGCAGGCCGTCGTGGAGTCGTGCGCGATCATCACGAGTAGGTGGAAGCGCGCCCGCACGGTGCCAGCGAACGGTAGCGGCCCGGGCGAGACGGCAGCCTGAGGTCCTCGGCCCGCCAGGGGGGCACCTGCGGGAAGTGGGTCAGATCGTAAGGAACTCCGCGACGCCCGTGAGCGCCTCCGGCCGTAGTCGGTAGTACGCCCAGGTGCCTCGCTTGGATCGGGACAGGAACCCCGCCTCGGTGAGGACTTTGAGGTGATGGGACACGGTCGGCTGCGACAGCCCGACCGGTTCGATCAGGTCGCACACGCAGGCCTCCTGGCCCTCCGAAGACGCCACGATCGACAGCAGGCGCAGTCGAGCCGGATCCGCGAGAGCTTTCAGGGTGATCGCGAGCTGCTCCGCTTCATGCTGCGCGATGGGCTCCCTGACCAGCGGCGCGCAGCACACCTCGCCCGCAGACGTGGTGATGTCGGTGACCTCGAGCATCGTGACCATGCATCGACAGTAGTCGATATTGACACTGGTCGATAGACCTGCTCATACTGGGCATCGACGTTCATCAATATCCTTAGCCGGAGGCCTCCGTGACGCTGCTCGACTTGACGCCCCGCACCACGACCAGCGAGCGCCTGGCGTCGTTGCCGGTGCTGATCATCGGCGCCGGCCCGATCGGGCTCGCGGCCGCGGCGAACCTCATCGAGCGGGGCATCGACTTCACCGTCCTGGAAGTAGGCGACCAGCCCGCAGCGGCCGTCCGGCTCTGGGGCCACACCCGGTTGTTCTCGCCCTGGCGACACCTGATCGACCCCGCGTCGCGGCGGCTGCTCGAGGCTGCGGGGTGGACGGCGCCGATCGACGAGGGCCGCGCCCCGACCGGGCAGGAACTCGTCGACGACTACCTCGCTCCGCTGGCCGACCTCGAGCAGATCCGCACCCGGCTCCGCTGCGGCACCCGTGTGCTCGCCGTTTCCCGCGAAGGGATGGACCGCACCCGCACCATCGGCCGCGACACCAGCCCTTTCCTGGTCCGCGTCCAGACCACAGGCGGGCGGATCGAGGAACTGACCGGACGAGCGGTGATCGACGCGTCCGGCACTTACCGCACCCCGAACCCGCTCAGCTCGTCCGGGCTGGACCCGATCGGCGCCGCGGACGTGGCGGACCTCGTCGTCCACGCGCTGCCCGACGTGCTCGGCAATGATCGGTCGCGGTTCGCCGGCCGGCACACCACAGTGGTCGGCGCGGGTCACTCCGCCGCGAACACCCTCATCGGCCTCGCCGAGCTCGCGCACACGGAGCCCGGCACTCGCGTGGCCTGGCTGATCCGCAACGCCTCCGCCGTCCGGGTGTCGTCGTCCGCTGACGATGAACTCGCCGACCGGGCCCGTCTCGGCTCCCGCGTCGACCAGCTCGTCGCTGCAGGCCTGATCGACAAGATCGACTCATTCGAGATCTCTGCCGTGCACCGCCACCGAGACGGACTCCGCCTCGCGGGGACACGAGGCGGCGAGGCCGTCACGCACGACACCGACCTGGTGGTGGCCGCCACAGGGTTCCGTCCCTGCCTTGACATGCTGCGCGAGATCCGACTGCAGCTGGACGAGATCGTGGAGGCGCCGGTGCGTTTGGCGCCGCTGATCGACCCGAACCTGCACTCCTGCGGCACCGTCGCCCCGCACGGCTTCGACGAGCTCCGTCACCCGGAGTCCGGGTTCTTCGTGGTCGGCATGAAGTCCTACGGCCGCGCCCCGACGTTCCTGCTCGCCACCGGCTACGAACAGGTCCGATCCGTGATCGCCTGGCTCGACGGCGATATGCGCGCGGCCACAGAAGTGCAGCTCACCCTCCCCGCCACGGGAGTCTGCTCCACCGACCTCGGCAGCGCGAACTCCTGCTGCTCATGACCCAGGTACGCGAGATGACTGCGGCGGATTGGCCGCAGGTCGAGGCGATCTTCGCCGCCGGGATCGCCGCCGGCGAGGCCACATTCGAGACGACCACGCCACCTTGGGAGCAGTTCGACGCCGGCGACTGGACGATCCAGTCCAGCATCTTCCCGCGAGAACCTCACCAGCCTCCGCCTGCACGAACGCGCCGGGTTCCGGGTCGTCGGCAGGCGGGAACGCATCGCCCGCTCCCAGCTCGGCCCCCACGCCGGCACCTGGCGCGACACCATCGTCGTAGAACGACGCTCCACGCGAAACGGAAAATGAGACCCCCGCATGAGTGAAAAGCCCACCGTCCTGTTCGTCTGCGTCCACAACGCCGGCCGCTCCCAGATGGCCGCCGGCTACCTGCAGGCCCTCGCCGGCGACCGCATCGATGTGCTCTCCGCCGGGTCTGAGCCCAAGGACCAGATCAACCCGGTCGCCGTCGACGCGATGGCCGAAGAAGGCATCGACATCGCGGACAATGTCCCGAAGCTGCTCACCGTCGACGCCGTGAAGGAATCCGACGTCGTCATCACGATGGGATGCGGCGATGCCTGCCCCATCTTCCCCGGCAAGCGATACGAGGACTGGCAACTCGACGACCCCGCCGGCCAGGACGCCGACACCGTCCGCCGCATCCGCGACGAGATCCGCGCCCGCGTCGAGGCACTCATCGGCGAACTCACCCCGACCGCGTGACGGTCGACGCACCCACCCTGGCCCTCCAGCCGATCTGGCGGCGGGCGCTGGCCGAGTTCCTCGGCACCGGGCTCCTCGTCACCGTCGTCGTCGGCTCCGGCATCGCCGCCCAGCGCCTCTCCACGGATGCGGGGCTGCAGCTGCTCGAGAACTCCATCGCCACCGCGCTCGGCCTGGGCGTGCTCATCCTGCTGTTCGCGCCCATCTCTGAAGCCCACTTCAACCCCCTGGTTTCGCTTGCGGACTTCCTGCTCGGGCGCCGGGCGCGGACCGGACTCACCGGATCGGCGGCGGTCGTCTACCTCGTCGTGCAGGTGGCCGGCGCGGTCTGCGGGGCGATGCTCGCGAACTCCATGTTCAGCACGTCCACCATGATCTCCACCACCGACCGCGCAACGCCAGCGACATTCCTTGCAGAGATCGTCGCCACCGCCGGCCTCGTACTGCTCATCATCGGGCTCTCCCGCACGGGCCGGAGCATCCCGGTCATCGCGACCGCGATCGGTGCCTATATCGGCGCGGCTTACTGGTTCACCAGCTCCACGTCGTTCGCAAACCCCGCCGTCACCATCGGCCGCATGTTCACCGACACCATGGCCGGTATTGCACCCGCCTCGGTGTTGCCGTTCCTCGCGGCTCAACTCCTCGGCGCCGGCATCGCCATCGCCCTCGCGATCGTGCTGTTTCACCCGACGCAGAGAATCGATCTCTGAGCCGCGCGCGGCACGTTCGGAGAGCATCGCAGGGGGCCATGCGAGCGACGCCGCCATTGTCTGACGGCAGGACGACAGCGGAACGCTCGGCCCGTTCCCTGCGCTCGCCAGGTGCAGACTCGGCCCTCCGCTGCGCCGCTGCAACGCCGAAGCCGGCAGCCCACCAGGATGTTGACACCGGGGGCGGCCTGGCCTCGCTTGCCGTCAGAGCAGCCTGTCGGCGTGTCCGTCGCGTTCGGGAGCGGCCTCGGATGCGCGATCGAAGAGCCGCCGCACCCCTCCGCGCGCGAGCATGAGTGCGATGATCAGCGCGGTCACTTGGAAGAACCCACCCAGGTGCACGGCGCCGCCGAACGTGAACGCGACCAACTCCAGGACGAGGAGTTTGCTGCCGGGAAGGATGAGCAGCAGTACGGCGACGCTGACTGCCCGTCGGGCGCTGCTGTTGGCGTTGCGGAGGCTCTTCAGCGCCTTCTTCTTAGCCAGCAGCACGACCTCCAGAACCGCCTTGAGCAGGACGGCCGTGAGCAGCGCCAACAGGAACGTTTCGGTGATGATGTCGGGGAAGAGCTGGATGAAGATGCCGAGAACGACGAGATAGACGAAGACATCGACGAGATCGATCGGGCGCACTCGCACCAGGCGAGTGTATCGACTCGCACTCGGCTGCTTGAGCGACTCAGTCGCGCGACGTGGCGTTCACGCTTCCGGAGCGTTCCTGTCCGCTCAGGCGCGCGATGGCTGCCATCAGCCGCTCGGTGATCTCGCGACGAGCCTTGCCGTCCGGCACGCCTTCGAGGTCGGTGAGGTCGAGCGGCTCGCCGAAATGCACCTCGATGCGGTTTCCGCCCGGCAGCAGATGGCTCAAGGGCTTGACCGTGGCGGTCCCTACCAGCCCGACGGGCACGACTGCGGCACCGGTGTCTCGCGCCATCCACGCAGCGCCACCGTGTCCGTCATGCAGCTTCCCATCGCGTGAGCGGGTTCCCTCGGGGAACACCGCGAACACGCTCCCGGCCCGCAGGATGCTGCTGCCCGCGTCGAGCGCGGCTCGGGCATCGCGACCGGTCGCGCGATACACCGGGACGCCGCCGATCGAGGTGAAGAACCAGCGCGTGAAGCGGCCGAGCATCCCGGCGCCCGTGAAGAACGACGACTTGATGAGGAACTGCACGGGGCGGGTGGCGGACGTCGGGATGATGACCGTGTCGAGCGCCGCGAGATGGTTGCTCGCCAGCAGCACCGGCCCACGCCCGGGCACGTTGTCTCGACCGACGATGCGAGGCCGGTACATCAGCCAGAACAACGGCCGCAGGACCGCCCGGCCGAGGAAGTAGATCGCTCCCGGCCGCGGTGCGGGAGGGGTGCTCGACGGAGCGGTGCGCTGCCACTTCGCCACCCTACCCGTCGCCTGGCGGCAGTTCCGAGCGTGCGAGTTGGCGCGCCGGCGTCGCGGATGGGATGCTTCCCTGAACGCAGCGATATGGGACGCCTGCACTCTTCGAGATTGGTGACAGCCGTGCCGAGATCGTCTTTCGCTCGTGGGTTGAGCGCCGCCATGGTGGTCACCGTCGCGCTCGTGATCGCGGGCTGCGCCGCTCAGGGCGCACCTGCCCCCGGCGGCTCGCCGGACGGCACGCCGCAGCGCGAGGTCACCGCTCTGACCGCAGAGGCAACTCGCGGCGACGCTGGAGGCATCCGCAGAGGCCAACCTCGTCCCCGGCGCGCTCGCGGTGATCTCGACTCCAGAAGGCACCGTCGCGGCCACGTACGGCACGACGGTCCGTGGTCAGGAGCGCTCGCCGCAGACGAGTGACGTGTTCCGCATCGGATCGGTGACCAAGACCATGACGGGCACGGTCATCCTCCAACTCGCCGACGAGGGGAAACTCCGCCTCGAAGATCCGATCAGCACGTTCGTCGAGGGGGTGCCGCAGGGCGACCTCATCACGATCGCCGACCTCCTGCAGATGCGCAGCGGCATCCACAACTACCTCGACACCACCGGATTCGCCGAGATCTTCGACGTATCGATGACGCACATCTGGACGCCTGACGAGCAGATCGAGCTGGGCGCTGCCGAACCCACCCTCTTCGCTCCGGGGAGCGCGTTCGACTACTCGAACACCAACACGGCTCTGCTCGGCGTCGTCGCCGAGCAGCTGGAGGGTGAGTCGCTCGCGGAGATCTTCCGGGAGCGGCTGTTCGAGCCGCTGGGCATGGACGACACGGCGCTGCCGACCGCCGACGAGCTCGATCTGCCCGGCAGCGATGTGCGCGGCTACCAGTACGGGATCTTCCCGATCAATCATCGCCCACTCATGGACGAGGCTGATCGAGAAGCGGCCCGCCAGGGCGCGCTCGAACCGACCGACGTCTCGAGACAGAGTCCCTCCTGGTCGTGGGCTGCCGGCGGAGCCGTCTCGACCGCCGACGATCTGATGCGGTGGGCGGAGGCGCTGGGCAGCGGGGAGCTCCTGAGCGACGGGATGCATCGCAGATGGCTCGACTCCGTGGAGCCCATGGATCCGCAGAACCCCGTCAACGGCGCTCAGTACGGGCTCGCGATCGAGCAGGCGCGCTTCGGTGCGAATCGGCTCTATCTGCATGAGGGCGAGCTTCCGGGGTTCAACACGATCGTCGCGACGGATCCGGCCAACGGCGTGCGGATCGTCATCTGGACGAACCTCGCGCTCTCTGTCGATGGGGCGGCGACGGCGAAGGCGCTCGCCGTCGATGTCATCGGACAGCTGTACGCGACGCCGCTGGGCACACCGATCGAGGCGGAGTAGCGCGACGGACCCGCGGTGGGTGACCTGCGGGCGGCGACGGCCTGCCCGCCCTCACACGGTCGCGAAAGTGGCCTGCAGGAGAGGTCGTGTTGCGCGCAGCGCGCCGCGCACGAGCGCGACCCCACCGACCGTGACCGCGGTGATCGTCAGCAGCGAGAGCGGCGCGGTGATCACCGTCAGGCCGATGAGAGGCGCCACCATGAGTCCGGCGCAGAGCACCGATCCCGCGATCGTGAGCAGGAGGGGCGCCATGATCGCCTGCCGGCGAGAGCGGTCGACCGTCTCCACCGCCATGCCGAGGTGATGCAGGCTCGTGTACAGCTCGCGTCGGTCGATGATCTGCGCGGCCTGATTGAGTCCGACCGAGAGCGCAAGCATGAGGAACGAGGCGATCAGCGTGATGATGACACCCGTGCGGATGTCGGCCGCCAGCAACGCATTCGCCGTGCTCCCGGATCCGATGGCGTCCATGAGAGCGACGCCGGTTCCCGCGACGACGGCGATGAAGCTGGTCATCGCGACCGCGCTGACCTGACGCCAGGCCGCCTTCGGGGCGTCGAGGACGGCGCGTGACGACAGCAGCTGCGCGGCTGTGCGCGCGCGGCGCAGTCGCCACCGTGCCTGCACGCCCAGCACCCAGGGCCCGATGAGATTCAGCACCGCGGACGCGGCGCCCAAGACACCGCCGATCACGAGGATGCTGAAGAAGATGTCGGCACTTCCGGAGAAGCCCGACACGACCGCGAGCGCCACACCGAGAACGGTCACCGTGATCACCGCCCGGACCCAGTGCACCGGTGTCGCGCTGGCACGCGTACGTACGCCGAGCGGCGAGATCACCACCTTGCGAAGACCGATCACCGCGCTGAACGCGGCCAGCAGCACGATGCCCACTGTGATCGCGAGTGCCGTGCCAAGCGGGAGGACGACGCTGGACCAGCCGAGCGGCGCTCCGCGGAAGGGAATGAGCCCCACCAGGGGAGTGAGCAGATACGACACGATCAGTCCGGCGACCGCGCCGGCCGCGGCCACCGTCGTCGACTCGATGACGGTCAGCACGACGACACCGCGCGGGGTGACCCCCAGAAGCCGCAGCGTGGAGAGCCGGTCGTCGCGGCGGCGTGCAGACAGGCGGGCCGCAGAGCCGCCGAGCGTGATCAGCGGCACGATCAGCAGGACGAGGGCGATAGACGCGAGCACGTGATAGACCGGGGCCTCGGGGTCGGTCCAGCTCCAGAACGGCTGCGCTCCGCTGACGACGGTCAGCACGAGGGCGCTGACCGAGGCGAACGCGACGAAGGGGAGTGCGAGCACGCTCAGCTCGCCGCGGGTGGGGCGAAGCAGCACACCGAGGACGCGGGGATTCATGCGGGTACCTCCTCGGCGACGAGTCGCCCGTCGCGCACCGAGATCGTGCGCGAGCAGCGCGCGGCGACGCTGGGATCGTGCGTCACGACGACCAGTGAACGAGACTGCGACGTCGTCGCCCAGAGGAGGGCATCCATCACCTCGATCGACGTGCGCGAGTCGAGCGCGCCGGTGGGCTCGTCGGCGAAGACGACGTCGGCACCGGTCACCTGGGCGCGGGCGATCGCCACACGCTGGGCCTGCCCGCCCGAGAGTTCGCCGATGCGGCGGTCCTCCATTCCCGACAGCCCGAGCGCCGCCAGCCACTGCCCGGCGCTCGCGGTCGCCTCGTCGCGACGTCGACCGGTGATCATCAACGCGAGGGCGACGTTCTCGACGGCCGTCAGTTCGGGGATGAGGAGACCCTGCTGAAAGACGAAGCCGAACCGGTCTCGGCGCAGGCGCGACCGCTCCGTCTCGTTGATCGCCGTCACGTCGACCGACGCGCCCGTCGACGGGGTGAACATCACAGAGCCCTGATCCGGAGCGATGATCCCCGCGAGGACGTGGAGGAGCGTCGTCTTGCCCGATCCCGACGCGCCCATGATCGCGACGGACTCGCCCCGCCGAACCGTGATGTCCACGCCGGCGAGCGCGGTCGTCGGTCCGTAGGTCTTGGTGACGCCGGAGGCGTGCAGCACAGAAGAAGTCATGATTCCAGCCTCGTCGGCGCCGCGCGTGCTGCCATCGGCCTGGAGCATGAAGCCGGGCGCCGGGATGTCATCCCAGCGGATGACATCCCGGCGTGTCGCTCTCGAGGTGCATGTCGCTTCGGGGATGCCCGGCGCGGCGCGCTATCCGGACGGCGCTGTCCAGGTCTCCCGCCGGCTTCCAATAGGCTCGGTCGACGTACCCGTCCCGATGTCGAACTGCGTGGATGCACCGTCGGGGCGCGAGGCACATCGGGTGCCCGGTGCTCATTCCGAGAGGTGAATATTCGATGACGGACGCCTATCCAAGTCGCTCCCTGGCCGACGCGCCGCGTGCTGATGAGGGGTATTACGGCCCCGACAGTGTCTCGTGGCGGGTGTTCTCCGACCCTGGCTCGATGCTGGGCGCGAAGAACGCCGTCTTCCTCCAGATGCTCGACCCCGGGATGATGACGCACTTCGAGCGCGTCTCGATGACGACCGAGGGTGCGGACGAGATGGCGGCCCGGTTCGACAGGACGTCCGCCTACCTGCGCGACGCGATCTTCGCCGACAAGGCGCACGCCGACGCCGCGGCCAAGCACGTCGACATGCTGCACGAGCGCGCCACATGGACGAACCCCGAGACCGGCGAGGTCGTGAGCGCCAAGCAGCCCGAGTGGCAGCGCTGGACGTGGTGGACCTACATCTGGTCCGCGGTCCGCGGCTACCAGGAGTTCGGACCGGGCCTGACCACGGCGGAGGCCGATCAGCTCGTGGTCGAGTCCCGCCAGGGCGCCGAGATGCTCCACGTGCCCGGCCCGTACTTCGAGACTTTCGCGGCACTCGACGACTACATCCGCACCGAGCTCAACAGCAAGGCGCTGACGATCTTCGCTGCACTCGCCGGGCATTCCCTGCGTCATCCCGACGTCAAGGGGCCGATCGCCAAGTGGGTCACGCGTCGCGTGCTCAACGGCATCCTGTCGCTCCTGCCCGACAGCGCGAAGTACTTCTACGCCGTCGAGGACCGCAGCGCGAAGGAGTTCGCCCGCGGTGCCAAGTTCACGAAGTGGATCGCCAAGCTCTCTCGCAAGAACCAGACCGCCGAGCAGCTCATGGCGCAGGCGGTCGGCGACTCGATCGCCAAGCCCTACCAGAAGGTCCGCGTCAAGAAGTCGGCCTGATCCTCACGCCCGGGGGAGCAGAGAACGCAGCTGCACCCCCGGGTCGGTGAGCTGCTCGACCGCGACGGGGTGCCCGTAGCGATCCGACCAGAACCAGTCCGCGCCGCGCCGCTCGGGCGTCTGCCCGAGGATCGCGGCGCATGCACCGACCTGCGATGCTGGAGCGGCACCCCCGCGGAAGGAACATCATGCAGCAGCGACCCCTGGGCCGGACCGGACGACAGATCTCGGCGATCGGGCTCGGAACATGGCAGCTCGGCGCCGATTGGGGCGATGTCAGCGAGGCCGAGGCTGCGGCGCTGCTCGCGGCATCCATCGACCGTGGCGTCACGCTGTTCGACACTGCCGACGTGTACGGCGACGGACGCAGCGAGTCGCTCATCGGCGCGTTCCTCGCGGAGCGACCCGGGCACGGGATCACCGTAGCGACGAAGCTCGGCCGCCGTATGCCCCAGGTGGCCGAGAACTACACGCCCGAGAACTTCACCGCGTGGATCGACCGATCCCGCGCGAATCTGCGCGTCGACACGCTCGACCTCGTGCAGCTGCACTGCCCGCCGATGGAGGTGATCGAGGATGCCGCGACCTACGACGCCCTCGACGCGCTCGTCGCGGACGGCGCCATCGCCGCGTACGGCGTCTCGGTCGAGACGTGCGCGCAGGCGCTCGCCGCGATCTCGCGGCCGAACGTCACGAATGTGCAGATCATCTTCAACCCGTTCCGGCTCAAGCCGCTCGACGAGGTGCTTCCCGCAGCCGAGGCCGCAGGCGTCTCGATCTTCGCTCGCGTGCCGCTCGCATCGGGCCTGCTCTCGGGCACGTACACGGCATCCACGACCTTCGCCGAGAACGACCACCGCACGTTCAACCGTCACGGTGAGGCCTTCGACAAGGGCGAGACGTTCTCGGGCGTCGACTTCGAGGTCGGCCTGGCCGCTGCCGACGAGCTCGCGGCAGCGCTGCCCGAGGGCGTGTCCCTCCCTGCCGCGACGCTCGCGTGGATCGCGTCGCAGCCCGGAGTCACGAGCGTCATCCCGGGTGCCCGCACCGTCGCGCAGGCGCGGTCGAATGCGGACGCCGCGCTCCTGCTCGATGAGGGCGTCGACCTCACCGCGTTCGATACCGCCGTGCGGCGCGTGTACGACCGCGACCTGCGCGCGGCCGTGCACCCGTTGTGGTGAGCTGGCCGCGTCAGTCGAAGTCGAGGCGCATGACGAGCCGCCGCTTCGTCGGGTGCGACACCTCACGGAATCCCGCCGCGAGGAACGGACCGACGGGTCCGACGCTGAGCTCGTCCCACGTGACCGTGCCGGCCGCGATCAACGGGTAGCCCTCGATCGCGCCCGCCCCCTGGGCTCTCGCGTGCTCGACGGCCGCCGCGACCAGGGGATAGGTGAGCCCCTGCCGCCGGTACCCCTTGCGCACGACGAGACACGCGATCGCCCAGACCGAAGGGTCGTCCTTGTCTTCGTCGCGGCCCTCCCACGGAACGGGCGAGCCGCGCACGCGACCGTAGACGCGCGCGCCTGTCGACGGCGCACCAGCCGATCGGCTCATCGCCCTCGTAGGCGACGATCCCGATCGTCTCGGTCGCGCGCGGGTCGCCGCAGTGCGTCTCGGCGCGCAGGATCGCGCCTCGCTCGGACGGCGGCATCCCGAACCAGTCGCGATCGCCCAACCGCTGCCGCTGGCACTGGCAGCGGTGCGCCGCACCCGTGAGCACGGTCTGCAGGTCGTCCCACGACGCGTCGTTGGCAGGGACGATGCGCAGTGCCGACCCGTCGGGCGCGAGGTTTCGCATGTCCGCGAGGCTATCCCTGGGGGAGGACACCGCGGGAGTACTCTGTGACCGTGTCCTTGCAGCTTCGCGTCACGGTCGTCATCCCGTGCCGCGATGATGCGGACTTCCTCGAGTACTGCCTGCGGGCGCTCGCCGCGCAGACGCACGCTGCGGATCGCGTCATCGTCGTCGACAACGCGAGCACGGATGGCTCGGCCGACGTCGCCCGCCGCTTCGGCGCGACCGTCGTCGAGGAGTCGACGCTCGGCATCTGGCCGGCGGCGGCGCGCGGATACGACGAGGCGCTCGCCGACACAGACGTCATCGCGCGTCTCGACGCAGACTCGCGCCCGCATCCCGACTGGATCGCCCGGCTCGTTCGCGCCTTCGTGTCGGATCCGAGTCTGGGCGTGCTGACCGGGGGAGCGGAGTTCTACGGCGCCAGCCCGCTCGTCAACTACCTCGGCGAGCACTGGTACATCGGCGGCGGGCACTACTGGATCAAGAAGGCGCTCGGCATCCCGCTCGTCTTCGGCTCGAACTTCGCCATGCGCACGCGCGTCTGGGAGCGTGTGCGTGATCATGTCGCGCGCGACAATGCCAAGATCCACGACGATCTCGACCTGACGATCCGCCTGCGCCCCGCCGACGGCGTGCGGTACGACCCCGAGCTGCGCATGCCCGTGTCGGCGAGGCCGCTCGTGACGCAGCGCGGACTGTGGCGTCGCGTGTGGCGCGTCGTGCCGACGTTCGCCGTGAGCTGGCCCGAGGGGGCCACGTGGCGTCGCCGCAGTCTCGACACGCGCGAGGGCGTCGCGTCGGGTGGCGAGTGGGTGCCGGACGGCGACGATCTGGCGCCCGGCTTCGGGCGCTGACGGGCGATGATCATCGAGTTCGACGGGCCCGTCTTCCGTTGGGACGCCCGCACCGACGCCGCGTGGTTCTTCACGTCGGTGCCCGAAGAGCTGAGCGACGAGATCCGCGAGATCCCGCGGCCCTACCGGGGTTTCGGGTCGGTCCGCGTGCGCGCGACGGTCGGCGGGTCGCGATGGCGGACCTCGATCTTCCCCTCCTCGGACGGCACATACGTGCTGCCCCTCAAGAAAGCTGTTCGGGATGCCGAGGCCCTCGTCGAGGGCGGTCTCGTGCACGCTCGGCTCGAGGTCCTCGACGCCTGAAGGGGATCTTCGGGTGCAACCCGACCCGCGGTTCGTTACAAAACCGTGATGTTATGAACTTGCTGAAATCATGAGAGACCTCTCATGATTGCTCCTGGGAGGGGAAGCGGGCTCGGAGAAGAGCGTCCGCAACCACACCTAGCTCTGGGGAGAACTAGGAATCTGGGGATTCATGTGGCGCGCTTGCGGTGCCGGTCAGGGCTGACCACAATTCGCAATCATCTGGGGAGATGCGCACATGCGTGCAACCATCAAGAACTACATCGACGGCGCCGAGAAGCGCCGTGAAGAGGGCGACGAGAAGGGCTTCTCGCTCATCGAGCTCATCGTCGTCGTGGCGATCCTGGGCATCCTGGTCGCCGTCGCCATTCCGGTGTTCGGCGCCATTCAGGACAACGCCAAGAAGTCCGCGCTGCAGAACGCGGCTTCGTCGGGCGCCGTCGTTGCGGCGGCCGAGCTCGCGGGCCCGGGGGGCGCGACAGGTGTGACGCACTCAGCTCGGGAAGAGCAGCACGAAGGACTACACCCTCGCGCTGACGACGGGCACCACGGCCCTGAACGACATCTGCGTCACGGCTACGGCCGTTCCGAACGGCCCGCTTGACGGGGCGACCGATGTGCAGCAGGCGGGCCCGGGCTGCGTCACCGGCGACGTAACAACGCCGTAAGCACGACTGCTCAACGTCGGGGCCGGCGCCCTCACCGCGCCGGCCTCGACGGCACCGCGGAGTGATCCGCACACCGAAGTGTTGGGGAGCACTTTCGATGAATCGCATCATGCACGCGTCCGCGAAGGACGGGGATGAGGGCTTCGGCCTCGTCGAGGTGATCCTCGCGATCTTCATCCTGGGCCTTGTGAGCATCGTCATGATCCCGGTTCTCATCACGGGGATGACGGTCGCAGCGACACAGGCGACCGTCGCCAGCGGCACCCGTCTGCTCAATCAGACGATCGAAGAGGTCCGCATCATCGCCGTCGACCCGACGATCGCGTGCAGCGACGTCGAGATCACGCGCGCAGTGACCGACGGCCGCGGGGTCGAGCTCGAGGCGACGAGCACGGTTCTCGCCAACACGCACCGCGGCCCCAATGACGCGTCGGGCAACCCGACGATCGTCAAGTCCGGCCTGTGCGACGCGTTCGCCGCACCCGGCTCGCTCACCGTCGAGGTCGTCGTGACGCGCACCGACACCGGCGCCGAACTCGCGAGCGCCACGACCATCGTGTCCGTCCTGACACCGCCCGAGGAGGCTCCGTGAACCGCATCCGCGCTCGCCTGGCCTCCGCATCCACGGGTGACGAGGGCATCACGATGATCGAGATCGTCATCTACCTCGTCCTCTCAGGTGTCGTGGCCGGCCTCGTGCTGTCGATGACGCTCAGCACCCTGCGGGGGCAGGACACCGTCACCGCCATCACCGACGCGAGCGCGCGTGGGCAGGCGATCGCGCAGGGCCTGGACCGGGCTCTGCGCAACGCGAAGGGCGTTGCGATGACGACGGATGCCGACGGCAACGCCGTGCTCGCCGTCTTCACGACGCTGCCACAGGCCTGCCAGGCCTGGCGCGTCACGACCGACGGCACGCTGCAGGCATCTTCGGGCGCCGGCTTCACGCGCTGGGGCGATCTTGCCGAGCGTGTCGAGCAGGTGGACGGTCAGCCGTACTTCGGCTGGTCGGGGCAGCAGCTGCGGTACGGCTTCGCCCTCGGCACGGGTGGCCAGCCCGTCAACATCGAGGGGGCCGTTCTGCCGCGGGGCACGAACGGAAGTCTGGGGACGTCATGTTCGTGAACGCCGACCGCTTCCTGACGCGCATGCGCGCGGCATCCCGCGACGATCAGGGTGCCTCGCTCGTCATCGTGATCGCCTACATGGCGATGGCCTTCATCATCGCCGCCGTCGTCGCTGCCGCCTGCCTCTTCGCGATCCGGCAGAACTCGCGCGCCGAAGCGAGCGTGCAGTCCTTCGCCGCCGCCGAGGCCGGCCGCGACGCCGTCGTCTCGGCCCTCGAGATCGCACCGAAGAGCTGCCCTGCCACGGCGCAGTACACCGACGACCCGACCGACCTGACCGATCCGACCTTCACGGTCTCGGTCCACGCGACAGACATCGCCGCCGAGCCGACGACCGCGACCGGCATCGCGCAGCGCTGCCCCCTCAACACCGACCGATGGGTCGTGCTGCGGGCGACCGGCACGGGCTCGGACGGCATCACCTCCGTCATCGACGCCGTCTATCCATGGCAGCGGTTCCGCGTCCAGGTCGCGGGCGGTGGCCTGGGCTACATGGACGCGCCCCTCACCTCCAGCTGGTCCAACACGAGCGGCGACACGGTCGTCAAGCGCGGCGACTTCACCTGCGGCGGCGCGACGAGCTTCGACGGCAACGTCTTCGTGCTCAACGGCGGCGTCACCATCCGCCAGGGAACTCTCGAATACACGACCTGCACGATCACCGGCGACCTCTATGCCTCGGGCGAGATCAACGTGCAGCGTGGATGCTTCCTCATCATCTTCTGCGGCGCTGCCACGCTGCGCGTCGGCGGGCAGGTCAAGACCCTCGGCTCGATCACGGCGCAGGGCGTGCTCGAGGCGGGCACCGAGCCGACGATGCCCTACAAGAACATCGAGGCGCGCGGAAACATCGTCACCAACCATTCGAACGCGCGGATCGAGGCGTTCAACGGCGGATCCGTGCGGTCCGAGCAGGCGATCTCCTCCTCGTCGGGCCCGATCCGGGCATCCGCTGACATCGTGGCGAACCAGTCGATCGCGGCCGGCGCCGAGATCCGCAGCTACGGCGGAAGCATCATCGCGGGAGTCGATGTCACCGGGAGCAGCACGGCTCGCGCGCAGCTGTCGATCCACGCGGGCCGCAACATCGACGGATCCGGGACGCGCCAGTCCGACGCGGGTCGTGTCATGGCGGTCGGCACGATCTCAGGCGGCATCACGGTCGCCGGGGCGCTCGGGGTCCTCGCAGGAGGCGACATCAGCACGACCGGTGCCGTCACGGCGAGCGGCGGCGACATCCACGCGGGCGGAACGATCTCGGGCGGCACACGCACCGCGGGCGGGTCGGTGCTCGCCCGTGCCGGCATCAGCTCGGGCGCGGTCACCGCGAACGGCGGCAGCATCAGCACGAACGGCGCCATCACGGGCAACGCGAACCGCATCGCGAGCGGCTCTGTCACGGCGACCGGCACGATCGCGAGCAACAACGAGGTCAGGGCGACCACGGGCAGCATCCTCGCAGGCGGCGACGTGACGGGAGCCGGCGCGCGCACAGCGGGGCAGGACATCCACGTGGGCGGCCAGCTCAACGCGCCCGGCGTCGTGACGACGGGACGCGACGTCCTGACGGCGGGCGCCCTCACTCTGACCGCCGCCTCGTCGGGAGCCTGCGCCATCGGACGCGACATCACCGCCGGTGGCATCATCACGATCGCGCGCGCAGGCAGTGACTCGTCCGCGCCGGCGACCACGCGCTGCACCGTCGCGGGTCACGTCTGGACGTACAGCGCGGGCAACGCCAACGCGGCCTCGACGCTGCCGTCGCACGGCGGCGCCAACTCCCGCTCACAGCTGTGGGTGACGTCCAACGACGTGCAGGCGCGCGGGGGATGGACGGCGAACAGCCGCTACCGCACGGCCGCGGCCGGCACGAACGGCATCGATCCGACGCCGGACAAGGTCACCATGCCGGGAGTGGCGCCGAGTGCACCCGCGATTCCCGTCGTCGCGGCGCCCGCGGTGTCGGCACCGATTCCCTTCGGCCTCGTGCTCAACGAGGATCCCGATGGCACGTGGGAGACCTACGACGACCTCCAGCTGCGCACGACGTGGGTCGACCTCGGCACCTACACGACGTGGCCCGGCTACACGCCCGTCGGTCCGCTCACGGGCGGGAACTGCGGCGCGACCTGGCTGGGCAGCTCAGGGCAGGTGCGCAAGATCCTGCAGAACGAGACCGTGACGGGCGTTCCGAAGGACGTTCCCGTCGTGATCGATGCGACGCAGTGCGGCAGCGTCAACATGGGCACCTGGTCTGCGACCGTTCTGCGTCGCGACGCCGTGCTGCTCACGCGCAACGTGTCCTTCACCTTCGCGTCTTTCACGGCGAACGAGCCGCGCACCCTCGCGATCATCCAGGTGGATGAGAACAGCACGTCGCAGGTGCCCGCCTGGAACCCCGGCGGCGAGCCCGAACCGGTGCCGAACTGCTCGACCGGCCAGAACCGGATCAGCATGACCTTCACGGGGGCGGCGGCGCTCGACGAGGACGTGAATCTGCTCCTGTACTCGCCGTGCGGCATCAACGGCAACTTCGCCTCCTCCTGGCGCGGACACCTCTACACGCACAACGACAACGTGCAGAGCGGCGTCCTGACGACCCTCATCTGCGCGCCGATGAAGTTCGCGGGCGTCGTCGACCTGCCGTGCAACATCAACGACGTCGCGGAGTTCGGCTCCATGAACGCGAACGCGTGGCGCCTCGGCGAGCGTGCGTCGCAGACGGAGCGATGAGTCCATGGATGCCGTGACCCTGTCCCTCGTCGTCGTCGCGGGCCTCCTCGGCCTCGTGATCGGGTCGTTCCTCAACGTCGTCGTCTACCGCGTGCCGGCGGGCATCTCGCTCATGCGCGAGAGCCGCTGCCCGCACTGCGACGCGCCCGTGCGCTGGTGGCAGAACGTGCCGGTCGCTCGCTGGCTCGCGCTGCGCGGGCGGTGCGCGTACTGCGGCGCGGCGATCTCGGCGCGGTACCCGATCGTCGAGGCCGTCACCGGGCGTCGCCTTCGCCGTCGTGGCGTGGTGGTTCGTCGCGTCCCTCGACGCAGTCGGGCACCGCTCGCCGCCGGCAGCGACGGTCGTCGTGATCGTCGCGTTCCTGTACTTCGCGGCGATCAGCATCGTCCTGACGCTGATCGACCTCGACACGCACCGCCTGCCGAACGCGATCGTGCTGCCGAGCTACGTCGTCGGCGGCGTGCTCTTCACGATCGGCGTGCCTGCTCGGCGCGGACTGGTGGGCGCTCGCTCGCGCCGGCATCGGCATGGTGGCGCTGTTCGCGTTCTACTTCGTGCTGCGCCTCATCCGCCCCGACGGCATGGGCGGCGGCGACGTCAAGCTCGCCGGCGTCGTCGGCCTGTACCTCGGCTGGCTCGGCTGGGCGCCGCTCGTCGTCGGCGCGTTCGCGGCCTTCGTGCTGGGCGGCGTCTTCGGCATCGCGCTCATGCTCGCTACGCCGCGCGGACCGGCGCACCGCGATCCCGTTCGGCCCGTGGATGATCCTCGGCGCCTGGATCGGCATCTTCGCCGGCGAAGCCGTCGGCCGCTTCTATGGAGACCTCTATGCGATCTGACCGATTCCGACCTGGTGCCTGGGGGCGCCATCCACTCCGAAAGAAGGTGAGTGACCATGGCCGAAGACCGTGGTGAGTCTCGAGATCACCGAAGAGAGCGTGCGCGCGCTCGAAGTGACCGTCGGGCCGAACCCGACGCTCGTGGCGTACGGCGAGGTGCCGCTGCCCGAGGGCGCGGCGAAGGACTCCGAGGTGCTCGACGCCGACGCCGTCGCCGTCGCGCTGCAGCAGCTGTGGGCGCAGTCGCGGCATCAAGTCGCGCAAGGTCGTGCTCGGCGTCGGCAGCCGCCGCATCCTCGTGCGCGAGTACACGACGCCGCACCATGCGCGCTCGACCAGATCAAGGCAGGCGCTGCCCTACCAGGTGCAGGACCTGCTGCCGGTGCCCGTCAACCAGGCGGTGCTCGACTTCTACCCGCTCGCCGAAGAGGACGGGCAGGTCACGGCCTGCTCGTCGCCGCCGTGTCGGAGACGATCGAGGAGCTCATCGCGACGGCGGTCAAGGCGAAGCTCACGTCGAGCGCGTCGACCTCGTGCCGTTCGGCCTCGCCCGCGTCACGCAGCGCGTCGGCGCACGCGCACGAGGCCGTCGCGATCGTCCACATCGGCGACCACACGACCTACGTCGTCGATCGCCGTCGACGGCGTGCCGCGGTTCGTGCGCATCATCCCCGCCGAGGTGCCGCACGGCCGCCACCGAAGCGCCGCACGACCGTCGAGGTGCTCGAGGAGCGACCCCGTCGAGGTCGCCGTCGTGACCGAGCGCGGCGGCCGGTCGAGCCTGCGGGTGCAGGCCGCCGCCGCGCGCGAGCAGTCCACCGCCGTGATCGCGGAGGACTCGGCATCCGTGTCGGATCTCGCGAACCGCCTGCGCAGCACGCTCGCCTTCTTCGCCGGTCGCGCCCGGCGCTGTGCCGATCGGCGAAGTCTTCGTCAGCGGTGCCGGCGCGGCGCACGCCGGCATCGTGCCCGCTCTGCAGGCGGCACTCGACCGGCCCGTGCGGCTCGTCGACGTCACGGCCGTCGTCGGCGGTCAAGGGCGCCGCGCCGCAGGGCGAACTCGCGCTCAATCTCGTCGGCACCATCGGCGTCGTCCTCGGCGAAGGGAAGAGGTAGCGCTGATGGCTGCAAAGAAGCCGGTCCTCGCACTCGCGGGCAGTGCCGCGCGTCAACCTGCATGCCGCCCGTCGAGATCGAGCGCCGCGCGCGTCTCGCTCGTCACGCAAGTGGGCGCGGCGGCGCGATCGCCGCGGTCATCGTCGACGGTCCTCATCATCGGCGGCGCGTTCGGCGTCAGGCTGGTCGCCGATCGCAGAGCCTCGCGGCGCGAGCAGGCCCGCACGAGCGAGCTGCTCATCGAGCTCGCGGCGCTACGCGGACGTCAGCCAGTCGCCTCGCGACGACGGCGCAGCTCGAGGCTTTCCGCGCCGACGCGATGGGCGCGACTTCGCGTGGGCGGCCGCTCTACGACGAGATCGAATCCCGGCTGCCGGACGGCGTCACGATCGTGCAGTCGTCGCTCGCGCCCCGGCGCCGACCCCGCGCTCGGCGGCCGGCATCGCCGCCGAGTCGGTCGGAGCATCCGGAACCATCTCGTTCGTCGCAGGTCCGCCGAGCGCGCAGGCGCGCGACCGTCGAGGCGCTGCGCGACCTCCCGGGGCTCATCTCGGTCGACGCGGGCGCGCTGTTCGCCCAGGGGCGAGGACGGCGTCGAGTTCACTGTCGCGCTCGTCTTCGACCAGTCCATCTACACGGGTGCCTACGCACTGGAAGGCGAGGAAGACTGATGCCCAAGCAGCTCATCAACACGATCGGGCTGATGATCGTCCTCGCGATCATCGCCGATCGGCGTCGCTCGCTCGTCGCCGCTCCGCTCCTACCTGCAGTCGTTCGCGACGACGGCGCAGACAGCCGCTCGCGTCGCCCAGGCAATGCCTCGCAGGCAGGCGCAGATCGTGACGCTCTCGCCGCGCAGGAGCGTCCAACTCGTCGGCCCTGGACCGCGAGCTCGCCGATCTGCAGACGCAGATCCCCGCGACGCCGCTCATCGACACGGTCTCGCAGCTCGTCAGCGACGCGGCGCAAGCGCACGGGGCGTCACCGTCACAGGCATCACCCCGAACGCGCCGCTCGCCGTTCGACGGGCGCCGGCGGCCGACGCGGCGGGCTGCCGCGCCGAGACCGCGCCGACCGACGAAGCCGTCGTCGGACGCGCGCGCGGATCCCGCGTGCAGATCCGATCGGTCCTCGGCGGCACGCACGCCGACATCGTGCCGCCTTCATCGACGCCCTGCGCGAAGGGGCCCCGCCTGCTCGGCGACATCGACGCGACGATCTCATCGCGCGGCGGCGCTGACGCCACCATCAGCGCCCTCGCCTTCGCCGACATCGCGGCGAGCACGGCGGGCGCAGACCAGAGCGGAGCAGACGATGAGCGAGCTCGCAACCGGCCTCGACGAGCTGCTCGCCGCCGCCGCAGGCCACCGGGCGTCCGACGTCCACCTGACCGCGGGGCAGCCCGCCCGCATCCGCGTCGACGGCGACCTCGTCGCCGATGCCCGGCTTCGCCGATCCGCTGTCGGCGGCGTGGCTCGAGACCGCGCTCTTCGAGATCATGACGCCCGCGCAGCGCGAGCGAGTTCGACGACGCACCACGAGGTCGACTTGTCGCACGAGGTCGCCGGCATCGGCCGCTTCCGCGTCAACGTGTTCCGCCAGCTCGGCCAGATCGCAGCGGCCTTCCGCCTCATCCCCGAGAAGGCGGCGTCCGCTCGCCGAGCTCGGCGTGCCGCGCGATCGCCCGCGATCTCGCGCTGCGCCCGCGCGGACTCGTGCTCGTGACCGGACCGACCGGTTCGGGCAAGTCGACGACGCTCACCGCGATGGTCGACATCATCAACAACGAGGTGCCCGCGCACGTCATCACGATCGAGGACCCGATCGAGTTCATCCACCAGCAGCAAGCGTCGCGCTCATCCACCAGCGCGAGATCGGCACGCGACACGGCGTCGTTCGCCGAGGCGCTGCGCCGCGTGCTGCGCCAGGACCCCGACGTCGATCCTGATCGGCGAGCTGCGCGACCCCGAGTCGATCTCGGTCGCGCTCTCGGCGGCCGAGACCGGCCAGCTCGTGCTCGCGACCCTGCACACGCAGGGCGCGGCGAAGAGCATCAACCGCATCGTCGACGCGTTCCCCGCGCACCAGCAGCCGCAGGTGCGCTCGCAGCTCGGCGACACGCTGCAGGGCGTCATCAGCCAGACGCTGCTGCCCGCTCGCGCAGAGCGACGGTCGTGTCGATCGCGACCGAGGTGCTCGTGCAGACGCCCGCCGTCGCGAACCTCATCCGCGAGGGCCAGGTGCAGCAGCTGTACTCGGCCATGCAGGCGGGCTCGGCGCTCGGCATGCACACGATGGACCAGAGCCTGCGCGAGCTCGTCGAGGCGGGGCAGGTCTCGCATCAGGTCGCGCAAGCGGCTACCTCGTCGACCCGCACACCCTCGACGGCGTGCGCGTGCGGCCACGCGATCTCGACGCCGAGGCGAGTGGATCGCGCACTCGGCGACGCGCTACGCGGCCGGACGGGGGATGTAGTCATGGCGCTCATCGAGGAGTACACCTACACGGCGGTCGACCCGCAGGGCGGCGCCGTCGTCAAGGGCACGATCGAGGCAGCGAGCGAGAGCGCCGTCGCGGCGCAAGCTCAAGGCGCAGGGGCTCACGCCCGCTCGACATCGCGGCGCGTGTCGAAGACCGGGCTGAACCGCGAGATCACGATCCCGGGATTCGCGAAGCGCGTCAAGGTCAAGTCGCTCGCGATCTTCGCGAAGCAGATGGCGAGCCTGCATCAACGCCGGTCTGCCGCTGCATGCGCACGCTCGTCGATCCTGATCGAGCAGACCGAGGACAAGACGCTGCAGGCCGCGCTCGTCGCGGTGCAGGCCGACGTCGAGTCGGGCTCGTCGTTCTCGGCCGCGCTCGCGAAGCAGCCGCAGGTCTTCCCGCCGCTCATGGTCAGCCTCGTGCGGGTCGGCGAGACCGGCGGCTTCCTCGGGCGAGTCGCTCGACGCCGTCGCGAAGACCTACGAGTCCGAGAGCGAACTGCAGGACAAGATCCGCTCGGCGACGACGTACCCGATCATCGTGCTGATCATCGCGATCGTCGCGGTGCTCGGCATGGTGACCTTCATCGTGCCGATCTTCGAGAACATGTTCGCAGCGCTCGGCGGCGAACTGCCGCTGCCGACGCAGATCCTCGTGACGATCTCGCACAACATGGTGTGGATCCTGCCGCTGCTGATCATCGTGATCGGCGGCGGCGTGGATCTGGTGGATGCGCAACCGCCACACCGAGGCGGTGCGCAAGTTCGTCGACCCGATCAAGCTGCAGCATGCCGATCTTCGGCAAGCTCGCCACGAAGATCGCCGTCGCCCGGTTCTCGCGCAACCTGTCGATGATGCTCAACGCCGGCGTGCCGCTCCTGCAGGCGCTGCTCGATCGTCGGCCAGGCGTCGAACAACTGGGCGATCGAGCAGGCGGTGCGCGACGTGCAGGAGTCGGTGCGCCAGGGCAAGTCGTTCGCCGCGCCGCTCGCGAAGGCCGGCGTCTTCCCGCCGATGGTGTCGCAGATGGTGTCGGTCGGTGAGGAGTCCGGCACGCTCGCCGAGATGCTCGCGAGCATCGCCGACTTCTACGAGGCCGAGGTCGAGACGGCGACCGAGCAGCTGACGAGCACGATCGAGCCGATCCTCATCGTCGATCCTCGGCGTCGTCATCGGCGGCATGGTGCTCGCGCTCTACATGCCGATCTTCAGCCTCTACGGCGCAGCTCGAACGCAGAGCGGCGGCATGTAGCGACAGACCCGCGGCTGCCGCGCACCCGAGGCGGCATGCCGGTTCGCCCGGCGGACGGTGCTGCGGCGTCAGAGCGCTGACGCGCAGCACTTCTTCGATCGTCGTGAGGCCCTGGGCGACCTTGCGACCAGCCGTCCTCGCGCAGCGGGATCATGCCCTGCTCGATCGCGACCTGGCGCGATGCTCGCTGCCGGTCGCACGCAGTCACGACGAGCTGCTCGATCTCCTCGCGTCACGGTCATGACCTCGTGCAGCGCGACGCGACCGCGGTAGCCGGTGCTCGAGCACGCCGTGCAGCCGACGGCGCGGTAGATCGGTCGGCAGGTCGTCCGGGTCGTGCGGGAAGCCGAGCGACGTGCAGCACCTCGGTGCGACTCGACGTAGCGGCTCGCGGCACCGCATGCACAGCCGCCGCGCGAGGCGCTGGGCGACGACCGCGGTGAGCGCCGTCGCGACGAGGAACGGCTCGGCGCCGATCTCGGTGAGACGCGTGAGCGCGCTCGGCGCGTCGTTCGTGTGCAGCGTCGAGAGCACGAGGTGACCGGTGAGCGCGGCCTCGATCGAGATGATCGCGGTCTCGTCGTCGCGGATCTCACCGACGAGCACGACGTCGGGGTCGCTGCGCAGGATCGAGCGCAGCGCCGTCGCGAACGTCAGGCCCGGCGCGCGTTGTTGACCTGCACCTGGTTGATGCCCGCGATGCGGTACTCCACCGGGTCTTCGACCGTGATGACGTTGATCCGCGGGTTGGCGACCTCGCGCAGCGCCGTGTAGAGCGTCGTCGACTTGCCCGAGCCGGTCGGGCCGGTCGACGAGCATCATGCCGTGCGGGCGCGGTGATCGCGTCGCGGAAGCGCTCGTGGTTCGACGCCGACAACCGCAGGTCGCGTCATCGACATCGTCTGGCCCGATGTTGTCGAGGATGCGCATGACGATCTTCTCGCCCCACACCGTCGGCAGCGTCGCGACGCGCAGGTCGATCTGGCGGCCCTCGTGCGTGATCGAGAGGCGGCCGTCCTGCGGGCGGCGCCGCTCGGCGATGTCGATCGACGACATGATCTTGAGGCGCGAGATGACGCCGTCCTGGATGCTGCGGTCGGCCTTCTGCATCTCGTGCAGCACGCCGTCGATGCGGAACCGGACGGTCAGCTGGTGCTCGCCCGGCTCGATGTGGATGTCGCTCGCGCGGTCGTTGATGGCCTGGGTGATGAGCAGGTTGACGAACCGCACGACGGGCGCGTCGCGTCCTGATCCTCGAGGTTCTCGGTGAACGAGATCGTCGGCGCTCGGCGATGCCCTCTTCGAGCGGCGGTCGAGAGGTCGCTGAGCTCCTCGTCGGAGCGCAGGTAGCGCTCGAACACCTGGGCGAGCGAGTCCTCGGCGACGACGACGGGCTCGACGACCAGGTCGGTGACGCTCGCGACGTCGTCGAGCGCGATGATGTCGGTCGGGTCGAGCATCGCCGACGGTCAGTCGGCCGCGGCTGCGGTCGATCGGGAGCAGCTGGAAGCGGCGGCAGAGCGCGCCGGCACGAGCGCCGACGACGTCGGGTCGAGCGGCACGCTCGCGAGGTCGACGTAGCGGTGGCCCGTGTGCAGCGGCGATCGGCCTCGGCCACCTGTGCGTCGGTCACGACGCGCTGGTCGACGAGATAGCGCGCGCAGCTCGGCGCCGTCGCCCACGCTGCGACGAGCGCCGCCGACATCTCGCGTGGCGCGCACGGCGCCCGGTCAGCACGAGCGTCTGTGCGAGTCCTCTCACAGCGGACCCCAATCCCCAGCAGTAGCGCGAACGCTCCGTCCCCAATCAACAGGGCTCGCCAGCCCTGCGTCATCCTAGCGGCAGGAGCGGCGATCGTCACCCCTGTCAACCGGCACGGCTTCGCCCGCCTCGGCGGATAGCCTGACGACATGGCCGACCGCCCTCATCCGCCCGCGCTCATCGCGTGGGCGCTCGCGCTCAAGCCGGTGCGCGCGTTCCTGCTCTACCGCGAGCACCGCGGGCCGATGCTCGCCGACAGCATCACCTATCGCACGCTCTTCAGCGTCTTCGCCGGCGTGCTGCTCGGATTCTCGCTCGCGGCGCTCTGGCTGGCCGACAACCCCGACGGCGTGGCAAGGCGCTGGTCGATGCGGTGGATGCCGCCATCCCGGGCCTCGCTCGGAGAGGACGGCCTCATCGACCCCGACGACGATCCAGGCGCCCGTCGGCTTCACCGTCGCCAGCATCCTCTCGCTCGTCGCTCTCGTCGGCGCCGCGATCGGCGCGATCGGATCGCTGCGCACCGCGCTGCGCGTCCTCGCGCGACAAGGTGCACGACGACGTGTTCTGGTCTGGGTGATGCTGCGCAACCTCGCTGCTCGCGATCGGCATCGGCGCGGCTTCGCTCGCCTCCGCCGCTCGTCACCGTTCTTCGGCACGGCCGGCATCGGCGTCGTCACCGAGTGGCTCGGCCTCGGCCCCGACGACGTCCGTCGTCGGCGATCGGCGCGCCGCGGCGTCTCGATCATCGTCGTCTTCGTCCTCGACACCGCTGCGTGATCGCGCGTGCTGTTCCGCGTGCTCTCCGGACTGCAGGCCGTCGCGCGCGCGCGCTGTGGAGCGGCGCGCTCCTCGGCGGCGATCGGCCTCACCGTGCTGCAGCAGCTGTCGGGGCTGTTCGTCGGCGGTGCGTCGTCGCAATCCGCTGCTCGCGTCGTTCGCGTCGCTCATCGCCCTGCTGCTGTGGCTCAACCTCTCGGCGCAGGTGATCCTCATCGCCGCGCCTACATCATCATCGGCGTCGAGGAGGAACCGACCGCGTGCGCGCAGCGCTACGGTGCCGACGACGTTCGCGCAGCGTCGCGTGCAGCGCGCCGAGGATGCCGTGCGCGGTGCGACGGAAGAGCTGCAGCCGCGCGCGCCGCGGGGCGCGAGCAGCGAGAAGGCAGCGACGGCGGGATGCCGAGCGCGAGCACGCTCAGCGCGCGTAGCGCTCGACGAAGTTCCGCAGGATCCGGCTCGGGTGCGAGACCGGCGCGCGGCGCACGGCGTCGAGCGTCAGCTCGAGCTCGTCGGCGGCGAAGTAGCCGTGGTCGGCGTACGCGTGGATGCGGGTCGTGATGCCGTCGACATCGAGCTCGGGGTGGAACTGCGTCGCGTAGACGTTCTGCGCCGACGCGGAACATCTGCACCGGGCAGCCGGGCGACGACGCCAGCAGCACCGCCGACGGCGGCAGCGCCGAGATCGCCTCCTTGTGGCCGACGAAGGCCTCGAAGGTGCGCGGCATCCCGCTCAGCAGAGGATCGGATGCCCCGGCCGTCGGTGAGCGTGACCGGCACGACGCTGATCGGCTCGGGGTAGGTGCGGTCGATCGTCGCGCCCTGGTGCGCGCCGAGCGTGCCGATGCCGTAGCAGGCGCCGAGGAACGGGAAGTCGCGCGCGACGACCTCGTCGAGGAGCGTCGCGAACTCCGCCTCGACGCGGTGCTGCACGGCCGACTTCTTCTCGAGCGGGTCGGACGCGTTGAACGGTCCGCCGCCGACGAAGATGCCCGAGAGCTCGTCGAGATCGAGGCGCGGCATCGGCCCGGCCTCGAGGCGCACGCGGATGAGCTCGTCGGGGTCGAGGCCGGTGTAGCGGAGGAAGAGCGCGTACTCCTCGTCGGCGGGCACGTCCTCGGCCCGCGGTGGCGAGCAGGACGAACGGCTTCACGTGCCCGGTCGTCGACGCGGAGCGCGTACGTCGACGCACGTGACCAGCCCAGCTCGACGGGCGAGACGAGCTGCGGATGCGTCGGCACCACGCGCACGGTGTAGCCGAACGTGCCGGTCACCGTCGAGCGGCAGCACGCCCGTGAACGTCGTGACGCCGTCGACCGCGGCGCCCGCGGGCGAGAGGCGGTACACCGAGTGGTCGCGCGCGAGCGCGTCGTCCTCGTTCGTGCGGCCGTACGCGAGCTCGACGGCGACGTCGTCGGGCGAGAGCCCGTCGAGCCGCACGCCGGCGCGCACCTCGAGCGTGTCGCCCGCCTGCGCC
The DNA here is from genome assembly GCA_963695125.1 of uncultured Actinomycetota bacterium. Lineage (GTDB taxonomy): Bacteria > Actinomycetota > Actinomycetes > Actinomycetales > Microbacteriaceae > Microbacterium. The sequence goes on from CAVOFY010000004.1 coordinate 50,244, forward strand.
TGCTGCGGGATGCCGGAGCAGTCGACGTTGTCGACGCGCACCTCGGGCCACGCGTCGCGCACCCGCGTCGACGAACGCGGCGAGCGCCTCGGCCTCGGCGAAGTCGTCGGCGCGCAGCGCGACGTCGTGCGCGGCGGCGGGCACGTACAGCCGCGTGACGTAGTCGCGCACCATCCGGTCGCTCGTCGCCTTCTTGCCGAGCTCGGTCATCGTGTGCCGCACCATGCCGAGCCACGCGCGCGGGATGCCGCCCTCGCGCTCGTAGAACTTCGGCACGAGCTGGTGCTCGATGAGGTCGTACAGCGCGGCCGCCTCGGCGTCGTCGCGCTCCTCGTCGTTCGACGGCGGTGTCGGCGGTCGGGATCGCCCAGCCGTTCTCGCCGTCGTACCACTCGTCCCACCACCCGTCGAGGATCGAGAGGTTCAGCACGCCGTTGAGCGCGGCCTTCATGCCGCTCGTGCCGCACGCCTCGAGCGGGCGCAGCGGGTTGTTGAGCCACACGTCGCAGCCCGGGTAGAGGGTCTTGGCGAGCGTGATGTCGTAGTCGGGCAGGAACACGATCCGCCCGCGCACCTTGCGGGTCGCGGCTGAAGCGCACGAGCTGCTGGATGAGGATCTTGCCCGAGTCGTCGGCCGGGTGCGACTTGCCGCCGATCACGATCTGCACCGGCCGCTCGGGGTCGGTGAGCAGCTTCGTGAGCCGCTCGGGGTCGCGCAGCATGAGCGTGAGGCGCTTGTAGGTCGGCACGCGGCGGGCGAAGCCGATCGTGAGCACCTCGGGGTCGAGGATCCGCTCGACCCAGGCGGGCACGACCCCGATGCCGGTCGCCTGGACGGATGCCGCGACCCGCCGCCGCGCCTCGGCCACGAGCTCGCTGCTTCATCTGCTGAGCGGACGCCCCACAGCTCGCGTCGTCCGACGACGGCCTCGCGGTCGGTCCAGTCGTGCGTGTCGGTGTGCGCGTCGCCGCACGCGCGCTCGCTCACGCGCCTTGAGCGCGGGGTGCACCCACGTCGGCGCGTGCACGCCGTTGGTGATCGACGTGATCGGCACCTCGTCGGTGTCGACGCCCGGCCAGAGCTGGCCGAACATGCCGCGGCTGACCTCGCCGTGCAGCACCGAGACGCCGTTGGCGTGCTGGCCGAGGTGCAGGCCCGAGCACCGCCATGTTGAAGACGCCCTGGTCGCCGCCGTCGTAGTCTCGAGGCCCGAGCGCGATCGCGCGCTCCGGCGTCGAGGCCCGCGAACAGGCCGCTCGCGAGGAAGTCGGCGATGAGGTCGCGCGGGAACCGGTCGATGCCGGCGGGCACGGGCGTGTGGGTCGTGAAGACGGTGGATGCCCGCACCTGCGCGAGGGCCTCGTCGAACGTCGAGGCCGTCCTGCGTGATGAGCTCCGACATCCGCTCGAGGCCCTGGAACCCGGCGTGCCCCTCGTTCGTGTGGTAGACGTCGGGCGCGGGCTGCCGGTGAGCGCGCTCCACGCGCGCACGGCGCGCACGCCGCCGACGCCGAGCAGCAGCTCCTGCAGCAGGCGGTGCTCGCCGCCGCCGCCGTACAGGCGGTCGGTGACGCGGCGCATGCTCCTCGGAGTTCGACGGCGTCTCGGAGTCGAGCAGCAGCAGCGGGATGCGGCCGATGTCGGCGACCCAGACGCGCGCGTGCAGCTGGCGGTCGCCGGGCAGGTCGAGCGTGATCTCGACGGGCGCGCCGTCCGCGTCGCGCAGCAGCGTGAGGCCGAGGCCGTACGGGTCGAGCAGCGGGTAGCTCTCGCGCTGCCAGCCGTCGTCGCCGATCGACTGGCGGAAGTAGCCGGCGCGGTAGAAGAGGCCGACGCCGGTGAGCGGCACGCCGAGGTCGGACGCGCTCTTGAGGTGATCGCCCGCGAGGATGCCGAGACCGCCCGAGTACTGGGGGAGCGAGCCGTCGACGCCGAACTCGGGGGAGAAGTAGGCGATGTGGGCGGGCTTGTCGCCCTCGAGGTGCTGGAACCAGCGGTCGCCCGTCGAGGTAGGCGGTGAGGCGCTCGTCCTCGGCGCGCACGCGGCCGACGAACTCGTCGTCGTGCGCGAGCTCGTCGAGGCGGTCCTGACCGAGGGCGCCCAGCATCCGCGCGGGGTTCTCGCCGATCTCGTCCCACAGCGTCGGGATCCATCGACGCGAACAGCGCGTGGGTCGCGCGGCTCCACGACCAGCGCCAGTTGGAGGCGAGGCGGTCGAGTGGAGCGAGGCGTGTCGGCGAGGACGGGGCGGACGGTGAACGTTCGGATGGCCTTCACGCGTGCGATTCTATGGGCACGAGTGAAATCGCTTGCACGCGCGTGTGACGGGCGCGATGCGCTGCGCGCGTGTGCTCGGCCTGCGGCTGCGCGCGCCCGGGTCTAGGCTCGCCGCATGGCGATTGCACGACTGCACGGGGGCCCGCTCGACGGGCAGCTCCTGCCCCTCGAGAGCCCCGAGCTCGACTCGCTCATCGTTCCCTACGGCGAGGGGCAGATCGTGTACCGCCGCGAGGGCGACGCTCGAGCACACCGGCGATCGACGACGGTCCCACCGAGGCGGCGTTCTGGTTCATCGAGGCGACCGACGAGATCGGCCCGTCCGACGACTGAGCGACGGCGACTCGACGCCGGCCGGAGCCGAGCCGCTCGGTCGAGGTCGAGCTGCAAGTTCGACGTCGACGACGCGACACGCCGCTGCCCGACTGGACGGCCGTGCCCGGCGTCGCCTCGGTCGGCGACGCCCGAGCGTGCGCGAGCTCGACGCCCGCTACCTCGACACCGCCGATCTCGCACTCGCGCGCGCCGGCTTCGCGCTGCGGCGCCGCACGCGGCGGACCCGACGAGGGCTGGCACATCAAGGGCCCGCGCGGCGCGACGGCGGCCGCGTCGAGCTGCACTGGCCGCTCGGCGACGGCCCGACGGATGCCGTCCCGCCGGCGCGCTCGCCGAGCTCGCGCAGGTGACGGATGCGCCGCTCGCTGCCGCTCGCGCGCATCCGCAACACCCGCACGGCCTACGCGCTGCGCGACGCCGACGGCGCGCTGGTCGCCGAGTTCGTCGACGACCAGGTGCGCGCGACGCGACGAGCGCGTCCGGCGTCGAGCGCGCCTGGCGCGAGTGGGAGTTCGAGCTCGGGCCGGCCGCGCCCGCCGACCACGGCCGCGTTCTTCGCGGCGGTCGAGGCGGCGGTGCACGCCGCCGGCGGCCGGGCCGCGGCATCCGCTTCGAAGCTCGCCCGCGCCCTCGGCGCCTGACCCGCTCCGTCCTGGGCGGCATGGCCCCGAATCTCGTCGCCCGCTCCCGCACCGTCACGTGGGACGATCCCGCGCCGCCGCTCGCGGCTCCCGCGGCTCGACGGCCTCGAGCTACCTGCGCGCGCTCATCGCGGGCGAGCTACCCGCCGCCGCCGATCGCGCGACTGCTCGGACTTCGACATCGTCTCGGTGTCGGACCGGGCGAGGCCGTCTTCGAGTGCACGCCGGGGGAGTACCACTACAACCCGCTCGGGCATGGTGCACGGCGGGCTCGCGTGCACCCTGCTCGACACGGTCGTCGGCTGCGCCGCGCACACGCACGCTGCCGGCGCGGCGTCGGCTACACGTCGATCGACCTGCAACGTCTGGTACCTGCGGCCGATCCCGGCGGCCGAGCGGCGCCGCTGCGCGCCGTCGGCCGGGTCGTGAAGGGCGGCCAGCGCGTGATCTTCGCCGACGGTGCTCATCGAGGATGCCGCGGGCCGCGTGCTCGCGACGGCGACGAGTTCGCTGCTCGTGCTCGCGCGTCGCGCGCTGATGCGCGTCAGAGGTTGATCATGTGGCCGGCGAGGCCGTGGAAGGCCTCCTGCACGGCCTCCGACAGCGTCGGGTGCGTGTGCACGTTGCGCGCCGCCTCGAGGGCGGTGAGGTCCCACTTCTGCGCGAGCGTGAGCTCGGGCAGCAGCTCCGAGACATCGGGGCCGATCAGGTGGCCGCCGAGCAGCTCGAGGTGCTCGCCGTCGGCGATGAGCTTGACGAAGCCGATCGGGCTCGCCGAGGCCGTTCGCCTTGCCGTTCGCCGAGAACGGGAACTTCGCGACCTTGACGTCGTAGCCGGCGTCGCGCGCCTGCTGCTCGGTGAGGCCGAACGAGGCGACCTGCGGCGAGCAGAACGTCGCGCGCGGCATCATGCGGTAGTCGCCGAGCGTCATGGTCTCGGCCTTGCCGATCGTCTCGGCGGCGACGACGCCCTGCGCCTCGGCCACGTGGGCGAGCTGCAGCTTGGCCGTGACGTCGCCGATCGCGTAGATGTGCGGGCACGTTGGTGCGCATGTAGTCGTCGATCTCGATCGCGCCGCGCTCGGTGAGCTTGACGCCGGTGTTCTCGAGGCCGAAGCCCTCGACGTTCGGCGCGAAGCCGATCGACATGAGCACCTTGTCGGCGTCGATCGAGGCCTGCGCTGCCGTCCTTCGGCGGTGTAGGTGACGGTGACGCGGTCGCCGTTGTCGACGACCGTCTCGACCTTGGTGGAGGTGAGGATGTCGACGCCGTACTTCTTGTACTGGCGGGCGATCTCCTTCGAGACGTCGGCGTCCTCGTTCGGCAGCGCGCGGTCGAGGAACTCGATGATCGTGACCTTGACGCCGTAGTTGACCATCACGAAGGCGAACTCCATGCCGATCGCGCCGGCGCCGACGATGACGATCGACTCGGGCAGCTCGCGCGCGAGGATCTGCTCTTCGTACGTCACGACGTTCTCGCTGAGCTGCACGCCCGGGAGCAGGCGCACCTGCGAGCCGGTCGCGATGATCGCGTTGTCGAACGTGACCTCTTCGGTCGAGCCGTCGGCCTTGGCGACCGTCGATGGTGTTCGCGTCGATGAAGGTGCCGCGACCGTCGTACTCGGTGACCTTGTTCTTCTTCATCAGGAAGTGGATGCCCTTGACGTGGGTGTCGGCGACCTTGCGGCTGCGATCCCACGCGACGCCGAAGTCGAACGTACACGTCACCCGAGATGCCGAACAGCTCGGCCTTGTGGTGGAACGTGTGCGCGAGGTCGGCGTTGCTTCAGGAGCGCCTTGGAGGGGATGCAGCCGACGTTGAGGCAGACACCGCCCCAGTACTTCTCTTCGATGATCGCGACGGAGAGGCCGAGCTGAGCGCTGCGGACGGCCGCGACGTATCCGCCGGGGCCGGCGCCGAGAATGACGACGTCGTAGTGAGGCATGCCTCAAGCCTATCGCTCGGCGGGGGGCTCGATGCCGGCGGCGGAGGCCGTCGCGCGGGCCTTCGCGAGCGCGCGACTTCTGCGCGTGCGCGGGACACGAGCAGGTAGACGACCGCGCCGAGCACGGCCGATCACCACGATGCCCGCCGATGATCCACGGCCACGGCGCTCGCGACGCCGCGTCCTCGACGGGCGCGGCCGTCATCGGTGGGCGTCGGGGTCGTCGTCGCCTCGGGCGTCGGACGTCGACGGACTCGGGGTCGACGTGGCCGTCTCGGTCGGCGTCGGGGCGGGCGGTCACGGTGAAGCGCGAACTCGCCCGAGATCGGGTGTCCGTCGCTCGAGACGACCTTCCACAGCACCGTGACGACGCCGGATGCCGTCGCCCTCGAGCGGCTGCGTGCAGCACGTTGTCGGTCGCGACCGGGATCGCCGGCGAGGATCGGCGCCCGCGGCATCCGTCACCTGCACGACCGTCGCGCCCGGCTCGGTCGAGAGCTCGCCGCTGAAGGTGAGGGTCGAGCTGCGCGGGCGAGCGCTCGAGCGTCGAGTCGGCGGCCGGGTCGGTCGACGACGCAGCTCGTCGTGCGCGCTGCGCGGGCGCGGCGACGAGCAGGCCCGCCGAGCGGCGAGCGCGGCGGCGGCGGCCGCGGCGCCGAGGCGTGCGGAGGACGCGGGAGGAGCGGCTGTGTCGAGGCATCCCGATCAGGCTATCGCCGCCTCGCGTGAACGGACTCGCACGCCGGACCGCTGACGCATGTGACGCGCGTGTGAATTGATCCTGAGCGTCGCGCGAACCGGGTGACGGCGGCGCACGTCGCGGAGTAGCGTTCCGCTCAGGCGGGCTGCCCGCCCGCCGAACACCGAACGAGAGGAGGTGCGTGGATGGACTCGATGATGATGGACACGATGTCGAAGGACATGATGTCGATGCCCGGCATGGAGACGATGGACATGTCCGTCATGCAGGCGTGTATGGACGCCTGCTCGGCCTGCGAGCAGGCATGCACGGTGTGCTCGACGCAGATGATGTCGTGCGCGCCGGCGTGCATGAACTGCGCCGACATGTGCAACACGATGATGCGCTCGATGCTGCGGATGCAGGGCATGACGCCCGCGGCCATGATGGCGATGCTCGACGCGTGCATCGCGATGTGCCAGGTCGTGCATGGACGAGTGCATGGAGCACGCCGACCACAGCGAGGTCTGCAGGATGTGCGCTCAGGCGTGCAAGGCCTGCATGGACGCCTGCATGGCGATGAAGGACGCGATGATGGCGATGATGGCCTGATACCCGCTCAGGCGACGACGGCTGCGCGACTCAGACGCGCAGCGCACGTTGAAGCGGTCGCGCCCGACCGCGAGCACGTCGTAGCGCCCGTGCAGGGCGACCGGGCGTGCCGGACGGCGAGGCGATGCGGCGCCCGCCGCCGTTCCACAGCGCGACGGCCTCGCCGCCCGTCGAGCGGCTGCAGCGACGACCTCGCCGAGACCCGCGTCTGCGTGGACTCGACGATCGCGTCGACCCACTCCGACGGCGTCGCCGAGGCGAGCCGCGCCTGGATCAGGTGGAGCGCGTGACCCGGGGCGAACGAGGAGCACGAGCCGCCCGTGGACGCACATGCACGCCGCACGCTCACGCACCGGAAGGGGCGGGATGTGGCGGTGCGGGCTCGACACGGGAGTCTCCTGTCAGTAGGTTCGAATTCTCGATCAGGCTAGGCGCGCACCCGATGGCGGGCATCTGCGAACAGGCGACACACGCGTGCGAAACATGCGTGCGGAACGCCGTGCGATGCCGGCACGAGATGCGCGCGATCCCGGCCTCGTCGGAGCGCGTCGATCGGTTAGGCTTGGAGTCGAGAGGAGGATACACCGTGGAGCGACAACCGCCGACCCGAGCCGGACGAGATCCGACGGGTTCCCGGCGCGAGGGCGATGCGGGCGATCTCGCGAGCGCTCGACCGATACGACGCAGACGTTCGGGCACGACTCCGACCTGTCGTTCGTGCCGTTCGGCAGCGATCTGAGCGAGGCCGAGCTCGAGGCCATCGAGCGCGCTGCCCACGCGGTGCGGCGCTGCTCATCGTGCGCTCCGGCCCGACCGCCGGTGCCCGCTACCTGCTCGACACCGACGTGACGACGGTCGGCCGGCATCCCGAAGCCGACATCTTCTTCGACGACGTCACCGTCTCGCGCCGTCACGCCGAGATCACCCGCGACGGCACGACCTTCGAGATCGTCGACCAGCGCTCGCTCAACGGCACCTACGTCAACGGCGAGCGCGTCGATCGCGCCGCGCTCGCGCAACGGCTCCGAGGTGCGCGTCGGCAAGTTCCGCCTGAACTTCTTCGTCTCTCCGGCCGATCTGCGCGCAGGCGGCGGACGGCTGATGCCGGCCGCTGCACGCCCGCGAACGCTCATCGTCCGCCGGCCTTCTGAGCATCGGTCAGGTGCTCGCGCGGCTCTCGCCCGAGTTCCCGGCGCTGACCTCCAGCAAGCTGCGCTTCCTCGAGGTGCAGGGCATCGTCACGCCCGCCGCGCACCGAGTCGGGCTACCGCAAGTTCTCGCCGGCCGACCTCGAGCGGCTGCGCCTCGCGCTCACGCTGCAGCGCGACCACTATCCTGCCGCTCAGTCGTCATCCGCGAGTACCTCGACGACGTCGACGCCGGCCGCGATCCGGCCCCGCCGTCGGCGGCCGCCCTCGATCGTGCCCGCGCCGCGCCGCTACCGCCGCGACGAGCTGCTCGCCGCCGCCGGCGCCGCTCCGCAGCTGCTCAACGACGCGATCAGCACCGGCGTGCATCGTCGGCGACCGACGCGCTACACCGACCAGTCCGTCGCGCTCCTGCGCGCCCTCGTCGCGCTCGACCGGCACGGCATCGAGCCGCGCCACGTGCGCACGCTGCGCCAGAGCGCCGAGCGCGACGTCGCGCTCGTCGAGTCGGCGCTCTCGCCGCTGCTGCGTCGGACGGATGCCGCGTCCCGCGCCCGGGCCAGCGAGCTCGCGCCCGAGCTCGCCGAAGCGCCTCGACGAGGTGCGCGCGATCTTCGTCCGCGCGGCGCTCGACGACATGCTGTCCTGAGCCGACGCCGCTCCCGCGACACGCCGACGCCGCACGCGGATGTCGTTGCCGCGGGGGCCGGGCTGATCTAGCGTTGAAGTATCCGATCCATGGAGGAGGACGCGCATGACCGCTCGCGAAGCGCCGGGCGAACCTCAGTTCGTCGGCCGACCTCCTCTTCACCGACGGTCTGCCCGCAGATGGACGACGAGGTCGGCTACCGCGGTGCGGTCGCCGCACGCGCCGCCGGCATCACCTACCGCCAGCTGGACTACTGGGCGCGCACCGAGCTCGTCGAGCCCACCGTGCGCGGTGCGAGCGGCTCCGGATCGCAGCGCCTCTACGGCTTCCGCGACATCCTCGTGCTCAAGCTCGTCAAGCGCCTGCTCGACACCGGCATCTCGCTGCAGCAGATCCGCACCGCCGTCGAGCAGCTGCGCGCCTCCGGCATCCGCGACCTCGCCGGCACGACGCTCATGAGCGACGGCGCGTCGGTCTACCTGTGCACGTCGAACGACGAGGTCATCGACCTCGTCAGCCGCGGTCAGGGCGTCTTCGGCATCGCCGTCGGCAAGGTGCTGCGCGAGGTCGAGTCGACGCTCGTCGACTTCGACGCGCAGGCGCCCGACGTGCCGGACGAGCTCGCCGCTCGCCGCGCCGCCCGCACCGCCTGACCGCCTCGGCCCCAGTCGGACCCGTCTGTCGCAGAGCCGACTCGCGGGACGTGCGCTCGAGCGCTTACGCGCCGGGCGTCGGGATGCGGCCGGTGCGCATGACGCGGTCGAGCAGCGCGTCGAAGTCGGCCGCGAGCTCCTGAGCGGAGTCGCCGGGCCAGATGTGCAGCGGCTTGGCCGCGCCCTGCGCCTGCTGCAGCGACGTGCGCTCGGGCAGCTGCGGGCGACAGCACGAGCGGGCCGAACATGTCGCGCAGCTCCTTGATGCGGAACTGGTGCTCGATCGACTGCGGGCGCACGCGGTTGACGACGATGCCGAGCGGCTGCAGGCGCGGGGAGAGGCCGCGGCGGATCTCCTCGATCGCGCGCAGCGCGCGGTCGGCGGCGGCGACGGAGAACAGGCCGGGCTCGGTGACGACGATGACGCGGTCGCTCGCCGCCCACGCCGTGCGCGTGAGGGCGTTCAGCGACGGGGCGCAGTCGATCAGCACGAGGTCGTAGTCGGCCTCGATCGTCGCGAGCGCCTCTTCGAGCTTCCAGACGTCGCGCACGCTCGGGTGCGGGCCGTCGAAGTTGATCGCGGACGGGCTGCCGATCATCACGTCGATCGTGCCCGGGTGCACCTTCGCCCAGCCGCTGGAGGTGATCGCCTGACGGACGACCTTCTCCTTGGGGTTGGCGAGGACATCGGCGACGTTGAGCCGGCCGGCGACCTGGATGTCCATGCCGGTGGAGACATCGGACTGCGGGTCGAGGTCGACGACGAGGGTCCGGACACCCCGGGCGAAGGCCGCGGAGGCGAGTCCCAGCGTCACGGTCGTCTTGCCGACCCCGCCCTTGAGCGAGCTGACGGAGAGTACGTGCACAAGCGACTACGTTACCGTCCCCTAGGCTGAGAGCACACTCAGCCCGATCCGATGGGCTTGCCCTGCGAGGTGTGCATGTTCCGCAAGATCCTGGTCGCCAACCGCGGTGAGATCGCCATCCGAGCCTTCCGCGCCGCGTACGAACTGGGAGCCCGCACCGTCGCGGTGTTCCCGTACGAGGACCGCGGCTCGCTCCATCGGCAGAAGGCGGACGAGTCCTACGTGATCGGCGAGCCGGGTCATCCCGTGCGCGCATACCTCGATGTCGACGAGATCATCCGCGTCGCGCTGGAGTCCGGCGCCGACGCGATCTACCCCGGCTACGGATTCCTCTCCGAGAACCGCGAGCTCGCCGCGCGCGCCGCCGAGAACGGCATCACCTTCATCGGACCGCCGGCGAAGGCGCTCGAGATGGCGGGCAACAAGGTCACCGCGAAGCAGCACGCGATCGCCGCGGGCGTGCCCGTGCTGCGCTCGACCGAGGCGTCCGACGACGTCGACGCGCTCGTCGCGCAGGCCGCCGACATCGGCTTCCCGATCTTCGTCAAGGCCGTCGCCGGCGGCGGCGGGCGCGGCATGCGCCGCGTCGAGACGCCGGCGGAGCTGCCGCCCGCGATCGCCGAGGCGATGCGCGAGGCCGGCGCCGCGTTCGGCGACGCCCGCGTCTTCCTCGAGCAGGCCGTGGTGCGGCCGCGCCACATCGAGGTGCAGATCCTCGCCGACGCGACGGGTCACACCGTGCACCTGTTCGAGCGGGACTGCTCGGTGCAGCGTCGTCACCAGAAGGTCATCGAGATCGCGCCGGCGCCGAACCTCGACGACGAGCTGCGCGCAGCGCTCCACCGCGACGCCGTCGCCTTCGCCGAGTCGATCGGCTACGTGAACGCGGGCACCGTCGAGTTCCTCGTCGACACGGCCGGGGAGCGCGCCGGCGAGCACGTCTTCATCGAGATGAACCCGCGCATCCAGGTCGAGCACACCGTGACCGAGGAGGTCACCGACGTCGACCTCGTCCAGTCGCAGATGCGCATCGCCGCGGGCGAGACGCTCGACGAGCTCGGTCTCGACGCAGGAGCAACATCGTGCTGCGCGGCGCCGCCCTGCAGTGCCGCATCACGACGGAGGACCCGGCGCAGGGCTTCCGCCCCGACACCGGGACGCATCACGACCTACCGCTCGCCCGGCGGCGCCGGCATCCGCCTCGACGGCGGCACCACCGCGGCCGGGCTCGCAGATCAGCCCGCACTTCGACTCGATGCTCGCGAAGCTCACGTGCCGCGGCCGCGACTTCCCCGCGGCCGTCGCCCGCGCCAAGCGCGCTCTCGCCGAGTTCCGCATCCGCGGCGTCTCCACCAACATCCCGTTCCTGCGCGCCGTGCTCGACGACCCGGCGTTCGTCGCGGGCGACCTCAGCACGTCGTTCATCGACGAGCGCCCGCAGCTGCTGACGACGAACGCCGTCGCGCGACCGCGCGACGAAGCTGCTCAACTGGCTCGCGCGATGTCACGGTCAACCGCCCGTACGGCGAGAAGCCGCTGTCGGTGTCGCCGGGCAGCAAGCTGCCCGCGATCGACCTCGTCGCGCCGCCCGCCCGCCGGCACGCTCGAGCGCCTGCGCGAGCTCGGCCCGGAGGGCTTCGCGCAGGCGCTGCGCGCGCAGACGGCCCTCGCCGTCACCGAGACGACGTTCCGCGACGCGCACCAGTCGCTGCTCGCGACCCGCGTGCGCACGCGCGACCTCGTCCGCGTCGGCCCGCACGTGGCGCGCATGACGCCCGAGCTGCTCTCGGTCGAGGCCTGGGGCGGTGCGACGTACGACGTCGCGCTGCGCTTCCTCGCCGAGGACCCGTGGGAGCGGCTCGCGGCCGTGCGCGAGGCGATGCCGAACATCCCGATCCAGATGCTGCTGCGCGGGCGCAACACCGTCGGCTACACGCCGCGCCCCGTCGAGGTGACCGACGCGTTCGTGCGCGAGGCGGCGTCGACCGGCGTCGACATCTTCCGCATCTTCGACGCGCTCAACGACGTCAGCCAGATGCGTCCGGCGATCGACGCGGTGCTCGAGACCGGCACCGCGGTCGCCGAGGTCGCCCTCTGCTACACCGGCGACCTGCTCGACCCCGCCGAGACGCTCTACACGCTCGACTACTACCTGCGGCTCGCCGACGCGATCGTCGAGTCCGGCGCGCACATCCTCGCGATCAAGGACATGGCGGGGCTGCTGCGCCCTGCGGCCGCCGCGAAGCTCGTCACGGCGCTGCGCGAGCGCTTCGACCTGCCCGTGCACCTGCACACGCACGACACCGCGGGCGGCCAGCTCGCGACGCTGCTCGCGGCCAGCGCCGCGGGCGTGGATGCCGTGGATGCCGCAGCCGCGCCGCTGTCGGGCACGACGAGCCAGCCGTCGCTGTCGGCGCTCGTCGCCGCGCTCGCGCACACCGAGCGCGACACCGGCCTCGACCTGCAGGCGGTGAGCGACCTCGAGCCGTACTGGGAGGGCGTGCGCCACCTGTACCGCCCGTTCGAGTCGGGGCTTCCGGGCCCCACCGGCCGCGTCTACCACCACGAGATCCCCGGCGGTCAGCTGTCGAACCTGCGTCAGCAGGCGATCGCGCTCGGCATGGCCGACGACTTCGAGCGCATCGAGGACATGTACGCCGCGGCGGACCGCATCCTCGGCCGCATCCCGAAGGTGACGCCGTCGTCGAAGGTCGTCGGCGACCTCGCCCTCGCGCTCGTCGCGGCGAAGGCCGACCCGGCCGACTTCGCGGAGAACCCGCAGAACTACGACATCCCCGACTCCGTCGTCGGCTTCATGGCGGGCGAGCTCGGCGATCTGCCGGGCGGCTGGCCCGAGCCGTTCCGCACGAAGGTGCTCGCGGGTCGCCACGTCTCGATCGAGGTGCCCCCGCTCACCGAGGAGGAGCGCGACGGGCTCGCCGGCGACGCCGCCGCGCGCCGTCGCACGCTCAACCGGCTGCTCTTCCCCGGACCCGCGAAGGAGTTCGAGAAGAACCGCGAGGCGTACGGCGACCTGTCGGCGCTCGGCACGCCCGACTACCTCTACGGGCTCAAGCCGGGCGAGGAGCACGTCGCCGAGATCGACCCCGGCGTGCAGCTGTACGTCGGGCTCGAGGCGATCGGCGAGGCCGATGCCAAGGGCATCCGCACGGTCATGACGACGCTCAACGGGCAGCTGCGTCCGGTCTACGTGCGCGACCGCAGCATCACGGTCGAGGCGCGCCAGGTCGAGAAGGCCGACACGTCCAAGCCCGGTCAGGTCGCCGCGCCGTTCTCCGGTGTCGTGACGCTCAAGGCCGCCGTCGGCGACACCGTCGACGGCCGGTCAGCCGGTCGCCTCGATCGAGGCGATGAAGATGGAGGCGGCCATCACGGCGCCCGTCGACGGCGTCGTGGAGCGCATCGCGATCGCGGCGACGCAGCAGGTCGATGCCGGCGATCTTTTGGTCGTCATCCGCCCGGCGCAGTAGCCTGGAGGGTGCGGCATCGCGCCGCACCCGTAATCGTCTTGGAGATACCCGCAGTGACGCCCGATCGCACCTGACCAGAGCCGCTCGACGAAGCCGTCGAGAACGGCGTCCTCGCCGACACCGGAAGCCTCGACACCACCGGCTCGGATCCTCGGCGGTCGACCGGCAGGTCAGCGTCGTGCTGCCCGCGACACGGTGACGACGTGGCGACTTCGCGTGATCGACGACGAGCCGCGAGGACGGAGCTGCGACGACGCGACGTCGTCGAGACGGACGACGAGTCGCCGTTCGGCGAGATCGCTCGAGGACGGCCGACGGCCGAGATCGTCGACGACCGCGCCGGCACCGACGCCGTCGACGTCATCGAGGAGCGATGTCGTGACGCGTCGAGACCCGCAGCCCGGCGCTGTCGCGGCAGCCACCGCGCGGCCATCCCCGAACTCGCGCGAGCGCGATCCCGTCAGCGCCGGTCGAGCGCGCCGCGTATCCCGCGTCGCCGACGTCACGCTGACCTCCAAGCGCCTCGGCGAGTTCGAGCCCGACCGCGAGACGGCCGATCTGCTCACGGCGGACCGCCTGCTCGACCCCAGCCAGGTCGTGCGGCCCGAGCCCGAGGGCGCCTGGCAGCACTTCGTCTACTCGATCTCGCGGCCGCCGCATCAACCTCGGCGACGGCAAGCGCGCCAAGGCGCGCAAGGCGCTCGACCGCCGCATCGCGGCCCCGCTCTCGCGGCGGCGCCCGCTTCGTGCCGGTGCTCTCGCGCAAGGGCGGCGTCGGCAAGACGACGGTCACGACGCTGCTCGGCATGGCCCTCGCCGATGCGCGCGACGACCGCGTCATCGCCGTCGACGCCAACCCCGACCGCGGCACGCTCGCCGAGCGCATCGCGCGGGCGAGCGGCAAGACGGTCCGCGACCTCGTGCGCGTGCGCGGCGAGGTGCGTCGGCTACAACGACATCTCCACGATCGTCGCCCGCGACGAGACCCGCCTCGACGTGCTCGCCTCGGACTCCGACCCGCGCGTGTCCGAGGCGCTTCAGCGACACGCGACTACGACGACGTCGCGAGCGATCGCAGCGCACTACTACTCGATCGTGCTGACCGACACCGGCACCGGCATCGTGCACTCCGTGATGGGTGCGACGCTCGACCTCGCCGACCAGCTCGTCATCGTCGCCGGCCTCAGCGTCGATGAGGCGCGTCTGGCCTCCGAGACCCTCACGTGGCTCGAGACCAACGGCTACGCGGAGCAGGTGCGCAACGCCGTCGTCGTGCTCAACAACGCCCGGCCCGGCGCGCCGCTCGTGCGCCCGGACGAGCTCGAGGCGCACTTCCGCACGCGCGTGCGGACCGTCGTGCGCGTGCCGTACGACCCGCACATCGCCGCCGGCAGCGCGATCACGTTCCGCGACCTGCAGCCCGAGACGCGTCAGGCCGCGCGCGAGCTCGCCGCAGCGGTCGTCGAGGGCCTGCGCACCCTCGCACCGGCGGCCTGACGTGGCGGTCCGCCCCATCCGCGTCTTCGGCGACCCCGTGCTGCGCGCCAAGAGCGCGCCGATCGACACGATCGACGACGGCATCCGCGCGCTCGTCCGCGACCTCGTCGACACCGTCGAGCTGCCCGGCCGCGCCGGCGTCGCCGCGCCCCAGATCGGGGTCGGCCTGCGCGCCTTCAGCTACAACATCGACGGCGACATCGGCTACGTGCTCAACCCGGTGCTCGTCGAGGTGTCGGGCGAGCCCGAGGCGATCGGCGAGGGCTGCCTGTCGGTGCCGGGTCTCTGGCACGACGCGATCCGCTACCCGCACGCGAAGGCCGTCGGGATCGACCTCGACGGCAACGAGGTCGTGCTCGAGGGCGACGGACTGCTCGCGCAGGCGCTGCAGCACGAGACCGACCACCTCGACGGCATGCTCTACCTCGACCGACTCCCGCCCGAGACGCGGCGCATCGCGATGCGCGAGATCCGCGAGTCGGACTGGTTCTGAGCCGATCGCACACCGCTCGATCGACACACTGCTCGAACGAAGAAGCCCCGGACCGCGCGGTCCGGGGCTTCGTCGTTCTGGCGCTACGAGATCGAGACGTTCGTCGTGTTGACCGGCACGGCGTAGATCTCGGCGACCTCGTCGGCGAAGTCGTCCATGATGACGTTGCGCTTGATGCTCATCTTCGGCGTGAGGTGGCCGCTGGCCTCGGTCCACTCGATCGAGAGGATCGTGAACTTGCGGATCGACTCGGCGCGCGAGACGGTCTTGTTCGCGACGTCGATCGCCCGCTGCACCTCGGCGCGGACGGCGGGGTTCTTCGCCGCATCCGCCAGCGACATGTCGGCCGGCAGATCGTTGTTGCCGAGCCACGTCGGCAGCATCTCGGAGTCGAGGGTGACGAGCGCCGAGATGAACGGCTTCTGATCGCCGACGACGACGACCTGGCCGACGATCGGGTTGGCGCGGATCGGGTCCTCGAGCGCGGCGGGTGCGACGTTCTTGCCGCCGGCCGTGACGATGATCTCCTTCTTGCGGCCCGTGATCGTGAGGAAGCCCTCGTCGTCGAACGTGCCGATGTCGCCGGTCTTGAACCAGTCGCCGTCGAACGCCTCGGCGGTGGCCTCGGGGTTGCGCCAGTACTCCTTGAAGACGTTGATGCCGCGCACCTGGATCTCGCCGTCCTCGCCGAGGCGGACGCCGACGCCGGGGAGCACGGGGCCGACGGTGCCGATCTTCGACTTCTTCGCGAGGTTGACGGTCGCGGGCGCCGTCGTCTCGGTCAGGCCGTAGCCCTCGAGGATCACGACGCCGAGGCTGTGGAAGAAGTGTCCGAGACGCGCGCCGAGCGGGGCCGAGCCCGAGACGGCGTAGACGACCTTGCCGCCCATCGCCGCGCGCAGCTTGCTGTAGACGAGCTTGTCGAACAGCGCGAACTTGATCTTCGTGCCGAAGGGGATCTTCTTGCCGTCCTGCAGGAGCTTCGAGTGCTCGATCGCGGTGTGCGCTGCGGCGCGGAAGATCTTGCCCTTGCCGCCGGCCTCGGCCTTCTGCTCGGCCGAGTTGTAGACCTTCTCGAACACGCGCGGCACGGCGAGCAGGAAGGTCGGCTGGAACGAGCCGAGCGCGGGGAGCAGCTGCTTCGTGTCGGGCTGGTGGCCCGTCTTGACGCCCGCGTGGATGTTGAGGATCGAGATGAAGCGGGCGAAGACGTGCGCCAGTGGTGATGAACAGCAGCGTCGAGGCGCCCGGCGTCTCGACGACCTCGTGAAGCGCCTTGGCGGAGTTGCGGGTCGAGCTCGACGAAGTTGCTGTGCGTGAGGACGCAGCCCTTGGGTCGACCGGTCGAGCCCGACGTGTAGATGAGGGTGGCGATGTCGGCGCCGGAGGCGAGGTTGCGGCGACGCTCGATCTCTTCGTCGCTGACGCTCTTGCCCTGCTCGACGAGCTTGTCGAGGTCGCCCGAGTGCATCGCCCAGACCGAGCGGACGAGGGGAAGCTCGTCGCGGACCTCGTCGAGGCGTGCGGAGTGGTCGGCGCTCTCGACGATGCAGGCGATCGGCGCCCGAGTCGGTGAGGTTCCACAGGATCTGCGAGGGTGAGCTCGTCTCGTACACGGGGACCATGACGGCGCCGGCGAAGAAGAGCGCCATGTCGACGAGCGTCCAGTCGTAGGTCGTGCGGGCGACGAAGCCGACCTTGTCGCCGGGCTCGATGCCGGCCGCGACGAAGCCCTTCGCGAGGGCGATGACCTGCGCGTGGAACTCGGAGGCGGTGACGTCGCGCCATCCGGCCCCGTCGGGTACGGCGAAGAGCGCCAGATTCGGCGTCTCCTTCACTCGCTCGACCAGCAGGTCTGTGACGTTGGCCTGCGGGTCGGCGGGCACGATCGGGGGGACTTCGAACTGGACCACGGCAGCTCCTTCGGTGTCGGGTGAACGATATTCGGTCGAGTCTATCCGAGCAGGAACCCCTTTCCTCGAGTGTGGAGAAGGGGTCCGCGGATAGACTTGCAAGCCGCCGTCGCCCCGTGTGCCGGCCGGAAAGGACGGGCAGTGCTCAAGGTCGGCATCGACATCGGCGGGACGAAGATCGCGGGAGGCGTCGTCGACGCCGACGGCCGGATCGTCGAGAAGCTCCGCGTCGACACCCCCACCGACACGAGCGATCTCGCCCAGGCCGTCATCGACATGGCCCGGCACTTCATCGCCGAGTTCGACATCAGCGCTGTCGGCGTCGCGGCCGCCGGCTTCATCGACGCCGATCGGGCGACCGTCATCCATGCTCCCAACATCGCGTGGCGCAACGAACCGCTCAAGGCCGTGCTCGAGGCGGGCATCGGCCTGCCCGTGACGATCGAGAACGACGCCAACGCCGCCGGGTGGGCCGAGTTCCGCTTCGGGGCGGGGCGGGATGCCGAGCACATGGTGATGCTCACGATGGGAACCGGCGTCGGCGGAGCCGTCATCCTCAACGGGGAGCTCTACCGCGGGGGTCACGGCATCGCGGCCGAGCTCGGTCACACGCGGTTCACGCGAGACGGCCTGCTGTGCGGCTGCGGACAGAACGGCTGCATCGAGCAGTACGCGTCGGGGCGCGCCCTGCAGCGCGAGGCGAACGCGATCGCCGACGCGGGCGGCATCGGCGCGGCCCTCGCGCAGCTGCGCGAGGAGAAGGGCACCATCAAGGGCCCGGCGATCTCGCGCCTCGTGCTGGCCGGCGACCCGGGCGCGATCGAGGCGCTCCGCCGTGTGGCGACGGCGCTCGGCGAGGCCTGCGGAGGCTTCCAGGCCATCCTCGACCCCGAGATGTTCGTCATCGGCGGGGGAGTCGCCCAACTGGGCGAGGAGCTCCTCGCCCCGGTCCGTCTCGCGTACGAGACGTCGCTCCCCGGCTATGGGGATCGCCCGGTCGCACAGTTCGCCATCGCCGAGCTCGGCAATGACGCCGGCCTCATCGGGGTTGCCGACCTCGCGGTGCCCTCGGGAGAGGTGGTGTAGCCGATGTTCTACTGGCTCATGAAGTACGTCGTGATCGGGCCGATCGTCAAGGCGATCTTCCGGCCGTGGATCGTGGGCAGGCGCAACGTGCCGAGCGAGGGCGCCGCGATCCTCGCGAGCAACCACCTCTCGTTCGTCGACTCGATCTTCCTGCCGCTCATGATCGACCGGCCGGTGTCGTTCCTCGCCAAGAGCGACTACTTCACGGGCAAGGGCATCAAGGGCTGGGCGACGCGGATGTTCTTCAAGGCGACAGGGCAGCTGCCGATCGACCGATCGGGGGGCAAGGCATCCGAGGCATCCCTCAACACGGGGCTCCAGGTGCTCGGGCGCGGAGACCTCCTCGGGATCTACCCTGAGGGCACGCGCAGCCCGGACGGCAAGCTGTACCGCGGCCGCACGGGCATCGCGCGCATGGCTCTCGAGGCGCACGTTCCGGTCGTCCCGGTCGTCATGGTCGACACCGACACGATGATGCCGATCGGCACGCGGATCCCGCGCGTGACGCGCGTCGGGATCGTCATCGGGGAGCCGCTGGACTTCTCACGCTTCAGCGGCATGGAGAGCGACCGCTACATCCTGCGCTCCGTGACCGACGAGATCATGGTTGCCCTGCAGCGGATCGGCGAGCAGGAGTACGACGACGTCTACGCCTCGACCGTCAAAGACCGCCTCAAGCGGCCCGTCTGAGCGGCGCAACACGCACGAGCGGCCCCCGCGCCGCCGATAGACTCGAGGGATGCTTCACCAACTCGACGCGCTCGATCACTGGCGGACCCTGCCCATCAAGCAGCAGCCCTCGTGGACGGACGCCGACGCGGTCGCCGCCGTGTCGGCCGAGATCAGCACGCTCCCGCCCCTCGTCTTCGCGGGCGAGGTCGACAACCTGCGTGACCGGCTCGCGCGCGCGGCCTCAGGCCGGGCGTTCCTGCTGCAGGGCGGCGACTGCGCCGAGACCTTCGCCGGTGCGACTGCCGAGCAGATCCGCAACCGCATCAAGACCGTCCTGCAGATGGCGGTCGTGCTGACGTACGGCGCGTCGATGCCGGTCGTCAAGATGGGCCGTATGGCGGGCCAGTTCGCCAAGCCGCGCTCGAGCGACACCGAGACCCGTGGCGACGTCACGCTTCCCGCGTACCGCGGCGACATCGTCAACGGCTACGACTTCACGGAGGCATCGCGTCGGGCCGACCCGCAGCGGCTGCTCAAGGGCTACCACACCGCGGCGTCCACCATCAATCTCATCCGCGCGTTCACGCAGGGTGGCTTCGCCGATCTGCGCGAAGTGCACTCGTGGAACAAGGGCTTCGCGCAGAACCCCGCCAACCAGCAGTACGAGCGCCTGGCGAACGAGATCGACCGGGCGATCAAGTTCATGGAGGCAGCCGGCGCCGACTTCGACGAGCTGCGCCGCGTCGAGTTCTACACGGGCCACGAGGGCCTGCTCATGGACTACGAACGCCCCATGACCCGCATCGACTCGCGCACGAGCACGCCGTACAACACGTCGGCGCACTTCCTGTGGATCGGCGAGCGGACGCGCGACCTCGACGGCGCGCACATCGACTACTTCTCGAAGATCCGCAACCCCATCGGTGTCAAGCTCGGACCCGCGACGACGGCCGACGACGCGCTCGCGCTCATCGACAAGCTCGACCCCGAGCGCGAGCCCGGTCGGCTCACGTTCATCACGCGCATGGGCGCGGGCAAGATCCGGGATGCGCTGCCGCCCCTCCTCGAAGCGGTGCGCGACTCGGGTGCGACCCCGCTGTGGGTCACCGACCCCATGCACGGCAACGGCATCACGACCCCGACCGGCTACAAGACGCGCCGCTTCGACGATGTCGTGGACGAGGTCCGCGGGTTCTTCGACGCACACCGCGCCGTCGGCACGTTCCCGGGCGGCATCCATGTCGAGCTCACGGGCGACGACGTGACGGAGTGCCTCGGCGGCTCGGAAGAGATCGACGAAGCCGCCCTCGCGACCCGCTACGAGTCGCTGTGCGATCCGCGCCTGAACCACATGCAGTCGCTCGAGCTCGCGTTCCTCGTGGCCGAGGAGCTCGAGAAGCTCTGATCTCGAGACTGAGCGGCGGCTCGGGATGCCGTGGCCGCGCGGTACAGCGTCGGCCGCGATCCGGGCGTCGCGATCTCAGTGCCCTTGACCTTCATGGACGTTCGGCTGCGGGGTTCTGCGACTCGACGCGCGTGAGTGGATCGGGGAAGACGTCCCAGCGAGTCGTCGTACTCGAAGCCTGAAGCCCGCGTTCCGCGACCGCGTCGCGTGCCTGCGAGAGTGTCATGCCGACGACGTCGGGGACCGCGAACGAGCTGGCGGCCCCTTCGACACGACGAGCGTCACCGTGTCGCCCGGTGCGCAGGCGGCTCCGTCCGCCTTGTCGGCGATGCCGATCACGAGTCCTTCCTCGAGGTCGTTGCTGAAGTCCTCGGTCAGAGTGTTCGGACGCCACGGTGAGGTTCGACCGCGTCGAGCACGGTCGTCGCCTGCGCCGACGGTCTTGCCCGCGACATCCGGCACCGCCCCCGCTGAGACGAGCAGGGTCGCCGTGTCGCCCTGGTGCGCCGTGCATCCCGCCGTGCAGTCGATCGGCTCTCCGCCGGCGGCCGGTGTGACGGACGCCCCGATGACGGCATCCACCGCGACGTCTGCCGAGAACTGCCGAGGCGCGTCGCCGACCGTGATCACGTTCTCCTGCAGGAGGGTGCGCGCCTGGTCCTCCGTCATGCCGGCGAGGGCGGTGATCGTGACTTCGGCAGGACCGAGCGAGACGAAGACCTCGATCTCGGCGTCCTTGTCGACGAGGGTGCCGGACGCGGGGTCGGTGCGCACGATCTGCCCGGCCGGCACCTCCAGGCTCGTCTCGCTGCGCTCGACGGCCACGAGGCTCTCCGCCGCGAGGATCGTCTGGGCTTCGGCGAACGTCAGGCCCGCGACGGACGGCACGGAGACCAGCGAGCCTGGCCCCGATCCGAACCACCAGCCGGCACCGCCCGCGAGGACGGCGAGCAGCACGACGATCGTGACCAGCCATGCGCCGCGCGTCGAGCGGCGCTTGGTCGCATTGCGCAGTCTCGTCGCATTGTCGATGTCGTCGAGCGGGGCATCCGTCATGCCGACGGAGACCGGGAGCACCTGCGTGAGCTCACCGGAGGGGATGCCCTCGTCGCGGATGACCCCGACGGGCGCGGACCGCGTGATCTGCGGCGAGATCCCCAGCTCGCGCTCGATCTCGCGCAGGCGTTCGAGCATCTCGCGGGCATCGAGCGGGCGATCGTCGGGGGAGCGCTCGGTCGCCCACAGGACGAGCTCGTCGAGCTGCTCGGGCACACCGGGGTTCTTGACGCTCGGACGCGGGACCGAGTCGGTCGCGTGCTGGAAGGCGATCTGCATCGGCTGCTCGCCCTTGTAGGGCTGCTCGCCCGTGAGCATCTCGTAGAGCATGATCCCGAGCGCGTAGATGTCGCTGCGGGCATCGGCGGTGCCACGCGTCACGAGCTCGGGCGCGAGGTAGGCGATCGTGCCGAGCAGCTGCGCCCCCGTCGCGGTGTTCGCCGTCGTCGCGCGGGCCAGGCCGAAATCGCCGATCTTGACACGGCCGTCCTCGGCCAGCAGCACGTTCTCGGGCTTGACGTCGCGGTGCACGATCCCCGCGCGGTGCGCCGCAGCCAGGCCCGACAGGATCGCGTCCATGATCGTGACGGCCTGCGGCACCGTGAGGCGCCGCTGCTCGCGCAGCAGGTCGCGCAGCGTCACACCGGGCAGGTACTCCATGACCAGGTAGGCCATCTCGCCGTCCTGGCCCTGGTCGAACACGTTGACGACGTGCGGATCGGCGAGCCGTGCGGCCGCCCGCGCCTCCTGGATGAACCGGCTCTGGAAGACCGAGTCGTCGCTCAGGTGACCGTGCATGACCTTGAGCGCGACACGGCGCTCGAGACGCAGATCGGTCGCGACGTAGACGGTCGCCATGCCGCCGCGAGCGATGCGGGCACGCACGCGGTATCGACCGTCCACCAGACGGCCGATCAGCGGGTCTGCCTGCTGACTCGTGCTCACGACGAAAGTCTACGGAGCAGAGGGTGCCGGAGCCCGCAGCGGCTCACCTGCAGTGCCAGTCGGCGCGGATCACCCGAGCGCAGCGAGCCACGCGTAGGCAGGCTGCTCCCAGCGGGCGTACCGGTCGGGGAAGGCCGAGATCTGCACGGCCTGCGCCGCCTGGGCGAACGACATGCTCTCCCAGCCGGGGATGTCGAGCAGTCCGCGCGTGCGTGATCCGTTGGGGTCGGATGCTCCGCCGAAGAACACCTTGGTCGATCGCACGGGGTCCAGGACCTCGGCGGACGTGCCCCAGCCCGTGCTGGGGCGCTGCTGGAACAGGCCGAGGGAATCGCGGTCGCCCCATGTCAGGTTGCGGATCCATGACTCCTGCATCGCGGTGCCGAGAGCGATCGCGATGCCGCGGTCGGGGATGCCGAGTTCGCGGCCGACCTGGATGATGAGCCGCGCATTGGCGATCTGCTCGGCGTCGAGGCCCGCGACGGAGCCGGCGGGCGCAGGGGAGGCCGCGGCCGCCGCGCCGGGGATGGCCAGGGACTGGCCGGGGTAGATGATCGACGACCAGCCGAGTCCGTTCGCGGCGAAGATCGCTTGGACGCTCACGCCGTGCTGCCGCGCGATGCCGCTGATGGTGTCGCCGCCGCGCACGGTGTAGCCGACGGAGGCGGTGCCGGAGCAGGTGCGGGAGCCGGAGCGGCGGTCGCGGGCGCGGGCGCACCCGGGATCGCGATGGTCTGGCCGGGGTAGATGATCGACGACGACGACAGGCCGTTGGCGGCGAGCACCGCCTGGGTCGAGAGTCCGTGCCGCTGCGCGATGCCGCTGACGGTGTCGCCGCGCTGGATCGTGTAGGACGCCGAGGCGGGTGGCGTCGGGGCTGCGGGGGTCGGCGTGCCGATGAGACGCAGAGTCTGCCCCGGATAGATGACCGACTGCCAGCTGAGCCCGTTGAGCGCCAGGACGTCGGCCGTGCGCAGACCGAATCGGGCAGCGATCGCGCTGACGGTGTCGCCGCCCACGACGGTGTAGGTCTCGGGCGCCGCAACGGCCGCGACGGGGGAGTGCAGGACGGCGGCCGGCACGACGCGCAGCGTCAGCCCGCGGGCTCGTTCCGGCTCGGCCGGCGCGGCCTGCGCGGGGGCGCCGCTCAGGATGAGCGCGATGGAGCCCGCGATGGCGGCAGGCGCGGCGAAGGCGCGAGCGTCCCTCGATGTGCGGGCGGTGGCGTCGAGCGGCATCAGGACCCCCCTCTTCTCGACTCCACACACGGTGTCACGGAAGTGAAGTGGAGTCAACCGGTGGTATAAGAAGTGACTGGTGTGACGGATGTGATGAAAGTGCAGCGACGGAGTCGCCCGGACCGCGCCCGTCTCTTCGCGGGAAGTGGGATAGTTGCTCCGTGACTGATGACCTCGCGCCGCAGCATCCCACCGCCTGGCTCTCTCTGCCCGAACTCGTCGACGTGCTCGGCGAACCCCTCGGCCGTGTCCGGCGGCTCCTCGACGATCTGCACCTCGTCGGCTCGCGCCGCGACGGCTCCCTGAAGGTTCCCGCCGTCTTCATCAAGGACGGCCAGCCGCTCACGTCGCTGCGGGGCACCGTCATCGTGCTGCACGATGCGGGGTTCAGCGACGACGAGGCGATCGACTGGCTCCTCTCGCCCGACGACTCGATCGGCATCGCGCCCATCGACGCCCTCGTGGCCGGTCGCAAGGCCGAAGTGCGCCGCGTCGCTCAGACGCTCGCCTGACCGCCCGGTCTCAGGTGGTGCGGACCGTCGCCGCGCGGGCGAGGTCGCGCAGCTCCCCGACGGCGGCGTTGTCGAGCTGCGCGCCCGACAGCGCTCGCTCGGCGCTCGTCGCGTAGTCCGCGATGAGCGCCTCGACACGCTCGAGGGCGCCCGACTCGACGATCGTGCGCTGCAGCGAGGCGATCTGGTCGGCGTCGAGTCCGGGGTCGCCGACGAGCTCGTCCACGATGCGTCGCGCGGTGGCCGGCAGCGCTTCGCGTGCGTAGGCGATGAGGACCGTGCGCTTGCCCTCGCGCAGATCGTCACCTGACGGCTTGCCCGTCTGGCTCTGGTCGCCGAAGACCCCGAGGACGTCGTCACGCAGCTGGAACGCCATGCCGAGGGGATGCCCGAAGGCAGAGAGCGCCGCGAGCTGAGCGGCATCGGCGCCCGCGAGAGCGGCGCCGATCGCGAGCGGCTGCTCGATCGAGTAGCGCGCGGACTTGAGCGATGCGACGCGCAGAGCGCGCTCGGCGTGGCGCTCGTCGGGCTCGGTGGCGAACGCCGACTCCTCGGCGATGTCGAGGAACTGCCCGACCGTGACCTCGCGGCGCATGACGGCGTACTGGGCGCGCGCGGCGCGGGCGATGGATGCCTCGACCGCTGCGAGGCCCTCCTCGAACAGATCGTCGCTCCAGGCGACGAGCAGATCGCCGAGCAGGATCGCGCCCGATCTCCCGAAGGAGGCGGGATCGCCCATCCATCCCGCGGACACGTGCGCGGCTTCGAGCGCGCGGTGGGCGGCGGGCTTGCCGCGCCGCGTGTCGGAGTTGTCGATGATGTCGTCGTGCACGAGCGCCGCGGCGTGGAAGACCTCGAGCGCAGCGGCGGCCGCCACGACGGCATCCGGAATCGCCTCGTCGGTGCGGCGGCGACGGGCGTCCTCCACTGCCCTCCACCCCGCGATGAGGAACCTGCCGCGGAGGCGCTTGCCTCCCTGGAACGCCGCGGCCCCGGCTTCGATGAAGAGCTGTGCCTCGCGTCCGAATCCAGCGGTCTCGGCCCGTTGAGCGGCGATGAACATGTCGAGACGCTGGGAAACCGCTTCGATAGGATCCAGGGAGGGTGCCACGGGCCTAGCCTAGTGATCGGAGCGGCGCGTAGAATCGTCGCAGAACAGCATCAGAGGGGGACGCATGCCACTCTCCGAACAGGAGCAGCGCCTGCTGGACGAGATGGAACGCCATCTCATGCGCAACGACGCGGATGTCGTCAGCGCGCCCCGCGACGGACGCACTCTCAGCTACCGCAACATCGTGTACGGCACGGTCCTCGTGCTCCTCGGACTCGGCGGTCTCGTCGTCGGCGTGGCGGCTCCGCTCATCGTCGTCGGCGTCCTCGGCTTCATCATCATGCTCGGTGGAGTCGTGCTCGCGGTCACTCCGACCCGCGGGCTCGGCAAGATCCCGACGGCAGAGCCGCAGCGCCCGAGCGGCGCCAAGGCCGGCTCGTCGTTCATGGATCGGATGAACGACCGCTGGGACAAGCGGCAGGACGAGCGGTGACCTCCGCCGCCTGATGGCGGCGACAGGCGCAGGCATCGAGCACCGACCTTCGGGTCGGTGCTTTTTTGCGTGCGCGCGGGGTCGGCAAGGGCGCGCAGGGGAGGGATCCAGCATCGACTTGATAGCAAAGTGGAGGAAAGTGGAGTAACGTGGGCCGCATCCCGCGGGGGTCGGACGAAGGGGGTGGTGGCCGATGCTTCTGGGCACGCACACTCCCAAGCTGGATGAGAAGGGTCGCGTCATCCTTCCGTCGAAGTTCCGTGACGACCTCGGCGGGGGCGTCGTCATCACTCGAGGCCAGGACCGCTGCCTCTACGTCTTCAGCACTCAGGAGTTCGAGCGCGTGCACGAGCGGATTCGCGAGGCACCTCTCGCGAACAAGCAGGCGCGCGACTTCCTGCGCATGTTCCTCTCGGGCGCGAGCGCCGAGCGGCCCGACAGCCAGAACCGCGTCACGATCCCGCCGCCGCTGCGCGCCTACGCGGGTCTCGAGAAGGAGCTGGTCGTGACGGGTGTCGGCGCGCACGCCGAGATCTGGAACGCAGATGCCTGGAACGCCTACGCCGACGCCAACGAAGAGACGTACGCCGAGCTCGAGCAGGAGGTGATCCCGGGCCTGTTCTGAGGCCCTTCGGTCCTGACTCCCAGCCGCTCATGCCCTGGCTCACCTTCCCCGGTGCCAGGTCAGCGCGGATGGGGATCAGGACCGAAGGACCATCCCGTCCGACACACCATGAACCTGCGCGACATCCACACTCCCGTTCTGCTCGAGCGCTGCATCGAGCTGCTCGCCCCTGCCCTGGAACGAGACGGCGCGGTCTTCGTCGACGCGACGCTCGGGATGGGCGGCCACTCCGAGGCCTTCCTCGAGCGCTTCCCCCGGCTGAACCTCGTCGGCCTCGACCGCGACACCGACGCGCTGCGGATCGCAGGGGAGCGCCTCGCGCGCTTCGGCGACCGGGTGACGCTCGTGCACACCGTCTACGACGGCATCGCCGAGGCGATCGCCTCCGCGGGGTACGCGGCGGCCGACGGCATCCTCTTCGACCTCGGCGTCTCTTCGCTGCAGCTCGACGAGGCCGAGCGCGGCTTCGCCTACTCGAAGGACGCGCCGCTCGACATGCGGATGGACCAGACCTCCGGTACGACGGCCGCCGACATCGTCGCGACCTACGGCGAAGGCGATCTGCGACGCATCTTCGAGCGCTACGGCGAGGAGAAGCTCGCGGGCCGCTACGCCCGCGCCATCATCGCCGCACGCACGCAGGAGCCGATCGAGCGCTCGGGACGCCTCGTCGAGATACTCGTCGCGGCGACGCCGTATGCCGCGCAGCGGTCGGGGCATCCCGCCAAGCGCGTCTTCCAGGCTCTGCGCATCGAGGTCAACCGCGAACTCGCGGTGCTCGAGGCGGCGATCCCGGCCGCGCTCGGCACCCTGCCGGTCGGCGGACGCATCGTGGTCCTGTCGTACCAGTCGCTCGAGGACCGACTCGTCAAGCGCGAGTTCGCCGAGGCGACGGCCTCGACGGCACCCGCCGGACTGCCGGTCGAACTCGAGGAGCACGCTCCCCGGTTCCGCCTGCTCGTGAAGGGCGCGGAACTCGCGGGAGAAGACGAGCGCGCCAGCAATCCGCGCGCGACCCCCGTCCGCCTGCGCGCGGCCGAGCGTCTGCGAGACCCGGTATGAGCGCCGACGCGGTCCTGTCGGCCGTCCCCGCGCGCTCTTCGAAGCGCGTGGCACCGCAGCGCCGGCTCGGAGTCGTCCCCGAAGGCGCGCGCCGGCGTCGGCCCAAGCTCGCATACGGCATCGTCGCCGTGCTCGGGGCATTCGCGATCGGCGCGGCCCAGATGGCGCTGTCGATCCTCACGACGCAGACCTCGTACGAGCTGACGAGCCTCACGAAGGAGCAGCGCAGCCTGACGTGGGAGAAGCAGATCCTCGCCGACGACGTCGCGGGACTCGGCTCGCCGCAGTACCTCGCCGCCAATGCTGCCGCGCTCGGCATGGTCATCAACGAATCGCCCAGCTACCTGAGGCTGAGCGACAACGCCCTGCTCGGCTCCGGACAGGCCGCGGCCTGGATCTCGTCGGTCGACGCGATCGGACGCGGCGCCGTCGCGAACTCGCTCATCTCGTCGACACCGCTCGTGACCGTGCCGGACGCCACGATCCAGGGAGTCGCTCCACCCGTCGTGGTGGAGGATCCGGCGACGGGAGACCCGAACACACCGCCGCCGATCACCGACGGCCTGCCCACCCCGAGCACACGCTGACGACATGACCACGAGAAGCACCCGCAGCCCCCGCCGGCGCACCGTCGTGGCCCTCGCCGTCGTGCTGGCCGTCCTCGGCTCGTTCTTCGTGCGGCTCGTCGACATCCAGGTCGTCAACGCCAACGAGCACGTCTCGGATTCGATGGAGAATGCGCTCGGCGCCTCGCGGACCCTCTACGGCACCCGCGGCTCGATCGTCGACGACTCCGGCCAGACGCTCGCCGGCAGCATCCTCCTCTACGACTGCCAGCTGAGCCCGCTGCTCATCACGCAGATCGACGCCGACATCGCCAACGACAAGTCGAAGGCGACGCCGTGGTCCGAGATCTCGCACAAGATCGCGACGATCACGGGATCCACTCCCGACGCCGTGCAGGCCATCGTCTCGAACGCGCTGGCCCAGGACGCATCGTCGCAGTACGCCAAGCTCGGCACGGGCATGCCGACCGAGCAGTACCGCGCGCTCGCGGAGCTCGACGTGCCCTACCTCACGTGCTTCCCGCATCCCGCCCGCACGTACCCGGACGGCGCCGTCGCGGGCAACCTCACGGGCTTCGTCGGATCGGACGGCACGCCGCTCGAAGGTCTCGAGGCGATGCAGGACGCGTGCCTCGCCGCGACCGACGGCTCACTGTCGTTCCAACAGGGCAAGGACGGCGTCGTGATCCCCGGCACCGAGCGCGAAGTCGCGGCGGTCGACGGCGGCACGCTGCAGCTCACGATCAACCGTGACCTGAACTGGTACCTGCAGCAGCTGATCGCCGAGCAGACGCAGGACATGGGTGCGCAGAGCGGCTCGATCCTCGTCGTCGAGACGAAGACCGGCAAGATCCGCGCCGCTGCCGAGTACCCCACGATCGATCCGAACGACATCGACGCGGCGGCCGAGGCCGACCGCAGCAGCCGCATCTTCCGCGGGTCGTTCGAGCCGGGCTCGACGTTCAAGATGCTCACGGCGGCGACGGTCATCGACGCGGCGGGCCTGACGCCGCTCTCGACCGTCGTCGCATCGGGTCGAGAGACCTTCGCGAACGGCGCCGTCGTGCGCGACGCCTTCGGGCACCCCGCGTACACGTACACGCTCGCGGGCGTGCTCATCGACTCATCCAACGCCGGCATCTCGAAGTTCAGCGAGAAGGTCGACATCCAGACCCGTTACGACTACCTCAAGCGGTTCGGCATCGGCGAGGGCTCGGCCGTCGGATTCCCGGGCGAGGCCGCGGGTGTTCTGAGGACGACCGACAAGTGGGACAACCAGACGGTCTACAACACGTCGTACGGACAGGGTCTCAGCACGACGATGCCCGAGCTCGCGGGTGCCTACGCCGCGATCGGCAACAACGGCGTCCGGATGCCGCTCTCGCTCATCGAGTCGTGCACGAAGGCCGACGGCACCGTCATCACGCCCGAGCTGCCCGACCCCGTGCAGGTCGTGAGTCCCGAGACGGCCGCGGCCACCCGCGACATGCTCGAGAACGTGTTCTTCCAGAGCGGCGTCTCCAAGAATCTCGAAGCCGCCGGCTACCGCGTGGGCGGCAAGACGGGAACAGGTGAGAAGGCGGACCTCGTCAACGGCGGCTACAAGGCCGGTGTCTACTACACGACGATGATCGGCCTGGCCCCCATCGAGGACCCCCAGTTCGTCGTCGTGGTCACCCTCGACGAGCCGACGAAGGTAAGGTCGTCTGCGGCCAACGGGACCGCGTTCCAGAAGGCCGTCACCCAGGTCCTCAAGACATATCGGGTGCTTCCTTCCACGACCGCGCCCACGCTGCTCCCCAAACTGGGCTGAGCCGCGACGCACCCGACCACGGAGAAACCCGATGATCGCCCTTCCCCTCAGTTCGCTCGCCCAGGCTGTCGGCGGTGACCTGCGACTCTTCGCCGGCGATCGTCCCGACACCGTCGTCGCGGGAGCCGTCGACACGGATTCCCGACTCATCGAGGCAGGCGGCATCTTCGTCGCCAAGCCCGGCGAAGAGACCGACGGACACCTGTTCGTCGACGCCGCCGTCGAGCGCGGCGCGGTCCTCGCGATCGTCGAGCGGCCCGTCCAGGCATCCGTCACCCAGATCGTGGTTCCGGATGCCGTGGCCGCTCTCGCGGACCTCGCGCGCTTCGTCGTGGCCGAGGTGCGTGCCCGCGGCGACGCTGCAGGTCGTGGGCATCACGGGCTCGAACGGCAAGACGACGACGAAGAACATGCTCGCCCGCATCCTCGAGGGCGAGGGCGAGACCGTGTCGCCCAAGGCGTCGTTCAACAACGAGGTCGGCGCTCCGCTCACGATGCTGCGCGTGACCGAGTCGACGCGCTACCTCGTGAGCGAGTTCGGCGCGAGCGGACCCGGATCGATCGCCCGCCTCGCGGGTCTCGTCGAGCCGGACCTCGGGATCGTGCTCATGGTGGGCATGGCGCACGCCGGCGGATTCGGCAGCATCGAGGGCACCTTCGAGGCGAAGTCCGAGCTCGTCCGCGCGCTGCGTCCCGGCGGGACGGCGGTGCTCAACGCCGACGACGCGCGCGTCGCCGCGATGGCCCCGCTCGCGCGGGAGCGCGGAGCGTCCGTCCGCTGGTTCGGACGCGGTGCGGATGCCGAGGTGCGTGCCGACGACGTCGTCGTGACGGCATCCGGCACGACGTGCATCGTCACGGCCGGCGACGAGTCCGTGCCGCTGCGGCTCCAGGTGCTCGGCGAGCACCACATCATGAACGCCCTCGCCGCCATCGCGGCGGCGCTGACCCTCGGCATCCCGCTCGCGCGACGCCGTCGAGCGGCTCGAGACGCTCGAGATCGCCGAGCGGTGGCGCATGCAGCCGCTCGGGTCCGAGCGCGTGCGCATCATCAACGACGCCTACAACGCGAGCCCCGACTCGATGGCGGCGGCGCTGCGCACGCTCGCGCAGATCACGGGGGAGGGCGAGCGCATGGTCGCGGTCCTGGGCGCCATGAGCGAGCTCGGCGAGTTCGCGGGGGAGGAGCACGACCGGATCGGCGAGCTCGCCGTCCGCCTGAGGATCCCGCGGATCGTCGTCATCGGCCCCGAGGCGCGGCGCATGTTCCTCGCCGCCGTCGCGCAGGGCTCGTGGGACGACGAGGCCGTGTTCTTCGCGACGTCGGACGAGGCGTACGACTACCTCCTCGGCGAGCTCCGCGACGGCGACCGCGTCCTGGTGAAGTCCTCGAACTCGGCGGGTCTGCGATTCCTGGGCGATCGTCTGGGAGAATCGTTCTCGTGAGATCACTTCTGACGGCAGCGGCGATCTCGCTGGCATTCACGCTCTTCCTCACTCCGGTGTTCCTGCGGCTGTTCCGCGCCTGGGGCTGGGGTCAGGTCATCCGCACTCCCGAGAACGTCCACAACCCGAGCCACGGCGAGAAGCGCGGAACGCCCACGATGGGCGGCACGATCTTCATCGTCGGCACGATCGTGGGCTATCTCGTCGGCTCGTACACGGGCAACAATCCGCCCACGATCTCGGGCTGGCTCGTGGTGTGGATGATGGTCGGCTTCGGCGTCGTCGGATTCATCGACGACTACATGAAGGTGCGCAGTCAGCGCAGCCTCGGTCTCACGGGCTGGCGCAAGGTGCTCGGGCAGGTCCTCGTGACGGTGCCCTTCGGCATCGTCGCCCTCATGTTCCCCAACTCGGCGGAGCAGACCCCCGCATCCGCCTACGTCTCGATCTTCCGCGACGTGCCGTGGCTCGGCTTCATGACGCTCGGGTCTCATCGTCGGCTGGGCGGTGTACCTCATCTGGGTGACGTTCATCGGCGTCGCGTTCTCGAACAGCGTGAACCTGACGGACGGCCTCGACGGCCTCGCGGCCGGTGCCGGCATCTTCGTCATCGGCGCGTACAGCCTCATCGCCTTCTGGCAGTTCAACCAGGCGTGCAGCGGCGGCGCTCTGTCGCCCGACCTGGGGGCGGCCTGCTACGAAGTGCGCGACCCGTTCGACCTCGCGATCATCTCGGCCTCCTTCGTGGGCGCGCTGGTCGGCTTCCTCTGGTGGAATGCGCCCAAGGCCGAGGTCTTCATGGGCGATGTCGGCTCCATGGCGATCGGCGGTGTCATCGCGGCCCTCGCGATCCTGACCCGCACCGAGCTGCTCGCCGTGCTCGTCGCCGGCGTCTTCATCATCGGCCCCGGATCGGTCATCCTGCAGCGGCTCTACTTCAAGCTCACGCGCGGCAAGAGGCTCTTCCTCATGAGTCCGTTCCATCACCATCTCGAGATGCGCGGCTGGTCCGAGATCTCGATCGTCGTGCGCATGTGGATCATCTCGGGGCTTCTGGCCGTGTCGGGCGTCGGCTTCTTCTACGTCGAGTGGCTGTCGCGCACATGAGCTCGCCGCGCCTCGACTCCCTCACGAGCTGGCACGCTGACTGGAAGGGACTGCGCGTCGCCGTGCTGGGCCTCTCGGTCACGGGGTTCTCGGCCGCCGACACGCTCACCGAGCTGGGTGCCGAGGTCGCGGTGTTCACCGAGACCGCGAGCGAGGAGTACGCACGGCTCGTGCCCGTCATCGGAGCGACGGTGTGGACGGGATCGCTCGAGACGCCGCCCGCCGAGCTCGTCGAGTTCGCGCCCGACGTCGTCGTGGCCTCTCCCGGCTTCGCGCCCGGGCACCCCGTCATCGCGTGGACCCTCGCGTCCGGCATCGCGCTGTGGGGCGACATCGAGCTGGCCTGGCGCGTGCGCGACAAGGTCGTGCGCCCCGACGGCTCTCCCGCCGACTGGATCCTCGTGACGGGGACCAACGGCAAGACCACGACCACGCGACTCGTCGCGACGATGCTCGTGTCGGGCGGCCTGCGCGCCGCGCCCGTCGGGAACATCGGAACCCCCGTGCTCGACGCTGTGCGCGACCCCTCGGGCTTCGACGCGCTCGTCGTCGAGCTTTCGAGCCATCAGCTCTGGTATTTGGGGCTTCAGGCGAGCCCCGACCCCGTCTCTCCGCACGCCGCGGTCTGCCTCAATCTCGCCGACGACCACCTCGAGTGGCACGGCTCGGCCGACGCGTACCGCGATGCCAAGGCGCACGTGTACGACGCCACGCGGGTCGCGTGCGTGTACAACAAGGCGGATCCCGCGACCCGCCGCATGGTCGAGGACGCCGACGTCGTCGAGGGCGCGCGCGCGATCGGCTTCGATCTCGGTGTGCCCGGCCCGAGCGATCTCGGCCTCGTCGACGGCATCCTCGTCGACCGCGCGTTCCTCGAAGACCGGCGCACGAGCGCGCTCGAGCTCACGACGCTGGGCGACCTTGCGGCGCGTGGACTCGGCGCACCGCACATCGTCGCGAACATCCTGGCCGCCGCGGCGCTCGCTCGCTCGCTCGATGTGCCGCCCGAGGCGATCCGCGACGCGCTCGAGTCCTTCCGCCTGGATCCGCACCGCATCGAGGTCGTCGCGGTCGAGGCGGGCATCACGTGGGTGGATGACTCGAAGGCGACGAACCCGCATGCGGCGGCATCCTCCCTCGCCGCCTATCCCGGCGCCGTCTGGGTCGTCGGCGGTCTGCTCAAGGGCGTCGACATCGCCGACCTCGTGGCGTCGCGCGGCGCCTCGGCGAAGGCCGCGATCGTCATCGGCGCGGATCGCTCGGCGGTCGTCGCGGCGTTCTCGCGACACGCGCCGTCGGTGCCGCTCTTCGAGGTCGACGACGCACAGACTGAAGACGTCATGGCACAGGTCGTCGATCTGGCGATGGATGTCGTGGAGGACGGAGACGTCGTTCTCCTGGCTCCTGCCGCGGCATCGTTCGATCAGTTCGACTCCTACTCCGACCGTGGCCGGCGCTTCGCCGACGCAGTGAACGATCGCCTGAGGAGGGGGACCGGTGGCGGGAACGACCTCGACGCGGACCCCTCGCACACCGACTGAGGACGCGGCGCAGCCCAAGCGGGGACTCGCAGCCCGCGTGTCGCTCGGCAAGGTCTTCGCACCTGTCCCCAACGAGTTCCTGCTGATCGCCTCGACGGCGCTGATGCTGACGGTGTTCGGACTCGTGATGGTGCTCTCGGCCACTTCCGCGACCGCGACGGCGGCGGGAGCGCCGCCCTACGAGGACATGGTCAAGCAGGGCGTGTTCGCCCTCATCGGCGTGCCGATCATGTTCATCGCGAGCCGGTTCCCCATCTCCTTCTGGAAGAAGATCGCGTGGCCTGCGCTCATCGGGGCCACGATCTTCCAGCTGCTCGTCTTCGTGCCGGGACTCGGCGTCGAGGCGCACGGAAACCGCAACTGGGTGCAGATCGCGGGCTTCCAGTTCCAGCCCGCCGAGTTCCTCAAGCTCACGCTCGCGCTCTGGCTCGGGTACGTCCTCTTCCGCAAGCACACGCTGCTCGGCGTCGTGGAAGCACGTCGCGATCCCCGTCGTCCCGGTCTCGATCCTCGTCATCTCGACGGTTCTCGGCGGCGGCGACCTCGGCACCGCGATGGTGCTCGTGCTCATCGCGCTCGGCGCCCTCTTCTTCGCGGGCGTCAAGCTGCGGATCTTCGTGATCCCCGCGATCGTCGCGGTCGTCGCGGTCGGCGCCTACGCCGTCCGAGCCCCAACCGCATGGCTCGCATCATGAGCCTCTTCAACGACAACTGCCTCGACGACTACCTCACGAGCTGCTACCAGCCGCTGCACGGCGTGTGGGCTCTCGCGAGCGGCGGGATCTTCGGGCTGGGCCTGGGCAACTCGCGCGAGAAGTACGACTGGCTCCCTGCGGCCGCGAACGACTACATCTTCGCGATCGTCGGCGAAGAACTCGGCCTCATCGGCTGTGTCGTCGTGCTCGGGCTGTTCGCGCTCTTCGCGATCGGCGCGTTCCACGTCATCCGCAAGACGGACGATCCGTTCGTGCGCATCGTGTCGGGCGGCATCACGGTGTGGATCGTCGGCCAGGCGCTCATCAACGTCGGCGTCGTGCTGCGCGTGTTCCCCGTGCTCGGCGTGCCGCTGCCCTTCATGTCGCAGGGCGGCACCTCGCTCCTCTCGGTGCTCCTCGCGTGCGGAGTGCTGCTGTCGTTCGCCCGGTCGCTCCCCGAGAAGCGCGCGGTCCGTGCGCCGCGGGCCTCCTCAGCCGCGCGTGCGAGAATCCCCGGGTGAGTCCTTCGCCCGCGTCCCGCACCTATCTGCTCGCCGGGGGCGGTACCGCCGGCCACGTCAATCCGCTCCTCGCGGTCGCCGACGCGCTGCGCGAGCGTGAGCCCGAGTCCGAGATCCTCGTCCTCGGCACGCGCGAGGGCCTCGAGGCCCGCCTCGTGCCGCAGCGGGGCTACGAACTCGTCTTCGTCGACAAGGTGCCCTTCCCGCGCAGGCCGAATCGGGATGCCGCGGCCTTCCCCGCGCGGTTCCGCCGCGCGATCGGCCAGGTGCGCGAGATCGTGCGCGCCCGCGGCGTCGACGTCGTCGTCGGCTTCGGCGGCTATGCCTCGGCCCCGGCATATGTGGCCGCGCGCCGCGCGCACGTGCCCTTCGTCGTGCACGAGGCCAACGCGCGACCGGGACTCGCCAACATCCTCGGTGCGCGGTGGGCCGCGGCATCCGGCGTCGCCTTCGACGGGACGCGCCTTCGGGGCGCACGCGTCGTCGGCATGCCGCTGCGCCGTGAGCTCATGGACCTCGACCGGGCCGCGGTGCGCGGCCGAGGCCGCTGCGGAGTTCGGCCTGGATCCCGAGAAGCCGACGCTGCTCGTCTTCGGCGGCTCGCAGGGCGCCGCCCGGCTCAATGCCGCGTTCGCCGACGCGTGGCAGGATGTCCTGGCCGCCGGCTGGCAGCTCCTGCACGTGACGGGCGAGCGGTCCGAGCTCGTCGACCCGGGTGCCCCGGGCTACGCGATGCGGCGCTATGTCGACCGCATGGATCTCGCCTTCGCCGCCGCAGACCTCGTCGTCGCCCGCTCGGGGGCGGCGACCGTGAGCGAGATCAGCGCCCTCGGGCTACCCGCCGTGTACGTGCCGTACGCCGTCGGCAACGGCGAGCAGTCGCTCAATGCGGGCTCGGCGATCCGCGCGGGAGCCGCCCGGATCATCCCCGACGCGGAGTTCACCGGCGACCGCGTGCGTGCCGAGATCGTGCCGCTGCTGGGGGACGACACCGCCCGCGCGGCGATGGCGGCTGCGGCGGCGACCGTGGGCGAGCGTCACGGCACCGAGAACGTCGTCGCGCTCGTGGACGAGGCCCTGCGCTAGAGACGCCGGGTCAGCCCCGCATCCGCATCTGCCGGGCGAACCGGTCGAGCTGCCGGGCGCGCCCTGGGCCGGCGTCTCAGACAGCCGACCTAAACTGGACGGGTCATGATCCGACCCGACTTGAGCCTTCCCATCCCCGAGAACATCGAGGCCGCGCACTTCATCGGCATCGGAGGCTCGGGCATGTCTGGCCTCGCCCGCATGTTCCTCGCGCGCGGCATCCGCGTCTCGGGCTCCGACCGCGCCGACAGCCCCGGACTGCGGCAGCTCGCCGAACTCGGCGCGACCGTCCACGTCGGCCACGACGCCGCGAACCTCGCCGACGATGTCGACACGGTCGTGCATACGGGGGCGATCTGGCCCGAGAACCCCGAGTTCGTCCTCGCGAAGGAGCGCGGCCTCCACGTCATCCACCGCTCGCAGGCGCTGCACTGGCTCATCGGCGGTCGCCGGCTCGTCTCTGTCGCGGGCGCCCACGGCAAGACGACCTCGACCGGCATGGTCGTGACGGCGCTGCAGGCGCTGGACGCCGACCCCACGTTCGTCAACGGGGGCGTCATCGAGCAGCTCGGCGTCTCGAGCGGCAGCGGGTCGGACGAACTCTTCGTCATCGAGGCGGACGAGTCCGACGGCACGTTCCTGCTGTACGACACGTCGATCGCCCTCATCACGAACGTCGATCCCGACCACCTCGACCACTGGGGCTCGCGCGACGCGTTCGACGCCGCCTTCGCCCGGTTCGCCAACGACGCGAGCGAAGCCGTCGTCATCTCCTCCGACGACCCGGGTGCCGTCTCGGTGCGCAGCCGCATCGACCACCCCCGTGTGCTGACCTTCGGCGAAGCGACCGATGCCGACATCCGCCTCACCGAGATCGTCACCGACGGTCCCGTGCGGTTCACCGTGAGATACGGGGACGCCGTGGCCGACGTGCAGCTCCTCGTGCCGGGCGCCCACAACGCGATCAACGCGGCAGGAGCGATCGGGGTGCTCGTCGCGCTCGGTCATGACTTCTCCGCAGCCGCCCGCGCGGTCGCGGGCTTCGCCGGCACGGCGCGGCGCTTCGAACTGCACGGCATCACGCGCGGGGTCAGCGTCTACGACGACTACGCGCACCACCCCACCGAGGTCGCAGCCGCTCTCGCGGCCGCCCGCACGGTCGTCGGGGAGGGGCGCATCATCGCCGTCCATCAGCCGCACACGTACTCGCGCACGCAGGAGATGTTCCAGGAGTTCGCGGATGTCCTCGAGTCGCACGCCGACCACACCGTCGTCCTGGACGTGTACGGAGCGCGTGAGGATCCCGTTCCCGGCGTCACGGGGGCGCTCGTGAGCGAGGCCTTCTCCGACGAGCGCCACGTGCACTTCGTCGCCGACTGGCAGGAGGCGGCCGACTACACGGCCTCCGTCGCGCGCGAGGGCGACTTCGTCATCACGCTCGGCTGCGGCAACGTCAACCTCATCGTTCCGCAGGTGCTCGAGGCACTCGCGCGGACGGCGCCCGAGGGCGACTAGCCGATGCGCCGGCCGCCGCCGCTGCCTCTTCCGGAGCAGCGCGCCCAGCCGACGGCCCCCGAGCGCGAGGTCGCGACCGAGGGTCGGGCGCCCACCGAATCCGAGCGACGCGCGCTCGTGACGGCCATCACGGCGCCGATCGACGTCATCGACACGGCGGCGCCCGCGACGGATGCCGATGTCGACGACTCTGCGACCGAGTCCGATCCTGACGCTCCCGTCGGCCTGCGTGCCGTCTGGGCCGCCTCGCGCGCGCGGCGCAAGGCCCTTCGGGCCGAGATCCGCCGCTTCACCGTCCGCCAGCGGCGTCGTCGCGCGACGTGGATCGGGGTCGCGGCATCCGTCGTCCTGCTCGTGCTCGTGACGCTCGGAGCCGCCTACAGTCCGCTGTTCGCCGTCGAGCGGATCCGCGTCGTGGGTGCCACGCAGCTGGATGCCGCTGCCGTCGAGGCAGCCCTGGCCGGTCAGCTCGGCACTCCGCTGCCGCTCGTCGACGAGAGCGAGGTCAAGGCCGCGCTCGTGACCTTCCCGCTCGTAGAGTCGTACGCCCTCGAGGGTCGGCCCCCGCACGAGCTCGTCGTGCGCATCGTCGAGCGCACGCCCGTCGGGTACCTCGAGACGCGCGCCGGGTACGCGCTCGTCGACGCCGCCGGGGTCGTGCTCGCGACGACCGCGACGCCGGGTGCGGACGCTCCCGTGTTCGCGATCGAGGGCGGAGCCGGCGCGCCGGCGTTCCGCGCGGCGGGCGCCGTCATGCGCTCCCTGCCCGAGTCGATCCGCGTGCAGGTGACATCGGTCACGGCATCCACGATCGACGATGTGACCCTCATCCTCGGGGGCACGCGCACGCGGATCGTGTGGGGGAGTGCCGAGGAGTCGGCACTCAAGGCCGTCTCGCTCGCCTCGATGATGGCGGCTCGTCCGCCCGCCACGGTGAGTGAGTACGACGTCTCGTCGCCGCGCGCCGTCGTCGTGCGCTGAAGATTTCGCACGCGAATCCCCGACACGCCCGCGCGGCTCCACGAGCGCGCGCGGCATCCGCATACTTTCGATCTAGGAATTGCATACCGAGCAATTCTTTAAACCTCTACATGAGGTTGAAGCTTTGGTTCGAACACGGAGGCCGGCATGAGCCAGAACCAGAACTACCTCGCGGTCATCAAGGTCGTCGGAGTCGGTGGTGGCGGAGTCAACGCCGTCAACCGGATGATCGAGCTTGGTCTGCGCGGAGTCGAGTTCATCGCGATCAACACGGACGCGCAGGCGCTGCTCATGAGCGACGCGGACGTCAAGCTCGATGTGGGCCGTGAGCTCACGCGCGGTCTCGGCGCGGGCGCCGACCCCGAGGTCGGACGCCGAGCCGCCGAGGACCACGCCGAGGAGATCGAGGAGGCCCTGCGCGGCGCCGACATGGTCTTCGTGACAGCGGGCGAGGGCGGCGGCACGGGCACGGGCGGTGCTCCCGTCGTGGCCAAGATCGCCAAGTCGATCGGCGCCCTCACGATCGGTGTCGTGACCAAGCCCTTCTCGTTCGAGGGACGCCGCCGCCAGCAGCAGGCCGACACGGGTGTCGCGAAGCTGAAGGAAGAGGTCGACACCCTCATCGTCGTGCCCAACGACCGCCTGCTCGAGATCAGCGACCGCGGCATCTCGATGATCGAGGCGTTCGCGACGGCCGACCAGGTGCTCCTCGCCGGTGTGCAGGGCATCACCGACCTCATCACGACGCCGGGTCTCATCAACCTCGACTTCGCCGACGTCAAGTCGGTCATGCAGGGTGCAGGCTCCGCTCTCATGGGCATCGGCTCGGCACGGGGTGCCGACCGCGCCATCAAGGCCGCCGAGCTCGCCGTGGAATCGCCGCTCCTCGAGGCCTCGATCGAGGGTGCGCACGGCGTGCTCCTGTCGATCCAGGGCGGGTCGAACCTCGGCATCTTCGAGATCAACGACGCCGCGCAGCTCGTCAAGGAGGCGGCGCACCCCGAGGCCAACATCATCTTCGGAACCGTCATCGACGACACGCTCGGCGACGAGGTGCGCGTGACGGTCATCGCTGCCGGCTTCGACGGCGGCGAGCCCTCGCTGCGCATCGATGCGGTCACGGCCTCTCGGGTCGTCTCGGCGCCTGTGCTGCCTTCGGCGCCCGCCGAGGACGTCGCGCGCGAGTTCGATGCGCCCGAGCCCGTCTCGGTCGCCGCCGTCGCGGAGAGCACGTACGACTCCGCGTTCGGCGACGATGACCTCGACATCCCCGATTTCCTGAAGTAGACCGCGAGGCAGTTCGATGGACCGTGATCTCGCCGCCCGTCTCGACGAGGTCGACGGTCTCATCGGGCAGGCCGCGCGCAATGTGGGACGCGACCCCGCGTCGCTCACCCGCATCGTCGTGACGAAGTTCCACCCCGCGTCGCTCGTGAGCGACCTCGCGTCGCTCGGCGTGCGCGACGTCGGCGAGAACCAGCAGCAGGAGCTCACGACCAAGCGCGCCGAGCTGCCCGACCTCGACGTGCGGTGGCACTTCATCGGGCAGGTGCAGACCAACAAGGCGCGAGCCGTGCGGGCCGCGGCATCCGTCGTCCACTCGGTAGACCGCGTGCGCCTCGCCGACGCGCTCGATGCCGCCGCGCCCGACGAGGCGTCCGTGCTCGACGTGCTGCTGCAGGTCAACCTGACCGGGGACCCGGGCAGGGGAGGCGTCGCGCCGGAGGAGCTCGCACGACTCGCGGAGCACGTGAGCGGATGCCGCACGCTTGCGCGTGCGCGGCATCATGGCCGTCGCCCCGCTCGACGAGGCCCCCGCGTCGGCGTTCGAGCGGCTGCGCGGCTACAGCGACCGGCTCCGCACGATCGTGCCGGACGCCCATTGGATCTCCGCCGGAATGACGGCGGATTACGCCGAAGCGATCGCGGCAGGCGCGACACACCTGCGGATCGGCTCGGCAATCACGGGACCGCGCACCCTGCGCGGTTAACCTCGAATCAGACGAGCACGCGATGAGCGACCAGGAGGATGCGATGTCGAACCCGCTCAAGAAGACCATGGTCTATCTGGGCCTCGCCGACGAGGAAGAGGTCTATGAAGAGCAGACGGCGCAGCCCCGCGGTCGCCGCGCCGAGGGGGCCGTCGAGAAGGCCGCGCCCGTGACGCCGATCCACCGGCCGACCGTCGTGCGCCAGCCCGCGCCGACCGCGATCAGCGAGATCCTCACGGTGCACCCCAAGCAGTACCGCGACGCGCAGATCATCGCCGAGAACTTCCGCGAGGGCATCCCGGTGATCATCAACCTGTCGCAGATGAGCGACGCCGATGCGCGTCGCCTGATCGACTTCGCGAGCGGCCTGTCGCTCGGACTGTACGGACGCATCGAGCGGGTCACGAGCAAGGTCTTCCTGCTCTCGCCCGAGAACGTCGCTGTCTCGGGCGACGGCGCGGTGGCGCAGGCCGACCCCGAGTCGGTTCCGTTCCCTTCCTGACTCGTGGACATCGTCCGCCTCATCGCGGCGATCCTCAACGCCGCGCTCGTCCTCTACGTGCTGGTGCTGCTCGCGCGGCTCATCCTCGACTGGATACCGTTCTTCAATCGTGAGTGGCGCCCCCGGGGCCCCGGGCTCGTCGTCGCCGAACTCGTCTACACCGTCACCGACCCGCCGATCCACTTCTTCCGGCGGTTCATCCCACCCCTGCGCGTCGGCGCGATCTCGATCGACTTCGGGTTCGCGCTGACGATGCTGCTGTGCTTCATGCTGCTGGCCGTCACGCGCGCCGTCGCAGGATCCTGACGCACGGCGAAGCAACAATCACACTCGCGCGATGCCGCGGCTATGCTTGGCAGATGCGGTCCGCCCCCCGGCGGCCCCGGCCCAGACGGCTGCCAGCGACCTGAGCGCTCGAAAGAGGAACCACCATGGCATTGACCCCGGATGACGTCGTCACCAAGCAGTTCCAGCACGTCCGCTTCAAGGACGGCTTCGACCCCGACGAGGTCGACGACTTCCTCGACGAGATCGTCGTCGAGTGGCGCAAGGCGCTCGCTGAGAACGAAGAGCTCAAGGCCAAGCTCGCCGCGTACGAGTCGGGCGCCGCGGCCCCCGCCGCCACCGCGCCCGCCGCTGCCGCCGAGTCCGAGGCCGCTCCGGCCGCGGCATCGACCGGAGCCGGCGCGTCCGCGGGCATCATCGAGCTCGCGCAGCGTCTGCACGACGAGCACGTCGCCGAGGGCATCGCGCAGCGCGACCAGCTCGTCTCCGACGCGAAGGCCCAGGCCGCAGCGATCGTGACCGAAGCCGAGACCCGCGGCCGCGAAGAGCTTGCGAAGCTCGACCGCGAGCGCAGCGTCCTCGAGACCCGCATCACCGAGCTGCGCAACTTCGAGCGCGACTACCGCTCGCAGCTGCGCAGCTACATCGAGGGCAAGCTCCGCGACCTCGAGACCACGGCGACCACGTCTGGATCGACGCCGGTCTCTGCCGTCGGCCTCTAGGTCGGCTTTTGACAGAGCGCGCTCCTCTGCCCAGAACCCCTCTTCACAGGGCGGCGGCCAGCGCCATCATCGCGATCCTCGCGGTGCTGGTGCTGGCCGCCGATCAGTTCACGAAGTACCTCGCGCTGCAGAATCTGCCGCTCGAGGAGCCGGTGCACATCATCGGCGACTTCCTCATCTTCTATCTCGTGAAGAACCCCGGTGCGGCCTTCTCGCTCGGCGAGGGCATCACGTGGGTGTTCACGATCGCTCTGGCCGCCGTGGCCGCAGTCATCTGCTGGCTCGCAGCGACCCGCGTCGGCTCGCGGCTGTGGGCCGTGGTGCTCGGTCTCCTGCTCGGCGGTGTGCTGGGCAACCTGACCGACCGCCTGCTGCGCGAACCCGGGTTCGCCGTCGGCCACGTCATCGACTTCATCAACACCCCGTGGATGATGCCGGCGATCTACAACGTCGCCGACATCTTCATCGTGTGCGACATGATCCTGGTCGCACTGCTCGTCGTCGTAGGAGTGCACATGGATGGAACACGCGAACCGCGCACGTCGCGTCGCGATGAGGAGACGATCCTCGGCGAGGGCGACGAACTGCCTCCCGGAGGGCCTGTCGAGGGGTTCGGCGACGAGTTCCCCGTCGGCGATCCGGATGCCGGCATCCCGGCCGACGAGCGCGGGCTGCCGCCTCTGAGCGAGGCCGAGCAGGAGGCCGTCGTGCGCGAGGCCGACAAGCGCGCCCGCGGCGAACGCCGCGACGACGCCTGACATGCCGTCGCGGCTGCTCCTCGTCCCGGACGGACTGGAGGGCGCGCGCGTCGATCAGGCGCTCGCGAAGATGCTGGGCTTCTCGCGCACGTTCGCGGCCGAGGTCGCCGAGCAGGGCGGCGTGCAGGTCGACGGCGCGGTCGTCGGCAAGTCCGACCGGGTGACGGCCGGATCGCTGCTGGACGTGACCTGGACCGAGAAGCTCGAACCGCAGATCGTGCCGATCGCGGTGCCCGACCTCGGGATCGTCTACGACGACGACGACATCGTCGTGATCGACAAGCCGGCGGGCGTCGCGGCGCATCCGTCGCTCGGCTGGGAGGGCCCGACCGTGCTGGGCGCCCTCGCCGCAGCGGGGTTCCGGATCGCCACGACCGGTGCGCCCGAGCGACAGGGCGTCGTGCACCGCCTCGACGTCGGCACGAGCGGTCTCATG
Organism: uncultured Actinomycetota bacterium; assembly: GCA_963695125.1. Lineage (GTDB taxonomy): Bacteria > Actinomycetota > Actinomycetes > Actinomycetales > Microbacteriaceae > Microbacterium. The sequence continues at coordinate 93,560 of CAVOFY010000004.1, forward strand.
GTCGTCGCGAAGAGCGAGCACGCCTACACGGCGCTCAAGCGCGCCTTCAAGGAGCGCGAGGTCGACAAGATCTACCACGCCGTCGTGCAGGGGCATCCCGACCCCCTCGCCGGCACGATCGACGCGCCGATCGGCCGGCACCCCTCGCATTCATGGAAGTTCGCCGTCACACCCGAGGGCAAGGACTCCCTCACGCATTACGAGACGCTCGAGGCGTTCCGCGGCGCCTCGCTCCTCGAGATCCACCTCGAGACGGGCCGCACGCACCAGATCCGCGTCCACATGGCGGCGCACCGGCATCCCTGCGTCGGCGACCCGCTCTACGGTGCGGATCCGACGATCTCGGCCCGGCTCGGGCTGACGCGCCAGTGGCTCCATGCGCACGAGCTCTCGTTCTCCCATCCCGCGACGGGGGAGCGGGTCACTTTCACGTCGGAGTACCCCGCCGACCTCGCGCACGCGCTCGAGGTGCTTCGGGGGGAATGAAGATGGCCGATGCCGGCGCCGTGGTGAGAGCCGTGAGGTTGCGGCGCCGACCCGGGTGACATCCCCCACGGACTCCTCGGTCCGGCGCCGCACATCCACGCTAGAAAGCGGGACGGCGGCAGAGGGGTCCCGGGCACGCGATGCCGTGCGGATCGTCCGAACTTGCGTAGCGGGAGGCCCCGAGGCCGTGGTCGGAGGCGCGCCCTCAGCGCCCGTACGCCCTCGACGAGGGGTTCTGAGCGGCCACGCCGCGCCGCGCCGGGCCGACGATGTCGGAGGCGCTCCGTAGACTCGATCCGTGGCATCCGATTCCTTCGTTCATCTGCACGTGCACAGCGAATACTCGATGCTCGACGGAGCCGCCAAGATCGGGGCGATGGCGCAGGCCGCGTCCGAGTACGGGATGCCGGCGATCGCCGTCACCGATCACGGCAACACCTTCGCGGCGTTACGAGTTCTACAACGCGGCCCGCAACGCCGGTGTCAAGCCGATCATCGGCCTCGAGGCGTACGTCACGCCCGGCACGCACCGCAGCGACAAGTCGCGCGTCGCGTGGGGCACGCCCGAGCAGAAGAGCGACGACGTGTCCGGCTCCGGCGCGTACACCCACATGACCATGTGGAGCGAGAGCACCGAGGGGATGCACAACCTCTTCCGGCTCAGCTCGCTGTCGAGCATCGAGGGCTACTACTTCAAGCCGCGCATGGACCGCGAGCTGCTCGAGACGTACGGAAAGGGGCTCATCGCGACGACGGGCTGCCCGTCGGGCGAAGTGCAGACGCGTCTGCGGCTCGGCCAGTACGACGCCGCGCGCGCCGCCGCCGCCGAGTTCCAGGACATCTTCGGCAAGGAGAACTACTTCGCCGAGATCATGGATCACGGCCTCTCGATCGAGCGCCGGGTCATGACGGATCTGCTCAAGATCTCGAAGGATCTCGGCATCCCGCTGGTCGCGACCAACGACTCCCACTACACGCACCAGCACGAGGCCGACGCACACGCCGCACTGCTGTGCGTGCAGTCCGGCTCGACCCTCGACGATCCGAACCGCTTCAGGTTCGACGGCGACGGCTACTACATCAAGACCGCGCAGGAGATGCGGCAGATCTTCCGCGATCACCCCGAGGCCTGCGACAACACGCTCCTCATCGCGGAGCGCTGCCAGGTCGAGTTCAACACGAGCGCGAACTACATGCCGCGCTTCCCGGTACCCGAGGGCGAGACCGAAGACAGCTGGCTCATCAAGGAGGTCGAGACCGGGCTGCACTACCGGTACCCGGACGGGATCCCCGACCGGGTCCGCAAGCAGGCCGAGTACGAGACCGACATCATCCTGCAGATGGGCTTCCCGGGCTACTTCCTCGTGGTCGCCGACTTCATCAACTGGGCCAAGCGCAACGGCATTCGCGTCGGTCCGGGCCGTGGGTCGGGCGCCGGCTCGATGGTCGCGTACGCGATGCGGATCACGGATCTCGACCCGCTCGAGCACGGCCTGATCTTCGAGCGCTTCCTGAACCCCGATCGTGTCTCGATGCCCGACTTCGACGTCGACTTCGACGACCGCCGCCGTGGCGAGGTGATCGACTACGTCACCGAGAAGTACGGCTCCGAGCGCGTCGCGCAGATCGTCACCTACGGCACGATCAAGTCCAAGCAGGCGCTGAAGGACGCCGGCCGCGTGCTCGGCTTCCCGTTCAGCATGGGGGAGCGGCTCACCAAGGCGATGCCGCCGGCCGTCATGGGCAAGGACATGCCCCTCGAGGGCATGTTCGACAAGGACCACCCGCGCTTCAAAGAGGCGAGCGAGTTCCGTGCGCTGATCGATACCGATCCCGAGGCCAAGACGGTCTTCGACACGGCCGTCGGGCTCGAGAACCTGAAGCGCCAGTGGGGCGTCCACGCGGCGGGCGTCATCATGTCGAGCGAGCCGCTCATCGACATCATCCCGATCATGCGGCGTGAGCAGGACGGTCAGATCGTCACGCAGTTCGACTACCCGTCGTGCGAGTCGCTCGGTCTCATCAAGATGGACTTCCTGGGGCTGCGCAACCTCACCATCATCTCGGATGCGCTCGACAACATCCGCTTGAACCGCGGCGAGGAGCTCGACCTCGAGCATCTCGCGCTGGACGACCGCGCGGCGTACGACCTGCTGTCGCGCGGCGACACCCTCGGCGTGTTCCAGCTCGACGGCGGGCCGATGCGATCGCTGCTGCGCCTGTTGAAGCCCGACAACTTCGAAGACGTGTCGGCCGTGATCGCGCTGTATCGCCCCGGCCCGATGGGCGCGAACTCACACATCAACTACGCGCTGCGCAAGAACGGGCAGCAGGAGGTCACGCCGATCCACCCCGAACTCGAGGAGCCGCTCAGGGAGATCCTCGACATCAGCTACGGCCTGATCATCTATCAGGAGCAGGTCATGGCGATCGCGCAGAAGGTCGCGGGATTCAGCCTCGGACAAGCCGACATCCTCCGTCGCGCGATGGGCAAGAAGAAGAAGTCCGAACTCGACAAGCAGTACGAGGGCTTCTCCGGCGGCATGAAGGAGCGGGGCTTCGGCGACGACGCCATCAAGGCGCTGTGGGACATCCTGCTGCCCTTCTCGGACTACGCGTTCAACAAAGCGCACTCTGCCGCCTATGGCCTCGTGTCGTACTGGACCGCGTACCTGAAGGCCCACTATCCGGCCGAGTACATGGCGGCGCTGCTGACGAGCGTCGGCGACTCCAAGGACAAGATGGCCGTCTACCTCAACGAGTGCCGTCGCATGGGCATCAAGGTGCTGCCGCCGGACGTGGGGGAGTCGATCCGGTACTTCGCCGCCGTCGGCGAAGACATCCGCTTCGGGCTCGGCGCGGTCCGCAACGTCGGCGCGAACGTCGTCGACGGCATCGTCGAGGCGCGCAAGGACGCCACGTTCACGTCCTTCCACGACTTCCTCGCCAAGGTCCCGATGCACGTCGCGAACAAGCGGACCATCGAATCGCTCATCAAGGCCGGCGCGTTCGACTCGATGGGCGACACTCGTCGCGCGCTGCTGGAGATCCATGAGGACGCCGCCGAAGCCGCCGTCGACCGCAAGCGCAACGAAGCCCAGGGGGCGATCGGGTTCGACTTCGACAGCCTCTACGACGCGGTCGAGGAGGTCGCGCCCCCGAAGGTGCCGCCGCGCCCCGAGTGGACGAAGAAGGACAAGCTCGCGTTCGAGCGCGAGATGCTGGGGCTGTACGTGTCGGACCACCCGCTCGCGGGCCTCGAGATCCCGCTCGCGAAGCACGCCTCGCTGAGCATCCAGGACCTCCTCGCGTCCGAGACGATCGAGGATGGCGAGCAGGTGACGATCGCGGGTCTCGTGACGAGCGTGCAGCATCGCGTCGCGAAGCAGAGCGGCAATCCCTACGGCATGATCACCGTCGAGGACTTCAACGGCGAGGTCACCGTCATGTTCATGGGCAAGACCTACACCGAGTTCCAGTCGATGCTGCAGGCCGACTCGATCCTCGTCGTGCGCGGACGCGTGTCGCGGCGTGACGACGGTCTGAATCTGCATGCGCAGGCCGCCTTCTCGCCGGATCTGGGAGCCGTGGATGCCGCGGGCCCGCTGCAGCTCGTCATGCCCGAGCATCGCGCGACGCAGGCGCTCGTCAATGACCTCGCCGAGGTTCTGCGCCGTCATCAGGGAGATACCGAAGTCACGCTGCGGCTCGCCAAGGGCTCGACGGCGAAGGTCTTCGACGTGCCCATGCCCGTCTCGGTGACAGCCGACCTCTTCGGCGAGCTCAAGGGACTGCTCGGACCGCAGTGCCTCGGGTGACGACCGTGATGCGCCGACCTGACGTGCTGAGCCTGTCCGAGTAAGATCGGTCCACGCGCACCGCGACACGACCGCGAGCGCCCCGCGACACGAGCCCGAGAGGATCCCCCATCGTGAGCGACCAGCTGGACGACACTCCTGCCCTCACCGAGTTCGACGGTGAGACCTTCGACGACCGTCGAAGAGCCGCCCCAGTACGGGGTCGGGCCCTTCTCGATCCGCGAGGTCGCGCTCGTCGGCGTGTGGGTGGTCGGCTTCGTCGTGTCGTTCTTCTCGGTGAGCACGCTGCGCTTCGATTCCGTCTGGACCTCGGGGCTGCTGTGGGTCCTCACGATCGGCGTCCCGACCGTCGCGGTCTTCCTCATCGTCCTGCGCCGCCTGTCGCCCGACGGCATCCGCCGTGTCGGCTCGCTCGGCGTCGACCAGTTCGCCTCCGTCGCGTTCTCCGTCGCGAGCGTCGTGTGGCTCCAGCTCGTCTGGGAGACCGTCGCGTTCGCGATCCAGACCGGCGCCTGGGCACGCTCGTGGGTCATCTGGGTCGAGCTCGTCCTGATGCTCGCCGGTGTCGTGCTGACGGTCTTCGCGCCGTTCATCCCGCCCTTCGAAGAGGACTTCCGCGGGCGCCGCGAGATCCCGGCACACCGCAACGCGCGTCCCATCCGCGCCGTCTCGCCGCGCCCCGCCCGCGCGCCGCGCACCGTCGACGAGCCCGAGCCGACGGGGGAGTACGCCCCGTACGCACCCGTTCAGGAGCAGGGCGCCTACGACGCGAGCACGTACGACGAGCCGCCCTACGGTGCAGAGCCCGTCCAGGAGTCGGGCGAGGCCTGGACCCCGCCGCAGACGCGCGGCACCTACGAGCCCCCGCTCGAGTCGGCACCCGTGCGCCACCAGGCGTTCTGGGCGCTCGTCCCCGAGGAGCGCGACATCGTCGACGAGAACGGCATCCCGCTCTTCCGCATCGGACCGACCGCGTGGGCTCTCGTGATCGAGGATCACGGCAGCCGGCTTCGTCGTCCGTCACGAGGACGGCCGCGTCGGCTACCTGCTCGACGTGGACAGCGTCACGCGCGGCTGACCATCTTGCGCACCATCGACCTGCGCGGGCGCACCTCACGCCCGCTGAACTTCTCGCTGTCGTCCCGCGCGCCACGGCGGCGCGCGACGAGGCGTTCGCCGCGGCGGCCCAGCTCGTCGCCGATGTCGCCGCGGACGCGGCGAGGCCGCGCTGCGCGCACAGGCCGAGCGCTTCGACGGCGTGACGGGCCATGACATCCGCGTGCCGCGATTCGCACCTCGACGAGGCCCTCGCCGAACTCGACCCGGCGGTGCGCGCGGCCCTCGAAGAGGCCATCGTGCGCGTGCGCACCGCCTCGCACGCGCAGGTCCCGCCGCCGGTCGTGACCGAGCTCGGGCCGGGGGCGCGTGTCGCGCAGCGGTGGCAGCCCGTCGCGCGGGTGGGGCTCTACGTGCCGGGCGGCAAGGCCGTGTATCCGTCGAGCGTCGTCATGAACGTCGTGCCCGCCCAGGTCGCGGGCGTCGAGCGGATCGCCCTCGCCTCGCCCCCGCAGCGCTCGCACGGCGGGCGCGTGCATCCCGTCATCCTCGCGGCGGCACGACTGCTCGGCGTCGACGAGGTCTACGCGATGGGCGGCGCCGGCGCGATCGGCGCCTTCGCGGCGGGCGTCGCGTCGCTCGGCCTCGGATCCGGTGGACGTCGTGACGGGCCCCGGCAACAACTTCGTCGCGGCGGCCAAGCGCGCCGTCGCGGGACGCGTGGGGACGGATGCCGAGGCCGGCGCGACCGAGATCCTCGTCGTCGCGGATGCCTCGGCCGACCCGCGGCTGATCGCGGTCGACCTCGTGAGCCAGGCCGAGCACGACGAGCAGGCCGCGGCCGTGCTCGTGACCGACTCGGTCGAGCTCGCGCAGGCGGTCGAAGCGGCGACAGCCGCAGCGGCCGCGGTGACGCGCCACGCCGAGCGCGTCGCGACCGCGCTCGCGGGTCCGCAGTCGGCGATCGTGCTCGTCGACGATCTCGCGGCGGCGACGGCCTTCAGCAACGCGTACGCGCCCGAGCACCTCGAGCTGCACCTCGCGCGACCCGCGTCCCGAGGACTTCGTGCACGCGGGGGCGGTCTTCGTCGGACCGCATTCGCCCGTGAGCCTCGGCGACTACCTCGCCGGGTCGCAACCACGTGCTGCCCGACCGGCGGCCAGTCGCGCTACGCGTCCGGGCTGTCGGCGGCGACCTTCCTGCGGCCGCAGCAGGTGATCGAGTACGACCGGTCGGCTCTGGCCGACGTGCGCGACGCGATCGTGACGCTCGCCGAGGCCGAGCAGCTGCCCGCGCACGGCGAAGCCGTCGTCGCGCGCTTCGAGTCCGCTCCCGCGACAGGCGTAGTCTGGCTTCGCCATGCATTGCCCGTTCTGCCGTCACTCCGACTCCCGCGTCATCGATTCCCGCACGAGCGACGACGGGCTCAGCATCCGTCGTCGTCGTCAGTGCCCCGAATGCGGAGGCCGCTTCACGACGGTCGAGACCGCGAGCCTGAACGTCGTCAAGCGCTCGGGTGTCATCGAGCCGTTCAGTCGCGAGAAGGTCATCTCGGGCGTGCGCAAGGCCTGCCAGGGCCGCCCGGTCACCGAGGGCGACCTCGCGGTGCTCGCGCAGACCGTCGAGGAGACGCTGCGGCAGACGGGCGCGTCGCAGCTCGACGCGAACGAGATCGGCCTCGCGATCCTCGGACCCCTCCGCGAGCTCGACGAGGTCGCGTATCTGCGGTTCGCGAGCGTCTACCAGGCGTTCGACTCGCTCGAGGACTTCGAGTCCGCGATCGAGCAGCTGCGCGTCGACCACCCGCGCCGGGCATCCTCGACGGCGCCCGTCGACCGATAGCCTGGAGGGGATGTATCCCCTCCTCTTCCGCGTCGTCCTGTCGCGCATGGATCCCGAGTCCGCGCACCACGCTGCGATGGCCGTCATCCGGGCGGCCGGATCCCGCGCACTCTCGTGGGCGGCCGCGCGCCGTCGCGAAGCCCGACCCGTCACTCGAAGTGCGTGCCCTCGGGCTGACGTTCTCGTCGCCGTTCGGCGTCGCAGCCGGCTTCGACAAGGACGTCGTGGGCGCCCAGGGCCTGTGGGCGCTCGGATTCGGGCACGTCGAGGTCGGCACGCTCACCGCGATCCCGCAGGACGGCAATCCGCGCCCGCGGCTGTTCCGCCTCATCCCCGATCGCGCGGTCGTCAACCGCATGGGCTTCAACAACCGCGGCGCGGAGGCCGCCGCCGTCCGGCTTCGGCGCCTTCGCGCGCGGCGCGCACCGCGCCGGTCCTGGGCGTCAACATCGGCAAGAGCCGCGTCGTCGACGTCGCCGACGCGACGGCCGACTACGTGCGCAGCGCCACGCTCCTCGCGCCGCTGGCGGACTACCTCGTCGTCAACGTCTCGTCGCCCAACACGCCCGGGCTCCGCGGCCTGCAGGCCGTCGAGACGCTCCGGCCGCTGCTCGACGCCGTGCGCGACGCGGCCGGGGACGACGCCGCTGCTCGTCAAGATCGCGCCCGACCTGCCCGACGACGAGGTCGAGGCGATCGCGCGCCTCGCCGTCGATGCGGGCCTCGCCGGCATCATCGCGACGAACACGACGATCTCGCGTGCGGGCCTGCGCACCGATCCGGCCGTCGTCGCGGCGGCGGGGGAGGGCGGGCTCTCCGGTGCGCCGCTCAAGGCGCGCGCGCTCGAGGTGCTCCGACTCGTGCGCGCCGTCGTTCCGGCCGAGTTCTGCGTCATCTCGGTCGGCGGAGTCGAGACCGCCGCCGACGTGCAGGAGCGACTGGATGCCGGCGCCACGCTCGTGCAGGGCTACACGGCGTTCCTCTACCGCGGACCGCTGTGGGCCCGCCAGATCAACCGAGGACTCGTCAGCCTGGCGCGCTGCCCGCGCTTGACCTGCGGCTTCGGCAGGCGCAGGAAGCGCATCTGGATCGTGCGCATCGCGGCGTACCAGCCGAGACCCTTCTCGGTCTTGTCGCCCCACTTCGCCTTGGCGGCGCGCTTGACGCGGATCGACGTGATGACCATGTCGCCGATGACGAAGAGGATGAAGATCCACAGCACGATGAACGACCAGTACTGGATGCCCACGACCGGGATGAAGGTCGCGATGATGACGACGACCATGGCGGGCATGACCGCCTCGCCGAGGTGCCAGCCCGAGTCGACGAAGTCGCGCACCAACGGCGCTGCGGGCCCTTGTCGCGGACGGGCAGGTAACTTGTCGTCGCCGGCGGCCATGCCGAGGCGCGCCTTCTCGCGCTGCGCCGCGAGGTCGGCGCGGGCGCGCGCCTTCGCCTCCTTCGTGTCGGGCACGAGGGGGCGCTTGCGCGCGGCCTCCTGCTCGGCGCGCGTGGGTGTCGCGCGCCCCTTGCCGGACTGGCCGACGGGCACGCCGTTCACGGTCGTCCCCTCGGAGGGCGCGTCGTTGGGAGCCGATGGGGCAGGAGTCTTGGCCACGATGATCCTCGGGAGAGCGGAAGGGGTTCGCTTTAAGATTACCCGCATGACCTCTGAGCTCTCCCGACAGCAGGCGGTGCGGGATGCCGCGACCGCCGGCATCCCCGCGGCCCTCGCCGATCTCGGCACCCTCGTGCGCATCCCCTCGGTCGCCTTCCCGGGCTTCGACCCCGCCGAAGTGCGCCGCAGCGCGGACGCCGTGGCGGCCCTCGCCGCGGATCTGGGAGTCTTCGACCGCGTCGAGGTGCGCGATGCCGCCATTCCGGGCACCGACGAGCGCGGCATGCCCGCCGTGCTCGCCTCGCGCGCGGCCCGCAACGGGCGGCCGACGATCCTCCTGTACGCGCACCACGACGTGCAGCCGGTCGGCGACGAATCGCTGTGGGACTCGCCGCCGTTCGAGCCGACCGTGCGCGACGGCCGCATCTACGGCCGCGGCGCCGCCGACGACAAGGCAGGCGTCATGGTGCACATCGGCGCGCTCCGGGCGCTCAAGGAGGCTCTCGGTGAGGACTTCGACCTCGGCGTCGCGCTCTTCATCGAGGGCGAGGAGGAGGCCGGATCGCGCTCCTTCGCACAGTTCCTCGCCGACAACGCCGACGCGCTGCGCGCCGATGTCATCGTCGTGGCGGACTCCGGCAACTGGGACGACAAGACGCCCGGCCTCACGGTGTCGCTGCGCGGCAACGTGCGCTTCACGCTCTCCGTGCGCACGCTCGACCACGCGTCGCACTCCGGCATGTTCGGGGGAGCGGTCCCCGACGCCATGATGGCGACGGTCACGCTGCTCTCGACCCTGTGGGACGACGACGGCGCCGTCGCCGTCGAGGGTCTGCTCGACCCGCGATGCGGCGACCCCCGACTACACGGAGGAGACCCTGCGCGACGAGGCGGGTCTTCCCGCCGGCGTCAGTCCCGTCGGTCACGGCACGATCCTCGATCGCATCTGGAACCAGCCGTCGATCACCGTGACGGGGATCGACGCGCCCAGCGTCGTCAACGCGTCCAACACGCTGAGCCCCGAGATCACGGTGGTCATCAGCGCGCGCATCGCCCCCGGGCAGTCGGCGCGCGACGCGTACGCCGCGATCGAGGCGCACGTGCGCGCGCACGCGCCTTTCGGTGCGCAGCTGGAGATCCGCGACGTCGACCTCGGCGACGGGTTCCTCGTCGACACGAGCGGCTGGGCCGTCGAGACGGCGCGCGAGGCCCTGGCCGAGGGCTACGGCGTCGCCGCACTCGACCTCGGCGTCGGCGGCTCGATCCCGTTCATCGCGGACCTCGTCCGGGAGTTCCCCGCCGCGCAGATCCTCGTGACGGGCGTCGAGGACCCGCACGCGAAGGCGCACAGCCCGAACGAGTCCCTGCACATCGAGACCTTCCGCAACGCCCTCGTCTCGGAGGCGCTCCTGCTCGAGAAGCTCGACGCGCGGACCCTCTCGTGACTTCACCGCGTAGAATCGAGGCATCCCGTCGCTGTTCCACCGGAGGACCACATGACTGACACGACTCTGACGACCGAGGTCGCGGCCCCCGCCCACGGCGTCTCGCTGACCGAGGCCGCCGCGCTCAAGGTGCGCACGCTGCTCGAGCAGGAGGGTCGCGACGACCTGCGCCTGCGCGTCGCCGTGCAGCCCGGGCGGATGCAGCGGCCTGATCTACCAGCTCTACTTCGACGAGCGGTACCTCGACGGCGACCAGACGGTCGACTTCGACGGTGTCGAGGTCATCATCGACGACATGAGCGTCCCGTACCTCGACGGCGCGTCCATCGACTTCAAGGACACGATCTCGGAGCAGGGGTTCACGATCGACAACCCCAACGCGGCGGGCAGCTGCGCCTGCGGCGACAGCTTCCACTGAGGTTCGTCACCGAATCGACAACGGATTTCGGCCGGTTCCGACACTCTGAAGAGTGCCCGGGACCGGCCTTTTCCGTCTCACGCGCGTCGATTCAGACTGTGCAGATGGCCTGAATCCGCTGGGTGGTTGCTCTAGACTGGCGATTGTCCTATTCGCGATCCGGAAAGGTGCACCGTGCCCTCGAAACGCCGCCTCCGCTGGGCCGTTCTCCCCGTAGGGATCGCAACGGCTGCTCTCCTCGCGGGGTGCACCCCGACCGAGCTCAACGGCTACCTGCCGGGCTTCGTCGAGGATGGCCCGGCCGCGACGAACCACACCGAGATGGTTTCGGGCCTGTGGGTCAACTCGTGGATCGTCCTGCTCGCCGTCGGCGTCATCACATGGGGCCTCATGGGCTGGGCGGCGATCGCATACCGCCGTCGCCGTGGCCAGAGCGGCCTGCCCGTGCAGCTGCGCTACAACATGCCGATCGAGATCTTCTACACGATCGTGCCGCTCATCCTCGTCATCGGCTTCTTCGCCTTCACGGCGCGCGACCAGACGATCCTCGAGACGCAGACCGAAGACCCCGACGTCTCGATCGTCGCGATCGGCAAGCAGTGGGCCTGGGACTTCCAGTACGACGGCGAGTCCGAAGAGGACACCGTGTGGACGATGGGCGTCCAGGCCCAGACCGACGCGTCCGGCAACATCGTCAGCTCGCTGCCGACGCTGTACCTGCCGGTCGACCAGACCGTCAAGATCAAGCTGCAGTCGCGCGATGTCATCCACTCCTTCTGGATCATCGACTTCCTGTACAAGAAGGACATGTACATCGGCAAGGACAACTACTGGTCCTTCACGCCGACCCGTGAGGGCGAGTACGCCGGCAAGTGCGCCGAGCTGTGCGGCGAGTACCACTCGATGATGCTCTTCAACGTCAAGGTCGTCAGCGCCGAGGAGTACGAGGACTACCTCGACTCGCTCCGCGACGCGGGCCAGACGGGCGACATCAACGACGAGTACGACCGACTGCAGAACCTGCCCGGCACGGGGCGGCAACGCAGGCGAGGGAGACGACTGATCATGGCTACGACACTTCCCGTCGACGAGACGGCACACGGTCGCCCGACGACCCTGCCGCCCCGTCAGGCTGCGCTGCTCAGCTCCTCGCGCGTCGAGCAGAAGGGCAACATCGTCGTCAAGTGGATCACCTCCACCGACCACAAGACGATCGGGTACATGTACCTCATCGCCTCCGTGCATGTTCTTCATGCTCGGCGGCGTCATGGCGCTCATCATCCGCGCCGAGCTCTTCGAGCCCGGGATGCAGATCATCCCGACCAAGGAGCAGTACAACCAGCTGTTCACGATGCACGGCACGATCATGCTGCTGATGTTCGCGACGCCGCTGTTCGCGGGCTTCGCCAACGTCATCATGCCGCTGCAGATCGGTGCACCCGACGTCGCGTTCCCGCGTCTGAACGCCTTCGCGTTCTGGCTGTTCCTCTTCGGCTCGACGATCGCCGTCGCGGGCTTCCTGACGCCCGCAGGGCGCCGCGTCCTTCGGCTGGTTCGCGTATCAGCCGCTGGCGAGCACGACGTTCTCGCCCGGTGTCGGCGGCAACCTGTGGATGCTCGGCCTCGGCATGAGCGGCTTCGGCACGATCCTCGGCGCGGTGAACTTCATCACGACGATCGTCACGATGCGTGCACCCGGCATGACGATGTGGCGCATGCCGATCTTCACGTGGAACACGCTCATCACGAGCATCCTGATCCTCATGGCGTTCCCCGTGCTGGCCGCGGCGATCCTGGCCGCCGCCGCAGACCGCGTCCTCGGCGCCCACATCTACGACCCCGCCAACGGCGGCGTCCTGCTGTGGCAGCACCTGTTCTGGTTCTTCGGTCACCCCGAGGTGTACATCATCGCTCTGCCGTTCTTCGGCATCGTCTCCGAGATCCTTCCGGTGTTCAGCCGCAAGCCGATCTTCGGATACAAGACGCTCGTCTACGCGACGATCGCGATCGCGGCCCTCTCGATCGCGGTGTGGGCGCACCACATGTACGTCACGGGCGCCGTGCTGCTTCCGTTCTTCGCTCTCATGACGATGCTCATCGCGGTGCCGACGGGCGTGAAGATCTTCAACTGGATCGGAACGATGTGGCGAGGGTCGGTGACGTTCGAGACACCGATGGTGTTCACGCTCGGCTTCCTGGTCTCGTTCGTCTTCGGCGGTCTGACCGGCGTCATCCTCGCGTCGCCGCCGCTGGACTTCCACATCTCCGACACCTACTTCGTGGTCGCGCACTTCCACTACGTCGTGTTCGGCACGGTCGTCTTCGCGATGTTCGCCGGCTTCTACTTCTGGTGGCCGAAGTTCACCGGACGGATGCTCAACGAGCGCCTCGGCATGGTGCACTTCTGGATGCTGTTCATCGGCTTCCACATGACGTTCCTGATCCAGCACTGGCTGGGTGTCGAGGGCATGGTGCGTCGCTACGCCGACTACTCGGCGGCCGACAACTTCACGTGGCAGAACCAGGTCTCGACGATCGGCGCCATCATCCTCGGCGCCTCGATGATCCCGTTCCTGTTCAACGTCTGGCTGACCGCCCGCAAGGCACCCAAGGTCACGGTCAACGACCCATGGGGCTACGGCGGATCGCTCGAGTGGGCCACGTCCTGCCCGCCGCCGCGTCACAACTTCACGTCGATCCCGCGCATCCGCAGCGAGCGGCCCGCGTTCGACCTGAACCACCCCGAAGCCGGCGTGCCTGTCGGTGTCGGACCTGCAAAGGACGCGCCCGATGCCCCGGTCGTCGATGCTGCCGATGGAGAGGTGAAGTAGGTTGAAGACCAATACCGGCCTCTGGTGGCTCCTGAGCGGGTTCTTCCTGCTCGTGTTCATCATCTACACGTGGTGGAACCTCGTCGCTCACTGGGCGACGTACGCATCGCCCGACCGGTCGTGGTGGGAGATCTTCACGCTCTCGACCGAGTGGGTCGGAACCATCGCTCTGCTGTTCGCGGCGTTCATGGGGGCGCTCATCGCCTTCTACATCGGCCGGGTGCACAAGGCGCAGCGCGGCGAGCTCCCCGAAGACATCCTCACGGCCGACATCGATGACGGCGACCCCGAGGTCGGCGAGTTCAGCCCGTGGTCCTGGTGGCCCATCGTGCTCGCGGCTTCTGCTGCGGTCGCGATCCTCGGCCTCGCCGTCGGCGTCTGGATGTTCCCGATCGGCATCGCGATCTTCGTCGTCGCGATCGTGGGCTGGGTGTACGAGTACTACCGCGGATACTTCGCGCGCTGATCGGATAGCGCGTGACCTGCCGCGGTCGCGGCTGGCGTCGGTTGGCGCGGCCCCTCGGGTGATCTGGCCGTCGGCGACGGTCCTGCACCGCCTCGTGGCGGGGTGCTGCCTGCCGGGTCGCCCGCCGAGGCCGCGTCGCTCTCGCACTCGACGCGGGCACCCGAGACAACGTGACGGTGCTCGTGTGCGACGTCGCCGCGGGCGCTGCGGAGCGCGACGCGCCGACCTTCTACGGGAGTGCCGCCGAATGGTTCACGGAGCAGCTGGAGAGCGGGACGCCCTGAACCCCGACGCGGATGTCCTATCGGCGGGTTCTCCCGGGTCGCTCATGACACCTCGCCTGGATCCACGGGTCCAGCGCGCACGACCATGACCTGATCGTCGAAGACGCGGGGGAGCGGGCCCCCGTCGTTCTCGGTCGGCTGCCCCTCGCGCACCCAGTACTCATAGCCGCCGATCATCTCGCGCACCGAGAAGCCCAGTTTCGCGAACTCGAGCGCACCGCGCGCACCGCCGTTGCATCCCGGGCTCCAGCAGTAGACAACGACCGGTACGGACGGGTCGAGTTCGAGTGGAGCGCGTGCGGCGATCTGCTGATGCGGCATGTGAAGCGCCCCCACGATGCGTCCCTGCGTCCACGCGCCATCTCCCCGCACATCGACGAGCACGAATGCGTCGCCGGCCTTCTGCGCGGCGTAGACGTCCGAAGCGTCGGTCTCAAGAGCGAGTTTGGCGGCGAAGTAGGCGAGGGCATCGGGCATGTGTCCACGCTATGACAGAAGAGTGGCGCTCCCCGATGGGGGAGCGCCACTCTTCGTCAGGATTCTGCCGAACCGGCTGGGATCAGGAGCCGCTGTCCTTCTCGCGGTTGCGAGGCGGCTTCGTGCCCGGCTCGGGCTCGGGGATGATCACGTTCGTGGGACGGACGGCCGTCTCGGAGTTGTGACCATCGTCGATCGGCACGTGCGGAGCATCCGGAACACCGGCACGCTCGTGGGCGCCCTGGATCTCGGCGTCCTCTTCGTGGGCGATGTGCTCGAGCTCGTGGTGCTGGTGCGCGAGCGCGGCGTCGACCTCGGCCTGCGTGACGGGGATGAGGCGATCCTCGAAGAACCAGCGCGAGACGGCGGCACGCACGTTCTCGTGCCACGGGATGCGGCCCTTCGCGTTCGGGCGCACGACCAGCGGCTCGTACGTCTCGTAGCCGACGAGCTTCCAGCGCTCGTACTCGTCGACGGGCTGGTGCACCTCGATGTACTCGCCGCCGGGGAGGCGGACGATGCGGCCCGACTCGTAGCCGTGCAGCGCGATCTCGCGGTCCTTCTTCTGGAGCGCGATGCAGATGCGCTTCGTCACGAAGTAGGCGATGATCGGCCCGAGGATCAGCAGCGCCTGCAGGGAGTGGATGACGCCCTCCATCGTCAGCCAGAAGTGCGTCGCGATGATGTCGGACGATGCCGCGGCCCACAGGACCGCGTAGAACGTGACGCCGGCGGCACCGATCGCCGTGCGCGTCGCGGCGTTGCGCGGGCGCTGAGCGATGTGGTGCTCGCGCTTGTCGCCGGTGACCCACGCCTCGATGAAGGGGTAGATCAGGACGAGCACGATGAACAGGCCCAGGACCGCGAGCGGGATCAGGATGTTCCACGACCACGTGTGGTCGAGGAACACGCTCTCGAGGTGCGGCGGGACCAGACGCAGCGCGCCGTCGGCGAAGCCGATGTACCAGTCGGGCTGGGTGCCTGCGGAGACCGGCGACGGGTCGTACGGGCCGTAGTTCCAGATCGGGTTGATCGTGAACAGCGATGCGATCAGCACGATCACACCGAAGGTGATGAAGAAGAATCCACCCATCTTCGACATGTAGACGGGCATCATCGGGTAGCCCACGACGTTGCTGTTCGTGCGAGCGGGACCGGCGAACTGCGTGTGCTTGTTGATGATCATCAGCATGAGGTGCAGCACGAGCAGGCCGACCAGGATCGCCGGCAGCAGCAGGATGTGCAGCGTGTACAGGCGTCCGACGATCTGCATGCCCGGGAACTCTCCGCCGAACAGCAGGAACGATGTCCAGGTGCCGATCAGCGGGATGCCCTTGATCATGCCGTCGATGATGCGCAGGCCGTTGCCCGAGAGCAGGTCGTCGGGGAGCGAGTAGCCCGTGAAGCCCTCGCCCATCGCGAGGATGAACAGGATGAAGCCGATCACCCAGTTGAGCTCGCGGGGCTTGCGGAACGCGCCGGTGAAGAAGACGCGCAGCATGTGCACGCCGATGCCGGCGACGAAGACGAGCGCCGCCCAGTGGTGGATCTGGCGCACGAGCAGGCCGCCGCGGATGTCGAACGAGATCCGCAGGGTCGAGTCCAGCGCCGCCGACATCTCGACGCCGCGCATCGGGAGGTACGAGCCCGATGTAGTGGGTCGGGACCATCGAGGCCTGGAAGAAGAACGTCAGGAACGTTCCCGACAGCAGGACGACGACGAAGCTCCAGAGCGCGATCTCGCCGAGCATGAACGACCAGTGGTCGGGGAAGATCTTGCGGCCGAGCTCCTTGACGAGACCGGAGAGGCTCGTGCGCTCGTCGATGTAGTTGGCCGTGGCGCGACGAAGCGGCCGCCGAGCGGCTTCTCCGGCGGCGACGTGGTGTCGGTGCCGTGCTCTTCAGAGACAGTGGCGGTACTCAATGACGCTCCCAGAAGCTCGGGCCGACGGGTTCGGTGAAGTCGCTGCGCGCGACGAGGTAGCCCTCGCCGTCGACGGTGATCGGGCAGCTGCGGCAGCGGACGGGCGGCCGGGCCGAAGATGACGGCTGCGCCGTCGGTCACGTCGAACTGCGACTGGTGGCACGGGCACAGCAGGTGGTGGGTCTGCTGCTCGTACAGGGCGACGGGGCAGCCGACGTGCGTGCAGACCTTGGAGTAGGCGACGATGCCGTCGTAGGACCAGTCCTTGCGGTCCTCGGCCTCGATGAGCTGCTCGGGGAGCAGGCGCATGAGCAGGACGATCGCCTTGGCCTTCTCCTCGAGGTAGCCCTCGTGGTGGCCGAGCTCGGCGAGCTCCTCGGGGATCACGTGCACGGCTGAGCCGAGCGTGACGTCCGCCGCGCGGATCGGGGTGCCCTCGGGGTCGTGCGCGAGCCGCATCCCCTCCTTCCACATGGTGTGGCTGAGGAGGTACACGGGATCGCCGCCGTTCGGGTGCGCCGGGTGTCCTGCGGAGCGAGGCCGCGGAACAGCGTGATGCCCGGGATGATCGAGGCGACGACCGCCGCGATCAGCGAGTTGCGGATCATGACGCGGCGACCGAAGCCGGACTCCTCGTTGGCGTCGGCGAACGCCTGGACCGCGGCCGCACGGGTCGTGTCGCGACCGCGCGTCGCGTGGCGGGGCTCGATGAACTCCTTGTCGGACATGATCGCCTTCGACCAGTGGATCGCACCGATGCCGATGGCCAGCAGCGCGAGCGCGATGCCGAGGCCGATGAAGAGGTTGTTGTTGCGGATGTCGACGATCCGGCCGCTCTCGATCGGGAAGAGCATGTAGGCGGCGACCGCCCAGATGCTCGCGGCGACCGAGAGGTAGAAGAGCGTGTAGACCGTCCGGACCGCGCGCTTCATCGCCGCGGGGTCCTTGTCGGTCATCCGCGCGCGATGCGGCGGGAGCTCCGGGTTGCTGCACCGGGTCGGTGACCGCGACGGCGAGCCCGGGCGAGGGCTTCCAGGAAGCCCTCTCGTGCTCGAGCGCGTCATCCTCGTGTGCCATGCTGCTCCTCGTTCGTGCTGTGTTTCGTATCGATCAGTTGGACTTCGCCGTGATCCACACGGTGATGGCGATGAGCGCGCCGATGCCGAAGATCCAGATGAACAGGCCTTCGGAGACGGGACCGAGCGAGCCGAGCGAGAATCCGCCGGGCGACTCGTTCTGCTGCAGGAAGAGCAGCGCGGAGATGATGTCGCGCTTGTCTTCGGTCGTGAGGGTCATGTCGTTGAAGACGGGCATGTTCTGCGGACCGGTGACCATCGCGGCGTACATGTGCAGCGGGCTGGTGCTCGTGAGCGCCGGGGCGTACTTGCCCTCGGTGAGAGCGCCACCTGCGGCGGCGACGTTGTGGCACATCGCGCAGTTGATGCGGAAGAGCTCCGCACCGCGGGCGACATCGCCTTCGCCGTCGAGCGTCTCAGCCGCCGGGAAGGTCGGGCCGGGAGACGTGGACTGCACGTACGCCGCCATGGCCTCGATCTGCGGCTCGGTGAACTGCACGGGCTTCTGCGGTGCCTGCGGGCCCTGCATCTGCAGCGGCATGCGTCCGGTGGCGACCTGGAACTCCACGGAGAGTTCGCCGACGCCGTAGAGCGAAGGTCCGCTCTCGGTGCCCTGCAGGTCGAGGCCGTGGCAGGTGGCGCAGTTGGCCTGGAACAGCTTCTTGCCGTCCTCGACGCTGAGCGCCGCAGTCACCGTGCGTGTCGCTCGTCGCGGCCATCGCCGCGGATGCGCCGGCGTAGATGCCGCCGGTGAGGAGCAGACCGATGCCGATGAGGGCGGCCGCAGCCCAGGGGCTGCGGCGACCGGTCGAGCGGCGCGTCTTGTGTCGTGCCATGGGGTGGTTCAGCTCCGCTCTATTTCAGGAAGTAGATGACCGCGAACAGCGCGATCCAGACGACGTCGACGAAGTGCCAGTAGTACGACACCACGATGGAAGAGGTCATCTCCTTGCGTCCGAAGGTCTTGACCGCGTACGCGCGGCCGATCACGAGGAGGAAGGCGATGAGGCCGCCCGTCACGTGCAGGGCGTGGAAGCCCGTCGTGAGGTAGAAGGCGGAGGCGTATGCGTCGGAGTCGATCGGCATGCCCTCGGCGACGAGCTGGGCGTATTCCCAGACCTGACCCGAGACGAAGATCGCGCCGAGCACGAAGGTGAGCCAGAACCACTCGACCATGCCCCAGCCGAGCCAGCCGCGCTTCTTTGTCGAATACGGCTGGAACCGCTCCGCCGCGAACACGCCCATCTGGCACGTCACGGAGGACAGCACGAGGATCACGGTGTTGCCGAACGCGTAGGGGACGTTCAACAGCTCGGTGCGCTCTGCCCACAGTTCGGGGGAGGTGCTGCGAAGGGTGAAGTAGATCGCGAAAAGGCCCGCGAAGAACATCACCTCGCTGCCGAGCCACACGATGGTTCCGACGGCGACCGGGTCCGGTCGCTTCACGGACCGCATCGCCTGAGAGTAGGTCGCTGAGGTGGTCGTCACGCTCCCCATTATTGCCGATACCGGAGCGCGATATTCCCAACTGGGCGTTTCGATTTGCCCACACGTGAACTTAGGAGGACCTAAGAGAACGCCGCGAGTCCGCTCAGAATCGGCCCGACAGGGCCTGAACGGCCGCGCGGCTAGGCTTTGACGCATGGCGGAACTTCTCTCCTGGCCCGATGTGCTCACGACGTTGCTGGACCGGCGGGACCTGAGCGTGTCGGAATCGACCTGGGCGATGAGGCAGATCATGGCCGGTTCCGCCACGCCGTCCCAGGTCGCCGCGTTCCTCATCGCGCTGCGCGCGAAGGGCGAGACGGTCGACGAAGTCGTCGGTTTCCGCGACGCCATCCTCGAAGCGTCCGTGCCGCTCCCCGTGGACGCCGCCGTGCTCGACATCGTGGGCACGGGCGGCGACCGATTCGGCACGGTCAACGTCTCGACGATGGCGGCGATCGTGGCCGCGGCATCCGGCATCCCCGTCGTGAAGCACGGCAATCGCGCCGCCAGCTCGGCGTCGGGCTCGTCAGACGTCCTGAGCGCCCTCGGAATCGACCTCACGCTCACGCCCGAGTCGGTGGCCGAGTCCCTCTCGCGCGCGGGCATCGCGTTCGTCTTCGCATCGGCGTTCCACCCTGGGTTCGCGCATGCCGGGCCGACCCGCAAGGAGCTCGGCGTGCCGACCGTGTTCAACTTCCTCGGGCCGCTGTGCAATCCGGCGCGCGCTGAGGCGAACGCCGTGGGCGTGGCGCAGCTGGATCGCGTTCCCCTGATCACGGGCGTATTCCGCACACGCGGCGCGACGGCGCTCGTGTTCCGCGGCGACGACGGGCTGGATGAGCTCACGACGACCGGTCACAGCCGCATCTGGGAGGTGAGTCGCGGAGACATCCACGAACACGATCTGGATCCGCGCGACCTCGGCATCCCGCTCGCTGACATCGATGACCTGCTGGGCGGCGAGCCGGCGCACAATGCGACCGTGGTCCGGCGTGTCCTGGACGGCGAGCGCGGTCCCGTGCGCGACATCGTGCTTCTCAACGCGGCAGCCGGCATCGTCGCGTATCGCCTGTTCCGGGATGCCGCGCAGGTGCAGCGACCCATCGTCGAGCGACTCGGCGAGGCGATGGCGGAGGCGGCCGCGGCTATCGACGACGGTCGCGCCATGAAGACGCTCGACAACTGGGTTGCGGTGACGAGCGGTCTCGCGCGCTGAGCGCTCGGCGCACGTCCTCGGGATGCCCGTCCTCGAGAAGACTCGCGGTGACGAGCGGTCTCGCGCGCTGACGAGCGGTCTCGCGTTCGGACGATCCTGCATCCGGTGCGGACGCTCTTCCGCAGGTGCCTCCTGCGCCACTAGCGTGACAGGCCGGGGGACCCGTTCCGCGAGGAGGACGCCATGACCGACAAGACCACTGCCGACACCGCCGGATCCGTCGAACCGCCCACCCGGTCGCTCGGGCTCGTCAAGGTGTTCGGCGTCCTGGGAATCCTCGCCGGAGTCCTGCTGATCGTCGCGGGGATCGTCGTGTGGATCGTCGTGTCGGCGCAGTTGCGCGCCGAGAACATCGTGATCCCGGACGACGCGGCGGCCTTCCAGGGGCAGTACGTGCAGGGTCCGCTGACGGCGTATGTGCAGGCCGACGTCATCCAGCACCACGCCCTTCAGCTGTCGGGCGGCAAGACCTATGCCGAGCTCGAGATGGACGATCCGGTCCGCGCGACGCTCATGAACGCGTCGTTCCTGCGCGCGTCGCTGTTCACGTCGGTCGTGTCGTTCGGCGTCGCGCTCTTCGCGATCGGGGTCGGCATCCTGTCCATCATGTTCGGCTGGGCGCTGCACCGGCTCGCGAGCGCGCCCGTCATCGTGAAGCGCTCCCGGATGGCCGACGCATAGCGGGTCCACGTGGACCCGCACGAAGCGCTCTCCGAGATCGCGACGCTGCTCGAGCGCGAGCGCTCGTCGCGCTACAAGTCGAAGGCGTTCCGCGCAGCGGCCGATGCCATCGACGGGCTGACCGAGGCACAGCTGCGGGATGCCGCATCCCTCCGCCGTCGGAAGGGGATCGGCGATTCGACGTTCGCGGTCATCCAGGAGGCGCTCGCGGGTGACGTGCCGGGCTATCTCGCCGATCTGCGGGAGCGCGCCGGCGTGCAGCGGGCTTCCATGCTGCGCGCACTGCTGAGGGGCGACCTCCACGCCCACAGCGATTGGTCGGACGGCCTGACCTCGATCGATCTCATGGTGGATGCAGCTCGCGCACTCGGACACGAGTACCTCGCCCTGACGGACCATTCGCCGCGGCTTCGGGTCGCGAACGGGCTCTCGCCCGAGCGTCTGCGCTCTCAGCTTGCCGTCGTCGCGGGACTCAGCGGCGACGGGTTCACGCTCCTGTCGGGGATCGAGGTCGACATCCTCGACGACGGCGCCCTCGACCAGGAGCCCGCCCTGCTCGACGAGCTCGACATCGTCGTGGCCTCCGCCCACTCGAAGCTCCGCATGGAACGTGGCCCCATGA
This sequence comes from uncultured Actinomycetota bacterium, assembly GCA_963695125.1. Taxonomy (GTDB): domain Bacteria; phylum Actinomycetota; class Actinomycetes; order Actinomycetales; family Microbacteriaceae; genus Microbacterium. The sequence continues at coordinate 115,309 of CAVOFY010000004.1, forward strand.
CCCGACGGTTCGTCGCGGCTGTCTCGAATCCGCGGGTCGACGTGCTCGGGCACGTGACGGGCCGGCTCGTCGAGGGCTCGCGCGGCACGCGCCCACCCTCGACGTTCGACGCCCGCGACGTCTTCGCGGCGTGCGCGGCGAACCAGGTCGCCGTCGAGATCAACTCGCGCCCCGAGCGGCAGGATCCGCCGGATGAGCTCATCGCGATCGCTCTCGAAGAGGGATGCCTCTTCTCTATCGACTCCGACGCGCATGCGCCCGGGCAGCTCTCGCTGCTCGACTACGGGGCCGAACGGGCGGAGCGGGCAGGCATCCCGGCCGAGCGCATCGTCACGACGTGGCCGCTCGAGCGGCTTCGGGCATGGGCTGCGCGGAACGCCTGACGGTTCGTCGCGATCAGGGTGCCGCATTGGCCCTCAGCGGATCGAGGCGGGCACGGTACTCGACCTCGTCGATGTCGCCCTTCGCGAAACGCTCGGCGCTCGCGACCAGCGCAGCCGTGTGGTGCGGCGTGCGTTTGACGTCCGGGTCAGAAGGGCGGCGGATCGTCGTCGACGGACAGTCGAGAGCTCGGGACGAACCTGACCGTCGATGGCGGACGGTCGTCGTAGCGGCGACCGGTCGGACTCGTCCACTCGAGGACTCCGCCGCCGAGCTGGCGGACGTTCCATGCGGTCTCGTGCTTGAGCGTGTGGTGCCGACGGCAGAAGTGCGCAAGGTTGTCCTCAGCCGTCGCGCCGCCGAGCGCCGCATCGACGGTGTGGTCGATGTCGCAGCGGTGGGCCGCCCTGCGGCAGCCGGGGAAGCGGCAGTGCTCGTCGCGAGCGGCGAGGAAGCGCACGATCGACGCCGACGGGCGGTAGCGGTCGACGGCGAGGACCGCGCCCGTGAACGGATCTGTGAGCACCCGATCCCACCCGGGTGCGCCCGCGGCGAGGCGCCGCGCCGTCTCGAGGTCGATGGGACCTGCGCCGGCGAGCAGAGCGGGACCGTCGTCGCGCCCGGCCAGTGTGAGCGCCGGGACCGTGATCTGCACGTGGGCCGTGATCGCGGAGAGGCCGTCGCCGTGCGCGACCGGAGCGCCGGCCAGCAGCACGTCGCACAGGATGTCGGCGCGCAGTTGATCCATCGTGCGATCGTCGATCGTGTGATCGCTGATCGGGGGAGCATCGTATATAGCTTCGACCGCCTCGGACGAGCATGCAGGGCTCGAAGAGCCGTGCACCGCGCGAGCGAGCTGCGTCAGCCGATCTTCGATCGCGTATGCGAGAGTGGCCGGCAGATCGGCGGACAGTCGCGCCATGCCGTCACCGAGGTCGGCGATGCGCACGCGCCGTCGTGAGCGGCCTTCGAGCATCCGCTCGTCGACCCCCTCCGGATCGATGTGTGCCGCCAGCGTTCGAGCGATGCTCCGCAGGCGGTTGGCGGACTCGTCCTCGGCCACGGCGAGCGCTCGCTCTTCGAAGCGCGCGCGCAGCCCATCGTCGCCGATCCCGGCGCCGGCGTCGAGGATCGCCGCGACGTGCCCCTGATCGACCTCTCCGCGCTCCCAGGCGGCGAGCGTGACCGAGAACCTGTTCACCAGCGTCGCGGCATCGCCGATGCGCCCCTGGATCGCCCGGTCGCTCACGCGCAGCGCAGCACCCAGTTCAGCGCTCACCTCGCGCAGCGGCAGATCGGAGTGCGAGCGGAGGCCGGCCCGCCGGCGATCCTCGATCCGTTGCGCGATGAGGTCTGCACCCGACGCGAGCAGCCGAGCCTCGCGCGCCTGCAGAGCGGCGATCGCGGCGCGGTTCGTGCTGACCTCGTCGACGAGTCGGCCCAGTGCGAACCACTCGGTCGTCGGAATCGTGCTGTGCCCCATGGCGGCTCCTGGATCGACGCTCGCGAGTCGAGCGAAGGGATGCGCGGGTGGGCACTTGCGCGTGCTTAGAGTCTAGTACATAAGTACGAACGAGGCAAGGACTAATCCTCGGCGTGGAGAGCCTCCATCAGGCGCGTCATCGAGGCACCCAGCGCCCACTGCTGTGCGAGGGCGGAGGCATCCCGTTGCTGATCTTCGGAGAGCGGGCGAAGTCGCGCGTCGACGTCGGGCAGGTCGAGCGTGCGGACGACTTCGACGACCTTCGGCGCGACAGCGAGGTAGGGTCGGCCCGCCTCGAGCTTCGCGCGGATCCCGGCCGACATCCCCGTGCCGTCCTGCACGGCGGCCAAGATGCCCGCGAGGTCGCCGTGCGCGGCGAGCAGGCCCGCCGCGGTCTTCTCGCCGATGCCTGCGACGCCGGGCAGTCCGTCGGACGAATCGCCCCGCAGCGTCGCGAAGTCGGCGTACTGGCTCGGCAGCACGCCGTAGCGCGCGACGACCGAGGCATCCGTCAGCACCTCGAGGTTGCTCATGCCGCGAGCCGTATACACGACCCGCACATCGCGCGCGTCGTCGATGAGCTGGAACAGGTCGCGATCGCCCGTCACGACGTCGACGGGCATCGTGGCGCGTGTCGCGAGCGTGCCGATGACGTCGTCCGCCTCGTGCTCAGCGGCACCGACGATGACGATGCCGGCTGCGGCGAGCGCCTCTCGGATGACGGGGATCTGCACCTCGAGGGGATCCGGCACGACCTCCACGTCAGGACCGTCTGCGACGACCTGCGCGACCCGGTGGGTCTTGTAGGAGGGGATGAGGTCGACGCGCCACTGCGGACGCCAATCGTCGTCCCAGCAGGCGACGAGATGCGTCGGCCGGTAGAGCGTCACGAGCTTCGCGATGATGTCGAGGAAACCGCGGACCGCGTTGACGGGCCGGCCGTCCGGAGCCTTGACGGTGTCGGGAACCCCATAGAAGGCACGGAAATACAGCGAGGCGCTGTCAAGCAGCATGAGTCGGTCCGTCACGGGAGTCATCCTGCCATGCGGCTCCGACGACATGTCGGCGTGGCGACCCCAGCGGGGTCAGCAGCCGGGACCCTGTGGCTTCTCGACGCACGTCGCGTCCACGAGCGCCGTGCGTGCTTCGAAGATGCGGATGCCGTGCCCCGAGGTCGATGCCGTGACGTAGCCGATGACAGGACGCCAGGTTCCCGTGCCGAAGTCGACGGATGCCGCGTACTGCACCCGGACTCCGACGACGTAGTCGCCGCGCTGTCGATAGGCGTGGCTCGTCGAGGTCGGCGTGAACTGCGCCTGCCCGAGTCGAGCCCACGATGTGCCGCCGCTCGTGGAGCGCTGCGTCGTGCCGTCGCCGTAGTCGAAGATGAAGCCTGCCGGCACGAAGCGCACGGTGACCTGGTAGCCGAGCAGTTCACCCGAGAGGCGCTGTTCGGATGCCGTCGACACCACATTCAGCGGCAGCCCCGCGACCCCGAGCCCGGCGGGTTCCGACAGGATGCTGGGAGCAGCAGGGCGGAACGACACGAGATCCTCGGCATGGACCGTGGGGAGGGTGACCACCACCCACCCGCAGCTCGCGCCGTACGTGCTCCCGTCGTCGCAGTTCTCGGGCGGAGGCGGAGGAGTCGGCGATGGCGAGGGGCGGCTGCCGGACGGTGAGGACGTGGTCGACGCACCCACATCGACGTGAGTGCCGGAGTTGGTGACTGAGCAGGCGTCGCCCACGCCGATGCGCTTCGCTGACGGACAAGCGTTGCGGTCGAGCAACTGCTCCGACGAGCAGGGCGATCACCAAGCAGAATAGTCGCCGCATGTACTGGCTGACCATTGCGCCGGCTCGATGACTGCTGCACCAATGGCCAACGAGGTCGAGTGAATCGCTTCGTGGACGAGTCATGACGACAGGCTGGCACGTCGGGTCGTGATCCGGGACACCACGAGCTGCCGTCGCTGTCGATGAGTGCGACTCGGACACGTCGATGCACACTCGCGAAGTGAAGCTGATCGGCTCCGTGGGTAGTACGACAGCGGATCAGAACGCGTCTAACCGCTCGATCCGGAACCACTCCAGTCGATCCGCGTGCATCTTGCGTGAGAGACCTTCCGCTCATCCGCGTTGGCCTCGCCCGTGGTCCAGGCGTAGACCGCTTCAAACGTGCCAGGGTCGCTCAGGTCGACCTGGTTCAAGGCATCCACATACGCGCGATACGTCTCCTCGGCCGCGGCGAACGCCTCCTCTTCGCTCGAGAATGACACCGCGGTCGTCGGCGCAGGCGCCGGGTCGGGGGCACACCCCGCGACGACGGGCGCGACCATCGCGACGAGCGCAAGAGCAGTGAGAGACCTCATCCATGCGGGATTCACGCGCCCACCGTACGCACGGACGGCCACACCCACCCGCGACTTATCCACACACGCCGATACGCCGCACGGTGGGGAGGAGCCGCCGCGCTCAGCGGATGCGGCGAAAGCGCGGACCCGAGTACCCGTCGCGCGTGACGTGCTCGGTCCACATCGACAGGGGACGCACCCACAGCCCGCCGTCGCCGTACAGCGCGCGGTAGACCACGTGCTCCTCCTCGGTCTCGCTGTGCCGTGCGATCCCGATCACCTCGTACTCGGCGCCCTTGAAGTGCGCATACCGGCCAGGCTCGATCACGGGACCGCCTCGCTCAAGGACTCGTGGATGCGGCGCAGGTCTTCGAGCATCGAGCCGATCAGCATCCAGTGCTCCGAATTCGGCGCGCGCACGTCGAGCGGGGTCGTGAGGGCCGGCGCGGTGTCTTCGGGCTCGACCACGGCCGATCCCTGCGCCACGAGCACCACGTCGTGCGCGGCACGGCGCAGCTGCTCGGCGATCGCCCGCACTGTCGGCTCCTCGGCGAGCGAGGGGTCGTAGTGGTCCGAGAAGGCGCGGGTCATCCCGATCGTCTGCGTCACGATCGGCGAGAGCCGCTCGAGCTGCGCCCGGAGCGTCGTCAGCTCGGACCGGCGAGCGCGCCGCGGGTTGAGCGTGAGGGAGTCGGATGCCACGGCGAGCGCCGTCTCGGCCTTCTCCCGCATGGGCTTCATGAGTCGCGCCTCGAGGAGCACCTCTTCGACCTGGGCGCGTGAGCGAGGACTCTCGAGGGCCGCCGCGAGGCGTTCGAGCGAGTTCGAGAGCTCGGTCGCGAGAGCGCCGACGGCGTCGCGGGCCGGAGCGATGGCGACGGGCGGCACGATCGCGAGATTGACGACGATGCCGATCGCGGCGCCCAGCAGGGTCTCGATGATGCGGTCCACGGCGTAGCCCGGCGTCGTGTCGCCGAGCGCGAGGACGAGCAGCGCGCTGATCGCGACCTGATTCGCCGTTCCGGGAGTCATCCGCAGCGCCCACGCGACGAGCAGCGCGATGACGGTCGTGAGCAGGACGACCCACGTCGCGCCGCCGAACAGGATCGCGAGCGCGGACGCGATGACGACGCCGGCGATGACCCCGATCGAGCGCTCGACCGCCTTCAGGAGGGACTGGTTGACGCTCGGCTGGACGACGAGCAGCGCCGCGATCGCCGCGAAGACGGGCGGGGGACCCTGGATGAGCCATCCCGCGACGATCCAGGCGGCGCTCGTCGCGACCGCCGATTTGAGCACCTGCAGGAGTGGTGAGCGGCGCGGCGCGCGGAAGGCGGCTGTCATGCCCATGGCTCGAGCGTAGAGGCGGGGCCGCACGCTCGGCGACCCTCCCACTGACGCACGCGAAGAGGCCGGTGAGCAGCGCTCGCCGGGGCCCGCCCGCGTGCGAGGTCGTAGGCTCGACGCATGCTCGCCACCGTCATCCACGCCGCCCGCGACATCCGCGTCGAAGAGGTCCCCGACCCCGTGCTGTCGACCGGCGGCGACGCGATCGTGCGCGTCGTCGCGGCATGCGTGTGCGGCTCGGACCTGTGGCCGTACCGCGGCGTCACGCCCACCGCTCGGCCCGCGCCGCATCGGGCACGAGTTCGTCGGCGTCGTCGAGGCCGTCGGCCCCGACGTCGAGGTCGTGCGCGTCGGCGACTTCGTCATCGCGCCGTTCTACGTGTGCGACGGCACCTGCTCGAACTGCCGCAACGGCGTGAGCACGTCGTGCCTCCACGGCGGCTGGTGGGGCAGCGACGACCGGCTCGGCGGCTTCGCCGACGGCGGTCAGGGCGAGCGCGTGCGCGTGCCGCTCGCCGACGGCACCCTCGCCGTCGTGCCGGGGCCGGTCGCCGACGACGAGATCCCCGGCCTCCTGACGCTCAGCGACGTCATGGGCACGGGCCACCACGCCGCCGTGTCGGCCGGCGTGCGGCCGGGCGACTCGGTCGCCGTCGTCGGCGACGGCGCCGTCGGGCTGTGCGCCGTCATCGCCGCCAAGCGGCTCGGGCGCGACGACCATCATCGCGATGTCGCGGCATCCGCAGCGGCAGGCGCTCGCACGTCGGTTCGGCGCCACGCACATCGTCGAGGAGCGCGGGGATGCCGGCGTCGCCGCCGTCCGTGCGCTCACCGGACGGGATCGGCGCCGACCGCGTGCTCGAGTGCGTCGGCACGAAGGAGTCGATGGACCAGGCGCTGCGCTCGGCGCGGCCCGGCGGCATGGTCGGCTTCGTCGGCGTGCCCAACGGCGGGCCCGAGCTGCCGATCCGAGCGATGTTCAACCGCAACGTCGGCGTCAACGGCGGAGTGGCGCCCGTGCGCGGCTACGTCGACGAGCTGCTGCCCGACGTGCGCTCCGGCGCGATCGAGCCCGGACTCGTCTTCGACCTCGAGCTGCCGCTCGACGGAGGCCGCCGAGGCGTACGCGGCGATGGACGAGCGCCGCGCGACCAAGGTGCTGCTGCGGCCGTGACCGATGCGCGGGCCGCGCTCGAGGGGCGCCGGGCGGAGGCGGTCCAACGGATCGCCCAGCTCGACGGCGTGCTCGCGGGGCTCCGGTTCGACCGCGGCGCCGACTCGGCGGACGACGAGCACGACCCCGAAGGCGCCACGCTGTCAGGGGAGTGGTCGCGCCTCGAAGGGCTCCGCGCAGACGCGCAGCGGGAGCTCGCCGAGGTGGATGCCGCGATCGCCCGCGTCTCGGAGGGATCGTACGGCGTGTGCGTCGACTGCGGTCGGCGCATCCCGGCGGCACGCCTGGCTGTGCGCCCCGATGCCACGCGGTGCGTCGCGTGCGCCGAGAAGGCGGGGGCGTAGGCGTCAGTCGAACGACAGCACGCGATCGCCCCAGCTGCGCCGCAGCGCCTCATCGAGGTCGTCGACGACACGGTCGGCCTCGTCGATGACGAGCGTCGAGCGCGCGCCGACCTCGTAGCACGGCCACACGGGCTCGGCCGCGTCGATGCATCCCGAAGCCGTGCTTCCCCGCGCGAACGCGATCCAGCGCGCCTGCACGCGGCGCGAGATCTCTTCGGCGATGCGCCGGCCGCCCAGCCAGAACGTCGGATCGACGGGACCGCGCCGGAAGTTGCCCCACACATACGCGAGCTCTGCGCCGTGGGTCGCTCCGATGCCCAGCGCGTCCAGGGCGCGTGTGGCGTGGTCGAACCGGTACAGCCAGACGTCTGCGACCCGGCTGTGGCCCTCCGCGACCCAGATCGTGGGAAGCCGGAACGCGATGTCGCGCGCGACTCCCGCTCCGACGGCCCGCTGCCGGACGCCCTCGTACGCCTCCAGCACCTGCGCGCGGCTCGGCAGCAGCATGTCGGGCCGTGCCGTGCGCATGTCGGCGAACATCTGCAGGATGCGATCCTCGGTCACGGGCATGAGCGGGCTCTTCATGCGGGTGAAGAACGACGCCTCGTCGCGATTCGTGCCGATGATGAGGGGCACCGGGATGCCTCGGCCCGACGCCAGTACGTCGGCGGGCGGCTCCGGGAGCAGGGCGCCGTCGACGACGGGTGCGAAGGCGAGCGTGCCGGGTGCGTCCGTCGGGACAGCAGCGTAGACGTGCGTCGAAGCGCTCACGATGTCCTCGACGGGGAGCGCGCGCACGCCGTCCGCGGTGGCGGCATCCAGCCCCACGGCGTCGAGGAACTGCGCGGCCACCCGGCGTGCCCGCGCGGGACCGTACATGCTCGTGGCCGGCGACGACTCGGCGATCGCGCGATGGAAGAGTCCCGCGGCGGACGGGGTCGCGAGGAGCGTCGTGACGAGCCCGCCTCCCGCCGATTCGCCGAAAACCGTCACGCGGCCGGGATCGCCGCCGAACGCCGCGATGTTCTGCTGCACCCAGTTCAACGCGAGGAGCACATCCTTGAGTGCGAGGTTCGAGTCGTACGGCTCGTCGGGCGTCGAATAGGACGAGAGGTCGAGGAACCCGAGAGCGCCGATGCGGTAGTTGAGCGTCACGACCACGACGTCGCCCGTTTCGACGAGCTGCGTCGCGTCGTACGCCGGCTGGCTTCCCGCGCCGTAGGTGTACGCGCCGCCGTGGAGCCACACCATGACCGCTTTCGGCCGCCCGCCGCCGGCGGGCGCCCAGACGTTCACGAAGAGGCAGTCCTCGTCGAGACGGGCATCGGGGCCGAGATCCAGCACGGGCAGGCGCTGCTGCGGGGCGACCGCCCCGAAGACGAGCGCATCGACCTCGCCCACGGGCTCCGCGGCGACCGGGTCGCGGAACCTTCGCCGCCCCACGGGAGGCTTCGCGTACCGGATGCCGCGCCACACGCGGACACCGTGCGCGAGCTCTCCGCGGAACGTCCCGGCCGCGCAGGCGGCCACCGTCTCATCGGTCATCGAACCCCCTGAACATGCGCACGTCCCGGACGCGCAAGTCTATGAGGGCGGGAGCCTCCGCGTCCCGTACCTCGTACAGTTGCACGCATGTCCTTCGGTCCAGGCGCGACTCCGCGGAGCACGGGGCCCTCGGATGCGGCGCGGTGCCCGTGCGGCAGCGGCGAGCGGTACGGCGCGTGCTGCGGTCCGATCCTCGCCGGAGCGCCCGCCCCCACCCCCGAGGCGCTCATGCGGTCCCGCTACACGGCCTTCGCGATCGGCGATCTCGCGCATCTGGCCGCGACGTGGCATCCCGGCACCCGGCCCGCCCGCATCGACCCCTCACCGGGCCTGCGGTGGACGGGACTCGAGGTGATCGACGCGCATACCGACGGAGATCGGGGCGTCGTCGAGTTCCGTGCGCGGTGGCGGGAGCGACGGGATGCCGGCGAGCTGCACGAGCACAGCCGCTTCGTGCGGCAGTCCGGCCGGTGGTGGTATCTCGACGGCGACGTCAGCTGACGCGGGGGATCGCGGCGGGCAGGGGCGGTCTGGTAATGTTGTGATGTCACTCGTGTGGCTTCATTGCCGTGCGTCCAAGACATCGCTGAACAATCCATTCGCTTCACCCGCGACCCGCGCGTTCTCGTGCGTGCCTGCGGGAACGGAGCCCGACACCGCCACCCAACAAGGACAACCCACTACATGACTATCGCAACGACCGCCCCGGCCACCAAGCAGGTCGCCATCAACGACATCGGATCTGCTGAGGACTTCCTGGCCGCGGTCGAACTGACCATCAAGTCCTTCAACGACGGAGACCTCATCGAAGGCACCGTCGTGAAGGTCGACCGCGACGAGGTCCTCCTCGACGTCGGCTTCAAGACCGAGGGCGTCATCCCCTCGCGCGAGCTTTCCATCAAGCACGACGTCGACCCCAACGAGGTCGTCAAGGTCGGCGACGCCGTCGAGGCGCTCGTTCTCCAGAAGGAGGACAAGGAAGGCCGCCTCATCCTGTCGAAGAAGCGTGCGCAGTACGAGCGCGCGTGGGGCGACGTGGAGAAGATCAAGGAGAGCGACGGCGTTGTGACCGGTCAGGTCATCGAGGTCGTCAAGGGCGGCCTCATCGTCGACATCGGACTCCGCGGCTTCCTGCCGGCATCGCTCATCGAGCTGCGCCGCGTCCGCGACCTCACGCCGTACCTCGGCCAGGAGATCGAGGCCAAGATCCTCGAGCTCGACAAGAACCGCAACAACGTCGTGCTGTCGCGCCGCGCCCTGCTCGAGCAGACGCAGTCCGAGTCGCGCACCACGTTCCTCAACAACCTCCACAAGGGCCAGGTCCGCAAGGGCACCGTCTCGTCGATCGTCAACTTCGGTGCGTTCGTCGACCTCGGTGGCGTCGACGGTCTCGTCCACGTCTCGGAGCTCTCGTGGAAGCACATCGAGCACGCATCCGAGGTCGTCGAGGTCGGTCAGGAAGTCACCGTCGAGATCCTCGAGGTCGACCTCGACCGTGAGCGCGTGTCGCTCTCGCTCAAGGCGACGCAGGAGGACCCCTGGCAGGTCTTCGCCCGCACGCACGCGATCGGCCAGGTCGCGCCGGGCAAGGTCACCAAGCTCGTCCCGTTCGGCGCGTTCGTCCGCGTCGCCGACGGCATCGAGGGCCTCGTGCACATCTCGGAGCTCTCGGGCAAGCACGTCGAGCTCGCGGAGCAGGTCGTCTCGGTCGGCGAAGAGGTCTTCGTCAAGATCATCGACATCGACCTCGAGCGTCGCCGCATCTCGCTCTCGCTCAAGCAGGCGAACGAGTCGGTCGACCCCAACGGCACCGAGTTCGACCCGGCGCTCTACGGCATGCTCACCGAGTACGACGAGAACGGCGAGTACAAGTACCCCGAGGGCTTCGACTCCGTCTCGGGTGTCTGGCTCGAGGGCTTCGACGCTCAGCGCGAGAAGTGGGAGCAGGAGTACGCGGCCGCCCAGGGTCGCTGGGAGGCGCACAAGGCCGCCGTCGCGAAGGCGCTCGAGGCCGAGGCGAACGCCCCGGCGATCGAGTCGACCGGATCGTCGTCGTTCTCCTCGGAGTCCGCGTCGACCGGCACGCTCGCCGACGATGAGGCTCTCGCCGCTCTGCGCGAGAAGCTCTCGGGTCGCTGATCCGCTGCTGAACGCAGAAAGGGCCGTCACCTTCGGGTGGCGGCCCTTTCGCGTGCCCCTGGTGGCGTTCGAACCGTGGCGGCGCAACGCGCAGCGGGCGAGCCAGGCACGCCCTGCGCGCTGCTCACTTCAGGCCCTCTGACGCGATAGCGTCGAGGAATGCTCTTGCCCGCTCGCCCACCGTGGTCGCAGCACGGCGAGCCGTTCGAGGGCCGTATCCGCGCCCGCACGACGACGCTCAATCAGCTCCTGCTCGGCGCCGTCGTCCTGCTCCTGGCCGTCGTCGGAATCGTGCGTCCCTTCCCCGGCGACCGCGAGCTCTTCTACCTCGCCGTGGTCCTCGTGTTCATCGCGACGGCAGCGGCCATCGGCGTCCGCTGGAATAGCATTCCCGCTTACGCCAGCGCCATCGTGCCCGTCGCTGACATCACGGCGATCGCACTCATGGCGACGGCGAGCCCCGAGTCCGGATTCAGCTTCCTGTACATCTTCCCCGCGATGTGGCTCGCCGGGAGCTTCGGGGCCGCCGGGCTGGTCTTCGGGGTGCTGTCGACCTGTGCCGTGTACACGGCACAGGCGATCACCGACGAGAGTGACTTGTCGGTCACGACGCTCCTGCCGCCCTTCGCGATCATCGCCCTCGCGACGACGAGCTACCTGGCGGCGCGACGCGCTCGCATCCAGCGCTACCTCCTCGAGGCCCAGACGCGTCTGCTCGGGCAGGCCCTCGCTCAGGCCCGCCAGCAGGAGGAGACCGTCACCGAGGCGTTGGATGCCGTCGACTTCGGCATCATCCGCGTCGACGCCGAAGGACGCATCGCCGTCACCAACGAAGCTCACGGCGCGTTGCAGAGCGTTCAGGACCCCGACGACCCCGAAGGGGAACCGGTCGTCCTTCAGGCGTATGCGCGCGACGGCATCACGCTGCTGGCACGCCGCCGCCAGCCGCTCGCGAGGGCCTTGCGCGGCGAGACGTTCGACGACGAGGTCGTCTGGTTCGGCGAGCCCGGCGGGGACCGTCGAGCGCTCACGGTGACGGCCCGCCGCATCCACAACGACAACGGAAGCCCCGCGGGATCGGTCGTCGTCTCGCGTGACATCACGGCCGAGCTGAGTGCCATCCGCGCGCGCGAAGACCTCGTGGCCTCGGTCTCGCATGAGCTGCGCACGCCACTGACATCGATCGTCGGCTATCTCGAGCTCGTGCTCGACGAAGACCTCTCGCCCTCGGCGCGGCGCGGGCTCGAGGTCGCCGAGCGCAACGCCAACCGGCTGCTCGCGATCATCGCCGACATCCTCGCGGCGTCCAGCTCGGGCCGGTCGACCGTCGAGCTGAGCATCCACCCCCGACCGACCGATCTGGCGGTGCTCGCGGCGTCGGCGGTCGAGTTGAACGCCCCGCGGGCCCACGAGCGCGGCATCACGATCGATGCGACGGGTCTGGAACCCGCGCCCGCAAATGTCGATCCGCTCCGCATCCGCCAGGTGCTCGACAACCTGCTCTCGAACGCCGTGAAGTACAACCGCGACGGCGGCTCGATCCAAGTGGGCACGACGGTCGATGCCGACCACGCCTGGATCGTGGTGCGTGACACCGGCACCGGTGTCTCGCAGGCCGAGCTGCCGCTGCTCTTCGGTCGCTTCTTCCGGGCCGACTCGGTGCGCAAGACCTCGACGCACGGCAGCGGTCTGGGCTTGTCGATCAGCCGAGACATCGTCCGCTCGCACGGAGGAGAGATCACCGTGCAGAGCGAGCTCGGAGTCGGGACGACCTTCGTCGTCCGGCTCCCCGCCGGCGCCCGCAGCGCCGAGAATCCGCCGGAGGAATCGTCATGAACCTTGATCTCTACACCGTCTCGCTGATGACCGCTCTCGTCGTCATCGTCTCGAGCGTCGTGTTCCTGGTCGGCATGCTGCTGCGCAAGGACGAGGGAGCCGCGCGTCTATGGGGACTCGCCTTCCTCTTCGGGCTCCTGACGGTCATGTCGTACCTCGTGTGGGCGTCGACTCCTGGGGCATGGTGGGCGATCGGCGTGGGAAATGCGGCGTACGTGGCGAATATCGGAAGCATGTGGCTCGGGTGCCGTCGCTTCAACGGCCGGTCGCTCGGCATCCCGATCGGCGCGGTCGCGCTCGTCGCCCTTGCAGCGTTCGCAGCGGTCGCGATCGAGGGGCCCGCAGGAGGCGACTGGGCTGGTGCAGCGTTCTACCTGTTCGGCGTCAGCATCTTCTCGGGGCTCGCCGCGTGGGAGTCGCTGCGCGGCGAGATCGCGATCAACAGGCTCTCCTGGGGACTCGCGATCGTTCTCGCGGCCGCCTCGATCTTCTTCGCGGCACGCGGGATCGTCTTGCTGACGCTGGGACCCGAGAGCGAGGTCTTCCGCACGTGGTACGACACGGTGCCCGCGAGCGTCCTGACCGTCACACTCACGATCGTCGCGGTCGTCGTGACATCGGTGCTGCTCGCTCAGGGGGCTCGGATCGGCAGCTCGGAGGCGCCTGCGCTCGGCGACGACGACGTCCTTCCCGACGTCTCGTTCGCCCACGTCCTCCTCGACATGAGCGCCCGCGCCCGCCGACGCTCCGAACTCGTCGGCGTCGTCTCACTGCGCATCGACGACCTGCCCGCCATCGCGACGGCTTTCGGCGCCGAGGCTGCCAAGAGCGTCGGCGCCGCGTTCAACGCCGTCGTCCGCCGTTACGCGCCCACGACGGCGTTCGTCGGGCAGGACGGCCCGACGGGACTGCTCGTCGGCATCCAGCCGGAGTCGACGACGGATGCCCGCCGGCTCGCGACGCGGATCCGGCGAGGTCTGTTCGACGAGCTGAGCGGCGTCGTGGGGGTCGTCATCCCCGTCGTGGGCGTCGGCGTCGCCCTGAGCAGCGTGAGCGGCTACGAACCGGCCGCGCTCATGCGCGACGCCCGCGATGCCGCGCGAGCGGCGGCGCTCAGCACCGAGACCGTCATCGTCGCGGGAACGGACTGATCAGCGCGTGAGGCGATAGCCCACGCCGCGGACCGTCTCGATCCAGCGCGGGTTGGTCGGGGTCTCGCCGAGCTTGCGACGCAGGTTGGCCATGTGGACCTCGATCGCGCGGGCGTCGGCGTCGCTGATGTAGTCGCTCCCGCCGTAGTGATCGCCGCGCAGCATGAGCGCGAGGTCCGTCTTGCTCACGACGCGGCCGCGCGCTGCGAGCAGGTCTGCCAGGATGTCGAACTCGCTGCGCGTGAGGTCGAACTCGACGCCGTCGCGGCTCGCGATGCGCATCTCGGGATGCACGCGCAGCCCACGGTGTTCGAGCCACGCGTCGTCGCTCTCGGCCGCGGGCGCGCCGGCCCGGACAGGTGCGGAGGAGGGGGCAGGCGGGTCGGCGGCGGCTGCGGGCGCGTCGCTGTGGACGCGCGGGCGGCGCAGCATCGCCTCGATGCGTGCGCGCAGCTCCCGCGGACGGAACGGCTTGGTGACGTAGTCGTCGGCGCCGGACTCGAGCCCCTGGAGGGCGTCGATCTCCTCGCTGCGCGCCGTGAGCATGACGATGTAGGTGCTGCTGATGGCACGGATGCGCTTGGCCGTCTCGAACCCGTCGATGCCGGGCATGCTGACATCCAGGGTCGCGACGACAGGTCGGTGCGTGCGGACCAGTTCGAGGCCTTCGAGGCCCGATGCCGCCGCGTGCACCTCGAATCCCGCGGAGGCGAGCACGTCGGTGAGCAGCTGGCGGATGTCGGCTTCGTCTTCGATGACGACGGCCACGCGGTTCTCCTGCACGCAGTCACCCTCCATCGATCCGGCGGATCCCTCCGACTTGCTGACTTTCGTGATGATATCCCAGAAGAGGTCCTGGAATGGTCTGGTCGACACGCCGGTACTCACGTGCACGTCACCGAGCCCGAGGGCGCCGCGCCGCGGTTGTCGACGGACGCGAAGTAGAACGTGCGCGAGGAGCCCCACATGGTGGGGGAGTTCGCCACGAGGGTCGGCATCGCCGCGCAGGCGGACGTCGGGGTGAGCTCGCCGCCGGTCGTCGCGTTGCTGCCCCACTTCCACGTGCCGACGCCCGAATCGGCGCGCATCGTCGCGGCCGCGAGGTCGAGGGTGAGCTGCACATAGCCGCGGCCGGCGTTCGAGTCCACCGACACGTAGTAGTTGCGCCAGTGCTGCGAGTCATCGCCCCACTGATCGAACACGACACTCGTCACCCTGCACGTGCCGCCGGCCATCACGGTTCCGTCGGCGTTCATCGCGATGCAGCCGTAGGCGACCGGTGCCGACCAGTCGCCGGCGGTCACGGCGGCGGACGCGTAGTTCCTGTCCGCCCAGGCGGACTGCGTCGGGGTCAGCACGAGCGCCGCCGCGCCGATTCCGGCGAAGACGGCGAGGAGCGCGAGGAACGAGGTGAGGCGGCGCGCGAGAAGGGCGGTCATCGTGCGTCCTCCTCGTGCGGGCGTCGGCGACGCAGCAGGAGGGCGACCCCGCCACCGAGGGCGCCGGCGCCCACGAGCGCGGCGATCCAGGGCGCGGTGGCTCCGGTGGCGGCGAGGCCCTCGTCGGTCGTGAGCGGGAGCTCGATCGCTTCGACGAGCGCGAGCCGCCCGCGGGCCGACGTGTGGCTGTCGACTGTCGAGGCATCCATCGGCATCGTCACCTCGATGACGACGCGGTAGTCGCCCGCCGCGAGCGAGGCGCCCGTGAGGTCGGCCAGCGGCGTGCAGGAGGCGTCGGAGCACAGCGATGCGCTCCAGCTGCCCGTGCCGCTCACCACCAGCCACTCCGCATGCGTGACGAACGAGGCACGCGCCACGGTCACGTCGGCCGATGACTGCGCGGTAGCGCCGGGCATCACGATGCCGAAGTCGGCGTCGAGCGGGACGGACACGGCGGACGCCGCGGTCATCGAGGCAGCCCCCACGGCTGCACCGATCACCGCGGCGATGCCGACGGCCGCGACCCGCTTCCCCCAGCGCCCGGTCACTGGGCCGTCTCCACGCGCGTTCCCCGACCGCGCTTCGGACGCACCGGTGCGACGGGCGCCGGGATGAGCCAGGTGAGCCCCAGGAGGGCGACCAGGCCGATCATCAGCGGGATCGCGACAGCCGGCGAGGTGACGCGCGTGATCACGGCGCCGGCACCCGGCACCTGCACCATCGGCTTCCACACTTCCCCAGTGACGTGGTAGTCGAGCGCGTCCTCGAACTCGTTGTCATCGCCCTTCATAGAGATGGCGAAGCCGTCCCCATCGGCTTCGATCGCCACGATGCGGTGCGTGACGAGGTGGCTCGTGAGCTCGCTCGGAAGGCTGACCACGTCGCCGACCCCCAGATCGGCGGCGGATGCCTTCGTCGCGACGAGCAGGTCGCCCGTCATGATCTCGGGCTCCATCGAGCCCGAGATCACGATGAGCGGCTTGATGACGCCTGCGGCAGTGCCTCCCCAGACAATGCCGCAGGCGACTCCCACGGCGGCGAGGGCCCACAGGGCGATCATCGCGATACGGCGCAGCGTCTGCACGGTGTCCTCCTCGTGGTCTCGTCGCAGTGGAAGGGAAATCAGGAGTCAGGTCAGGAGGTGGCTTCGCCGCTGACGGTGACGATGATGGTGCCGGCCTTGCCCTTGTTGGCGACGTCCCAGTCGTCGGGCGCCGTCACCGTGAGCGTGAACGCGTCGGTGTCGCCCTGCGTGCCCGCGGGGGTCAGAGAGGCAGCGAGGCCCGAGACGGATGCGGTCGGGTTGACGGCGAAGGTGGCGCCGGAGGCCCACTCGGCCGACGACGTGAGCGCGGCGCTGACGTTGCCCAGGTTCTTGACATGGAGCGTGACGGTGCGCGACTCGCCCGGGAGCAGCTTGGCGAACTGCGTCGCCGGAACGACGAGCTGGATGGCCCCCTTGTCGTCGGACTGCTCCCACGTCGTACCGTCGAGCGAGCCCTGCAGGTCGAACGTCGCGGCGTCCGCCTGCGCCGAGAAGAAGACGTTGTCGGTCCAGGCGGCGCTCGTCAGCGCGGCGCCGACGCCGCCGACCGCGAGGGTCGCGAGGGCGAAGGCGACGATCGGCCGGCGCCTGTTCCTCTTGGCCGAGGTGCGGTTCTCGCGACGGGTGACGGGCTGCGTGGTGAGGTCGGACATGAGGGCCTTTCGAAGAGTTCGTGGTGTGCTGCGCGGTGTGGGATCGCCGTGTGGTGATCGGCGTATCTGGCAGCAGGAATGACGCTACGAGGCGGTCCTCAGGGCAGGCTTGGCGATGCCTCAACCCTGACTTCGGATGTGTGCTGAGCGAATCCTGAGATCGATGAGGTACAGGCGCCGGTGCCCGGATGCGGCGTCGGGGCATGGCATCCTCATACACATGCCACTTGTCGCCCTCACCGGTGGAATCGCCTCAGGCAAGTCCACGATCGCCCGCAGGCTCGCCGAGCACGGTGCGGTCATCGTCGACGCCGACCAGATCGTGCGCGACGTGCAGCACCCGGGTTCTCCCGTCCTCGAGGCCATCTCCGCTGAGTTCGGCGCGGCCATGATCGGTTCGGACGGCGCTCTGGACCGCGCAGCGCTCGGGTCGCGGGTGTTCGGCGACGCGGACGCGGTCGCGCGGCTCAATGCGATCGTGCACCCCGCGGTGCGTGGCGAGTCCGCGCGGCGCTTCGCCGAGGCGTTCGCCGCTGATCCCGATGCCGTCGTCGTCTACGACGTGCCGCTCCTCGTCGAGGCTCGCGCGGACGATCCGTGGGAGCTCATCATCGTCGCGCACGCGCCCGCGCAGCAGCGGGTGCGTCGGCTCGTCGAGCTGCGCGGGCTGTCGGAGACAGAGGCGGCTGCTCGCCTCGCGTCGCAGGTGTCCGACGACGTGCGGCTCGAGATCGCCGATGTCGTCATCGACACTTCGGGCACGATCGAGCACACGCTCTCGCAAGTGGACGAGCTCTGGGCGACGCTCCCGCAGCGCATCGCAGCTCGCTGAGCGCTGCGAAGACGGCGACCGCCCCCGCACGGACACATCGCGGTACCCTGGGAGCACGTTCGAGGAGGTGCGACGTGGCTCTTTTCTCCCGATTCCGCAGGCGCAGGGCGCCGTACGCAGCGCTCACCGACGAGGAGAAGATCTCGCGGTATCTCTACCTCCTCAATTCGCTGCCGGCCTCGGTCATCGAGTCCGCCCACGCGACGGCCTTCGCCGACCTGCCCGCGTCTGAGCGCCGTGAGATGTTCGAGCAGCTGCGTCCCTTCATGTCGGAGAAGGAACGGGATGCCGCATCCGATGATCCGATCGTGCTCGCGAGGCTGCTGCGCCGCGCCGAGGAGCACCGTGCGCAGAAGGCCGCGCAGAAGGCGGAGGGCGAAGCGGACACCTCGGCGCGCGCCACGGTCCTGACGGCGGAGCGCGGGACCGATGCCCGGGATGCCGTCGACTCGCGCGCGCTGCTGATGGGAGCGGGGGTCATGGCGGTCGTCGCGAATCAGTTCCTGGTGTCGTCGGTCATCGCGCTCTACTTCACGCAGGGCGCCGGCTCGATCGGCCTCGACGCCGAGCCGGGCTGGGTGGGCGAGACGTTCGATCCGGGTGCGGGCGCGGACGGCGGCTTCGGGGGCGGGTTCGATGCGGGCGGCTTCGACGGGGGCGGCTTCGACGCCGGCGGCTTCGGCGGCTTCGATGGGGGCGGGTTCGGCGGCATGTAGCCGACCGGCCCGGCGCGATGCGAAGCGTCCGGCCCCGTCGGCGTCAGTCGCGGACGTCGATCCCGAGCGTGGCGGCGAACGCCGGGGCGAGGAGCTCGAGCTGCCGCAGCGAGAACGTCGTGCCCCGCAGGGATGCGGCATCCGTGTACGACAGCGCCTCGAGGCCGCGCAGGTCGACGTCCTGCGCCCGCAGTCCGCGGGAGTCGACCTCGTCCGAGGCCGTGTGCTCGAACGCGATCCGGTCGCAGCGTGACTGCGGCAGATCGAGCGTCGTGATGACGCAGTCCGCGATGAGCACATCGGTCAGCTGGGCGGCTGCGAGCGAGAGGTAATCGATCCGGACGCCGCGCAGCTCCACCTCATCGAGCTCGGCATCGGCGAGATCGAGCGTGCCGATGCGACCGCCCGTCAGGCGCACGCGCCTGAACCGCGCCCCGCGCGCCGTGAGGATCGTCGCGCGCAGGTCCCGGATGTCGACGTCTACGAGTGCGGCTCCCGAGAGGGTGAGGGCGTCGAGGGATGCCGCGACAAGCCGGCACTCCGAGATCTCGCTGTGCGAGGCATCCGTCGTCTGGTCGAGTCCGTCGATCTCGAGCCGGAAGTGCTCCTCGCGCGCCTGGAGCCCGCGCGAGCGCTCGAGCCTCGGGGGAAGATCCGGAGGCGAGATCCGCGGGGCAGCGGGGGAGTCGCCGCGTCGTGCCATGCCTCGACCGTAGCGCGCGAGACGCCCAGCCCTCTTGCGCGAGGGCGGTAGACTTGCAGCACCAGCATCGATCCGGCCATCACCGGGGAGCTCTCGGAAGAACAGGGCCACGGCCCCCAGTAGAACCGAGCGGGGCAGGCCCGTCACAGCCGCAGTGAGAGAGGCCGACCGCGTCGGCACGCGGGGTGGTACCGCGGTTCTCCTTCGGGAGAGTCGTCCTCGCAGGAAGCATCCCCCCAGGCGGAGCCTGAGGAGCACATCGCAACCTGCAGGAGTGACATGACTTATCCGAAGGCCCTCAGCGGATCCTCGTTCGGACCCGCCGCTGTCGTGCCGAGCCCGCGGTTCCCCGAGATCGAACGCGAGACGCTCGCCTTCTGGGAGGCCGACGACACCTTCCGCGCCTCGATCGCGAACCGCGAGGGCGCGCAGGAGTGGGTCTTCTACGACGGCCCGCCGTTCGCGAACGGTCTGCCGCACTACGGCCACCTGCTCACGGGCTATGCGAAGGACCTCTTCCCGCGATTCCAGACGATGCGCGGCAAGCGCGTCGACCGCGTCTTCGGATGGGACACGCACGGTCTGCCCGCCGAACTCGAGGCCATGAAGCAGCTCGGCATCACGGAGAAGGACGAGATCGAGGCCATGGGCATCGACGTCTTCAACTCCAAGGCACGCGAATCCGTCCTCGCCTATACGCGCGACTGGGAGGAGTACGTCACACGGCAGGCGCGGTGGGTCGACTTCGAGCGAGGCTACAAGACCCTCGACACGACCTATATGGAGTCCGTGCTGTGGGCGTTCAAGACGCTCCACGAAAAGGGCCTCGCGTACGAGGGGCACCGCGTGCTGCCGTACTGCTGGCGCGACGAGACGCCGCTGTCGAGCCACGAGCTGCGCATGGACGACGATGTCTACAAGATGCGGCAGGACCCCTCGGTCACGGTCACATTCCCCTTGGTCGGGCTCAAGGCCGAAGCGCTCGGCCTCACGGGCGTGCGCGCGCTCGCCTGGACGACGACCCCCTGGACCCTGCCCACGAACCTGGCGCTCGCCGTCGGCCCCGACATCCGGTACGTCGTCGTGCCCGGGGGCCCCGCGGGCGCCGCCGATGTGCACCCCGGAGACGAGCCCGTCGAGGCGACGGCGCACCGGTATCTGCTCGCGGAGGACCTGCTCGCCGGCTACGCGAAGGATCTCGGCTACGAGTCGGCCGACGCTGCGCGCGAAGCGGTGCAGCAGACGGTCCTGGGCTCGCAGCTGCAGGACGTCTCGTACGACCGGCTCTTCGACTACTACGCGGATGCCGAGACGTGGGGCACCGAGCGCGCGTGGCGCATTCTGGTCGACGGCTACGTCACGACCTCCGACGGCACGGGCATCGTCCACCAGGCGCCCGCCTACGGTGAGGACGACCAGCGGGTGACCGAGGCCGCCGGCATCCCGCTCATCATGAGCCTCGACGACGGCGGCCGCTTCCTGCCGCAGGTGACCGACGTCGCCGGCGAGCTGTGGATGGATGCCAACACGCCGCTCGTGCGCCTGCTGCGCCAGTCGGGGCGCCTCTTGCGCCTCGCGTCGTACGAGCACTCGTACCCGCACTGCTGGCGCTGCCGGAACCCCCTCATCTACAAGGCCGTATCGAGCTGGTTCGTTCGCGTCACCGATGTGAAGGACCGCATGCTCGCGAACAACGAGCAGATCACGTGGGTGCCCGAGAACGTCAAGCACGGGCAGTTCGGCAAGTGGCTCGAAGGTGCGCGCGACTGGTCGATCAGCCGCAACCGGTTCTGGGGCTCGCCCATCCCGGTGTGGAAGAGCGACGACCCCGAGTTCCCACGGGTCGACGTGTACGGCTCGCTCGAGGAGCTCGAGCGCGACTTCGGCCGGCTCCCGCGCAATGCCGAGGGCGACGTGGACCTGCATCGCCCGTACATCGACGAGCTGACGCGCCCGAACCCTGACGATCCGTCGGGCCGCAGCACGATGCGCCGCATCGAGGACGTGCTCGATGTGTGGTTCGACTCGGGCTCGATGCCGTTCGCGCAGGTGCACTATCCGTTCGAGAACCGCGAGTGGTTCGACTCGCACTCGCCGGCGGACTTCATCGTCGAGTACATCGGCCAGACCCGCGGCTGGTTCTACGTCATGCACGCGCTGTCGACGGCGCTGTTCGACCGGCCGGCGTTCACGGGCGTCTCGTGCCACGGCATCGTCTTGGGCTCGGACGGCCTGAAGATGTCCAAGTCGCTGCGCAACTACCCGGACGTCTCGGAGGTCTTCGACCGCGATGGGTCCGACGCGATGCGGTGGTTCCTCATGGGCTCCTCCGTGCTGCGCGGCGGCAACCTGGTCGTGACGGAGGAGGGCATCCGCGCGGGAGTGCGCGAGTTCCTGCTCCCGCTGTGGAACGCGTGGTACTTCTTCGCGACATACTCCAACGCCTCGGGCGACGGATACGACGCGTCCTGGCGCACGGATTCGACCGATGTCCTCGACCGGTACATCCTGGCCCTCACGGGCGACCTCGTGCGCGGCGTCGCGGCCGATCTCGAAGGCCTCGACTCGACGACGGCCGCTTCCCGCCTGCGCGACTTCGCCGAAGCCCTCACGAACTGGTACATCCGCCGCTCGCGCGACCGGTTCTGGCTGGGGGTCTCGGACGACCCCCGCAGCCGCGAGGCCTTCGACACGCTCTACACGGTCCTCGAGACGCTCACGCGCGTCGCGGCGCCCCTCATCCCGCTCGTGTCGGAGCGCGTGTGGAAGGGCCTCACAGGCGGTCGCAGCGTGCACCTGACCGACTGGCCCGACGCCGACGCGTTCCCGGAGGCCGCCGACATCCGCAGCGCGATGGACGCCGTGCGCGAGGTGTCGAGTGTCGCGAACGCCCTGCGCAAGCGCGAGGGCAAGCGCGTGCGGTTGCCGCTTCCCCTGCTCACCGTCGTGGTTCCGGATGCCTCGTCCCTCGCCCAGTTCGACGACATCCTGCGCGAAGAGCTCAACGTCAAGGGCGTCGAGCTCGTCGAGCTGCGCGGCGACACGGCCGAGTCGTACGGCATCACCAACCGGCTGTCGGTCAATGCCCGCGCGGCGGGTCCGCGACTCGGCCGGGACGTGCAGCGCGCCATCCAGGGCGCGAAGTCGGGCGACTGGTCGGTCGAGGGCGACGTGGTCGTCGCGGGCGGACTGGCGCTCGAGCCCGGCGAGTACGAACTCGTGCTCGAGACCTCCGGTCGTCCCGACGGCGAGGCGCTCGCGCTCCTGGCCGACGGCGGCTTCGTGCTCCTCGACACGACCACGACGCCCGAGCTCGAGGCCGAGGGCCTCGCGCGCGACGTCATCCGCGCCGTGCAGGACACGCGCAAGGCCGCGGGCTTCGATGTGAGCGACCGCATCCGACTCGACCTGATCTTCGACGACGACGCGGATGCCGCGGCCGTCGCGTCCGCCTTCTCGATCGCGCACGTCGCAGGCGAGACGCTGGCGCTCGCGCACTCGGTCCGCTCGCGCACCGCGACCCTGCTCTCGGTGGGCGAGGCGGGTCCGGCCGAGCACGAGGCGGTCGTCGCTGCGGGCACATACGCGAACCGGGGCGCCTTCACGGTGTCGGTCGCACGAACGGAAGGCACGGCATGAAAGATCGCGAACGAGCGGATGCCGTCTACCAGGCGCTTCTGCAGCGACAGGGCGAGCGATGGGTCCAGCCCCGCGTCCAGCGCACGGCGCGCGTGCTCGAGCTCCTCGACGACCCGCAGAAGACCTACCGCGTCGTCCACGTGACGGGCACGAACGGCAAGACGTCGACGAGCCGCCTGATCGAGAGCCTCGTGCGCGCCCTGGGGCTGCGGACAGGACTCTTCACCAGCCCGCACCTCGAGCGCTTCACGGAGCGGATCATGGTCGACGGCGAGCCGATCGCCGATGCCGCGATCGCCGACGCGTGGGGCGAGATCGAGCCCTTCGTCGGGATCGTGGATGCCGAGCTCGAGGCCGCGGGCGACGCTCCGCTGACCTTCTTCGAGGTGCTCACGGTTCTCGCCTTCGTGGCCTTCGCCGATGCGCCGATCGACGTGCTCGTGCTCGAAGTGGGCATGGGAGGGTCGTGGGACTCGACCAACACAGCCGACGGGGACGTCGCGGTGTTCGCACCGATCGACATCGACCACGCCGACCGCCTCGGCGAGACGATCGGCGACATCGCTGCGGTCAAGGCCGGGATCGTCAAGGAGGGCGCCGCCGTCGTCTCGGCGCGCCAGCAGCCCGCCGCCGAGGCCGTGCTGCGGACCGCGGCGGCGGCCAAGGGCGCGTCGATCGCGTTCGAAGGCGCCGAGTTCGCGCTCGCATCGCAGCGCCTCGCGGTCGGCGGCCAGCTCATCACGGTGCGCGGTCTCGCGGGCACATACGAGGACGAGTACCTGCCGCTCTACGGCTCCCACCAGGGGTTCAACGCGGCCCTGGCCATCGCCGCCGTCGAATCGCTCGTGGGCGGTGCGACGCAGGCGATCACGGGAGACGTGCTCGCCGAGGGCCTCGGCGGAGCGACCTCGCCCGGACGCCTCCAGCTCGTCGGGACGAATCCGACGGTGCTCGTGGATGCCGCGCACAATCCGCACGCAGCGCGCGCCCTCGCAGCCGCGCTGCAGGACACGTTCGACTTCGACGAGTGGGGGCTCGTGCTGGGCGTCCTCGCCGACAAGGACGCGGCGGGCATCGTCGCCGAGCTCGCGCCCATCGCGACGCATGTCTTCGCGACGTCGCCGGACTCGGAGCGAGCGAGCGACGCCGACGCGATCGCCGACCTCGCCGAGGCCCGCGACCTGCCCGTCACCGTCCACGTGGATGTCGCCGAGGCCGCCGAGGCGGCGCGGGAGTGGGCCTCGGCATCCGATCGCCGTGCCGTCGTCATCGCCGGATCGGTGATCCTCGCGGGGGAGGCGATGGTCCTCGCGGAAGCCGAGGACTGGAAGGCGGGGTGGACGTCATGACCGAGACCCCCGCACCCCGGGTCCCCGCATCCGGAGCTCCTGCGCCCAAGCCTCATCGCCGCCGCGGCGCGGCCGAGTCCCTCGCGTCGATCGTGCTGGCCTTCGAGTCGGTCGTCGCCTTCCTCGGCGGGCTCGTGATCTACGGACTCACAGCGCTCCCCGAAGGCATCGAGCCGTGGTGGGGGATCGTCTTGGGCAGCGTCGTCGCCGTCCTCATGATCCTGACGGGTCGCTTCGTGCGCTACCGCTGGGGCATCGTGCTCGGGTGGGTGCTCCAGGTCGTCGTCGCGCTCGGCGCGTTCTTCGTCCCGGCGCTCGCGCTCGTCGCCCTCATTTTCGGTGGCATGTACGCGTATGCGACCATCAAGGGGGCAGCTCTCGACCGGCGCAACGCGCAGCTCGCGGCCTCCACAGCACCCGACGAATCCTGAACCGAATGGAAACACGCATGGCCACGGAAGAGACCCTCGTCCTCGTCAAGCCCGACGGAGTCGCGCGCGGACTCACCGGCGCGATCCTCGCCCGCATCGAGGCGAAGGGCTACTCGCTCGTCGACATCCGGCTCGTCGAGCCCGACCGCACCACTCTCGAGCGCCACTACGCCGAGCACGAGGGCAAGCCCTTCTACGAGCCGCTCCTCGAGTTCATGATGTCGGGACCGTCGGTCGCGATCCGCCTCGCCGGCAACCGGGTCATCGAGGGCTTCCGCTCGCTCGCGGGAACGACCGATCCCACGACGGCAGCGCCCGGCACGATCCGCGGCGACCTCGGCCGCGACTGGGGCCTCAAGGTGCAGCAGAACCTCGTCCACGGATCCGACAGCCCGGAGTCGGCCGCCCGCGAGCTCGCGATCTGGTTCTAACCCGGCTTAGAAGAACAGGTCGTTCACGATCTGGACGACGGCGTTCATCTCGATCTGCGCGAGCAGCAGGATGAGCGCGTAGCTGAGCACGGCCGCGAGCGGCACCCACGCCATCAGCGAGTCGGCGGCCTTTCGCACGCGCGCGGGAGCGGCGACGATCCCGGATCGGAGCAGGTGCAGGGTCACGGCGTAGAACGTCGGGATCGTGACGGCCCACGTCACCATGCACCACGGGCACAGGGTGTGCAGGTCGTAGATGCTCTGGCTGATGAGCCAGACGACGAAGCCGAATGCGAACGCGATGCCCGCCCAGAACGCGATCCAGAACCACCGTGCGAACCGCGCGCCCGCGAGGATCGCGACGCCCACGACGAGCGGGAGCTATCCAGCCGGCGAGCCCCAGGAGGGGGTTCGGGAACCCGAAGACACTGCCCTGCCATGAGCCGAGGTTCTCGGAGCACTGCACGAGCGGGCTGATGTCGCACCCGGCGCCCGCGCCGGGATCGACGAGGGCGTGGAGTTTCTCCATCGTGAGCGAGAAGGCCGCCCACCATCCGATCACGCCGGCGATGATCAGCCAGACCGCGAGGGCGGTCGGACGGGTGTGCGTCTGCGCCTGAGCCATGCTCGGATTATCGCAGTCGGGTTCTGAGTGTGCGCCGCATCCGGGCCGTGAAAGAACCTGGTCGGGTTCGAACGAGCAATCGGCGGCCGAAAGTGCGATAATGACTGGGATGCTTCGCGGCCGCGCCGCCATACGCATCACAGAAGACTTCAGGGCGACGAACGCCCTTCGCAGCATGAGCCGAAGAGCCGGCTGCAGACCGAGTGAGTTAGCGGCACCGCAGGTGCGGCACCGCACGAGATTTCGCCGGGTGACGCGCGGTGTCGCCCCGCAAGGAGTACGCCAGAGATGGCCGATGACACAAACGAAAACAACGAGTCACAGACCGCACCGGATGCCGAGCTGAAGGTCGAGGCTCCGGCGGTCGAGCCGACGGATACGTCGGCGGACGAGGCGGAAGCCGCGCCCGAGCCCGAGCAGACGGAGGCTGAGGCCGAGCAGTCCGCTTCTGAGCCTGCCGACGCCGAGCAGCCTGCTGCCGAGGCCGAGCAGCCTGCTGCCGAGGCCGAGGCGCGAGGCGGTTGCGGAGGAGCCGAAGACCGAGCCCGCAGGCCCGCCGACGGCGGTGTCCCTGGGGCTGCTGCCCGAGACCTTCGTCTCGGCCGTCTCGACGGCGCTCATGTTCTATGCGCCCGAGATCGCCCCGCTGCCGGCGCATCCGGGTCAGGCTGCGCGCGACGAGGTCGACGAGCAGCCGAGCGGCACGAGCGCTCGTCGCCGCGGACGTCGGCGGGGGAGCGAAGGCAAGGACGAGGCATCCGAGCCTGCTCCTGCGCACACGCACCGTCAGCGCGCCGTCGAGCTCATCACCGAGCCGCAGCGCATCAAGGGCTCGACGCGACTCGAGGCCAAGAAGCAGCGCCGTCGCGACGGCCGCGAGGCGGGTCGCCGTCGCGCCGTGGTGACCGAGGCAGAGTTCCTCGCCCGCCGCGAGGCCGTCGACCGCGAGATGATCGTCCGCTCCAAGAACGGCCGCATCCAGATCGCGGTGCTCGAGGACAGCGTGCTCGTCGAGCACTACGTCGCACGCAATCAGGACGCGTCGCTCATCGGCAACGTCTACCTCGGCCGCGTGCAGAACGTCCTGCCGAGCATGGAGGCGGCGTTCGTCGACATCGGACGCGGCCGCAACGCCGTGCTGTACTCGGGCGAGGTGGACTGGGACGCCGTCGAGACCGGCAACCAGCCGCGACGCATCGAGCTGGCCCTCAAGAGCGGCGACAAGGTGCTCGTGCAGGTCACGAAGGATCCCGTGGGTCACAAGGGCGCCCGCCTGACGAGCCAGATCTCGCTCCCCGGCCGCTACCTCGTGTACGTGCCCGGCGGCGCCATGAACGGCATCTCGCGCAAGCTCCCCGACACCGAGCGCGCGCGCCTCAAGAAGATCCTCAAGGAGGTGCTCCCCGAGTCCGCGGGAGTCATCGTCCGCACGGCCGCCGAGGGCGCGACCGAGGAGCAGCTGACCCTCGACGTCCAGCGCCTCACGAGCCAGTGGGAGCACGTCTCGTCGCAGCTCGAGTCCATCCAGGCGCCCGCACTGCTGCACTCCGAGCCCGATCTCCTCGTCAAGATCGTCCGGGACGTCTTCAACGAGGACTTCACGAAGATGCTCATCCAGGGCGACGAGGCGTACGGGACCATCACGTCGTACCTCGCAAGCGTCGCCCCCGACCTCCTCGAGCGCGTCGAGCGCTACGAGTCCGACATCGACCCGTTCGATGCGTTCCGCGTCACCGAGCAGATCGAGAAGGCGCTCGACCGCAAGGTCTGGCTGCCCTCGGGCGGCTCGCTCGTGATCGACCGCACCGAGGCCATGACGGTCGTCGACGTCAACACGGGCAAGTTCGTCGGCTCGGGCGGCAACCTCGAAGAGACCGTCACGAAGAACAACCTCGAGGCGGCCGAGGAGATCGTGCGCCAGCTGCGGCTGCGCGACATCGGCGGCATCATCGTCGTCGACTTCATCGACATGGTGCTCGAGTCCAACCGCGACCTCGTGCTGCGACGCCTCGTCGAATGCCTGAGCCGTGACCGCACGAAGCACCAGGTCGCCGAGGTCACCTCGCTGGGTCTCGTGCAGATGACGCGCAAGAAGCTCGGCCTGGGTCTTCTCGAGACCTTCAGCGAGCCGTGCGAGGTCTGCGCCGGTCGTGGCGTCATCGTCCACCACGACCCCGTCGTCAAGCACCGCTCACCGCTCAACGGCGGCAACGGCCAGAGCGGCCGACGCCCGCGCGGCGGCGCGAACACGGCGCCCCCTGCGGGACCGGCCGGCGGCACGCACGTCATCACGGAGGGCGTGAAGTCCGCGCTCGCGCAGATCGCGGCATCCACGATCCACCACAACGACGAGCAGTCGGCGGCCGATGAGGCACCAGCCGCGGTCGAGCAGCCCGTCGAGCGGCCGAAGAAGCAGCGCAAGAAGCGCCCGGACTCCGCCGCTCGCGCGCCCAAGACCGAGAAGGACATGCTGCTGGACTCCGTGCTGAGTGCGCTTCCCGAGCCGAAGGCTCCCGGTCAGGGTCGGGGACGCCGCCGTGTCACGACGGCGGCGCTCACAGGGACGCCGGTGCCACCGAAGACCGAGGACTGAGCTCAGCGGCCCGCGCGCCGCGCCTTGCCCGTCACGCGCAGCCCTGAGGAGATCAGACGGCGCACGAGCTCGTGCCCGCTGACGTGCTGGGCGCCCGCGGCGACGAGGCGCGCATGCGCGTCCTCGGGCACGTCGTAGTGGTCCAGATCGAAGCCGCGACGAGGGATGCCGTTCGCCTCGGCGAACGCGTGGAGCTCGGCGAGGTCGTGATCGCTCACGAGATGCGCCCACAGCCTGCCGTGCGCGGGCCAGAGCGCGTCATCGATCAGGATCGCCATCCATCGATCCTATTGACGGGATGCCGGGCCCGCGGGCACTGCTTTTGCGGCTTGTCCCGGCATCCGGTAAAGTAGTCCTTTGGTGCGTCCCATGTGCACGTCTCGCGGCGTGCACACGACAGGCTGAGCTTCGGGCTCCAGCAGTCCGCACCACGATTTCCCCGTCTTTCAAGACAATCCGGAGCAACGCGCTCCCAGACGAAAACAGGTGTGAAGTGGTTTACGCAGTTGTGCGAGCCGGTGGCCGGCAGGAGAAGGTCGAGGTCGGCACGATCGTCGTCCTGGATCGCCAGGCTGCCAAGATCGGCGACAAGATCCAGCTTCCCGCCGTGCTCCTCGTCGACGGCGACGCCGTGACCACCGATGCCGACAAGCTCGCGAAGGTCACCGTCACCGCCGAGGTTCTCGGTGAGGAGCGCGGTCCCAAGATCGTCATCCAGAAGTTCAAGAACAAGACCGGCTACAAGAAGCGCCAGGGCCACCGTCAGGACCTCACGCGCGTCAAGGTCACCGGAATCAAGTAAGTCCAGGAAGAGACGCAGAGATGGCACACAAAAAGGGCGCAAGCTCCACCCGCAACGGTCGTGACTCCAACGCACAGCGCCTCGGCGTGAAGCGCTTCGGCGGCCAGAAGGTCCTCGCCGGCGAGATCATCGTCCGCCAGCGCGGCACGCACTTCCACCCCGGCGCCAACGTCGGCCGTGGTGGCGACGACACGCTCTTCGCCCTCGAGCCCGGCGCTGTCGAGTTCGGCACGAAGGGCGGCCGCAAGGTCGTCAACATCGTCGCGGTCGCGGAGTAATCGACGCGCAGCGCATTTCCTTGCGAAGGGGGCGGGCAGATGCTCGCCCCCTTCCGCGCATCCAGGCAGGAATCTGAGGGGGACCCGTGGTCACGTTCGTCGACGAGGTGACGCTTCATCTGCGCGCCGGCAAGGGCGGCAACGGCTGCGTCTCGGTCAAGCGGGAGAAGTTCAAGCCGCTCGCCGGTCCAGACGGCGGCACGGGCGGCCACGGTGGCGACATCGTGCTCGTCGCCGACCCCCAGGTCACGACGCTGCTGTCGTACCACCACTCGCCGCACCGCTCCGCCGGCAACGGCGGCTTCGGCATGGGCGACCACCGCTCCGGCGCGCACGGTGAGTCGCTCGAGCTCCCTGTGCCCGTGGGCACGGTCGTCAAGGACCCCGACGGCACGGTGCTCGTCGACATGATCGAGCCCGGGATGCGGTTCGTCGCAGCCCCTGGCGGCATCGGCGGCCTCGGCAACGCCGTGCTCGCGACTCCGAAGCGCAAGGCGCCCGGCTTCGCGCTGCTCGGCACCCCCGGCTGGGAGGGCGATGTCGTCCTCGAGCTCAAGACCGTCGCCGACGTCGCGCTCGTGGGCTTCCCGTCCGCCGGCAAGTCGAGCCTCATCGCCGCCATGTCGGCCGCCCGGCCCAAGATCGCCGACTACCCCTTCACGACGCTGCATCCCAACCTCGGTGTCGTCCAGGCGGGCGACGTGCGGTACACCGTCGCCGACGTTCCCGGCCTCATCGAGGGCGCGTCGGAGGGCAAGGGGCTCGGTCTCGAGTTCCTCCGTCACGTCGAGCGCTGCACGGCGCTCGTCCACGTCCTCGACTGCGCGACGCTCGATCCCGGACGCGACCCCATCTCGGACCTCGACGTCATCCTCGGCGAGCTCGGCGCGTACCCCGTGCCCGAGGGCCAGGTGCCGCTGCTGGAGCGGCCTCAGCTCGTCGCGCTCAACAAGATCGACGTGCCCGAGGCGAAGGACCTCGCCGACCTCGTGCGGCCCGAGCTCGAGGCGCGCGGATTCCGCGTGTTCGAGATCTCGACCGTGAGCCACGAGGGTCTGCGCCAGCTGAGCTTCGCTCTCGGCGACCTCGTCGAGAAGCACCGCCTCGAGCAGGCCGCGACCCCCACTCCCGAGCGCATCGTCATCCGGCCCAAGGGGTCCGAGAAGGACTTCATCGTGCGTGTCGAGGGAGGCACCTACGGTCCCGTCTACCGGATCATCGGCGTCAAGCCCGAGCGCTGGGTGCAGCAGACCGACTTCCAGAACGAAGAGGCCGTCGGCTACCTCGCCGACCGGCTCGAGAAGCTCGGCGTCGAGCAGGAGCTGTTCCGCGCGGGGGCGATCCCCGGCGCGACGGTCGTCATCGGCGAGGGCGACGGCATCATCTTCGACTGGGAGCCGTCCATGAGCTCGCCCGCCGAGATGATGACAGCACCGCGCGGCACCGATCCGCGCCTGCTCCAGAGCGGTCGTCGCACGACGTCGGAGCGCCGCGAGCGCTACCACGAGCTCATGGATGCGAAGGCCGAGGCCCGCGCCGAACTCGAGGCCGAGCGCCTCTCGGCGCAGGGCTGGGACGACGAGGACGAAGCGTGACCACCCACGAGCGCAGCGGCATCCCCGCCGCGCGCCGTGTCGTGGTCAAGGTCGGCTCCTCATCGATCAGCGGTGACGCCGCGCACCGCATCGACACGATCGTCGACGCGCTCTCCCGCGCGCACGCGCGCGGCGTCGAGATCGTGCTGGTGTCATCGGGCGCCATCGCGACCGCGATCCCGTTCCTCGAGCTCGGCGGTCGCCCCAACGACCTCGCGACCCAGCAGGCGGCGGCCGCCGTGGGCCAGAACGTGCTGATGTGGCGCTATCAGACGTCGCTGCGCCGCCACAGCATCCTCGCGGGGCAGGTGCTCCTCACCGCGGGCGATCTCGAGAACGCGACCCCGCGCTCGAACGCGCGCCGCGCGATGGAGCGTCTGCTGGGCCTGCGCATCCTGCCGATCGTCAACGAGAACGACACGGTCGCGACCCACGAGATCCGCTTCGGCGACAACGACCGGCTCGCGGCGCTGGTGGCCCAGCTCATCGGCGCCGACGCCCTCGTGCTGCTGAGCGACATCGAGTGCCTGTACACCAAGCCGCCGTCAGATCCCGATGCGGTCCCGATCCGGCACGTCACGTACGGCGACGATCTGCAGGGGTTCGAGTTCGGCTCGGTCGTCGTCAACAGCGTCGGCACCGGGGGAGCGGCCACCAAGGTCTCAGCGGCGCGTCTCGCGACGACGGCCGGTGTCGGCGTGCTCGTCACGAGCGCGGATCTCGTCGAGGACGCCCTCGCCGGCAACGACATCGGCACGTGGTTCGCGCCCAACCCCGATCCCGCTGCCGCACCCCTGACAGGCCCCGTGCGGACCGTCGGCGAAGCCGTCGCCGATACACTGGGCGCGTGACGACGACCACGACGACCGCCCTCGAGCGGATGCTCCTCGCGAAGGACGCCGCCCGCTCGATCGGCCTTCTGAGCGACGAGCGCAAGCGCCGCGCCCTGTACGCGATCGCCGCTGCCATCGAGGCTGCCGCACCCGAGATCGAGGCCGCCAACGCGCAGGATCTCGCCCGCGGACGCGAGTCGGGCATGGCCACGGGCCTGCAGGATCGGCTGCGCCTCGACGCCCCCCGCATCGCGGCCCTCGCCGCCGCCGTGCGCGACATCGCCGAGCTCCCCGACCCCGTCGGGCGCGTGCTCGACACCCGCACGCTCGCGAACGGCGTCGAGCTCACGAAGGTCTCTGTGCCGTTCGGCGTGGTGGGGTCGATCTACGAAGCCCGTCCGAACGTGACGGTCGACATCGCCGCGCTCGCACTGCGCTCGGGCAACGCCGTCGTGCTGCGCGGGGGGACCGCCGCCGAGCAGACGAACGGCGCGCTCGTCCGGGCCATGCGCACGGCTCTCGCCGACGAGGGCATCGACCCCGAGGCGATCCAGACCGTCGACGAGTTCGGCCGCGACGGCGCGAAGGCGCTCATGCGGGCCCGCGGCATCGTCGACGTGCTCGTGCCGCGGGGGAGCGCCCAGCTCATCGAGACCGTCGTGACCGAGTCGTCCGTCCCCGTCATCGAGACGGGCGCGGGCGTCGTGCACATCGTGCTGGACGCCACGGCCCCGCTCGAGTGGGCGCGCGACATCGTCGTGAACGCGAAAGTCCAGCGACCCAGCGTCTGCAACTCCGTCGAGACGGTCCTCGTGCACCGGGATGCGGCATCCCGCGTCGTCGGGCCGGTCGTCGCCGCGCTGCAGGAGAAGGGCGTCGTCGTCCACGGCGACGACGAGACCGCGCGCCTCGCCCAGGGCGTCGTGCCGGCGACCGACGACGACTGGGCGACCGAGTACCTCGGCCTCGAGATCTCGATGAGGGTCGTCGACGACCTCGACGAGGCGCTCTCGCACATCCGCCGCTACTCGACGCACCACACCGAGTCGATCATCACGCAGGACGACGCGAGCATCGACCGGTTCCTGGCCGAGGTGGACTCCGCCGTCGTCATGGCGAATGCATCCACCCGCTTCACCGACGGAGGCGAGTTCGGCTTCGGCGCCGAGGTCGGGCATCTCGACCCAGAAGCTCCACGCCCGAGGCCCGATGGGCCTCAGCGAACTCACCAGCACCAAGTGGCTCGCGCGTGGGTCCGGACAAGTGCGCGCCTGAAGCCCTAAACTGGGAGGGCCGCGATCTGCGGCGAACCCGAACGGAGCACGAATGACCCTCGCCACGCTTCTCGCTTTCGCAGCCGAAGAGTCCGAGCACCACGGCAATGTCGCCCTCGAGACCGTGGGCTACGGCATCGTCGCGATCGTGGCGTTCGCCGCTCTGGCACTCGTGACCCTCTCGTACCGCAACGTGGCGAACCGCCACGCGTCGAAGGCAGAGGCCTACGCGAAGGCGCACGCGAACGACGTCCAGCAGCAGGCGGGGCACGGCCACTAAGGCCGCGACTGCATGTCGGTCGCACGCCGCCCGCGCATCGGGGTGATGGGCGGCACTTTCGATCCCATCCACCACGGTCACCTCGTCGCCGCGAGCGAGGTCGCGCAGTCGTTCGACCTCGACGAGGTCGTCTTCGTTCCCACGGGCGAGCCGTGGCAGAAGTCGAAGGTCACCGCGAGCGAGCACCGCTACCTCATGACCGTCATCGCGACGGCGTCGAACCCGCGATTCACGGTCAGCCGCATCGACATCGACCGCGACGGACCCACCTACACGATCGACACGCTGCGGGACGTGCGCACGCAGCATCCCGATGCGGATCTGTTCTTCATCACGGGTGCAGACGCTATAGCGCAGATTCTCAGTTGGAGGGATCATGATGAGTTGTGGGACCTCGCACACTTCGTTGCGGTCTCCCGGCCAGGGCATGTGCTGAGCACCGTCGGCCTCCCGACCGACGGGGTGAGTCAGCTCGAGATCCCCGCGCTTGCGATCTCGTCGACCGACTGCCGTCAGCGCGTCCGAACCGGAAACCCCGTGTGGTACCTCGTCCCGGACGGGGTCGTCCAATATATTGCGAAGCATCACCTCTACCGGAGCAAGGAATGACTGAACCCGAGCAGCCGGATACACCTCCGCTCACGCGCAAGCAGATGCGCGACCTCCGAAACACCGGTGCGACCCCCGTCGTCACCCCCGCAGACACCTCCGCGCGATCGACCGAGGGGGCCGCCGAGGCCTCCGCCGCCGAGGCCGTCGCACCGCCCGTGACGGCGGTTCCCGTCGCGCCGCTGCCTCGCGCCGCCGCCCCCGCGGTCGTCTCCGAGCCGCCGGTCGCCGACATGGCGGTCGATCTCGGCGTTGCGCCGCTCACGCGCCGCCAGGCCCGCCAGCAGGAGCGCATCCGCACGGCATCCGTGCCCGTCATCACGCCAGACGCCGCCGCGGCCCACCTGGCCGGCATTGCGCCGGCCCCCGTCGAGACGCCTGAGGTTGAGGTTGCCGAGGCCGAGGCCGAGGCCGAGGTCGTCGAGGCCGAGGTCATCGAGTCCGTGCCCGCGTTCGAGGCCGAGGAGTCCGTCGAGGCTGAGGACGGCGCCGAGAGCGCCCTCACCGGCCTGTTCGCCGACGCGGAGCCGGCCGAAGACCCCGAGGTCGAGGTCGTGGTCGTCGATGAGCCGTCGTTCGCGGCCGTCGAGGACGAAGACGGGGATGCCGTCGATGACGATGACGATGACGAGGCCGGCGCGGCCGAGCTGTTCGCTCCCGCGTCCGCCGCATCGGAGGACGAGGACGACGAAGCCGAGCGCCCCATCGTGAGCCCGCTCCTCGGATCCGCGCTGTTCACCGACGCGGCACCGCAAGCCGACGTGCCTCCGTCGTTCGACCAGCTGCTCGCAGCCGGCTCGACGGGATCGATCGGTACGCCGAACGCGCTCATCATGTCGCAGGCGACGGGCGGCTCGCCGATCGTCGCGCCTGTCACGGCGACCGGCGAGACGATCATCACGGGCACGTTCAACCTGCCCGAGGGTCTCGGCTCGCTCGGGCACGCGCCCGGTGCCGCCGACGGTCACGAGGCCGACGCGGTGCTCGTCGACGGCGAGCTTCCTGCGCATTCCTCGCCGACGCCGATCGCCGCGAGCGCGGCCATCAGCACCGTGAAGAGCAATGGGGACGTCATCAAGCCCCCTGCGCCCGAGAAGGGCAGCAAGCTCATGATGTCGCTTGCGATCACGGCCGGGGTGCTCGCGCTCGCGCTCGTGGGCGTGCTCATTCTCGCCTTCGTCAACGGAGTGTTCTGATGGTGGCCAGTGCGCAGTCGCACGAGATGGTCGCGATCGCCGCGGCCGCGGCCGACTGCGAAGGGCGGTGAGGATCTCGTCGCGCTCGACGTGTCGGAGCCGCTGCCGCTCGTCGACGTCTTCCTGCTCGTCACGGGACGCAGCGAGCGCAACGTCGCCGCCATCGCCGACGAGATCGAGGATCGCCTGCTCGAGGCAGGACACAAGCGCGTGCGGCGCGAGGGTCGCGCTGAGGCGCGCTGGGTGCTGCTCGACTTCGGCGATCTCGTCGTGCACGTCTTCCATGAGGAGGAGCGCATGTACTACGGTCTGGAGCGGCTGTGGAAGGACTGCCCGACCGTGCCGATCGTGCTTCCCGAGCGCACGCCGAGCGAGTGACGGTGTTCGAGGCACGGCGACCCGTGTAGTAGGATTTCAGAGTTGCCCCGAGCGGTCGGGGGAGCGTCTGGGCCTGTGGCGCAGCTGGTAGCGCACCTGCATGGCATGCAGGGGGTCAGGGGTTCGAGTCCCCTCAGGTCCACCATGTCCTGAGTCGCGACATAGGAGACATCTGAGTCGCGACATAGGTGACATTCATGAGGAGGAGCTCGGCCATCGGCCGGGCTCTTTTTCGTTGTTTCGCCAGTAGGTGCGGGCGGGGTCGATGGTGTTGGTCGCGATGATCTCGCCGGTGTCGAGGTGGACGATGGTGGTGGTTTGGTCGTCGGCGAGGATGAGGACGCGTTTGCCGCGGTGGTCGGCTCCGACGCCGAGGTGGTGCATGCGCCCGGCTCTGCGGAAGCTGATCTTCCCGTTGCTGCCGACGTGGTCGTAGCGGAGCCGGTAGTGGCCGGCGTCGGGACGGTGGCCTGCGGGCGCTGTCTTCGGTGACGCGGCGTATGTCTCGATCGGGGTGTGCCCGTCGAGGGCGCGGTGCGGTCGGTGCTGGTTGTAGTGGGCGCGGAACACGTCGAGCTGCTGCTGGAGCTCGGTGATCGTGGCCGCGCGGGGACGGGCGGCGAGCCATCGCTTCAGGGTCTGGTGGAAGCGTTCCACTTTCCCTTGGGTCTGCGGGTGGTTGGGGGCGCCGTTCTTCTGCACGATGGTCAGCGCGGCGAGGACGTATTCGAACTGCGTTGCGGGCGTGGGCGTGGCGGGCGGTGTAGACGCGGCCGTTGTCGGTCAGCGTGGACGCGGGCGGCCCGTAGGCGTCGATGCAGTTCAGGAACGTGTCCACGACGTCGACGCCGGTGACCGGTCGATGGGCGGTGCACGACTGAGCAGCATGCGGGAGTGGTCGTCGAGCCAGTTCAGGATCTCGACGTCGGTGCCGTCGGCGAGGCGCCAGTGCGTGAAGTCGGATTGCCAGGTCTCGTTGGGCTGGGCAGCTTCGAACCGGATGTAGGAGGATCTCGGGCGCTTGCGAGGTTCGGGGGTGATCAGCCCGGCGGCGTGCAGGATCCGCCGGATCGTCGAGGTCGATGGGGCGTGGAGTCCCTCGCGTGCGAGGTGCCAGGCGATCGTGACCGGGCCGGCGTCGCGCCCGGCCGCGATCAACGCGACCCGCAGCTGCACGACGCGGTCCCGGATCCGGTCGGTGACCGCCTGCGGACTGGTCAACGGTGCCCGGGACCGCGGCTCGAGGCCGTCCAGACCCTCCGCCCGATATCGGGCGAGCGAGCTTATGCAGATAGGGCCGGCTCATCCCGTACTCGGCCGCCGCTTCAGCGACCGACAGCTGTCCAGCGACGATCTTCAACACCACGACCCGATGCTTGACGACATGCATTGGACTGTCGCCTATGACGCGACTCACGTGTCGCCTATCACCTGTCGCCTATGTCGTGAACCCGCACACCCTCAGGTCCACCATCTGATGTCCCGCGACATGTGTCTCAAATGTCGCGGGACATCTGCCATTGGAGGGCGATCGTGTCAGCGGGTCCAGCCTGTCGGGACACCGTAGCTCTGCGAACGAACGCAGATTCAGTCGGCTCCAGCCACATCGCCCGACATCCTCCTGGCACTGCGTGAGGTTCGGTCGTTCGGTCTGGTGCGGGATGCTAGACACTGGATCCATCACCCCCGCGACGCCGAAGGAGCCGCCGTTGCCGAAGATCACCGTCGTCCAGGGCGACATCACCCGGCAGCCGGTCGACGTGATCGTCACTGCAACCAACCGTGCTGTCCGCGGAGGAGGGGGCGGGGTGGACGGAGCCGTCCACAGCGCCGGCGGACCGGCCATCCTGCAGGACTGCATCGACAGGTTCCCGCGGGGCCTGGACGTCGGCGATGCCGGATGGACCACCGCCGGGCTCCTGCCCGTGAGGTGGGTCGTCCACACCGTCGGGCCGAACTACCGTGCGGGCCAGACGGATAGAAGGCTGCTCGAGTCGTGCTACCGGCGGAGCCTCGATGTCGCCGAAGGCCTCGGGGCTCAGACGGTCGCGTTTCCGCTCGTGAGCGCCGGAGCTTACGGCTGGCCGATTTATCAAGCGGTCGACGCCGCGTTCGAGTCGATCTGGGCCACCCCGACTGCCATCGACTCAGTCACGCTTGTCGCCTTCGAGGACGAGATCTACGAGCTGATGCGCGCGAAGCAGTCCGAGGACACGCCTCGCCGAATCCTCGAGGGGGTCGCAAGACTCCACGAACGCGGATACGAGCAGCTCCGCATCCTTCCGTATATGAGCCCGTCCGGCATGTATTGGCGCGTCGAGCTCGCGGAGGTCGATGCGCTGGAGGACTCCGGAGGCTACATCTCCTACCGAAACGACAACGTGGTGCTCAACTACAGCACCGGCAGCGGGCCCGAGTATGCAGGCGCCATCGTCGACCGATCCACCTCCCCGGACGATGTCGCCGATCTGATCCTCGCTTCCATGCCCTGGATGCGCGAACACTCGCCTGACCGAGCCTATGCGGACTGGTACGCCCGACTCATGGAACTGGTGGCGGAACACGACGCGGCGCCGATCGCATTCGCCGACTATTACGACACCCGCAGGGGTTGGGAAATCGGCTGGGGGAGCGGCGTGTTCATCGAAGCGCCGCCACCTCTTCCACGCTGAAGGCATGACCTGCGGCTGGACGTGATGGAGTGGGGCGGCGGTCTGCGCGAACACCGGAAGTGAGGGCGGCGTTCAACTGACGCACGCCCCTGAGCAAGCGCAACTGCACTTGCTCAGGGGCGTGCGGCGTTCGTCCTCAGGCGTGCGCCGAGGCCACCGTGGAGTCAGCTGAGCGCGGCCAGGTCCACCGCGATCCGTCGGCTCGGGAGCGAAGATGCGCCGCGGAACGCGGTGATCTCGATCTCCACCTTGAAGTCTCCGGCGAGCGGGCTGCAGGTCACTGTGCTGACGGGGTCGATGCCACGGTAGTACTCGCCCACGACTTCCATCACGGCGGGAACG
The DNA here is from genome assembly GCA_963695125.1 of uncultured Actinomycetota bacterium. Taxonomy (GTDB): domain Bacteria; phylum Actinomycetota; class Actinomycetes; order Actinomycetales; family Microbacteriaceae; genus Microbacterium. The sequence continues at coordinate 153,778 of CAVOFY010000004.1, forward strand.
TCGTCGATGTTCGGCACGAACACCCGCGACCGCACCACGTCGGCGAGCGAGGCCCCCACGCTTTCGAGGGCGCCGCGCACGTTGGAGAAAGCCTGGTGCGTCTGCTCGGACACGTCGTCCGACATCTCGCGCGTGGCGTAATTGCGGCCCGAGGTGAGGGAGGTGAGCACCCAGTCACCGATGGCGACGATGCGCGAGAAGCTCTCCTTCGTCTCGAACGGGCTGCCTGTGTTGACCTTGACGATCTCTGTCATGCCTGCTTCTTCACTTCCGTTGTAACCGAGCGCCGGAGCCGCTCAGATGGTCACGAGCTCGTCGGGCCGGTCCGCGAGATCGGTGAACTCGTCGACGGCCGCGGCAAGGCGCGCCTCCGCCGCTTCGAGCTCTTCGATCCACGCCGGCAGCACCCAATCCATGCGGCCGCTGGGCACCTCATCGGCGAAGACGGTCTCAGTGAGGGGTCGGCCGATCCGCGCGCGTGCGGTCACGAGTCGCGCGATGGTCTGCGCCCCTCGTCCGTAGTTGTGGGGAGCGCCGCCCCGCGGGCTGCACATTCCGGAGTAGTACAGGTTGTCGGCGTCCGACGAGATCAGGCCACCGACGATGCGCGACGGGTACCCGGCGGTCTCCGTGATGACGCCCTCCGACACGAACGGCACGGGCGCGCGGTATCCCGTCGCCCAGATGATGGTGTCGACCTCTTCGACCGAGCCATCGACGAAGTGGACGCTGTTGCCGGCGAAGTGGCTGACCTCGGGCACGGCGCGCACCCGGCCACGCTGAGCCCAGTACGGCACGAGGGTGCTGAACGTCGGCGGCGTGGACGCCCAGTCGTCGTGTTCGGGTTCAGGAAAGCCGTAGGAGGAGGGGGTGCCGATGCTCGCCTTGACCAGGAATCGGTTGAAGTCGTTGAGAGTTCCGGCGGGGGTGTGCTTGAGGAACTCGAGGTTGCCGCGTGGCGTGCCGAAAAGAGACTGCGGAACGAACCACGTGCCGGAGCGCAGCGACATCATCGGGCTGCGCCCGGACGCGATCGCGTCGGTCACCATGTCGCACGCGGAGTTGCCCGACCCGACGACCAGTACGCGGTCGCCCACGAAGTCCGACGGGTTGCGGTACTCGGAGGTGTGCAGCTGCGTGCCGGTGAATGTGCCGGGGTAGTCGGGAACACGCGGCGACCACAGGTGACCGTGTGCGGCGACGAGGGCGTCGAAGTGTTCGACCGTGCCGTCTGCGAGCGTGATGTCCCAGCCGTCCGAGCCGCCGTTGAGCGGCACGGCCTCGACGACCTCGGTATTGAACGCGATGTGCTTTCGCAGGTCAGCGGCGTCCGCGAACCACCGGATGTACTGGCGGTACTGCTCCCCGGTGGGGAACGCGGGGTACGAATCGGGCATCGGGTAGCCGCGGAACGACGTCGCCTCCCGGGGAGTCAGAAGGTGAACCGTGTCGTACACCTGCGCCCATACACCGACGACGTCGTTCGTGCGCTCGTACGCCTGCACCTCGCAACCCGCCTCGACCAGCTCGCGGATCGCTACCAAACCCGTCACCCCTGCGCCGACGACGCAGACGCGCACTTTCTCCGTGGACATCCGAATTCCTCTCCTGGCCCCGGCAATACTGGGCCTGCGACGACGGTACCGGCTGGATCACTCAGTAGTCAACTCAAAATAGCTAGTGATTTGGAGCTCTTCTTGCGGTAACGTGACGTTCACAATCATCTGCGTCTTAGTGTTCGGTAATGATGGGAGAGCTGTGATCAACCGAGGAGTTCACCGATGACGGTGGTCATCGTCGACGACGACCCCACGGGTGCGCAAACACTGCGAGACCTCACTCTGATATTCGGAGTCGACCCCGAGCTGCTGAACCGGCATCTCGACGCGGGTGAGGCCGCCGTGTGCGTGCTCACCAACTCGCGCGCGCTCTCGGCCGACGACGCGCGAGCCGCCAACCTGCGTGTGGCCGCTGTGCTGCGAGACCGCGCTGACGACATGCCGCTGCTCGTCAGCCGCGGCGACTCGACCCTGCGTGGGCACGTCGCTGTCGAGGTCAGCGCACTGCTGGAAGAGATGCCGTATGCAGCTGACGAGGTGCGCCGAGTCTTCGTCCCGGCGTTCGTCGAGGCCGGGCGGACGACGAAAGGCGGACGCCACTACGTAGAGGTCGCGGGGGAGTCGATCCCGGTCGGCGAGACACCGTTCGCCGACGACGCGCGTTTCGGCTTCTCATCGTCTGATCTTTCCGCCTTCCTCGCGGAAGTCGGCGCCGCGGAGGACGCGCGGCGGGTCGGCATCGTCACCCTCGAGACCATCCAGGAGGGGGTCGAGGCCGTCGCCGCCGCCATCGAAGGCGCCCCGGGCGCCTGGACCGTCGTCGACGCCGTCTCGGTCGCCGACGTCGACACCATCGCCGCGGCCCTGGAGCGACTGCACGCCGACGGAATCCCGATCCTCGTCCGGTGCGCGCCATCGCTCGTGCGCGCCCTGTCAGGACGCGGTTCCCTGCCGGCACTCACGGCGGCCGAGCTTCGAGCAGCATTTCCCGACCGGCACGGACATGGGCTGGTCGTTGTGGGATCGCACGTCCCGCAGACGACGCGGCAGTTGTCCGCACTCGATGGAGTGGAGCACCTCACCCGGATCGAAGCCGGCATCGACGCGCTCACGTCCGAAGACGCAGCCGGCCGCACGGCGCTCGCGGACGCGGTGATCAGCGCGCTCACCGTCACCGATGTCGTGCTCGAGACGCCCCGGACCGAGCTGCGTGACTCGTCGGCGGCCGGTGACCTCGCTCGGCGTCTCTCGGACTCGCTTTGCGAGATCGTGGCCGCGGTGCACTCCCGTGCAGACCTCGGTTGGGTGATCGCCAAGGGAGGAATCACGTCGCACGAGACAGCCGCGCAGGGGCTCGGCATCCGTTCGGCGACCGTTGTCGGACAGCTCTTCGACAGCAAGGTCTCGATCATCCGGCCGCTCGAGGCTCCGACCCGCACCATCGATCTGCCCTACGTCATCTTTCCCGGCAACGTGGGCGGAGACGACGACCTGCGCATCGCCGTCGAACGCCTGCGCGACCTCACCCGCACCGACAAGGAGACCTCATGACCACGATCGGATTCATCGGACTCGGAGCGATGGGACGGCCGATGGCGCGCCATCTCGCCGCGAGCGGGTTCACGGTGATGGGATACGACCCCTATGCCGCGCTCGACCCCGCAGACGGTTTCGATCGAGCCGTGACGGCTGCACAAGCAGCCGACGCAGACATCGTCGCTCTGATGGTGGCCACACCCTCGCAGGCCGATGCGGCTCTCTCCGGCCCGGACGGTGTCCTCGAGGGCCTGCGGCAGGGCGCGGTCGTGATCGTGATGGCGACAGTCGGTCTCCAGTCGGTGCACGAGATCGCCGCCCGTGTCGAAGCGGCCGGCGGACTCGTCATCGATGCACCGGTGTCGGGCGGTGTTCGGCGCGCGGCGATCGGCGACCTGCTGATCATGGCGAGCGGCTCATCCGAGGCGTTCGCGCGGGCCGACACCACGCTCGACGCACTCGGCGGCAGCGTGTTCCGGCTGAGCGAGAACATCGGCGATGCCCAGCGCATGAAGCTCGTCAACCAGCTGTTGTGCGGCGTGCACATCGCCGTGGCGGCAGAGGCCCTCGCCTACGCGGAGTCGCTGGGCATCGACCCGGCACGTGCTCTGCCGATCCTGTCCAGCGGGGCCGCCGCATCGTTCATGCTCGCCGACCGAGGTCCGCGCATGGTCGCCGGCGACTGGGCCGACCCGAAGAGCGCCGTCGACATCTTCGTGAAGGACCTCGGCCTCGTTCGCGCCGAGGCCCGTCTGCCCCTTCCGATCGCCGACGCAGCGTTCGAACGCTTCGCAGCGGCATCCGCTCGCGGTGACGGCCGTCTTGACGACTCGGCCGTCCTCGCCACGTACACCCGCCCCGACAAAGAGGAGTCAGCATGACCGACCGAGAGCTCGAAGGACGAGTCGTCGTCATCACCGGAGGTGCACGCGGCGCCGGTCGCGCGATCGTCGAGCGCGCCGCCGCGGCCGGTGCTCGCGTGGTCGTCGCCGACCTGGACGCCGAGGGCCTGCAGACCACCGTTGCTCGGGTGACGGATGCAGGTGGCAGCGCTGTCGGCATCCGCGTCGACGTCTCCGATCTCGACTCGTTCGCCGGCGCATTCGCGCTGGCCGAAGCGGAGTGGGGACGCGTCGACGGACTCGTGAACAACGCCGGACTCATGGTGGTGGGATCGATCGACGAGACCACCGTCGAGGGATTCGACCGCGCCATGGCCGTCAACGCCCGCGGTGCCTTCATCGGCGCGAAGCTCGCAGTCGAACACTTCCGCCGGCACGGTGACGGGGGGTCCATCGTGAACATCACGTCGATCTCAGGCGAAGTGGGGTTGGCTGGTCAGGTCGCCTACTGTGCATCCAAGGGCGCGGTGAAGATGCTCACGAAGCAGCTCGCCGTCGATCTCGCCGCCGAAGGCATCCGCTGCAACGCGGTATCGCCGGGCTCGATCGGCGGCGAGTTCCTCGACGACTACCTCGGAGGGCTCCCCGACCCAGCACAGGCGCGCACCGACATCATCGACGCTCATCCGGTCAGGCGCGTTGCCGATCCGGTCGAGATCGCCGAGCCCGTGGTGTTCCTGCTTTCCTCGCGGGCCTCGTTCGTCACCGGCGCAGTTCTCGCCGCTGACGGCGGGTACACGGCGCGATGAGTGCGCCGCTGCCGCTCGGCCGCGTAGTCGACCTGTCCCTGACGCTCGCGCCGGAGCTGCCTGCGGCGTGGCCGGGCGCCTTGCCGTTCCGACACTTCGTCGAGCACTGGTTCGAAGAGGTCGGTGACGACGTGGCCGTCCGCCTGTGCGGAAACAACGCCCCGTATCGGTCTCATGGGCTGATCCTCGACGAGCACACCGGGACCCACTTCGACGCACCGGCGCACTTCCTCGCGGGCGAGGGATCCGGTCTGCCGATGGCGCACCCGATGGGTGACATCACGGGCGACAAGGTCGATCCGGCGCAGTTCATCGGTCCCGCCGCGGTGATCGATGTCACCGGACTCGTGGGCAGCGCCGAGCCCGGTCGCAGCCCCCTCATCACGGCAGAGCATATCGCCGAGTGGGAGCTGCAGTATGGTCGGCTGCTGCCCGGCGACGTGGTTCTGCTGCGCAGCGGGTGGGATTCGCGCTATCTCGCCGGCGCCGAGGGCAGCGCCTACATTCGGCGCCCGCTCGAGCACGGCGACGTCGATGCCTGGCCCGCGCCCGACGCCGATGCCATGGAACTCCTGTCCGCCCGTGGGGTGCGCTGCGTGGGCACCGACGGAGCGAGCATGGGACCTTCGCACGACGGCGCCCCGACCCACATCGCCGGCCTTTCGCGGGGGATGGTGTTCGTCGAGTGTCTCGCCGGTCTCGACCAGTTGCCGGCTCGGGGCGCGACGTTCATCTTCCTGCCCGTGAAGGTGGCACGGTCGGCGGGTGGGCCGGGTCGCGCCATCGCGCTGCTGCCCTGAGCAGGACGCTCGCCCCACGAGAAGCGCCCTCCCGCGTCGAGCGGGAGGGCGCTTCTCGTGCATCGGAGCGGGTCAGAGCACCTTCGCGAAGAAGTCGCGCGTGCGCTCGTACTGAGGGGAGTCGGTGAGCTTCTCGATCGTGCCCTCTTCGAGGATGCGGCCGCGCTCCATGAACACCGCTCGGGCGGCCACCTCGCGCGCGAAGCCGATCTCGTGGGTCACGATGACCATCGTCGTGCCCTCTTCGGCGAGCTTCTGCATCACCGAGAGGACCTCGCCCACGAACTCCGGGTCGAGGGCCGACGTCGGCTCATCGAAGAGCACGACGTCGGGCCGCATCGCCAGCGCACGGGCGATCGCGACGCGCTGCTGTTGTCCGCCCGAGAGCTGCTGCGGAGTCGAGTCCGCCTTGTGGAGCAGACCGACCGAGTCGAGCAGGCTTCGGGCGTGGTCGGTCGCCTCGCGCTTGGAGATGCCTTTCACCTTCACGGGTGCCTCGATGACGTTCTCGAGGGCGGTCATATGCGGGAAGAGGTTGAACGACTGAAACACCATGCCCACGCGTTGCCGCTGCTTCGCGATGATGCGTGGCGGAAGCTCCATGAGAGAGTCGCCCACTCGGCGGTATCCGAGCAACTCGTTCTCGAGGAACACCGCGCCGGAATCCGGCTTCTCGAGGTGGTTGAGGCAACGCAGGAAGGTCGTCTTGCCGGCGCCGGATGGGCCGAGCAGGCAGACGATGTCCCCCTTGCCGACCGTGAGCGAGACCTTGTCGAGCACCGTCTCGGTCCCGAAGGCCTTGGTGACGCCGACAGCGTCCAGGATCATGTCAGCCATTGGAGAGCAGCTCCTCTGCGAGGCGCGCCGTCTGCCGGCGCTTCCGGTCGAATCCCAGGCGTCGCTCGAGCAGACTTTGACAGACGCTGAGCACGCTGACCAGCAGCAGATACCAGAGGCATGCCACCAGCAGCAGCGGGATGACGAGATAGTTCTGGGCGTAGATCGACTGCGAGGTGTAGAGCAGGTCCGAGACCCCGATGTAGGACACCAGCGACGTGCCTTTCAGCATGTTGATGGTGTTGTTGGCCAGCGGTGGGACCGCGATGCGCATCGCCTGAGGCAGGACGATTCGCGTGTACATCCGCACGGATCCCATGCCCAGCGCCTTGGCCGCTTCGAACTGTCCGGCGGGCACGCTCTTGATCGACGCGCGGAAGACCTCTGAGGCGTAGGCGCCCTCGTTCGCCCCGAAGGCTACGACAGCGGCCAGCAGAGGAGAAACAACGGCCTTCGTCTCTACGCCGATGAGCATCGGCATGCCGGGCAGGCCGATCCCCAGCTCCGGGTAGAGGAGCGCGATGTTGTTGACCAGGATCAGCAGGACGAGCACCGGCACGGCGCGGAAGAACCATACCCACACCACGGCGATCGTCTGGAGGATCTTGCTGTGCGACAGCCTCATCAACGCGATGACGAGGCCGCTGGAGAATCCCAGCAGGAGCGACATCACCGTGATCTGGATAGTGACGACGACGCCATCGAGGATGCGCGGGTTGAAGAGGTACCGGCCGACGTCGCTCCAGTCGATGGCCTCGTTGACGATGAGGCTCCAGATGAAGAGCGCGCTGGCCGCTACGGCGACGGTGGCGGCGACGTAGCGACCAGTCGCGGGTCTTGGCCGAGTCTTCAACTCGGCCAAGACCGCGCGCTTGGCGTCCAGCGTCCCCGTTTCAAGAAGGGGCATTCGGATTACCCTCAGATTCTGGCTTCGGGGTTGAGGACCGGGTCGCCCTCGATGCCGGACTCGGTGAGCCCGTACTTCGCCAGCAGTTCGGCGTACACTCCGTTGTCGACGAGCGTGGTGAGCGCCTCCTGGACAACGAGGGCGAGCTCCTGGTTCTGTTCCTTGAGGAACGAGTAGCCCGAGTTCGACGGGTTCAGACGCGTCGGGCCGTTGTACGCGAAGTCCGCACCGGCTTCACCCGACTGGAAGTAGCCGAACGTCATCGTGTCCACGATCATGCCCGCGACGTTCTCACTGCGCACCGCAAGCACGGTCGAGGCGAAATCCTTGTACTCGGTCAGCGAGACCGGCTCGAGACCGGCGGCGTCGCACTCGGGGTCGATCTGCGTCTTGACGTAGTCGATGATGACTTCGCCCGACACGACGCCCATCGAGATGCCGCAGAGCTCGGTGACCTCGTCGCCCAGCTTCTTCGCGTCGGCGAGGCCGGCGGCGCTGTAGGAGGAGGTCAAGTAGCTGAGCATGTCGTACTTGAGGAGACGCTCCTTCTTGATCGTGGTGTCCGCGACGAAGTCGTACTTGCCGCTCTCCAGTCCGAGGATGAGGTTCTCGAACGTGACGGGCTCGATCGTGAACTCCACGCCGATGACCTCCGACAACGCGGCCAGCAGGTCCTGATCGAAACCGACGACCTCGCCGTCGTCTGTCGTAAACGTCAGGGGCGCGATGTCCGCCTGGGTCGCCACAGTGATGCCGTCGGCGAACTCCGCCGGAACGCTTTCGGTCAGAATGCCGCGTGCGTCCTCGGGCACGATCGAGTCCTCGCTCGAACCCGCGTCCGCCGTCGAAGCGCAGCCGGCCAGGGCCAGGACGGCGACGCTCGCGAAAGTGAGAGCTGCCAGACCGCGTCGACGAGCCGAGCGGGTAGTGGTGATGCTCATGCCGTGTCTCCTCCAGAGATGCAATGCCATGACTCGAGTCGTCATGTTCAATTGAAAGAAAGCTACTGACTTGACAAGCGACGCGCAAGGGCACCGTGGCGTATCGGTCGACATTTCGCGGAATTGAAACATGATTGAAATGCGTTAAACCGATGACGACACTCGAGGTTTTTCACGCGTGATCGCCATTTTTCGGCCGCCCGTGACGGCGTCGATCAGTATCATCAGGGAAATTAGAACACATGCGATGTCACGGAAACCTGGACGCGGTGAACCGCTGATCCTCTCAGGAGAACAAGGAGCAACATGCTCTTCGATAATGACGCTCGAGCCGCGTTCGGCGTGATCACCGACCTGCTCAACACCTCGTCCCAGCGTTCCGGATCGGGCGATCTGCTCGAGCGGGCCGACACGATCGATGACATTGCGGCTCGCAACGTCCTCTCGTACCAGCCGGAACACTCGCGGGCGGAAGAGGTGGAGATCCGCATGCTTCGCAGCCGTCTCGAGGACTTCCTCCGACACCCGAGCGTCGAAGCTCGGATCGGACTGGTCAACTCTCTCCTGATATCTGCAGGCAGCACGCCCCAGTTGGCTGCGCACTCCGGCGATGAGCGTCCGCACTTCCACTACACGATGGATGACGCCAGCTTCTCATCCAAGCTCACGGCTCTGACGGCTATCGGCCTCGCGCGGCTGCTGACCACCCAGGGGGAGGATCGCTTTCGCGTGTGCGATGGCCAGGACTGCCAGAAGACCTTCATCGACGTATCCAAGAACGCGTCCCGCCGGTACTGCGACAGTCAGACCTGCGGCAATCGGCTGCACGCAGCTCGGTACCGCGCGCGCCGCGTGGAGCAGGCCGAGTAGGGCGTATTCGGCAGGGGAGTCCGAGCGTACGCGAGCAGCGCTCCCGGGCGAGGCGGCTCCCGTGGATCCTCGGCGGAGCGCGCTCGCAGATCGGGAGCCGCACCCCTTGACCGTGTCGCCGCGCGGGGCGAGTCTGGAGACCCCGACGACCGAGGAGTCAGCCATGACCCACGTCACCCCGTTCCTGTGGTTCGATGACGGGGCCGAGGCCGCGATCGCGCTCTACACGTCGCTCATCCCGGGCTCCGAGATCGTCTCGGTCTCGCGATACCCCGACGGTGTGCCGAACATGAGCGGCAAGGTCATGCACGCGCACTTCCGGCTCGCGGGACGCGACTACTTCGCGATGGATGCCGGGCCGCAGTTCCCGTTCACCGAGGCGATCTCGCTCTATGTCGAGTGCCCCGACCAGTCCGAGGTGGACCGGTACTGGTCCACGCTCACGGAGGGCGGCGAGGAGCAGCCCTGCGGCTGGCTCAAGGACCGCTGGGGACTGTCGTGGCAGATCATCCCGGGCCGGCTCATGGAACTCATCCGCGACCCCGACCCCGACCGCTCGCATCGCGCCGTGCAGGCGATGCTCAACATGCGCAAGATCGACATCGCGACCCTCGAGGCGGCGGCGGACGCCGCATGAAGATCACGCGCGGGTCGGCCGCAGCGGCTGGCCTCGTGCTCGTCCTCGCCGTGGCCGGCTGCACGGCGCCGACCCCGCGCGATCCCGTGCCGCCGCAGGCGACATCCGTCGAGGAACCCACGGCGCCACCGCAGGTGTCGGGAGCCTGGGCTGTGACCGGGCCGCCTGAGACGCTTGTGCAAGGACTCGCCGCGCCCTGGTCGGTCGTGCCGCTGGCCGACGGGGGAGCGCTCGTATCGGAGCGCGACAGCGGCGTGATCCGCGAAGTGCTCGCGGGAGGCGAGGTGCGCGAAGCGGGAGTCGTGCCGGGAGTCGTCTCGGGCGGCGAGTCGGGCCTTCACGGGCTCGCGCTCCGGGACGACCGGCTCTACGCGTACCACGGTGCTGCGGACGACAACCGAGTCGTGCGGATGCCGCTCACGGGCGAGCCGGGCGGGATCGGGCTGGGAGCGCCCGAGGTCGTCTTCGCCGGCATCCCGCGCAGTTCGACCCACGACGGTGGTCGCATCGCCTTCGGGCCGGACGGCATGCTCTACATCGCGACAGGCGACGCCCAGAACCGCGATTCCGCGCAGGACCCGGCATCCCTCGGCGGCAAGATCCTCCGCGTCACGCCGGACGGCGATCCCGCGCCCGGAAATCCGTTCGACTCCGCGGTCTGGTCGCTCGGACACCGCAATGTGCAGGGGCTCGCCTGGACCGCCGACGGAACGATGTGGGCGAGCGAGTTCGGTCAGAACACGTGGGACGAGCTCAACCGCATCGACGCGGGCGGCAACTACGGCTGGCCGATCGTCGAGGGCGACGCGGGCGACGATCGCTTCATCGATCCGATCATCGTCTGGGCGCCCTCCGAGTCCAGTCCGAGCGGCATCGCGGCCGTCGGCGAGACCGTGTTCGTGGCAGGGCTGCGCGGCCAGCGCCTCTGGGCGATCGACACGCGCAGCGCCACGGCGAGCGTCGCGCTCGACGGGCAGGGGCGACTGCGGGATGCCGTCGCCGCGCCCGACGGGAGCCTGTGGGTGCTCACCAGCAACACCGACGGGCGAGGATCCCCGCGCAACGGCGACGATGTGCTCCTGCGCATCCCGCTCGTGCCGCTCTGACGCCGCGCTACGGTGAGACCGTGAGCTCTCAGCCCCGCTGCCCGCACTGTCGGCACTTCGTCTACCTCGACACGTTGACCTGCCCGGGCTGCGAGGCCGAGCTCGGCTACCACATCCTGTCTCGCCAGTTCCATGGGGTGCGCAACGGCCACGCCCTGATCGACGGCGTGGGGTGGTACACGTGCTCCAACCGCGAGTGGGGCTGCAATTGGCTCGTGTGGGAGAACGCGCCGGCCGGCCGGTGCTTCTCGTGCCGGCTCACCCGCACGCGTCCTGCGGCGAACGACACCGTCGCGCTCGAGAAGCTCGCCAAGACCGAGGAGTCCAAGCGCCGGCTCCTCCTGCAGCTCGCCGATCTGGGGCTCCCGATCGTCGGATGGGACGTGAAGCAGGGCGGTCTGGGCTTCGATCTCATCTCGAGCCTCTCCGAGGGAAAGCCCGTCATGATCGGCCACGCCAACGGCATCATCACGATCGACCTCGCCGAGAGCCTCGACGACCGGCGCGAGGCCCTGCGGGTGCGGCTCGGCGAGCCCTACCGCACGATCCTCGGACACCTTCGCCACGAGGTCGGCCACTACTACCAGAACGTCCTGCTGACCGACGACGAGTCGTGGGCTCGATGCCGTGCGCTGTTCGGCGACGAGCGCGCGAGCTATCAGGATGCGATCCAGCACCATTACACGTTCGGTGCGCCCGCGGACTGGCACGAGAATCACATCTCCGAATACGCGACGATGCATCCGTGGGAGGACTTCGCCGAGACGTTCGCCCACTACCTGCACATCACGGGAACCCTTCAGACGGCGGCTGCGATCGGCATCCATCTCGATGCGACCGTCACGAGCCTGCGCGACATCGACGTCGTCCCGCGCGAGTCGTATGAGAACGAGCCCATCCAGCGCCTCCTCAACGACTGGGAGTGGATGTCGCAGGCGTTCAATCGCATCAACCGATCGATGGGCTTCGGCGATCTCTACCCGTTCGACCTCGTGATTCCGGTGCGGCACAAACTCGCGTTCATCCACGAGATCGTGACGAAGGCGCCGCTGTCGACCGAGGAGCAGTACGCCCTCGCGCTCGCGAGCGAGACGGAACGCTCGTGATCTCGCGCGGTCAGCGGGTCATCGGCGCCGCGACGCATTATGTCGAGAATCAGCCGCGACTGGCGCACCGACATCGACGAGTTCGGGCTCAACACGCCGCTCGTCGCGGCGGTCGGCGCTTTCGGGGCGTCGTGGGCTTCAGACGACCTGCACGAGGCCGGCAGGCTCGTGGGTTCGCAGACGCTTCCAGAGCGACGCCGTCGCCGCGAACACGCGCACACCCGTCGCATGGCCGCACGACCGCTGGGGGTTCCGCCTCGACGAGGTCGAGTACGACCCCGCCTATCACCGCGTCCTCGGTGAAGCGGTCGCCCGCGGCGCCCACACGTCGGCGTGGGCCGATCCGCGCCCGGGGGCGGGAGTCGCCCGCGCGGCGATGTTCATGCTCTTCGCACAGGTCGAGCCCGGTCATGCATGCCCCGTCTCGATGACGCATGCCGCGGTGGCATCGCTGCAGGATTCGCCGTGGATCGCCGACGGGTGGATGCCGCGCCTCCTCTCGCGAGAGTACGAGCCGCGTCTCCTGCCGGTCGAGACGAAGCGCAGCGCTCTGGTCGGCATGGCGATGACCGAGAAGCAGGGCGGCTCGGACGTGCGCGCAGGCACGACGGTCGGCACCTACATGGGAGGCCATGCGTATCAGCTGACGGGCCACAAGTGGTTCTGCTCGGCGCCGATGTCCGACGGCTTCCTCGTCCTCGCGCACACGCGCCGCGGCGGAGACGAAGAGGGCCTCACATGTCTCTTCGTGCCGCGGATGCTCGCGCGCGGGACCCGGAACGTCTTTCGCATCCAGAGACTCAAAGACAAGCTCGGCAACCGCTCGAACGCCTCCGCCGAGGTCGAGTTCGACGGGACCGTGGGGTTCGTCGTGGGGGAGCCCGGGCGAGGCGTCCCGGCCATCATCGAGATGGTGCAGCGCACGCGGCTGGACTGCGTCCTGGGCAGCGCCGCGGGCATGCGGCAGTCCGTCGCCGAAGCCGTGTGGCACGCGCGAGGGCGCGCGGCCTTCGGTGCGAAGCTCGTCGACCAGCCCGCGATGACGTCGGTGCTCGCCGATCTCGCCCTCGAGTCGGAGGCCGCGATGCTGACGGGGCTGCGGCTCGCGCAGCTGTTCGAGGCCGACGCAACCGATCGCGACGCCGCATTGCGACGCCTCGCGACGCCCGTCGCGAAGTACTGGGTCACCAAGCGCGGTCCCCACCACGCGTATGAGGCGCTCGAATGCCTCGGCGGCAACGGGTACACCGAGACGTTCCCGCTCGCGCTGAGGTACCGCGAGCAGCCCGTCATGGCGATCTGGGAGGGCTCGGGCAACGTCATCGCCCTCGACGTCCTCCGCGCCCTGACGAAGGACACCGCGTCCGGCGAAGCGCTCGCCGACGAGCTCGCGACGACGCGGGGCGCCTCGACGCTGCTCGACCAGCACGTCGAGCGCACTCTCGCGCTCCTCGGATCCCTCGCGGGCGCCGATCCGGCGGACGCGCAGCCTCAGGCGCGCCGCCTCAGCGAGTCGCTCGCGCTCGCTCTTCAGGGCTCGCTCATGCTGCGCCACGCTCCGTCGATCGACGCGGAGGCGTTTCTCGCCGCCCGCCTCGGCGAGGATCGCGGCGCGCAGTACGGCGTGCTTCCCGCGGGGACGGATGCCGCAGCCATCGTGGCGCGCCACTGAACTCCCGCCCCACTGAACTCCCGCCCCGCTGAACTACGTAGGCTGGGCTGGTGACTTCGCGCCTGCGCCGGACCGTCGCGACCGCGGTCTGCGCGGGGCTTCTCGCCGCCGCGGCAGCCCCGGCCACGGCGGAGAGCGACCCGCCGCAAGCCCTCCAGGGCACCGTCGTCGTCGCGGCCGCCGCGCCCGAATCGATCGAGGCGCAGGCATCGGCCATCGTCGCGGCGATGTCGACCCGCGAACGCGCCGCGACGGTCGTGATGGGCCATGTCCCGACGGCGGATCCCGCGGCGCTGAACGCCTACATGCACGCGACCGGCATCGGAGGCTTCCTCCTCATGGGCGCGAACGTGCCGGGCTCCGAGGACGCGCTGCGGGCCGTCACCGCCGCGCTGACGGTCGATCCGGGCCTGCCGCCGGTCATCGCGATCGATCAGGAGGGCGGGGATGTGTCGCGCCTGCCGTGGGACGGGTTCCCGTCGTCCCTCGTGCTCAAGGACCAGCCGCCCGCGGCGGCGCGGGACGCGTTCGCGGGTCGGGCCGCCCTCGTGCAGCGCGCGGGCATCGGCGTCAACTTCGGCGTCGTGGCCGACGTGACGGCGGATCGCTCGATGTTCATCTACCGCCGTGCGCTGGGCACGACTCCCGCTGCTGCGGCAGAGCGCGTCGCGGCCGCCGTCACGGGCGAGGGAGGCGCCGCGGCGTCCACGCTCAAGCACTTCCCCGGCCACGGGTCGGCCCCGGGCGACTCGCACGCCGGGATTCCGGCGTCGGGACATGTCGAAGGCGGACTGGGCAGCCGGCGACGGGATCCCGTTCGCGGCAGGCATCGACGCCGGTGCACCGCTGCTGATGTTCGGTCACCTCGCCTTCCCCGCCATCGACCCCGCGCCCGCGACGCTCTCGGCCGAGTGGCACCGGATCGCCCGCGAAGAACTGGGCTTCACGGGCGTGAGCGTCACCGACGACCTCGGGATGCTGCAGTCCTCGGGAATCGCCGCCTATGCCGATCCCGTCGCCAACGCCGTCGCGGCGATCGCGGCGGGCAACGACCTGGTGCTCGCGGTCGTCTCCTCGACCGCCGACACCGCCGCCCTCATGGCGGACGGCATCGCGGCCGCCGTCGGAGGCCGGGATCATCCCGGCCGAGCGGCTCGAGGAGGCAGCGACCCGCGTCGTGGCACTGCGCCTGCGGCTCGCCGCCGACGGGACGCGGACTCGTGCCCTGCCCGGCCTGTACGCCCGTCGAGTGATTCAGCCCACGGGTTCGATGAGCTCGGGAGAGTTGTTGCGCACGTTGCCGACCGCCTTGGACACGACGTGGTCGTCGAGCGTCTCGGCCACGAGCGGGGCCGCATCGATCGCGGCATCCAGGACGTCGCGCACGTTGTCGGTCGTCGGGTCGAGCCACGCGTCCGCGTGGTCGGCATCGACGAAGAGCGGCATCCGGTCGTGGATCGAGCCCAGCCGGCCGATCGAGTCGCGCGTCAGGATCGTGAAGCTCAGCATCCACTTGTCGTCGGCGTCTTCGGGCTTGGAGGGGTCCTTCCACCACTCGTAGAGCCCGGCGAAGAACAGCGGCGAGCCATCGGCGGGGTGGATGTAGTGCGGGATCTTGCCGTCGTCGGTCGTCTTCCACTCGTAGTATCCGGATGCCGGCACCACGGCTCGTCGCTTCTCGAGCGCCTTGCGGAACATCGGCTTGTCTTCGAGCTCTTCGGATCGCGCGTTGAAGGCGCGCACGCCGATCTTGGGATCCTTCGCCCATCCGGGCACGAGGCCCCAGCGCGCGGGCTCGAGGCGCCTGGTCGGCGGCTCGCTCTTGGCGGAGTCGAGCACGATCGCGACGCGGCTCGTCGGGGCGATGTTGTACGACGGCTCGGGAAGGTCGTCGCTCTCGACGTCGACGCGCAGCACGCCGACGAGGTCGGATCCGGCACTTGCCACGACGAAGCGTCCGCACATGCGGCCAGCCTACGCGCGGCCTCCGACGTCGGAGTCGATGACGCCGACCTCCTCGAGCCGCTCGAGCAGCCCGGCGCCGTCGTCGTCCGACACCCACGGCACCTGCGCGGCGGAGTGGTCGTTGACGGCCGTGCGGCCGCCGGCGAGCACGGCCTCGGTGGGGGAGAGCCGGCGGATCGCGACGGCGACGACCTTGTCGGGGTGCTCGCTCGTGAAGGTCGTGTACAGGTCGTCGTCGTGCTGGCCGTCGTCGCCGATCAGCAGCCACCGCACGTGCGGGAACTCGCGGGCGAGCCGCTCGAGGTTCGCCGACTTGTGGTCGCGGCCGCTGCGGAACCACCGGTCGTGCGTCGGGCCCCAGTCGGTGAGCAGCATCGCGCCGGGCGGGAACAGGTGCCGGCGCAGGAAGCGGATGAGCGTCGGCGCGACGTTCCAGGCGCCCGTCGAGAGGTAGATGACCGGAGCGCCGGGGTGGTCGCGGATGAGCCGCTCCAGGAGCACGGCCATACCGGGGACGGGCTGGCGGGCGTGCTCGTCGACGACGAACGAGTTCCACGCGGCGACGAACGGCCGCGGGAGCGCCGTGACCATGACGGTGTCGTCGACGTCGGACACGACGCCGAATCGGACGTCGGGACCCACGACGAAGACGCGCGTCTCGACGGGCTCGCCGTTCTCGACCGACATCGTGAAGGTCTGCCATCCGGGTTCGAACGTCGCGGGCAGGACCGTGTCGATGACGCCGCCGCGATCGGCGACGACCTCGTGCGTGACGCCCGCGATCCTGACGGTCACCTGCGCGTAGCCCACGGGGACCGAGGCGAAGCTTCGCCAGCCGCGGACCGCTCGCGTACTCGCCCGTCGGAGCGGGTCTTGGCGGGGGGCACGATCAGCACGCGACCGAGGACGCGCACCCAGTCGACGCCCGCGTAGCCGGGGAACGGGGTCACGGTGGGATTCAGGCCACGCGCACGTGCACGGCGTTCGCGCCACGTGTGCAGGCGGTACTCGAGCCGAGCGAGCCACAGCACCTTGGTCGCACGGGTGCGTCGGCGTCAGCAGGCATCCACACAGTCTTCCATGCCCGCTCGGTGCTCCTCGAGTGATCGCTCAGGAGGCGTCGTCCTTCGAAGCCTCCAGGTGCCTGCGCTCCGACCGCTCGATGAGCTTCTTGCGCGACGAAGACCGCCACGAGGAACAGCGACGATGATCGCGACGAAGATGTACCCCGCGTAGTGCAGCCGATCCGCGAGCTCGCGATAGGTGCCCGCCGCGAGGGCCGAGACGCTGATGTACAGGGTCGCCCACAGCACGCACGCGGGAGCCGTCCAGGCGAGGAACCGCCGGTACGAGTACTCGCTCATGCCGACGGTGAGGGGCACGAGGGAGTGCAGGACGGGGAGGAACCGCGAGATGAAGATCGCAGGTCCGCCGCGGCGCTGCAGGTAGCGCTCCGAGCGCTCCCAGTTCTCGTGGCCGATCTTCTGCCCGAGGCGCGAGTCGCGGATGCGCGGGCCGAGCAGCCGGCCCGAGCCAGAACCCGATGCTCTCGCCGATGAGCGCGCCGATCACGACGGCGATGCCCGAGCAGGACGCCCTTCGAGGGGCGACGCGACGGCCGTGCCGGCGACGATGACGATGGTGTCGCCCGGCACGACGAGGCCGATGAGCACGCTCGTCTCGAGCATCATGGCGAGACCGGCCAGAAGTGTGCGGATGAGCGGGTCGACGCTCTGGACGGTGTCGAGGAGCCACGACAGGATCTCGTTCACGTCATGAGCCTAGAGCGACCCGCCCCCTCTAGCCTGGGAACATGACCGAGCCTCTCGTCGTGTGTTGCGCTCGACGGGTGGCGGGACCCGGCATCCGTCCACGACATCGTCAGCGCGCGGGGAGCCGAGACCTTCTGGCTCGATGCCGGCCCGGCCGCCGCGACGGGCTGGAGCTGGGTGGGGGAGGGCGTCGTCGAAGATGACGCTGAGCGGGTCCGCGCGACGGTGTGCGCGTCCGGCGCCGCCGAGCGCGGCGCCCGCGGAGGGCGGACGCTTCCGCGGGGGCTGGGTCGGCTGGCTCGGCTACGAGGATGCCGCAGCCCGGGCGGGTGCGCCGGTCGCCGACGACCGAGCCCGACGTGCCCGCAGGTCCGCTGGCTGCGCGCGGAGCGCTTCGTCGCCTTCGACCATGCGGACGCGGCAGGTGTGGGTCTTCGCGCCCGCAGGCGAGGCGGAGGCGTTCCGCCGCCTCGTGGCGGGTGCCGTCGCGGCGACGGACGCCCGGCGCTGCGCCGCGGGCCGGTGCAGGCGACGCGCGCCACGAGCCGCGCGAGTACGCGCGATCTGATCGAGCGCTGCCGCGACGCGATCCGCGACGGGCGACGCGTACCAGCTGTGCCTCACGACACGGTTCGGGGTCGACGGGCATCCGTCGACGCCGTCGATGCGTATCGGCGCCTGCGCGCGGCGACGCCCGCGCACCACGGCGGCATCGTGCGGTCGGGCGACGTCGCGCTCGCGAGCGCGAGCCCCGAGCGGTTCCTCGAGGTGGACGGCGGAGTCGTGCGCACGCGGCCCATCAAGGGCACGCGTCCGCGCGGGCGGGATGCCGGCGAGGATGCCGCGCTCGCGGCGGAGCTGCGCGCGAGCGAGAAGGAGCGCGCCGAGAACGTCATGATCGTCGACCTGATGCGCAACGACCTGTCGCGCGTGTGCGAGCCGGGCACGGTCGGCGGTCGACGCTCTGCTCGAGGTCGAGTCGTATCCCGCCGTGCACCAGCTCGTCAGCACCGTCTCGGGCGTGCTCGTCGACGGCACGACGCGTCGGCGACCTGCTGGATGCGACCTTTCCGGCCGGCAGCATGACGGGTGCGCCGAAGCTCTCGGCGATGACGATCCTGCACGGGCTCGAGGACGGCCCGAGGGGCGTCTTCGCCGGATGCTTCGGCTGGATCGGCGACGACGGCGCGCTCGATCTCGCGATGGTGATCCGCTCGATCGTCGTGCATCCCTCGCGGCGCCTACGTCGGCGCCGGGGGCGGGATCACGTGGCGGTCGGAGGCGGCGGCCGAGGTCGCGGAGGTCGGCGTCAAGGCGCGCGGGCCGCTCGCGGCGCTCGGCGCGGAGCTGCCGCCCGGCTGGTGAGGGCGCGTGGTCCGGTAATCTGGAGGATGGCGCGCAGCGACTTCGGTCGGCTCCGCCCTTCGGCGTGTTCCCGGCATCCCACGATTGGTCCTTCTCCGTGAGTCAGACTCTTCCCCCCGACACCTCTGCCCCTGCAGAGGGAGGCGGCTACGACGCGTACGCCATCCAGCAGAAGTGGCAGGCGCGCTGGGCCGAGGCGGACCCGTTCCGCGCCGGCGGCGACGACGACACCCGCCCGCGCAAGTACGTGCTGGCGATGTTCCCGTACCCGTCCGGCGACCTGCACATGGGGCACGCCGAGAACTACCTGTACTCCGACATCGTGGCGCGCGTCTGGCGCCACCGCGGCTACAACGTCCTCAACCCGATCGGCTGGGACTCGTTCGGACTGCCGGCCGAGAACGCCGCCATCAAGCGCGGCGCGGACCCGCGCGAGTGGACCTACGCGAACATCGCGCAGCAGGAGGCCGGCTTCCGCGCCTATGGCGTGTCGTTCGACTGGACCCGCGTTCTGCACACGAGCGACCCGGAGTACTACCACTGGAACCAGTGGCTGTTCCAGCGGCTGCACGAGCGCGGTCTCGCCTACCGCAAGGAGAGCCCCGTCAACTGGTGCCCCAACGACCAGACCGTGCTCGCGAACGAGCAGGTCGTCGACGGTCACTGCGAGCGCTGCGGCGCCGAGGTCGTGAAGAAGAAGCTCACGCAGTGGTACTTCAAGATCACCGACTACGCCGACCGCCTGCTCGACGACCTCAACCAGCTCGAGGGCTTCTGGCCGCAGAAGGTGCTCCAGATGCAGCGCAACTGGATCGGCCGCTCGGTCGGAGCCGACATCGACTTCGAGATCGAGGGGCGCGAGGAGCGCGTCACCGTCTTCTCGACGCGCCCCGACACGCTGCACGGCGCGACGTTCTTCGTCGTGGCCCCCGACAGCGATCTGGCGGCCGAGCTCGTCGCGGGTGCCGACGCCGACGTGCGCATGCGCTTCCAGGCCTACCTCGAGCAGCGTCCAGAAGGAGACCGACATCGAGCGGCAGAGCACGGACCGCCCGAAGACCGGCGTGTTCCTCGGAGCGCTACGCGATCAACCCGGTCAACGGCGAGCGGCTGCCCATCTGGGCCGCCGACTACGTCCTCGCCGACTACGGCCACGGCGCCGTCATGGCCGTTCCCGCGCACGACCAGCGCGACCTCGACTTCGCGCGCGCGTTCGACCTGCCGGTCAAGGTCGTCGTCGACACGACGGCGCCGATCACGGGCGCGATCCCCGTCATCGAGCTCGACGAGCAGGGCGTGCCGATCGACCCGGGCGCCGACGAGGCGTCGCTCGACGAGATCGATCCCGCCACGACCGGGCATCGCCCTCACAGGCGAGGGACGCATGATCAACTCCGGCGCGCTCGACGGTCTGTCCAAGCGCAACGCGATCGCCCGCATGATCGAGCAGCTCGAGGCAGCCGGCACCGGTCGCGCCGCGAAGTCCTATCGCCTGCGCGACTGGCTCATCTCGCGCCAGCGCTTCTGGGGCACGCCCATCCCGATGGTGCACACCGAGGACGGGCGCATCGTGCCGGTTCCCGAGGACCAGCTGCCGCTGACGACTGCCCGACGCCCGCGGGCTCGATCTCACGCCGAAGGGCACGTCGCCCCTGGGCGGTGCGACCGAGTGGATGCAGACGATCGATCCCTCGACCGGCGAGCCGGCGCTGCGCGACCCCGACACGATGGACACGTTCGTCGACAGCTCGTGGTACTTCCTGCGCTTCCTCGCCCCGAACGACGCGACACAGCCGTTCCCCCGCAAGGAGGCCGACAAGTGGGCGCCCGTCGACTCCTACATCGGCGGCGTCGAGCACGCGATCCTGCACCTGCTGTACGCGCGCTTCATCACGAAGGTGCTCTTCGACATGGGCCAGATCGAGTTCACCGAGCCCTTCTCGACCCTGATCAACCAGGGCATGGTGATCCTCGGCGGCGCGAAGATGTCCAAGAGCAAGGGCAACCTGGTGCTCTTCCAGGACGAGCTCGAGGCCCACGGCGCGGACGCGCTGCGCGTCGCGCTCGCGTTCGCCGGCCCGGTGGAGGACGACAAGGACTGGGACGACGTCTCGACGACCGGCGCACAGAAGTTCCTCGCGCGCGCGTGGCGCATCGCGAAGGACGTCACCAGCGATCCCGACGTCGTGTGGGCCGAGGGCGACGCGGCGCTGCGCCGTGTGACGCACCGGCTGCTCGCCGACGCGCCCGGTCTCGTCGAGCAGACGAAGTTCAACGTCGTCGTCGCGCGCCTGATGGAGCTCGTCAACGCGACCCGCAAGGCCATCGACAGCGGGGCGGGTCCCGCGGATCCCGCCGTCCGCGAGGCGGCCGAGGCCACGGCGATGATCCTCGATCTCTTCGCGCCGCACACGGCGGAGGAGATGTGGGAGATGCTCGGCTACACGGGCTTCGTCGGCCTCGTGCCCTGGCGTCAGCCGACCCGACCCTCCTCGTCGAGGAGACGGTCACGGCGGTCGTGCAGATCGACGGCAAGGTGCGCGCGACGCTCGAGGTGCCGGCCCGCATCGGCGCCGACGAGCTCGAGCCGCTCGCGCGCGGCGACGAGCGCGTCCTGCGCACCCTCGGCGACCGCGAGATCGTCCGGGCCATCGTGCGCCCGCCGAAGGTCGTCAGCTTCAGCACGCGCTGAGTCTCCTCCCCAGCGGCGTGGGCGGCTGATCCGTCCACCAGCGGCGGGCGCCGGATCATCGGCGTGCGACGCACGCTCCTAGCGTGAGGGCGTGACGCCGGCCGAAGCATCCCCTCCTGCGCCCGCCGCGGCGGCGTCTGGGGCTCGGAGCGGCCGTCGTGGTCGTGCTCGTCGCGCTCGCCGTCACGGTCGGCATCGGCATCCTGCGCGGCGCGTCGGCGCCCGTCGAAGCCGTCACGGTCCCGACGGACAGCGCGCCCGGACGCTCGCGGCCGCATCGGCGCTGTACGTGCACGTCGTCCGGCGCCGTCGCGCAGCCCGGGCTCTACGTGCTGCCGCGCGACGCGCGCGTCGTCGACGCGATCGCCGCGGCCGGGGGCTTCGCCACGACGCGGCGCGGGATGCGCGTCAATCTCGCGCGTCCGCTGAGCGACGGCGAGCAGCTGCACGTGCCCGTCGTCGGCGAGGCCGCTGGGCGTCGTCGGGGTGCGCCGGTCGGCGGACGGCACGAGTCAACCTCAACACCGCGGACGTCACGGCGCTCGACACCCTGCCGCGCATCGGGCCCGCGCTGGCGCAGCGCATCATCGACTGGCGCGACGACAACGGCCGGTTCACGAGCGTCGAGGACCTGCTCGCGGTGCCCGGCATCGGCGACAAGATGCTCGAGTCGCTGCGCGACCTCGTGACGGTCTGACGGTGCGCGCGCGGTCTTCGCCTCGTGCCGGTCGCCGGCGCCGCGTGGCGCGGCGCTTCGTCGCGACGCAGCCTCCGGATGCCGCGCCCGCCATCGCGCTCGGCGGCTGGGCGCTGCGCACTCGGTCATGCTGGCGATCGCGGCCGTCCGGCCGTCCGCGCTCCGCCCGGCGGGCGGCGCGGCATGGTGATCGCCTCCTCGCGCTGCGGCGGCGGCAGCGCCGCATCGCACGTCGCGTACGCGCAGCCCGCCCGCGCGCAGGCTGCGGCAGCTCGCCCTCGAGGGCGGCCGCGCGGTCCAGGCGACGGCCACGGTCGTCGGCAAGATCGAGCGCCGCGCCGGCGGCCTCGCTCGCCTTCGACGCGATCGCGACCGCGGTGTCGGTCGGCGCGCACGAGCGGACGGTGCGCTTCGAGGTCGAGATCGTCGTGGACCCGGCTCGTGTCGACCTGGCCGGCCATGCGCCAGGCTCGCTCGACGCGGGATCGACCGTGGTCGTGCGCGGCACCGCGGCGCCGGGCCGACCGGGGGAGCGCGCGGTGCTCGTGCGTGCGGGCTTCGCGCGGCCTCGACTGTGCTCGCGCCGCCGGCGGCAGTCTTCGCCGTCGCCGCCGGACTGCGCCGCGGACTCGTCGCCGCCGTCGACGGGCTGCCCGGCGCCGGGGCAGGGCTGGTGCCGGGTCTCGCCGTCGGCGACACATCGGCCGTCGATCGCCGAGCTCGACGCCGCGATGAAGGCGCTCGTCGCTGTCGCACCTGACCGCCGTCTCCGGCGCGAACTGCGCGCTCGTCGTCGGTCTCGCGTTCGCGGGCGCCGCCGCCGCTCGGCGCGCGTCGGCGCCTGCGGGTCGCGGCGGGCCTCGCCGCGCTCGCCGGCTTCGTGGTGCTCGTGACCCCCGAGCCGAGCGTCGTGCGCGCCGCGGCGATGGCGGCGATCGCGATGCTCGGGGTGCTGCTCGGCCGCCCCGGCGTCGGGCATGGCGATCCTGTCGCTCGCCGTCGCGGTGCTGCTCGTCGCCGATCCGTGGCTCGCGGGCTCGCTCGGCTTCGCGCTGTCGGCGGCGGCGACGGCATCGCTCCTGCTCTTCGCGCGGCCGCTCGCGGCAGGCCTGTCGCGCGGCGATGCCGCGCGCCCTCGCCCTCGCGCTCGCGGTGCCGCTCGCCGCGCAGCTCGCGTGCGGTCCGCTGCTCGTGCTGATCGAGCCCGCGTGCCGGTCTACGGGGTCGTCGCGAACCTGCTCGCGGCGCCTGCCGCGCCCGTCGCCACGGTCGCTCGGGCTCGCCGCGTGCCTCGCGGCGCCCGTGCCGTGGCTGCAGGCGGGCCTCGCCGCGCTCGCGTGGCTGCCGGCCGCGTGGATCGCCGCGACGGCCGCGGACCGTCAGCGCTGCTGCCCGGCGACCTCGTGCCGTGGCTCGACGGCTGGCGCGGGCGTCGGCGCCCTGGCGGCGCTCGGGCTCGCGATCGGCCTGCTCATCGGCGCTGCGACGCGACGACTCCGACGCCGACGGCGCGATGCGCGTCGCCTCGGCCGTCGTCGTCGCCGTGACGGTCGGCGTCGTCGCGGGCGGAGCGGCGCTCGCATCGGTCGCCGGCCGCTGGACGCTCCCCGCCGACGTGGAGCATCCTCGCGTGCGACGTCGGCCAGGGGGATGCCGTGCTGCTGCGCTCGGCCGGGGCGATCGCGCTCGTCGACACGGGCCCGGACCCGGCGCTGCTCGCGGCGTGCCTCGACCGCGTGGGCGTCGATCGCATCGACCTCCTCGTGCTGACGCACTTCGACCTCGATCACGTCGGCGGCGTCGACGCGGTGCGTCGGGCGCGTCGGCACGTCGTGCTGCACGGACCGCCGGCGACCCCGCTCGGACGACCGACGCTCGTCGTCGGGTTGGCGGCCGGCGGTGCCGGGCTGGTGCCGGCGCGCGCGGGGATGCACGGGACGCTCGGTGCCGCGCAGTGGCGCGTGCTGTGGCCGCCGGCCGGGAGCCGCGCCTTCCCGCGCGGCAACGACGCGAGCGTCGTCGCTCGACGTCCGCGGGCGGCGGAGTGCCCGCGACGCTGCTCCTCGGCGACCTCTCGGCCTCCCCGCAGCGCGCTGCTCGCGGCATCCGGCGCGCTCGCCCCGCCGTACGCGGTCGTCAAGGTCGCCCACCACGGCAGCGCCGATCAGGACGCCGGGCTCTACGCAGGCCGTGCGGCCCGCGGTCGCGCTCGTCACGGTCGGCGCCGACAACGACTACGGGCATCCGCGCGACGAGATCCTCGCGGCTGCTCGACCGCGCTCGGGAGCACGGATCGCGCGCACCGACGTGGAGGGGCTCATCGCGATGCTCGGCGGCGGGGGCGCGGCTGCTCGGTGTGGCGCGAGCGCGGACGCGACGTCGGCGGCGGCTCGGTAGGCTGGACGACATGGCACCAACAGCGCGACGCACCCGCTGCGAGGCCGCCGCGCAGCGCGATCCCGCAGCTGTCGTGGCGCGAACCCCAGCCGGCTCCGATCGTGCTCGTGTCCGGCCCCGAAGAGGTCTGCGCCGAGCGTGCCATCGCCGGCGTCCGCGACTATCTGCGCGCCGAGGACCCGAGCCTCGAGGTCTCCGACCTCCGTGCCGACGACTACGCCGCCGGCACGCTGCTCGCCGTCACGTCGCCGTCGCTGTTCGGCGAGCCGCGCCTCGTGCGCGTCACCGGCGTCGAGAAGTGCTCCGACGCGTTCCTCACCGAGGCGGTCGTCGTACCTCGCGCACCCGCAGGAGGGCGCGACGGTCGTCCTGCGCCACACCGGCGCGAGCGTGCGCGGCAAGAAGCTGCTCGACGCGATCCGCGCCGGCGAGGGCGAGGGCATCGAGATCGCGTGCCCCGCGATCAAGCGCGACTCCGACCGGTTCGACTTCGCCGCGGGGGAGTTCCGTGCAGCGCAGCAAGCGCATCGCGCCCGCCGCGCTGCGCACGCTCGTCGTCGGCCTTCGCCGACGACCTCACCGAGCTCGCCGCCGCGTGCCAGCAGCTCATCGCCGACGTGCCGGGCGACATCACCGAGCAGATCGTCGAGCGGTACTACGGCGGCCGCGTCGAGACCTCCGCCTTCACCGTCGCCGACACCGCGATCGCGGGGCGCTACGGCGATGCGCTCATCTCGCTGCGCCACGCGCTCGCCTCGGGCGCCGACCCGGTGCCGCTCGTCGCGGCGATCGCGTCGAAGCTGCGCACGATGGCGCGCGTCGCCGGCAACCGCGAGTCCTCCGCCGCGCTGGCCGGCGCGCCTCGGCCTCAAGGACTGGCAGGTCGACCGCGCCCGCCGCGACCTGACCGGCTGGACCGAGACGACGCTCGGCATGGCGATCCAGGCCGCGGCGCGGGCGGATGCCGAGGTCAAGGGCGGCTCGCGCGACCCGGTGTTCGCCCTCGAGCGGCTCATCACGGTCATCGCGACCCGCGCACCCTACGGCGCCTGACCGAGCGCTGCGCCGGTGAGGCGGACCCGCCGAACGACGAAGGCCCGCCCCCGGAGGGACGGGCCTTTCGAACGAAGTCCGGTGCGCTCAGAGCGCGGCGACCTGCTTGGCGATGGCCGACTTGCGGTTCGCCGCCTGGTTCTCGTGGATGACGCCCTTGCTCACGGCCTTGTCGAGCTTCTTGGTCGCCGTCGCGAGCGCCTTCTCGGCGGCGGCCTTGTCGCCGGCGGCGACGGCCTCGCGGGTGCGACGCACCTCGGTCTTCAGCTCGCTCTTGACGGCCTTGTTGCGCTCGTGCGCCTTCTCGTTGGTCTTGTTGCGCTTGATCTGCGACTT
This sequence comes from uncultured Actinomycetota bacterium, assembly GCA_963695125.1. Lineage (GTDB taxonomy): Bacteria > Actinomycetota > Actinomycetes > Actinomycetales > Microbacteriaceae > Microbacterium. Next base: position 179,677 of record CAVOFY010000004.1, read on the forward strand.
GATGTTCGCCACGTGTCGACGTTCTTTCGTTCGGAGTGGATGCGATGAGTGCCGCGTTACGGGTAGAGGGGCCGCTCGCGGCGGTCGTGAGGAGGTGGGACCCCACACGCAAGCCAATCACCGAGTCTATCAGGTCGTCGCCTCCGAATCGGCGGTGCGCATCGCCGCGATCGCGCGAGCGTCGCAGGCGAGTACGGCGTTGAAGACGCGCGGGCGCATCGCCGTGACGAGGTGGGTGGTGCGCGGGACGACGATGAGCTCGGCGTGCGCGCGCGACGCTGCATGAACAGCCGCTCGTTGACGCGCAGCTGGTCGTACTGTCCGTTGACGAACCACAGCGGCACGTCGATGCGGTGCAGCGCCGCGAGCAGATCGAGCACCGAGAGGCTCCGCAGCGCGATGTCCTGCGCGTCGAAGGCGTAGCCGCCGGCGCCGAAGTCGGCACGCGTCTCGGCGGGCAGCGTGCGATCGAGCACCGGTCGGTGAGCCACATGCCCGCGATCGGGGAGCGAGTCGAAGCCGCGCGCGAGCACCCGATAGGTCGCAGAGCCCGAGCCCGCGCGGGATCGCGGTGCACGATGCGGCGATGAAGCCGGCGACCGGCGGCGGTTCTCGCGTCCGACGTACTCGATCGAGAGCAGCCCGCCCATCGAGTGCGCCGACGAGCAGCACCGGACCGCGGGTCGCGGCATCCCGCACCGCTTCGTCGATCGTCGCGAACGCGCCCTCGAGCGTGAACTCCTCGGCCATGCGCGCGCCGTGCCCGGGCAGATCGACGGCGACGCGCGGGATCGCCGCGCTCCGCGCAGGTGCGCGACCTGCGCGCGCCACATCGTCGCGGACGTCCGGATGCCGTGCACGAGCACGACCTGGACGACCATGCGCTCCAGGCTAGCGATGGCGCACGCTCTGCGGCTCCGCACGACGCGGAGTCGTCACACGGGCGGCACCCGTAGAATCGACGGAATATGTCACCGCGCGCCCTGAAGCCTCTCGAGCCGTCCGCGACCCCGCCCGAGCTGATCCGCAACTTCTGCATCATCGCCCACATCGACCACGGCAAGTCGACGCTGGCCGATCGCATGCTGCAGATCACCGGCGTCGTCTCCGACCGCGACATGCGCGCGCAGTACCTCGACCGCATGGACATCGAGCGCGAGCGCGGCATCACGATCAAGTCGCAGGCCGTGCGCATGCCGTGGGCGACCGACGAGGGCACCTTCGCGCTGAACATGATCGACACCCCCGGCCACGTCGACTTCACGTACGAGGTCAGCCGCTCGCTCGCCGCGTGCGAAGGCGCGATCCTGCTCGTCGATGCCGCGCAGGGCATCGAGGCGCAGACGCTCGCGAACCTCTACCTCGCGCTCGAGAACGACCTGCAGATCATCCCGGTGCTGAACAAGATCGACCTGCCGGCGGCCGACCCCGAGAAGTACGCGAAGGAGCTCGCGAGCCTCATCGGCGGCAAGCCCGAGGACGTGCTGCGCGTGAGCGGCAAGACCGGCATGGGCGTCGAGGAGCTGCTCGACCAGGTCGTGCGCGCAGATCCCGGCCCCGAAGGGCGACCCGGACGCGCCGTCCCGCGCCATGATCTTCGACTCCGTCTACGACTCCTACCGCGGCGTCATCACGTACGTCCGCATGATCGACGGCACGCTCAAGCCGCGCGAGCGCATCCAGATGATGTCGACGCGCGCCATGCACGAGCTGCTCGAGATCGGCGTCTCGTCGCCCGAGCCGACCCCGACGAAGGGTCTCGGCGTCGGCGAGGTCGGCTACCTCATCACGGGCGTGAAGGACGTGCGCCAGTCGAAGGTCGGCGACACCGTCACGAGCGCCGCGAAGCCGTCGCACGAGGCGCTGCCCGGCTACACCGATCCGAAGCCGATGGTCTTCTCGGGCCTGTACCCGATCGACGGCAGCGACTACCCCGTGCTGCGCGAGGCGCTCGACAAGCTGAAGCTGTCGGATGCCTCGCTCAACTACGAGCCCGAGACCTCGGTCGCGCTCGGCTTCGGCTTCCGCTGCGGGTTCCTCGGCCTGCTGCACCTCGAGATCATCACCGAGCGCCTCGAGCGCGAGTTCGGACTCGACCTCATCTCGACCGCGCCGTCGGTGACGTACGAGGTGACGACCGACGACCGGCAAGACGTTCACCGTCACGAACCCGAGCGAGTTCCCCTCGGGGACCAAGATCGCGAGCGTCACCGAGCCGATGGTCAAGGCCGCGATCCTCGCGCCGAAGGACTACGTCGGCACGATCATGGAGCTCTGCCAGTCGCGCCGCGGCACGCTGCTCGGCATGGAGTACCTCGGCGAGGACCGCGTCGAGATCCGCTACACGATGCCGCTCGGCGAGATCGTCTTCGACTTCTTCGACCACCTGAAGTCGAAGACCGCCGGCTACGCGTCGCTCGACTACGAGCCGAGCGGCGACCAGGAGGCCGACCTCGTGAAGGTCGACATCCTGCTGCAGGGCGAGCCGGTCGACGCGTTCAGCGCGATCGTGCACCGCGACAAGGCCTACGCGTACGGCGTGCTCATGACCGAGCGACTCAAGAAGCTCATCCCGCGCCAGCAGTTCGAGGTGCCGATCCAGGCCGCCATCGGCGCCCGCATCATCGCGCGCGAGTCGATCCGCGCGATGCGCAAGGACGTGCTGGCCAAGTGCTACGGCGGCGACATCACCCGCAAGCGCAAGCTGCTCGAGAAGCAGAAGGAGGGCAAGAAGCGCATGAAGATGGTCGGCCGCGTCGAGGTCCCCCAGGAGGCGTTCATCGCCGCGCTCTCGGGCGACACCGAGAAGAAGGACTCGAAGTAGGCTGGTTGGCCATGCGCCGCGGGACCTTCCGGGACGAGACCGTCGACTACGCCGCCGTCGGAGCGACGCAGGCCGCCGGACCTCATGCAGTACCCGCCGGAGCGCAGCATCCCGGCCGAGGAATCGTGGCGCATCGGCAGCGGCGAGGCGCGCTTCGCAGTCCGCCGGCGAGTCGCTGCTGTCGTGGGCCGCGCAGCGCGGCGCCGGTCTCGACGCTCAAGCGACGTGCGCCCGGCCTCCGGCCCGATGTACTCCGGCGTGAGCTTCGACGCCGAGGGCAACCCCGTCGCGCCGAGCCGCTCGAGGCCGATCAGCGCTTCGACGCCGACGGCACGCCGTACGTCGCGGCGCGGCACGACGATCCGCGTCGACGGACGCGTCCAGGGCATGAGCGCCGACGGCGAGCTGCGCGTCATCTTCGCGATCGAGGAGCCGCGCCGCGTCGGCTTCGCGCTCGGCACGGTCGGCGGCTCGGTCGTGAGCGGCGAGGAGTCGTTCATGCTCGAGTGGCGCGACAACGACGAGGTGTGGTTCACCGTGCGCGCCTTCGACGCGCCCGTCGCTCTGGTCGTACCGGATGCTGCCCGCGGCTCGTGCGCCGCCGCCGCCGCGAGCTGTTCACGCGCTACCTGCGCGCGATCTCGCCGCTGTACGCGACGCCGGCGTGAGGGCATGGGCTCCGCACTGCCGCTCGGCGAGCCGGTTCCGGCCGACGGGTCGCTGCCCGACGGCACCCGGATCGGATGCCGCCGTCGCCTTCGGCGTCTACCTGCACGTGCCGTTCTGCCGTGTGCGCTGCGGCTACTGCGACTTCAACACCTACACGTCCGCCGAGCTGCGCGGCGCGCGCCAGGACGAGTACGCCGACACGCTCCTGCGCGAGGTCGACCTCGCGCGCGGGTCCTCGCCGACGCCGGGCCGCTCCGCCCCGCGTCGACGGTGTTCTTCGGCGGCGGCACGCCGACCCTGCTGCCGCCGGGCGACCTCGCGCGCATGCTCGACGGTGTGCGCGACGCGTTCGGCATCGCCGACGGCGCCGAGATCACCGTCGAGGCGAACCCCGACACGGTGACCGATGCGCGTCGCCGCCGAGCTCGCGGCATCCGGGGTCACCCGCCTGTCGATCGGCATGCAGTCGGCGGTGCCGCACGTGCTGGCCGCCCTCGACCGCACGCACGAGCCCGCGAACGTCGCGACCGCGGTCGCGGCCGCGCGCGCGGGCGGGCCTCGACGGTGAGCGTCGACCTCATCTACGGCGCACCGGGGGAGTCGCTCGACGACTGGCGCGACGTCGCTGCGAGACGGCGATCGCGCTCGAGCCCGACCACGTGTCGGCGTACGCGCTCATCATCGAGGACGGCACGAAGCTCGCGCGGCAGATCCGCCGCGGCGAGGTGCCCGCGCCCGACGACGACCTGCAGGCCGACATGTACGAGCTCGCCGACGAGCTGCTCGCCGACGCCGGCTTCGACTGGTACGAGGTGTCGAACTGGTCGCGCGGCGTCGCGCAGCGCTCGCGGCACAACCTCGCCTACTGGCAGGGCGCGGACTGGTGGGGCTTCGGTCCCGGCGCGCACAGCCACATCGCCGGCATGCGGTTCTGGAACGTCAAGCATCCCGCGGCCTACGCGCAGCGGCTGGCCGCGGGCGGAGTCGCCTGCGGCGGGGCGCGAGAGACCGGATGCCGAGGCCCGCGCACTCGAGAGCGTGCTGCTGCGCACGCGCATCCGCGAGGGTCTGCCGGTCGCCGAGCTGCTCGGCGAGGGGCGGCACGCCGTCGCCGCGCTCATCGCCGACGGGCTCATCGAGGGCGCGGCGGCCGTGCGCGGGCGCATCGTGCTGACGCGCCGCGGACGCCTGCTCGCCGATGCCGTCGTGCGTGCGCTCACGGAGTGAGCCTCACGCGAGCCTCAGGAACCGGCAGCCGTGATCCGGTAGAATTGGCACTCAGGACTGGCGAGTGCCAGAGGCAGTCGCGCGGGAGGAGGCGACATGGTCAGCGAACGAGGACTGCAGGTGCTGCGGGCGATCGTCCAGGACTACGTCGACACGCGCGAGCCCGTCGGCAGCAAGGCGATCGTCGAGCGACACGCCTTCGGCGTGTCGGCCGCGACGATCCGCAACGACATGGCGCTGCTCGAGGACGAAGAGCTCATCGCCGCCCCGCACACCTCGTCCGGCCGCGTGCCGACCGACAAGGGCTACCGCGTCTTCGTCGATCACCTCGCCGAGCTGCGCCCCCTGAGCCCCGCGCAGCGCTCCGCCATCGCGTCCTTCCTCGACGGCCCCGGCGACCTCGACGACGTCCTCGTCCGCACCGTGCGCGCGCTGACGCAGCTGACCGGTCAGGTCGCGATCGTGCAGTACCCGTCCTTCGCGCGGGCGAACGTGACCCACGTCGAGCTCGTGCAGCTCGGCGGCGGCCGCATGCTCGTGATCGTCGTGACCGACACGGGCCGCGTCTCGCAGCGCATGGCCTTCGTGCGCGACGAGTTCGACGACGCCGAGCTCGCACGCATGCGGGCCGAGCTCGGCACGCTCCTGGTCGGACGCTCCGTCCGCGACGGCCTCCAGCGGATCGGCGCGCGGCTCTCGCGACGCCGCAGTCGGGCTCGTCGATGGATGCCGCGACCTCGGCGATCGTGCGCGTCATCGCCGAAGAGCTCGAGGAGTTCCGCCAGGACCGACTCGTGATGGCGGGATCGGCGAACCTCGCACGCAGCGAGGCGGACTTCCGCGGCAGCATCTACCCGCTGCTGGAGGCGATCGAGGAGCAGGTGACACTCCTGCAAGCTCATGAGCGAGATGGCGACCGACGAGCAGGGTCTCGCGGCCAGCATCGGACGCGAGAACGACGCATTCGGACTCGGCGAGGCATCCGTCGTCGCCAGCGAGTACGACGCGACGGGGTCGCGCGCCCGCGTCGGCGTGCTGGGTCCGACGCGCATGGACTACGCGACCAACCTGGCCGCGGTGCGCGCCGTCGCGCGCTATCTCACGCGGATGCTCGAAGAAGACGAAGCCGCCCGCTGACGCGGCGACGGCACCAGACGATCCCCGCGCGGAGCGCGGGCGGGAAGGCGATTGTGGCTGACCACTACGAGGTCCTCGGCGTCTCGCGCGACGCGACCCCGGACGAGATCAAGAAGGCGTACCGGCGGCTCGCGCGCGAGCTGCACCCGGACGTCAACCCCGGCGAAGAGGCATCCGAGCGATTCAAGCAGGTCACGCACGCCTACGACGTGCTGAGCGACCCGAAGCAGCGGCAGAACTACGACATGGGCAGACTCGCCGTTCGGCGGCGGCGCGGGCGGCGGCTTCGGCGGCTTCGGCGACATCTTCGAGACGTTCTTCGGCGCCGGTGGCGGCGCGCGCGGGTCGTCCGCGCTCCCGCCGCGAGCGCGGCCAGGACGCCCTCGTGCGCGTCACCCTCGACCTCGACGAGGTCGTGTTCGGCGTGCACCGCGACCTCGAGGTCGACACCGCCGTGCTGTGCGAGACCTGCGAGGGCTCGTGCTGCCAGCCCGGCACGTCTCCCGTGACGTGCGACATCTGCCACGGCACCGGCCAGGTCCAGCGCCAGGTGCGCAGCCTCCTCGGCAACGTCGTGACGAGCCAGCCCTGCAACGTCTGCCAGGGCTACGGCACGACGATCCCGTACCCGTGCGCGACGTGCCAGGGTCAGGGCCGCGTGCGCGCACGACGCACGGTCTCGCTCGACATCCCCGCGGGCGTCGAGACGGGCCTGCGGCTCCAGCTGCCCGGGTTCGGGCGAGGTCGGCCCCGGCGGCGGCCCCAACGGCGACCTCTACATCGAGGTGACCGTCAACCCGCACACGTCTTCAGCCGCGACGGCGACGACCTGCTCGCGACGCTCGACGTCTCGATGCCCGACGCCGTCCTGGGCACGACCACGACGATCCAGTCGCTCGACGGGGAGGTCGAGCTCGAGATCCGGCCGGGCGTGCAGGCCGGCGACGTCCTCACGATCAAGGGCCGTGGCATCACGCCGCTGCGCGGCTCGCAGCGCGGAGACCTGCAAGGTCGGCGTCCACGTCGTGACTCCGACGCGCCTGGACGCCAAGGAGCGCGCCCTCATCGAGGACTTCGCCAAGCGCACGAAGGCGCCCGCGCCGCAAGCTGGCGGAGTTCCATCAGGGGCTCTTCTCCAAGCTGCGCGACCGATTCCGGAACGGATGACGGATGCCGCTGCACTTCCTGCTCGACGGACCGGTCGACGCCGCCGCAGGTGACGAGGTGACCCTCACGGGCGCCGAGGCGCACCACGCGGCGACCGTGCGGCGCGTGCGTGTCGGGTGAGGAGGTCACGATCGGCGACGGTCGGGGAGCGTGGCTGACGGGCGAGTGCGCGGCCGTCGCGCCGCGCGAAGTCGTCGTGCGCGTAACGGCGCGCTCCGACGTGCCGGCGCCGTCCCCGCGGCTCGTGCTCGTGCAGGCGCTTGCGAAGGGCGACCGCGACGAGCTCGCGGTGCAGGCGGCGACCGAGCTCGGCGTCGACGAGATCGTGCCATGGCAGGCGGCGCGCAGCGTCTCGCGGTGGGATGCCGCGAAGGCCGAGAAGGGCAGGGCCCGCTGGGCGGCGATCGTGCGCGAAGCGGCGAAGCAGGCCCACCGCGCATGGGTGCCCGAGGTCTCGGCCGCTCGCCACGACGAAGGACCTCGTCGCGCGGGCCGCGGCATCCCGGGTTCTCGTCCTCGAACCCACCGCGACGACGCGACTCGCCGAGCTCGACCTCGAGGGCGCCTCTGACGTCGTGCTCGTCGTCGGACCCGAAGGCGGCATCGCGACCGAAGAGCTCGACCAGCTCGCGGCGGCAGGCGCCACGCCAGGTGCGTCTCGGCGACACCGTGCTGCGCACCTCGACCGCCGGTCCTGCGGCGCTCTCGGTCGTGAGCGTCGGTCTCGGTCGCTGGTGACCCGTCCCGGCAGGGACGTCGCTGGATAGACTGGGTGGATGAGCGACGCGTCGATCTTCACCCGCATCCTCCAGGGCGAGATCCCCAGCGAGATCATCGCCGAGACCGAGAACGTCTTCGCGATCCGCGACATCGCCCCGAAGGCGCCCGTGCACCTTCTCGTGATCCCCAAGAGCGAGGAGTACCGCAACGTCGTCGAGCTCGCAGCCGGCGACCCCGACCTGCTGGCCGAGATGGTCGGTCTCGCCAACTCGCTCGCGGCGGAGCACGCCGACGGCGACTTCCGGCTCGTGTTCAACACGGGACCGGGCGCCGGCCAGACCGTCTTCCACGTGCACGCGCACGTGCTCGCGGGCGGACTGACAGAAGCGAGCCTCGGTGGCTGACGATTCCCCCGATGACCAGACCGTGGACCGCGTCTACGCGGACGGCGTCGCGATGGTGCAGCTCCTAGGTCCCCAGGACCGGCTGCTGCGCGTGGTCGAGAAGGAGCATCCGGACGTCGACGTGCACGTGCGGGGCAACGAGATCACGCTGACGGGCGGGGCGGATGCCGTCGCGGCGGCCCGCACGCTCGTCGACGAGCTGCTCGCGATGACGCGCGCGGGGCAGGGACTCGACCCTTCCGACGTCTCGTCGTCGAGCCGCATCCTGCGCTCGGAGGGCGGACCACGTCCGTCCGAAGTGCTCGGCGAGGCCATCCTGTCGTCGCGCGGCAAGATCATCCGCCCGAAGACCCTCGGGCAGAAGGCGTACGTCGACGCGATCGAAGAGAACACGATCGTCTTCGGCATCGGCCCGGCCGGCACGGGCAAGACGTACCTCGCGATGGCGAAGGCCGTGCAGGCGCTGCAGCGCAAAGAGGTCAGTCGCATCATCCTGACGCGCCCGGCCGTCGAAGCGGGGGAGCGGCTCGGGTTCCTGCCCGGCACGCTCACCGACAAGATCGACCCGTACCTGCGACCCCTGTACGACGCGCTCAACGAGATGATGGACCCCGACCTCGTGCCCAAGCTCATGGCTTCGGGCACGATCGAGGTCGCGCCGCTCGCCTACATGCGCGGGCGCACGCTCAACGACTCCTTCGTCGTGCTCGACGAGGCGCAGAACACGACGCCCGAGCAGATGAAGATGTTCCTCACGCGCCTGGGCTTCGGCACGCGCATGGTCGTCACCGGTGACATCACGCAGATCGACCTGCCCCAGGGCTCGTCGGGCCTGCGGCTCGTGACGCGTGTGCTGAGCGACATCGACGACATCCACTTCGCCTACCTCACGAGCGACGACGTCGTGCGGCACACGCTCGTCGGCCGTATCGTCGATGCGTACACCGAGTACGACGAGCGGCGTCTCGCCGCGCGGCGCGAGCGCGACGAGGCCTCCGAGTTCGCCAATCGCGCCGAGCGACGCGCCGGCATCCCGCGCCAGGGACCGCGCGATCATCTCCCCAAGCGAGGACGATCATGACCATCGAGATCGGCAACGAGTCCGGCTTCGCCGTCGACGAGAGCCGTGCTGCTGCGCCTCATGGAGCACAACCTGGCTCAGCTGCACGTGAGCCCCGACGCGGACGTCGCGATCCTCCTCGTCGACGAGGGCGCCATGGAGTCCCTCCACGTGCAGTGGATGGACGAGCCCGGCCCCACCGACGTGCTGAGCTTCCCGATGGACGAGCTGCGCCCCGGCACCGAGGACCAGCCGACGCCCGCCCGGACTGCTCGGCGACATCGTGCTGTGCCCGCAGGTCGCCGAGACCCAGGCCGTCGCGGCGAAGCACTCGACGCTCGACGAGCTCGTCATGCTGACGACGCACGGCCTGCTGCACCTGCTCGGATTCGACCACGCCGAGCCCGAGGACGAGCGCGAGATGTTCGGCCTGCAGAAGCGAGCTGATCCTGAGCTTCCAGACGGCTGAGCGCCGTCGCCGCGCATGACCGCGGCCCTCCTTCTGATCGCGGCGGTGCTGCTCGTCGCCTTCGGCGGCCTGATGGCCGCCGATCGACGCCGCTCTGAGCGTCACCTCGCGCGCCGATCTGGCCGAGCTCGGGCGCATCGGGTCGCAACGCCGCGTCGCTGCGCAAGATCGCCGACGACCCCGAAGCGCACGCGAACGCGGTCGTGTTCATCCGCGTCCTCGTCCGAGACGACGGCCGCGGTGCTCGTCACGGTGGCGTTCACGATCCTGTTCGACAACATCTGGTGGGCGATGCTCGCGGCGGCGGTGCTCATGACCGGCATCTCGTTCGTCGTCGTCGGCGCGAGCCCTCGCACGTGGGGCCGCCAGCACGCGACGCGCCTGCTGCGCGCGTTCGGCACCCGTCATCCGCGGCGTCCGCATCATCCTCGGGCCGCTCGCGCACGGTCTCGTCGCGCTCGGCATCCGGGTGACCCCCGGCGTCTCGCGCGAGCTCGTCGTTCGCGTCCGAGGAGCAGCTGCTCAGCATCATCGACGAGGCAGCCGAGAACGAGCTCATCGAGGAGGACGACCGCGAGCTCATCCACTCGGTCTTCGACTTCACCGACACGTTCGTGCGCGCCGTCATGGTGCCGCGCACCGACATGGTGACGGTGGATGCCGCGGCCTCGACGCGCGAGGCGATGACGATCTTCCTCGAGAAGGGCGTCTCGCGCATCCCGATCGTCGACGACGACGCGGACGACGTCGTCGGGGTGCTCTACCTCAAGGACCTCGTGCAGTTCGGCTTCCGCGACGAGGCGGGCTGGCGGGATGCCCCGATCAGCCGCATCGCGCGCACCGGCCGTCTTCGTGCCCGAGTCGATGAAGGCCGAGACCCTGCTGCAGCAGATGAAGCGCGACGCCGTGCACGTCTGCCTCGTGATCGACGAGTACGGCGGGGTCTCGGGCCTCGTGACGCTCGAGGACCTCATCGAGGAGCTCGTCGGCGAGATCGCCGACGAGTACGACCCGCGCAGCGACGAGGTGATCGGAGCTCGAGCCCGGCCGCTACCGCGTGAGCGCGCGACTCGGCCTCGACGAGGTCGGCGACCTGTTCGGCATCGAGCTCGACGACGAGGACGTCGACTCGATCGGCGGCCTGCTCGGCAAGGCGCTCGGACGCGTGCCGCAGCCCGGAGCGACCGCCGAGCTACGACGGACTCATCATGACCGGCGGCGCCTCGCGCGGCCGCGGTCGGGGCATCTCGACCGTGTTCGTCGAGCGCAGCGAGTCACTCGACGCGGCCGACGAGGCGTTCAACGGCCGGCACCCGCGCACAGGCGAGATCCGCCTGCCGCGGTCGACGAGACGAAGATCGTCAAGGACGGCGCGTCTCGAAGAAGGGCGAGCGGGCATGACATCCACGGGTTCCGAATCCGGCACGGTGCGATCGGGGTTCGTGACGTTCGTCGGGCGCCCGAACGTCGGCAAGTCGACGCTCACGAACGCGCTCGTCGGCGAGAAGGTCGCCATCACGAGCGACAAGCCGCAGACGACGCGCCGCGCGATCCGCGGCATCGTGAACCGCCCCGCGGGCCAGCTCGTCATCGTCGACACGCCCGGCATCCACAAGCCGCGCACCCTCCTCGGCGAGCGGCTCAACAACCTCGTCGAGCAGGTGCTCGGCGACGTCGACGTCATCGGCTTCTGCGTGCCCGGCGACCGAGAAGGTCGGGCCCGGCGACCGGCGCATCGCCGAGTCGCTCGACGGCTACCCGCGCGCGAAGAAGGTCGCGATCGTGACGAAGACGGATGCCGCGTCCCGCGACCAGATCACCGAGCGCCTCATGGAGGTCGACGCCCTGCGCGAGGACTGGGCGGCCGTCATCCCGCTCTCCGCGCTCACGCGCGAGCAGCTCGACGTGCTCACCGACGAGCTGCTCGCCCTCATGCCGGCGGGGCCCGCGCTGTACCCCGACGATGTCGTGACCGACGAGTCGATCGAGGACCGCATCGCCGAGATCATCCGCGAGGCGGCTCTCGAGGGCGTGCGCGACGAGCTGCCGCACTCGATCGCCGTCACGATCGAGGACATGGCGCCGCGCGAGGACTCGGATCTGACCGACATCTACGCCAACATCATCGTCGAGCGCGACAGCCAGAAGGCGATCATCATCGGCCACAAGGGCTCGCGGCTGCGCGGATGTCGGCAAGCGCGCCCGCGCGCAGATCGAGCCGCTCGTCGGCACGCGCGTCTTCCTGTCGCTGCACGTGCGCGTCGCGAAGGAGTGGCAGCGCGATCCGAAGCAGCTCGGCCGGCTCGGCTTCTGAGCGCGGGCTCCAGCCCGGCTCGGAGCTCGTCGACGAGCCGCAGCGCCGACTGCACGATCACGATGTCCGTCGCCGTACGTCGGCGTCCGCGGCATCCTGCAGCGTGCCGTCGTCCCAGACGACGTCGACCCACGAGCCATCCGTCCTGCGCCGACGACGACAGGAAGCGCGGCGCCGAGGCACGTCGGGCAGCTCGTCCTGGATCGCGGCGAGTCTCTGCCGCTCGGCCCTTGCCCGGTCTGCCGCCCGTCGGATCCGGGCGCCATCATCGGGTCGTAGAGCGCGAGCATGATGGGCGGCTGCGTGACCGTGAACGCCTCGCCGTCGTACGTGCCCTGCACGGCGTACGCGCCCCACGTGACGCCGCCGGACGTCTCGGCTGCCGTCGACGCCGTCCCACGACCAGCCCGTCGAGCGGGATGCCGGAGCACTGCGGCGGGTAGGACTCGGCGATCGGGCCGAGGCACAGCTCGACCTCGCCGCCGACGTCCATGACGGTGCCCTGCGCGACGACCTCGTCCTGCGGCGGCTGAGGCCAGACATCGCCGAGCCCGACGGTGCCGACGGGGGCGGCATCGCCGCCGCGGCGGCCGATGCGCACGAGGACAGCGCCAGAGTGGATGCCGCGATGACGCGCCGCAGCGGCGAGGAATCGTCGCCTTCATGCCCTGTCAGTGTCGGGGGAGCGCCCACCGTCTCACGATCGCCGCACGAGAGCGATCGGTCGACTCGGGTCGCGCCCCGCCTGCTAACATCGCCCTATGCGTGTCGGCAGGCTCCTTCTCCTTAGCTGCCGCGACGAGTCCTCGATCTAGGGCCTTCCTCGTCGCGGAGCTTGTCGTCGGCCCGCATCATCTGACGAGAGAAGAAGCGAACGATCATGGACAACACCCAGAAGCCCTCGGGCATGCCGATCCACAAGTACCGGCCGTACCACGAGCAGATCGCGCGTCGACCTGCCCGACCGCACGTGGCCCGACGCCGCGCATCACGACGGCGCCGCGCTGGTGCGCCGTCGACCTGCGCGACGGCAACCAGGCGCTCATCGACCCGATGAGCCCCGAGCGCAAGCGCATCATGTTCGACCTGCTCGTCGAGCATGGGCTACAAGGAGATCGAGGTCGGCTTCCCGAGCGCGAGCCAGACCGACTTCGACTTCGTGCGGCAGCTCATCGAAGAGGACCTCATCCCCGACGACGTCACGATCCAGGTGCTGACGCAGGCGCGCGAGCACCTCATCGAGCGCACGTACGAGTCGATCGCCGGGCGCCAAGCAGGCGATCGTGCACCTGTACAACTCCACGAGCGTGCTGCAGCGCGAGGTCGTCTTCCGCACCGACAAGCAGGGCATCATCGACATCGCCCTCGAGGGCGCGCGCCTGTGCCGCGAGTACGAGAAGCGCATCCCCGAGACGACCGTCTACTACGAGTACTCGCCCGAGAGCTACACGGGCACCGAGCTCGAGTTCGCCGTCGACATCTGCAACCAGGTGCATCGAGGTCTTCGAGCCGACGCCCGAGCGCAAGGTCATCATCAACCTGCCGGCGACCGTCGAGATGGCGACGCCGAACGTCTACGCCGACTCGATCGAGTGGATGAGCCGTCACCTCGCGCACCGCGAGAACGTCATCCTGTCGCTGCACCCGCACAACGACCGCGGCACCGGCGATCGCCGCCGCCGAGCTCGGCTACATGGCCGGCGCCGACCGCATCGAGGGATGCCTGTTCGGCAACGGCGAGCGCACCGGCAACGTCGACCTCGTCGCGCTGGGCATCAACCTGCTGACGCAGGGCATCGACCCGCAGATCGACTTCAGCGACATCGACCACGTCAAGCGCACGGCCGAGTACTGCAACCAGCTGCCCGTGCACGAGCGCAGCCCGTGGGCGGGCGACCTCGTCTTCACCGCGTTCAGCGGCTCGCACCAGGACGCCATCAAGAAGGGCTTCGAGGCGATGGAGGCCCGCGCCGAGGCCGCCGGGCGTCTCGGTCGACGAGATCGAGTGGGCCGTTCCGTACCTGCCGATCGACCCGAAGGACCTCGGCCGCTCGTACGAGGCCGTCATCCGCGTCAACTCGCAGTCCGGCAAGGGCGGCGTCGCGTACCTGCTGAAGACCGATCACGCGCTCGACCTGCCGCGCCGGCTGCAGATCGAGTTCTCCGGCGTCGTGCAGGCCAAGACGGATGCCGAGGGCGGCGAGGTCACGAGCGACCAGATCTGGTCGATCTTCACCGACGAGTACCTGCCGGCCGACGCGCCGACGACGAACGCTGGGGCCGCTTCGAGCTGCTGGCGCACCCGCACGCCGAGCGACATGTCCGGCGACGTCGCGCTGCGACGTGCGCCTGCGCGACGGCGACGAGCGTCGCAGGACGCCACGGGCAACGGCAACGGCCCGATCGCGGCGTTCCTCGAGATCGTGCGCGCGCACGGCTTCGACATCACGCTGTACGACTACGTCGAGCACACGCTGAGCGCCGGCGGCGACGCGCAGGCGGCGGCCTACGTCGAGCTGCAGGTCGACGGCGAGCGCCTGTGGGGCGTCGGCATCGACGGCGACATCTCGACGGCGTCGCTCAAGGCGATCGTCTCGGGCGTGAACCGCGCGATCCGCACGCGGGAGCGCTCGGTCGAGCTCGCTGCGGTCTGATCGTCGTCAGGGTCCGACGGTGGGGATCGCGGCGGTCTCGACCGCGACCTTGCGGCGGTAGAGCGCGCGCTGCTCGGGCAGCGAGATGTCGAAGATCACGGCGAGGAGCCGGATGACGGCGGTCACGACGATGCCGGCGACGGCGGCCGCGACGAGCGGTGCACCGAACGCGTGCGCGCCGGCCAGCACGGCGCATCCGGCGCCGGCGGCGACGGCGTAGAGCGAGCCGACGTGCATGATCGCGACCGGCAGACCCATGATCATGTCGCGCAGGATGCCGCCGCCGACCGCCGCGCACACGCCGACGAAGACGGCCGGCACGACGGGCAGGCCGAGCGCGAGGGCCTTGCTCGTGCCGAACGCGCCGAACAGCCCGATCACGACGGCGTCGAGCCCGACGATGACGGCGTTGAGGCGGCGGAAGAGTCCGGCCAGCAGCATCCCGACCAGTGCCGCGACCGTCGCGGTCAGCAGGTACCAGTTGCTCTGCAGCGTCACCGGGGGTGACGTTGAGGAGCAGGTCGCGGATGAGGCCGCCGCCCATGCCGATGACGATGCCGATGATCGCGACGCCCAGCAGGTCGAGCCGTCGCTGCCCGCGGAATCCCGAGGCGAACAGCGCGCCCTGGACGCCGCCGAGGCCGACGGCGGTCAGGTCCGCCCACAGCGGGATGACGAAGACGGTCTCGGTCACGCCTCCATTGTCGGACGGATCCCGCGCGATGCGCGCACGCATCGCCGCGCGGGGGCCTGAGTGTCTCGCCGGTCCGCCCTGTGCACAACTGCGGACCCGGCGGCGGACGCGCCGAGGCCGGCAGGCTCGCCGCGGCGTGTCGCAACATCCGTCCGCAGTTCGGCACGGAGGCACCGAACGGCGCCGCGTCCTCCGTCCCGCGTCGGCCGGTGCCGCGATAATGGACGGGTGCCCACCTACCGCGACGAGGTCGTGATCCTGCGCACCCACAAACTGGGTGAGGCCGATCGCATCGTGACGATGCTGAGCCGCCGCCACGGCAAGCTCCGCGCGGTCGCGAAGGGCGTGCGGCGCACGTCGTCGCGATTCGGCGCGCGACTCGAGCCGTTCATGGTCGCCGATGTGCAGCTCTACCAGGGCCGCTCGCTCGACATCGTGCAGCAGGCGGAGTCGCTCGGCTCGTACGGCGCCGACATCGCCGTCCACTACGACCGCTACACCTCCGCGAACGCGATGGTCGAGACCGCCGACCGGCTCAACGAGGCCGAGGCGACGCCGCAGCAGTACCTGCTGCTCGTCGGCGGACTGCGCGCGCTCTCGCAGGGCGAGCACGCGTCGCGCAGCATCCTGGATTCGTACCTGCTGCGCGCGATGGCGCTGTCGGGCTGGGCGCCGGGCCTCGCGGACTGCGCGCGCTGCGGCGCTCCCGGCCCGCACGACACGTTCGTCGCGCAGCTCGGCGGCATGGTCTGCCGCGACTGCGCGCCGACCGGCTCGGCGCGCGTCGCGGCGACGACGGCATCCCTGCTGCGAGTCGCTCATGGCGGGGGAGTGGGATGACGTGGATGCCGCGGCCCCCGCTGCCACGGCCGCCGCCTCCGGTCTCATCGCCGCGTACGCGCAGTGGCACCTCGAGCGCGGCATCCGCTCGCTCGCGCACGTCGACCGCAGGAGACGCACGGTGACCCCGAAGCCCTACACGCACCGGGATGCGGTGCCGTACGCCCGTCGACTGGACCGGGCTGTACCCGCCCGCGTTCCCGAGGGCGCGGTGCCGAAGCACGTCGCGATCGTCATGGACGGCAACGGCCGCTGGGCGAACCGTCGCGGACTCACCCGCATCGAGGGGCACAAGGCGGGCGAGGCGGCGCTGCTCGACGTCGTCGCCGGCGCGATCCAGGCCGGGGTGAAGCACCTGTCGGTCTACGCGTTCTCGACCGAGAACTGGTCGCGCTCACCCGACGAGGTGCGCTTCCTCATGGGGTTCAACCGCGACGTGCTGCACCGTCGGCGCGATCAGCTCAACGAGTGGGGCGTGCGCGTGCGCTGGGCCGGCCGCAAGCCCCGGCTGTGGGGCTCGGTCATCAAGGAGCTGCAGTACGCCGAGCAGCTCACGCACGACAACGACGTGCTGACGCTCACGATGTGCGTCAACTACGGCGGCCGGGTCGAGCTCGTCGATGCGATGCGCTCGATCGCCGACGACGTCGCGGCGGGGCGGCTGCAGCCCGTCCGCGGTGACCGAGAAGCTCATCGCAGCGGCGGCTCTACCAGCCCGACATGCCCGACGTCGATCTGTTCGTCCGCTCCAGCGGCGAGCAGCGCACCTCGAACTTCCTGCTGTGGGAGTCCGCGTACGCCGAGTTCGTGTTCCTCGACACGCTGTGGCCGGACTTCACCCGCGCGGATCTGTGGGACGCGATCGGCATCTATCTCGACGCGATCGCCGCTTCGGCGGCGCGGTCGACACGCCCGAGCGCCCCCGCTCTGTGACGGATCCGGAATAGTCGCGCGGGCGCGCGGGTTGTGCTTGTCATGACGGACGCCATCACGATCGACGTCTGGAGCGACATCGCCTGCCCGTGGTGCTACATCGGCAAGCGCAACCTCGAGAACGGGCTCGCAGCGGCATCCGCCGACGACGACGCGCCCCTCGTCGAGGTGACGTACCACTCGTTCGAGCTCTCGCCCGACACTCCCGTCGACTTCGAGGGGACGACGGTCGACTTCCTCGCGACGCACAAGGGCATCTCGACGCGAGCAGGCCGAGCAGATGCTCGACCGCGTGACCGGCGTCGCCGCGGACGCCGGGCTCGAGTACCGCTTCGACCTGCTCAAGCACACGAACACCGTCAAGGCGCACGAGCTGCTGCACTTCGCGAAGGAGCAGGGCCGTCAGCACGAGCTCGCCGAGCGGCTCATGTCGGCCTACTTCACCGAGGGCCGGCACCTCGGCCGCGACGACGAGCTCGTCTCGCTCGCGGTGGAGGCCGGACTCGACGCCGATGCCGCGCGCGAGGCACTGCAGCGGGGCGCTACCTCGACGGCCGTCCGCGCCGACCAGGCGCAGGCCGCGGCCTACGGCATCAGCGGGGTGCCGTTCTTCGTGATCGACGGCAAGTACGGCGTCTCCGGCGCGCAGCCGGCCGAGGCGTTCGCGCAGATCGTGCGCCAGGTCTGGGCCGAGCGCCGCGAGCCGGCGAGCGAGACCGCCCGATCGGGATGCCCGCGACCGGCGTCAGCGCGGGAGGTTCGCCTCGATGAGCTCGACGATCGCGGGGTCGTCCGGCTTCGTCTTCGGGCGGAACCGGCGCACCTCGCCGTCGGGCAGGACGACGAACTTCTCGAAGTTCCACTTGACGCGGCCCGTCTTGCCGTCGGCATCCGGGGTCTCTTGAGCGCCTTGTAGAGTCGGGGCGGCGTTCCTGCCGTTGACCTTGACCTTGTCGATGACGGGGAAGGTCACGCCCCACGTCGTGGAGCAGAAGTCGAGGATCTCGTCGATCGACCCGGGCTCCTGCCAGGAACTGGTTGCACGGGAACCCGACGACGGTGAAGCCGCGGTCGCCGTACGCGCGCTGCAGCTGCTCGAGCTGCTCGTACTGCGGCGTGAGTCCGCACTTCGAGGCGACGTTGACGACGAGGACCACCTTGTCGCCGAGATCCGACGAGCGTCGCGGTGCCGCCGTCGGCGGTCTGGAAGGGGATGTCACGCACATCGGTGGTCGCGGCCTCAGTCATATTCCCAGCGTAGACCTCGCGTTCGGCGATGGGCCGGCTCCGAGTCTGGGAGAATGGACAGACGTGACTATCGCCATCGCTCCTGCGCGCACCCTCCGCATCGGTCCGATCGAGCTCGATGCGCCGGTCGTGCTCGCACCCATGGCGGGCATCACCAACACCGCGTTCCGCCGGCTGTGCCGCGAGTACGGCGCGGGGCTGTACGTGAGCGAGATGATCACGTCGCGCGCCCTCGTCGAGCGCAACGAGACGACGATGCGGCTCATCACGCACCACGAGTCCGAGACGCCGCGCTCGATCCAGCTCTACGGCGTCGATCCCGCGACGGTCGAGCGAGGCCGTGCGCATCCTCGTCGACGAGGACCGCGCCGACCACATCGACCTGAACTTCGGCTGCCCCGTGCCCAAGGTCACGCGCAAGGGCGGCGGAGCGGCGCTCCCGTGGAAGCTCGAGCTGTTCCGCGACATCGTCACGCGGGCCGCACGGCCGCGGGCGACGTGCCGCTCACGGTCAAGATGCGCAAGGGCATCGACTCCGACCACCTCACCTACCTCGACGCCGGCCGCATCGCCGAGGACGCCGGCGTCGCCGCCGTCGCGCTGCACGCCCGCACGGCGGCCGAGTTCTACTCCGGCCACGCCGACTGGACGGCGATCGCCGAGCTCAAGCAGGCCGTCACGAGCGTCCCGGTGCTCGGCAACGGCGACATCTGGTCGGCCGACGACGCCGTGCGCATGATGGACGAGACCGACTGCGACGGCGTCGTCGTCGGACGCGGATGCCTCGGCCGCCCGTGGCTCTTCGGCGACCTCGCCGCGCGCCTTCGGCGCGCCCGGATCGGCGCCCGAGCAGCCGGTCGACGCGACGCTCGGCTTCGTCGCCGACGCCTTCCGTCGCCACGCGGAGCTGCTCGTCGAGTTCTTCGAAGACGAGGACCGCGGATGCCGCGACATCCGCAAGCACGTCGCCTGGTACTTCAAGGGCTACCCGGTCGGCGGCGACACGCGTGCCGCGCCTCGCGACGGCGTCGAGCCTCGCCGAGATCGACGACCTGCTCGCGACCCTCGACCTCGACGCGCCCTACCCCGGTGCGGCCGCCGAGGGTCAGCGCGGGCGCGCAGGCACGCCCAAGCGGCCGGCGCTGCCGGACGGCTGGCTCGAGTCGCGCGAGCTCGGGGCGTCAGGCATCCCGCACCCTCGCCGAAGCGGAGCTCGACCACAGTGGCGGTTGACCCGCTGGCAGCCGACGCGCTCGAGCGCCCGGCGGGCTACGACGACGCCGATGCCGAGCGGTTCCTCGCCGAACGCCATCGATCGCAGCGCGACGACTTCGCCCGCGACCGCGCGCGCGTGCTGCACTCCGCGGCGCTGCGCCGCCTCGCGGCGAAGACGCAGGTGCTGAGCCCCGCCAGCCCCGCCGACTTCGCGCGCAACCGCCTCACGCACTCGCTCGAGGTCGCCCAGGTCGGCCGCGAGCTCGCCACCGCGCTGCGGCTCTCGCCCGACGTCGTCGACACGGCGTGCCTGAGCCACGACCTCGGACACCCGCCGTTCGGGCACAACGGCGAGCGCGCGCTCAACGACTGGGCCGAGGACATCGGCGGCTTCGAGGGCAACGCGCAGACGCTGCGCATCCTCACGCGCCTCGAGCCGAAGGTCATCGACGCCGATGGCCGCACCTTCGGCCTCAACCTCACGCGCGCGAGCCTCGACGCGACGTGCAAGTACCCGTGGACGGCCGAGCATCCGCTGCCCGATCCCGGCGGACGCCTGAAGTTCGGCGTGTACCCCGACGACGAGGCCGTGTTCCGGTGGATGCGCGAGGGCGCGCCGGGCCGCGTCCGCTGCATCGAGGCCGAGGTCATGGACCTCTCCGACGACATCGCGTACTCCGTGCACGACTTCGAGGACGCGATCGTCAACGGCTACCTCGACCCGGCACGGCTCTCCGACCCGCGGAGCACGACGCGCTCCTGACCGCCATCCAGTCGTGGGTCGGCTACGACTTCGCGCGCGACGAGCTCGCCGATGCGCTGTACCGGCTCATGCGCAGCCGAAGTGGCTCACGTCGTTCGACGGCACGCGCGGCGATCTCGCGCGCCTGAAGAACCTCACCACCGACCTCATCGGGCGCTTCGCCCGCGCCGCGACGACGGCGACGCGCGAGGCGTACGCCGCCGCGGTCCTGACGCGCTACCACGCGCACGTCGTCGTGCCGCGCGTGATCGAGGCCGAGATGGCGGTGCTCAAGGGCATCATCGGCGCGGCGGTCGTCTCGATCGAGGGCCGCAAGAGCTCTACAAGGAGCAGCGTCGCGTGCTCAAGCGGCCTCGCGACGGCGCTGTGGGAGCGCCCGGACGCGCTCGACGCGATCCACGCGGCGGACTTCGCGGTGGCCGAGACCGACGCCGCGCGCCGCCGCGTCGTCGTCGATCAGGTCGCGAGTCTCACCGATCAGATCGCGATCGCCTGGCACGAGCGGCTCGTCGGCGAGGTCGATGCCGCGTCGATCGGCATCTGGGCCCCCGGCGCACCCGCGAGCGGCGCGCACGATCGCCGCTCGAGCGCGGAGGGCGCCTGATGGCGGGGCGGATCCGCCAGGCCGACGTCGACGAGGTCAAGGCCCGCACGAACATCGCCGACATCGTCGGCGAGCGCGTCGCGCTCAAGTCGGCCGGCGTCGGCTCGCTGAAGGGGCTGTGCCCCTTCCACGACGAGCGCAGCCCGAGCTTCAACGTGCGCCCGCAGGTGGGCTTCTACCACTGCTTCGGCTGCGGCGAGTCGGGCGACGTGTACTCGTTCCTGCGCGAGATGGACCACGTCAGCTTCACGGAGGCCGTCGAGCGGCTCGCCGGCCGCATCGGCTTCGACGCTGCACTACGAGGACGGGGGAGCGGCCCCTGAGACGAGCGGCCGCACCCGGCTCTACGCCGCGAACACGGCGGCGGCGGAGTTCTTCCGCGGCCAGCTCGCGTCTGCGCGAGGCCGACATCGCGCGGCGCTTCCTCGGCGAGCGCGGCTTCGACGCGGGCGCAGCCGCGCACTTCGGCGTCGGCTACGCGCCGCGCGGCTGGTCGGGCATGCTCACGGCGCTTCGCGACAAGGGCTTCACGCGACGACGAGCTCAGCACCGCAGGCCTCGTCTCGCAGGGGCAGCGCGGCGTGTACGACCGGTTCCGCGGCCGTGTCGTCTGGCCGATCCGCGACGTGACGGGCCAGGCGATCGGATTCGGCGCGCGGCGAGCTGTTCGACGACGACAACGGCCCGAAGTACCTCAACACCCCCGAGACGACGATCTACAAGAAGGCGCAGGTGCTCTACGGCCTCGATCTCGCCAAGCGCGACATCTCGCGCGAGCACCGCGTCGTCGTGGTCGAGGGCTACACCGACGTCATGGCCTGCCACCTCGCCGGTGTCACGACGGCGATCGCGACCTGCGGCACGGCGTTCGGCTCCGACCACATCACGGTGCTGCGCCGCGTCATGGGCGACGACTCCGCCGCGGGCGAGGTCGTCTTCACCTTCGACCCGGATGCCGCGGGGCAGAAGGCGGCGCTGCGCGCCTTCGCCGACGCGAAGCGCTTCAACGCGCAGACGTACGTCGCGACGGGACCGCGAGGGCTCGACCCGTGCGATCTGCGCCTCCAGCGCGGCGACGGCGCCGTCCGCACGCTGATGGACGCCAAGGTGCCCATGGTCGAGTTCGTCATCGACCAGCGCATCACGGGCTACGACCTCGCGAGCGTCGAAGGCCGAGTCGGGGCGCTCCGAGCGGCCGCCCCCGTCGTCGCGGAGCTGCGCGACCCCCTGCTGCAGCCCGAGTACGTGCGCGTCCTGGCCCGCCGGCTGGGCCTGGACACCGAGGACGTGCGCCGCGAGGTCGAGCGCGCGGCGCGCGGCGCATCGCACAAGCCCGAGCGCGGTCCGCGCGCAGAGGAGGCCGCCGAGCCCGTCGAGCCGCGCGTCACGCTCGCGTCCCTTCCGCGGTCGGCCGATGTCGCGCTCGAGCGCGATGCACTCGAGGGCTTCCTGCAGTTCGGCCATCGCCTCGAACCCGGGCTGCTCGACCGCGCCGTCGCGCTCCAGTTGCGGCATCCACGCCCTCGACGCCGTGCGACAGGCCGTCGCCGCCGCGCCCGACCGCACCCGCGTCGGCTGGGCCGCCGACGCCGTCAACGCCGTGCGCGAGCCCTACCGATCGCTGGGCGCGCGAGCTGCTGGCGTCGGACTTCCCGGCGCTGACGGACGACGCGGCCGTCGCCTCGACCGCGTCGCTCGCGCGCGGCCTCATCATGCGCGCGATCGAGTCCGAGAAGGCTGAGCTCCTCGGAGCCGTGCAGCGCGTGCTGCCCGACTCGGCCGAGGGGCGGACGCATCCGGCTGCGACTGCACGAGCTCGACCAGGATCGCCGTCGCCTCGAAGACGAGCAGTAGCGCGCCGCTCTTGGCGCTCGTGCCCGCAGGCCGGGCAGGATGGCGTTATGGCCAGGTCACGAAACGCCGATGTCGCGATCCGAGCGATCGATCTTGTCCATCGCCGCACGATCGACGCCAGGCCACGCCGCGCGTCGTCGACGGCATCTCGTTCACGCTCGCCCACGGCGGCACCCTCGCGGTCATGGGACCGACGGGCGCCGGCAAGTCGAGCCTCGCCGCCGTGCTCGCAGGCGTGGATCGCGGACTGGGCGTCGTCGGGGGAGAGGCGTTCGTCGAGGGCATCCCTGTGCGCCGGCCCGGGCGCGAACCACCGCATCCTCACCTACGTGACCGGCTATCTGCCGCAGTCCGCCGGAGCGCTTCTGCCCGCGCGCCAGACCGTCTCCGAGGTCATCGGCGAGCCCATCACGAGTCGTGACCGCCACGTCAACCAGCGCGCACTGTCGGTGCGCGTCGCCACGCTCCTCGACGAGCTCATGCTCCCGCTCGGGGCGGCACAACCGCTATCCGTACGAACTGAGTGCCGGGATGCGGCAGCGCGTCGCCCTCGCGCGTGCGCTCGTCCTGCAGCCCAAGGTGCTCATCGCCGACGAGCCGTTCGCCAACATGGACGTCGAGGTCCGCCGCGCCGCGCGCGACGCCATCCTGCGCCGTCGGCGCGACTACGGGATGTCAGCGCTCGTCGTCACGAACGAGCCCGAGGTCGCGGCCGAACTGGGCGCGCACGTCCTGGTCCTGCGCGCAGGACACGCCATCGCGTTCGGCCGGACCACGGATGATCTGCTGTGGACGCCGAGCGGCGAAGCGGATCGCCGACTGATCGCCACCTGAGGTCACGAGCACCCGTCCGGCTTTGCTAGGATGGTCTGGTTGCCTCGCGCGAGCGCGGCTCTTCCTCGGTAGCTCAATTGGCAGAGCAATCGGCTGTTAACCGATAGGTTCTTGGTTCGAGTCCAAGCCGGGGAGCGGGAATCCCGTGTCATCTAACACGGCTCCCAACCTAGGCCCGGGCTTCCACCCCGGGCCTTTCACTTTTCGAGGCGCCCTAGGCGTCGATCTCGTCGACGCCCGGCATCCACGATGCTGCCCGGACGCCCCCAGCCGCGCTTGCGGGCGATCTTCTGCACCGTCTTCCAGTCGCCGTCGTCGAGGCGATCGACGTAGAGCACGCCGTCGAGGTGGTCGAACTCGTGCTGCAGGATGCGGGCGCGCCAGCCGTCCACCTCGATGCGCACGGGAGCGCCCTCGAGGTCGATGCCCGTCACGAGCGCACGCGTCGGAGCGGCGCAGCGGGAACCGCTCGCCCGGGAACGAGAGGCAGCCCTCGGACTCCTCGTCGGGATCCGGCGCCCCGGGCACGAGCGGTCGGATCCACAGTTCGGGATTGATCACGACGCCTCGCCACGGCGCGCCGTCGTCGTCGGTGTACGAGTAGGTGAAGATCCGCAGCGGAACCCCCACCTGCGGGGCCGCGAGGCCCACGCCGGGCGCGCGGTCCATCGTCTCGAACATGTCGGCGACGAGCGTCCGCACCTCGTCGGTGATCTCGTCGACGGGAGAAGCGGGAGCGTGCAGGACGGGATCGCCCATGATGCGAATCGGGAGAACAGCCACGCCTTGAGCCTATCGACCAGTTTCGCCCGTTAGGGTCGGAGGGTGATGGTGGCGTACGGGGAGATCGACAACCTCCGAGACGTGGGCGATGCGCTCGTCGGCGTCTTCGACAATCCGTCGCTGCTCATCGGCATCCCGCTCGCCCTCATCGGCGCGGTGTTCATGTCGTTCGGCGCCCAGTACCAGCACCGCGGCGTCACGAAGGTCGAGCGGCTCTCGGGCGGCGCCGCCTCGGGCGGCCTCACCGTCGCGCAGCTCGGTCGCCTGCTCACGCGGCCTTCGTGGGTCGTCGGCACGGTCATGCTGGGCCTCGCCATCGCCTGCCCAGCTCGGCGCGCTCTCGTTCGCCCCGCTCATCGTGGTGCAGCCGCTCGGCGCGATCGCGCTCGTCATCACGACACTCCTCAACGCCCGGATCAGCGGTCACAAGCCGACGGGGCGCTCCGTCCGCGCCATCATCGAGTGCGTCGGCGGCATCTTCATCTTCGTCACGATCGCGGCCCTCGTCGCAACGGACGAGCCTGTGTCGAACGGGCAGCTCATCACGATCCTCGTCATCCTCGCGGTCGTCCTGATCGTGTTCGCGGCGCTGTGGCTGTGGCTGCGGCACCGGATGAAGGCGCTCTTCTACATCATCGCCGCCGGCGTCATGTACGGCTTCGTCGCGACGCTCGCGAAGGTCGTCATCAGCCGCATCCAGTCGGGCGACTTCGAGTGGCTGACGCTCCTCTGCCTCATCGCGCTCATCGCGGCCGCCGCCGTCGGCGCGTACTTCGTGCAGACCGCGTACTCGTCGGGTCCGCCCGACCTCGTGATCGCGGGGCTCACGGTGATCGATCCCATCGTCGCCATCGTCATCGGGCTCACGGTCCTCGGCGAAGCCGCCAACGCGCCGCTGTGGGCGTACATCGGCTTCGGAATCGCGGGCGTCATCGCCGTCATCGGCGTATGGGACCTCGCACGCAACCACCCGCAGGTCGTGAGCGACAGCCAAGGGCTGCCCGATCGAGCGGGGCAGCACGACCGTCCCGCACGAGGGTCCGAAGACGAATACGGAGCGCTTCGACGAGGCGGTGGCCAAGGTGTGGCCCAACCCGCCCGTCGACGACGATCGTCCGCCGCGGCACTGAGCGCGCGACGTCCACGTGGGCGGGTGAGAACTTGTGGGGCGGGTGGGACTTGAACCCACGATCGTCGGGTTATGAGCCCGCTGCCTTGACCAGCTTGGCCACCGCCCCCCGGACAAAGAGCCTAACGGGTCAGCGGGATCCCATCGCGTCGCCGATGTACGAGTACTTCACGAAGACCTCGCGCGCGAACCCTGCCTCTTCGAGGACTCCCTGGACCGCTGTCAGCATGTAGTGGAGGTCCCAGCCCATGTAGAGGAAGTTCTCGTCGTCGAGGGCATCCCACTGCCCGTTCCAGGCCATCGCGGGATACACAGGGCCGCCGCGGCGCGCGCTGAAGCGCACGACGCTCTCGCGGGAGTCGGCCCACAGCCGCTTGAAGACGCGATTGAAGAGGTACTTCACGTCGGGCACCTCCCAGTGCTCGCCGCGGTACTCGGTATAGGCGAACTCGCGCTCCCATCCGCGCGGGAAGCCGCGCCGCAGCACGGCGTCGAGGATCGGCGTGAGCCCGTCGTCGTCGATCCCGGCGACGTCGGGACGCGGCCAGACTCCGATGAAGCGCTCCGTGAGCTCGACGGTGCGTGCAGCGATCGCGCGAGTGCCCCAGGCCGGCGTGCCGGAGAGCATTCGGGTCTGCTCGATCGCGCTGCGGGCGTATGCGATGTCGCGCTTCTCGGGAAACGACGCGTCGAGCGCACGCAGCGCGAGCTCGTCTTCGAGGAGGGCGAGATTGCCGATCGTCTTGGCGAGCGCCCGATGGCTGTTCTGCTCGTCGTCGGTGTAGTCCGCCCAGACGCGCCGGCCGTCGCCGGACCACGTCGCGTTGGGGGAGAGCGGGAAGACGTGGTCGACAACGAGGTCGGCCGACGCGTCGACACCCGCGAGGCGTGCGAGCACGTACGACGGGTGGGGGAGCTCGGCGAACTTGAGCGCCGCGCGCATGCGCTCGTCGGAGGGGGTGATGCGCGCGATCGCGCGTCGCAGGCTCTCCTCGCCCTCCGTACGTGCACGGCACAGTCGCGCGACGAGGCGGTCGGTCGGCAACCCGGCCACAGTGCGGCGCAGGAGAAGCGACTGAAGCCACTCGAGCGTCGCGATGAGGGAGTCCCGGTCGATGACCCCGTCCCGCAGATCGCAGGAACGCCCGCATGACGAGCGGATACATGCCCTTGCCGAAGGTGCCGAGGTATCCGAGCTGGCGCGAGAGCTCGGCATCCGGCTCCAGCGAAGGCTCGAGCAGCGTGCGGTAGACCTCCGAGCACGCGCGCCACTGGACGGCCTGTGCGCGCAGAGTCGCGATATCGAGCCGCGGGAAGCGCGCTGCGGAACTCGCCGTAGACGCCGTGCTCGCCGGATGCCGCGACCTCGCGACCCGTCGTCATGACCATGTAGTGGCGCCAGAACGCCGCCGATCGCCTCGCCCGTGTTGGCTTCGATCGGGAGCCAGAACTCGTCCTCGATCTCGCGCTGCTCCGCGTGCGAGAGGCCCATCAGGACGTAGTTGTGGATGAGTTCGTCGTCGCGCAGCGGCTCGCCGGTCGAATTGAGGCTCGCGAAGATCTGCTGGGCGTTCGCACCCGCCCCGAGGGTGATGGCGACATGCTCGAGCTTCTGCAGCCCGCGCCAGATGTGCGGGGCATCCTCGAGGCTGATCCTGCTGCGGAAGAACGCGTAGTTGTCGTCGAAGCGCGAGTCACGCAGGGCCCCGTCGGCCGGACGCCGATCGAACACGACGCTCTCGAAGACGCCTGCCCACGCCTCGTGCGGGCGCAGCTTCGTGCCGCCGCCGCGGGGCAGCGAGCACGCGTGCGAGCTGCTGCCGCGAGCTCCGGGTCGGCCGAGCGGACGGTGTGGTGGAGGGCGGCCACGAGGAGCATGAGAGTCGTGATGCGCTGCTGCCCGTCGATGAGCACGAGCTCCCGAGTCCTCGCCGCTCACCGACGACAGGATCGAGCCGATGAAGTGCATGTGGCGGGGATCCGAGTCGGCGACGGCGCGGACATCGGCCAGCAGCTGCTCGCAACCGCCGATGTCCCAGCGGTACTGGCGCTGGTACACCGGCACGATGATCGTCGCGTCGATCCCAGCGAGCCACGAGATCGTGTTGACAGCCGTCGCATCGATGTTCGTGGCCGTCGTCATCTGTTGGTCCCGCCCCCTCGGTGCTGCGAATGCGCGCACTGCGACGGGCTCGCCCGGCAGTGCCGCGTCGAGTCTAGCCGCGGCATCCGGGGAGCCTGATTATTCACGGCTGGGTCCCGGGCGCGCCCAGGCTCGCGGGATAGGCTTGCCTAAGTTGGGCCTGTTAAAACGTGCTGGCCCCCTACGAAAGGCTGATCCTCTCATGGGTTACATCAAGTCCGCCGCGCTCGAGGAGACCGGCTACGTCGTCCTCGACAGCTACAACCAGGAGCTCGATCCGAAGGAGTGGCTCGACCTCGAGTACAACGACTGGAAGTCCTCGGGCGACACCCGCTTCGCACCGCTTGCCAGCGCCTTCGGCGAGATCGAGTGCAACGGGTTCTGGAACCACAAGCCGCCGCGCACCGACAAGGACGGCGTCTGGATCGAGTCCCAGGTCGCGAAGGCCCCGAACCTCGCCCGCCGCGCTCAGGAGCCCGGTGCGAACGTCGGCCGCTGCCGCGTCATCGAGCTGCAGCCCACGCCGTACGGCGAGTGCCTCTACAACCTCCACCAGGACGACAACAACCGCCTCAACCCCGACGGGACCGGCTGGGTCGTGCGCGGGTTCTTCAACCTGACCGACGACAAGGACAGCTTCTTCGTCCTGCGCGAGAACCGCACCGACCCGCAGGGCGAAGTGCGCATCGCTCTGCCCGCCGGCGCGCAGCTCATCATCGACACGCAGCGCCTGTGGCACGCCGCCACCCACGTCGGCACCGAGCCCCGCTACTGCCTCATCACGTCCTGGACATCCGGCCCCGAGCTGGATGCCTACATCGAGAAGTACAACGGCGTGAACACCACCGAGAGCGTCGCGGTGCCTCAGGACGTCCTCGACGCCGGCTACGCCGAGCAGGCCCGCAAGGACGCCGCTCGCGCCGCCTACTACGCCGCCAAGGGCCAGGTCGAAGTCCAGGCCATGAGCGAGGCCTGAGCCTCATCGCCGACGGATGCCCCGGTCCTCCTCCTCTCAACGGCGGCCGGGGCATCCGCCGTTGCGCGACTGGCCGAATGACATGCTTGTCATTCCCGCGCCGCGTGGGCGATAATGGCCGCACGCACAATCGAATACGCCACGAATCCGTGACCCAGGTCGTAGGGGAAGACGCACCTGACGGAACGGAGAGATGATGGCGACACCACAAGCGCGTGGGGTGGTCTATGTCCACTCTGCGCCACGAGCATTGTGCCCCCACCTGGAGTGGGCGGTCGGTCGTGCCCTGGGCAAGGCGGTGAGCTTCGAGTGGGCTGACCAGCCCGTGCTCGCCGGCAGTCGACGCGCTGAATTCTACTGGGAGGGCACCGCCGGCACGGGCGCGGCTCTCGCGACGGCGATCCGCGGCTGGGAGCACCTGCGCTTCGAAGTGACCGAGGACCCGACGCCCCGCAGCGACGGCGGCCGCTGGCTGCACACGCCGGGGCTGGGCATCCACTACGCGCAGACCGACTCGGCGGGCAACGTCGTGATCGGCGAGGATCGTGTCCGCTATGCGATGGAAGTCGCTGCGGGAGACGCGTTCGAGCTGCAGCGCGAACTGCAGATCGCGCTCGGCGCCGCGTGGGACGAGGAACTCGAGCCGTTCCGCCACGCGAGCGACGACGCACCCGTCGTGTGGCTGCACAAGGTCGGCTGACGACCTCACGGACTCGGGCCCCCGAGGCGCGACTATCGCCGGTCGGAGACGATGCTCCCGGACGGTGCGAAAGCGAATCGGCGCCCGCCACGAAAGACGCCCCCGGTCATCCGGCGTCTTCGCGTGTGCGGTCGGCTCAGACCGAGGCGAACGCCGCGACGGCGTTGTGGCCGCCGAAGCCGAACGAGTTGCTGATCGCGAGCTGCTGGCCGGCGCCGAGCGGCTGCGGCTGCCCGGAGAGACGGAAGGGGACGGCAGG
>CAVOFY010000005.1:0-388384 GCA_963695125.1 uncultured Actinomycetota bacterium
CGCGGCGTCGTTCCGCGGAATTGCGCGGGTTCCGTGCGTCGAGCGCCGAGCTCTCCGCAGCGGCCTCGTGACGCGCGACTCATGGGTCGACGCGACGGCGACGCAGCTGCACGACGATGCAGAGCGCGATCGTGAGGACTCCCCACACCGCGCAGGCCGGGGGAAGCACGCGGTACGCGAGATGCGCGGGGCCGAAGTGCTCGTCGAAACCGCCGTACAGCGGGAGGAACACGATCCACGCCGTCACGAGGATGACGGGCAACGAGATCCACCACATCCACCGCACCCATGAGCCGAGCACGCGGCGCACCTGGGCGGCGGGCTCCCGCATCCACAGCCACACGAACATCCACACTCCGATGATCGCGAGCCCCATGACGCTCGAGCCGTGCTGCAGCCACTTGTACCCGACGAGCGGACCCCACTGCTCGCCGAGGATCGGCAGGATGTCGCTCCCCCACCGTCCTTCGTGGGTGAACAGATCCCACACGATGTGGGTCACGACACCGATCGCGAGCGATGCCACCAGGAGCAGGATCGGCACGGGCCGGCGAGGAAGCGTCTCGTGCAGCGCTCCCCGGGCGCCGCGATCCCACTCGTCGGGCAGGCGGCGCGCGAGCCGGCTCGGTGCGAGCTCGCGTGCGGCCGGGCGGAGCACGCACCTCCACAGCAGCAGCAGGACGAGCGCGATCAGGATCGTGAGGGGGAGCCACAGCAGGTCGTGCGTGCGTCCGTACTGGAGGGGTGTCCCCCTCACGAACAGCGGCAGGTCGGGCGTCATCGCGCCGATCGCGATCGCGGCCGGCACGAGCGGCGTCCGGGGGAACGCCAGAGCCACGACGGCGTGACTCGGGGTGAAGGGCATCAGCCGGACGTGCTCAGGACGCGACGAAGAGCCCGGCCAGGGTCTTCTTGCCGCGCCGCAGTACCGAGACGCCGCCGGGGAGTGCACCCGTCACGACCGCGGTCTCATCCTCGACGCGTGCGCCGTCGAGTGACACACCGCCCTGCGCGATGGCCCGACGAGCCTCGGACAGACTCGCCACGAGCTGCGTGTCGACGAGCGCCTGCACGACAGGCGTCCCCTGCGGGACGTGCGCGTTCGGCAGCTCGCGGAGCGCCTGCGCGAGGGTCTCGGCATCGAGGGAGGTCAGGTCGCCCTGCCCGAAGAGGGCCTCGGATGCCGCGATCACGGCTGCCGTGGCATCCGGACCGTGCACGGTCGTCGTCACCTCGCGCGCGAGTCGCCGCTGCGCCTCGCGCCGGAAGGGCTCCGCCGCGACGAGACGCTCGTACTCCTCGATCTCGGCGCGATCGAGGAACGTGAAGACTTTGAGGCGAGCGACGACATCGGCGTCGTCGGTGTTGAGCCAGAACTGGTAGAACGCGTACGGGCTGCACATCTCGGCGTCGAGCCAGATCGCGTTGCCCTCGCTCTTGCCGAACTTCGTGCCGTCGCTGTTCGTGATGAGCGGCGTGCCGATCGCGTGCACGCCGACGCCCTCAGTGCGGTGGATCAGGTCGACGCCGCTCGTGAGATTGCCCCACTGGTCGCTGCCGCCCGTCTGCAGGACGCAGTCGTACTGCCGGTAGAGCTCGCGGAAGTCCAGCCCCTGCAGGATCTGGTAGCTGAACTCGGTGTAGCTGATGCCGGCCTCGGAGTTGAGCCGGGCGCTCACGGCATCCTTCTTGATCATCGTGCCGACGCGGTAGTGCTTGCCGATCTCGCGCAGGAAGTCGATCGCGCTGAGGGGCGCCGTCCAGTCGAGGTTGTTGACCAGTCGCGCGGCGTTCTCGCCCTCGAAGCTGAGGAACCGCGAGACCTGCGCCTGCAGGCGGGTCACCCATTCGGCGATCGTCTCGCGATCGTTGAGCGTGCGCTCCGCCGTGGGGCGAGGATCGCCGATGAGCCCTGTCGAGCCTCCGACGAGTCCGAGCGGACGGTGGCCGGCGAGCTGCAGTCGGCGCATCGTGAGCAGCTGCACGAGGTTGCCCAGGTGCAGGCTCGGGGCGGTCGGATCGAAGCCGCAGTAGTACGTGATCGGGTCGCCCGCGAGGAGAGCGCGAAGCGCCTCGGCATCGGTGGACACATGCACGAGTCCGCGCCACACGAGTTCGTCCCACACGTTCTCGAACGTGGGATCGTTGGCGGGCGCGGTCGCGCTCACGACGTTTTCAGACACGTCTTTCAGGCTATCAGCGGCGCGACGCCGGCCCCGTCGGGCGGCCTGTTCGCCACGTCCGACTCATCGTCGCGGATCACCCTGCAGCCGTCGTGACCCCGTGCGAGACTGGCGACGTGGATCTCCCCGCCCCCGCTGACCTGCTGATCGCGACGATCGTCGTGGTCTTCCTCTTCATCGCCCTGTGCACGGCGCTCGCGCTCGTGACGGTGTCGCTCCGG
Organism: uncultured Actinomycetota bacterium; assembly: GCA_963695125.1. Classification (GTDB taxonomy): domain Bacteria; phylum Actinomycetota; class Actinomycetes; order Actinomycetales; family Microbacteriaceae; genus Microbacterium. The sequence continues at coordinate 2,405 of CAVOFY010000005.1, forward strand.
CGCCCGAGTGCAGCGCTCCTCGCGATCGCGGGGGGCCTCATCGGGCTCTGCTTCGTCGTCGTGTCGGTGCTGCCGTACAACGTGCCGACGCTCGTGGGCGCTGTGCTCGCGGTGCTCGGCATCGCGCTGGCCGTGCTCGGGGGCAACCCGTTCGCACGGTGGGTGCTGTCGGTGGCCGACGGCGGCCGGACGCTGGAGGGCACGCGCGGCGGCATCCTCGTCGAGCTCATGGCCGAGAACGCAGCGCCGCGCGAGGAGGAGATCCTCCGCGGCGGGACCGCGATCGGCTATCTCGAGCGCGCATCGGTCGCGCTCGGGATCCTCGCGGGGTTACCCGCCGTCATCGCCGTCGTCGTGGCGCTCAAGGGCATCGGCCGCTTCACGGAGCTCGCGACGCCCGCGGCGCGCGAGCGGTTCATCGTGGGCACGCTCGCGAGCCTGCTGTGGGCGTGCACCGTGACGGGCATGGTGTGGCTCGCGATCTGGTGACGCTCAGTCCTCGCGGGCCGTCAGGGCGCGCAGCCCTTCGATGAGCGCTCCCCCGTCGGCCGCTGCGATGGCCTGCGAAACGGCGGACTGCCCTATGCCCTCGGCCGCCGCGATCTCTTGCTGGGTCCGGCCCAGCCAACGACCGTAGAGGATGCGACGCACGCGGGGACTCAACTGGGCGACAGCGCGATCGCGTGCAAGCAATCCGCTGTTGGCGACGCGCACGAGCTCCTGCACGTCGGTCGGCGCAGACGCGGGCGCGGCCACGCGAGTCCGCGCCGTGGGCGCGGCTCGGCGCGCGAGCTGCTCGGCCTCTTCGATCGCGCTGCGCGCCGCCCACCACGCTTCGCCCTCCGAGAGTGCCCCGCGGACGGAGGGGATGTCTTGGACATCCCCGATCCCGATGCCGAAGCGCAGCTCGACGTCGTCGGGGAGCGCCAGCTGGAGCAGCATGGTCGCTGCCAGAGCGGCGGCGAGGTCGGGATAGATCCCCTGCAGCTCGTCCCCGACCGTCGGGACGAGCGGGCGCTCGGCATGGGGAGCGACCTCGGCGACCTGCGCGAGGGTCTCTTCGAGCGCGCGCTGAGCAGCAGGACGATCGTCGAGCTCACGCGAGGCGACGATGTCGGCGATGACGGCGGCGACCATGGCATCAGCCTATGACTGATAAGGGAAGAACATCAACCATTCGCTGATATATTCGCCAATATCAGTAAAATCCTGCTATTCAAGCAACCTGACCGCGACCGCCTGCGCCCGCGCGATGAGCTGCGCCCGCTGCTCGGCAACCCGCGTGGGCGCCGTGCCGCCGACTCCGCTCCGGCTCGCGACCGAGCCCTCGACCGTCAGCACGTCGCGCACCTCGGGCGTCAGGGAAGGCGACACCTCGGCGAGCAGATCGTCCGAGGCGTCCTCGAGCCCGATCCCCCGCTCTTCGCACGCCCGCACCAGCGTGCCCGAGATCTCATGCGCGTCCCGGAACGGCACGCCCCGCTTGACGAGCCATTCCGCGACATCGGTCGCGAGCGAGAAGCCCTCCGGCGCGAGCGAGCGCATGCGCTCCGTGTCGAAGCGCATCGTCGCGATCATGCCGGCGAAGGCGGGGAGCAGCACCTCGAGCGTGCGCACCGAGTCGAAGACGGGCTCCTTGTCCTCCTGCAGGTCGCGGTTGTACGCGAGCGGCAGGCCCTTCAGGGTCGCGAGGAGCCCTGACAGGTTTCCGATGAGCCTGCCGGACTTGCCCCGCGCCAGCTCCGCGATGTCCGGGTTCTTCTTCTGCGGCATGATGCTCGACCCTGTCGAGTAGCCGTCGTGGAGCGTCACGAACCCGAACTCGCGCGTGTTCCAGAGGATGATGTCCTCCGCGAAGCGCGAGAGATCCACGGCGATCATCGCCGCGACGAAGGCGAACTCGGCCACGACGTCACGGGACGCCGTGCCGTCCATCGAGTTCTCGGCAGGGCGGTCCAGGCCCAGTTCGGTCGCCACGAGCTGCGGGTCGAGCCCGAGCGTCGAGCCCGCGAGCGCTCCCCCGCCGTAGGGCGAGACCGCGGCGCGCGCAGACCAGTCGCGCAGGCGCTCGAGATCCCGCACGAGCGGCCACGCGTGAGCCTGCAGATGATGCGCGAGAAGCACCGGCTGGGCGTGCTGAAGATGCGTGCGCCCCGGCATGATCGCGTCGGGGTGCGCCTCGGCCTGCGCGACGATCGCGTCGATGACCCCGAGGACGTCGCGGGCGATCGTGCGGGAGTGGCCGAGCAGATACATCCGCACGAGAGTCGCGATCTGGTCGTTGCGGCTGCGGCCCGCGCGCAGCTTGCCGCCGAGCTCGGGGCCGACCTCGGCGATGAGCGCCTGCTCGAGCGCGCCGTGCACGTCCTCGTCGGCTTCGGTCGCCACGAGCGTGCCGTCCGAGACCCGTCGAGCCAGAGCATCCAGCCCCTCGTGCATCGCATGCGCCTCATCGGCGGTGAGGTAGCCGGCAGCCTCGAGGGCCTTCGCGTGAGCGTGCGAGCCCGCGATGTCGTAGAGCGCGAGCTCCCAGTCGAAGTGCGTCGAGCGGCTGAGAGCCGCGAGCTCAGGCGAGGGCCCGGAAGCGAACCGTGCACCCCACAGTGCGCCCTCGTTGGTTCCGTCTGCCTTTGCGTCGTTCACCCGACCAGCCTACCGAGCCGAGTCACCGCGTCCGGGCGCGCGAGACGAGCCGCGAGATGCGGTCGAGCACCCACTCGAGCGGCCCTCGGCCGATGAGGAGCGCCCAGGCGGTGCAGGCCGCGAGCAGTCCGAGCGAGAGCGGCCAGAACGGATCGAGGTCGCGGAAGCCGACGAGATCTCCCGTGTCGCCGAGCACGGCCGCCGCCACGATCGCCCACGCCACCAGCTGCGCCGTGTAGGCGGTGAGCGGCATCGCGCCGACGGCGCGCACGGGCAGCACGATCCAGGTGAGCACCGAGCGGCACAGGAGCAGCGACGCTCCGATGACGGCGAGCGCGAATCCGCCGGAGCCGATCACCTCGAACAGGCCGGAGGAATGCGGATCGGCGCTCCACACCGACGTCTGGTCGCCGAACAGCCCGACGCTGTAGCGCGATGAGGGCCAGCGCCGCGCCGGCGCCGAGCATCCACAGTTGCACGCCGAGCCTCAGGACACCCGCCCGAGCGATGCCGAGGCCGGCGACGACGAACGCGATCCATACCGGGAACGGATAGTGCCAGCCGATGAGCAGGCCGACGTCCTGCCCCGCCGGCGTCTGCCACAGCGGGAGCTCGTCGAGCCACCGCTGCACGAACGGCATCACGAGGGCGAGGGCGGCGGCGAGCGGCAGCAGCACGCGCGCGCCGAACGGCACGAGCGGCAGGGCGAGCAGGAACAGGATCGCGTAGGCAGGCAGGATGACGTACACCGGCACCCCCGTGAGGATGAGCAGGATGCCGATGATCCACAGCAGGACCGCCCGCACGACGAGGCGGAGGCGGGCTGTGACGAGCCGGCGGCCGTCGATCGGCACGCGACCGCCCGTCACGAGACCGATCGAGACACCCGCGAGCGTCGCGAACAGGATCGAGGAGCGTCCATCGACGACCGCGATCCACGTCGCGGCATCCCCCCACGCGAACGGCTCGGTGATCCACAGCAGATGCGCTGCGATCATGCCGACGACGGCGAGACCTCTCGCAAGGTCCACACCGCCGATGCGCTGAGGACCGTTCAGGCGCACCCAGCGAGAGGCGAGCCAGCCCGTGGCTACGGCTGGCGCAGCAGCCACACCAGGAGCGCCTTCTGGGCGTGCAGGCGATTCTCGGCCTCGTCCCACACGACGCTCTGGGGTCCGTCGATGACCTCGGCATCCACCTCGTACCCGCGATCAGCGGGCAGGCAGTGGATGAAGATCGCGTCCGGCCGGGCGAGCGCCATGACCTCGCTGGTCACCTTGTAGGCACCGAGGTCGCGCAGGCGCGAAAGCTTCTCCTCCTCCTTGCCCATCGACACCCACGTGTCGGTCACGATGACATCGGCACCCGCCGCCGCCTCGTTCACGTCGGTATAGAGGGTCACCGAGCCGCCTGTCTCGGCGGCGCGGCGATCGGCGTCGGCGATGACGTCGTCCCGCGGCGCGTACTCCTCGGGCGAGGCGACGCGCACGTGCATGCCCGCCGTGACGCCCGCCAGGACGTACGAATGCGCCATGTTCGACTTGCCGTCGCCGAAGAAGGCGAGGGTCAAGCCCTTCAGCTCGCCCTTGTGCTCCTTGATCGTGAGCAGGTCGGCGAGCAGCTGGCACGGGTGGAAGTCGTCGCTCAGCGCGTTCACGACAGGAACGCGCGTCCCGGCCGCCATCTGCTCGAGCCCTGCCTGCGCGTACGTGCGCCACACGATGGCGGCGACCTGCCGCTCGAGCACGCGCGCCGTGTCTGCGGGGGTCTCTTTGCCGCCGAGCTGGCTGTTGGCCGTCGAGATGATCAGCGGCGAGCCGCCGAGATCCGCGATGCCGACGGCGAACGAGACGCGCGTGCGGGTCGAGGACTTGTCGAAGATCACCGCGACGGTCTGAGGGCCGGCGAGCGACCTGTCTGCCCAGCGGTCCTTCTTCAGCTCGACGGCGAGGTCGAGGATCTCGGCCTGCTCGGCAGGCGTCAGATCGTCGTCGCGCAGCAGGTGGCGAGTCATGCGGATGCCTGTTCTTTCGTGAGGTGTTCGGTCTTCGTGGGATCGGCGGCCGAGAGCGCCGCTTCGACCGCGCTCAGCGAGTCCGCGAAGAGCGCCTCGAACTCGTCGAGCTCGACGTCGCCGATGTTGAGCGGCGGCACGAGCCGGATCGTGTAGTCGTTCGGCGCGTTGATGATGAGTCCGCGCTCCTGCGCGGCGGCGACGAGGGCCTTGGCGACAGGATGCCGCAGGCCGACGCCGAGGAGGAGGCCCGGGCCACGGCATCCGGTCACCAGCGGCGAGCCGATGCCGTCGATGATCGCGCGCAGCTGTGCGCCCCGCTCGGCGGCGTTGGCGACGAGGTCGGCGCGCTCGATCTCTGCCAGCACGGCACCCGCGACGGCCGTGCCGAGCGCATTGCCGCCGAACGTCGAGCCGTGCGTACCGGGATAGAACAGGTCGGACGCCGCCTCGAACGTGATCAGGGCGCCGATCGGGAAGCCTCCGCCGATGCCCTTCGCGACCGTGATGGCGTCCGGCGTGATCCCCGCGTGCTGGAAGGCGAACCATGCGCCGGTGCGTCCCGCGCCGGTCTGGATCTCGTCGATGATGAGCAGCGCGCCGTGGCGCGCCGTCAGCTCGCGCGCAGCCTGAAGGTAGCCGGCAGGAAGCTCGATGACACCCGCCTCGCCCTTGACGGGCTCGACGAAGAGCGCTGCGACCCGGTCGTCGAGCGCTGCCTCGAGCGCCTCGACGGTCGAGTCGATGAACTCGACGCCCGGCACCATCGGGAGGAACGGCTCCTGCATGTACGGCTTGCCCGTGAGTGCGAGCGTTCCCATCGTGCGGCCGTGGAAGGCGTCGGTGAGTGCGAGGATGCGCGGGCGATCGGTGCCGCCGTGCAGGCGCGCGAGCTTGAAGGCCGCTTCGTTGGCCTCGGCGCCCGAGTTGCCGAAGTACACGCGGCCGGCATCGCCCGTGCCGGCGATCCGCTTGAGCTGCGCCGCGAGGGCGAGCTGCGGCGGCGTCGCGAAGTAGTTCGACACATGCGCGAGCGTCGCCGCCTGCGTCGAGATCGCCTCGACGAACGCGGGATGCGCGTGCCCGAGCGAGTCGACCGCGATGCCCGCCAGGAAGTCGAGGTAGCGCCGGCCCTCGGCATCCCACAGGTAGGCGCCCTCGCCGCGCACGAACATCGCCATGCGGTCGGCGAAGCTCTTGACGAGATCGCGTCCTGCGTCGTCCTGCCAGCTCATCCGAGCACCACCTCTGTTCCGATTCCCTTGCTCGTGAAGATCTCGACCAGGACCGAGTGCGGCACGCGTCCATCGATGATCGCGGCGGTCTCGACGCCGCCCTCGACGGCGTCGAGACACGCCTGCATCTTGGGGATCATGCCGGACTCGAGCCGCGGCAGCATCGCGCGCAGCTCGGTCGACGTCAGGTGCGAGACGAGCGAGTCACGGTTGGGCCAGTCGGCGTACAGGCCCGGAACGTCGGTGAGCACGACGAGCTTCGCCGCGTCGAGCGCGATGGCGAGGGCGGCTGCCGCAGCGTCCGCGTTGACGTTGAGCGACTGCCCCGCGTGGTCGAGGTCGGGGGCGATCGACGACACGACCGGGATCCGGCCCGCCGCAAGCTGGTCGAGGACGGGTTGCGGGTCGACCTCGACGACATCGCCGACTCGACCGAGGTCGTGTTCGACACCCGCGATGACGACGCCCCGCCGACGACCGCCGAAAAGGCCCGCGTCTTCGCCGCTGAGGCCCGTCGCGACAGGTCCGTGCGCGTTGATCTTGCTGACGAGCTGCGGATTGATCTGCCCCGTGAGCACCATGCGCACGACCGAGATCGCCTCGGTCGAGGTGACCCGGTAGCCGCCCTTGAACTCGCTCGGGATCGCGAGCCGATCGAGCATCGACGAGATCTGCGGCCCCCCGCCGTGCACGACGACGGGCTTGACACCGACGTGGCGGAGGTACGCGATGTCGGCGGCGAAGGCATCCTGCAGCTCTTCGGACACCATCGCGTTGCCGCCGTACTTCACGACGACGATCCGGTCGCGGAACCGGCGCAGCCACGGCAGCGACTCGATGAGGGTCGCGGCTTTGACGCTCGCTTCGGCGGGATCGGTGTCCTGGATGTCTGTCATGAGCTGTAGGCGCTGTTCTCGTGGACGTACTCGTGCGTCAGGTCGTTGGTGAGGATCGTCGCCGCGGCGTCTCCGACCTTGAGGTCGATCACGAGGTGGGTCGCGCGCGGCGTGAGGTCGACCTCGTCGCGTGGACGATCGGGGCCGCCCGCCGTGCACACGCGGACGCCGTTCATCCAGACGTCGACGTCGTACGGGTCGAAGGCCGCCTGCGTCGTGCCGATCGCGGCGAGCACACGACCCCAGTTCGGGTCGTTGCCGAAGATCGCCGCTTTGAAGAGGTTGTTGCGCGCGACCGAGCGGCCGACCTCGACGGCGTCGTCCTCGGACGCCGCGTTCACGACGGCGATCGTGATGTCGTGGCTCGCGCCCTCGGCGTCGGACTGCAGCTGCGAGGCGAGGTCGAGGCACACCTCGGCGAGCGCCTCGGCGAACTCGTCCGTCGACGGCGCGATGCCCGAGGCGCCGCTCACGAGGAGGGTCACCTGGTCGTTCGTCGACATGCAGCCGTCCGAGTCGAGCCGGTCGAAGCTGACATTCGTCGCGTGGCGCAGCGCCGCGTCCGCCGCGGTCGCGTCGAGCACGGCGTCGGTCGTGAGCACGACGAGCATCGTGGCAAGGCCCGGCGCCAGCATCCCGGCACCCTTCGCCATGCCGCCGATCGTCCAGCCGTCGCGCGTCGCGACGGAGCGCTTCGCCCGCGAATCCGTCGTCATGATGGCCTCGGATGCCGCGACCCCGCCGTCGGCCGAGAGCTCAGCGATGCCCTGCTCCGTGCCCGCGAGCACCTTCGCCCGGAACGACTCGTCGCCGCTGCCGATGAGGCCCGTCGAGCACACGATGACATCGCCCGCGCTCACGCCCAGGAGCTCGGCGGCCTTCTCGGCGGTCTGATGCGTCGTCTGGAACCCGAACGCCCCCGTGAAGCAGTTGGCTCCGCCCGAGTTCAGCACGACCGCCTCGACGACGCCGTCCTGGATCGCCTGCTGCGACCAGATGATGGGGTTGGCCTTCGCGCGGTTCGAGGTGAAGACCGCCGCGCCGACCTTGAGCGGGCCGCGGTTGACGACGACCGCCACGTCGGGCTTGCCGGTCGACTTGAGGCCCACCGCGACTCCGGCTGCCTCGAATCCCTGCGGTGCGGTGACGCTCACGGCGCGACTCCGTTCACGGTGAGGCCCGTCCCCTCGGGGAGGCCGAGCGCGATGTTCATGGACTGGATCGCGGCGCCGGCCGTGCCCTTCACGAGGTTGTCGACCGCCGTCACAATCACGACGCGGTTCGCGGGGCGGTCGATCGCGATCCCCATGAGGGCCGTGTTGGCGCCCACGACGTCGGCGGTGCGGGGGAACTGTCCCGCGGGAAGGAGCTGCACGAACGTCTCGTCGCCGTAGGCGGCCTCCCATGCGCGGCGGATGTCGGCGTCTGACGCGCCGGGCACGATGCGCGCGGTCGAGGTCGCGAGGATCCCGCGGGCCATCGGAACGAGCACGGGTGTGAAGGAGATGTTGATGGGCGCCGTCGAGACACCTGCCGCGGCGGCGAGCGCCTGGCGGATCTCGGGGATGTGGCGGTGCGTGCCGCCGACGGCGTACGGATTCGCCGAGCCCAGTATCTCGCTCGCGAGCAGGTTCGTCTTGAGGCTCTTGCCGGCTCCCGAGGGTCCGACTGCGAGGACGGTGACGATGTCTGACGAGTCGATCACACCCGCCGCGACGCCGGGCGCGAGGCTCAGCGACACCGTGGAGGCATTGCATCCGGGCGCGGCGATGCGGGATGCCCCGACCAGCCGGTCACGCTGCTTGCCGGTGCCCACACGCAGCTCGGGCACGCCGTACAGCCACGGGTCGTGGAAGTCGCCGCCGTAGAAGTCGTCCCAGTCCGAGACCGACTCGAGCCGGTGGTCGGCGCCTGCGTCGATGACGAGGGGCGTGCTTGCGAGTGCGTCGGTGTACTGGCCCGACTGACCGTGCGGCAGCGCGAGGAACACGATGTCATGTCCCGCGAGCACGTCGGGGCTCGTGTCCTGCAGCGTCAGGTGCGCGAGCGATCGCAGGTGGGGCTGGTGCAGGATGAGCGGCTGTCCCGCGTTCGAATGCGCGGTGACGGTGCGGATCTCGACGTCGGGATGCGCGGCGAGGATCCGGAGGATCTCGCCGCCCGCATAGCCGGATGCGCCGGAGACGGCGACCGAATATGTCATGGATTCCACCTTAGAGAGTCTGGGCTGCGGTCGTTCTACATGCTGACGCGGCGACGCCCACTCGGGTCCGCAACGGACCGGCGGGGTCGCCTAGAGTCGGCGGCCGCGGAGGCTCAGACGTCGGCGCGCGGGAGCGGAGCTCGTGACGAGCGTCGCGGATCCCAGGGAGGCCGAAGGCATGCCGCGACCATATCCCCCGCGCGCGACGAGGTGCAAATCGAGGTAGCGGCACCCCCTGGATGCAGGCACCGCTAGGCGAGTTCGGCGAGCAGCGCCTCCTCGTCGGTGCGAGTCAGGCCCGAGAGCACGCTCTCGGCCCACACCGCGGGCCTGCTCGTCCGCGAGGGTGCGCTCGAGCGTCTCACGAAGGGGGCGCAGCCCGCCGCCCAGCGCGCGATAGGCCGCGTTGGAGCGCGTCCAGTGGCCGATCGCCTCGGCCGGCAGCCACAGCGGCAGCGACCGCGGTCCCATCCAGTACGAGACGTCGTGTGCGGTCAGCCATTCTGCCTCAGCCGTGACGAGATCCCCCGTGTGGCCGGCGACGTCACGGGCGACGGCGAGGACGTCGGCGAGCGGGATGCCGTCGCCGACCGCGTTGGCGATGCCCGTCCATCGATCGCGACCGACCGCGAAGACCGCATCCGCCAGGTCGTCGACGTCGATGACCGAGACTCCGACGCCATCCGGCTCGGGCGCGAGCACGGCCGCATCTCCGGCGAGCGCGAACCGCGCGACCCAGTATCCGAAGCGGTCGGTGGGATCTCCGGGGCCGACCACGAGCCCCGGACGCAGGATCGCCGCGCGATCCGCGAGCGCCACGCGGACGGATGCCTCGGCCGCCGATTTCTCGCGCGAGTAGTCGTACTCGTCACCGGGAAGCGCGGGATCAGCGAGCGGCGCGCTCTCGTCCTGGCCCGCGACGTCGTCCTGCGCGTAGACCGACACGGTCGACACGTACGTCCAGTGCCGGGCCCGCTCGGCGAGGGCATCGACCGCGTCTGCGACATGCGCCGCACGGGATGAGATGTCGACGACCTCGTCCCAGTCGCGCCCCGCGACGGCGGCGTACGCGTCAGGCTGCAGCGCGGTCTGCGACGACGAGGGTCGCGCCCTCCGGGGCCGGCCTGCCCCCGCGAGCGAGACACGTCACCGACGCACCCGCGTCGATCCACCGACGCGCGACGCGCCCGCTGAGCCAGCCTGTTCCACCGAGGATGAGGACGTCTGCCATGCGACCATCCCACCAGACACGGCCGGGCGCGGCATCCCGATCCGCTCTCAGCGGATCCGCGCACCCGGACGTCCTGTCGGCGCTGCCTGCCAGGATGAGGAGATGCTGACCGCCCTCGCCGTCTCGGGCTACCGATCGCTGCGCGATCTCGTCGTGCCGCTGGGCGCGCTGACGGTCGTGACGGGCTCGAACGGGTCGGGCAAGTCGAACCTGTACCGGGCGCTGCGGCTCCTCTCGGGCGCCGCGCAGGGACGACTCGTGTCGGCGATCGCGCAGGAAGGCGGAATACCCTCGACTGCTCTGGGCCGGCCCCGAGGCGCCGACGGGCGAGGCGGCGCCGCAGGGCACGGTGCGCAGGAGCCCGATCGCTGTGCGGCTCGGCTTCGCGTCGGACGAGCTCGGCTACCTCGTCGATCTCGGCATCCCGCAGGTCGATCAGGCCAGCGTCTTCGCCCGGGATCCCGAGATCAAGCGCGAGCAGATCTTCGCGGGACCGTTCGCGAAGCCGTCGACCCTGCTGGTCGACCGTACCCGCGCCGCCGCCCGCGTGCGGGACGGCGCATGGGCCGACGTCCCGCAGGTGCTCGCGCCCTGGGAGAGCATCGTGACCGATCTCGCGGCGGGCGACGGCGCGCCCGAGCTCCTGACGCTGCGCCGCGTGCTGGGCGGCTGGCGCTTCTACGACCACTTCCGCGTCGATGCCGGCGCGCCGGCGCGCCAGCCGCAGATCGGCACCCGGACCGCGACGTTGTCGCACGACGGGTCGGATCTGGCGGCCGTGTGGGCGACGATCGCCGACTCGGGGCGGGGTGCGGAACTCGACGATGCCGTCGCGCGCGCCTTCCCGGGGTCGCGTGTGCACGTGCGGGGCGATGACCGCCTGCGCCTCGTCGTGCAGCAGCCCGGCCTGCTCCGCCCTCTCGAGACGGCCGAGCTCTCAGACGGCACGCTGCGGTACCTCCTGCTGTGCGCCGCATTGCTCCCCGCGCGGCCGGGTCCGCTCATCGTCCTCAACGAGCCCGAGTCGAGCCTGCATCCCGACCTTCTCGACCCTCTCGCAGAGCTCGTGATCGCGGCATCCGCTCTGTCGCAGGTGCTCGTCGTGACGCACGCCGCTCGCCTGTCCGCGCACCTCGAACGGGGCGCGGCGCGTCGTGCACCGACTCCGGCCGACGGCGGAGGGCACCGTCGTCGACGGTCAAGGCGACCTCGATCGCCCTCCGTGGCACTGGCCGAGCCGCTGACGGGCGACTGCGCGACTACTCCCGCAACGTCGCCCCGAAGCGCTCCCGCGCGACGGCGACGCCGGCGAGCTTCGCCTCGGTCGCCTCAGCCGCTGTGAGCGTGCGGTCGGCCGCGCGGAACCGCAGCGCGAACGTCAGGCTCTTCGCACCCTCTTCGACCCCGGGTCCGCGGTAGTCGTCGACGAGCCGCAGCGACTCGAGCAGCTCCCCCGCGCCCTCGGCGAGCGCCGCACGCACGTCGGCGGCCGGAACGTCGGCGCCCAGCACGAGCGAGACATCCTGCGTCGCGGCGGGGTATGCCGACAGCGAGGCCGCGACGACGCGCTCGCCCGCGAGCTCGAGCACCAGATCGAGGTCGAGTTCGGCGACGACGACACGGCCGTGCAGGTCGGAGGCCTCGGCGACGGCCGGGAGCAGTTCGCCCACGTAGCCGACCTCGGTCGCCGAACCCGAAGCGTCGGTGACCGAGAGCACGCCCGTGCGACCGGGATGCAGCGCCGCGCGCTCGCCCTGTGCCACGTCGATGGTCACTCCCGCTGCCGCCGCGATCGTGCGCACGGCGTCGATCGCGTCCGCGAGCCCGGCCGGCACGGCGGGCTGGCCCGGCTGCTTCGCGATCGTGCTGCCGGCGAGCAGCACCGCGACATGCCGGTGCTGCGGGGGAATGGATGCATCGAGCTCTGCCAGGGTCGCGTCATCCGGTCGCACGGCGAGCGGCGGCACGGACTCGGTGCCGTACGTCACGCCCGGCGCGGGCAGGAACACCACGCCGGTCTCGAAGAGCGCGAGGTCCGCGAAGCCACGCGACTGGTTGCGGTGCGCGACCTGGATGAGGCCCGGCAGGAGCGAGCGCCGCAGGTACGGCGCCTGGCCGTCGAGAGGATTCGCAAGACGGATGCTCGGCAGGTGCTCGCCCGACGCGGACCCGTGGAGGTCGTTCTGCTGCTCGGAGGTGAACGCGAACGACGGCGTCTCGACGTAGCCCGCCGCGGCGAGCGCGTTGGCCACGCGGCGGCGACCCTGCTGGGCCGCGGTGAGCCCGCGACCCGACGGGGGCGTCGGCAGGATCGAGGGGATGCGGTCGAGCCCGTGGATGCGGGCGACCTCTTCGCCGAGCGTCCACTTGTCGGTCAGGTCGGGGCGCCACGACGGCGGGACGACGGTCCAGGCCGCATCGCCCGGCACGACCTCGCAGCCGATCATCTCGAGGGCCGAGACGATCTCGTCGGTCGTGTAGTCGACGCCGATGAGGCTCTCGACGAACCCTTCGGGCAGCTCGATGGCCGGGATGACGACGTCGGCGAACAGCGCGCCGCCGAGCTCCTCGTCGAGGGTGCCTCCCGCGTACTCGACCATGAGGTCGGCGACGCGGCGGGCCGCGACGAAGGGCACGAGCGGGTCGACGCCGCGCTCGAAGCGGCGGGATGCCTCGCTCGGCAGCTTGTGCCTGCGCGCCGTGCGGGCGATCGAGACCGTGTCGAAGATCGCGGCCTCCACGAGGACGTTGCGCGTGGCATCCGACATCTCGGTCGTGCCGCCGCCCATGACGCCGGCGAGACCGATGGGGCCGGAGCCGTCGGTGATGAGGAGGTCCTCGGGATCGAGCGTGCGGACCTTGCCGTCGAGGGTCTCGAGCGTCTCACCGGCGACGGCACGGCGGACGGTGATGCCGTCGGTCAGCCGGTCGAGGTCGTAGCCGTGGATCGGCTCGCCGAGCTCGAGCATGACGTAGTTCGTGATGTCGATCAGGACGCCGAGCGAGCGGATGCCGGCGAGGGCGAGTCGCGCGGCCATCCACGGCGGCGTGGGCCGCGACGGGTCGACGTCGCGCACGACCCGCACGACGAACTCCGACGCGCCGACGCGCCCGCGAATGGGGGCGGTGTCCTCGACAGCGATCGGGAAGCCCGCGCCGGGGGCGACCTCGTCCCAGGCGCGGTCGGCGGGGTCGCGGAAGGCCGCGCCCGTCGCGTGCGAGTACTCGCGTGCGACGCCGCGCAGCGAGAGCGCGTAGCCGCGATCGGGCGTGACGTTGATCTCGATCGCGACGTCGTCGAGACCGAGGAGCGCGATGGCGTCGGTGCCGACAGGGGCGTCGACACCGAGTTCGACGAGACGCAGGATGCCGGAGTGCTCGTCACCGAGGCCGAGCTCCTTCGCGGACGCGATCATGCCGTCCGAGACATGCCCGTACGTCTTGCGGGCGGCGATCGGGAACGGCCCGGGCAGCACGGCACCCGGGAGGGTGACGACGACCTTGTCGCCGACGAAGAAGTTGTCCGCGCCGCAGACGATGCCGCGCACTCCCCCGTGCTCGGGACCGACGTCGACCTGGCACCACCGGATGGTCTTGCCGTTGGACTGCGGCTCGGGCGTGAACTCGACCACCTCGCCGACGACGATGGGGCCGGACAGCTCGAAGCGGTGGATGTCCTCCTCTTCGAACCCGACGCGCACGAGCGCCGCGAGGACGTCCTCGGGCGACGCGTCCGCGGGCACGTCGACGTACTCGCGCAACCAGGAGAGCGGGACGCGCATCAGACCACCATTCCGAACTGCTCGCTGAAGCGGACATCGCCCTCGGCCATGTCGCGCATGTCCTGCACGTCGCTGCGGAACATGAGCGTCCGCTCGATGCCCATGCCGAACGCGAAGCCCGAGTACACCTCAGGATCGATCCCGGCTGCGCGCAGCACGTTGGGGTTCACCATGCCGCAGCCGCCCCACTCGATCCACCGGGCACCGCCCTTGAAGGTCGGGTGCCACAGGTCGAGCTCGGCGGAGGGCTCCGTGAACGGGAAGAAGTTGGAGCGGAAGCGCGTCTTGGCCTCGGGGCCGAACAGCACCTTCGCGGCATGGTCGAGCGTGCCCTTGAGATGGGCCATCGTGATGCCCTTGTCGATCACGAGCCCCTCGAACTGCGTGAACACCGGCAGGTGGGTCGCGTCGAACTCGTCGGTGCGGTACACGCGTCCCGGGCACAGCACGTAGATCGGGATGTCGCGCTCGAGCATCGAGCGCACCTGCACGGGGCTCGTGTGGGTGCGCATGACGAGGTGACGGTCGACCGGGTCGACGAAGAAGGTGTCCTGCATCTGGCGCGCCGGGTGGTCGACGTCGAAGTTCAGAGCGTCGAAGTTGAACCACTCGTGCTCGAGCTCCGGCCCCTCGGCGATCTCCCATCCCATGCCGACGAAGATGTCCGCGACCTGCTCCTGCAGGAGCGAGATGGGATGCCGAGCCCCGACGCGTGCGCGGGACGCGAGCGCCGTGATGTCGACGCGCTCGGCCTCGAGCGCCGCCGCGGTCTCGGCAGCCGCGAGCGCCGCCTCACGCGCCGCGAGCGCCTGGTTCACCCGGCCCCGACCCTGACCGACGAGCTTGCCGAACTCGGCCTTGTGCTCGGGTGCGACGGAGCGCAGCCCGGCGTTCAGGCGCGCGAGCGGCGAGCCTTCGGCCGTGTGCTCGGCGCGCGCGATCTTGAGCTCGGCGGTGTCGGCCGCCGCCGCGATGGCGTCGAGCGCGGCCTGAACCGCGGCATCCACCGCCTCGGGGGTGATTTCGGGAGTCTCGGACACGAGATACGAGTCTACCGACGGGTGGATGCCGCTCCCGCCGCGAAGGGTGCTGCTAGGCGCCGTCGGTGTCGCGCTCGCGTTCTCGCTCGGCTCGCTGGGTGACGATGAGCTCCGTGTCCGTCGTCTCTCCGCGACTCAGCGGTGCGACCGCCGCGGCCGTCGCCATGACCCGCGGGGACCTGCGCAGGCGGATCTCGACCCACTTCGCGATCCCCGAGAGGATGAGGCACAGCCCGATGTAGATCGCGGCCGCCACGAGCGCGGCCTGCAGGATCGGGCGTCCGTACGTGCCCTGGCTGCCGATGAGCTTCGCGAAGGACAGCAGCTCCGGGTAGGTGATGATGAAGCCGAGGGCCGTGTCCTTCAGCGTGACGACGAGCTGCGCGATGATGACGGGCAGCATCGACCGGATCGCCTGCGGCAGCAGGATGAGCCGCATGACGCCGCTCTTGCGCAGGCCGATGGCGTAGCCCGCCTCCCTCTGCCCGCTGGGCAGCGCCTCGACGCCCGCACGGATGACCTCCGAGAGCACCGAGCCGTTGTACAGCATGAGCGGGATCACGACGGCCCAGAAGACGTCGACCTTGATGCCGATGACGGGCAGCCCGTAGTACATGAGCAGCATCATGATGAGGACGGGAACGGCCCGGAGCACCTCGACGACGGCCGTGACCGGAACGCGGACCCAGGCGTGATCCGACATGCGCCCGATCGCGAGCACGAATCCCAGGATGACGGCGAGCACCGCCGCGCACGCGAAGGCGGCGAGGGTGCGCCCGGTGGCCTCGGCGATCTGGACCCAAACGGCCGAGAAGGTGAAGACGTACCACTTCTCGGCGGAGAACTGACCCGTCACGGCGAAGCGGTACACGACGAATCCCAGCAGCCCGAGGATGATCAGCACCGTCGCGATCCCGATGAGACGGTTGCGCAGCACCGCCCGCGGGCCGGGGACGTCGTACAGCACGGAGGTCATCGCGCCACCCTCCACTTGTTCTCGAGTGTTCGCTGCAGCCACGACAGGAGCAGCACCAGAGCGACGAAGATCGCCGCGACCCACAGCAGCACGACGAGGGAGTTCTCGCCGCGCTCGCTCATGACCGCGCGGATGCGACCGAGCTCGGCGACCGAGAAGCCCGCCGCGACCGTCGTGTTCTTGAGAAGGGCGATGAAGACGCTCATCATGGGCGGCACGACGGAGCGGAAGGCCTGCGGCAGCACGACGAGGCTCATCACCTGCCCGAACGGCAGCCCGATCGCGCGCGCCGCTTCGGCCTGCCCGACCGGGACGGTGTTGATGCCCGAGCGCAGGACCTCGGCGACGTACGTCGCGGTGTAGAGGCCGAGCGACAGGATGCCCAGGACGATCCAGTCGATCTGGGGGAAGCCCAGCTGCGGGTACCCGAACGCGAAGAAGAAGAAGACGAGCGTCAGCGGGGTGTTGCGGATCGTGTTGACGTACACCGTCCCGACGCCGCGCGCGATGGGCACGGGCGACACCCGCGCCGCTCCCACGAGCGTGCCCAGGAGAAGGGCGAGCACTCCGCCCCCGAAGAACAGGATCAGCGTGTTGCGGATCGCCTCGGCCCAGATGGGGAGGTGATCGAAGATGACGCCCATGCGCCCGCCCTTCTCGCCCGTGGAGGGTGGAGGCGCGGGGTGGCATGCGCACACGCCACCCCGCGCCCGCTGCTAGTCGACTGCCGGCTGCTCGACGACGATCCCGGACTCGCCCAGGTTCTTGTCGAAGATCGCCTGCCAGATCTCGCCGCCCTCGGTGAAGAGCGTGTTGATGTGGTCCTTCAGGACGGTGTCGCCCTTCGTGATGCCCACCCCGTAGCGCTCCTCGCTGAACGGCTCGCCCACGACCTTCAGCTTGTCGGGCTGCTGTGCCGCGTAGCCGATCAGGATCGCCTGGTCGGTGGTCACGGCGTCCACCTGGCCGTTGATGAGAGCCTCGACGCACTCCGAGTACGAGTTGAACTCGGTCGTCGGGACGTTGGGGTAGTTGGTCCGGATGTTCTGGATCGGAGTCGAGCCGGTCGCCGAGCAGACGTTGGTCGTCTCATCCAGATCCGCTTCGCTCTCGATCGGGCTGTCCGTCGCGACGAGCAGTCCCTGACCCGTGATGAAGTACGGGCCGGCGAAGTCGATGTCGGCCTTGCGCTTGTCGGTGATCGAGTACGTGCCGACGTAGTAGTCGATGTCGCCGTTCACGATCGCCTGCTCCCGGGCGGACGAGTCGACGCGCACGAACTCGATGTCCTCCTCTGCCATCCCGAGCGAAGCGGCGATCCACCGCGCGATGTCGATGTCGAAGCCGGACCGCTCGCCGGTGACGACGTCGACGTAGCCGAGACCCGGCTGGTCCTCCTTGACGCCGACGACGACTTTGCCGGCGTCCGTGATCTTGTCGAAGGTCGGGCTGCCGTCGAGCGAGACGTCCTCGGCGACCGTGAACCACGCCGTGCCCTCGTCGGTGTCGTCGGTGGGGGCGGCTCCCGGCGCGCCGCTGTTGCAGGCTGTCAGCGCGAGCGCCGCGACCGCGGCGACCGCCAGTGCGGCGCCGATTCGTGTCTTACGCATGTGATTCCTCCTGGTTTCGTATATCTTCTTATTCCCCGCCGCCGGTGCACGGCGGCGGACGCGGTCAGTGCGTGATCAGCTTGGAGAGGAAGTCCTTGGCCCGATCCGTCTTCGGGCGCGTGAAGAAGTCCTCGGGACTCTGGTCCTCGAGGATGCGGCCGTCGGCCATGAACACGACCCGATCGGCGGCCTTGCGGGCGAAGCCCATCTCGTGCGTGACGACGATCATCGTCATGCCGTCCTGGGCGAGCCCGACCATCACGTCGAGCACTTCGTTGATCATCTCGGGATCCAGCGCGCTCGTCGGCTCGTCGAACAGCATGAGCTTCGGCTGCATCGCCAGCGCGCGCGCGATCGCGACGCGCTGCTGCTGCCCGCCGGACAGCTGCGCCGGGAGCTTGGCGGCCTGGTGACCGACTCCGACGCGGTCCAGGAGCACCTTCGCCTCGCGCTCCGCGTCGGCCTTCTTCATCCTGCGCACCTTGATGGGTCCGAGCGTCACGTTCTCGAGGACGGTGAGGTGGGCGAAGAGATTGAACGACTGGAAGACCATCCCGACGTCCGCGCGCAGGTCGGCCAGCGCACGGCCCTCCTTCGGCAGCTCCTTGCCGTCGATGGTGATCGACCCGCTCGTGATCGTCTCGAGCCGGTTGATCGTGCGGCACAGGGTCGATTTGCCCGACCCGGAGGGTCCGATGACGACCACGACCTCGCCGCGGTTGATCGTGAGGTTGATGTCCTCGAGCGCCTGGAACTCGCCGTAGTGCTTCTGGACATCCACGATCTCGACGAGTGGATCACCCCGCCGGACGGTGATGTTCGATGTCGGCGCAGCATCGGAGGGCGTCATAGCGCCACCCTAGGCGCGTGTGCGCGGCGCTCACCAGGCCTGGACGGCGGGCTTTACCGTGTTGTAACAGGCGCTCAGTCGGCGGCGCGCTGGGCGAAAGCGCTCTCGTACAGGCACACGCTCGCCGCGGTGGCGAGATTGAGCGACTCGGCGGAGCCGTAGATGGGCAGGCGCAGTGACAGGTCCGCGAGGGCGAGCGCGCTCTCCTCGAGCCCGCGGGCCTCGTTGCCGAACAGCCATGCGGTCGGTTCGGCGAGGAGCTCGCGCGCGGCCAGGAAGTCGGATCCCCCGACATCGGCCGCGATGACCCGCATGCCGGCGTGGTGCGCCTTCTCGACGGCCGTCGCGAGCTCCACGCCGACCGCGACAGGAAGGTGGAAGAGCGAACCGGTGGTGGCCCGCACGACCTTGGGGTTGTACGGGTCGACCGTGCGACCCGTCAGCACGACGGCATCCGCCCCCGCCGCGTCCGCGGCACGGATGATCGTGCCCAGATTGCCGGGATCGCGCACCTCTTCGCAGATCACGACGAGTCGAGGGGATTCCGCGAAGACGTCGCGCACCGAGGTGGGCGTCTGCCGCGCGACCGCGACGATGCCCTGCGGCGTGACGGTGTCGGCCATCGCGTCGAGCACGGCCTCGGTCGTGAAGACGACATCGAGCCCGGCATCCTTCACCGCATCGCGCACCTCGGGATGACGCTCCATCGCGGTCGGCGTCGCGAAAACCTCGACGAGCGTGTCGGGACGGAACGCGAGCGCCTCGCGTGCCGCCTGCGGGCCCTCGAGCAGGAAGAGACCGGTCTCGTTGCGAGCGCTGCGCTTGGTGAGCTTCGCGACGGCGCGGACACGGGGCGAGCGCGGGTTCTCGAGCACGGCATCAGTCTAGGGCCGCGGCATCCGGGGCCAGGAACGCCGAAGGGCGCCCTCGGAGGAGGACGCCCTTCGAAGGGAGACGGTGCTTACGCCTTGGGAGCGTTGACGTTCTCGGGCAGCGCGCCCTTGGCCGTCGCGACGAGCGACGTGAACGTCGCCGCGTCGTTCACAGCGAGCTCGGCGAGCATGCGACGGTCGACCTGCACACCCGCGAGGCCGAGGCCCTGGATGAAGCGGTTGTAGGTCATGCCGTTCTGACGGGCCGCCGCGTTGATGCGCTGGATCCACAGACGACGGAAGTCACCCTTGCGCTTGCGCCGGTCGCGGTACGCGTAGACGAGCGAGTGTGTGACCTGCTCCTTCGCCTTGCGGTACAGACGCGAACGCTGACCCCGGTAACCGGAGGCGCGCTCGAGGATGACGCGACGCTTCTTGTGGGCGTTTACTGCCCGCTTGACTCTAGCCATTTCGTTTCGTTCCTATTCGTGCGTCGGTCCGCGTCAGCGGCCGAGAAGCTTCTTGGCGACCTTGGCGTCGCCCGGGGCGAGCACCTGCTCCTGGTTCAGACGGCGCGTGCGACGCGAGGACTTGCCCTCGAGGTTGTGACGCATACCGGCCTGCTGCTTCATGAGCTTTCCGCTGCCAGTGACCTTGAAGCGCTTCTTGGCGCCCGAGTGTGTCTTCTGCTTCGGCATGTCTCTTCCTTCGTTGTGGTTCCCGACGTGCGGGAGTCGGTGTCCCGCCGCAGCGGGAGTCTGTGGGGCCTATTCGGCGGCAGCCTCAGTCGCGTCGGGCGCGTCGACCTCGTCTGCATCGGTTCCGGTGCGGGCGGCGGAACGGGCGGCCTCCTTGTTGGCGGCGCGCTGAGCATTCTGCTCCGTCTTGACCTCGGACTTGTTCTTGTGCGGTGCGATCACCATGACCATGTTGCGACCGTCGATCGTCGGGTTCGATTCGACCGTGCCGAACTCCGCGACGTCCTCGGCGAACTTGCGCAGGAGGCGCACGCCCTGCTCGGGACGCGACTGCTCGCGACCGCGGAACAGGATCATGGCCTTGACCTTGTCGCCGGTCTTGAGGAAGCCCTCGGCGCGCTTGCGCTTGGTCTCGTAGTCGTGGTTGTCGATCTTCAGTCGGAAGCGGACCTCTTTGAGGACCGTGTTCGCCTGGTTGCGGCGCGCTTCCTTGGCCTTCTGCGCGGCTTCGTACTTGAACTTCCCGTAGTCCATGATCTTGACGACGGGCGGCTTCGAGTTGGGAGCCACCTCGACCAGGTCGAGTTCGGCTTCCTGAGCCAGGCGCAGCGCGACCTCGATGCGGACGACGCCGACCTGCTCACCCGCGGGTCCGACGAGGCGGACCTCGGGGACGCGGATGCGGTCATTGGTGCGGGGATCGCTGATGCGGAACTCCTCTTTCATACGGGTGGTGGCCACGCGACACGGATGTCGCGAGCGGAAGAGGAGTCATTCCACCCGCACGGCGTCTTGACGCCGGCTTTCTGCACCCTTACTGCCCCGGACGCTGTGCGTTCGGGGCGGAGCGCGTGACCCGGTAGCCTTGAGCGGCAAGCGCGGGTGGGATGTGATCCTCTTTCAATCCGATGCAGAACGCACCGGAGCCCGCACGAGTCTAGCAGAGAGAGTGGCGTGGACAGAATCAACGACGACGGACAGGATGCCGCGCGCCAGCGCCGCTGGGAAGAGCAGGAGCGCGCAGCGTCCGAGGCGACGCGCGACATCGCCGATGTGCCGGCCGTCGAGGTCATCACGACGACCGCGGTCCACCTGCTGAGCGCGGCCGCCGTCAAGGTCGGCCTCGCGGACGATCCCGCGACTCAGACCGACCTCGACGAGGCACGCAAGCTCATCAACGCCCTCGCCGGCCTCATCACCGCCGGCGCCCCCGAGATCAGCGACATGCACGCGCGGTCGCTGCGCGACGGCCTGCGTTCGGTCCAGCTCGCATTCCGCGAGGCATCCGTCATCCCCGACCCCATCGGCAAGGGTCCCGGCGAGAAGTGGACAGGACCCGTCACCTAACCCCGGACGAGCTTGACCGTCAGGGAGTCGACGAGCACGGCGATGCGGTCGTCGGCCGCCCAGCGGCGTGCGAGCCGCTGCAGCACGGCGTCGAGCTCGGCGGATTCGAGACCGTCGATGAGATGCAGCCGCACGACGAGCTCCGGCCCGCGCAGGCGGGCATCGGGATCGCCCGGCTCGACCGAGAGGTCGAGCACCGCGAGCTCTCCCCCGATGCTCTTCTGCAGGCCCAGGAACACCTCGGGCGACGACGGGCTCGGGTCCCACGCCTTGCCCTGCGCGATCGCCCAGACGGCGGGGCGTCGCAGGACGAACTCGGTGTCGGAAGCTGGATCGATCACGATGAGATCGGTGTCGTCGTCGGCGGCCGCGAGCGCGGTGCGCACGCCCTCGACGGGCACGGGACGGGCCGAGGCATCCCATCGCCGCATCGCGTCGACGGAAGTGAAGACGGGCAGCACGCGGCGCCCGTCGGGCGCCGCGACCGTCACGATCGAGAGTTCCTGCGTCTTGTCGACCTCGAGACCGTGCGGGCCGATGCCGTGATCGCCCTTCTCGGCCAGGAGCGGGATCAGAAGCCGCGCCGAGCGGTAGGCGTCGACGACCCCGGACTGGTCGCCCTCGCCCGCGCGGAAGGCCAGCAGCGCCGCGAGCAGCGCAGGGTCGGCACTGCCGTCGTCGGCGGCGTGCGGGTTCTCGTGGAACGCGCGCCCTTCCCACGGCACTCCCGCCGAGTCGGCGAGGTGCGCGTGGTCGTGCGGGTCAGTGCCCTGCGACATCCAGCGCCTCGGCGAGCGTGAAGGCGCCCGCGTAGAGGGCCTTGCCCACGATCGCGCCCTCGACGCCGAGGGGTACGAGGTCGCGCAGCGCCGCGATGTCGTCGAGGCTCGAGATTCCACCCGACGCCACGACCGGCTTCGGCGTCCGCGTCGTCATCTCGCGCAGCAGGTCGAGGTTGGGCCCCTGGAGCGTGCCGTCCTTCGTGACGTCCGTGACGACATAGCGACTGCAGCCGGCCTCCTCGAGACGCTCGAGCACGGCCCACAGGTCGCCGCCGTCGCGAGTCCAGCCGCGCGCGGCGAGCGTCGTGCCGCGCACATCGAGCCCGACCGCGACGAGTTCGCCGTAGCGCCCGATGACGTTGGCCGCCCACTCGGGGTTCTCGAGCGCGGCGGTGCCGAGGTTGACTCGCGCCGCTCCGCTCTCGAGAGCCGCGTCCAGCGACGCGTCATCGCGGATGCCGCCCGACACCTCGACCTGCACGCCCTTGACCTGGCGGATGACCTTGCGCAGGATCGCCGCGTTGCTGCCACGACCGAAGGCCGCGTCGAGATCGACGAGGTGGATCCACTGGGCGCCCTGACGGGCCCACTCGAGCGCCGCGTCGACGGGATCGCCGTAGCTCGTCTCGCTGCCGGCCTCACCCTGCGTGAGACGTACGGCCTTGCCTTCTGCGACATCGACCGCAGGCAGCAGGATCAGTTCTGGAATAGACGCGAAATCGTTCATGGCTCCTCGTGCGAAGGGGTCGCGCGGAGGGGATTCATCCGCGGACGGCACGATCCCCGAGGTTAGCCCCGCCAAGGCCGTCGAGCCAATTCGCGAGAAGCCGGATGCCCGCATCGCCCGATTTCTCGGGGTGGAACTGGGTCGCCGACAGGGGTCCGTTCTCGACCGCCGCGATGAACGGCGTGCCGTAGTCGCACCACGTGATCGTGGGCTCGGGGAAGGGGGGCTGGATGTCGAGGAGCCACTTCTGCACACCGTACGAGTGCACGAAGTAGAACCGCTCGCGCTCGATGCCCTCGAAGAGACGAGACCCCTCGCCGGGCTCGACCGTGTTCCAGCCCATGTGCGGCAGGACGGGGGCATCCAGCTCGGTCACGACACCGGGCCACTCACCCATGCCCTCGGTGTCGACGCCACGCTCGACACCACGTTCGAACAGCACCTGCATCCCGACGCAGATCCCCAGCACGGGGCGGCCTCCCGCAAGACGCCGGCCGATGAGCTCGTCGCCGCGACTCTCGCGCAGCACCTCCATGACGGCGCGGAAGGCGCCGACGCCCGGGACGACGAGTCCGTCGGCATCCATGATGAGGCCCCGGTCGGCCGTGAGCCTCGCGTCCGCTCC
Source organism: uncultured Actinomycetota bacterium (assembly GCA_963695125.1). Classification (GTDB taxonomy): domain Bacteria; phylum Actinomycetota; class Actinomycetes; order Actinomycetales; family Microbacteriaceae; genus Microbacterium. The sequence goes on from CAVOFY010000005.1 coordinate 25,936, forward strand.
TGCGGCCTCGAGCGCCTTGACCGCCGAGTGGACATTGCCCGACCCGTAGTCCAGAACCGCGACGAGGGGCCGTGAAGTCACAGGGCGCCCTTCGTGCTCGGGACGCCCTCGACAAGCGGGTCGAGAGCCTTCGCCTGACGGAAGGCACGGGCGAAGGCCTTGTACTCGGCCTCGGCGATGTGGTGCGGATCGCGGCCCGCGACCAGCGTGACGTGCATCGTGAGCCCAGCGTTGAACGCGATGGCCTCGAACGTGTGACGCACGAGGGAGCCCGTGAAGTGTCCCCCGATGAGATGGAACTCGTAACCGTCGGGCTCGCCCGAGTGGACGAGGTACGGGCGGCCGCTGATGTCGACGACGGCCTGCGCGAGCGCCTCGTCGAGCGGCACGAGCGCGTCGCCGTAGCGCGCGATGCCCGCCTTGTCGCCGAGGGCCTCGCGGATGGCCTGACCGAGCACGATCGAGACGTCCTCGACCGTGTGGTGGGCGTCGATGTCGGTGTCGCCCGATGCGCGGACGGTGAGGTCCGTCAGCGAGTGCTTCGCGAACGCCGTGAGCAGGTGATCGAAGAACGGAACGGTCGTGTCGATGTGGCTCCGGCCCGTTCCATCGAGGTCGAGCTCGAGCTCGACGGTGGATTCGCTCGTGGATCGCCGGATCGAGGCGGTGCGGTGCTCGTGGGCGCGGGTCATGACGCCGATTCTAGCGAGGCCAGGGCATCCAGGAACGCCGTCGTCTCGTCCTCGGTGCCCGCCGTGACGCGCAGGTGGTGCGGAATCCCGACGTCGCGGATGAGAACGCCACGGTCGTACAGCGCCTGCCACGTCACCGCAGGATCGTCGACCCCGCCGAACAGCACGAAGTTCGCCCACGACTCGTACGCGTGGAAGCCGAGCGCCTCGACCGTCGCCGAGATGCGGTCGCGCTGCATCCGGATGTCGTCGACCATGCGCATCATCGCGGACGCGTGGCGCAGCGCCGCCGAGGCCGCCGCCTGGGTGAGGGCGCTCAAGTGGTATGGCAGACGCACGAGACGCAGGGCATCGATGACGGCAGGGTCCGCCGCGAGGTAGCCGACGCGGGCACCCGCGAACGCGAACGCCTTGCTCATGGTGCGCGAAACGACGAGGCGCTCTCGGCCGGGCAGCAGTTCGAGCGCGGAGGGCGAGCCCTGCGGCGCGAACTCCTGATACGCCTCGTCGACGATGACGATGCCGTGGGATGCCTCGTAGACGGCTTCCACGACATCCAGCGGCAGCGGAGTACCGGTCGGGTTGTTGGGCGCGCAGAGGAAGACGACGTCGGGTGCCGCGTCGGCGACCTGGGATGCCGCATCCTGCGCGCCGATGGTGAAGTCGACCCCGCGCGTGCCGCCGATCCATGAGGCGCCCGTCCCGCGGGTCAGCAGCGGGTACATCGAGTACGTGGGTGCGAAGCCGAACGCCGTACGCCCCGGGCCGGCGAACGCCTGCAGCAGGTGCTGCAGCACTTCGTTCGAGCCGTTCGCCGCCCAGATCTGGTCGGCGGTCAGCCCGTGCCCGAGATAGCCGGCGAATCCCTCGCGCAGGGCCGTGAACTCACGGTCCGGATAGCGGTTGACATCACGGAGTGCGATCGCGATCGAATCGACGATGTCGTCGGCGACGTCCTGCGGCACGGGATGCGTGTTCTCGTTCACATTGAGGGCCACCGGCAGCGGGGCCTGAGGTGCGCCGTAGGGCTTCAGACCCCGGAGGTCGTCGCGGAGGGGCAGGTCTTCGAGGCGGGACGTCACCCGAACAATCGTAGAGCCGCGGCCGTCGTGCCGTGTCTCATCAGGGCGCGGGGTCTCCTCAGGGCGCGGGCGCGTACTCGGCCGGGATGGCGAGCGACTGCCCAGCCTGAATGGCGCCGCCCTCGATCGCGTTGAGTCGGACGATCGCGTCCACGACGTCGCGAGGATCCGCGGCAGGTGCGACATCCTCCGCGATCGACCACAGCGAGTCCCCCGGCGAGACGGTGACGGTGGCGAACGATGCGCCGGGCGCCGCGGAATCGAGCGATGCGAGGGCCGAACCGCCGCTCACGACGGCGAGACCCAGCGCGATGACGGCGGGAAGCGCCGCGACGGCTGCGAGCAGGCGGCGACCACGTGCCGTCAGGCGCAGGCGGGTGCTGGGTGCCATGGGGGCGGCGATCGCGGTCATTTCATCCTCCAGGTACGGGGAGAGATTCGCATCCGGCTCTCGGCTGGGAGAGTCGGATGCGAAGTTCTCTTCCGAAGTTATCTTCGATGTTCGATGCTGTCAAGCGGTCGATCTCGACATCGGGTTTCGAACGCGACACGCGGAAGATCTCCCCGTGCGGCGATCGGAACCGGATACGGTTTCGATGAGGTCACCCCACCACGGACCTCCGACATTCGAAGACAGGAGCTGTCATGAGCGAGGCCAGCGGGCGCGACAGGCCCCAGACGCGCCGCCGGAGAAGCCTGAGCGACAAGCAGCTGGCGATCCTCGAGGTCATCCAGCGCTCGATCGCACGGCACGGCTATCCGCCGAGCATGCGCGAGATCGGCGACGCCGTGGGCCTCAAGTCGCTCTCGAGCGTCACGCATCAGCTCAACCAGCTCGAGCTGAGCGGGTACCTGCGCCGCGACGCCGGCAAGACGCGCGCGATGGAGGTGCTGATCGACCTGCCGGGCACCTCGACCGAGAACCCCGCCGACACGGCACCCGCCGTCGGCGACGCCGCCCTGGTGCCTCTCGTCGGGCGCATCGCCGCCGGCATCCCGATCACCGCCGAGCAGCAGGTCGAGGAGATCTTCCCCCTCCCCCGTCAGCTCGTGGGCAAGGGCGATCTGTTCATGCTGAAGGTCTCGGGCGAGTCGATGATCGACGCTGCGATCTGCGATGGCGACTGGGTCGTCGTGCGGGTGCAGAACACGGCGGAGAACGGCGACATCGTGGCGGCCATGCTCGACGACGAGGCGACGGTCAAGACCTTCCGCCAGCGCGACGGCCACACGTGGCTGCTCCCCCGCAACACGGCGTTCGAGCCGATCCTGGGCGACGACGCCGTCGTTCTCGGCAAGGTGGTCGCGGTCCTGCGCGCCGTCTGATCGCTCTTCCTGTCAGCCCGATCGGGTGATCTTTCGCGGCTGAGCCCACCTGAGGCCCGCATTCGCGCGACAATGGCGACATGACGCAGATCGACGCCGCCACGGCAGAACCCGATGTCGCGAGTCTCGCGGAGCGCGTGCGGATCCTCGAGGCAGAGAACGCACGGCTCGCCGATGCAGGCCGCCCTGCGACCGCCAAGCACGGGTGGTGGCGAGGGCTGCTCTCGGCCCTCTTCATCGTCATCGCGACGATCCTCGTGCCGGTCTCGATCGTCACGGGCTGGGCACGACTCCAGCTCGTGGACGAAGAGGCCTTCGTCGCGACCCTTGCGCCGCTCGTGGACGATCCCGCCGTGCAGGGCCTCATCATCGACGAGACGGTCGAAGCGATCAACGCGCAGGTGGACTTCGATGCGCTGACCGAGAGCGTGTTCGACGGCATCGCCGGCCTCGGCCTGCCGCCCCGCGCCGCACAGGCGCTCGGCCTCCTCCAGGCTCCCGCCGCCGACGGCCTGCGCGGTCTCGTGTCGCAGACGGTCACGACCGTCGTGGAGTCCGATGCCTTCTCTGACGTCTGGGCGACGACGACACGCGCCGCGCACCGCGCGCTCACGACCGCCGCGACGTCGGACGGCGGAGGCCTCGTCGTTCGCACGGAGGACGGAGTCGGGATCCAGCTCGGCGCCATCGTCGAGCGTGTCAAGACGAATCTCTCCGACGACGGCGTCGGTCTCGCACAGCTGATCCCGACCGTCGACCGCGTGATCATCCTCGGCGAGGGCAGCAACCTCGCGCTCATCAGGACCGGTTACGCGCTCGCGACCGTCGCAGGCTGGTGGATGCCGGTGATCACGCTCGCGTTCTTCGGGCTCGGCATCCTGGTCGCCCGCCGACGCTCGACCGCCGTGCTCGGGCACGGGCCTCGGTCTCGCGATAGGTGGCGCGAGCCTCGCCGTCACCCTCTCGATCGGCGCCACCGCCGTCGCCGTGGTCGCCGGCGACCTCGGTCTGTCCACCTCCGCGCTCGATGTCATCTACGGGCAGCTCGTCGACTCGATGCGCCGCACGAGCATCGTCATCGCCCTGCTGGGCGTGTTCATCGCGGTGCTCGGCTGGATCATGGGCGGCTCGCGCGCGGCGACCTCTGCGCGGCGCACCGTGCGCAGTGTCAACGCAGCGGCGCGCACGCGTCTCGCGGCCCGCGGGCTCGACACCGGCGCCTTCGGCACGTGGCTCGCTCGCTATCGCGTGCTCGTCCGCTCGCTGATCGCCGTGCTGGCGGTGGTGTGGATGCTGTCGCTGCGCCCCTTGTCGATCGGGGACGCCGTCCTCGTCATCGTCGTGGCGATCCTCGTGGCCTGGGCGCTCGAGCTGCTCCAGAAGCGCCCGGAGGAGAGGGCCGAGTCCGACGTCGTGGTCGAGACGACGGATGCCCCGGCCGAAGCGACGGTCGAGGCATCCGACGACGTGCTCTCGAGCTAGACGGCGGCGCCCACCTTGCCGCGCACATCGCGCGTCGCCTCGATGATGTTGCGCAGGGACGCGACCGTCTCGGCGTAGCCACGGGTCTTGAGACCGCAGTCGGGGTTCACCCACACCTGACGCAGCGGCAGCTCGGACGCGGCCCGCTCGAGCAGCTCGGCGATCTCGTCGACCGAGGGCACGCGCGGCGAGTGGATGTCGTAGACACCCGGGCCGACTCCGTGCGAGAAGCCCGACGTCGCGATGTCGCCGATGACCTCTCCGCGGCTGCGCGCCGCCTCGATCGAGGTGACGTCGGCGTCGAGCGCCGCGATCGCGTCGATGACGACGTCGAACTCCGAGTAGCAGAGGTGCGTGTGCACCTGAGTGGCGTCGGCCGCGCCGGCCGTCGCGAGGCGGAACGACCCCACCGACCAGTCCAGGTACGCGGGCTGGTCGGCCTTCTTGAGCGGCAGCAGCTCGCGCAGCGCCGGCTCGTCGACCTGGATGACGCCGATGCCGGCGGCCTCGAGGTCGGCGATCTCGTCGCGCAGGGCCAGCGCGACCTGGTCGGCCGTCTCGCCGAGTGGCTGGTCGTCTCGCACGAACGACCACGCGAGGATCGTGACGGGGCCCGTGAGCATGCCCTTCATCGGCTTCGCCGTGAGCGACTGGGCGTACGCCGACGAGGCGACCGTGATGGGGGCCGGACGCGACACGTCGCCCCACAGGATCGATGGGCGGGTCGCACGCGAGCCGTAGGACTGCACCCAGCCGTTCTCGGTCACGGCGAAGCCGTCGAGGTTCTCGGCGAAGTACTGCACCATGTCGTTGCGCTCGGGCTCTCCATGCACGAGGACGTCGAGGCCCAGGTCCTCCTGCAGCGTCACGACGCGCGAGATCTCCTCGCGGAGGAACTCCTCGTACTCGGCCGTCGTGATCTCGCCGCGCGCATGGCGCGCACGGGCGCGGCGGATCTGGCCGGTCTGCGGGAACGATCCGATCGTCGTCGTCGGCAGCACCGGCAGGCCGAGAGCGGCCTCCTGCGCTGCGACACGGGCCGTCGTAGTCGCCGCGCTCGAAGTCGGCCGACGAGAGCTCGGCGGCGCGGGCGCGCACGGCGCCGTCCGCGACACCGGGGGCGCTGCGGCGGTCGGCGAGGGCTGCGGATGCCGCGGCCAGCTCGGTCTCGATCGCGGCGCGACCCTCCTGCAGGCCGCGTGCGAGGGTCACGACCTGGCCGGTCTTCTGGTCGGCGAACGCGAGCCACGATGCGAGACGCGGGTCGAGGGCCGACTCGTCCTGCGACGTCGTGCGGCACGTGCTGCAGCGACGTCGACGTGCCGGCGGCGAGCGCGGCGGCGCCCAGCACGCGCAGCCCGTCGAGCGTGTCCCACGCACCGGCCAGATCGCCCCGCCAGATGTTGCGTCCGTCGACGACTCCGCCGACCAGCGTCTTGCCTTCGAGTCCCGTAACGGCCGCGGGCACGGAGCCGCGCGTCAGGTCGATCGCGAGCGCCTCGACGGGCGCGGCCGCGAGGGCCGCCCACGCCTCGGGCGACAGCTGGGCGTATCCGGCCGCGACGAGGATCGCTGGACGCACGCTCGCGCCGCCGAGAACGGAGTACGCGCGGGTCGCAGCCTCGGCGAGCACGGCGGGGTCGGCCGGCAGACTCTCGCTCACGAGGGCGGGCTCGTCGAGCTGCACCCACTCGGCGCCCGCCGCCGCGAGCGACGCGAGCAGCTCGACGTAGACCGGAAGCAGGTCGTCGAGGCGGCTGAGCGGGTCGAAGCCCTCGGGCGCGGCATCCGTCGCCTTCGCGAGCGCGAGCAGCGTGACGGGCCCCGTGACGACGGGACGCACCGTGAAGCCGTCCGCCTTCGCCTCGGCGACCTGGCGCGCGAAGCGATCGCTCGAGAGCGAGAACACCGTCTCGGGACCGATCTCGGGCACGAGGTAGTGGTAGTTCGTGTCGAACCATTTGGTCATCTCGAGCGGTGCGCTGTGGCCTTCCCCGCGCGCGGCGGTGAAGTACGCGTCGAGCCCGATCGTGCCGTCTGCGGCGCGCAGGCCCGCGAAGCGCTCGGGAAGCGCCCCGACCGCGAGTGCCGCGTCGAGCACCTGGTCGTAGAACGAGAACGACTCGGGGATCGACGAGTCGCCTCGGCCGAGGCCGAGGGCCGCGAGACCTTCACGCGTCGCGCGACGAAGGTCGGCCGCCGTCGATTCGAGGGCCGCGGCGTCGATCACGCCCGCCCAGTGAGATTCGACGGCGCGCTTGAGCTCGCGGCGACGTCCGATGCGGGGGTACCCCAGGATCGTGCCTGCGGGGAAGGGAGGTGCGCTCAAGGTGCTGCTTCTTTCGTGTGTTCGGGAGTCGTGGCGGGTTCGGGACGGAGGATCCCGGCTTCGCGAAGCACCGCGAGCACGGGGACGTGGTCGTTGAAGGCGTAGAGATGGACGCCGGGGGCGCCGCCCTCGACGACGGCGCGGGCGAGATCCGCGGCGTACGAGACGCCGATCTCGTGGCGCCCCTCGACCGTCGGCTCGACATCGAGGGCGATCGCCAGCTCGGAGGGAAGCTGCTCGCCCGACAGCTCGAGCACGCGGCGCAGGCGCGCGGGCGAGACGATCGGCATGATGCCGGGGAGGATCGGGATCGTGACCCCGGCCTCCCGGGAGCGCTGGACGAACGCGAGGTAGTCGTCGGCGTGGAAGAAGAGCTGTGTGATCGCGAGCGTCGCCCCCGCGGCCTGCTTCGCGAGCAGCGCGTCGATGTGCTCGTGCGGATGCCGCGAGCGTGGGTGCCCGTTCGGGAACGCCGCGACGGCGATATCGACCCGCGGCCGAGGCGCGAGGCGGACGGCCCCTTCGACACCACGCACCGGGACCTCGGCATACGGCTCCCGCTCGGCCTGGACACGGGCGATGAGCTGCACGAGCTGGGCCGCGCTCTCGAGGTCGCCGAGGTACAGGTCGTCCTCCACGACACCCTCGGGCGGGTCACCGCGCAGCGCGAGGAAGCTCGTGATGCCGGCATCCAGGAACTCCCGGATGAGGTCCGTCGCGGCGCTGTACGAGGTGCCCACACACGTGAGATGCGCGAGCGGCGCGACGCGCGTCTCGGCCATGATGTGCCGCAAGACCTCGAGCGATGGTCCGCCGACGGATCCACCGGCGCCATAGGTGACCGATATGAAGCGCGGACCGGCAGCCGCGAGATGTCGGATCGTCTCGTGGAGTGCCGCGGTGCGCGCTTCGGAGCGAGGCGGGTAGATCTCGAACGAGAACGGCACGGGGGGTGCGCTCAGGTCGATGGGCATATCGGTCTTCCGGGAGTCTGAGGGCGGCCTGGCGGCCGCGGGCGGCACCGATGCGGTCGACCGGTGCGTTCTCGCGGGCGGGTGCCGGGCTCGGCTGTCGCTCCCTGCCCGGACCGGATACTCGATCGGGCGACGATGATTCCACGCTATCTTCTCGCGTCCGCCGCGCGCGGCGCCTGTGACCTTGTGTTTCGGCCTTCGCGGATCCGCCGTAGCGTGGGGGTGTGACGATCCCGTACGGCACCTGGCCATCCCCTCTGTCTGCCGAAGCGGTCTCGACCGCGAGCCCCCGCATCGAGGGCGCACGGTTCGTCGGCGCCGAGATCTGGTGGGGCGAGAGCGTCGCCGACGAAGGCGGCCGTTCGGCCGTCCGCCGGCGCGACCGGAACGGGAGGGTGCACGATGTGCTGCCCGCTCCCTGGAGTGCGCGCTCGCGCGTACACGAGTACGGTGGCGGCGCCTGGACCACGACGGACCGGGGCGATCTCGCGTTCGTCGAGAAGACGGACCAGCGCGTCTGGCTCCTCTCCCCCGGCCACGAGCCGCAACCGCTCACGGCGAAGGCCGCAGACGTGCGCTTCGGCGGCCTCTCATGGCAGGCCGGGCGCCTCCTCGCCGTCCGCGAAGTCCACGGCGACTCCCCCGTGCCCGCGCGCGACATCGTGACGATCCCGCTCGACGGATCGGGGGCTCTCGATGACTCGTCCCTCGTGCAGCTCGTCGGCGACAGCGACTTCGTCGCGCATCCCGCACTGTCTCCCGACGGCACACGGCTCGCCTGGATCGCGTGGAACCACCCCGCCATGCCGTGGGACCGCGCCGAGCTCCGCGTCGGCCGCGTCGAGGACGGCGTCGTCGTCGAATGGGCGACGGTGGCGGGCGGCAGCACGGCTCCCCTGCAGCCCGTCTGGCTGGGCGACGACGACCTGCTGCATCTCGACGATCCCACCGGGCGGTGGAACCTGCAGCACCTGCACCTCTCGGCCGATCTGCCCGAACGCGCGATCGCGCCCGCCGACGCGGATACAGGCGGTCCCCTGTGGGTGCTCGGCTCGCGCTGGTTCGCTCTCCTGGACGACGGACGGATCGTCGCGATCCGCACGAACGGCGGCGACGAGCTCGTCGTGATCGACTCCGGCGAGGTCACGCGACTCGACGTGCCGGTGTCGGCAGGCGCGTCGATCGAGGATGTCCGGGGCACGAGCGTCCTCGTGAGCGGCGCGGCCGCACTCTCGGGCCCGGGCCTGTGGCTCATCGACGTCGACGACCCCGCCGGCGCCGAGAGGATCCGTGGCGGCGATTCCCCCTGGGGGGAGGAGTGGATGCCGCGTCCGCGCGCCGTCTCGTTCGACGGCGCACGCGGCCCCGTGCACGCCTTCGACTATCCGCCGACCAATCCGGCGGCGGCCGCGCCGGAAGGCGAGCTGCCGCCGTACGTCGTGTTCGTGCACGGCGGACCGACGACCCACGTGGGGCCGGCGGCAACGCCCCGCATCGCGTACTTCACGAGCCGCGGCATCGGCGTGCTCGATGTCAACTACGGCGGATCGACCGGCTACGGCCGCGCCTACCGCGAGCGCCTGCTCGGCCAGTGGGGCGTCGTCGACGTCGAGGACGTCGCCGCGGCCGCGCAAGGTCTCGCGGCATCGGGTCTCGCCGATCCGGCGCGCATCGCGATCGCCGGAGGATCGGCGGGAGGGTGGACGGTGCTCTCGGCGCTCGCCCGGACAGACGCCTTCTCCGCAGGCATGTCGCGCTACGGCGTGGGCGACGCCCGTGCACTCGCGGCCGACACCCACGACTTCGAGGCACGGTACCTGGACGGTCTCATCGGCCCGCTCCCGGCCGCCGAGAACCTGTACATCGAGCGCTCACCGCTCACGCACCCCGAGCGCTTCCGGGTGCCGATCCTGCTCCTTCAGGGAGCGGACGACGCCGTCGTCCCTCCCGCGCAGTCGGAGGCGGTGCGCGACGCGCTGCTCGCACGCGGCATCCCGCACGCCTACGTCCTCTACGAGGGCGAGGGCCACGGATTCCGGCGCGCCGAGACGATCGTGAACGCGTGCCAGTCGGAGCTCGCCTTCCTCGGCGCCGTGTTCGGGTTCGACCCGCCGGATGTGCCCACGATCGAGCTCACCCGGCAGGCCGGGTAGTCCGTCAGAGGGCGAAGGGGGCGAGCTCGTTCGCGAGCCGCTCCGGCACGTGCGCGTGCAGCGCCGTCCCGTCGGCCTCATGCGTCTGCGCCACGATGTGACCCGTCTCGTGGGCCGCCGAGATGAGATCGCCGCGGTCGTACGGAACGAGCGCCCGAACCTCGATGGCGGGGAGCGGCAGCGCCGCCTCGATCGCTGCGCGCAGCTCATCGATGCCCTCGCCCGTGCGCGACGAGACGAACATGGCCTTCGGCTCGAGGCCCCGCAGCACGAGCCGCGTGTCCTCGTCGACCAGATCGGCCTTGTTGAAGACGACGATCTCGAGCGTGTCACGCGCTCCGACGTCGCCGATGACGTCGCGGACGGTCGCGAGCTGCGCTGCCGGGTCAGGGTGCGAGCCGTCGACGACGTGCAGCAGCACATCGGCCTCGCCGACCTCCTCGAGCGTGGAGCGGAACGCCTCGACGAGCTGGTGCGGCAGATTGCGCACGAATCCGACCGTGTCGGTCAGCGTGTACGTGCGGCCGTCGGCCGTCTGCGCGCGCCGCACCGACGTGTCGAGGGTCGCGAACAGGGCGTTCTCGACGAGCACGCCCGCGTGGGTGAGGCGATTCAGCAGCGACGACTTGCCGGCGTTGGTGTAGCCGGCGATCGCGACGGCCGGGATCGTGTTGCGCTTGCGCTCGGCGCGCTTGGCGTCGCGTGCCGGCGCGAAGTCGCGGATCTGACGGCGCAGGAGGGCCATCTTCGTGCGGATGCGGCGACGGTCGAGCTCGATCTTGGTCTCACCGGGACCACGCGAGCCCATACCCGCGCCGCCCGCGCCGACCTGGCCTCCGGCCTGACGGCTCATCGAGTCGCCCCAGCCGCGCAGGCGCGGCAGCAGGTACTCGAGCTGCGCGAGCTCGACCTGCGCCTTGCCCTCGCGGGACTTGGCGTGCTGGCTGAAGATGTCGAGGATCACGGTCGTGCGGTCGATGACCTTGACCTTCACGACGTCTTCGAGCGCGCGCCGCTGGCTGGGCGCGAGCTCGGTGTCGGCGATGACGGTGTCGGCGCCCACGGCCGCGACGATGTCGCGGAGCTCCTGGGCCTTTCCACGGCCCACGTAGGTCGCCGGGTCGGGATGCGGTCGCCTCTGCAGCACGGCATCCAGCACGACCGCGCCGGCCGTCTCGGAGAGCGCCGCGAGCTCGCGGAGCGAGTTCTCGGCGTCGACCTGCTCGCCCTGCGGGTGGACGCCCACCAGGACGACGTTCTCGAGCCGCAGCTGGCGGTACTCGACCTCCGTGACGTCTTCGAGTTCGGTCGACAGCCCGGGGACGCGGCGCAGCGCGGCGCGCTCCTCGCGATCCCACTGCTCGCCGTCGGACGCGCCGTGCGCCACGGTCGCGTCATCCTGCAGCGCCTGCGCGGCACCGAACACGCGCAACCCCGAGCGTGCGTCAGCGCGCGCCAGCACGCGATCCACCGGGTCCACCGGCGTCTCATCCGTGCTCTGGGGTGTTGTCGTATCCGTCATGTGTTCCTTTCGTTGCAGGATTTCCGCAGATCATCTGGGGCTTCCTGAGCGCCCGAGAATTCTAGCCTCCCGCGGCGGCGAGCTCCTCCGCTACGCTCGTCGCCATGGGGAGTGACCACTATTTCAGCGCGTCCCCCGCCAGCGCCGAGAATCTCCGGCGCATCCGCGTGACTCTCGCGGGCCGCGACATCGACGTCACGACGGCGGGCGGCATCTTCAGTCCCGATCATGTCGATACCGGCACGAAGGTGCTGCTGGCCAAGTACGCCTCCCCCGCCTCCCGGCGGAAATCTTCTCGACCTCGGCTGCGGCTGGGGCCCCATCGCACTGTCTCTTGCGATGGAGTCGCCGCATGCGACCGTCTGGGCGGTCGATGTCAATGAGCGTGCCCTGGATCTCGTGCGCCGCAACGCGCAAGACCTCGGGCTCTCCAATGTCAACGCGGTGCTGGCCGACGATGTTCCCGACGACGTCGTCTTCCGCACGATCCGCTCCAATCCCCCGATCCGCGTGGGCAAGAACGAGCTGCACGGACTGCTCGAGCGATGGATCCCCCGCCTCGACGAGCGCTCCGACGCCTGGCTCGTCGTGCAGCGCAATCTCGGCTCTGACTCACTGCAGCGCTGGCTCGGCGCGACCTTCACGAACGGCTACTCCGTCCACCGCGCGAGCACGGGTCGCGGATTCCGCGTCCTCAAGGTGCGTCGGCACGGGTCGCCGCCGAGCGAGCCGATCGACCTGCCCTGAGTGTGCGCGGCGCTCAGGCCAGCGTCACTTCGCCCGAGTAGACAAGGGTCGCGGGGCCGGACAGCAGCACGCGACCGTCGATCATCCGGACGCCCAGCGTGCCGCCGGGGACCTCGACCGTCCAGTGGTCCGGCGCACCCTGCCCCGCCCAGTGGCGGACCGCGAGAGCGGCCGCTGCGACGCCCGTGCCGCAGCTGAGGGTCTCGCCGACGCCGCGCTCGAACACCCGCATCCGGATCGTGCCGACCCCATCGTGCACGAGAGGATCGCTCGGCACGACGAACTCGACGTTCGCACCGTGCGCAGGCGCGGGATTGAGCTGCGGGATGACCGCGAGGTCGAGCCCCTCGAGCTCCTCGTGGTCGGGCAGCGCGACGACGACGTGCGGATTGCCGACGTCGATGCCCGAGGCCGGGGCGCGCGGCGCCGATGCCCCGGGCGCGTACGAGCACGTCGCCCTGCTCGACCGTCCACGCACCGAGGTCGACCTCGAAGCCGCGGTCGCTGCGCGTGAGCGTCTTGACGCCCGCGCGCGTGCCGATCGCGGAGCGGCCCCGCGTCGATGTCGGCCCAGCCGACCTCGGACGAGGTAGCGCGCGAAGACGCGGATGCCGTTGCCGCACATCTCGGCGGCCGAGCCGTCGGCGTTGCGGTAGTCCATGAACCACTCGGCCTCGGGCGTCGCCGGCGCCCTCGGGCAGCGCGGCCGAGCGGACGACCCGCAGGATGCCGTCACCGCCGATGCCGAAGCGACGGTCGCACAGCACGGCGACCTGGTCGTCGGTGAGATCGAGCACCCCGTCGGGGTCGGGGATGATCACGAAGTCGTTGCCCGTGCCGTGACCCTTCGTGAACGAGACGGTCTGCGGCATACGCCCAGTCTACGAGCGACGCCGGGGTCAGCGCAGTGCGGCATCCACGAGCGGCCCGGCATCCGTTCCCGGCGGAACCCATGTCATCCCGGCGTACCGGCGGAACCACGACACCTGCCGACGCGCGTACCGCCGCGTCAGGGCCTGCGTCTCGGCGATCGCGTCGGCCTCGGCGAGCTCGCCCCGCAGCTGCGCGAGCGCCTGCGCGTAGCCGATCGCGCGCCGCGCCGTGACGCCGCGCTCGAGGCCCGCGCCGCGGAGGGACTCGACCTCGGCGACGAGCCCGTCGCGCCCACATCCCCTCGACACGGCGCGTCCAGGCGCTCGACGAGCTCGGCGCGCGGCACCTCGACCCCGATGAGCGTCGTCGGCTCGTGCCACAGCACGGGCTCCTCGGGCAGCGCCGCGCCGTGCGTCTCTTCTCCGAGCTCGAGGATCTCGAGGGCCCGCACGATCCGGCGTCCGTTGCGGGCGTCGACCCGCTCGGCCGTCACGGGATCGGCGGCCGTCAGCCGCTCGTAGAGGACGCCCGGGCCGAGCTCGTCGAGCTCGCGCCTCGAGCCGTTCGCGCAGGGCGGGGTCGCGCGGCGGGAAGCGGAAGTCGAACACGACGCTCGAGACGTACAGACCCGATCCGCCCACGAGGATCGCGTCGCGCCCCGCGCGAGTGGATGTCGCTGATCGTCGCGCGCGCGGCATCCTGATACCAGGCGACGGCCGCTTCGTCCGTGACGTCCAGCACGTCGAAGAGATGATGCGGGATGCCGCGCCGCTCGCGCGCGGGGAGCTTCGCCGTGCCGATGTCCATGCCGCGGTACAGCTGCATCGCGTCGGCGTTGACGATCTCGGCGGCGCGCCCGCGCGCCGCGAGCGCCTCCGCGAGATCGAGCGAGAGGGCCGTCTTGCCGGTGCCCTGTCGCACCGACGACGGCCCAGAGCCGGGCGGCCGCGTCACACCCCGATGCGCAGCGTCGGGAGCCCGAGCGACACGGCGCGCGGAGCGCCGGAGTCGCCCGCCGGCGCGGGCACGCCGCACGACTCCGCCTGCGTGCGGTCCCACGCGTCGCCCGAGCGCGTGCGGCGGATGCGCAGCGGGGCGCCGTCGGGCGCGTCGGCGAGCAGGTGGAACGGCGCGGCGTGCGTGACGACGACCGATGACGACGTCGCCGGGGCGCGGGATGTCGGATCCCGCCGGCACCTCGAAGTGCACGAGCCGGTTGTCTTCGGCGCGACCGGTCAGACGGTGGGTCTCCGCATCCTTCTTGCCTTCGCCGCGTCGAGACGAGCACCTGGACGCTCGCGACCGACCTGCTTCTGGTTCTCCTCGAGCGAGATGCGCTCCTGCAGGGCGATGAGGCGCTCGTAGCGCTCCTGCACGACGGCCTTCGGCACCTGGTCGGGCATGGTCGCCGCGGGCGTGCCCTCGCGGATCGAGTACTGGAACGTGAACGCGCTCGCGAACCGGGCCTGCTCGACGACGCGCATCGTGTCTTCGAAGTCCTCGTCGGTCTCGCCGGGGAAGCCCGACGATGATGTCGGTCGAGATCGCGGCGTCCGGCATCTTCGCCCGCACGCGGTCGAGGATGCCGAGGAACCGCTCGCTGCGGTACGAGCGGCGCATCGCCTTGAGGATGCGGTCGCTGCCCGACTGCAGCGGCATGTGCAGCTGCGGCATGACGGCGGGGGTCTCGGCCATCGCGTCGATGACGTCGTCGGTGAAGGCCGCCGGGTGCGGGCTGGTGAAGCGGATGCGCTCGAGGCCGGGGATCTCGCCCGCCGCGCGCAGGAGCTTGCCGAACGCCTGACGGTCGCCGAACTCGACGCCGTAGGAGTTGACGTTCTGGCCGAGGAGGGTGACCTCGATCGCGCCGTCGTCGACGAGCAGGCGGATCTCGTTGAGGATGTCGCCGGGGCGGCGGTCCTTCTCCTTGCCGCGCAGGCTCGGCACGATGCAGAACGTGCAGGTGTTGTTGCAGCCGACCGAGATCGACACCCAGCCGCTGTAGACGGTGTCGCGCTTGGTCGGAAGCGTCGAGGGGAAGACCTCGAGCGACTCGAGGATCTCGAGCTCGGCTTCGCCGTTGTGCCGCGCGCGCTCGAGCAGGCTCGGCAGCGAGCCCATGTTGTGCGTGCCGAAGACGACATCGACCCACGGGGCCTTGTCGAGGACGGCGTCCTTGTCCATCTGGGCGAGGCAGCCGCCGACGGCGATCTGCATGCCGTCGCGGTGGTCCTTGCGCGACTTGAGGTGCCCGAGCGTGCCGTAGAGCTTGCCGGCCGCGTTGTCGCGCACGGCGCAGGTGTTGATGACGACGACGTCGGCCTCGGCGCCGGCCTCGGCGCGGACGTAGCCCGCGCTCTCGAGCGAGCCCGAGAGCCGCTCGGAGTCGTGCACGTTCATCTGACAGCCGAAGGTGCGCACTTCGTACGTGCGCGCACGGCCGTCGGGGGCGATCGCGGCATCCGAGGGCGCGATGCGCGTCGGGGAGGAGGGCGTGGTCATGATGCGAGCCATTCTACGAGCCGCGGCCCGGTGCTCGTCCGGCGCCGCGCGCCCGCGGGCTCGGGTGGGCTCGGCACGGTGTGCACAACGACGGAGATCGAGCCCGACACGCCGGCCCCGAGACTCCCCCACCGGCGTGTCGGCGACGATCTCCGCAGTTCGGCGCACGCGGGCAGGGGTACGGCACGGCACGACCTGAGGCCGGGTCAGAGACGGATCACCGGATGCGGGAGCGGATGCGGCCGGCCGACAGTGCCGTCAGGCCGATCGCCATCGCCACGAGAACTCCGAACGCCACCGTCGCGGGCACGAGAAGGTCACCGACATAGGCGTCGATGCCGTAGAACTCGCGGAGCGTGTCGGCCGCCTCGGCGTTGTCGCCCACCATCGCCGAGAGGCTCTCCTGCGTGAACTCGCGGCGCAGCAGCATGGCGCCCTGCGCGAAGGGCAGGGCGTTGATCGTGCTCGCGACGGCGACGGGAAGCGACCCGACGGGGATGTAGGCACCCGCGACGAAGCCCAGCACCGTGCCGATCACGGTCGAGAATCCCGAGAAGGCCGCGTTCGTGCGGATGAACGACACGATGAGCGCCGACAGCGCCGTGAAGCCGGCGCAGCAGAGCACCGTGATCCCCGCGATCCGCAGGATGGTGAGGGGCGTGAGCCACGTGTCGTCGAAGATCCCGAGGTACAGGATGCTGAGCACGAGGACGATCATCGACATGATGATCGCGACCAGGACGGCGGCGATCATGTAGCCCAGCACGAGCTGCGTGCGCCGCACGGGCGAGACGAGGAAGTCGCGGAACCGCCCGGACTCCCCATCGTCGACGAGCGTCGCGAGCGCGCCGAGGCCCGTCGTGATCGTCGAGAGCATCACGATCCCGGCGAACATCCAGGTGTCGACGAAGGCTCGGATCTCCTGCTCGGACGCCTGAGGGAAGGTCTGCTGGAGACCGTCGATCTGCAGACGCGCGAGGAAGAGCGTGTACAGGACGAAGAGGATGATCGCGCCGAGGAGCGAGAAGAACACGTTCATGCGGTCGCGGAAGAACAGGCGCAGATTGCGCTGGACGATCGCGATGACGGCCGTCATGACGCGTCCTCATCGAGGTCGGCGGCGGCGGTGTCTGCCGTACGCCCCGTCAGCGCGAGGAACACGTCGTCCATCCGGCCGTGACGGAACTCGAAGTCACGGACGGCGTCGCCATGCGCTGCCAAGAGGCGTCGCGCCGTCTCGGAGCCGTCGACGGCGACCACGACGACATCGCCCTGGACGGTCGCCTGACCCCCGAAAGCGGGCGCGAGGGCGACGAGGCTCGCGGGGTCGGTCGACGGTCACGGTCAGGATGCTGCTGCTGTACTGCGCGCGCAGCGCGGCCGGGGTGCCGTCGGCGACGATCCGGCCGCGGTCGATGATGCAGACGCGGTCGGCCTCCTCGGTCTCTTCCATGTAGTGCGTCGTGAGGAAGACCGTGAGCCCCGTCTCGCGACGCAGGCCGTGCACCGTGCGCCACAGGATGGCACGGCTCGCGCGGGTCGAGGCCGGCCGTCGGCTCGTCGAGGAAGAGGATCGCGGGCTCGTGCACGAGGGCGCGCGCGATGTCGACCCTGCGCCGCTGGCCGCCGGAGAGCGGGCCGTACGGGCGGTCGAGGAAGGCGTCGAGCTCGATGAGGTGCGCCAGCTCGCGCGATGCGCTCCTCGGCCCTGTGGCGCGGAACCTTCGCGAGGGTCGCGCGCAGACGGAGGTTCTCACGCACCGTGAGCATGGGGTCGAGGACGGAATCCTGGAACACGACGCCGATGCGTTCCCGCACCCGCTCCCCGTGTGAGACGACGTCGTGCCCGGCGACTCGACCGTGCCGCTGTCGAACCGGAGCACCGTCGTCAGGCAGTTGATCGTCGTGGACTTTCCGGCGCCGTTCGCACCGAGGAAGGCGAACACCGAGGCGTCCGGCACCGAGAAGGTGAGGTCGTCAACGGCCGTCGTCGCGCGGAACCGTTTGGTGAGTCCCTCCACCCGAATCGCCATCGTCCCCCTCAGATCTCCACGGAACGAGGAGTCGGGTCAAGTCTTACATGCGCCCGAGGGCTCAAGACCCGATAGCGCCAACCGCATTCAGCGGAAATGCACGCCCGACCGGCCCGTCCCGCGGGCCTGCTCGTCGAGCGCCGCACGCGCCGCCGACATGGCGACCGAGCCACCGTATCCGCGCCGCGCGAGCTGCCCGGTCAGCCGCCGGAGAGCCGTGTCGCGGTCGAGGCTCGTCATGCTCCGCGCCTTACTCCGCGCGAACTCGAGCGCCCGCTCCTCGTCGTCGTCGGGAAGCGCCGCGAGCGCCGCGTCGGCGACGTCGCGCGGGATGCCGCGCTTGGCCATCGTCTGCGCGATGACGCGACGGCCTTGCCCTCGGCGCTCCGAACCCGCATGAATGAGCTGCTCGGCCAGCGCGCCGTCGTCGAGGTAGCCCAGACTCTGGAACCGTTCGAGGAGCGCCTCTGACGCATCGGGCTCTATCTCTCGCTCGCGCAGGACCGCGCGGGCTTCGGCGATCGAGAGAGAACGGCCGCGGAGCCGACGCAAGAGCGTCCGCTCCGCCACCTCCCGCTCGGTCTCGTCGTTGTCGGCGTGGCGACCTCTGGTGGACGCACCCTCACCAGCCCAGCCACTGCCTGATCCACCGATGCCCGTGTCGCCGGTACCGTCGCCGACGTCGGGCGCGGCCGACGCGGACACGTCTTCGATCCAGCTCGCGTGCCACGGGCCCTCGCCCGCCTGCCGTCGCGGTGTCGGTGCGGCCCCGCCGAAGAGCGGGATGACGGGGGCGAGTTCTTCGCGCTCGCCCCCGGAACCCGCGATCATCAGGCCGGGCGGCGCTGGGCCAGCTCGTCGCCGAGCTCCGAGCCCTCGACCGCCTTGGGCTGGCCGATACCGAGCTTCGCCTTGATCTTCGACTCGATCTCGGCGGCGATATCGGGGTTCTTGAGCAGGAAGTTGCGGGCGTTCTCCTTGCCCTGGCCGAGCTGCTCGCCCTCGTACGTGTACCAGGCACCGGACTTCTTGACGATGCCGTGCTCGACGCCGAAGTCGATGAGGCTGCCCTCGCGCGAGATTCCCACGCCGTACAGGATGTCGAACTCGGCCTGCTTGAACGGGGGCGCCATCTTGTTCTTGACGACCTTGACGCGCGTGCGGTTGCCGACCGCGTCGGTGCCGTCCTTGAGCGTCTCGATGCGGCGGATGTCGAGGCGCACCGAGGCGTAGAACTTGAGCGCCTTTCCACCGGCGGTCGTCTCGGGCGAGCCGAAGAAGACGCCGATCTTCTCGCGCAGCTGGTTGATGAAGATCATCGTCGTGTTGGTCTGGCTGAGGCCACCGGTCAGCTTGCGGAGGGCCTGCGACATGAGCCGGGCCTGCAGACCGACGTGGGAGTCGCCCATCTCGCCCTCGATCTCGGCCTTGGGGACGAGCGCGGCGACGGAGTCGATGACGATGAGGTCGATCGCACCGGATCGCACGAGCATGTCGGCGATCTCGAGCGCCTGCTCGCCCGTGTCAGGCTGCGAGACCAGCAGTGCGTCGATGTCGACGCCGAGCTTCTGCGCGTAGTCGGGGTCGAGCGCGTGCTCCGCGTCGATGAAGGCGGCGATGCCGCCGGCGCGCTGCGCATTGGCGATCGCGTGCAGCGTCAGCGTGGTCTTACCCGAGGACTCCGGGCCGTAGATCTCGACGATGCGGCCACGCGGGAGCCCGCCGATGCCGAGCGCGACATCGAGGGCGATGGAGCCGGTGGGGACGACCTCGACGGGCGCGCGCTCGTCGGAGCCGAGCCGCATGACCGAGCCCTTTCCGAACTGCCGGTCGATCTGTGCGAGGGCCGATGTCGAGGGCCTTTTCGCGGTCAACTGCTGAGGGCATGGCGTTCTCCTTGTGCGCTGCGTCCGTCGACGGGTGATCCGTCTCGGGAGGTTCCGTCGCCTGTAGGCTGTCGCGCTCCGCCCCGGGTGGGACGGATGCTGCGACAAGGCGTGAGGTGTCGTTCGACGTGGTCCACGCTAGAGAGGGGCTCCGACATCGTCTTCGCTCCTCCCGGAATGCGTGCAGGACACGCTCTCGACACCTGCTGTGCAGGAGCCTATGCGGGAATCGAACAGAGATTCGAGCGACACGCCGCCGGGTCAGCGCCGTTTGGGCTCGAGCCTTCCCACTCCGTAGCGGCGCTCAGGCGGGACATCCATCTCGGCGCACAGCGCGAGCCAGACCTCTTTGCGGAGGGATGCCGCCATCCAGCGCCTGCTGCGCCGTGCGGTCGCCGAGATCGCGCAGACTCAGATCGACGAGGAGAGACGCACCGCGTGGGCCGAACTCATCCGCGACGGCGCGCTCGAACTCACTGCGACGCATTCAGCAGTCGGCTCAGTGGAACGACAGCTCGGAGCCGACCTCGGCGACGAGTTCGTCGGGGACGACGTCAGGGAAGACCTGGACGCCCTCGAGGATCGAGATGCGGTCGCCGACCTCGCGCATGATGGTGGAGATGGGCACGTCGAGGGCTTCTGCGACGGATGCGAGGATCTCGCTCGACGCTTCCTTCTGTCCGCGCTCGACCTCGCTGAGGTACCCGAGCGCAACGCTGGCGCGGCTCGCGACCTGTCGGAGGGTGCGGCCCTTCTGCTGGCGGTAGTCGCGAAGCACTTCGCCGATCTCTTGACGAACCAGGATCATTGTGGGCCCCCTCCCCTTGTTTCCGCCCAGTAGTCCGGGTGGACCACGGTACAACACCGGCAGATGTCAATCTAATCCCACCCGCTGTGGAATGGGTGGGAATCGCCGAATGTGACGGACCCGAGACAACCCGCAGCCGTCTCGCCTCCTCACACGAGCGCGAGACCTGCCGCGAGCGCGGCTTCGGCCGACGCCCGGCGGATCGCTTCCCGATCGCCGGTGAAGACCTTCGTCTCGGCGGTCGCGCCCTCCGGCGTCACGACGGCGATGCACACCGTGCCCACCGGCTTGCCGTCCTGCGGTTCGGGCCCCGCGACGCCCGTCGTGGCGATCCCGACGTCCGCCGACACGGCTTCGCGGACCCCCTGGGCCATCTCCAGCGCGACGGCCGGATCGACGGCGCCCTGCGCCTCGAGCAGCTCGGCATCCACTCGCAGAAGCGTCCGCTTGACGTCTGTCGCATAGGCCACGACTCCCCCGCGCACGACGGCGGATGCCCCGGGGATCGCAACCAGCTCGGCCGTCACGAGTCCCCCCGTGAGCGATTCGGCCACGCCGACGGTCCAGCCTCGCGCGGCGAGCCGAGCGAGCAGGGCCTCGGCATCCGTCATGCGCTCTTCTTCCGCGCGGCGCGCATCTCGGTGACGATGTAGTCGATGCCGCTCGCGATCGTCAGCACGACGGCGATCGCCATCGTCACGCCGTTGACCCACCAGATCCACTCGCCCACGAGCGCCCACAGCGGCAGGAGGGCGAGAGAGAGCGCGACAGCCTGAGCGACGGTCTTGAGCTTGCCCATCCAGGCGGCCGCCAGCACATGGTCGCTCACGACCATGAAGCGGTAGATCGTGATGCCGACCTCGCGGATCAGGACGACGATCGTGATCCACCACGGGAGCTCGGCGAGGATCGACAGACCGATGAACGCGAAGCCGGTGAGGATCTTGTCGGCGATCGGGTCGAGGAGCTTGCCGAGGTCGGTGACGATGTCGTGCTTGCGCGCGAGATGGCCGTCGATGCCGTCGGTCGCGATCGCGACGATGAACAGGGCCGCGGCCCACCACCGCAACGGGCCGTCGACGCCGCCGTCCGCCAGCAGAAGCCAGAGGAAGACCGGCGCGCACAGGATGCGCACGATCGTGATCGCGTTGGGCAGCTGTCGAGGTATCGCCACGGGCCGAGCCTACCGGGCCGTCAGTCGCGACCCGTGAGTCCCCAGGCGTCTTCGTCGCCCTCGGACTCGACGACGGGCAGTCCGTCGTACTGGGCGTCGACGGCGTCCGCACCGTAGGGATCGGCGTCGGGCACGTCGTCGCCGCGCAGACGGGCGAGCACCGCCGGCAGCTGCTCGTTCGTCACGAGCACGTCGCGGGCCTTCGAGCCCTCGGAGGGGCCGACGATCTCGCGGGACTCGAGCAGGTCCATGAGGCGTCCGGCCTTGGCGAAGCCCACGCGCAGCTTGCGCTGCAGCATCGAGGTCGAGCCGAACTGGGTCGAGACGATGAGCTCGGTCGCGGCGAGGAGGAGCTCGAGGTCGTCCCCGATGTCGGCGTCGACCTCCTTCTTCTCCACCGCGACCGCGACCTCGCCGATACTCGGGGCGGGCCTGCGCGGTGACGTGCTTGACGACCTTCTCGATCTCGGCCTCGCTGACCCACGCGCCCTGCACGCGGATGGCCTTGGATGCCCCCATCGGCAGGAAGAGCCCGTCGCCCTGGCCGATGAGCCGGTCGGCGCCCGGCTGGTCGAGGATGACGCGCGAGTCCGTGACGCTCGTCACGGCGAACGCGAGGCGCGAGGGCACGTTGGCCTTGATGAGTCCCGTCACGACGTCGACCGAGGGTCGCTGCGTCGCGAGGACGAGGTGGATGCCGCTCGCACGGGCGAGCTGCGTGATGCGGACGATCGAGTCCTCGACGTCGCGCGGCGCGACCATCATGAGGTCGGCGAGCTCATCGACGACGACGAGCAGATACGGGTACGGCTTCAGCACGCGCTCGCTGCCGGGCGGCAGGGCGATCGTGCCCTCGTTGACGGCCTTGTTGAAGTCGTCGATGTGGCGGAAGCCGAACGACGCGAGGTCGTCGTACCGCATGTCCATCTCCTTCACGACCCACTGCAGCGCTTCGGCGGCCTTCTTGGGGTTCGTGATGATGGGGGTGATGAGGTGCGGGACGCCGGCGTACGACGTCAGCTCGACCCGCTTCGGGTCGATCAGGACCATGCGCACGTCCGACGGCTTCGCCTTCATGAGCAGGCTCGTGATCATGGAGTTCACGAAGCTCGACTTGCCCGAGCCCGTCGAACCCGCGACGAGCAGGTGGGGCATCTTGGCGAGGTTCGCCACGACGTAGCCGCCGCCGACGTCCTTGCCGACGCCGATCGTCATGGGGTGCGTCGACATGACGGATGCCTGCGAGCGCAGCACGTCGCCGAGCGTCACGATCTCGCGGTCGGTGTTGGGGATCTCGACGCCGATCGCGCTCTTGCCGGGGATGGGCGCGAGGATGCGCACCTCGTTGGATGCCACGGCGTAGGCGATGTTGTTGGTGAGCGCCGTGATGCGCTCGACCTTCACGCCGTGGCCCACCTCGATCTCGTACTGCGTGACCGTCGGGCCGCGCGAGAAGCCCGTGACGCGCGCGTCGATCTGGAACTGCTCGAAGACACCCGTGATGGCCCGGACGACCGCGTCGTTCGCCTCGGAGCGCGCCTTGTGCGGCGTGCCCTCGGCGAGCGAGTTGACGGCCGGCAGCCGGTACGGATGCACAGGACCGCCGGCGGGCGCGTCGGTGCCGATCCCGTCGAGGCCGGGGAGCGTGCCGTCGTCGAAGACGACCGGCTCGGTGTCGTCCTGCAGGGACGTCCCGCCGCGACCCGCCGTCTTGCCGACGCCCGCGAGGAGCGCGGGATCGAGCACCTCGGTGAGCGCATCGGGCGTCACGAGCGGTGCCGGGGGCACCGGAGGCGCGGGGGCGATCGTCGCCTTCTCGAAGCCTCCCTGCGAGTGCCCGGGCGTGAGCAGCTCCGTGAGGTCCTGCGACCCGATGCCGTCTTCGGGGTCCTTCTCGCGGCCGGTCTTGTTGCGGCGCCACCACGGCAGCGAGGGGTCGTCGTCCTCTTCGAACGTCGGGCCATCGGCGCCCGGCGCCGGCTTCTCGGGCAGCTCGGCGCCGAACATCCAGGCGTACAGCTCGCCGAGGCGCTGCCCGATGCGGTTGGGCGGGGTCTTCGTGATGATCAGGATGCTGAGCACGGCCAGGAGCGACAGCACGATGTACGCGCCGATGTCGGTCAGGAGCAGCGCGAGCGGCTCGCCGATCATCCAGCCGAACAGGCCGCCGGCCTCGCTCAGCGCGGGAAGGCCCGCGCTGGGCTGGGGGCGACCGCCGCCGACGTGGCAGAAGCCCGCGATCGTCACGACGAGCAGGCCGAAGCCGATGCCGATGCGGCCGTTGTCGTGGACGGAGGACGGATGCCGGAACATCCAGCCCGCGAGCACGAGGAGCAGGACGGGCAGCACGAACGCCTCGCGACCGAGGAGTCCGCCCGACCGTGTAGGCGCTGATCGTCGCCGCCACGTCGTTGCCGATGAAGAACCACTCGACCGACGGCGCCCGCGATCGCGAGCAGCACGAGCAGGAACGGGAAGCCGTCGCGGCGCTGATCCTTCTCGAGCGTCTCGGGGCCGAAGGCGCGGAACAGTCCGCCGGTCGCGTGCGCGAGACCCAGCCAGGCCCGCACGATCACGGGCGGCTTCTCGTCGTCGCCGACGTAGCGCTTGGGCGCCGGGGCCGGCTTGCGGGCACGCGAGGACGAGCCCCCTGCGGGCGCGCGACCACTCTTGGTCGGGCTCGAGCTCCTGGCCATTCCCCCACGGTACGTCCGCAGTCCGACATTTCCGCGGAGCGACGCG
Source organism: uncultured Actinomycetota bacterium (assembly GCA_963695125.1). Classification (GTDB taxonomy): domain Bacteria; phylum Actinomycetota; class Actinomycetes; order Actinomycetales; family Microbacteriaceae; genus Microbacterium. The sequence continues at coordinate 50,261 of CAVOFY010000005.1, forward strand.
GCTCCCGGGGATCCGTCAGCGCAGCCGCTTGACCATCGTGTCGCGGCCGATGCCGCTCTGCGTCACGGCGAAGCCCTCGCAGCGGTAGAGCGTCACGGCGAAGTTGCCGCGCTCGACGCTCAGGCTGATGCGCGCGAACCCCTGCGCGCGGGCGTCGTCGCACAGTCGCTGCAGGAGCGTGCGGCCGACGCCGTGCGCGCGCCAGATCGGCCGCACCCCGATGATGAGCTCGGGCACGCCCGTGCCGACGTAGCCGAAGCCCGGGTCGGTGCGCGGCAGCATGCGCGTACCAGGCCGCGCCGATCGGATCGCCCTGCGGATCGATCGCGACGAAGCCCGAGTCGCTCGGCCGCATCCATCCCGCGACGTACCTGCTGTGGTCGGCGCTCGTGAGCACCTCGTGCTTGGGCCGGGCACCGCCCGCGCGCCAGTTGGCGGCCTCGACGACCATGTCGCCGAGGAAGCTGCCGTCCGCCTGCACGGCGGGCGCTGACGACGAAGCGCGGTCGGCACAGCGCAGATGCCTACAGAGCCGCGCGCCTGGGCGGCCTACGCCTCGATGACGAGCGGCACGATCATGGGCCGGCGGCGCAGCGACGTGGTTGACCCAGCGGCCGATCGTGCGGCGGACGATCTGCGAGAGCGCGTGCGTGTCGCGCACGCCCGACTCCGGCGGCCTCGGCGAGCGCCGCCGCGATCTTCGGCTTGACGCTCGTCGAAGACCGCGTCGTCCTCGGCGAAGCCGCGGGCGTGGATCTCGGGACCGGAGATGATCTTGCCGGTCGCGGCATCGACGACCACGATGACCGAGATGAAGCCCTCCTCGCCGAGGATCCGGCGATCCTTGAGGTCGGCCTCGGTGATCTCGCCGACCGTCGAGCCGTCGACGTAGACGAAGCCGAGGTCGAGCTGGCCGACGACGCGCGCGTCGCCGTCCCGCAGGTCGATGACGGTGCCGTTCTCGGCCGATGATCGTGCGCTCCGGCGGGACCCCGGTGTCCTGCGCGAGCTTGCGCGTTGGCGATGAGGTGGCGGTACTCGCCGTGCATCGGGCAGCACGTTGCGCGGCTTGAGGATGTTGTAGCAGTAGAGCAGTTCGCCGGCGGCGGCGTGACCCGAGACGTGCACCTTGGCGTTGCCCTTGTGCACGACGTTCGCGCCGAGCTTCGTGAGCCCGTCGATCACGCGGTAGACGGCGTTCTCGTTGCCCGGGATGAGGCTCGACGCGAGGATCACGGTGTCGCCCGGACCCGGCTCGATCTCGTGGTCGTGGTTGGCCATGCGGCTGAGGACGGCCATCGGCTCGCCCTGCGACCCGGTCGACATGTAGACGATCTGGTCGTCGGGCAGGTCGCGCGCCTTCTTGTAGTCGATGAGGACGCCCTCGGGCACGTGCAGGTAGCCGAGGTCCTCGGCGATCGTCATGTTGCGCACCATGCTGCGGCCGAGGAGCGCGACGCGGCGGCCGTGCGCGGCCGCGGCATCCAGCACCTGCTGCACGCGGTGCACGTGGCTCGAGAAGCTCGCGACGATGACGCGCCGCGGAGCCTTGCGCGATGACCTGGTCGAGGACCGGTCCGATCTCGCGCTCGAGCGGCGTGAAGCCCGGGCACGTCGGCGTTGGTCGAGTCGACGAGGAAGAGGTCGACGCCCTCCTCGCCCAGCCGCGCGAAGGCGCGCAGGTCGGTGAGGCGGCCGTCGAGCGGCAGCTGGTCCATCTTGAAGTCGCCGGTCGCGAGCACGATGCCCGCGGGTGTGCGGATCGCGACGGCGAGCGCGTCGGGGATCGAGTGGTTGACCGCGATGAACTCGAGGTCGAACGGGCCGAGCTGCTCGGTCTGGCCCTCGCGTCACCGTGAGCGTGTAGGGCTTGATCCGGTGCTCTTTGAGCTTCGCCTCGATGAGCGCGAGCGTGAGTCCCGAGCCGACGATCGGGATGTCGCGCTTGAGCTTGAGCAGGTACGGCACGGCGCCGATGTGGTCTTCGTGACCGTGCGTGAGCACGACGCCGACGATGTCGTCGAGGCGCTCCTTGATCGGCTCGAAGTCGGGCAGGATCAGGTCGACGCCCGGCTGGTGCTCCTCGGGGAACAGCACGCCGCAGTCGACGATGAGCAGCTTGCCCTCGTACTCGAAGACGGTCATGTTGCGGCCGACCTCGCCGAGACCGCCCGAGCGGGGTGATCCGCAGGGTTCCCGGGGCGAGCGCGGGCGGGTCGAACACGGTCGTGGGCATCTGCTACTCCTCGGGATGCCGCGGCATCCGGTCTGCGTCGTGCCGCTGCGTGCGGCGGTCGTCATCGCGTCGTGCCCGAGACCTTCGGCAGGGCGCCGCCGGCGGCGGCGTTGCGGTCGGGGCGGAAGTTGGAGAAGTCGGCGCCGGGGACGTCGGTGACGAGCGCGAGCTCGTCCTCGATCTTGGCGGCCTCCCACTCCTCGGGACCGACGAGGGGCAGCCGCACGCGCGGGCTGCCGATGCGGCCGAGGCCGTGCAGGATGTACTTCGCCGACGACCGTGCCGGGGACGTGCGTCATGACGGCGCGCACGAGCGGCTCGAGCTGCCTGGTGCGCGGCGGTCGCGGTCGCGAGGTCGCCCGCGTTGACGGCGTCGACGATCGCGCGGTACGGCGCGGGCGCGATGTTCGCCGTCACGCCGATGAGGCCGGTCGCGCCGATCGCGAGGTGCGGCAGCACGTTCGCGTCGTCGCCCGAGAAGTACATCAGGTCGGTCTGGTTGAGCACGCGGCTGACCTCGCTGAAGTCGCCCTTGGCGTCCTTGATGGCGAGGATGTTGGGGTGCTTCGCGAGGCGCAGGATCGTCTCGTACTTGATCGGCACGCCGGTGCGGCCGGGGATGTCGTAGAGGATGACCGGCAGGTCGGTCGCGTCGGCGACGAGCCGGAAGTGCGTCAGGATGCCGGCCTGCGTCGGCTTGTTGTAGTACGGCGTGACGATCATGATGCCGTCGGCGCCGGCCTGCTCGCTCGCCTTGTAGAGCTCGATCGCGTGCGCGGTCTCGTTCGATCCGCCGCCCGTGATGATCTTGGCGCGGCCGGCCGCGACGTCCTTGCCGACCTCGACGAGGCGGATCTTCTCGGCGTCGGTGAGCGTGCTCGTCTCGCCCGTCGTGCCGGTGACGACGATGCCGTCGGCACCCGCGCGTGATGACGTCGTCGATGTGCTTCTCGACGGCGGGCCAATCGACTTCGCCGTCGGCCGTCATCGGAGTGACGAGCGCGACGAGCACCTGTCCGAAGGGATTGCCGGAGTGCGTCATGGGTTAAGGCTATCGGCCCGTCGCACGCCGTCGCGCCCGCGGCCGTCAGACTCGGTCGCCGTCACCGGCGACCGGCCTCGCCCGCGCGTGCGGCGATGCCCGCGGGCGCGATGCGGGTCGCGGCGACGAGCGAGCTTGTAGCGCAGCGACGGGATCGAGACGGCCTTGCCGCGCGCGGCGTCGCGCAGCGACTGCGGCCACGACATCGGGGCGTCGAGCCACATCCAGGATGCGACGCCCTCCTGCACCGGGCGGGAGCCCCATGCGCTCGTGGAAGTTCGTGTGCGTGAACCCGGGGCACACGGCCGTCACGGTGACGCCGCGCGGACGCGTAGCGCCCGTTCGCCCAGCGGCTGAAGCTCACGATCGCGCCCTTGCACGGCGCCGTAGGTCGAGCGCGGGATGAAGGCCGCGACCGAGGCGACGTTGACGATGCGCCCGCTCCCCCGCTCGAGCATGCCCGGGCAGCGCGGCGTGCATGAGCCGCATCGGCACCTCGACGTGCAGGTCGAGGTGGCGCACCTCGTCCTCGATGTCGTTGCGCTCGAACGCCAGCGGCAGCCCGAAGCCGGCGTTGTTGACGAGGATCTCGATCGGGCGCGCTGGGTCGGCCAGCCGCGCACGACCTTGTCGCGCTGACGGGGCTTGAGCAGGTCGGCCGCGAGCACCTCGACGTCGACGCCGTGCACGTCCGCAGCTGCGTCGCGAGCGTCTCGAGCGCCGCGCGATCGCGCGCGACCAGCACGAGGTCCGCGCCGCGCGCGGCGAGCTGTCGCGCGAACTCGGCGCCGAGCCCGGAGCTCGCGCCGGTGATGAGAGCCGTGCGGCATGCGGGTCAGCCTACGACGCCGGCGCTCGAGCTGCAGGAAGCGGTAGCGGATGCCGGTCCGCGACGTGTGCCAGCGCCCTCGTCGCGTCGACGCGCCAGCCCGCGCGCGACGGGGCGCACGGTGTCGCCGTCGACCGTCGAGGTCGAGCTCGGTCACCTCGAGCCGGTCGGCGCGGCCGATCGCCTCGCGGAAGAGCTCGCCGCCGCCGATGACCCAGACCACGCGTCGCACCGCCTGCGAGCGTCGAGCGCGTCGTCGAGCGAGGCGGCGCGCTCGGCGCCGTCGGCCGACCAGTCGGCGGTGCGCGTCACGACGATGTTGCGGCGCCCGGGAAGCGGCCGGAAGCGCGCGGGGAACGACTCCCACGTGCGGCGGCCCATCACGACGGGCGCGCCCAGCGTGACCTCTTTGAAGTGCGCGAGGTCCTCGGGCACGTGCCACGGCATCCCGCCGTCCGCGCCGATGACGCCGTCCTGCGCCTCGGCCCAGACGAGCCCGATGCGCTGGGTGCCGCGTCGTCCATCAGACGGCGACGGCCCCGCGGATGGCGGGGTGGTGCTGGTAGTCCTCGACGACGAAGTCGTCGAAGCGGTAGTCGAAGATCGAGTCGGGCGTGCGCGCGAAGCGCAGCGTCGGATACGGGTACGGCTCGCGCGTGAGCTGCTCGCGCACCTGCTCGAGGTGGTTGTCGTAGATGTGGCAGTCGCCGCCGGTCCAGACGAAGTCGCCCGGCTCGAGACCCGGTCTGCTGCGCGACCATGAGGGTCAGCAGCGCGTAGGAGGCGATGTTGAACGGCACGCCGAGGAACAGGTCGGCGCTGCGCTGGTAGAGCTGGCACGACAGCCTGCCGTCGGCGACGTAGAACTGGAAGAGCGCGTGGCACGGCGCGCAGCGCCATGTCGGGGATGTCGGCCGGGTTCCAGGCCGAGACGATGCAGGCGCCGCGAGTCGGGATTCGCGCGGATCTGCGTCGACGACCTGCGCGATCTGGTCGATGTGCTCGCCCGTCGGGCGTCGGCCAGCGAGCGCCACTGCACGCCGTAGACCGGACCGAGCTCGCCCGCGGCATCCGCCCACTCGTCCCAGATCGTGACGCCGTTCTCCTGCAGCCACCCGACGTTCGACTCGCCGCGCAGGAACCACAGCAGCTCGTACGCGATCGACTTGAAGTGCACGCGCTTCGTCGTGATGAGCGGGAAGCCCTTCGAGAGGTCGAAGCGGATCTGGCGGCCGAACGACGCTCGTCGTGCCGGTGCCGGTGCGGTCGTCCTTGTGGGTGCCGTGCTCGAGCACGTCGCGCAGCAGGTCTTCGTACGGAGTCGGGATGCCGGTCGTCACGCTGGCCACGATACCCGCGCGCCGGGCTCGCACGGCGGCGATGCGCGCACCGTACATACCACGTCATCCGGTATCCATTCAGGCGCAAGGCAGTTAGGCTAGGCGGCTGTGAACCTGATCGGCGCCCTCATCGCCATCGCCATCCTGCTCGCGGTGACGGTCGCCGTCGGCGTCTACCTGCGGTGGCGCCAGGCGCGTCCGCAGCGTCACATCCCGCACGAGGTCGTCGAGCCGCAGCGGCTCGGGGCCGAGTCCCTCGGGCGAGACCGCGACGCTGCTGCAGTTCAGCACCGAGACGTGCGCGCGCTGCCCCGGCGTGCACCGCACGCTCGCCGAGATCGCCCGATCGCACGAGGGCGTGACCCACCTCGACATCGATCTCACGCATCGTCCCGACATCGCGAAGCACTTCCACGTGCTGCAGACCCCGACGACGCTCGTCCTCGACCGCGACGGCGTCATCCGGACGCGCTTCGGCGGCGCTCCCAGCCGCGACGTGCTCGAACTCGAGCTCACGAGACTGGCAGGAGCCGACGCGCATGTCTGACGACCGCTCCGCGCGCGGCATCGATCCGCGCGGCCCGCGATTCGCGGCCGCCATCACGTCGCTCCTGCTGCTGATCGCCGTGTTCCTCGGCCTCACGGGGCTCTCGACGGCACAGACCACCGATGCCCAGTGGGCGATCAGCGCGGCTTCGGTCTCAGCAGCGCGTGCTCGATCCCGCCTTCCTCCTCGTCCTCGTGATCGCCCTCCTCTTCCTGTGGGCGATCGTCTCGCCGCGGACGGCACCGTGGGGCGTCCTGTTCCGCAAGGCCGTGCAGCCGCGACTCACGGCCCCGAGCGAGCTCGAGGATCCGCGGCCGCCGCGCTTCGCGCAGGGCGTCGGACTCTTCGTCGTCGGCGATCGGCCTCGTCCTGCAGCTCCTCGGCGTGCCGTGGGCGCTCACGATCGCCGCAGCCGCCGCCTTCGTCGCCGCCTTCCTCAACGCCGCGTTCGGCGTGTGCCTGGGCTGCATGCTCTACCTGCTGCTCCAGCGGATCGGCCTCGTCGGCCGCGCACGCCCCTCGGCGGCCTGAGCCGACCCTTCGACGCGTCGCGCCGTCGTCCCAGCCCCGTTAGGCTGACCGCGAGGCGCCCGAGATCGCGTGGCGCTCCCACGAGGAGGTAGCGATGACCGTCACGAGCGAAGCCACGACAGCCTGGAAGGGCGCACTCACCGACGGTTCGGGCGAGGTCCGGCTCATGTCGTCCGGCCTCGGCCCGTTCGACGTCAACTGGAAGGCGCGCAGCGAGGGCTCGACCTCCGTCACGACCCCCGAGGAGCTCATCGCGCGCGGCGCACTCGTCGTGCTTCAGCATGGCGCTCTCGCACGCCCTCGCTGAGAACGGCACTCCCCCCGAGTCGATCGACACGACGGCATCCGTCACCTTCAAGCCGGGCACCGGGATCACCGGCAGCCACCTCAACGTCAACGCCGTCGTGCCGGGCATCGGCGCGGACGACTTCGAGCGGATCGCCGCCGCGGCCAAGGCGGGCTGCCCCGTCTCGCAGGCCCTCGCCGGCATCGAGATCACCCTCGAGGCGACGCTTGCCTGAACCCTCGCAGGGTTCAGGCGTCCGCAGGTACGTCGTCGCCGGCGCCTCGGGGCTCATCGGCTCCGCACTCGTCGAGAGCCTCCGCGCCGACGGCATCGAGGTCCGTACGCTCGTGCGGCGGCCGCCCCGCTCGTCCGACGAGATCGAATGGCTGACGGATGCGTCGCCGCTCGATCCGGCGGTGCTCGACGGCATCGATGCCGTCGTGGGCCTGAACGGCGCGAGCATCGGCCGCTTCCCTTGGACGCCGAAGTACAAGAACACGCTCCTGTGGTCGCGCATCACGCCGACGCGGGCGATCGCGCGCGCTCTGCGTGAGCTCGGTCCGGATGCTCCCGCGTTCGTCTCGGCCTCCGCCGTCGGGTGGTACGGCTCTGCGCCGGGCGCCGTGCTCACGGAGGACTCCCCGCAGGGCGACACGTTCCTCGCCGATCTCTGCGGCGAGTGGGAGTCGGCGGCGCGCGCCGCCGGCGACCGCGCGTGGCGACGCGTGCGCACCGCGCCGATCGTGCACGCGGACGGCGTGCTCAAGCCGCTGCTGCTGCTCACGAGGCTCGGCGTGAGCGGACCCATCGGCCGGGGCACGCAGGTGTGGCCGTGGATCTCGCTCGAGGACGAGGTGCGCGCCATCCGGCACGTCATCGACCGCGAGATCACGGGTCCCGTCAACCTCACCGGGCCGACGAGGGCGACCGCGAACGACCTCGGCTTCGCGCTCGCGCGGCGCATGAACCGACCCTACGTGCTGCGCGCACCTGCGTGGGGACTCACGCTCGTCCTCGGCGCCGACGCGACCGAGTCGCTCCTGACCGCCGATCTGGACGTCCGGCCTCGCGTGCTCGAGGCATCCGGATTCTCGTTCGCACATCCGACGGTCGAGGATGCCGTCGCCGCCGCCGTGCCGGCCGGGTTCTAGCCCCTGCGCTGCGCGCCCTCGAGCCGGATCGCCGTGCGCACGGCTCCGCGGGCGCGGCGACGATCACCCGACGGCGTCGTACGCGAGACCGAGCCGGTACCACGCGCGCCAGTCCTCGGGCGCCGCCTCGACCGCCGCGCGATAGGCGGGGAAGAGCGCATCGGCTTCCTCGCGCACGACGCGCCCGCTGGGCGCGACCGCGACGTCCTCCTGCGGCAGCGCGTCTTCGGCCTCGAGCCGGCGACCCAGCTGCTCGGCGCGGACACCGAACCACAGTTCGCGGCCGAGGCCCCAGATCGCGACGAGGGGAAGGACGATGAGCGCGACGCCCATGGCGATGCCCACAGGCTCGCCGCTGAGCGAGCAGCAGCACGGCCCGCTGCCCCACCAGCACGATGTACAGGGCGAGCAGGACCGCCATGACGGCGACGCCGATGCGCGCGCTCATGCCGTCGTCGCGCGTGCCACCTGGCCGGGCACGTCGCCCTCGGCGATCGCCGGCTCTGATCGGGCGCCCGGCGTGCGCAGACCGATGTCGAGGAACGAGTCCAGGCCCACGATGACGCCCGTGGCCGAGCGGGCCGCGTCAAGGGCGAGGCGGATGCCGGGACCGTACGCCGCCGCGGGCTCGATCGTGTCGTGCACGATCGTGAGGGACTCGCCCGCACCTGAGAGGATCGTCTCCTGCCGCGCGATGACGCCCGGCCGGCGCAGCGAGTGGATCGGCACGCTCGCGACCTGCTGGCCCCGCGCGCGCTGATCGACGTGCGGCGACTCGACCGGGCCGACGTCGGAACGTGCCGCGGCGATGAGCTCGGCCGTGCGGATGGCCGTGCCGCTCGGCGAATCGATCTTCGTCTCGCGATGCGCCTCGACGATCTCGATCGAGGGGAAGAACGGTGCCGCGACGGCGGCGAGGGCCGATCCGAGCACCGAGCCGAGCGAGAAGTTCGGGATGAACACGGCTCCCGTGCCGGCTGCGTCGACGAGCGGACGCATCACCGCGATGCGCTCGGCAGACCACCCCGATGTGCCGACGAGGACGTTCTGCCCTCGATCGATGGCGGCGCGTACGACATCGATCGAGACGGCCGTCGTCGAGGCATCCACGACGAGATCCGCACCGTCGAGCTCGGACAGATCAGACGTCGACGACAGCGTCGCGTAGACCTCGAAATCGTCCAGCCGGTCGACGACATCGCGGATGATCGCGCCCAGTTTGCCTGTTCCGCCCACGATGGCCACGCGCGTCGTCATGCCTCCATCCTAGGCGGCGGCCCGGGCTCGCCCCGGCTCTACGCTGAAGGGATGGTCACGCTCATCGAGATGCCCGTCGACGCTCCCGAGGCCCACGAACTGCTCGCCGAGTACTTCCGCTCCCGCGAGATCGGGTTCGCGCATCAGAACGTCGTCTACACGACCACGTTCCCCGACCCGGTCGCCTTCACTCCCCCCGCCGGCGTCTTCCTCGTGGTCCAGGACGACGACGCATCGGTCGGCTGCGGCGGAATCCGACTCATCGACGACGGACCCACGGGACGCCGCTACGAGGTGAAGCATCTGTACCTGCGGCCCGAGACGCGCGGACGGGGATGGGGACGGATGCTGCTGACAGAGCTCGAGCGGCGAGCCGTCGAACTCGGCGCGCACGAGCTCGTGCTCGACACCCACCACTCGCTGACGGCGGCAGGCGGCCTGTACGCCGCGATGGGGTTCGTCGAGATCGAGCGTTACAACGACAACCCCAACGCGACGCGCTGGTACCTCAAGCAGCTCTAGCCAGATCCCGGTCGAGCCGACGGATCAGACGGGGTAGTCCTCGGGAAGACCGGTCCGCAGCTCGACGGGAAGGTGCGCGAGGTCGTTGTGCGACACGAGCGTCCACGGACGGCCCTGCTTCTGCGCGAGCACCGTGAGCCCGCAGTGCGCCTGGTTGAGCGTCATCCATCGCCAATCGGGCGCCTGGAGCACTTCGCGCACGAACCACCCGATGACGAAGTTGTGCGTGATGATCAGCTCGTGCACCTCGCCGCTCTTGCGCACGAGGAACTCCGAGACGGCATCCGACATCTGCGCCCGTCCCGCCTCGATCTCGGCCTCGGTGACGGCGCCGAAGAACGGCTCGAACGCCGCCGGCGTCTCGGTCGGTCATGCCCGTCGGCACGCAGTCGAACAGCAGCGCGGAGGGCTCGAGGCGAGGCCGAGGGCATGCGCTCGGCGACCGCCGTCGCGGTCTGCTCGGCACGCATGAGCGGAGAGTGCCACACGCCGTCGAACGCGATGCCCGAGAGCCTGTCGGCGAGGAGGGATGCCTGGCGACGGCCGCGCGGCGACAGCGGACCATCGGTCAGGCCGTGTTCGGCGTCCTGGTGTTCACCATGGCGCACGAGGTAGATGTAATGCGTCACGCAGCTCACTTCGTCGGGGGCCGTGCGCCCGAACGGGGTCGCTCTTCCACCCTACGACACACCCGCGACGCTTCGGCCGCGGGGGACACACGTGCCCTTCGGCCGCTCGTCGGATCGGACGTGTGGCCGGTGGCGCCTCACTCCGAAGCGCGGGCGATGTCGGCGAGCTGTGCGCGACTGAGTCGCACGCCGACGCCCTGCACGAGCTCCTCGACGTGGTGCGACGCGTAGGCGTTGACGATGGGCGCCGTGATCAGCTTCTGCGAGAGCAGCCAGGCCACCGCGACGGCGGCATCCGGTACGCCGAGCTCCGCGCCGACGGCGTCCAGCGCCCGCAGCGTGCGGCTGCCGCGGCGGTTGAGGTTGGCAGCGATCTGCGCGCTGCGGACCGAGAGGGTCGAGCGAGCGCGTGAGCGGTGACGCCCCGCGAGGAAGCCGTGCTCGAGTGCGTGCGACGGCGTGACGGCGATCCCCTGCGCGCCCACGACGAGGCGCAGATCGGGGTCGAACTCGTGACGGCGCACGATGTTGAACGGCACGTCGAGCACCGTGATGCGCGGGAAGCCGGCCGACGAGAAGATCCGGGCCTCGACGAGCTGCGCCGCCGTGTAGCCGACCGCGCCGATCGCGCGGGCCTTGCCCGATTCGACGAGCCACTCGGCCGTCGCGAGCGTGTCTTCGAGCGCCGTGGTCGAATCGGCCGTCGCGTCGAGGTAGAGCACGTCGATGCGGTCCGTACGCAGACGCATGAGGGATGCCTCGACGGCCCGTACGAGGTTGACGGAGTCGAGACCGGGGTTGTCCGGGTGCCCGCCCACGCGCACGCCCAGCACGATGTCGTCGCGCAGACCGCGCGAGTGCAGCCATTGACCGATGATGTGCTCGCTGCGCCCACCGGCGAAGCGGTCGGCCGTGTGCACGGCGTTGCCGCCGAGCTCGGCGTAGGCGTCGAGGATCTCGTGACTCGTCTCGAGGTCGACGTTCCAGCCGAACTCGGCCCCGCCGAGGATGAGGGGGAAGATCTGCGGCCCGCCGTCGCCGAGCGGGACGCGGACGCCCGCGCCGACAGAGGGACCCTGGACGGGGATGGGTGCGGACGGGTGCGCGCCGGGAATGCGCTCAGGCGCGCTCTTGGAAGAGACGGCTGAACCAACGCCGAAAACACTCACGCCACACCCCCTCGCGATCCCCCGCAACGCGGATCACCGTGATCACGTCCCCCGGTGCCCCCCGGCTCGGTGATAGTTCGAGGGTAGGGCAGGGCACTGACGCTTCTGCGCAATGAGTCGCCGCGGCGGTAAACATTGCATAACGCTTTCGTCACGGAGGAGCTATCGTGCACGCCGTGTCCCCCGAAAGGCGGACACGGACGACGGATGCCCGCCCCCGCCGAGCGGGAACGGGCATCCGGATGCGATCAGGCGGGGGCTCAGCCTTCGGCGGGAGCCTCAGGGCCTTCGCTGGCCGCTGCGCGGCTCTCCTGGTCGGCGCCCTCTTCGGGCGCCTCCTCCACCACGGGCTCGAGCGAGAGCTTGCCGCGGTCGTCGATCTTCGTGATCTTCACGAGGATCTTCTGGCCCACGCCGAGGACGTCATCGACGTTCTCGACGCGCTTGCCGCCGGCGAGCTTGCGGACCTCGCTGACGTGCAGCAGTCCGTCCTTGCCGGGCAGGAGCGAGATGAACGCGCCGAACGTCGCGATCTTGACGACGGTTCCGAGGAACTGCTCGCCCACCTCGGGGTTGGTCGGGTTCGCGATCGCGTTGACCTGGGCACGGGCGGCCTCGGCCGAGGGGCCGTCGGTCGCGCCGATGTAGACGGTGCCGTCCTCCTCGATGGAGATCTGGGCGCCGGTCTCGTCCTGGATCGCGTTGATCGTCTTGCCCTTGGGCCCGATGAGCTCGCCGATCTTGTCGACCGGGATCTGCACGCTGATGACGCGCGGAGCCGTGGGGGCCATCTCGTCGGGACCGTCGATCGCCTCGTTGAGGACGTTGAGGATCGTGAGGCGGGCCTCGCGAGCCTGCTGGAGCGCGGCCGTGAGCACCGACGACGGGATGCCGTCGAGCTTCGTGTCGAGCTGGATCGCCGTGACGAACTCGCTCGTGCCTGCGACCTTGAAGTCCATGTCACCGAGGGCGTCCTCGGCGCCGAGGATGTCGGTCAGCGCGGCGTAGCGCGTCTGGCCGTCGACCTCGTCCGAGACGAGACCCATCGCGATGCCGGCGACGGGGGCGCGCAGCGGCACACCCGCGTTCAGCAGCGAGAGGGTCGAGGCGCACACCGAGCCCATCGACGTCGAGCCGTTCGAGCTGAGAGCCTCGGACACCTGGCGGATCGCGTAGGGGAACTCCTCGCGGCTGGGCAGCACCGGCACGAGCGCGCGCTCGGCGAGGAAGCCGTGCCCGATCTCGCGACGCTTCGGGCTGCCGACGCGGCCGGTCTCACCGGTCGAGTAGGGCGGGAAGTTGTAGTGGTGCATGTAGCGCTTGTGCGTGACGGGCGACAGCGAGTCGATCTGCTGCTCCATCTTGAGCATGTTGAGCGTCGTGACGCCCAGGATCTGCGTCTCGCCGCGCTGGAAGATCGCCGAGCCGTGGACGCGCGGGATGACCTGCACCTCGGCGTCGAGCGGACGGATGTCGGCGAGACCGCGACCATCCATGCGCACACCCTCTGCGAGGATGCGACCGCGGACGATCGTCTTGGTCACCGACTTGTACGCCGCGCCGAACTCGAGGGTCGCGGCGGCCGGAAGCTCGCCCGCCTCGACGGCCGCGAGCAGCTCTGCCTTGACGCGGTCCTTGACCTCGTCGTCGGCGTTCTGGCGGTCCTGCTTGTCGGCGATCTGGTAGACCGGCACGAGCGCGTCGTACGCGCGGTGCGCCACGAAGTCGTACGTCTCCTGCGTGTAGGGCAGGAAGACCGGGAACTCCTTGATCTCCTTCGCCGCGGTGTTCGCGACGACGTTCTGCGCGCCGACGAGCTGCTTGATGAAGGGCTTCGAGGCCTCGAGGCCCTCGGCCACGACCTGCTCGTTCGGCTTGGTGGCGCCGCCCTTGATGAGGTTCCAGGAACCCTCGGTGGCCTCGGCCTCGACCATCATGATCGCGACGTCCTCGTTGCCATCGGCATCGGTCACGACGCGGCCGGCGACGATGAGGTCGAACACGGCCTCTTCGAGCTGGGCGACGGTCGGGAACGCGATCCACTGGTCGGCGTGCTGACCGTGACCCGGGATGAGCGCGAGGCGCACACCGGCGATCGGACCCGAGAAGGGCAGACCCGAGATCTGGGTCGAGAGCGACGCCGCGTTGATCGCGAGCGCGTCGTAGAACTCACCGGGCGCGATCGAGAGGACCGTGACGACGATCTGGACCTCGTTGCGCAGTCCGTCGACGAACGACGGGCGCAGCGGGCGGTCGATGAGGCGGCAGACGAGGATCGCCTCGGTGGACGGACGTCCCTCACGGCGGAAGAACGAGCCGGGGATCTTGCCGGCGGCGTACGAGCGCTCTTCGACGTCGACGGTCAGCGGGAAGAAGTCGAAGCCTTCGCGCGGGTGCTTGCCGGCGCTGGTGGCCGAGAGGAGCATCGTCTCCTCGTCGAGGTACGCGGCGACGGCTCCCTGAGCCTGCTGCGCGAGACGACCGGTTTCGAACCGGATGGTGCGGGTGCCGAAGCGGCCGTTGTCGAGAACGGCTTCAGCGGCGGTGATTTCAGGACCTTCCAAGAGGTCTCTCCTTCTTTGTTTACTCTCGCCCGCCCGTGTGGCGCGCGAGATCGTTCGAAGGAGCAGGAACAGGCAGATTTCAGCACGCCACGTCGATGCGCTTGCGCTGGCCACCAGTGGAAGTCCACCCGTCGTCGATGGCGAGATCGACGACGGGGAGACCACCACAGGGGACCAGCATCCTGCCGGCCTGCTCCCTGAGCTCGTTTTGAATTGAGCGGATGCCCGAAGGCAACCCGCACAAGCCTACCAGCGGCGAGCCTCGAGACCCTATTGCTGGCCCGCCGTGCGCAGCGTGCGTAGGCTGGGGGCATGAGCACCGACGAAACATCCGCCGCCTCCGACGAGATGAAGCGCAAGTTCAAGGAGGCGCTCGACAAGAAGAACGCGCAGCACCGCGACGGCGAAGCGCACCTCGACGGCGACTCATCGATCCACGGGACGCACGGCGCGGTCACGAAGCGCGAGTTCCGCCGCAAGAGCGGCTAGGAGGAACAGGCCATGGTTTTCGACCCCACTTTCCACGAGATCACCGAAGAAGCCGACACGCTCCCCGACCTCGATGGATCCGACCCCGAAGAAGGTCCCCTCGAGATCGGCGACGAGGCGGACGCTCTGCCCCCGATCGGCGAGTGACGACGCCTCAGGCCTGCTCGCCTCGTCGGCGACGCCGCGCCGCGGCGAGCGGGAAGAAGAGCATCGACACCAGCAGGATGAACGCCAGCGCCCATGCGATCGGCACGAGATCGAATGGCCACACCGTCCGGAAGGCAGCCTCTGCCGCGGGCGCGGAACCGGGCGACTGAGCCATCGGCGGTGACGCCTTGCTCAGCGGCGGCGGCGCGGTCGTCGCGGGCGGAGCGACCTGGGCCGCGGCGATGATCTCGGTCGCCCTCGGGGGCAGGCTCCGGCGGGAGGCGGTGCTCGCATCCGGGCTCGCGGCCGTCGCCTTGGACGGGTCTGCCTGAGGGCCGGGCGTGACGGCGACAGCGCGCGCCGTGCCCGTCACGACGGCGCTGGCCGCGAGGAACGCGGTGGCCTTGACGGTCACGGTGATCTGCGCCGAGGCGCCCGGCGCGAGACCGGTCACCGTCAGGAGAGCTCCCGAACGGGTCACCGTCACCCCCTGGGGCGCGGTGAAGGTGTAGACGGCCGCGGGATCGTAGTTGGCCAGTTCGACCGTGAAGCCCTTCTCGGCCGGGGCGGTCGCACGGAAGGTCGGGGCCGTTCCCGCAGGAAGCGGCACGATGGGGCCGATCTCGGCGGCGGGGCCCGTGCCGTTGCCGTTCGTCGCGGCGATCCGGAAGAGATACGACGACCCGTTGTCGAGCCCCGAGACGTCGATCGAGAGACCGGTCGTCGTTCCGCACGAGACGAAGGCTCCCGCGTCCTTGGAGCAGGTGATGACGTAGCCGGTCAGATCGCTGGCCCCCCGCCCGGACGGCACCTGCCACGTGAGCCGTGCGGCACGATCGGCGGCTTCTCCCTCAACCTCCCGCGGCGCTGACGGCAGCAGCGAGGGGATGCCGAGCACGCGGTCGGAGCGCATCGAGTACATCGCCTCGGTGTTGACCACCTGGACCGAGACGTAGTAGTTCGTGCCGTTCGTGAGGCCCGTGATCGTGCAGGTCAGATCCGCGGTCGTGGTGCACGTGGCGGCCGTGGTGCCGCCCGCGGCGGCGGTGAAGGCGGTCGCCGTGTACGACGCGATGGTGCCGCCGTTCGGGTCGGAAGCGGCCCACGTCACGACGATCGACCGGTCGCGGCCGTCTGCCGTGATGCCCGTCGGCACGATCGGGTAGCCGTAGGGGCGCGCGGACAGACTGTTGGATGCCGCACCCGCGCCCGCCGTCGTCACGGTGCGTACGCGCACGCCCTGATCGACGCCATTGGTCAGGCCGCCGATCACGGCGGTGGTGGAGGATCCCGTGAACGCGACCCACGTGAGGCCATCGTCGAGCGTGTACTCGTAGCGGAGGAACTCGGCACCGCCGGGCGACCCGGGCGTGAAGGTCGCCGTGATGCGGCGATCGCCCGGCGTGATCGCGGTCAGGGTCGGCGCTGCCGGCAGCTGGACCGCGGTCGCCTCGATGTAGTAGCGCGACTCGGGACCCCATCCGGCGGAGTTGCGCGCCTCGACGACGGCGTAGTAGCCCGCGCCGAGAGTGAGACCCGTGAGCGAGCAGGAGGTTCCTGAGGAGGTCGTGCACAATGCCGCGGGAGACCCGGATCGCGCGGCGTCCGCGTACACGGACGCACGGTACTCGAGAAGGGGCGCACCGCCATCGGATGTCGGGGCAGTCCACGTGATCTCGACGTCGCCGTCGCCCGAGACGGATCGCACCGCGACCGGTGCGCCGGGAACCGTGTGCGGAGTCGCCGAGGCCGGTGCCGAGGCTGCACCGGCCCCCAGGCCGTTCACTCCGCGCACGAGCAGCGAGACGGCGACGCCGTTGGGCAGGTCCGAGATGATGATCGGCGAGGTGAGGCGACCGGCATCCGTCCACGTCGCAGCGCCGTCGAGCGAGTACTGCACCGCCGTCAGCGGCCAACCCCCGTCGCTCGCGAAGGAGACCACGGCGGTGACCTGCCTGTTTCCCCCGTCAGCGTGAGGGCGGGCGCGGGAGGAGTGGTCGCGGGCGCCGCGTAGGCCGAGGCGGAGGAGAGGCCCGCGCCGACGAGGTTCACAGCCCTCACCCGGATCGCGTACGCGCGACCGTTGTCCATCGCGGTCGCCGGATCCGACGACGGAGCCGAGATGCGAAGGACGGGGCCGCCTGCGTCGTGCACGACGGCCGTCGCCCACGTCGCCCCGCCGTCCGTGGTGTATTCCCAGCGCTGGACGGCGGAGCCGCCGTCGCCACCCGGTGAGACCGTGACATCGAGTCGGCCGTCGCCGCGGGCAACGGAGGTGAGCTCGGGCGCCTCGGGCACGGTCGCGGGCGTCCCCGTCACCGGTTCGGATGCCGTGCCGTCTCCGGCAGAGGTGACGGCGCGCACGCGCACGGCGACGCTCGTGCCGTTGGCGAGGCCGGTGATGACGAACTCCGAGGAGAGTCCCCCTGTCGTCTGCCAGGTCGCGCCGTCGTCGATCGAGTACTCGTAGCGATCGACGGCGGCCCCGCCGTTGGACCCGGGCGTGAACGCGACCGCGAGGGCCCCTGGACGCGACTGCACCGCCGTGATGGTCGGGGCGGCGGCCTTCGACACGGGAACGCCGGGCGCGACCGCCGAGGCGGGCCCGGCGCCCGCGGCGTTGACGGCCCGCACCTGCACGGCGTACGTCACTCCGTCGATCAGCGCAGCACCGTCATCGGAGCGCGCCGTCACGATGATCGCATCGGCACCCGCCCGCCCGTCGTCGCGGGTTCGCCACGTCACACCGCCGTCCGTCGAGTACTCGTAGCGCAGGATGGCAGACCCGCCGTCAGTGTCGGAGGGATCGAAGGTCACCGTGAGGGTGCCGGCGCCGCCCGCAATGGAGCCGCCGATGAGATGCGGCGCGGAGGGCACCGTGCGGGGCGTGACCGCGACCGAGGCGTTCGGACCGGCACCGTGGGCGTTCACGGCACGCACCCGCACCGTCGTGAGGACGCCGTTGGTCAGGCCGGCGATCAGCAGAGGACCGGAGGTCCCGGCCGCCGTCCACGTTGCTCCGTCGGTCGAATACTCGAGCCCCGAGATCACCGCGCCGCCGTCCGAGCCGAGCGTGACCGAGACCGTCGCTGCGGAGTCTCCGGGGGTCGCCTGCAGGGTCGGCGCCCCGGGAACATCGGCGGTCGTCACCGACAGCGTCGTCTCTGCGCTCTGCACGTCGCCGCTGATCGTCCGCACGCGCAGCGGGTATGTGGTCCCGCGCGTCAGACCGGTGAGAACGACGGGATCAGAGGGGAGAAACCGGCGCCAATCACCGTCGACGTGCACCTCGTAGGACGTGACGGACCGCCCACCGGAGTACCCCGCCTCCAGGGTCAGGGTGATCCGGTCCGCCCCGACGCTGATGCTCTCGACCCGCGGAGCGCCCGGCACGGCAGCGGGCGTCCCGCTCGCCGGCGCACTGGCGGGGCCCGCCCCGCTCTCATTGAGTGCACGCACTTCGACGCTGTAGGAGCGTCCGTTCGTCAGCCCTCGGACGATGAGAGGCATCGTGTCCGACTCCGTGGGCAGCCACGACCCGCCGTCGACGCGGTACTCGTACCCCGTGACGGTTCCCACGGGCGAGGACACGATCACATCCAGTGCCGCGTCCCGGCTCGTCACACTCGCGATGGTCGGGGCCGCGGGCACCCCCCTGGGCCGCACGGCGGCCGAGGCCTCGGAGTAGGCGCCCGTTCCGGCCTCGTTCTGCGCCGCGACCTGGAAGCGGTGGTCGGCACCGTTCCCCAGCCCCGAGATCGTCGTGAGGGTGCCCTGTCCGGCAACGAGGACGGGTGCGCTCCAGGTGGTGCCGCCGTCGGTCGTGTAGCGCACCAGATAGCCGGTGATCGGGCTGCTGCCGGTGAGCGCCGGGGTCGTCCAGACGATCTCCGCCCCTCCGTCGCCGGCGGTGGCCTGCACAGCCGTGGGCGCGGAGGGCAGACCCGTGTCGTAAGAGATCACGAGCGATCCGGCCGCACGGTTGCTCGCGGCGTACTCGTACCCGGTCGTGAAGGTCGTGAATCCGCCGTCGGAGTTGGCGCCGACGGCGCCGCCGTAGCCGAACCACTCGTTGGAGGTTCCCGCGCCGAACTCGATGGCGCCGGCCGCGCCGCCCTGGGCGCCGCCGCCGCCTCCCCCCGAGCCTCCCCCGTCGTCGTTGGAGCATGTCGCGGCGGCACACGCATCGGTGGCGTGCCTGCCGGTCTGTCCGCTCGTCGACGATTCCGATCGCGCGACGAAGGTGCCGTCGGCGTTGCGCCCACGCGTCGACGCGTATTGGCCGGAGCCGCCGTTGCCGCCGCCGCCGGCCGCCACGACATGCGCATCGCCGACGATCAGCACGCTCGCCGCCCCACCGGCCCCGCCCTGTCCGGAGGTCCCCCGGACTCCCGTGCGGCCGCCGGCACCGCCGTCATAGCCGTCGAGCGGGTTCGACCCGCCTGCGGCCGACGCCGTTCCGTTGCTGACCTGGTTCCGGCCAGTGGCGCCGCCCGAGCCGACAGCGATGCGCAGCCGCTGCCCGGGGGCGACGGACAGGGTTCCCGACACGACACCGGTGTACGTGCCGAGAGGAGGCGCCGCCGTCTGGTCCGAGCCGCCGTTTCCGCCCTCGCCGCCCCGGATCGTGACGGTCAGCAAGGTGACTCCGTCCGGAACGACGAAGTCCTCGACGGCGCCGGAGTAGCCGAATGTCTGCGTGCGCGTCGTCGAGGCCGCCTGAGCCGGCTCGGGGACTCCCCCGGCCAGCAGCCCGACCGTCATCGCGACGATCGCTCCGGCTGCAATCCACCGTCCCCGCCGCTCAGACTCCGTCGTCACACGCATCTCCCGAGGGCTCTCCCCCGAGGGTCCAGACGTCTTCGGTTGTGGGGGTTCTGCCAACCGCACGGTATCGGCGCATTCCACGGAGGGGATGCTCATCTCCACCATACTGATAGCGGAATATCTCACGCACTCTCTGGAGGGCGCGTCGTGCGGTCGCGCGTCACTCCCCCGCGAGACCGCCGAGCAGGTGGCCGAACGAGCGACCCTCGCCGAGGTAGTTCGCGGGGTCGAACGGGTCGCTCGAGGCGGCCTGCGGCCTGCGCGCGCGATCGCGTCGGCGAGCTCGCGCGCGCCGCGCTCGATCCGCTCGCCGAGCGGGGCGACCTGGTCGCCCGAGCGCGCCCCAGTCGCTCGACGCGGCGAAGACGCCGGTCGACACGGCCTCGGCGTGCAGGTAGGCGAACAGCGGGCGGATCGCGTAGTCGATCGCGAGCGAGTGCCGTGCCGTGCCGGCGTTCGCTCCGATCAGCACGGGCTTGCCCGTGAGCGCGTCGGGGTCGAGCACGTCGATGAACGACTTGAACAGGCCCGAGTAGCTCGTGGAGAAGATCGGCGTCACGGCGATGACGGCATCCGCCGACACGACGGTGTTGATCATCGACTCGAGCGCAGGCGGCGCGAACCCGGTGAGCAGGTTGTTCGTGATGTCGTGCGCGTAGTCGCGCAGCTCGAACACGTCGGCCTCGGCCTCGATGTCCGCGCTCGGCGAGCTGCGGCGACGGCGGCCGCGGTCAGCCGATCGGCGAGCAGGCGCGTCGACGACGGGTTCGAGAGTCCGGCCGAGACGACGGCGATGCGGCGCGTCGGTCATGTCACGCCCCCGTCCGGGTCGCAGCGGTGCCGAACGCGGAACCGGCCTTCGGCAGCCGTGTCCTGGTAGGGCGAGCCGCCGGTGAGGTTGTCGCCACGGTTCGCGCGGGGTCGCGCCTCGCGCGCGCCGCCCGCCTTCTCGACGAGGTTCGCGTGGGTCGGGGCATCCGGAACCTCCGCAGGACGATCCTTCGCGAGCTCCTTGCGCAGGACCGGCACGACCTCGCCGCCGAGGATGTCGAGCTGCTCGAGCACCGTCTTGAGGGGAAGGCCCGCGTGGTCGATCAGGAAGAGCTGACGCTGGTAGTCGCCGAACGTCTCGCGCATCGCGGCGTAGCGGTCGATGACCTGCTGCGGCGACCCGACGGTGAGCGGGGTCATCTCGCTGAAGTCCTCGAGGCTCGGACCGTGGCCGTAGACGGGCGCGTTGTCGAAGTACGGACGGAACTGCGCGCACGGCGTCCTGCGACTTCGCCGCCATGAACACCTGGCCGCCGAGGCCCACGATCGCCTGCTCGGGCGTGCCGTGACCGTAGTGCGCGAAGCGCTGACGGTACAGCGTGACGAGCCGCTGGTAGTGCTCCTTGGGCCAGAAGATGTTGTTCGCGAAGAACCCGTCGCCGTAGTAGGCCGCCTGCTCGGCGATCTCGGGCGTGCGGATCGATCCGTGCCACACGAAGGGTGCGACGCCGTCGAGCGGACGGGGCGTCGAGGTGAAGCCCTGCAGCGGCGATGCGGAACTTGCCCTCCCAGTCCACGACGTCCTCGCGCCACAGTCGGTGCAGGAGGTTGTAGTTCTCGATCGCGAGCGGAAGCCCCTGGCGGATGTCCTGGCCGAACCACGGGTAGACGGGGCCGGTGTTGCCGCGACCGAGCATGAGGTCGGCGCGCCCGCCCGAGACGTGCTGCAGCATCGCGAAGTCCTCGGCGATCTTCACCGGGTCGTTCGTCGTGATGAGGGTCGTCGCGGTCGACACGAGGAGGCGCTCGGTCTGCGCCGGCGATGTAGGCGAGCGTCGTCGTGGGCGACGACGACCAGAACGGCGGGTTGTGGTGCTCGCCGAGCGCGAAGACGTCGAGTCCGACCTCCTCCGCGTGCTTGGCGAGCGTGATCGTGTTGCGGATCTTCTCGGCCTCGCTGGGTGTGCGACCGTTCGTCGGGTCCTCGGTGATGTCGCTCACCGTGAAGATGCCGAACTGCATCCCGGGCCACGTGGTGGTGTCGTTCACGATCTCTTCCGCTCCGCGCCCTCGGTCACCCCTCGGGCGGTTCTATGCAAGTGAATGTATCTCGTAGAACGCGTCTGCCTCCAGGTTATTCCCGGATGCCGATCACGCCTCGCGGAAGAGCCGGAGCATGTCGCGCACGAGCTGGTGCGGCGCCGTCTCGCACGGCGCGTGACCCGTCGGGTACACCGCGAGGCGCGCGCCGATCCGCTCCGCGTACGCGGCGTGCTGCTCGGTCGGGCCACAGGTCGTTCTCGCCGACGGCGATGAGCTTCGGGATGTCGATGGCAGCGAGTCGATCGACGATGTCGGGCATCGTCATCATGATGCCCACGACGTCGTCGATGCACGCCCGGCTCGTGACGGCGAGGCGCTCGCGCACGAACGCGATGCGAAGCGGAGGCGTGCGGTTGAGGTTGTAGCGGATGCCCCACAGGATGAGTCCGGCCGCGCGATGCGGAGGCATGTCCGAGATCGGGCCGATGTGCTTGACGCCGCGGAACACCTGGCCGACGGCAGGCGGGGCGGACATGAGCGTGAGGCTCAGGAAGAGGTCGGGACGCTCGACGAGCGCGAGCTCGGCGACGAGCCCGGCGAAGCTGTAGCCGAGCACGTGCGCAGGGCCGTCGCCGTCGTCGAGGATCGCGAGCAGATCGTCGACGAAGAGCCGCGCGTCGTAGTGCTCGCGCGGCGGATCGAGGTTCGCGCGGTCCTGCATCCGACCGATTCCCAGTGGCCCGCGATGTCGTACGACTCGACGCGGATAGCCCGCCGCGGCCAGAAGCGGGAAGATGCGGACGAAGTCCTCCTTCGAGCCCGCGACGCCGGGGACGAGCACGACGCGCGTCGCGCCGACGGGGCCGAGCACGCACGCGCGCGAGACCGCCGCTCGGCGCTGGAAGACATCGCGCACCGTGCCCGTCGGGGAACACGTGCCAGTCGATGTCGGGGATCCCCTGGTCCAGCGCGATGGCAGGATCGATCGTCGTCATCGCGCCGTCGAGACTACCGCGTGGGCAGCCCGTCGAGCTCGTCCGCGCGCGGCGATCCCGTCGATCGCGA
This sequence comes from uncultured Actinomycetota bacterium, assembly GCA_963695125.1. GTDB lineage: Bacteria > Actinomycetota > Actinomycetes > Actinomycetales > Microbacteriaceae > Microbacterium. Next base: position 72,926 of record CAVOFY010000005.1, read on the forward strand.
CACCGCGCGCTCGGCGTCCGGATGACCCCAGGATAGGGTGGCAACGCCGTCATGACCGAACCACATCGAGCCGCCCGCGACGGGCAAGACACGGGTGCCGCGGGTCAAGCGCCGCGTGCCGTTCTGGGACAACGCGCGATTCGCGTGCATCGTGCTCGTCGTGCTCGGGCATGCGACGCAGCGCCTCACGTACGATTCCGACATCGCGCTGGGCCTGTACCTCGTCGTCTACGCGTTCCACATGCCGGCGTTCGCCATCATCTCGGGCTACTTCTCGAAGTCCGAGTCGCCGTCCGCCCGCCAGATGGCCCGCGTGATCACCGACATCCTCGTCCCGTACGTCATCTTCGAGGGCATCTGGACGCTCACGAAATGGATCGTCGAAGGCCAGGCGAACCCGAATCTGACGCAGCCGTCGTGGACGCTGTGGTTCCTGCTCGCCCTCGGCATCTTCCGGCTCGTGCTGCCCTACCTCGCGCTTCTGCGCTGGCCGCTCGCTGTGGACCGTCGTGATCTCGATCGGCGCGGGGTACCTGCCCAACGTCGATTCGACGTTCTCGCTGTCGCGCACACTGGGCCTGCTGCCCTTCTTCACCCTGGGCTGGTGGCTGCGCGAGCACGACATCGTCGATCGGCTGCGGCTGCTCCGCCGCCCGTGGTGGGTGCTCTCGGTCGCGGGGCTCGTCTTCGTCGGTCGCGGGCGCGGTGGCCTGGCTGTTCATCGACGAGTTCCGAGCCATGAACCTGCGGGAGTGGCTCTTCTACGACGCGAACTACTCGTCGATCGGCGGCACGCAGTGGTGGGCCGGCGGCGTCCGTCTCGCACTCATCGCGGTCGCCCTCGTGCTCAGCGCGGCGTTCTTCGCGCTCGTCCCGAAGGGGTGGCACTTCTGGACCCACTTCGGCCAGTACACGATGTACGTCTATCTGCTGCACTCATTCGTCCTGTACCCCTTCCGCGAATCGGGCATCCTGCGCGACCTCGACCCGACATGGCTGTGGCTGCCGATCGTCATCGTCGCCTCGGTGCTCATCGCCCTGGGACTGGCGACCAAGCCTGTGCGGCGGGTCTTCCGGCCTCTCGTCGAGCCCCGGCCCGGATGGCTCTTCGCCGACCGCTCGCTCGCGGCACGCGAAGGGCACCGGAGCGACCCGACCGGCTCGCGCCGGCCGCGTGAGGAGCCCCGCCGGCTGCCCGCCGACCCGCGCCAGAACGGCTGAGCGAGGGCGAGTCGGGGTCGCGCGGTCTCCGGCATCCCGCGCAGTGGCGCGGTCAGGCTGTGCGATCGCGCGCAGATTGCGGCATCCCGCGCACCACCCGCGGCGGCTCTGTGCGACGGCGCGCAGTTCGCGGCATCCCGCGCACAGATCACCGCGCGGGATGCAGGGAAGTGCGCGGGATGCAGGGAAGGCCGTTTGCCGGCTGCCCAGCGGGCGTGCCTCGGCCGCGCGCCGGCATCCCTCGCAGGCGTCGCAGGCTCGCGGTGCGGAACCCCGTGGGGTCAGTACCCGCTGAAGGCGTCGGTCGTGATCGACCGCGCGCGCTCGAGCGCGGGCGCGAGGTCGGCGATGAGTCCGGGCGGTCCCGAGATGTAGGCGTGACGCGCGGAGAGGTCGGGGACGACCCGCACGAGGCCCTCGGCGTCGAGCCGGACGCCCTGCGCCCACATCCAGTGCCGCGGGAGATCCTGCGGCCGATCGCGCGTGAAGACGATGGTGGGGACGCCCGTCGCCTCGAGTTCGGCGCGGTACACGAGCTCGGATGCCTCGGAGGCGACGTAGACGAGCACGACATCGCGGTCCTCGCGCGCGGCGGCGGCGTGCGCGAGCTGCGAGACGAACGGCGTCACGCCGATCCCGGCGGCGACCATCAGGACGGGCGCGGCGGCGCGCTTCGGCAGGACGAAGTCCCCCCACACGCCTGTCACGGGCAGCGAAGCCCCGGGCTGCACCTCGGCGAGCGCGCGCTTGAACGAGCTCTGCGGCTTGGCGCCGGCGTCCTGCGCCTCACGGAAGGCGACCTTGACGATCGGCAGGTCCTCGGGGGCGGAGGCGATGCTGAACTCGCGCCGGGTGCCGCGGGCATCCGGCCGGTGGTGGGGAACCTCGATTTCGAGGTACTGGCCCGGGATGAAGCGCAGTCGACGCTGCGCCCGGAAGGTGAGTTCGCGGACAGTCGGGGTGAGGTCGGTGCGCGCGACGAGCGTGAGGCGCACGGCGGAGCGGACCGCGAAGGCGAACGCGACGAGGTTGCCGATGATGAGCGCGCGCTCCTGGCCCAGGCTGATCGCCCCGAGATCGATCGGCCAGCCGGCCAAGATGCCGACGACTCCCGCGACGGTGAACTGCTGCCAGCGGCGCGGCGGGAGCGTGAGCGGCTCGGACAGCATGAAGGCGCCGAGGAAGAGGAAGGGCGACGACCAGAGGATCGGCCAGAAGACATCGCCGAGTTCGACGTCCTGCCCAAGATCCTGGTACTGGATCGAGACACGGAGCACCGCGACGGTGACGGCCGTGACCAGGAAGACCGCGACGACGCGGAGCTTCTCGGTGCGCCACAGGATGGCGATGCCGAGGAGTATCACGGGAGCGGCCATGGCAGGCGTGCCGACCCACCACGATGGAGTGCCGAGGGCGGGCACGGCGAGGCTCACCAGTGTGAGGACCGTCGCGCCGACGGCGGCGGGGTTCAGGATGTGACGACCCTGCCACGCGATGACGTACTTGGAGAGCGACGCGACGGCGCCCGCGAGCGCGATGCCCGCGATCCCCGCGAGGTCGAGCGTCGGACGCAGCACGAACAGCAGGATGTGGGCTGTGATGAGCGAGGACTCGATGCGCCAGGGCAGCTTCAGGACGCGCTGGGCCGCGGCATCCACTCCCCCGCAGACCACGGCGAGCACGACGAGCGCGACGACGAGCTCGGGCGCCGTGGGCGTCACCTGACCGAAGAGCGACAGCACGAACGCGATGGCGGCGAGGGCCCCGAGCGAGAGCAGCACGAGGCGATACATCGAGACGCGCCCGAGAACCTCGAAGGCGCGGCTCCACAGGGCTGTGAGGGATCCGATCACGTGAACAACTCTGCCTTACTCCGCGGCGACCAATCGACGCGACCGTTCGTCGTCATCCGCACCCACTCGACTCCCCAGTCGTGCGCGAGCCGCTCGCCTCCGTCGAAGAACAGCGCCGTCGCGATCGCATCGGCGCGCATCGCGCTCGGGGCGACCGCCCACGTCGCCGCGACCGTGCGCACGGGCTCGCCCGTCCGGGCGTCCAGAACGTGATGCAGTCCGTCGCCCCATGCGCGGCGGTTCGTCGCCGAGGCGCAGAGCGCGGCATCCGTCACCTCCCACACGCCGATCGCGCGACGCGGATCGAAAGGGTGCTCGAGGCCGATCCGCTGCGGACCGCCCCGGACGGCGAGGTCTCCGCTCGCGTCGACGACGACCTCGTCGCCGGGGATCGCTGCAAGCACGAGGTCGACGAGGCGGCCCTTGCCGAGCGCGCCGAGATCGAGCATGGCCGGATGCTGGAGCCGGAGCTCCCGGGAGTCCCAGCGCACGAGCGAGGTCCACGCCGGCGTCGCGATCGGGCCGCGATCGACGAGATCGATGTCGGGTCCGTAGCCACGGCGCGCGAGCGCATCGCCGATGAGCGGGCTGACCGCTCCGCCGGTCGCGGCGGTGAGGTCGGCGTAGACCGACAGCATGGCGTCGGCATCGGGGGGCACGGGAACGGCGCCCGCATCGCGGGAGAGCCGCGTGACGAGCGAGTCCTCGCGGAACCGAGACCACGCGACGTCGAAGGACTCGATGATCGCGCGCACCTGGTCCTGGACCGGCTGCGCGAGCGGCTCGGTCGTCTCGATCTGCCACGGCACGCCGATCGCCTCGAAGCGCCACAGCGCTCCGGGAGCGTGAAGGCCGGCCGGCACGGCGATCAGCCCGCCGCGTCGGCCTTGATCTGCTCGATCGCCTTGTTGAACCCGCCGCTCGTGAGCGACGAGCCCGCGACGCGGCTCACCGAGATCTCGTCGATCGACCGGCCGACGACCTCATCCGAGATTCCTCCGATGAACTGGGCCTGGTACTGCGCGGACTCCGCCTTCTGCGGGTCGCCCTCGACCTCGACCGACGTGATGACGCCGCCCTCGAGGCTCACGGTGACCGAGATCGTCTCCACCGATTCGGGCGTCGAGTACGAGCCCTCGGCCGCGTAGGTGCCGTCGACATACTCGGCCGTCGAGGATCCCGCGTCGGCCCCGCCCGTCGGCGACGGGGAGCACCCCGCGAGCGCGACGGCGCCGACGAAGCCTGCCGCCGTCGCGGCGACGAGGCGGGCGGTGATGCGGGGTGCGGTGGTGCCGGTCATGATCGTCCTCCTTCTGCGAGCCCCGCTGAGGGCTCGGGATGCCGATGCTCGGGCGCGCTCGAGGGTCAATCCTCTCGAACGAGGCTATGAGGACCCTTTGAGCGGCGACTCAGGCGGCGCCGTCGAACATGCTCGTGACGGAGCCGTCCTCGAACACCTCGCGGATGGCGCGCGCGAGCAGCGGCGAGATCGGCAGCACCGTCAGCGTCGAGAACCGCTTCTCGGCGGGGATCGGGATCGTGTCGGTCACGACGACCTCGTCGATCGCCTCGCTCTGCAGACGGGTCGCGGCCGGGTCGCTGAAGATCGCGTGCGTCGCGGCGACGATGACGCGCTCGGCGCCGCTCGCCTTGAGCGCCTCTGCGGCCTTGACGATCGTGCCGCCCGTGTCGATCATGTCGTCGACGAGGAGGCAGACGCGGCCGTCGACGTGACCGACGATCTCGTTGACGGAGACCTGGTTGGCAACCTTCGGGTCGCGGCGCTTGTGGATGATCGCGAGGGGCGCGCCGAGGCTGTCGGACCACTGGTCGGCGACGCGCACACGCCCCGTATCGGGCGAGACGACCGTGAGCTTCGCGCGGTCCTCGGGGCTCAGCGTCTGCTCGAAGTACTCGAGCAGCACGGGCTTGGCGAACAGATGGTCGACGGGCCCGTCGAAGAAGCCCTGGATCTGGGCGGCGTGCAGGTCGACGCTCATGACGCGGTCTGCCCCTGCGGTCTTGAGCAGGTCGGCGACGAGGCGGGCACTGATCGGCTCGCGACCGCGGCCCTTCTTGTCCTGACGCGAGTAGGGGTAGTACGGCGCGACGACGGTGATGCGCTTGGCCGACGCGCGCTTGGCGGCGTCGAGCATGATGAGCGTCTCCATGAGCCACTCGTTCACGGGCGGCCCGAAGCTCTGGATCAGGAAGAAGTCGCAGCCGCGGATCGACACTTCGAAGCGGGTGAGGATCTCACCCGACGCGAACGTACGGTACTCGGTCGGCACGAGCTCCGTGCCCAGGTGCTGCGCGACGTCGGCCGCGAGCTCGGGGTGGGAGCTGCCGCGCGCGACGACGAGCCGCTTCTTGGTCTTGGCGACGAGCCCGGGCGCGATGTCATTTGCGCGATCGAGTTCAACCGTCTTGTTCTTGCGACCCATCGTCCGCCTTCTGTGCGGACCGAGCCTTGGCGGCGACTTGCGCCGCCCCCGTACCCGGTCGGTTGTTCTCGACCCACCCCTCGACATTGCGCTGAGGGGCGACGCTCAGTGCCAGGGCACCGGCAGGGACGTCCTTGCGGACGACGGCCCCCGCCCCGGTCTTCGCTCCGTCTCCGATTCTAACGGGGGCCACGAAGACGTTGTGCGACCCCGTGTGGACCTCGTCGCCGATCTCGGTGCGGTGCTTGGCGATGTCGTCGTAGTTCGCCGTGATGGCGCCGGCGCCGATGTTGACGCGCGAGCCGATCGTCGTGTCGCCGATGTACGACAGGTGGGGGACCTTGCTCCCCTCGCCGATCGTGGAGTTCTTCGTCTCGACGAAGGTGCCGATCTTGCCGCCGGCGGCGAGGACCGTGCCGGGGCGCAGGTACGAGAACGGGCCGACGGATGCGCCGGCGCCGATGACGGCGAGCGTGCCGTCGGTGCGCTTGATGTTCGCGTCGGGACCGACCTCGCAGTCCACGAGCGTCGTATCGGGACCGATGCGGGCACCCGACTCGACGACCGTCGCGCGCAGCAGCTGCGTGTTGGGCAGGATCGTGACGTCGGGCGCGAGGGTCACCGTGACGTCGATCCACGTCGTGGCCGGATCGACGATCGTCACGCCCGCGAGCTGCCACCGTCGCACTATGCGGGCGTTGAGCAGGCGGCCGGCTTCCGACAGCTGCACGCGGTCGTTGACGCCGAGCGCGGCTTCGGCATCCGGAGCCCGGGAGGCCGCGACCGGCTCGCCCGCTCCGCGGAGCAGCTCCACGACGTCGGTGAGGTACTTCTCGCCCTGCGCATTCTCGGTGCCGACGAGGGCGAGCTGAGCCCGCAGCGCGGGGGCGCGGAAGACGTAGACGCCCGCGTTGATCTCGCTGACCGCAGCCTCTTCGGGCGTGGCGTCCTTCTGCTCGACGATGCGTGCGACCGCGCCGGAGGCATCCCGGATCACACGTCCGTACCCGCGGGCGTCGTCCACGACAGCGCTCAGGACGGTTGCGGCGGCCGCTGTCGCGCGATGGGCCGCGAGGAGCGCGTCGAGCGTGTCGGCCTCGAGCAGGGGAACATCCGCGCTCAGCACGAGCACATCGCCCGTGAAGCCCGGCAGCGACTGGAGCGCCACCTCGACGGCGCGACCCGTGCCGGGGATGTCGTCCTGGTCGACGACGACCGCGGCCGGCTCTTCGGCGGCGACGGCCGCGGCGACGCGGTCTCGGTCGTGTCGCACGACGACGACGATGGAATCGGGTGCCAGCGCCCGTGCCGTCGCCAGCACGTGGCCCACGAGCGGTCGTCCGCCGATGGTGTGCAGCACCTTCGGCGTCGTCGACTTCATGCGCGTGCCCTGGCCCGCAGCCAGGACGATGACGGCGAGGGATGGGTTCGTGTGGGACATGCTCCGCCGCCAGGATTCGAACCTGGGCCTAACAGCTCCAAAGGCTGTCGTGCTGCCGTTACACCACGGCGGACCGGCCGCGCGTGCGACCCCTTCAAGTCTGCCAGACGGGATATCAGACGTCGTCGCGCACGCGTGGCGCGATCGAATCCGAGCGACCGGGCAGAATGGCAGGCATGACGCACGAGTCCGACGAGGTCGACCGCATCGTCGAGGCCTGGATCCTGCAGCGCCCCGATCTCGACTTCTCGCCGCTCGAGGTGCTGTCGCGCGTGGACCGTCTGTCACGGCACCTCGACCGCGCCCGCCGCGACGCCTTCCGCCGCAGCGACCTCGAGCCGTGGGAGTGGGACGTCCTGTCGGCGCTCCGCCGCGCGGGCGAGCCGTTCCAGCTCAGCCCCAAGCAGCTCCTGCAGCAGACCCTCGTCTCGAGCGGCACGATGACGAACCGCATCGACCGGCTCGTCGCCCGCCGCCTCGTGCGTCGCGAATCAGACCCGGGCGATGGGCGCAGCGTCCTGGTGACCCTTACGGAGGATGGACAGATGAGAGTGGATGCCGCGATCACGCGACTCGTGGATGCCGAAGCGGTTCTGCTCGGGACGCTCTCCAAGAGCGACCGCGATCGCCTCGCCGGTCTGCTGCGCAAGCTGAGCCTCGGGTTCGACGCGTGACCGACGAACCGGTCGGCCGTGCCCACCGCGCGCGCGCGTGGCTCGACGCGCGGTTCCGCAATCCCGAGGCGATCTACGGGCTGATCGTCTTCACGGCCTTCGTGACGATCTCGTCCGATCACGCCGGAGACGCGTGGGACATCCTCGACACGGCCGGATGGACGCTCGTGGTGTTCTACATCGCGCACGTCTTCGCACACACCCTGACCGATCACGGCGAACGCAGTCTGGGCGACGCCGTGCGGCACTCCATGCGGCACGCTTCAGGCATGCTGTATGCCGCGATCCCGGCAGCACTCGTGCTCATCGTGTGCGGCATCCAGGGGCTCAGTGCGCAGGATGCGTACGAAGCAGCCACCTGGACGACGACGATCGTGCTCGCCATCCTCGGCTACGCCGCGTACTCGCGCCGCGGCGCCCACATGATCGTGCGCCTCATCGGAGCGGCGGCGACGGCGGCGCTCGGCCTGTTCATCGTCCTGCTCGAGTACGCCGTCCACTGAGCCGTGTTTTCCCTCCGGACCTGGGATTCGACCACGCGTTGAATGTCGGTGGCCCTCGCCAGGATAGAGGGTATGAAGCCGCTGCTCGACCACCTCGAAGAGGTCATCGAGCACACTCGCGCCCGGGTCGCGTCCGGGCTCGGCGAGGGGCGGATCCTGACCGCATCCGATGACGAGGTCACCCGCGCACTGTCCCTCGCCGCCGAACTGCAGCGCCTCACCGACGCCGTGATGATCGAGACGGTCGGCGAGGTCTCCCGCCGGTCGATCCAACGGGACCGCGACCTGCGACTGACGTCGAAGATGGGATGCCACGACGTCGGCGAACTCGTGGAGCGACTCACGCTCCTCGGTCCTTCGTCGGCGGCCCGGCTGCAGCGCGCGGCGCGACCCACGATGGTGCGGGTCTCCCTCGCCGGCACACCGCTGCCGGGCATGCTGCCCGCGATCCACGACGCGCTCGTCGACGGGGCGATCGGACTCGACGGCGTGCTCGCCGCGGCGGGCCCGCTCGAGTCGATGGGGCGGCACGTGTCGCACACCGACCTCCTCACGGCGGACGGGATGCTCGCCGCAGCCGCCCGCGGGGACGCAGCCACGGGAGCACCGCCCGCGTGCGCGGAACTGCTGAAGATCCAGGCGCAGACCTGGGCGGCCTACCTCGATCAGGACGGCGCCGAGCCCCGCGAGCAGAAGGCGCTCCGCGAGCGCGGCATCACCCTCGGTCGTGCGCGCGACGGCATCGTGCCGATCTCCGGCAACCTGCTCGCCGAGGTTGCGAAGCAGTTCGACCTGATCTGCCATGCGATCGGCAACCCGCGCGTCGATCAGGACGGCCCGGTCGTGTTCCGCCCGTCCGACGATGTGGACGACCCGTTCCGCGCTGATTCCCGCACGCCCGCGCAAAAGCGCCACGATGCTCTGGCGACGGCCCTGTTCACCGCGGCATCAAGCCGCCTGCTGCCCACGATCGGCGGGGCCGCACCCACCCTGGTCGTCTCGGTCCGCGAACAGGACCTCGCGACGGGCCGCGGGTGGGCGCACGTCGACGGGGAGCCCGTCTCGCTGCAGGCCGCGGCACACGCCGGGTGCGCCGGTACTGTTCAGCGCGTGCTGCTCGGCGAGAACGGGCGCATCATGAAGCTCGGCATCGAAGAGCGCGTCTTCAATCGGCACCAGCGTCGCGCCATCGCACTTCGCGACGGCGGCTGTCTCATTCCGGGATGCGGCGTCCCCGCGGCGTGGTGCGAGATCCACCACGTCCACGACCACGCGCTCGGCGGCCGAACTCACACAGACAACGGTGTGCTCCTGTGCTGGTACCACCACCGACACCTGAGTCATCACGGGTGGCAGATCCGGATCGCCGACGGTGTGCCCGAGGTCAAGGCACCGCCCTGGGTCGAGCGCACGCCCCGATGGCGGCCCGCCACGACGTCTCCCACGCGGCTCCTCGACACGGTCCGCCGGCGGACGTGAGTCGGCCTGGCGTGGCGGGATGACGAACGCGGGTGCCCTGCATCGCCTGCTCGCCGACGCGATCGAACGGTTCTAGCCGATCTGCTCCGTGAGCTCGAACCAGCGCTCCTCGACCTCGTCGCGCTCCGTCTCGAGCGTTCCGATGCGCGCCATCTCGGCCCCGAGACCCGAGTAGTCGGACTGATCGTGGTCGGCGAGCGCCGTGCGCGCCGCAGCGATCTGCCCCTCGAGCTTCTCGAGCCGACGCTCGAGCGCCGAGACCTCCTTCTGCGCGGCCCGCAGCTCGGCTCCCGAGAGACCGGGGGCGGCGGACGCAGAAGCGGATGCGGCGACCGCGGCCGGCGCATCCCGCTCGCGCGAGCGGAGCCGCAGGTACTCGTCGACGCCTCCCGGGAGGTGGCGCAGATGACCCCCGAGGATCGCGAACTGCTGATCCGTCACGCGCTCGATGAAGTAGCGGTCGTGCGAGACGACCAGGAGCGTGCCCGGCCACGTGTCGAGCAGGTCCTCCATCGCCGCGAGCATGTCGGTGTCGAGGTCGTTCGTCGGCTCGTCGAGGATCAGCACGTTCGGCTGCTCGAGCAGGATCATGAGGAGCTGCAGCCGCCGCTTCTGACCGCCCGAGAGGTCCTTCACGGGGGTCGACAGCTGGGCGCTCGCAAAGCCCATCCGCTCGAGCAGCTGGCCGGGAGTCAGCTCCGCCGCCTTCGAGCCCGAGCCGAACGTGTACGTCGTGCGCAGCCGCGAGATGACGACCCGGACGGGGTCGTCGAGATGCTCCTCGAGCTCGTCCAGCCGCTGTGTCAGTGTCGCGACCTGCACGGTCTTGCCGCGCTTGACGCGCCCCGAGGTGGGTTCGACCGTTCCCGAGACGAGACCGAGCAGCGTCGACTTGCCCGCGCCGTTGACGCCGAGGATGCCGGTGCGCTCGCCCGGTGCGATCCTCCACTCGACCTCCTTCAAGACGTCACGGTCGCCGTACGACACCGAGGCATCGAGCAGATCGACGACGTCCTTGCCGAGCCGTGAGACGGCGAGCGACTGCAGCTCGGTCTTGTCGCGGATCTCGGGCACGTCCGCGATGAGCTCGTTGGCGGCGTCGATGCGGAACTTCGGCTTCGACGTGCGCGCGGGGGCACCGCGGCGCAGCCACGCGAGCTCCTTGCGAGCGAGGTTCTGCCGACGCGCCTCGATGGACGCCGCCTGACGGTCGCGCTCGACGCGCTGCAGGATGTACGCGGCATAGCCGCCCTCGAAGGGCTCGACGATCCGGTCGTGCACCTCCCACGTCTTCGTGCACACCTCGTCGAGGAACCACCGGTCGTGCGTCACGACGAGCAGACCGCCCTGAGTTCGCCGGCCAGCGCCGCTTGAGATGCTCGGCGAGCCACGCGATCGCCTCGACGTCGAGGTGGTTGGTCGGCTCGTCGAGGAAGATGACGTCGTCGTCGCCGATGAGCAGGTGCGCGAGCGCGACCCTGCGACGCTGACCGCCCGAGAGCGACGAGATCTCGGCGTCCCATGGCGATGTCGGCGAGCAGCCCCGCGATGACGTCGCGCACGCGTGCGGACCCCGCCCATTCGTGCTCGGGCATGTCGCCCACGACGGCCTGGCCGACGGTGCCGACGTCGCCGATCGTGTCGGCCTGGTCCAGCACGCCGACCCGAACTCCACCGCGCACCGTGACGCGCCCGCCGTCGGGCTCGAGACGCCCCGCGAGCATCGCGAGCAGGCTGGACTTGCCGTCGCCGTTGCGGCCGACGACGCCGATGCGATCGCCCTCGTCGACGCCGAGCGAGACCGAGTCGAAGACGACCCGCGTGGGGAATTCGAGGTGCAGGGCCTCAGCCCCGAGAAGATGTGCCATGTCCCTACAGGCTAGGCGACAGCGGCGAGCCGCTCGCGATGCGGGCGGCCCAGACGCTCGCCGGGCGGCAGGTGCCCGCCGAACACTCGCGCCGCGGCCCGAGCGGTGCGAGTCGTCTGCACGAGGGGTGCCCTCTCGGACGCCGGCGTCGGCGACGCGCTCGGCAGCCCGGTCCTCAGGATGCCAGGATGCGCGCCCCCGCGACGGGACCGTGCACGTGGAGAGCCTCGAAGCCTTCGGCCGACAGCGTCACCTGCAGATCGAGTGCGGATTCGGGGTCAGCGGCGAGGAACGCGACGGTGGGACCCGAGCCCGACACGATGCCGGCGAGCGCCGAGGGCTGCGCATGGCCGCGGTCGAGCAGATCGCGCAGATCGGGCCGCAGCGAGAGCGCCGCGGTCTGCAGGTCGTTGCGCAGCGACTCGGCAAGGCTCGCGGGATCACCCGCGCGCAGCGCATGCAGGACGCCCGGATCGACATCGGGCAGGCGCACCGCCGGCCCGATGTCGGGGTGCGAGCGCAGCTCGTCGAGATGCTTGTACACGGCGGGCGTCGAGAGCCCCTCGTCCGACGGCACGATGACCCAGTCGAAGCGCCCCTGCGCAAGCGCGGGGCTCAGCTGGTCGCCGCGCCCCGTGCCGATCGCGGTGCCGCCCAAGAGGGCGAAGGGCACGTCGGCGCCGAGCCGCGCGGCGAGCCGGTGCAGCTCGGCGGTGCCGAGGTCGGTGCCCCACAGGGCGTCGCAGGCGACGAGCGCAGCCGCGGCATCCGCCGAACCGCCACCCATGCCGCCGGCGACGGGAACATGCTTCACGATGTCGAGGTGCACGCCGCCGCGGAACCCCGCCTTCTTCGCGACGAGCCGCGCCGCCCGCAGCGCGAGGTTGCGGTCGTCGGCGGGCACGCCCGAGACGTCGACGGTGCCCGACACCTCCATCGTGAAGTCGTCGGACGGCGTCGCCCAGACGTCTTCGTAGAGCGAGACGGCCTGATAGGCCGATGCGACGTCGTGATATCCGTCGTCCTGGACTCCGCCGACCTCGAAGAAGAGGTTGAGCTTTCCGGGCGCGCGCGCGTGCACGCGATCGACGACGACCGATCGACTCACAGCTGCGTCGACTCCGCCCAGAGATCGACGTCGACGCCGTCCGAGAGCGCGTCGATGCGCTCGAGCTCCTCCGTCGTGAAGGCGGGGCCGTCGAGGGCGGCGATGTTCTCGTCGATCTGCTCGGTGCGCGATGCCCCGATGAGCGCCGACGTGACCACCGGATCGCGCAGCACCCACTGGATCGCCATCTGGGCGAGCGACTGGCCGCGCTCCTTCGCGATGACGTCGAGACCGCGGAGGGTCGCGAGGCCGTGCTCCGAGAGCCGCTCGCTCGGCAGCGAAGACCGCTGCTGAGCGCGCTGCGCCGTGCCGTCGCCGAGGTACTTGTCGGTGAGCAGCCCCTGAGCGAGCGGCGTGAACGCGATCGCACCGAGACCCTCCTGCTTCAGGACGCCTGTGAGCCCGTCCTCGACCCAGCGATTGAGCATGGAGTACGCCGGCTGGTGGATGACGAGCGGCGTCCCGAGGCTGCGGGCGACGGCGACAGCCTCGACGGTGCGCTCGGCAGAGTACGACGAGATGCCGACGTAGAGCGCTTTGCCCTGGCGCACGAGCGTGTCGAGCGCGCCGATCGTCTCCTCGACGGGGGTCACGGGATCGAAGCGGTGCGAGTAGAAGATGTCGACGTAGTCGAGCCCCATGCGCTGCAGCGACTGATCCGCGCTCGCGATCACGTACTTGCGCGAGCCGAACTCGCCGTAGGGCCCTGGCCACATGTTCCACCCGGCCTTGGACGAGATGACGAGCTCGTCGCGGTACGGGCGGAAGTCCTCGGCGAAGATCCGCCCGAAGTTCTTCTCGGCCGAACCGAACGGCGGGCCGTAGTTGTTCGCGAGGTCGAAGTGCGTGATGCCCTTGTCGAACGCGTGCCGCAGCAGCGCCCGCTGGCTGTCGATCGGAAAGTTGTCGCCGAAGTTCCACCAGAGTCCGAGCGAGAGCGGCGGAAGGTAGAGGCCCGATGCGCCGACCTGCCGGTACTCCGCGACGCGATAGCGATCGTCGGCGGCTGCGTACGGGCGATGGGTGTCTGGCAGGTCGGGGCGGAACCGGGGTGCATCGCTCATGCGTCTCAGGCTATCGACGTAGCGCCGCGTGCGCAGGGTCCCGTTCTGCGCGGATCGGCCTGCACGTCCACACCCCCGTGTCAAGGGTCGGGCATCGAAACGTCCGGGAAACGATCATGGCCTATGGTTGCCCAACCAGGTCCCGTCGGCCGAGCGTTGCTCGCGCCGCAAAAAGCATCCGCAGAGGAGGAATCTTGACTGCACTCCGTGCGCCGCGCGCCCTCCCTGCCCACAAGCCGTCATGGGCCGACCTGCTGGAACGGCCCGACACCACGCTCGTCGACGGCGTGATCCATCTGGTCCATGACACCGTCACCCCCGCCGAGGCCCGCATCGCCGACCTCCTCCTCGTCGCCGACGCACTCGAGGCGGCCGGCGTCGGAGTGTCGCTCGTGCGGCACTCTCGCTCGGTCTGCGCACTCGCGGTCGACGTCGCGCAGCACCGCCTCGCGATGGCGGCGATCGCCGCGCTCGGAGACCATGAGCCCGTCTACGTCAAGGCGAAGCGACGCCCTGCGGTCCCGGCCCCCGAGGCACCCGATCCCGGACGCGACCCTTCGAGCCTGCGGGTCTACCGACCCCGCATCAGCTCCAGCGGCACTCTGCGCTACGGCGCGCCGCTCGGCGTGCGCCTGGAGTTCTGGCGCTTCGGCGAGCACGTCGTCGAAGCGCCGACGAGCAACGTCCTCACCCGAGCCCTCATGGCCACGGACGACCTCACGTGGACGGCGGTCGAGAGGTTCGGAAGGTCGTGGCGCACGATCGACGGCATGTTCGACCCCCTGCCGCACGAGTTCACCGAGGACGTCGACCTCGTCTTCTCTTGGGTCGACGGCTCGTCGAGCGAGTTCCAGCGTCAGCGCGCCGCCCGGCTCGAGCAGTACATCGTGGGAGAAGGGGATGCGGGCCCCGCGCGGTACCGGCACGTCGACGAGCTGCGCTACGCGCTGCGCAGCGTCCACATGCACGCGCCGTGGGTACGGCGGATCTTCATCGCGACCGATTCGCCGGCTCCCGCATGGCTCCTCGATCACCCGAAGGTGACGATCGTGCGCAGCGAGGCGTTCTTCGCCGATCCCTCGACATTGCCGACGCACAACTCCCATGCGGTCGAGGCTCAGCTTCACCGCATCCCGGGTCTCGCCGAGCACTTCCTGTACTCCAACGACGACATGTTCTTCGGGCGCGACGTCGAGCCGGAGCTGTTCTTCACACCCGCGGGAGTGACGAAGTTCGTCGAGTGCGACGTGCGCATCGGCGTCGGCGCGCCCTCGCTCGTCCGCAGCGGGCACGACAACGGCCTGCGCGTAAATCGGGCGCTGCTGCGCGAGCGCTTCGGCCGGACCATCGTGCGCGACCTCGAGCACTGCGCGACGCCGCTGCGCCGCTCGCTCATGACCGAGCTCGAAGCGACGTTCGCCGAGGACTTCGCGCGGACCGCGGCATCCCGGTTCCGCTCGGCGACCGACGTCTCCGTCACCAACAGCCTGTACCACTACTACGCGCTCATGACGGGTCGCGCCGTCGCGACCGACACTCCGCGCGTGCGCTACGTGCAGACGACGCTGACGTCGGGCCTGCGCCGCATGGCGCGGATCGCGGCGCGTCCCGACGTCGACATGTTCTGCCTCAACGACGGCGGCGACACCGAGGTGCCCGAGGCCGTGCGCGTGCAGACGCTCCGCACGACGCTCGAGCGCATGTTCCCCGTGCGAGCGCCCTGGGAGCGGGCGGAGTCTCGCGCGGACCTCAGCGCAGCACGCGAATCGGCTCGGTCGGCGCTTCCCGCCCGCTGAGCGGGGCGATTCCCGCGAGCGCAAGACGCCGGCGCGACTCTTCGGCATCGATGTGCTCGAGTGCGCGCGGCACGTCTATCGGCACGACCGAGTGCACGACGGTGTCGTCGTAGAGGTGGATGAGGTTGTACGCCTGTGCGCCGTCCTGCGGACGGGTTCCGCCCACGGGGACCGTGAGGTCCTGCGCGTAGCACGTGGAGGACGCGACCGACACGGGGATGCCTGCGAACGTCGCAAAGGTCGAATAGTGCAGATGACCCGCGATGATCGCGCGCACGTCCGTGCCGCGCAGCACGCGTGCGAGGCGGCGCTGATCCCGCAGCTCGACCGACGCGGCGAGGGGCAGGACGCTCGGCACGGGCGGGTGATGCATCGCGAGGATCGTGCCGAGCGGTGCGGGCGTCGAGAGGACGCCGGCGAGCCACTCCAACTGCGCGTCGGACAGCTCGCCGTGATGGAACCCCGGCACGGTCGAGTCGAGCGTCACGATGCGCAGGCCATCCAGCTCGTCGACGCGATCGACGGGAAGCGCATGCGCGTCCTCGTCGAGGAGCATCGCGCGGAACGCCCCGCGGTCGTCGTGATTGCCCATGACCCACAGGATCCGCGTGCCGAGCTCGGCCGCGAACGGCTCGACGAGCGCGCGCAGGTCGCGGTAGGCGGCGGGTTCTCCGAGATCGGCGAGATCGCCCGTCACGACGATGGCATCGGGCACGATGCCGCTCGCCCGGATGCCATCGAGCGCGCGCGCAAGCCGCTCCGCGCCGTCGACGCTGTCGAACAGACGTGGGCCGCGCGCGCGCAGGTGCGTGTCGCTGAGGTGCAGCAGGATCCGCTCAGGAGCCGGGTACTCCGCGGTGCGCATGGTTCGCTCCTCGCCCCGGGTTCGGCGAGGCTGGCGAAAATGCTACCCGCGCACGTCCGTTGCACCTGGGAGGACGCGGTGAACGGGCCGAGAACGCTGCGTCAGAGCGCGCGTGCGATCCGCACGAAGTCGTCGATCGAGAGTTCCTCGCCGCGCGCCGTCGGTGCGACGCCCGCACGCTCGAGGACGATGGATGCCGCGGCCGACGTGCCGCCGAGCACACTCGACAGCGCTTGGCGGAGCATCTTGCGACGCTGCTGGAACGCGGCATCCACGATGCGGAATGTCTCGCGCCGCTCCTCCTCCGACCCCCGCGGCGCGGGGTCCCGCTCGAACCCCACGAGCACGCTGTCGACGTTCGGCACGGGCCAGAAGACCTGACGCGAGACAGTGCCGGCGAGGCGCCACCGCCCGTACCACGCGGCCTTGACGCTCGGCGCGCCGTACACCTTCGAGCCCGGGGGTGCCGCGAGGCGCTCCCCCACTTCGGCCTGGACCATGACGACACCGCGCTCGAGGTGCGGGAACGCCTCCAAGAAGTGCAGGAGCACCGGCACGCTCACGTTGTACGGCAGGTTCGCGACGAGCACCCGCGGATCGCCGGGGAGCTCGGTCACTCGCAGGGCATCGGCATCCACGACCGTCAGCGCGCCGTCGGGCACGCCGTGGGCCCGCGCCGTCGCGGGCAGCCGCTCCGCCAGACGATGATCGATCTCGACCGCGGTGACGGCCGCTCCGGCCTCGAGGATCGCGAGGGTGAGCGAGCCGAGGCCGGGACCGACTTCGACCACGCGATCGCCGGGCGCGACGCGCGCGACCTGGACGATCTTGCGGACCGTGTTCGCGTCCACGACGAAGTTCTGGCCGAGCTTCTTCGTCGGCGTCACGTCGAGATCTGCGGCCAGCGCGCGGATCTCGGCGGCGCCGAGGAGGGTCACGGGCATGCATCCACAGTACAGAGAACACCCGGTCAACCCCTCGCCCGTGGCGCCCTCCGACGTTAGGTTACGGTCATGAGCTCCCCCGACTCGATCCCCGCAGACACGTTCTCGCTGAAGAGCCCGTACGGGAAGAGGGCCATCGGTCTCGCCCTCGCCGCGGCCGTCGGCGGGTTCCTGTTCGGCTTCGACTCGTCGGTCATCAACGGCGCGGTCGACTCGATCGACTCCCACTTCGAGCTCGGAAGCGTCCTCACGGGCTTCGTCGTTGCCGTCGCACTGCTCGGCTGCGCCGTGGGCGCGATGCTCGCCGGCGCGCTCTCGGACCGCTGGGGTCGCCTCAAGGTCATGATGCTCGGCTCAGCGCTCTTCCTCGTGAGCTCGATCGGCGCGGGCCTGACCTTCAGCGTTCCCGACCTCATCCTCTGGCGCGTGCTCGGCGGCATCGGCATCGGCATCGCGTCCGTCATCGCTCCCGCATACATCGCCGAGATCGCACCGCGACAGGTGCGCGGCGGACTCGCATCGCTGCAGCAGCTCGCCATCACGCTCGGCATCTTCGTGGCCCTCCTGAGCGATGCGCTCCTCGCGTGGGGCGCGGGCGGGGCATCGCAGGAACTGTGGCTCGGGCTCGAGGCATGGCGCTGGATGTTCCTGGTCGGCGTCGTCCCTGCTGCGGTCTACGGCATCCTCGCGTTCACGCTGCCCGAGTCGCCGCGCTATCTGATCTCGAAGGGACGCATCGACGAGGCGAAGAAGATCTTCGCGACGCTCGTGCCGCCCGTCGACCTCGACAAGACGATGAACGAGCTCGTCCACACGATCGACGAGGACCGCAAGAACTCCGGAGTCTCCCTCCGAGGGCCCGTGCTGGGTCTGCAGCGGATCGTCTGGGTCGGCATCATCCTCTCGGTGTTCCAGCAGTTCGTCGGCATCAACGTGATCTTCTACTACTCGACGAGCCTGTGGCAGTCGGTCGGGTTCCCTGAGTCCGCCTCCCTGGGCATCAGCGTCGTCACGTCGATCACGAACGTGCTGGTCACCCTCGTCGCGATCTTCCTCGTCGACCGCGTCGGGCGAAAGCCGATCCTGCTCACCGGCTCGGTGCTCATGACGCTGTCGCTCGCCGCGATGGCGGTGTGCTTCCTGTTCGCCGAGGGATCCGGGTCGGACGTCTCGCTGCCCGCCCCGTGGGGCCCGATCGCCCTGGTCGCCGCGAACCTCTTCGTCATCGGGTTCGGCGCGTCCTGGGGGCCGCTCGTCTGGGTGCTCCTGGGCGAGATCTTCCCGAGCCGCATCCGCGGCAAGGCGCT
Organism: uncultured Actinomycetota bacterium; assembly: GCA_963695125.1. GTDB lineage: Bacteria > Actinomycetota > Actinomycetes > Actinomycetales > Microbacteriaceae > Microbacterium. The sequence goes on from CAVOFY010000005.1 coordinate 91,493, forward strand.
CGGCGTCGCGGCCGGCGCCCAGTGGATCGCCAACTTCCTCATCACGGTGTCGTTCCCCGCGATGTCGGCGTGGTCGCTGCCTCTCACCTACGGCATGTACGCCGCGTTCGCGGCCCTCTCGTTCGTCTACGTCGCGTGGCGGATCCCCGAGACGAAGGGCATGGACATCGAGCAGACCGAGACGCTCTTCACGCGCAAGAACGCCTACAAGAAGGACGACGCCGGACCCGCGACGTCGAGCGCTTAGGATCGCGGTATGACGAACAACTCGAAGTCTCACGAGCAGATCCGCGAAGAGCGCGAAGCGGCCCAGCAGGAGAAGGACCGTCTCGAGGCTGCCGAGCAGCACCGCCTCGACGACGAGGCTCGCGCCGAATAGCATCCGCCGCCCGTCCTAAGATGACGGGATGCCTTCGCTCGGCGAACTGATCGCACCTCGCCGACTCGGGAAAGACTTCCGCTGGCTCCTCGCGTCCTCGTGGACGAGCAACCTCGGCGACGGGATCGCGCTCTCGGCGGCACCGCTGCTGATCGCGTCTCTCACCTCGTCGCCGCTCCTCGTGGCCTCGGGCGCGATGATGCAGTTCCTGCCGTGGCTGCTGTTCGGTCTGTTCGCGGGATCCCTCGCCGACCACTCCGACCGTCGACGCCTCGTCATGATCGCCAACGCCTCGCGCGCCATCGTGGTCGGCGGGCTCATCGTCTTCCTCGCTCACGGGCAACGTGACCGTCTGGATCGTGCTGGCCGCGTCGTTCCTCTACGGCACGGCCGAGGTCTTCGCGGACTCGGCCGGCAGCACCCTCCTGCCGATGCTCGTCCGCCCGGGCGACCTCGGCATCGGCAACGCGCGACTCCAGGCGGGCTTCCTGGTGGGCAACCAGCTCGCCGGGCCTCCCCTGGGCGCCTTCCTGTTCGCGATCGGATCGTTCTGGCCGTTCCTCGTCCAGGTGCTGTGCGTGAGCCTCGCCGTCATCCTGATCTCGCGGATCGCCCGCACGCCGGTGCCGGCACACGACGACCGGCCCGAGGGAGTCAAGCCGCATCCCATCCGCGAAGGACTGCACTGGCTGCGCGGCAACCCGCCCGTCCGCACGCTCGTCATCATCATCCTGGTGTTCAACGTGACGTGGGCCGCCCCGTGGGGCATCCTCGTGCTCTACGCGACCGAGCATCTGAACATGGGCGTCGTCGGGTACGGCGCGCTGACGACCGCCTCCGCGATCGGCGGGCTCGTCGCGACGGGCTGCTTCGGCTGGCTCGAGCGCCACGTCTCGTTCGCGACGCTCATGCGGGTGTGCCTGAGTCTCGAGGTGCTCATGCACCTCGGCTTCGCCCTCACGACCTCGCCCGTCGTCGCGTTCGTCATCATGTTCGGCTTCGGCGCGTACGCGTTCGTGTGGGGCACGATCTCGACGACCGTGCGCCAGCGGCTCGTCCCCCTTCAGCTTCAGGGCCGGATCGCGTCGGTCAACATGGTCGGCGTCTTCGGCGGCCTCGTGATCGGCCAGCTGCTGGGCGGCCTCATCGCGCAGGCGTGGGGCCTCACGGCGCCCTGGTGGTTCGCCTTCGCCGGATCGGCGGTCACCCTGCTGCTGGTGTGGAGGTCGATCTCGCACATCGCGGCGGCGCGTCCCGTGCTCGACGACGAAGACCGCGAGCCCGCGGCAGGCTAGCGACGGCCGTCAGTCGAACGAGCCGTAGACCTCGAGCGTGTTGGCCGCGATCTGGGTGCAGAGTGCATCGAGGTCCAGGCGGAGCTCCTGCGCCATGAAGCGCACGGTCACCGGCACGAGGTAGGGCGCATTCGGGCGTCCGCGGTGCGGCGCCGGCGTCAGGAAGGGCGCATCCGTCTCCACGAGGATCCGATCCAGCGGCGTCACGGCGAGCGCGTCGCGCAGATTCTGCGCGTTCTTGAAGGTCACGTTGCCCGCGAAGCTCAAGTAGCAGCCCGCGTCCGTCGCGATGCGGGCCATCTCGTCGCCGCCCGAGAAGCAGTGGAAGACCGTGCGGTCGGGAGCCCCGACGCGCACGAGCGTCTCCAGCACGGCGTCGTGGGCGTCTCGGTCGTGGATCTGCATCGCGATGCCGTGCTTCTTGGCGAGAGCGATGTGCGCTTCGAAGCTCTCGAACTGCGCGGGGAGCCCCGCCTCGTCGGTGCGGAAGAAGTCGAGCCCTGTCTCGCCGATCGCCCGCACGCGGGGCTGGGCTGCGAGCTCGTCGATGACCGCGATCGCCTCGTCGAGCCGTCCGGCCTCTTTGTAGGCCGGTGCTTCGTTCGGGTGGATCGCGACCGCCGCGAGGATGCGGGGGTGGGATGCCGCGGCCCACGCCGACCAGCGGCTCGACTCGATGTCGCCGCCGGCCTGCACGACGCCGACGACGCCCACCGCGCGGGCGCGGGCGAGCTGCTCCTCGAGCGAGAGACCGACATCGCCGTCCTCGATCTCGAGGTGCGCGTGATTGTCGTACACGGGCACGGCCAGGGGCTCGGGCGCTTCCGGCCAGCGCACATCGCGCGTGCCGTCGTTGTGCCGCTCGCGGACATAGCCCGACGGGTCTGCCGCCGTCATCCGTGTCTCCCTATGCGCGGGATGCACGTGCGCGGGGGACGCGTCATACGGTCTGCTCGACGCGCGGGAACAGCGGCGCGAGGGCGTTGACCGACGTTCCGGGCTGGAGCACGCCCCAGCGGCCCGCTTCGCGGATCGGCTGGTCTACGAGCCGCCCGGGACCGCCGAGGGCGACCCACAGCTTCTCGGTCGCGACCGGCATCACCGGCGAGAGCAGCACCGCCAGCGCGCGCAGGCCCTCTGCGGCGGTGTAGAGCACCGTTCCGAGGCGTCCGCGCTGTGCGTCGTCCTTCGCGAGCGCCCACGGCTCGTTCTCGGTGATGTAGAGGTTCAAGGCATCGACGATCGTCCAGATCGACGAGATCGCCTCGTCGATGCGGAACCGCTCGATCGCGGCGTCCGCAGCGGTCGCGGCGTCCGCCACGGTCTTCTGGATCGCGAGGTCGCCCGGCAGGTACTCGCCCGGCGGCGGGACGATGCCCTCGAAGTAGCGCTCGATCATCGCCGTCGTGCGCGATGCGAGGTTGCCGAAGCCGTTCGCGAGTTCGGCCTGATAGCGGGCCGAGAGGTCCTCCCACGAGAACGAGCCGTCCTGCCCGAACGCGATCGCCGAGAGGAAGTAGAACCGGTACGCGTCTGAGCCGAAGACCTCGGTGATCTCGGTCGGCGCGATGCCGGTGAGCTTCGACTTCGACATCTTCTCGCCGCCGACGAGCAGCCAGCCATGGGCGAAGACGCCCTTCGGGACGTCGACGCCGACCGCCATGAGCATCGCCGGCCAGATGACGGCGTGGAATCGCAGAATGTCCTTGCCCACGACGTGGTACGCGGGCCAGCGTCGCTCGAACTGCTCGGGGTCCGAGCCGTAGCCGACCGCCGTCGCGTAGTTGAGCAGGGCATCGATCCACACGTAGATGACGTGGCTCTCGTCCCACGGCACCTTGATGCCCCAGTCGAACGTCGAGCGCGAGACGGACAGGTCCTTCAGTCCCTGCTTGACGAACGAGACGACCTCGTTGCGCGCAGACTCGGGCTGGATGAAGTCGGTCTTGTAGAGCTCGAGCAGACGGTCCTGGAACTCGCTGAGCTTGAAGAAGTAGTTCTTCTCCTGCAGCAGCTCGAGGGGCTTCGAGTGGATCGCGCAGACCTTGAGCCCTTCGAACGGACCCGTGCCGTCCACGATCTCGGCCTCGGGCTTGAACTCCTCGCAGCCGACGCAGTACAGCGCCTCGTACTCGCCCGCGTAGATGTAGCCGCGGTCGTAGAGCGCCTGGAAGAAGATCTGGACGCTCCGCTCGTGGCGCTCCTGCGTCGTGCGGATGAAGTCGTCGTTCGCGATGTCGAGCGTGCGCAGCTGCGGGAACCACGACTCGCTCACGAGCTTGTCGACCCACTGCTGGGGCGTGACGCCGTTCGCGCTCGCGGCGCGCAGCATCTTCTGGCCGTGCTCGTCGGTGCCGGTGAGCATCCAGGTGTCGTCGCCGGCCTGGCGGTGCCAGCGCGCGAGCGTGTCGACGGCCACGGTGGTGTACCCGTGGCCGATGTGGGGGACGTCGCTCGGATAGTAGATCGGCGTCGTGATGTAGAAGCTGCGGCCGGAAGTCACCAGTGAATTCTAGTTCGCGTGGATGCCGCCGCCGCGCCGTGTGACGAGGCGCCGCTCTCCCACGGGCCCGCGGGCGGTCAGCCTTTGACGGCGAGCGCGGCCTGGTAGAGCTCGCGCGACGAGTGGCCCGTGTGCGCCGAGACCTCGGCCGCGGCATCCTTGAGCCGCGTCCCGGCCCGCACCTGCTCGAGCACCTGCGTCACGGCGTCGGGGAAGGCGACCTCGCGCGCGGCGGCCCCGCCGACGACGATGACGAGCTCGCCGCGCACCCCTGCCGCCGCCCACTCGGCGAGCTCGCGCGAGGGTCCCGCGCACGACCTCTTCGTGCAGCTTCGTGAGCTCGCGGCAGACGGCCGCGCGGACGGTCCTCGCCGAGCACCGCGGCCATGTCGCCGAGGGTCGCCGCGACGCGCGAGGGCGCCTCGAAGAACACCATCGTGCGCGGCTCGGCCGCCAGGGCGCGCAGCGCCGAGAGCCGCTCCCCCTGCTTGCGGGCGACGAAGCCCTCGAACGTGAAGCGATCGGTCGGCAGCCCCGAGACGGCGAGCGCCGTGAGCACGGCGCTCGGCCCCGGGATCGCCGTCACGACGACCCCCGCGGCGGCGGCCGCCGCCACGAGTCCGTAGCCGGGGTCGGACACCGTCGGCATGCCGGCGTCGGACAGCACGAGGACATCGCCCGAGCGGGCGAGCTCGACGATCTCGGGCGCGCGGTCCTTCTCGTTGTGGTCGTGCAGCGCGAGCAGGCGCGGACGGTTGGCGATGCCGAGCGCCGCGAGCAGGCGCTGCGTCGTGCGGGTGTCCTCTGCCGCGACGACGGTCGCGGACTCGAGCGCCTCGACGAGTCGACGGGAGGCATCCCCGAGATTTCCGATGGGCGTCGCCGCGAGGATGATCACGGGGCCAGCATAGGCTGGTCGCCGTGACGAGCACTGCCGCGCCCTCCCCGCCGAGCCGCTGCTGCCCGCCGCGCGCCCGACACTGTACGACGGCTGGATCCTGCGCGTCTCGAGCGATCCGCGCCTGCACGCGGCTGTGGCGCTGGCTCGCCCCCGCCCTCATCACGCTCGTCGCCGGCATCCTGCGCCTGTGGAATCTGGGCCACCCGCACGAGCTCGTCTTCGACGAGACCTACTACGTCAAGGACGCGTGGAGCCAGTGGAACCTCGGCTTCGCGTCGACGTGGCCCGAGGGCGCCGACGAGCTGTTCGAGGCGGGCGACACCGACATCTTCACGGGCGTCGGCAGCTTCGTCGTCCATCCGCCGCTCGGCAAGCTCCTGATCGGCATCGGGATGGCCCTGTTCGGCGCCGACTCGTCGTTCGGCTGGCGCATCGCGTCCGCCGTCTTCGGCACGGCGCTCGTGCTGCTGCTGTACCTCGTCGCGCAAGACGCTCACCAACTCCGTGCCGTTCGCGATCGTCGCGTCGGGCCTTCTCGCGATCGACGGACTCGCGATCGTGCTGAGCCGCGTCGCACTGCTCGACGTCTTCCTCGCGTTCTTCGTGCTGCTGGCGTTCTGGTTCGTGCTTCTCGACCGCGCGCGGACCTTCGAGCGCCTGCGCGTCGCGGTCGAGGCGCCGCACGGTCGACGGCGTGCCGCCCTCGTGGGGGCCCGTCCTGTGGAACCGGCCGTGGCTCCTCGCCGCCGGCGCCGCGGTCGGTGCCGCGACGGCCGTCAAGTGGTCGGGGCTCTACGTCGCCGCCGCGCTCGGCATCTACCTCGTCGTCACGGATGCGCTGGCCCGCCGCCGCGCCGGCGTGCTGCTCTGGCCGACGGATGCCGTGCGCCAGGGTCTCGCGACCTTCGTGCTGTTCATCCCGATCGCGTTCGCGGTGTACCTCGCGTCGTGGACGAGCTGGCTCGTCACCGACGGCGGCTACGGCCGCCACGCGCTCACGGAGCCGGTCGCGGGATTCTGGTCGTGGGTGCCGCTGCCGCTGCAGAACCTGTGGAAGTACCACGAGGCGATCTACGCGTTCCACGTGGGGCTCACCACGCCCCACTCCTACGCGAGTCCCGCGTGGCAGTGGCCGTTGCTCGCGCGTCCGACCTCGATGTACTTCCAGCGCGACGACGCCGTCCAGAACATCTACAGCATGCCGAACCCGTTCATCTGGTGGGGTGCCGTCGCGGCCGTCATCTACCTCGTCTGGCGGTTCGTCGTGAGCCGCGACTGGCGCTACGCGTTCGTCCTGACCGGCGTCGCCGCGACGTACGTGCCGTGGCTGCTGTACCCCGAGCGGACGATCTTCCAGTTCTATACGATCGCGATCCTGCCGTTCATGCTGCTCGCGCTCACGTTCGCCCTGCGAGATCTGGCCGGGCGACGTGCGAAGGACGACTATCGACGCCGCACCGGCCAGCGCCTCGTGTGGCTCTACCTCGGATTCGTGCTGGCGCTGTCGATCTTCTGGTACCCGATCCTCACCGCGACGGCGGTGCCGGACTGGTTCTACCAGATGCACAACTGGCTGCGACCGGGCTGGGTCTGAGCCGCGCGGGCGCGCGTCAGGCGGTGGCGGATGCCGCGGCGCGCGCCGCCGCCGGCAGCGCCGCGAGGATGCGCTCGACCGTCGCGTCGTCGTGCGCGGCGGTGAGGAACCACGCCTCGAACACGCTCGGCGGCAGCGAGACGCCCTGCGTCGAGCATCGCGTGGAAGAACGGCGGGTAGCGCCAGGCGTCCTGCGCCCGCGCGTCGTCGTAGTCGCGCGATCGGGTCCGCGCGGAACGCGACCGAGAACAGGCTGCCCGCGCGCGAGACGACGTGCGCGACGCCCGCCGCGCGTGAGGGCGTCGGCGAGCGCCGCGGCCGACGGCGTCGGCGGCGGCATCCACCTGTCGCGTAGACGTCGGCGTCGGCGAGCCGCAGCGTCGCGAGGCCGGCGGCGACGGCGAGCGGATTGCCGCTCAGCGTGCCCGCCTGGTAGACGGGCCCGAGCGGCGCGAGCAGCTCCATGAGGTCGCGCGCGGCCGCCGAGCGCGGCGAGCGGCATCCCGCCGCCGATGACCTTGCCGAAGGTCACGAGGTCGGGGGTCCACTCGGCTCCGGCCGCGCGCTCGAGCCCCCACCATCCGGCCGGGCCCACGCGGAAGCCCGTGAGCACCTCGTCGAGGATGAGCGAGCGCGCCGTGCTCGTGGGCCGTCGCGGCGAGGAACTCGTTGAAGCCCGGCTCGGGCGCGAGGACGCCCATGTTGGCGCCGGCGGCCTCGATGATGATCGCGGCGATGCGTCCGGGATGCGCCGCGAACGCGGCGCGCACGGCGTCGCGGTCGTTGTACGGCAGGACGAGCGTGAGCGCGGCGATGTCGGCGGGCACGCCCGCCGAGCCGGGCAGCCCGAGCGTCGCGACGCCCGAGCCGGACTCGGCCAGCAGCCCGTCGGAGTGGCCGTGGTAGTGGCCGGCGAACTTGATCAGGAGGTCGCGGCCGGTCGCGCCGCGCGCGAGGCGGATCGCGGTCATGGTCGCCTCGGTGCCGGTCGAGACGAGCCGCAGGCGCTCGATCCCGCGCACGCCGTCGACGGCAGTCGCTCGATGACGACCTCGGCGAGCTCGCTCTCGCCGGGCGTGGAGGCGCCGAACGAGAGACCTCGGGCCGCGGCATCCTGCACCGCCTCGACGACCTCGGGATGCGCGTGCCCGAGGAGCGCGGGACCCCACGACGCCGACGAGGTCGACGTAGTCGCGACCCTCGACGTCGCGCACGGTCGCGCCGCGGCCGACGACGATCGACAGCGGCGTGCCGCCGACCGAGCCGAAGGCCCGCACGGGCGAGTTGACGCCGCCGGGGATGACGGCCGCGCCCGCGCGGCCGCCTCTTCGTTCGTCGTCATGCGCGTGCCGCCCTCTCGCGCCGCCTCGATCGCCCAGTAGGTGAGCACCGCGTCGGCGCCCGCGCGCACGATGCCCGTGAGCGACTCGTCGATCGCGCGCTCGCGGTCGATCCAGCCGTGCGCCGCGGCGGCCTCGATCATCGCGTACTCGCCGCAGACCTGGTAGGCCCACACCGGCACGGGCGATGCCGCGGCCGCGTCGGCGAGCACGTCGAGGTAGCTCATGGCGGGCTTGACCATGACGATGTCGGCGCCCTCGGCGAGGTCGAGAGCGACCTCGCGCGCGCCCTCGCGACGGTTCGCGGGGTCGAGCTGATAGGTGCGGCGGTCGCCCTGGAGCGACGACTGCCACCGCCTCGCGGAACGGGCCGTAGAACGCCGAGGCGTACTTCGCGGCGTAGGCGAGAGAGCGCAGATCGCCGTGGTCCGCCTCGTCGAGCGCCGTCGCGCACGGCGAGCGACCTGGCCGTCCATCATGCCGGACAGGCCCAGCAGCTGCGAGCCCGCCTCGGCCTGCGCGAGCGCCATGTCGCGGTAGCGCTCGAGCGTCGCGTCGTTGTCGACCCTGCCCTGCGCGTCGAGCACGCCGCAGTGCCCGTGGTCGGTGAACTCGTCGAGGCACAGGTCGGTCTGCACGACGAGCGCGTCGCCGACCTCGGCGACGGCGACGCGCGTCGCGACGTTGAGGATGCCGTCGGGATCGGTCGCGCCGGAGCCGACCGCATCCTTGTGCTCGGGCACGCCGAAGAGCATGACGCCGCCGATCCCGGCCGCGGCCGCGCGGTGCAGCTCGGCCTTGAGCGAGTCGAGCGAGTGCTGCACGACGCCGGGCATCGAGCCGATCGGCAGGGGCTCGCTCGTGCCCTCGCGGACGAACAGCGGCAGGACGAGCTGCGCGGGGCTGCAGCCGCGTCTCGCGCGACGAGTCGGCGCCACGCGGGCGTCGCGCGCAGGCGGCGCGCGCGCACGGCGGGAATCCGGTCATTTCGAACCTTCCGTGGGCTCTGCGTTCCGGCCGAGCGGAGCGAGGTCGGCGGCACCCGCGCGCGAGCAGCTCGTCGGCGACGCGCGCCGAGATCTCGGCCGCGGTCGTCGTCGTCGAGGTACGCGCGCGTGCGAGCTCGTGAGCCTGGGCACCGCCCGTCGGGCCGATAGACGCGCGCGCGTGAGGAACAGCATCCCGTCCTCGACGAAGGCGTGCGGCGCCGATCGGCGCCGCGCACCCCGCCTCGAGCCGCGCGAGGACGCCGCGCTCGGCCTCGGCGGCCAGTGCGCGACGTCTTGTGGTCGATGCGCGACGCGAAGCTGCTCGTCGCCCGCGCGGATCTCGACCGCGAGCGCGCCCTGCGCCGGGCGCCGTCGGCCAGCCGTCGATGCTCGAGGAGCTCGGTCGCCGCGTCCAGACGCCCGAGGCGGCTCGAGGCCTGCGGCGGCCAGGACGACGGCATCCAGCCGCTCGCTCGCCCGACTCGACCGACGACGCGAGAGCCGCGTGTCGACGTTGCCGCGGATGTCGACGACGCTCGAGGTCGGGCCGCCGGGCGGCGAGCTGCGCGCGCCGACGCGGCGAGCCCGTGCCGACGCGGGCGCCCTCGGGCAGCGTCTCGAGCGTGAGCCCGTCGCGGGCGCAGAGCGCGTCGCGCGGCGTCGGCGCGCTTGGGGACGGCGGCGATCGACGAGCCCGGGCTGCGGCGCGGTCGGCAGGTCCTTGAACGAGTGGACGACGACGTCGATCTCGCCCGCGAGCAGGGCGTCGCGCAGGGCCTTCGCGAACACGCCGGTGCCGCCGAGCGATGCGAGCGACGCGGTCGAGCGTGTCGCCCTCGGACGTGATCGACGACGAGTTCGCCGCCGAGCGCCGTCGGCGACGGTGCCGCGCCTGCGCGAGCGCGAGGGCGCTGCCCCGCGTGCCGATGCGGACGCGTCACGGCGCGATCCCTGCCAGCGGCGGGCTTGAACCCGAGTCGCACGTTCTCGCAGCATCCCGGGCGGCAGACGTCGAACCACGGTCCGAGCTCGGTGAGCGCGGGACGCTCGGCCGCCGGCACGCCGTCGCGGCGCTCGAGCACGAGGTCGACGAGACCGCTCACGAACGCCGCGTGCACGCCCGGCGTCGGCACGCGCACGCGCGTCGATCCCGTGCTCGCGCGCGGTCTCGAGGGCCTCGGTGTCGAGGTCCCACTTGACCTCCATGTGGTCGGAGATGAACCCGAGCGGCACGATGACGAGACCCGTGACGCCGTCGGCGGCGAGCTCCTCGATGCGGTCGTTGATGTCGGGCTCGAGCCACGGCTGGGTCGGCGGGCCGGAGCGCGACTGGTAGACGAGATCCCACGGCGATGCCGGGATGTTCGCGCCATGACGACCTCGGCGACCGCGAGGTGCTGCGCCGCGTAGGCGCCGCCGGCCCCGAAGTCCCGGTCGCGCGGGCCCGAGCGCTCGGCGTCGTCGGTCGGGATGGAGTGCGTCGCGAAGAGGACGTGCGGTCGTCGGACGCCGCGCCGACCTCGGCGAGCCCCGCGCGCACGCCCTCGATGAACGGCTGCACGAAGCCGGGGTGGTCGAAGAACTGCCGCACCTTGTCGATCGCGATGACGCCGGCGAGGCCGGTCTCTTCGAGGGCCATCGCGTAGTCCTCGCGGTACTGGCGGCAGCTCGAGTACGACGAGTAGGCGCTCGTGCCGATCGCGATGAGCTTCGTGAAGCCGCGCTCGTTCGCCTCGCGCAGGGCGTCGGCGAGGTACGGCGCCCAGTTGCGGTTGCCCCAGAGCACGGGCAGGTCGATGCCGCGCGCCGCGAGCTCGGCCTCGAGGGCCGCCTTGAGCTCGCGGTTCTGGTCGTTGATCGGGCTCACGCCGCCGAACGCGCGGTAGTGGTGCGCGACCTCTTCGAGGCGCTCCTCGGGGATGCCGCGGCCGCGCGTGACGTTGCGCAGGAACGGGATGACGTCGTCCTGACCCTCGGGGCCGCCGAAGCTCGCGAGCAGGATCGCGTCGTACGCGACGGGCACCTCGACGTGCTCCGGTCCGGCGGCTGCGGCGGGCGTCGCGGCGAGGACGACGAGGCTCTGCGGAGGCTCACGCGAGCACCTCGGCGACCTCGTCGAGGCCGATGCAGCCGGCCCGTGAAGAACGGCACCTCTTCGCGCACGTGGCGGCGGGCCTCGGTCGCGCGCAGGTGGCGCATGAGGTCGACGAGGTCGACCAGGTCGTCGGCCTCGAGCGCGAGGATCCACTCGTAGTCGCCGAGCGCGAAGCTCGCGACGGTGTTGGACTGCACCTGCGGGTACTCGCGGCCCTTGCGGCCGTGGTCGGCGAGCATCTCGCCGCGCTCCGCCGTCGGGCAGCACGTACCACTCGTAGCTGCGCACGAACGGGTAGACCGTCACCCACGCCTTCGGGTGCGAGCCCGCGCGATGAACGCGGGCACGTGGTCGCGGCTGAACTCGGCGTCGCGGTGCACGCCGAGGGCGTTCCAGGTCGGCAGGAGCGGGCTGCAGCTCGGCGCGTGCGGCGCAGCCGGCGCAGGGCCGCCTGCAGGTCCTCGGGCACTGTGCCCCGTGAGCCACAGCATCAGGTCGGCGTCGGCGCGCAGGCCCGAGACGTCGTAGATGCCGCGCAGGCTCTCGAGCGAACCGGCGACCTCGGCGAGGGACGGTCCCGTGGATGCCTCGGCGTGAGGATCCCGTCGCAGGACGGCGAACAGGGTGAAGTGGTCTGTCGCGGAAGTCACCCCTCCATCCTCCCCCCGTTTCGGAGGCGCGGCGACCTCAGTCGCGTGCGAGGAGGTCGGCAGCGACGCGTTCGGCCTGCGCGACGACGGACGCCAGCCCCGTGCCCGCGGCACCTTCGCCGATCGACACGATGCCGTCTGTGAACGGCCGCACACCGCGCTCCCACGTGCGCACCGCCGAGTCGTCGACGCGCTCGATGCGCACACCGAGGAGGGTCGCGGCATCCGTCGACCCCGTCGCGGCGGGGTCGACGGGCACGCCGTCGTACGAGAGCCGCATCGCATGCCGCCCAGGCAGCGCTTCGGCGACCCACTCCCACTTCGCGCTCAGATGCGTGAGGGCGCGGGCGGTGACGCCAGGCGCATCAGCCGCGACGAGGAGCCCCGTTCCGCGCGGTGCCGCATCGAGCGCGGGAGCCTCGACGACGAGGGTCACGAGGGTCAGTCGGCGACGGTCTTCGGCGGGCTCCGAGAAGGCGCGCACGACCGTGCCGACGAGACGACGCCCGTCGGCTGTCACGGATCGGGTCTCGATCCCGTCGACGACGACCCCCGTGCGGATCTCGACGCCCAGCCGCTCGCAGTCGTCCGCGAGGGCCGTCACGAGCCGGTGCATGCCGCCTCGAATGCCGCCGACCTGCGATCCTGCCGGGGCCTGGGCGCGCAGCGATCGTACTGCCGCCGCGAGCGAGCCGTGCGCCGCGAGCTCGGCGCGCAGCCGCGGGGATGCGGCGTCGACCGGCAGTGCGTCGGGCTCGCGCGAGTGCACGCCCCGCACGACCGGCGCGACGAGACCGTCCACGACGCCGCGGCCCATGCGCGCACGCACGAGCGCGCCGAGCGAGGGTGCGTCCCGTCCGACGCTGCGCGGAAGCACGCGGTCGAGCGCGGCCCGCCACGCCGCTGCGCGACCGATCGTGCGCACGACGTCGGGCGCGAGCGGATGGCCCGGGATGCCGAGCACGCCCGCCGCCGGGAGCGGCACGCTCGTGCCGTCGGCGCGGTGCAGCCACGCGGGCGAGGCGAGGGCACGACGAGGTCGTCGGCGAGGCCGAGCTCGTCGGCGAGCGCGGCGACGGCCCCGCCCCGGGTCGCGTACGACTCGGCCGCCGCGTCGAGCATCGACGCCGGCGATGCGAAGCGGCGCGACCTGGCCGCCGAGCCGGTCCGACGGCTCGAGCAGCGTGACCGCGCATCCCGCCGAGCGCGAGCCGCCGCGCCGCGACGAGTCCCGCGACTCCCCCGCCGACGACGATCGCGTCGGATCCGGAGTCAGAGACCATGCACGAGCTCGACGATGCGGGTGAGCGCCGTCGGATCGGTCTCGGGCGGAACCCCGTGGCCCAGGTTGAGGATGTGCGCGGGCGCCTCCGCGCCGCGCTCGACGACGTCGAGCACGTGCCTCTGCAGGATCGGCCACGGGCGCGCTCAGGAGCGCGGGATCGATGTTGCCCTGCAGCGGCACGCTGCCCCCGAGCCGCCGGTTGGCCACGTCGAGCGGAAGGCGCCAGTCGATCCCGACCACGTCGGCGCCGACGCCGGCGGCGGCGTCGAGCATCTCGCCCATCCCGAGCCCGAAGTGGATGCGCGGCACGTCGAGGCCCGCGCAGGTGGTCGAACGCCCGCTTCGAGTGCGGGGCGACGCGGCGCATGTAGTCGTCGCGCGAGAGCGAGCCCACCCACGAGTCGAAGAGCTGGACGACGCTCGCGCCCGCGAGCACCTGCGCCTTGAGGAAGGCGCCCGTGACATCGGCGCACCAGTTGAGCAGCGTCGCCCAGGTCTGCGGATCCGTGCGCATGAGCGCCCGCGCGCGCAGCTGCTCCTTCGAGGGACCGCCCTCGATGAGGTAGCTCGCGAGCGTGTACGGCGCACCGCCGAAGCCGATGAGCGGCGTCGAGCCGAGCTCCGCCACCGTGAGGGCGACCGCCTCGGAGATCGGCGCGAGGGCATCGGGATCGATGGGCCGCAGCGCCAGGACGTCGGCGGCGGAGCGGATCGGGTTCTCGAGGACGGGTCCGCGCCCCGCCACGATGCGCACGTCGACGCCCGCCAGCAGGACGGGGATCACGATGTCGCTGAAGAAGACCGCGGCATCCACTCCGTGCCGACGCACGGGCTGCAGCGTGATCTCGGACGCGAGCTCGGGCGTGAGGCACGCGTCGAGCATCTCGGTGCCCGCGCGGATCTCCCGGTACTCGGGCAGCGAGCGGCCGGCCTGGCGCATGAACCACACGGGCGGAGGGCTCTGCCGCTCGCCCCGCGCGGCCCGCACGAGGGGCGACGAGTTCGTCCGCCCGTCGCGGAGCGGGTGGGCGTCGGGCAGGGCGATGACGTCGGAGTGCACGTGATCCAGGCTACGCGCGCGCCCCGGGGAACGGCCCGCTCGCACCGGCCCGCGAGGAGGCTCGGGTTAGACTCTCCCGGTGCTGTTCTGTCTGACGGCGAATCATCGCAACACCGATTTCGATGTCCTCGACCGCATTTCGCGGGTCGCGGCATCGACCGCTGCAGACCTCACGAGCGCCCATTCCTTCGTCCGCGGAGCCGTGGTCCTGGGCACCTGCAACCGCTTCGAGGCCTACCTCGAACTGGACGAGCCGCTCACGGGCGGCGCGGCGCTCGCGCGTGAGGCCGTCCTGGACGCGCTCGGCGCAGCGGCCGGTTCCGACGCCGACGCGCTGCGCGACTCGGCCGTGAGCATCGCGGGCAACGAGGTCGTCCGCCACCTGTTCGCCGTGAGCTCCGGCCTCGAGTCGATGGTCGTCGGCGAAGAGGAGATCAGCGGCCAGGTGCAGCGCGCGATCGCGAAGGCACGCACGGAAGGCACCTCCAGTGCCGAGCTCGAGCGCGTCTTCCAGCGGGCCGCGCATGCGACCCGGTCGGTGCGCGCGAAGGCGGATGTCGCGGCGGCAGGCCGCTCGCTCGCGCGGATCGCCCTCGATCTCGCCGACTCGCGCGTGACCGATTGGGACGACGTTCGCGTGCTCCTGGTGGGGACGGGACAATACGCGGCGACGACGATCGCGGCGCTGCGCAGCCGGGGTGCCGGTGACGTCCGGGTCTTCTCGGCGACGGGCCGCGCACAGCAGTTCGCGGCGCGCTACGGCATCCGTCCCGAGCGCGATCTGCGCGAGGCGATCGGCGACGCCGACATCGTCATGACCTGCACGACCCGCTACACCGTCACCCCCGACGACATCCCCGACACGGCCCCGCGCCTCATCATCGACCTCGGCCTGCCCCGCAACGTCGACCCCGCCGTCGCCGAGGTCGAGGGCGTCGAGCTGCTCGACCTCGAGCTGATCGGCCGCCACGCGGCTCTGCCCGAACTCGGCGCCGGCGCACACGAGATGGTCGGCTCGGCCGCCGCCGTGTTCACGGCGGAGCAGGAGGCCGCACCCGCGATCGTCGCGATGCGCGCCCACATCCAGTCGGCGCTGGATGCCGAACTCGAACGGGTCCGCCGGCGCGGCGGCGATGCCGCGACCGAGGCGTCGCTTCGCCACCTCGCGGGCGTGCTCTCGCACACGCCGTCGGTGCGAGCACGCGAGTTCGCGGCCGAAGGCCGCCTGGGCGAGTTCGAAGCCGCCCTCGAGATGGTCTTCGGCGTCGAGGTCGCGAGCGCCGCACACCACTGCGGGCTGCGGGATCTCGACGGGCGCGTCGCCGGCTGATCAGCCCGCGGCGAGCACCGCGGCATCCGTCGTGGGAAGCCGACAGGCGAAGTCCCTGCAGTCGTACGCGGTCGCCTGACCGCCCAGCATCGCCTTCCCCTCGAAGAGCTCGAACCCGGCGGACGACCACTGGGCGGCCTGCGCCGCGGTCACCCCCACCACGACATCGGCGTCGGTGCGCGCCGCGGCGCGCACGAGCGGATCGCCGTGATCGGGTGCGACGACGACGACCTGGCGGGGCGGAGCGGCGAGCTGCGCGGCGATGCGCAGGAGCGCGCCGTGCGCGAGCGGCTGAGCCAAGGCGGCCTCGGCGTGCGCGGCGACGAGCCGCTCCGCGACCGCGCGGTAGGACTCCCCCGCGCCGAGGCGCCAGAGGGCGAGGGCGGCCCCGGCGATGGATGCGACGCCCGAGGGCTCGTCCCCATCGGAGGCCGCGTCCGGAGCCGCGAGGCCCTGCGCGGCGAGCACGGGATCGCCGCCCCCCGGCACGGCCGGGGCGTCGCGCGCCGTGCACGCGTCGACGAGCGCCCGCGCGCGCTCGGCATAGGCGACCTCGCCCGTCGCCGCGGCCAGCGCGACCAGTCCCGCCGCGAACTGGCCGTAGTCGGCAAGGGTCGCCGTCGCCCGGGAGGGGATCTCGTCCAGCGACGCGCGCACGAGGAGGCCTTCGTCGGTCGTGTTCGTCTCGATGACGGCGTCGGCCGCCCAGCGCGCCGACTCGATCCATGCGGGTTCGCCCAGGCGCGCGCCGGCGCGGGCGAGGGCGCCGACCGCGAGACCGTTCCAGCCCGTCACGACCTTGCCGTCGATGGCGGGCGGCTCGAGACCTGCGCGGTCGTCGCGCAGGTAGTAGCCGCCTTCACTGCGGGCGCCGTCGATCCACGATTCGGAGTCCTGCGCCGCGCCGAAGCCGCCGGACGGCTGCTGCAGCACGTCGACGAGGAATCCCGCGATGCCCCGCGCCGAGGTCTCGTCACCCGCGTCGACGGCGACGTCGAGCAGCTGGGCGTTGTCGGTCAGCATGCGCTCGTAGTGCGGCACCGACCAGTCCCGCCGCGTCGCGTAGCGGAAGAATCCTCCCTCGACGCGGTCGCGCAGCGCCGAGCCCGCCATCGCCGCGAGGGCACGATCCGCGACGAGGGATGCCTCGCCTGCCTCGCGGCGGAGCGCCGGGGATTGCAGGAAGCGCAGCGCCGTCGCGACGGGGAACTTGGGCGCTTCGCCGTCACCGAAACCCCCGTATTCGCGATCCTCGCGGTCGGCCAGCGCGCGTGCCGCCGCGACGAGATCGGCGAGGTCCGGGAGCGCCCGGGCATCCGGCTCGGAGGCCCGCACGTCGGCGAGCGCGCCGAGGATCGCAGCGCCCGTGCCGTCGACCTGGTCTCGCCGCTCGGTCCACGCCTCGCGCACGGCGGCGAGCACCTGCCGGAACGAGGGCATGCCGCCGCGCGGTTCGGGCGGGAAGTACGTCCCCGCGAAGAAGGGTCGCCCCTCGGGCGTCGTGAAGACCGAGAGCGGCCAGCCGAGGCTCGGCGTGAACGCCGCAGCGGCGGCCATGTAGGCGGCATCCACGTCGGGATGCTCCTCGCGGTCGACCTTGATCGAGACGAATCCCGCGTCGAGCTGGGCCGCCGTGACGGCATCCGAGAAGGACTCGCGAGCCATGACGTGGCACCAGTGGCAGGTCGAATAGCCGATCGAGACGAAGACCGGCACATCGCGCCGACGGGCCTCGTCGAACGCCTCGGCGCCCCACGGGTACCACGCGACGGGATTGTCGGCGTGCGCCCGCAGATACGGACTGCGGGACTCCGTGAGTCGGCGGTTCACGAGACCTACGCTACGGCGAAGCGGGGCTCACCGTCGCGACCGCCCCGCGCCGCCGAGGCGACACGGGGCGTCGCACGTGGACCAACGGTGGCGTCAGTTGACCTCGTCGGGGTGCGCGCTGACGCGCCCCGAGCCGTCGCCGGGATCGAGAGCGTCGATCGCCGCCATCTCGGCGTCCGAGAGCGAGAAGTCGAAGATGTCGAGGTTCTCGCGCAGCCGGTCGCGGTTGACCGACTTGGGGAAGACGATGTTGCCCTTCTGGATGTGCCAGCGCAGCACGGCCTGGGCGGGCGTCTTGCGGTGCGCCGACGGCGGCGTCGCGCACGGCGGGGATGCCGAACAGGTCGTACTTGCCCTGCCCGAGCGGACCCCACGCCTCGATGTGGATGCCGCGGGCGTCGCACCATTCGACGATGTCGCGCTGCTGGTGGGCGGGGTGCAGCTCGATCTGGTTGACGGCCGGGAGCCGGCCGGTCTCGGACTCGAGGCGCTCGAGGTGCGGGACGAGGAAGTTCGAGACGCCGATCGAGCGGATCGCCGCGGTGTCGCCGAGTGCGATCAGCTGCTTCCACGCCGACACGAACTGGTCGTTCGCGGGAGCGGGCCAGTGGATGAGGTAGAGGTCGACGAACTCGAGCCGGAGCTTCTCGAGGCTCTCGGCCAGCGCAGCGCGCGGCTGGTCGCCCGACTGTCGGTCGTTCCAGAGCTTCGTCGTGACGAAGAGCTCGTCGCGCGGGATGCCGCTGGCCGCGATGGCGCGGCCGACGCCCTCTTCGTTGCCGTAGATGGCGGCCGTGTCGATGTGGCGGTAGCCGAGCTCGAGCGCCTCGGTCACGACCTTCTCGGTCTCGGCCGGCGGCACCTTGAAGACGCCGTAGCCGAGCTGGGGGATGTCATAGCCCGAGTTGAGTGCGATGCGGGGGACGTCGGAGGGGTGTTCCGCCTTGAGGTCCGCGCGATGGTCTGCGTGATGTCCTGCCATCCCCACAGCCTACGGTTCGGGCGTGCGCTCGGGGCGGCGGGATACGATCGAAGGCTATGTCCGCGTTCGTGCCCGTCATCTCGTACCCGCCGGAGCTGCCCGTCAGCGCCGCGCGCGACGAGATCGCCCGTGCGATCCGCGATCACCAGGTCGTGATCGTCGCAGGTGCCACGGGCTCTGGCAAGACGACCCAGCTCCCCAAGATCTGCCTCGAGCTCGGTCGCACGCGCATCGCGCACACGCAGCCGCGCCGGATCGCGGCCCGCACGATCGCCGAGCGCATCGCCGAAGAGCTCGAGGTGCCCCTCGGCTCGACCGTCGGCTACAAGGTGCGCTTCACCGACAAGGTCTCGACCGACACGCAGGTCACGCTCATGACCGACGGCATCCTGCTCAACGAGATCCACCGCGACCGGCTCCTGCGCCGGTACGACACGATCATCGTCGACGAGGCGCACGAGCGGTCGCTCAACGTCGACTTCCTCATCGGGTACCTCACCCGCATCCTGCCCAAGCGCCCCGACCTCAAGGTCGTCATCACGAGCGCCACGATCGACCCCGAGAGCTTCGCGAAGCACTTCGCGGACGCCGCGGGCAACCCGGCTCCGGTCATCGAGGTGTCGGGGCGCACGTATCCCGTCGAGATCCGCTACCGGCCGCGCGACGAGCGGGCCGACGACGACGTCGACGGCATCACGGCCGCCCTCCGCGAACTCGACCGCGAGCCCGCCGGTGACGTCCTGGTCTTCCTGCCCGGCGAGGCCGAGATCCGCGATGCGATGGATGCCGTTCGCGGCATGTATGCGAAGAGCGCCTCCCCCACCGAGGTCCTGCCTCTCTACGGGCGGCTCTCGGCGGCCGAGCAGCACCGGGTCTTCGAGCCGTCCACCGTCGCGGGCGTCCGCCGCCGCGTCATCCTCGCGACGAACGTCGCCGAGACGAGTCTGACGGTGCCGGGCATCCGGTACGTCGTCGACACCGGGACCGCGCGCATCTCGCGCTACAGCAGCCGCACCAAGATCCAGCAGCTGCCGATCGAGCCCGTGTCGCAGGCGTCCGCGCAGCAGCGCTCGGGTCGCGCCGGCCGCACGAGCCCCGGCATCGCGATCCGCCTCTACGCCGAGGACGACTTCGCGAGCGCGCGACGAGTTCACCGAGCCCGAGATCCTGCGGACGAGCCTCGCCGCGGTGATCCTGCAGATGCTGTCGCTCGGCTTCGGCGACATCGCGCAGTTCCCCTTCCTCACCAAGCCCGACTCGCGCGGCGTCAAGGCCGCGTTCGACCTGCTCGTCGAGCTCGGCGCGGTCGACGCCTCCACCGGCTCGTCGGGCGGGCGCCTGACCGAGCTCGGGCGCGAGATCGCCCGACTGCCGATCGACCCGCGGTTCGCCCGCATGCTCGTGGAGGCGCGGCGCACGGGGGTGCTGCGCGACGTGCTCGCGATCGTCGCGGGGATGTCGATCCAGGACGTGCGCGAGCGCCCCTCGGCCGACGAGCCCCAGCGCCGCGAGGAGGCAGACCGGCTGCATGCGCGCTTCGCGGACCCGACGAGCGACTTCCTGGGCATCCTGAATCTCTGGCAGCACCTGCAGGAGCAGCAGCGCGAGCTCGGCTCGAGCGCCTTCCGGCGGCTCTGCCGGGCCGAGTATCTCAATTACGTGCGCGTGCGCGAGTGGGCGGACGTGCATCGGCAGCTCGCGCAGCTGCTCGGCATCAAGCGCGACGGAGGCGGCGAGGGCGCGGCGGACCCCGACCTCATCCACAAGGCGATCCTGTCGGGACTGCTCTCGCACATCGGCATCCTCGACGAACGGTCCCCCGACAAGCGGGCCGCAGACAAGCGGTCGCCCGACAAGCGCGACGGCAAGCGGACCGTCGCGGCGGAGTATCTCGGCGCCCGCGGCGCGCGGTTCTCGATCTTCCCGGGCTCGTCGCTCAAGAAGAAGCGCCCGACCGCCGTCATGGCCGCCGAGCTCGTCGAGACGAGCCGCCTGTTCGCGCGCACCGTCGCCGTCATCGACCCGGCCTGGGCCGAGCCGCTCGCGGGTGACCTCGCGAAGCGCTCGCTCAGCGAGCCGCACTGGTCCAAGACGGCGGGCGCGGCATCCGTCTACGAGAAGATCACGCTCTTCGGCGTCGAGATCGTGCCGCGACGCCGCGTGCAGCTCGCGCGATTCGACCGCCCGTTCGCGCGCGAGCTGTTCGTGCGCCACGCCCTCGTCGAGGGCGACTGGGACGTCTCCCACCTCGACAAGCGCCTCACGGCATTCGAGCGCCGCAACCTCGAGCTGCGACGCCGCCTCGAGAAGATCGAGGAACGCGAGCGACGGCGCGACATCCTCGTCGGCGACGAGGCCGTCTACCGGTTCTATGACGCGAGGATCCCCCGGGACGTCTTCGATCTGCGCTCGTTCGAGAGCTGGTGGAAGGATGCCTCGGCAAAGACGCCGCGTCTGCTCGACATGTCAGAGGCCGACCTCGTCGACGAGGCCTCGCGCGGAGACGAGCGCGACTTCCCCGCGCGGTGGACGCAGGGCGATCAGGTGCTGTCACTCGCGTACCGGTTCGAGCCGGGCGCGCCCGACGACGGCGTCACGGCTGTCGTGCCGGTCGCCCTCCTCGCGCAGCTGAAGCCCGAGGGGTTCGACTGGCAGGTGCCCGGCATGCGCGACGAGCTCATCGCGGCGCTCCTGCGATCGCTGCCCAAGGCGATCCGCCGCCACGTCGTGCCCGCGGCGGACTGGGCGGCGACCTTCGCCGAGGAGCTCGTCGGTCAGGGCCCGGAGTCGCACGACGGCATCCCGCCGACGACGCTTCTAGATGCCCTCGCGTCGCGGATCCAGCGCGTCGCGAACCAGCGCGTCTCGGCATCGGACTTCGAGATCGAGCGCGTGCCCGCGCACCTGCTCGTCTCGTTCCGGGCCGTCGACGAGCGCGGTCGGACGATCGGCTCCGACCGCGACCTCGAGGCGCTGCAGACCCGCCTGGCCGACCGCGCCCGCGACGCCGTCTCGCGATCCCTCAGCTCCGACCGCACACGCGCTCCCGGGCGCCCGAAGGGGCCGGCCGCGCCCGTGGGGCCCGTGTCGGAAATCGGTCCCGCGAACGGTTTCAGGGAGCAGGCCGGACTGACCGACTGGACCTTCGGCGATCTGCCCGACGTCGTCGACACGCGCGTCGCGGGGGGCGTCGTGCGCGGCTATCCGGCCATCGTCGACGAGGGCGACACCGTCGCGCTGCGCATCGAGGCGACGCCCGAGGCCGCGGCGGCAGCGACCCGCGCAGGGGCGCGGCGACTCCTGCTGCTCGCCGTGCCCTCGCCTTCGGCGTATGTGCTGGAGCACCTCACGGCGAGCGAGAAGCTCGCCCTCGCGGCGTCGCCCTACCCCTCGGCGCGCGCTCTCGTCGAAGACGCGCGGGTCGCGGTCGCCGATGACGTCGTGGCCCGCACGGTGCCGGGCGGCATCCGCACGCGCGCCGCGTTCGAGTCGGCCCGTGACGCGCTGTCGGCCGTCGTCGTGGACGAGCTCTTCCAGACCGTCTCGCTCAGCGCCCGCATCCTGACCGCGGCGCGCGACGTCGATCGCGCCGTGCGCGACCAGAACTCGCTCACGCTGCTCGGTCGCGCTGGACGATATCAAGGGTCAGGTCGCGGGTCTCATCCATCCCGGCTTCATCTCGCGCACGGGCGTCGCACGCCTCGCACATCTGCCGCGGTACCTGCGCGGAGCGCTCGACGCGCACGAAGAGCCTCTCCGAGAACCCCGGCAGGGACAGGCAGCGGATGACCGAGTTCGAGCGCGCGGCCGCGCTCTATACTGACGCGGGAGGCGCCATCCCGCTGCCTGCGGACAGCCCCGCAGCGCTCGTGCGCACGCGCTGGCTGCTCGAGGAGTTCCGGGTGAGCCTGTTCGCGCAGACGCTCGGCACGGCCGAGCCCGTGTCGCTGCAGCGCATCCAGAAGGCTGTGCGGGAGTAGCCGACGAGCAGAGAGGACCGGTTCATGGCTCAGGCGATCGTGTACACCGAGTTCGGCGGGCCCGAGGTCCTGCATCTCGTCGACATCCCCGATCCCGCACCGGGTCCGGCGAGGTCGCGATCCGCCTGACCGCGATCGGCGTCAACCCGATCGAGTGGAAGCTGCGCACGGGACTGCGCGCATCGGATCCGCTGACCGAGCCGCGGCGCGTCGGCGGCGACGGCGCGGGCGTCGTGACGGCCGTCGGCGAAGGGGTCGACGGATTCCGCCCCGGCGATGCCGTCGCGTTCTTCGAGTGCGACGGGCGCGTACGCGACCGACATCGTGGTCGCCGCCGATCGCGTGCATCCGCTTCCCCCCGGCGTGAGCCCCGCCGTGGGTGCTGCGCTCGGCATCCCGGTGAGCACCGCCTACCAGTCGCTGCGCTCGCTGGACGTGCGGCTCCGGCGACACCCTCCTGCTCCACGGCGGCTCGGGCGCCGTCGGCCAGGCCGTCATCCAGTACGCCGTGCTGTGGGGTGCGACCGTCGTCGCGACGACCTCCGACCGCCGAGCCGACCGCGTGCGGGCCCTCGGAGCGATCCCCGTCCGCTACGGCGAGGGCCTCGCCGACCGCGTGCGTGCGGCGGCTCCGCAGGGTGTCACGGTCGCGATCGATGCGGCAGGAACCGACGAGGCGCTCGAGACCTCGATCGCGCTCGTGGCCGACAAGAGCCGCATCGCGACCCTCGTGCGAGGGCGGGATGCCGTCGACCTCGGCATCCGCGGATTCTCGGGCGGCTCTCCGATCCCCCTCTCGCGCCAGCAGATCGCATGGCGCGGCGAGGCGATCCCCGTGACGCTCGCGCTGCTCGCAGCGGGGCGGTTCTCGTATCGAGCTCGGCCCGACGTTCCCCCTCGCCGATGCGCCTCGGGCCCACCAGGCCGTGCAGGACGGCGCCGACGGCAAGGTCATCCTCGTCCCCTGACGCGCTGCGGCGCAGCCGGTCTCCCCAGACAGTCTGCGCAGCAGCGTGCTCAGTCCTCGGTCGGCGCGACGGGGATGGTCGTGTCGGTCACGCTGAGTCCTTTCCCGTGGACAAGAGGGATCGGTCGCGGGTCGCCCACCCGAGCGCCGGGGCGACCTCGGTCGCGAAGAGCTCGATGGAGCGCAGCACGTGCTCGTGCGGCGCGTCGACGGAGTGCACCTGGAACGCGATCTCGGTCGCGCGGCCGAGCGTCGCGTCGGCGGCGAGCGACTCGGCGACCTCGTCGGGGGTGCCGAGGTGCGTGTCGAGGGCGACGATCAGCTCGTCGAGCGAGTCGCCCGGGATGACCTGCCCCGCCCGACGGAATCCCTCGGCGGCGCGGCGGAGCCCGACCTCGGCGAACCGCACCGCGTCAGCGCGGTCGTCGGCGACGAAGACGGTCCGGGATGCCGTGATGCGGGGCGCCGTGGCATCGGGAAGCGCATCGAGGTACGCGTCGATGATCGGGTCCTGGATCGCGGCGAGCGAGGCGTGCGGAGCGTCCGCGGGCCGGGGCTGCGTGCGCGACAGCAGCAGGCCGTGCCCGTGGACGCCCGCGCGCGTGCCGCCGAACGGCGAGAAGGTCGCCTGCCAGACGCGGTCCGCGAGCGTGCCGGCGGGCGGATGCAGCGTGTTGCCGCCACCGATGTCGTGACCGGCGAGCGCCGCGAGCAGCGTCGCGAGCTTCTCGTCGTACGCAGCCGGCTTTGTCCTTCGCGTCCAGACCGAACGGGACGAACGACGACGGCGCGCCGCCCGAGCCGAGGCCGAGGTCGACCCGGCCGCCTGAGAGCAGATCGGCCACGACGGCGTCCTCGGCGACCCGCACGGGGTCTTCGAGAGGCAGCGTCACGACGCCCGTGCCGAGTCGGATCTCGGTCGTCGCGGCGGCGGCGTGCGCGAGGAACACGAACGGCGCGGGCAGCCCGCCCTCGACGGCGCGGAAGTGGTGCTGCGCGACCCAGGCGCGCTCGATGCCGAACCGCTCCGCGTGGCGGATCTGGTCGGTCGCGAGCCGGTAGCGCTCCGCGGGCGACGGCGTCGTCGAGGAGTCTCGTGAAGAAGGCGAGTGTGGGTACGGTCATGCGGCGATCTCCGTTCGTCCGGGCACGGCTGCCAGCAGCTCGCGCGTGTAGTCGTGGGTGGGGGTGCGGAAGAGGTCCTCGGTCGTGCCCTCCTCGACGATCCGGCCGCGCCGCATGACCGAGACCGTGTGGCTGATCCGGCGGACGACAGCGAGGTCGTGCGAGATGAACAGGTAGGTGAGGCCGAGCTCGCGCTGCAGCCCTTCGAGCAGTTCGAGGATGCGGGCCTGCACCGTGACGTCGAACGCCGAGACCGCCTCGTCGAGCACGACGACATCCGGCCGGATCGCGAGGGCCCGCGCGATCGCGACGCGCTGGCGCTGTCCGCCCGACAGCTCGCGCGGCGAGCGCCCGAGCACGTCGGCCGGCAGGGCGACGCGGTCGATGAGCTCGGCCGCCCGCACGCGGCGCTCGGCCGCGGACCCTTCACGGAAGTTCGCGAGCGGCTCGGCGATGATCTGGCCGATCGTCTGTCGTGGATCGAGCGACGAGAACGGGTTCTGGTAGACGAGCTGGATGCGTCGGCGCAGCTGCCGAAGCGCATCGCCTGTGAGCCCCGCGATGTCGGTGCCATCGAGCTCGATGGTCCCGGCGTCAGGATGCAGGAACCGCGTGACGAGCCGGGCCGTCGTGGTCTTTCCCGAGCCCGACTCGCCCACCAGCGCGTGCGTCGTACCGCGCCGCACGCGGAACGAGATGTCGTCGACCGCGCGGAACGGCTCACGGCCGCGGGCCGTGAATTCCTTGACGAGCCCCTCCGCGACGACGGCGTAGGGGTTCTCAGCCGCGGCGGCCGCGGCATCCCGCAGGAAGAGCGGAGCCTCTGGGCGGCGGAACGCGGTCGCGAGCGCCGGGGCGTCCTGCAGCAGCTGACGCGTGTAGCCGTCGCTCGGATCCGCGAGGATCGCCTCTGCCGCGCCCTGCTCGACGACAACGCCGTCCTTCAGCACCAGGATCCGCTGCGCGCGGTCCGCCGCCACCCCGAGGTCGTGGGTCACGAGCAGCACGGATGTGCCCTGTTCGCGGCGGAGGTCGTCGATGAGATCGAGGATGCGGCGCTGCACGGTCGCATCGAGCGCGCTCGTCGGCTCGTCGGCGATGATGAGCGCAGGATGCAGCGCGATCGCGATCGCGATGAGCACGCGCTGGCGCATCCCGCCGGACAGCTCGTGCGGATACTGGCGTGCACGCAGAGCAGGATCGTCGAGGCCGACGCGCTCGAGCAGTTCGAGCACGCGGACCTGCAGCAGCCTTGCGGCCACGGTGTCCGTGCAGGCGGAGCACCTCGGCGACCTGCACGCCGATCGGGCGCACGGGGTCGAGCGATGCGCCCGGGTCCTGCGGCACGAGCCCGACCTGTGCGCCGCGCACGGAGCGCAGCTGCCGAGCCGACCACCCCGAGACGTCGAGCCCGCCGAGGCGGACGACCCCGGCATCCACTCGCCCGCCCTCGGGCAGCAGTCCGATGAGGGCGTGCGCCGTCGTCGACTTGCCCGAGCCCGACTCGCCGACGAGCGCGAGCACCTCGCCCTCTCCGACCTCGAACGAGACGCCGTGGACGACCTCCCGGCGGCCTTGGCCGGTCGCGTACGAGACGCTCAGTCCTTCGACACGGAGAACGGTCATCGCGAGCTCCTTCCGAGCGATTGGCTGATGCGGTTGGCGCTCAGCACGACGACGAGCACGACGAGGCCGGGCAGCGTCGTGAGCCACCACGCGGTCGCGACGTAGTTGCGGCCCTCCGAGATCAGCAGGCCCCACTCGGGCGTGGGCGGCGGGGCCCCGTAGCCGAGGAAGCCGAGCGTCGAGATCGCGAGGATCGCGGCGCCGAACTGCAGAGCGGCGAGCCCGACGACGGCGCTCAGCGAATTGGGCAGCACATGCCGCCGCAGCACCGCGAAGAACGTGCCGCCGCTGCCGAACGCCGCCTCGACGTAGTCGGTGCGGCGCACGCGCACGACTTCGGATCGCGACAGCCGCGCGAACGACGCGACGCTGCCGATGCCGACCGCGATCGCCGCGTTCACGGTGCCGAAGCCGAGCAGGATGATGATCGACAGCGACAGCAGCAGACCGGGGATCGAGAGCAGCACGTCGACGATCCGCATGAGGATGTCGTCGAGCACTCCCCCGACCGTGCCCGCGAGCACGCCGAGGGTCGTCCCCAGCGCAAGGCCCACCGTCACGGCGATGAGGGCGCCCGACAGCGAGTGGATGGCGCCGTACACGACCCTCGCGTAGAGGTCGCGGCCGATCGCGTCGGTGCCGAACCAGTGCGCGGCGCTCGGCGGCAGCAGCTTGTCGGCCGGAACCCCGTCGATCGGGTCGTAGGACGTGAACAGGCCGGGGACGACGGCCCACAGCACCGCGACGACGACGACGGCGACCGCCAGGAGGAGCGTCCACGACGGACCGCCGGCCGATCGCCCAGAGGCGCGCGGCCGACGAGCGCCGCTGCGGCTGGTCCGCGGAGGCACCGGCGTCGCGCGCGACGGGGTCGACGACCGTGCCGGATGCCTCGTCGAGCGCCTCGACGGCGAGGGGGGACGACGGGCGCGCTCATGCGAGGGCCTCCGCGCGCGTCTGGACGCGCACGCCACGGGCGCGGCGCGAGCCCTGCCGGAGGCGGGGGTCCAGGACGGGATAGAGCAGGTCGATGGCGAGGTTGACGATGACGAACGTCACAGCGGCGAGCACGACGATGCCCTGGATCACGGGGATGTCCTGGTTCGAGACCGCCTGCTCGGTCAGGCGGCCGATGCCGGGGCGCCCGAAGACCGTCTCGGTCACGACCGCGCCACCGATGAGCTCGCCGAACAGGACGCCCGCGATCGTGAGGGTCGGCAGGATCGCGTTGCGCGCGACCGATCGCCACAGCACCCACGATTCGGACGCCCCCTTGGCCCGCACGACCGTGACGAACGGCTGGACGCGCACATCGTCGATGCTCCGCACGAGGATCTGCGCCAGCGGAGCCGAGATCGGCACCGCGAGGGTGAGGACAGGCAGGATGAGCCCGACGACCGGGTCGGCCCCGACGATCGGGACCCATCCGAGGCCGAACGAGAAGACCTGGATGAGCAGGATCCCGAGCCAGAACACGGGCACCGAGACGAACACGCCGGGAAGCGCCCGCAGTGCGCCGCGGAGCCACCCGAACGGCGAGAGCGTCGAGAGGAAGGCGATCGCCGTCGCCAGCACCGCCGCCGTCAGGAACCCGAGCGACGCGAGCGCCGCCGTGGGCGGGAGCGCATCGCCGATGAGTCGCAGGACCGCGGTGCCGTATTGCGCCGAGTACCCGAAGTCGCCCCGCAGGTAGCCGCCGAGCGTGTGCAGGTACTGCTGCCACCACGGCACGTCGGCACCGTAGGCGGCGCGGATGTCGGCGATCTGCTCGGGCCCGAGCCCCAGCTCGGGGCTCTCGAACTTGATGAGGATCGCGTCGCCCGGCAGCAGCTGCAGAAGGATGAAAGTGGCCGTGAAGGCCGCGATCAGGACGATCGCGGCCTGCCCGGCGCGTCGGAGCGCGTAGCGCATGTCAGTCCTTCTGCAGCCACACGTCGTAGAACAGCGGGCGCCCGACCGACTCGTACTCGACGCCGTGGACGTAGGGGGCCGTGCCGTAGACCTGCGGCTCCTCGAACAGCGGGATGACGTACGCCTGCTCGGCGAGGTAGTCCTGCACGGCCTGCGAGGCCGCGATGCGCTTGTCGGGATCCGCTTCGCCGGCGACGTCCTGCAGCAGGGCGTCGAGCTGGGCGTCGTCCGAGAGCAGCGTGTTGCGGTTCTTCGTGAAGTACTGGCTCTTGATGACATCGAGGTCCGCGCGGCCGACCATCGAGTGGTAGAGCGGGGTCTTGAGCGGGTCCTTGATGTCCTCGTTGTAGGTGCCGGCGTCGGCGGACTTGACGTTGAGCTCGACGCCGATCTTCTTGAGCTGCTGAGAGACGAGCTCGAGCGTCTGCTTCGAGAGCGGCTGCGGCTTCGCCTCGTAGACGTCGAGCGAGAGGCGCACACCGTCCTTCTCGCGGATGCCGTCGGCACCCACGGTCCAGCCGGCCTCGGACAGGAGCTTCTCGGCCTTGTCGGGGTCGTACGCGTAGTGCTCCGACTCGTCCTTGTAGCCGAGTGCGCTCGAGCTGAGCGCCGACGTCGCGGCGGGATAGTTCGCCGTGAAGATCGTGTCGACGACCTCCTGGGAGTCGACGCCCGCGACGAGGGCCTGGCGCACCTTGATGTCGCTCAGGATGGGGTTGGTGAACCGCAGTCCGAGGGAGTTGTTGACGCCCCGCGTCTGCGGCGCGTGCAGGTCGAAGCCGCTCGATTCGACCCGCGCCTCGTCGAAGGCCTGGACGTAGCGGATGTAGTCGGCCTGACCCGCCAGGAGCGAGCCGATCCGGACGCTGTCCTCGGGCGTGACGATGAGATGGATGCCGTCGAGGTATGCGCGTCCCTGGTGGTCCGAGCTCGGCGGCGCCCAGTCGTAGTCTTCGCGCGCCTCGAATGCGAGTTCCGTGCCGAGCTCCTCGTCCGTGATGACGAACGGACCGCTGCCGACGATCGACGTCGCGTTGCCCGCGCCGAACTCCTCGAGCGACAGGTCGAGCGTCTCGGGCGAGAGCAGACCAGAGTTGATCGTCGAGGTCGCCTGCAGGAACCCCGGCGCGGACTGCGAGAAGCGGAACGTCACGGTGTCGGCGTCGACGACCTCGCTCGAGGCGTAGTTGTTGATCGCCTCCGAGATCGTGAGGCCGAGGTCGGGGTTGCCGAGGCCGTAGGTGTCGAAGTTCTTCGCGACGGCCGCCGCGTCGATCGGCGTGCCGTCCGAGAACGAGACGCCCTGGCGCAGATCGAACGTGTACTCGGTCGCGTCCTCGTTCACCGTCCATCCGGTCGCGATCCACGGCTCGATCTCGAGCGTCTCGGGGTTCTGCCAGGTCAGGCGGGCGGCGATGTTGTTGACGATGCCGCCGTTGGGATAGAACCCCGCCTGGGGCGGATAGAGGTTCGTGTAGGTCTGATGCTCGAGGTAGACGAGCGTGCCGCCGGTGACGGGATCGCCGGCCGATGCGGCCGAGCTGCCGGCGCCGTTGTTCGAAGCGCACGCGGCGAGCGAGGCCGCGAGGCCGAGCGCGGCGACGACGGCTGCGGCGCGGAGGAGGGGACGGGACATGGCGGCTCCTGAGTGGGGGGAAAAGGATGCACGTCACGCTAGGCATCGCTTCGCACCCCCGCGACCGGGTCTGAAACGTCATGTCACCGCCCGACACACGGCGTCACATCCGCTCGGGCAGACGTCCCGTCAGGCGCGGGTCGGTCTGGCGCCAGCCCGATGGGCAGCGCCGAGCGTGCGCGCTGGCCCCGACGATGAGCGGTTCGCTCATGCGGGGCCCACTCGGCCGGCCGGCGTGGAGCCGGTCGCCACGAGCCGTCCGCGCGTGTTCGACCACTGGCTCCACGACCCCGGGAAGACCGTCGACCTCGATGCCGGCGAGCGCTGCCGGCCAGAGCGGTGTGGGCCGCGGTGATGCCGGAGCCGCAGTACGCGGCGACGGGCGTGCCCGGCGTCGCGCCCGCCGAGGCGAAGGCCGCGCGAAGCTCGGCCGGCGGCGCGGAAGCGGCCCGCGTCGACGTAGGTGGCCGTCGGCAGGTTCACGGCGCCCGGGATGTGACCGGCTACGGGGTCGAGGGGCTCGACGTCGCCGCGGTACCGCTCGGGGGCGCGCACGTCGAGCAGGAGCCCGCGCCGGGGCCAGGCCGCGGCGTCGTCGATCGTCAGCGACGTCGTCGATCTCGGTGAGCTCGATCGTGCCGCGCACGGGCTGCACATCGCCCGTCTCGAGTGGCAGCCCCTCATCGAGCCACGCGCGCAGGCCGCCGTCGAGCACCCGCACGTCGGCGACACCGCTGCGAGCGAGCAGCCACCACGCGCGGCCGCGGCGACCGAGCTGCACGTCGTCGTAGACCACGACGACGTCGCCCGACGAGATGCCCCAGCCGCTGGGCGGCATCCTGCGAGCGCTTCGCGCGTGGGCAGCGGGATGCCGGCCCTCCGACGGGTCGCCGCGTCGCGACGAGCTCGCGGTCGAGGTCGACGTAGACGGCGCCGGGCAGATGACCCGCCAGGTAGTCGGGGCGGCCCTCGGGACGGTCGAGCCGCCAGCGCACGTCGAGCAGGCGCACGGGCGCGCCGGCAGCCTGCAGTTCGGCGAGTTCGGTCGGGGAGATCAGAAGAGCCATAGCGACATCGTGCCCGCGGAAGGCGCGTCTGCGGCAGGGCGCCCCGCAACAGTTCGACACACGATCGGCAGGAGAGCGCTCCGGCATCGACAATGGTGCGCTATGTCCGACACTCCTCGCGCGTTCGCGACGGCGCAGGTGCAGGCGGGGTACACCGCCGGTGTCGCCGAGAACACCGCGGTGCCGCCGATCCACCAGTCCAATGCCTTCGAGTTCGCCTCGCTGAGCGAGGCGCGCGACCTGTTCGCGCTGCGCCGCGAGGGCAACATCTACAGCCGCGCCGCGAACCCGACCGTGCTCGTGCTCGAGCGACGCGTCGCGGAGCTCGAGGGCGGCATCGCCGCCGCGCGCGGTCGCATCGGGACAGGCCGCCGTCGCCGTCGCCCTGCTCGCGCTCGCGAAGCAGGGCGAGCACATCGTCGCGGCCCGCCAGCTCTACGGCGGCACGGTCGACCTGCTGCAGGACACGTTCGCCGACTGGGGCATCGAGGTGACGTTCGTCGACCAGGACGACCTGGAGGCGTGGGCCGCCGCCATCCGCCCGACGACGCGCGCGCTGTTCGCCGAGTCGGTCACGAACCCCATCGCGCAGGTGCTGGACGTCCGCGCCGTCGCCGACATCGCGCACGCGGCCGGTGTGCCGCTCGTGATCGACGCGACCGTCGCGACCCCGTACCTGCAGCGCGCGAAGGACCACGGCGCCGACATCGTCGTGCACTCGGCGACGAAGTTCCTCGGCGGGCACGGCACGTCGCTCGGCGGCGTCGTCGTCGACCTCGGCACGTTCGACTTCGCGGCGGAGCCCGCGCGCTGGCCGCAGCTCACCGAGCCGTATCGCGCGAGTGTCCGGGCGGCAGCCTCGTCGACCGGTTCGGCGGCACGGGCTCGCCGTACATCACGCTCGTCAAGACCAAGTACGTCCACGACCTCGGGCCCGTCGCTCTCGGCGTTCAACGCCTTCCAGCTGCTGCAGGGCATCGAGACGCTCGACCTCCGCGTCGCGCCGGCACAGCGCGAGCGCGCTCGAGGTCGCCCGCTTCCTCGAGGCAGCACCCGGCCGTCGCCCGCGTGCACCACCCCGGACTCGCGTCGAGCCCGTGGCACGAGGCATCGCCGCACCTATCTCCCGCGCGGCGCGCGCGTCGGTCTTCGCGTTCGACCTGCACTCGACGGGCGATGCCGAGGCGGACTTCCGCCGGGTCGAGGAGTTCATCGTCGCGCCTCGAGGTCGTGCGGCTCGTCGCGAACATCGGCGACGCCCGCAGCCTCGTGGCACACCCGGCATCGATGACCCACAGCCACCTGACCCCCGCCCAGCTCGCCGAGGCCGGCATCCGGCCCGACGACGGTCCGCCTGTCGATCGGGCTCGAGGACCCGCGCGACATCATCGCGGACCTCGAGCGCGCGCTCGCGGTCGGCTCCGTCCCCGTGGGTCGCGATCAGCTCGCCTCGACCAGCGCCCGGTAGAAGCCGATCCCCCGCAGCCACACGTCGACGCGGATGCGCTCGTTGTGCGAGTGCAGCGCGTCGCGCTCGGCCCGCGTGAGGTGGAACGGCGTGAAGCGGTACACGTGATCGCTGATCGCCGTGAACCAGCGGCTGTCGCTCGCGCCGAGCTGCAGGTACGGCGTCGTCACGATGTCCTCGCCGAGCGACGACGCCGACGGCCGCCGCGATGCGCTGCCACGCCTCGCCCTTCCACGGCGAGACCGGCGACGGGTCCGACGCCGTGGCGCACCTCGAGCTCGATCGCGGGGTCGGCGATCGACGCGGCGCGCGCGCTCGACGGCGCCGCGCGACGGTGTCGCCCGTCAGCAGCCGGATGTTGACCGCCGCGCGTCGCCGTCGTCGCGAGCACGTTCTCGCCCGGCGCACCGCTGAGCTGCGTCGCGACGGCGGTCGTGCGCACGATCGCGTTCGTCTCGGGGCCGAGCTGCGCGAACACGGCGGCCACGAGCGGACCGGTGAGCGCGAGGTTGCGGAAGACCGCGCGCAGCGGCTGCGGCGCATGCGGCGCGACGTCGCGAGCATCGCGCGCACCGGCGGCGCGAGGCGCGTCGGGGAACGGATGCCGGTGCAGCCGGTCGATCGCGCGCGCGAGGCGCGCCGTCGCCGGGAACGCGGGCGGCGTCGAGGCGTGCCCGCCGCCCTCGCGCGCCGTCAGCCAGAGCGTCATGACGCCGCGCTCGGCGACGCCGACCATCGCGGTCGGCACGCCGTCACGCCGGGGATGACGCCGTCGACGACGGCGCCGCCCTCGTCGAGCACGAGGCCGGGACGGATGCCGCGCTCGCGCAGCGCCGCGACGATCGCCTGCGCGCCCGCCGCCGGCCGTCTCCTCGTTGTGGCCGAAGGCCAGGTAGACGTCGCGCGCGGGGGTGAAGCCCTCGGCGACGAGCGCCTCGACGGCCTCGAGGATCGCGACGAGCGAGCCCTTGTCGTCGATCGCGCCGCGCGCGTGGATCGCGGCATCCGCCCCTTCGCCGACGATCTCGGCGGCGAACGGCGGGTGCTCCCACTCGCTCGTCGACGACGGGCACGACGTCGATGTGCGCCATCAGCACGAGCGGGTCGCCGGCGTCGGCGCCCGCGCCAGCGGAACAGCAGCGAGTGCCCGTCGACGATCTCGCGCTCGAGCACGCGCGTGCAGTGCGCGGGATAGAGCCGCTCGAGGGCCGCCCGGAACTCGTCGAAGCGCGCCCAGTCGACCGCGGACTCGTCGGCGTGCGAGACGGTCGGGATGCGCAGGAGCTCGCGGAAGCGGTCGACGGACGGGAGTCACGCGCTCGAGCCTAAGCGCAGCGCGCTAACCTCGGAGCATGACCGTACGCTCAGACGCTCGACCGGACTTGCGCTGGGGCATCCTCGGCCCGGGCGGCATCGCCCACGCCTTCGCCAAGCGACCTGCGCACCGCCGGACTCGACCTCATCGCCGTCGGCTCGCGCCGCGCCGAGCGCGGCCGAGCGCGTTCGCCGCCGAGTTCGACATCGCCGCACGTGCACGGCTCGTACGAGGCCCTCGTCGCCGATCCCGACGTCGACATCGTCTACATCGCGACGCCGCACCCGTTCCACGCCGAGCACGCGATCCTCGCGCTCGAGGCCGGCAAGCACGTGCTCGTCGAGAAGCCGTTCACCCTCAACGGCGCCGAGGCCGCCGCACGTCCGCGAGGTCGCGGCCGCCGCGCGGACTCCTCGCGATGGAGGCGATGTGGACGCGGTACCTGCCGCACATGGTGCGCATCCGCGAGATCGTCGCCGACGGGCACGCTCGGCGACGTCCGCGTCGTGACGGCCGACCACACGCAGCGGATCTCGAGCGACCCGACCCACCGGCTCAACGCGCTCGAGCTCGGCGGCGGCGCGCTGCTCGACCTCGGGATCTACCCCGATCTCGTTCGCATGGGACGTGCTGGGCGCACCGGTGACGATCTCGGCGCGCCGCGCGCCTCGGGCGAGACCGGCGCCGACACCGAGGTCGCCACGATCTTCACGCACGCCTCGGGCGCGCGTCTCGACGTCGGTGTCGGCCTCGCGCTCCGCCGGACCGAACACGGCGCACGTCATCGGCACCGAGGCGCGGATCGACATCGACGCCGTCTGGTACACGCCGACGTCGTTCCGGGTCGTCGCGCCGGACGGCAGCGGTGCTCGAGGAGTACGACCTCCGACGTCGCAGGGTCGCGGGATGCAGTACCAGGCG
Source organism: uncultured Actinomycetota bacterium (assembly GCA_963695125.1). Classification (GTDB taxonomy): domain Bacteria; phylum Actinomycetota; class Actinomycetes; order Actinomycetales; family Microbacteriaceae; genus Microbacterium. The sequence goes on from CAVOFY010000005.1 coordinate 125,742, forward strand.
CTCGCGGCCGAGCAGTTCGTCGCCGCCGGCGCGATCGACAGCGACGTCCTGCCGATCGACGAGACTGTCGCGATCATGGGCACGCTCGACACCATCCGCGGCCTCATCGGCGTCCGCTACCCCGGAGAGGACTGACATGCCGCCTGAGAACCCGCGCGTCGCGGTCTACCTCGACTTCGACAACATCGTCATGAGCTGGTACGACCGCGTACACGGTCGCAACGCGTACTCGCGCGATCGGCAGCGGATCGTCGAGAACCCGGGTGACCCCGACATCGCCGAGCGCCTCGCCGCCGCGACGATCGACGTCGGCGCGATCATCGACTTCGCCGCGTCGTTCGGCACGCTCGTGCTGACGCGCGCCTACGCCGACTGGTCGTCGCACGTCAACGCCGTGTACCGGTCGCAGCTCGTCGCGCGCGCCGTCGACCTCGTGCAGCTGTTCCCGGCCGCGGCGTACGCCAAGAACGGCGCCGACATCCGCCTCGCCGTCGACGCCGTCGAGGACATGTTCCGGCTGCCCGATCTGACCCACGTCGTCATCGTCGCGGGCGACACCGACTACGTGCCGCTCGCCCAGCGCTGCAAGCGGCTCGGGCGCTTCGTCGTGGGCGTGGGCGTCGCGGGCTCGACGGCGAAGTCGCTCGCCGCCGCGTGCGACCAGTTCGACGCGTACGACGCTCTGCCGGGCGTCAAGCGTCCGCAGGCCGAGAAGCCCGAGACGCCGACGCGGTCGCGGGCCCGCAAGAAGGCGTCCGACCCCGAGGCCGAGCTGCTCGACCGCGCGCTGCGCCTCGAGAGCGACAAGGAAGGCGCGGAGTGGCAGCACGCATCGGCCGTCAAGAGCCTCGTCCGCCGACTCGACCCCTCCTTCAGCGAGAAGGCGCTCGGCTTCAAGAGCTTCACGGAGTTCGTCAAGGCCCATCCCTCGGTGGCAGAAGTCGACGAGTCGACGAACATCGTCCTGATCAGGCTCGTTCCGGCTCAGCGCTGAGGGATTCCCGACCAGGCCGTCCGCTAAAGTGTCGCTGTGGCACGCCGCATCGCCCAACCGGGCTCGCAGTCCTCGCTCCGCGAGGCCAATCGCGCGCGCGTCGTCGAGTCCCTCAAGCGCCACGGGCGACTGACCCAGGTCGAGCTCGCCGGCAGCACGGGGCTCTCCCCCGCGACGGTGTCGAACATCGTCAAGGAGCTCACGGCATCCGGCCTGCTCCACACGTCCTTCACGTCGCGCAGCGGCCGCCGCGCGACGCTCGTCTCGCTCGCGCGGCAGCTCGGTCTCGTCGCCGGGGTGCATTACAGCGCGCGCCAGCTGCGCATCGCGATCGCCGATGCCACGCGCACCGTCGTGACGCAGACTTCGCTCCCGCTCGCCCTCGATCATCGCCACGACGCCGAGCTCGACCGGCTCAGCATCCTCCTGGCCGACCTCATGGACTCGCTCGGCAGCAGCGTCTCCGACCTCCTCGCGGTCGGTCTCGCGCTGCCCGCGCCGATCGACCCGCGCACCGGCATGGTCTCGACGCCGGGTCTCCTGCGCGGCTGGGAGGGCGTGGATGTCGCGGCGAGCCTGCAGGCGCGCATCGGGCGGCCCGTCTACGTCGACAGCGAGGCGAACCTCGGCGGCCTCGCCGAAGCGCGCGAGGGCAGCGCCAGGGCGGTGTCGTCCTCGGTCTACATCCGCGTCGGCCACTCGATCAGCGCCGGTCTCATCGTGGGCGGCGATCTCTTCCACGGCGTCAACGGCAAGGCCGGGCAGATCGGCCACGTGACGCTCGACGAGAACGGGCCGATCTGCCGTTGCAGCAACCGCGGCTGCCTCGAGAGCTACGCGGGCGGCCCTGCCCTGCTCTCGCTCTTTCCGCCGAGCGACGGGATGCGGCGCATCGGCGACCTCCTGCAGGCCGCCGAGGCGGGTGACGGCAGCTCGCGTCGCGTCATCGCCGACGCCGGGCGGCACATCGGCGTCGCCGCGGCGAGCCTGTGCAACCTCTTCGACCCCGAGCTCATCGTCGTCGGCGGCGAGCTGGGCCTCGCGGGCGAGATCCTCATGGCCCCCATGCGGCACTCGCTCGAGCGCTCGGCGCTGCTCGCGGCCCCGGCGGCCTGCCCGAGGTCGTCGGCGCGTCGTTCGGCGAGTGGGCCGAAGCGCGCGGAGCGATCGCCGTCGCCCTCGACCACGTGACGCGTCGAAGCCGATCCCCTGTCGTTCACGGCGTAGGCCCCATGGACCTCTCGGCGTCGACGCGGGCGCTTCCTCCGACGAACGACCGCGATGGTCGTCGCGGCGGGCCTGACCGTCGTCGCGCTGACGGCGTGCACGGGTCAGCCGTCGGGCGCCGAGGGCACGATCGCGCTCCTGCTGCCCGACGCCAAGACAGCGCGCTACGAGACCTTCGACCGACCCTTCTTCGAGGAGCGCATCGCCGAGCTGGGCGACTACCGCGTGCTGTACGCCAACGCGGATCAGGATGCCGCGAAGCAGCAGCAGCAGGCGGAGTCCGCCCTCGACCGTCCGGCGCGGGCGTGCTCGTCCTCGACCCCGTCGACGTCGCGCGCCGCCGTCTCGATCGTGACCGCGGCGAACGACCGGGGCGTTCCCGTCGTGTCCTACGACCGCCTCGTCGCCGGGGGCGACCTCGCCTACTACGTGTCGTTCGACAACGAGAAGGTCGGCGTCCTGCAGGCGACGGCGTTCGTCGACGCGCTCGATGCCGCGGGCGACCGCACGGGCGGCATCCTCATGGTCAACGGATCGCCCACCGACAGCAACGCGACGAGCTTCGCGCGGGGCGCGCACAGCGTCATCGACCAGACCCGGCTGCAAGATCCTCGCCGAGTATGCGACGCCCGATTGGAGCCCCGACAAGGCCCAGGCGTGGGTGTCGGGGCAGATCGCCCAGTACGGCAGACGAGATCGTCGGGGTGTACGCCGCGAACGACGGCACGGCGAGCGGGGCGGTCTCGGCGCTCAAGGCCGCCAACGTCGATCCGTGGCCGATCGTGACGGGGCAGGATGCCGAGCTCACCGCGATCCAGCGGATCGTCACGGGCGACCAGTACATGACCGTCTACAAGGCCATGAAGCCGCAGGCACGGCTCGCGGCCGAGGTCGCCGTGGCCCTCCTGCACGGCGAGCAGGTCACGGCTCCCATGAAGATCGGCGGCACCCCCACGACGCTCCTGGACCCCGTCGCGGTCACGATCGACAACATCCTGGAGACGGTCGTCGCCGACGGCTTCTGGACGCTCGACGACATCTGCACGCCCGATTACCGCGACGCGTGCATCGCGGCCGGCCTGATCGACGAATGAGCCCGACCGTGTCGGCGGCGGGTATCGTCGATGCGGACACAGCCGCCGTGGCCGATCGCCGAGGATGAGGACGTGACGATGTCGTTGCCCGCACCCCGCCCAGGACGCGCTCGCGAGCGCGTCCTGACGATGCGGGGCATCGACAAGCACTTCGGTGCCGTCAAAGCCCTCACCGACGTCGACTTCTGGGTCGACGAGGGCGAGGTCGTCGCACTCGTCGGCGACAACGGCGCGGGCAAGTCGACCCTCGTCAAGGTGCTCGCGGGCGTGCACGCGCAGGATGCCGGCTCGATCGAGTTCGACGGCGAGCCCGTCGAGATCCACACGCCGGCCGATGCGCAGGACCTCGGGATCGCGACGGTCTTCCAGGACCTGGCGCTGTGCGACAACCTCGATGTCGTCGCGAACCTGTGGCTCGGACGCGAACTCGTCGCCGAGGGCATGCTCGACGAGGTCGGCATGGAGGAGCGTACGTGGACGCTCCTGCGCGAGCTCTCGGCCAAGGTGCCCTCGGTGCGCACCCCGGTCGCGTCGCTCTCGGGCGGTCAGCGCCAGACGGTCGCGATCGCGCGCTCGCTCATCGGCGAACCCCGCGTCATCATCCTCGACGAGCCGACCGCGGCCCTCGGCGTCGCCCAGACCGCCGAGCTGCTGAACCTCATCGAGCGACTGCGCGAGCGCGGCCACGGCGTCGTGCTCATCAGCCACAACATGGCCGATGTCATGGCCGTCGCCGACCGCGTGGTCGTGCTGCGGCTCGGCCGCAACAACGGCGAGTACAACGTCGCCGACATCACGAGCGAGACCCTCATCGCCGCCATCACGGGTGCGACCGACGTCACGATGCGCAAGATGGTCGAGGATGCCGCGCGCAGACCTCCCGGCGCGCCGCCCGAGCCCGATCCCGACCTCGATCCTGACGAGGCGACCCCGGCGGGCATCATCCGGCTTCCCGAAGGGCGCGCGCGCCGCACCCCGCGCCGACGGGGCGGCGCATGACGGGCCGCGACACCCGGGTCGTTCCGACGGCCGACGAGCGCCTCCTGAGCGCCGAGGGGATCCGGGCCTCCTTCGCGCTGCTCGTGGCGCGCATCCGCGGCGGCGACCTCGGTTCGCTGCCCGTCGCGACGGGACTCGTCGTGATCTGGGCCGTCTTCCAGATCCTGAACCCGAACTTCCTCTCGCCCGAGAACCTCGTGAACCTCACGATGCAGTGCGCGGCGATCGGCACGATCGCCCTCGGCGTCGTGCTGGTCCTCCTCGTGGGCGAGATCGATCTGTCGGTCGGCTCGGTCTCGGGGCTCGCCTCGGCCGTCCTGGCCGTCGCCTTCGTGCAGCTGCGGTGGAACCTCGCCCTCGCGCTCCTTGCGGCCATCGCCGTGGGCTGCCTCGTCGGACTCCTCTACGGCTTCCTGTACAACCGGTTCGGCGTGCCCAGCTTCGTCATCACTCTTGCAGGCCTGCTCGGCTTCCTGGGCCTCCAGCTGTGGGTGCTCGGCGCGACGGGATCCATCAACCTGCCGCAGTCCTCGTGGATCGTCTACTTCGCCCAGCAGCTCTTCCTGCCCGCATGGGCGTCGTACGTCGTCGTGGTCGTCGGCGTCGCGATATACGCATGGATGCGGGTGCGCCAGGCGCTGCGGCGCGCGCGCGCGAACCTCGCGAGCCAGAGCTTCGTCCAGATCGGCCTGCGCGCCGGGGTGCTGCTCGTCGTGCTGCTGGGGATCGCGTGGTACCTCAACCTCTACCGCGGCGTCGGGGTCATGTTCCTCTTCTTCGTCGCGCTCGTCATCGTCGCCAACGCGGCTCTCACGCGCACGCGCTGGGGCCGTGCCGTGTACGCCGTCGGCGGCTCCGTCGAGGCGGCGCGGCGGGCGGGCATCCGGGTCGATCGGATCTACCTCTCGGTGTTCGCGCTGTGCTCGACGCTCGCCGCCACGGGCGGCATCCTCGCCGCAGCGCGCCTCGCGGCCGCGAACCAGAGCTCGGGCGGCGGAGATACGAACCTCAATGCCATCGCGGCGGCCGTCATCGGCGGCGCGAGCCTCTTCGGCGGACGCGGCACGGCGTTCGCGGCGCTCCTGGGGATCTTCGTCATCCAGTCGATCTCGTCGGGGCTCACCCTCCTCAGCCTCAATTCCTCGGTGCAGTTCATGGTCACGGGAGTCGTCCTCGTGCTCGCCGTGATCGTCGACTCGCTCTCCCGCCGCAAGCGCGCAGCCTCCGGCCGGGCCTGACGGCGGCGCGGCTCGGCGGTGATCCGTCTGAGTTCATTTGACGAACTCGTATGGGGAGCACTCGGGTGGCGAACCGATTCGGCTTCGCATTTCGCACAGGCGCGCACTCGATCGTGGTGCACATTGTGCATGTCGCGACGCCATCGTGGAGCCGGCTGAGGTCAGCTCACGAAGCCAAACCGCGCGTTGCGAAAGCGTTACGTTCAAAGCTTGACGCCAAGGATTCTGCTGGCGGATGATCGTCCATAGCGCGAAGCCGCGTCAGGGGCGTCCTGGGGCTCGCATGTTCAATGACGAAAGGCGAATCAATGAAGAAGTCTTCACTCCTCGCCGCCGCCGCCCTCACGGGCGCGACGGCGATGCTGCTCGCCGGCTGTGCCGGCGGTGGCGGCGGCACACCGACCGATGGCGGCGACGGCACAGGTGAGGCCGGCCGCGCGTGCGTCATCCTCCCCGACGCGGCCTCGTCGCCCCGCTGGGAGAACTTCGACCGCAAGTACCTCCAGGAGGGCCTGGAGGGCGCCGGCTTCGAGGTCGACATCCAGAACGCGCAGGGCGACGTCAACAAGTACTCGACGATCGCCGACCAGCAGCTCACGCAGGGCTGTGGCGTCATGCTCCTCGTCGACTACCAGGGCGCCGCCGAGGCGGTCGCCGCCAAGGCGACGGCCGAGGGCATCCCCGTCATCGCCTACGATCGCCCGTTCTCGGGCGCCGACTACTACGTCTCGTTCGACAATGTCGAGGTCGGCAGACTGCAGGGTCAGACGGTCCTCGACGGTCTTGCCACAGCCGGCAAGGACCCCGCGACCGCCGTCGTCGTCTACATGGGCGGCGACCCGACCGACGGCAACGCAGCGATGTTCAAGGAAGGCGCTGTCGAGGTCATGGAGGGCGCCGGCATCACGGCGGCCGCGGAGCCCCCGGGAATCTGGGACCAGGCCAAGTCGCAGACCAACTTCGAGCAGGCCCTCACCGGTCTGGGCGGCAAGGTCGACGGCGTGTGGGCCGCGAACGACACGAACGCCGCGGGCGTCATCAAGGTCCTGCAGGACAACAACCTGACCGGCGTCGCCGTGTCCGGCCAGGACGCGAACGTCGCGGGCCTGCAGAACATCCTGCTCGGCTGGCAGACCGCGACGGTCTACAAGCCGGTCGCCGATGAGGCGAAGGCCGCCGTCGAGACGGCCATCGCGCTGCTCAACGGCGAAACGGTCTCGACCGACACGACGCTGGAGGACGGCACGCCGTACATCCAGGTCACGCCGGTCCTCGTCGGCCCCGAGCAGGTCAACGACGTCGTCGCCGCCGGTGACGCCGCGTACGACGATGTCTGCACGCCCGACGTCATGGCCAAGTGCGAGGAGTTCGGTGTCGTCGCTCCGTAGCGATCACGAGCTGAGGGGGCGCCGCGTCCACGTGACGCGGCGCCCTTTCACACGGACGGTTGAAAGACCCTCCACCCCGGCTGAGGCCGGGCCTCCCATTCCCCTGGATCGACCCTCAGATCGCAAGGAAGCGAGCATGCCAGACACGATCACCGAAACGGACCCGATCATCCAATTGGTCGGCGTCAAGAAGGCCTTCGGCCCCGTCAGCGTCCTCAAGGGCGTCGACCTCAAGGTCTACCCGGGCAAGGTCACCGCTCTCGTCGGTGACAACGGCGCCGGAAAGTCGACCCTCATCAAGGGACTCGCGGGCGTCCAGCCCTACGACGAGGGTGAAGTCCTCATCGACGGCGAGCACCGCGACCTCCACACGCCTCGCGAAGCGGCCGGCCTCGGCATAGAGGTCGTCTACCAGGACCTCGCGCTGTGCGACAACCTCGACATCGTCCAGAACATGTTCCTCGGTCGTGAAGAGCTCCGGGGCGGCACGTTCGACGAGGGCCGCATGGAGAAGGATGCCTCCGACACTCTCCGTTCGCTGTCGGTGCGCACGGTCAAGTCGGTGCGCCAGAAGGTCTCGAGTCTCTCGGGCGGCCAGCGGCAGACCGTCGCGATAGCCCGCGCCGTCCTCAAGAAGGCCCGCGTCGTGATCCTCGACGAGCCGACCGCCGCCCTCGGAGTGGCCCAGACCGAGCAGGTTCTCAACCTCGTGCAGCGGCTCTCTGAGCAAGGGGTCGCCGTCGTCCTCATCAGCCACAACCTCGCCGACGTCTTCTCGGTCGCCGACGACATCGCGGTGCTCTACCTCGGCCAGATGGTGGCGCAGATCGACGTCGCCCATACGACGCGCGACGACGTCGTCGGCTACATCACCGGCACCAAGACCCTGGGCGGCGTCGAGCACATCGGCACGACCAACCTTCCGACGGGGGGAGCGGAATGAGCAGCAACGCACCGCGCACCGAGGCCGCACCCGACCCGATCGCGAGCGATCTCATCGGCAGCGGCGTCGAGGGCGGCCTCGGCGACCAGATCCAGGCATGGTGGCAGCGGGTGCGCGGCGGCGACATGGGGGCCCTCCCCGCCGTCGGCGGGCTCGTCGCGCTCGGCATCCTGTTCTCCACCCTCAGCCCGTTCTTCCTGACCGAGCGCAACTTCGCGAACCTGCTGAACCAGGCTGCGACCCTCGTCGTGCTCGGCATGGCGCTCGTCTTCGTGCTGCTCCTCGGCGAGATCGATCTGTCTGCGGGTGTCACGGGCGGCGTCGGCATGGCCCTGTTCGTCGTCCTGAACGCGCAGTTCGGCATCCCCTGGCCGCTCGCCCTCCTGATGGGCTTCGGCTTCGGCTTCCTCACCGGCGCCTTGATAGGTTTCTTCGTCGCGCGGGTCGGCATCCCATCGTTCGTCGTGACACTCGGTCTCTTCCTGGGATTCCAGGGCCTCGCGCTCGTCATCATCGGGCCGGGCGGCCTCTACCGCCTCGAGGTGCCCGAGCTCATCGCGATCCAGAACGGCAACCTGCCGGTCTGGGCGGGCTGGGCCATGCTCGCGATCATGCTGGCCATCTCGGCGGCGACGGCGTTCTGGGACCGCTCGCGGCGCACACGCGCCGGAGTGCCCAACCGTGCGATCTCGCTCGTGTGGATCAAGCTCGCCGTCATCGCGGTCATCGGCGGCACGGTGGTCTACATCCTCAATCAGAACCGCGGTCAGTCGGTCATCGAGGTCGCCGGCGTGCCCGTGATCGTGCCGATCGTTCTCGCGATCCTGTGGCTGGGCACGTTCCTGCTCGACCGCACGAAGTTCGGCCGGTACATCTATGCGATCGGCGGCAACACCGAGGCTGCCCGCCGTTCTGGCGTCAAGGTGCGCTGGATCAAGTGGTGGGCCTTCGTGATCTGCTCGAGCCTCGCGGTGTTCTCGGCGCTGCTGAGCGTGTCGCGCGTCGGCGCGGTGGATGCCACGGTCGGCCGAGACATCGTGCTCTCGGGCGTCGCTGCCGCCGTCGTCGGGGGCGTCAGCCTCTTCGGCGGAAAGGGCCGACTCGTGCACGCCGCGATCGGTGCGCTCGTGATCGCCGTGATCGCGAACGGCCTCGGTCTGCTCAACCTGCCCGCGGGCATCAACCTGCTCGTCACGGGCGGCGTCCTGATCCTCGCCGCGACGGTGGACGCGCTCTCGCGTCTGCGGTCGGGCGGGGCATCCCGCACCTGACGGATCATCCGCACCGCCCGGTCGCAGCGCTCGCCGCCGCGGCCGGGCGGTTCTCATGCCCGGCCGGTTCTCATGCCCGGCCGGTTCTCATGCCCGGCCGGCGATGACCTCGTCGGCCCACGCCGGCACGAGGTCGCCTGCGCGCCCTGCGCGCACCTCGTCGAACGGCACCGCCGCGTCGGAGGGGACGAGGTTGAGTTCCACCGTCCGGGCACCGACTGCGGCGGCGAGCGCGACGTACCCGGCCGCGGGGTACACCTCGCCCGATGTGCCGATCGAGACGAACACGTCGCACGCCACAACGGCCTCCTCGATGCGGTCGAGGTCGTAGGGCATCTCGCCGAACCAGACGACATCGGGGCGCAGCGTCCGCTCGCCGCAGTTCGGGCACGCGGGGCGATCGAGCAGATCCGTCGCCCAGCGGGGTCTCGTCGCGCACGCCGTGCACAGCGCCCGGCCGAGCTCGCCGTGCATGTGCACGAGCCTGGTCGTGCCGGCGCGCTCGTGCAGGTCGTCGACGTTCTGCGTCACGACGAGAAGGTCGTCGCCGAGCACGTCTTCGAGACGCGCGAGAGCCTCGTGGGCGGGATTGGGGACGACGGATGCCACGGCCCGCCGCCGCTCGTCGTAGAAGCGCAGGACGGTGTCGGGGTCACGCGCGAATCCCTCGGGAGTCGCGACGTCATCGATGCTGTACCCCTCCCACAGGCCGCCGGCATCGCGAAAGGTCGCGACGCCGCTCTCGGCCGAGATGCCTGCACCGGTGAGGACGACGATCCTGCCGCTCGCGCCACGGTGCTCACGTCGACCGGATCCTCGGGGCATGCCCTCATGGTGCCACGCCGCAACGGCGCTCAGCCCCGCAGCAGGGCGCGGAGGGCCTGGATCGTGTCCGCGTCGCCCGGCCGCTTGTCGGGTCGGTAGCCCTTCACGCGCGCGAAGCGCAGCGCGACGCCCCCGGGATAGCGGGTCGAGCGCTGCACCCCGTCGATCGCGATCTCGACGACGGTCTCCGGCCGAACCGTGAGTGCATACGTGCTGCGGCCGGTCTCGATCGTCGGGAAGTGCTCTGTCTGCCATCGCAGCAGCTCGTCTGTGAGTCCTTTGAAGGTCTTGCCGACCATGACGAATCCCCCGGGCGGCCCGAACTCGCCCTCGGGATCGAGCGCTCCGAGGTGCAGATTCGACAGCAGGCCGGCGCGACGGCCCGATCCCCACTCGACGCCGAGCACGACGAGGTCGTACGTCAGCACGGGCTTGACCTTGATCCACGCCTTGCCGCGCCTGCCCGCCGAGTAGGCCGACGCGATCCCCTTCACGACGACCCCCTCGTGGCCGGCCGCCAGGGCTGCGCGCGAGAGCTCCTCGGCCTCGGCCGCGTCGCCGGTCACGATGCCGGGCATGCGCCACTCCCCCACGATCCGGTCGAGTTCGACGAGGCGCTCGGCCAGCGGCTCGTCGACGAGGTCGCGACCATCCGCATGCAGGACATCGAAGAACCACGGACGCAGGGCGAGCTCACGCGCGGACTCGGAGCCGAAGCGCGCCATCGTGTCTTGGAACGGACGCGGGCCGCCGTCCTCGTCGAGCGCGAGGGTCTCTCCGTCGAGGATCAGATCCCCACCCGGAAGACCGCGCACGACCTCGACGATCTCGGGCACGCGCTGCGTGATATCAGCGAGGCTGCGGGTGTAGACGCCGACGTCGTCGCCGCGACGGTGGACCTGGATGCGCGCGCCGTCGAGCTTGTACTCGACCGACGCCTCGCCGGTCGTCGCGATGGCCTCGGCGACGGATGCCGCGGTCGAGGCGAGCATCGGCAGCACAGGGCGGCCGACGACGAGGCCCACCGCCGCGAGATCGTCGGCCGATCCGGTGAGCGCGATCCGCGCCGTCTCGCCCAGGTCGCCCGAGAGCATCGCGGCGCGGCGGACCATCGCAGCGGGACGATCGGAGGCCTTCGCGATCGCGTCGAGCAGCACTCCGTCGAGAGCCCCCGTGCGCAGTTCGCCACGGATGACCCTCGACAGGAAGCCCCACTCCTCGGGTGTCGCCGCCCTCGCGAGGTCTTCGAGGTCGCCGCGGCGGGCCGTGGCCGAGCCCGCGCCGGCCGCCGCGGCCAGGCGCGTGAGCGCGGCATCCACCTGCCCGACCGTCAGCGTCGGCGCGCTGGCGTGCGGCACGTCGAGGTTCGCAAGGCCCCTCCATCCCACCCCTATCCGGCCCTGCCGCGGTCGCGCGACGAGCAGACCGACCGCGGGCGCGATCTCGCCGGGATCGAGACCACGAAGCGCGACGGCGAGCGCGTCGACCTTGGCGAGCCGCGACGACGTCGACGCCACGGCATCCGTCGCGGTCACGAGGTCCGTCAGGAGCATGCCCGAATTCTCGCACCGACCCCTGACATGGCCACTCCCCCGTCCGCCGCCCGTGCAGAACTTCGGAGTCCTCCCGCCGACACGCCGGTCCGAGGCATCCCCACCCGGCGTGTCCGCCCCGATCTCCGCAGTTCGGCACGACAACGAAACCGGCCGGCGCGCCCCCGGGTCAGGCCACAACACCGAAACCGAGGGACGCGCAGCGCGCCAGGGTCAGGCCGTGACGCGGTGCACGAACCCGAGGTAGTCCCGGGGGTCGTCGCCCGCGGTGATGGCGCGCAGCACGACCTCGTCGGCGGCGGAGCGGTAGGCCTCGATGCGGTCCCGCCCGTCGGTCGGGGCTATCAGAGTCTCGTCGGCAGAGATCCCGAGCCGCGCGAAATGCGCGGCGTACGCGGGGTAAGACGAGTAGCGGGCGGCCTCCGCTGTCAGTCGTGGAACGGCCGCTGCGTCCGTCGCCGTTCGCACATAGAGCGCGACGTGGGCATCTCGATCCGATGCGTGCGCTGCGGCGCTCTGCTCGGCGGCGAGGCCGGGTGTGAGCCAGCTCAGCACGAGTCCGTCGGATTCTTCCGCACCGAGCCGCCGCATGCGGGGGCCCAGGGCGCCGACGACGACCTGCGCCGGCGTCGCGGCCCGCAGCGTTGCGGCGGCGTCGCGCACCCGCTCGAGGGCTCCGGCCTTCGTGCTTCCCGCGCCGATGCCGAGCACGAGCCTGTCGGCCGGCAGCCGAAGAGCCTCGACGCGGGCCAGGATCTCGTCCGCCGAGCGACGGTCCACGGGGATGACGCCCACCGCCAGCACGAGGTTCTCCGTCACGCGCGCGGCCGCAGCCAGCAGCTCGAGCGCGTCGGCGGCCGGAGTGTCGTTGACCCACAGGGCGCGGAAGCCGCCGCGCTCGAGGGCCGGTGCGATCGCCTCGGCGACTTCTGTTCCCGCGGCTGCCGCGATGCCGACCGAAAGCGCACCCGTCATGCTCCGATCATGCCCTATGCGCCGGGAACCGCGACGATCATTCGCCGGCGGCGCAGACGACGACCGCGGCGGCGACGGCGACCGCGACGGCGACGGCGACCGCGGCGACGGCGACGGCGGCGCACGACGATCATGCCCTACGTGGTGAGGGCACCTGCAATCTCGGCGACCTCGAAGAGGAACCGCCGCACGTCGCCGTCGCGCTGGAGCGGCTGGAGGATGACGGCATCGGCACCCGCGTCGTAGAACTCGACGAGTCGGCGGGCGATGCCGTCGATGGGGCCGGTGACGATCCGGTCCGTCTCACCCACCACGCCCCACTCCTCGAGCTGCACGGCGGCGCGGGCCGAGGCGTCCCCGCCCGTCGCGACGGCGACGTACACGACGATCGGATGCTCGCCGGTTCGCCCGGTGGCCGAGCGCGCACTGTCGATGAGGGCGCGGGCGCCGGCTGTGCGCTCCGGAGTCGTGCCGCCCGTCAGGACCGTGCCGTCGGCGACCTCTCCGGTCAGCGCGAGCGTCTTGGGTCCCTCGCCCGCCGCGTACACGGGGGGCGCGACAAGCGGCGGCCAGTCGAGGCGCACCCCGTCGAGCCGCACGTATCTTCCCGACGTCGACACGAGGTCGCCCGCGAGCAGTCGCTGCAGCGCAGGCACGTACTCGCGCATGAGCGTCAGGGGCGACGCGACGCGCGCGCCGACCTGCCCCATCCACGAGAGCACCCCGTGGCCGACGCCGGGCAGGAGCCGTCCGGGGAACATGCGCTCGAGCGTCGCGATCTCCATCGCCGTGAGGGCGACGTTGCGAAGAGGCATGGGTGCGATGCCGATGCCGATCTTGAGGCGCTCGGTCCAGGCGAGCGCTGCACCCGCAGACGAGAACGCCGCCTCGCGGAAGCAGTCCTCCCAGAGCCATAGCTCCGAGACGCCCGCTTCCTCGGCGGCGGCGACGGCGGGCCGGAGCTGCTCTGGAGGCAGATCCGGCACGAAGATGGCGCCCACACGGCGCGTCGGCGAGCTCATGCCATCACTCTGGCACGAGTCGCCGACACGCGGTGGGGGTCAGGCAGCCGAGGCGAGCTCCTGCGCGACGGACACCGTGGGGCCGTCGGGTCCGGCATCCACCTTCACCGCTCCCCCGTCGCCGAGCGCACCCGTGACGAACAGATCGGCGATGCGGTCGTCCACCTCGCGCTGGATGAGCCGGCGCAGCGGCCGGGCACCGTATTCGGGCTCGTAGCCGTTCTCGGCGAGCCACGCGACAGCGGCGTCTGTGACGACGAGGTCGACCTCACGCCGCGCGAGGCGGGACTCGGTCGCGCGGAGCAGCAGCTCGACGATCTGCGACAGCTGCGGCTTCTCGAGCTTGCGGAAGAGCACGATGTCGTCGATGCGGTTGAGGAACTCGGGCCGCATCGCCTCGCGGAGCTTTGCGAACACGCGGTCGCGCAGATCCTTCTCCGAGCCGAAGCCGGTCGGGCCTCCGCCGTCGGCGAGGAACCCGATCGCTCCGCCGCGGGATGCGAGGAACTCCGATCCGAGGTTCGAGGTCATGACGATGACGGCATTGCGGAAGTCGACCGTCCGGCCCTGGCCGTCGGTCAGCCGTCCGTCGTCGAGCACCTGGAGCAGCAGGTTGAAGACGTCCGGGTGAGCCTTCTCGATCTCGTCGAAGAGCACCACCGCGTACGGGTTGCGGCGCACGCGCTCGGTGAGCTGGCCCGCCTCGTCGTAGCCGACGTAGCCGGGAGGGGCGCCGACCAGACGCGACACCGTGTGCCGCTCGCCGAACTCGCTCATGTCGAAGCGGATGACCGCGCCGTCGTCGTCGAAGAGGCGACGCCGCGAGCGCCTTCGCGAGCTCGGTCTTGCCGACACCCGTCGGGCCGAGGAACAGGAACGAGCCCACGGGGCGGTGCGCGTCGCCCATGCCCGTGCGGTTGCGGCGCACGGCCTTCGCGACGGCCGTCACGGCGTCGTCCTGCCCGATGACGCGAGCGTGCAGTTCGCCCTCGAGTTCGGCGAGACGCTCACGCTCGGTCTCGGTGAGACGGTTGACCGGGATGCCGGTGGCCCGGCTGATCACGGCTGCGATCTCGGACTCGCCGACGACCGCCTCGGCACCGGCACCCGCCGGTCGGGACGTCGCCTCGTCGAGTCTTGCCTGCACCGCGCTGATCTCGTCGCGGAGCCGCATGGCGTCCTCGTAGTGCTCCGCCGAGACGGCCGCGTTCTTGTCGGCCTCGAGCGTCGCGAGCTGCGCGACGAGCGCGCTCACGTCGACTTTGGCGCCCAGCCGCAGGCGCAGGCGCGCGCCGGCCTGATCGATGAGGTCGATCGCCTTGTCAGGCAGCACGCGCTCGGTCAGGTACCGATCGCTCAGCTCGACGGCGGCACGGATGGCCTCGTCGGTGTAGACGATTCCGTGGTGCTCCTCGTAGGCGGGCTTGAGACCGCGCAGGATCAGGACGGCGTCCTCGACGGAAGGCTCTCCGACCCGCACGGGCTGGAACCGACGCTCGAGCGCGGGGTCCTTCTCGATCGTGCGGTACTCCTTGAGCGTCGTGGCACCCACGAGGTGCAGCTCTCCGCGAGCGAGACGCGGCTTGAGGATGTTTCCGGCATCCATCGCCCCTTCGCCTCCGCCGCCCGCGCCGACGATCGTGTGCACCTCGTCGATGAAGACGATGAGGTCGCCCTTGAGGGCGGCGATCTCGTCCATCGTGTGGGTGAGGCGCTCTTCGAAGTCTCCGCGGTAGCGCGTGCCGGCGAGCATCGCGGGCAGGTCGAGCGCGATGACGCGGCGGCCGAGCAGCTGCTCGGGCACGGCGCCGTCGACGATCGCCTGGGCGAGACCCTCGACGATCGCGGTCTTGCCGACACCGGCCTCGCCGACCAGGACGGGGTTGTTCTTCGTGCGGCGGCTCAGGATCTCGATCGTCTGCTCGATCTCATCGGCACGGCCGATGACGGGGTCGAGCTCACCCGCGGCGGCACGGGCCGTCAGGTCGGTGCCGAACTTGTCGAGCATGGGGGTGGTGGATGCCGGAGCATCCCCTTCCGTCTGCACGGGCGCTCCGCTGGGCGCGACGGTCTCGCGCACGCTCTGCGTGAGGGCCTCGGCGGTCACGCCCGCGCGGGCGAGGACCTGACCTGCGGGCGTGTCCTGCGCGAGCACGAGCGCGAAGAAGAGGTGTTCGGGGTCGACGTAGGTCGAACCCGACGAGCGGGCGACCTGGAAGGCGTGGAACAGGGCGCGCTGCACGGACGGCGTGACGACCGCGCCGTCGACGTCGGCGGCGACTCCCGCCGAGGGGAGGCGCTCCTCGGCCGCGCGGACGATGGCCGCCGGCTCGGCGCCGATGCGCTCGACGGCATCCTTGGCAGGCGACTCCGCGGCGAGGATACGCAGCACGTGCAGGGCGTCGAGCTCGCGCTGACCGCGGTCGAGCGCGTACTTTCCGGCGCGCTGGAGGAGCTCCTGCGTACGTGCGCCGAGGAAGCGGCTGAGGTCTATCGACCGCTCCGCGCGTGCGCGCTCGCCTGCGAGGTAGCGGGCGAGGAACTCGTCGAACGAGCCTTCGCTCTCGCCGGATCCGGCGGGAGGGGTGAAGTCTTCGGGCATTACGACTCTCTCCCGAAAGTTGAGTTGATTAATGTCAAGTTTAGGAACTTGAGCACAGGTCGTATCAAGTTGAACGCCCGCCGTCCGGGCATATTCCCAGTCCTGCCGCTGCGCGACGGCTCGCCACTGTCGGCACCTCGGCGTAGCGTTCGACCGGGAGCAGAGCCGAGGGGTTCCGCGTTGAGGAGGAAGCAGCATGGACTGGAAGATCGAGCTCATCCACGTGCCTGTGAGCGACGTCGACCGCGCCAAGGACTTCTACGTCAAGATCGGCTTCCACGCCGACCATGACCAGACCCCGTTCGAGGGTCTGCGCTTCGTGCAGCTCACGCCTCCCGGGTCGGCGTGTTCGATCGCGTTCGGCACGGGCCTGGGCGGCACGCTCGCAGCCGGGGCAGCAGGACACGATCCAGGTCGTCGTCCCCGACGCCGACGAGGCTCTCGCACAGCTGCGCGCCGTCGGCGTCGATGCGCACGGTGTCGACGAGCAGGCGTGGGGTCGGTTCGTCACGTTCGACGACCCCGACGGCAACACCTGGACCCTGCAGCAGCTCCCCGCGCGCGACTGACGGCGCCTGGCCCCCGGCGCCGCGCCCCGTCAGGTCAGTGGCGGCCGCCCGGCGGGCCGACGATCAGCAGCGCGACGTACAGGACGATCACCGCGAGCGCGATCAGGATCGCGAGCATCCACGGACGATTGAGGAAGAACCGCATGAGACGGTCATGCCATGTGCCGTCACGCGGGTCGTCGGTCGCGGTCGAGGCGCCACGCTCCCTGCAGCCGCCCGGTGCGGTGCAGCCAGATCTCGGTCGGGATCGTGGCGTACGGGATCACCGCGCTCGCGATGGCGACGACGGTGGGCGCGATCCCCCAGCGCTGGTTCTTCGCGACCAGGATCGCGGTCGCACCGTACGAGAGGAAGACGAACCCGTGGATGCCGCCGCCGATCGACACCGCGATCTCCAGATCAGCGGTCGCTCGCAGGATGAGCGCCGCGATCAGGAGCGTCCACGAGATCGCCTCGGCGATCGCAAGTGCGCGGAAGAGGTTCAGGGGCGCGCGGAACACGGGTCTCCTTCGGGTCGGGTCCTTCCAGCGTAAGCGGGCGACTAGCGTGGAGCGGTGACGTACTCCCCCGACGAGCTGCGGCGCTGGCCCGACGTCGAGGGCGAGGGTCTCGTGGCGATGGATGCCGCGGATCGGCTGATCCTCGACGAATCGACCGCCGCCCGCGCGGGCCTCGGGCCCGGCGAGCTCGTCGTGATCGGCGATGCCTACGGCGCGCTGACGCTCGGAGCCGCTGACGGCGGCGCTCGCGCGATCCGCGTCCACCAAGACCCGCTGACCGGCGAGCGCGCCCTCGCGGCGAATGCGGCCCGCGCGGGGCTCGGCGACGCGTTCACGTCGCACGCGCTGGATGCCTCGCTCGTGGCGGGCGCGCGCATCGTGCTCATGCGCCTGCCTCGCGCGCTCGATGCGCTGCGCGACATCGCCGCGCTCATCGCCGCGCACGCTGCCCCCGATGTCGTCGTCTTCGCGGGCGGTCGCCTCAAGCACATGACGATCGCGATGAACGACGTGCTGCGCGAGAGCTTCACGACGCTCGACGTCACGCACGCACGGCAGAAGTCGCGTGTGCTGATCGCGCGCGGGCCCTTCGACGGGCATGATCCCGCCCCTGCAAGGGCCGAGGTCGACGGGCTCGTCGTGTGCGCGTTCGGCGGCGCCTTCGCGGGTGCGTCGATCGACATCGGCACGCGTCTCCTGCTCGATCACCTGCCGGCGAACGCTCCGGGCGACGGACTCGTCGTGGACTTCGCGTGCGGCACGGGGGTCGTCGCCGCGGCGCTGGCGACGAGGCATCCCGAGCTCTCGGTGCACGCGACGGACCAGTCCGCCGCCGCCGTCGCGTCGGCACGGGCGACGGCCGCGGCCAACGGGGTCGAGGATCGCGTGACCGTCGGCCGCGACGATCTGCTGTCGGCATCTGCCGGATGGGAGCGCGTCACTCATCGTGCTCAATCCCCCGTTCCACTCGGGAGCCGCCGTCACGACCGACCTCGCGCCGCGGTTCTTCGCCGATGCCACGCGCGTGCTCCGGCCCAAAGGCGAACTGTGGACCGTGTGGAACTCCGCACTGCGCTACCGCGCTGCCCTCGAGCGGATCGTCGGGCCGACCCGGCAGATCGCCCGCAACGCGAAGTTCACCGTCACGGCGTCGACGAAGCCCTAGCGTTCGGGGTTCTCGCGCTGCCGTCGGCGCAGCTCGGCGCGCAGACGATCCTCTTCGATCTCGCGCTCGAGATCGGCCAGCTGCTGCTCGGTCGAGCGCGGGTCGGCCGGGGCAGAGGGCGCAGAGGGTCTCGCCGTCGCGGGAGGCGCAGCGGTGCGGGCGGGCCGCGGCATTCGAGGTCCCCCCTCTGGGTAGACACGGCCCAGAGTGAACCACAGGACCGCGCCGAGGAACGGCAGGAGGATCACGATGATGACCCACATGGTCTTGGGCAGGTGCTTCACCTGCTGATCGTCTCGGCGGATGATGTCGACGAGCGTGAACACCAGGAGGGCGAGGATGAGGAGCGAGAGGAGAGGCATCGCCACCTACCCTATGCATCACTCATGCGGTCGCTCACGCGCTTCTCAGCCTCGCACCTTTGCTCAGCTTCGCGTCGACCAGAGCGCCCACGCGACAAGGACGGGCTGGAAGAACAGTCTCCCGAGCCGCTTGCCGTCGGTGTCGAGGCCGAACCCGTCGCGCTTCTTCGCCCATTGCTCGACATTGCCCGGAAAGACGGCGACGAAGAAGCCCGCGAGGATCCATCCGAGCGTCCGCCGCGACCTCGGCAGCGCCACGAGCGACGCCCCGAGCATGACCTCGACGACGCCGGATGCCACGACGACGGCATCCTTGTCCATCACCTCGGCCGCGAAGTCGGGCACCTGCGCCTGGAACTCCTTGCGTGCCCAGAACAGGTGACTGAGCCCCGCGAACACCATCGATCCCGCGAGCAGCCAGCGCAGAAGAGTCCTCATGCGTCCAGCAAACCACAGGAGCTCAGTCGCCGCCCTCGGCAGACGTCGGACCGAACAGCGTCCAGGCGCCGCCGCGGCACTCGTAATACGCCGAGACCTCGGTGTCGATGTAGACGTCGCCGTCCGCTTCGCACGTATCGTCGTCCGGAGCACCGACGCCGAGGAGCACCTGGGTCCCCGGTGCACCGGGCGCACCTGAAGCGCCCGGCGCCCCCGGCGCCCCGGAAGGCCCTGCAGCGCCGGCCGCACCGGTGAGGTTCGCGGCGGCACTCGCGCGGATGTTGCCGACCCACACCCAGTCGTCCTGGAACAGGTAGACATCGGCGGTCGAGCGGTCGATGTAGATGTCGCCTTCGGAGCCCTTGCCAGACTCAGGCGCACCCGTGCCCGCGCGTACGGCGGACCCCGCAGGGAGGATGTCTTCGATGATCGCTTCGTAGTCCGGCGGTGTGGTCTGGACCGGCTCGGCCGTCGGCGTCGGCGACGGCTCGGCGACAGATTCCGTCGATCGCGCCAGCCACGACCCGAGGAACGCGGCGACGAACGACAGCACGACGACCGCGACGCCCATCCAGATCAGGGCCGTTCGGCTCACTCCCGGTGGCGGTGGGGCCGCCGGGGTGGGCGATGGGCGCGTGATGGGCGGGGTCGCGTCGTCTGTTCCACCGCTCATCCGATGCTCCTTCGCGTCGTGTGCCGCGCGACGGTCATGTCGGCGATCCGCCACAGCCTAGCGCCGGGCCGGATCGGCGCCGTCACCCTGCCGGGATGAAAGGGGTCAGCGCTTGATGCCGAACAGGAAGTAGCTGGCTGGACCGATCCAGTTGACGAGGATCACCGGGATCCACACCGGCTTCGTGCCTCGGATCTCGCCGGGTTGGCGGTGCGCGAGGTCCCAGAACGCGAGGAACGCGAACGTGATCTGCACGATGCCCAGGATCCCGAGTCCCACCTTCGCAGCCGGCTTCAACTGCTTCTGCTCGCTCATCGGTCGCCTTCCCGCGTCCTGACGTGTACGGACTCATCCTTGCGCAATTCATCGATGTCGGGGGGATGCTCGCGGGTCGGAGGCGGCTCTACGGTGGCCGCGTGAGCACCCACAACGGGCCATTGGACCTTGCGGTTGAGGATCGCGAGTCCGAGAATCACGGAATGGCCGACGCACAGCCCACGTCTCCCGGGTTCGATCTTCGCCTGCCCGTCGTGGGCCAGCCGTGACGAAGATTGCGCTGCGGGGCAGCGAGCACCGAACGGAGACATCCGCATTTCGGACTCTGTGGCGATACCCCGTCATCAGCCTGACCGCCGTCGTTCTCGGCGTGACGCTCCTCCTGCTGTCCGTAGACCAGCCGGCAGCGGCGCGACTCCTCGCCACCGTCTGGGTCGGTGCGTTCGTCGTGTGGACCATGTACGGGATGGTCCGCGACGTGCTGCGCGGACATGTCGGGCTGGACATCCTCGCGGTCGTGGCGATGGTCGCGACGCTCGCCGTCGGCGAGTTCGTGGCCGCGCTGATCATCGTGCTGATGCTCGCGGGAGGCGAGGCGCTGGAAGATTTCGCTGAGCGGCGGGCGAAGCGGGACCTCACGGCTCTGCTGGACCGATCCCCGCGCATGGCTCACCTCGTGGTCGCAGGACCGGCCCCCGCATCCGAAGAGATCGCAGACATCGCCGCAGACGATGTCTGTATCGGCGACCTGATCCTGGTGCGGCCCGGGGAGATCGTGCCGATCGACGGCACCCTGCTCTCCGAGTCCGGCACGTTCGACGAGTCATCGCTGACCGGAGAGAGCATGCCGGTGACACACGGGGTGGGCGCTGAGGTGATGTCAGGATCCATCAACGGCACCCGGGCGGTGCGCCTTCGAGCCCTCCGTCGAAGCGCAGACAGTCAGTACCAGCAGATCATCTCGCTGGTTCGCACCGCGCAGGAGTCGCGCGCACCCGTCGTGCGGCTGGCCGACCGTTTCGCGATCCCTTTCACGGCGCTGTCACTCGTGCTCGCGATCATCGCGTGGGCGCTCTCGGGCGACCCGCACCGCTTCGCCGAGGTCCTCGTTCTTGCGACCCCCTGCCCCTTGCTGATCGCGGCTCCGGTCGCGTTTCTCGGGGGTCTGTCGCGCGCGGCGAAGCAGGGCGTCATCATGAAGGGCGGTGCCGCGATCGAGCGTCTCGCACGCGTGCGGTCGGCGGCGTTCGACAAGACGGGAACCCTCACTCGCGGTCGCCCCACCCTGGTCGACGTGCGCGCAACGGACGGATTCTCGCCCGAAGAGGTCCTCCGACTCGCGGCATCGGCTGAGCAGTACTCCTCGCACGTGCTCGCAGGAAGCATTCGCCAGGCATCCCAGGACCGTGGCCTGGCACTCCTGCCTGTCACGGAGGCCGTCGAGGTGGGAACGAACGGGGTTTCGGCTCTGGTCGCGGGCCGTCGCGTCGCGATAGGAAAGCCTGCCTACATCGCCGGACTCGCCCCCGGCCTCTCCCGGACCACCTTGACGGCAGGGCAGGCGGCCGCCTACGTCTCGATCGACGGAACCCCCGCCGGTGCGCTCGTGCTCGCGGACGACGCTCGTGCGGAGGCGCCAGCCGTGATCGCGTGGCTCGGCTCCCACGGAGTGGAGCGCATCGTGATGCTCACCGGCGACGCCGAGGCGACGGCGCAGTCGATCGCCAGGACGGTGGGAATCAGCGAGGTGCATGCTGAGCTGCTCCCCGGGCAGAAGGTCCAGCTCGCGGGAGAGCTCCACCCGCGGCCGGTCATGATGGTCGGCGACGGCGTCAATGACGCACCCGTGCTCGCCGCGGCAGACATCGGCATCGCCATGGGCGCGAAGGGAGCGACGGCAGCAGGCGATGCGGCCGACGTCGTCGTCCTCGTGGACTCTCTGTCTCCCGTGGTGGAGGCCGTCGCCATCGCAGACCATACGGTCCGCGTCGCGCTGACCGCGATCTGGATAGGAATCGGCCTGAGCATCGGCCTGATGCTCGTCGCCATGACGGGCGCCATTCCTGCGGTCGCCGGCGCGCTCATTCAGGAACTGGTCGATGTCGCGACGATTCTCTACGCATTGCGCGCGCTGGCAGGCCCCCGAGGCATGCCTCCGTCGCTGAGCACCCCCGAGCAATCCAGGGAGGCTCAGGGGACGACCGAGACCGCGGCTGGTTGACCTCCGAGCGACGGTCGGGGTTGCGGTACTGTGGGCGCCAGTTTCACTTTGGTGCGCGGAGCATGGAGCCGACAGAGCTTTCCTTTCCGGACGGGCCTCGTCTCGAACTCGACGAGGCGCTGGCATCCTTGCCGCGCCAGGCCGACGAGCGGATCGATGCGACCGTGCCGGACATCGTCATCCCGCGCGCCGCCGACGAGGATCCCAGGCTGGGTTCCCTGAGTCCGCGCGAGCGACAGATCCTCCGACTCATCGCGGATGGGATGACCAACCGGCAAATCGGCGAGAGGCTCGGACTCGCCGAGAAGACGGTCAAGAACTATGTCTCATCGCTGCTTCGCAAGCTCGGCATGGAGCGGCGGACCCAGGCGGCGATCTTCCAGATGGAGCATCCCACGCCCTGATGGAGTGAGCCACCTCGCTCTCCTTCGCGTGAGCACGACGGGACCTTCGACCCGGCAGACCCTTCTCGGCAGGGATTCACTGGAGGAGGCCGCGAGAGCGGCCGAGCCGAGAGGTGAAGCATGAACGAGATGGGAGACCGCCCCGGCCCCGACGACCCGGGCACGGGTGGTGCGCCGACCCCGCCGATGCATGGGATCGAGGTCATCGACGCCGTCGAGTGCTGGCGTCTGCTCCAACGCTCGACCGTCGGGCGATTCGCCGTCGAGGGTCCAGACGGAGTCCCCGATGTGTTTCCGATGAACTATGTGGTCCACGAAGGGGCGATCTTCGTCCGTTCCGCACCAGGGGGCAAGCTCGCCAGCGTCGCGAAGCGACCCGGGATCGCGTTCGAGATCGACGGCGCCGGCCCGACACACTTCTGGAGTGTGGTCGTGCGCGGCGTTGCGTACCGCCTTTCGACCGACGCCGAGATCGAGGCAGCGGGAGTGCTCGAGCTGACGTCGTTCAGCCCGACGCCCAAGCACGAGTTCATGCGGATCACGCCCAGCAGCGTGACAGGACGGCGGTTCGCCCGCCGCCATCGCCCGACGGAGCGCCCACCCGCGCCCGCCGCCGGTGCCACTCCAGCCTCGGGCCCGGTCGACAAGCCCGAGCCCATCCCCCACGTTCCGCCGCTGTGAGCTGTGCCCCCGGCAGTGAGCCACGCGATGAGGGCATCACGGAGTCAGGCGCCAAACGGGTCGACTCGCCATCGACGAGGCACGGAGTGCGCGACAATACGGGTGACTCATATACATCGACGACAGCGCGAATGCCGTGGCGGCGGACAACGCGCCTGGGAATCGACGTCGAAAGGAATTGATCCTCATGGAACGCATCGTGGTCGGATTCGACGGCACGGACGCCGCGTACGCTGCTCTGGCGTGGGTCACCGCGCGGGCAGCGCTCCGCACGGACTGCGAGGTGGAGATCACGACCATCAACGCACCCGACCTGTTCGCGTACGACGTCATCGACGAAGCCCTCCGCGACGCCCAGCGGACGGTGCGGGCGGGCGCACCCACCGCCCGTGTCGTCACATCCACGCACGCCGGGAGCGTCCCCGAGGATCTCCTGCGTGTCGCCGAAGGCGCGGACCTGCTGGTCATCGGCGCCGATCGCCATCGTCCGCTCCACACTGCGCTGACCGGCTGGCGGCCGCTGCGGACGGCGGCCCGGTCCCCCATCCCTGTCATCATCGTTCCCCGCGACTGGTCCCGCGGTGCGGGGGCCGTCGTCGTCGGGGTCGACGACGACTCCTCCGACGAGGCAGTGCGCTTCGCCGCGAAGGAAGCGGAGGCGAGCGGGAAGCCGCTCACCCTCGTCCACGCATGGGCCATGCCCGACATGAAGACCACCGGCGCAGCCGCACTCCTCGCCTCTCCCGCCACGGCGCGCGCAGAGCACTCGGCGATCTTGGAGACCGCGCGAAGCTCGGTGTCAACCGCGCACCCGAACCTCGAGCTGACCGCAGTCCTGCGCGAAGGCGACGGCGCCGCGGTGCTCCTTGCCGAGGTCCAGGATTCGTCGCTCCTCGTGCTCGGCACGCATCACCGTGGGCTGCTCGAAGCGACGGTCGTCGGCTCCGTCGGGCGGGAAGCGCTGGCGGGATCCCGGTCCCCCGTCTGCATCGTCCCCAGCCGTCGCCCGGACGACGCCGGCTGACCACTCCGGCCGGACGAAGGACGAGGGGGTGGATGCCGCAGCATCCACCCCCTCGTCGCTCACGCGAAGGCGTGTGGACACGACGCCAGCCACGTCACGATCGCTCTGACATGTTGGCGCAGACGCCCATACCGGACGAATTGAGTCCGCTCTTGGCGAGCGTGCCCGCTTCCGCCAGAGTCAGGACCGAGAAGCCCTCGGTGTCACGCGTGGCGACCAAGAACGTATACGGCCCCGCTCGACGTTCCAGTCCCAGTTCTGCGCGAGGAGCGTGTGCCCGTCCGCGGTGCGTCGCCGAGGACTGCTGCCGAGGTGCATCCTTCGTCTCGATACCCTGCGCCGTACAGGAACTCCGTCCGAGCATTGAGCGCCGCGATGTGCTCGACAGGCTGACCCGAGCCCTCGGCCATCCCCGTGATCATGTCGGCGATCGCCGGGTCATAGTCCTTGGCGACCCCGGCGAACACCCCACCCCGCCGGTCCACGTCCGCTTGCGATAGCCCGACATCGTCCCTGGAATCACCGGAGATAGATCTCCAGGTTGGCGGCGATCGCGTCCCTCGTCCGCGCGCCGAGCTCGAACCCCATCTCCTGGTAGCTTCCCTCCAGCGAGATGAAGGGCGGTCCAGCGAGCGGAGTGCTTTGGCCCAAGCCTGTCATGGCTGCTCCTCGGAGTCTCGGTCGGCTGGTCGTTCCCGGCGATGAACCGGCGGTTCGGGTGCATCAGCGGCGGCTAGCTGTTCGCCAGAGAGCGGGATGCCAGCGATGCCGGGGTTGCGGCGAGCAGATCCCGCGTGTACTGCCGTTGGGGTTCGGTGAAGATCTGTGTGCGAGAACCGAACTCCACGAGACGACCGGCCTGCATGACCGCGATCGTCGGAGACATGTAGCGCGCGACCGCCAGGTCGTGGGAGACGAAGAGGTAGGTCAGATCCAGCTGGTCCTGCAGGGAACGAAGCAGGTTCAGGATCTGGGACTGCATGACGACGTCGATGGATGCGACGGATTCATCGAGAACGAGAAACTCCGGCGACACCGCGAGCGCCCGCGCGATGCCCACTCGCTGGCACTGCCCGCCCGAAAGCTCATGAGCGTGCCTGGAGAGATGCTCCTCTCCCAGTCCCACCCGCGAGAGCAGCTCGACAGCGGCATCCCGCCGCAGGGCCCGCTCGGTGGTCTTGTGCACCGACATGGGCGATCGAAGGATCTGCTCGACTGTCTTGCGGCGGTTCAGCGCGGAGACCGGGTCCTGCATGACCAGCTGCATATGACGCCGCATTCGACGGAGTTCGCGGGGCCGCAGCGCGGCAGGGTCCGCGCCCATGAACGAGACGGTGCCGCTTGTCGGCTTCTCGAGGCCCAAGAGCATCGATGCCACTGTGGACTTCCCGGAGCCCGATTCGCCGACGAGACCAATGTCGTGCCGCGAGGGATCGAGAAACTCACATCATCGACGACGACTCGCCCGCTGAACTCCTTGGTGAGGTTGCGGGCTTCGACAAGCGCTTCGGTCCTGATCGCAGCTCCAAGCTTTCGTGTCCCACTTCGAGACCGCTGAACTGATCCTCGAACAGTGGCATGGGATCCTGGTAGACCATCGCCACCTTGGGACCACGAAGCGACCGCAGCTCCTCGTCCGACGCGCCGACGATCTCCGTGCCGCCGACGGTGACCGAGCCCGATGCGACGGCGACCGAGGAGGGCAACAGGCCCATCATCGACAGCGTCAGCATCGACTTTCCGCTGCCGGATTGACCGACGAGCCCGACCTTGTCCCCGCGGCGGACGGAGAAGTCGATCGAGCGCAGAATCGGCGTGTTCTGCGCACCGACCGCGTCCACGCAGAGCGACCGCACGTCCACCGCGACGTCGTTCACGACTGACCACCCTCCCAGTACTTCCTGCAGTCTCTGTCCCACGACGGTGAGCGCCGCGAGGAGAGCGAAGATCGCGACGGCAGGAGCGAGCGCGTACCACGGCGCCTGGAACAGGAGGTCGTATCCAGACTTCAGCATGCTTCCCCAGGATGCCTGGGGCGGTTGGATGCCGAGGCCGACGAAGCTGAGCGATGCTTCGAGGACGACGGCCCCCGCGACGTTCAGCACCGCCTGAGCGATGATCGTCGGGACGATGTTCGGGAGTAGCTGAGTGAACACGATGCGCCCGCTGAGGCGCCGGTCGCGACGGCCCCGCGTACGTAGTCCGCCGAGAGCTCCGTCATCGTGGCGGCGCGGAAGACTCTGGCAGCCACCGGCGACTGCAGCACTCCGATGACCACGATCAGGGACGCGACGCTCGTCCCGAGCGCAGCGACGAACACCAAGGCGAGCAGCACGACGGGGATCGCCATGATGGCGTCCGCGAGTCGCATCAGCGCTTCATCGCTCCACTTGCGGTAGACCGCCGAGACCATCCCCCACACGACGCCCAGCCCGATCGACAGCGTCGCAGCACCCGAGCGAAACGCCGAGCGTCAGGAGCCCTGCAGTGGGCGAGGTCGGCCGAAGATGTCCCGGCCGAGATCATCGGTACCCAGGGGATGCGACCACGTGGGCGGGATGAGACGATCGGGCACCGAGATGGCATTGGGGTCCGGGCTGATCAGAGGTGCGAGAAGCGAGAGAGCAACCAGCACTGTGAGCGTGGCGACCGCGATGAAGAACGATGCACCGCGAAACTGAGCGGGGAGTCTTCTGGTAATAGGCTTGAGCACGGTGAGCTTCGTGGTGTTCACGCACGTACCTTTCCTCGTCGCCCGCGCGACACGCGCAGCCGGGGGTCCAGTGCGCCGTACAGAATGTCCGTCACGAGGGCAGTGACGATGAATGCGACCGCTGCGAGCAGCACGATGGCTTGGATGACGGGGTAGTCGCGCTTGAACACCGCGTCGACGATCTGCTGACCGAGACCGGGCCACGCGAACACGATCTCGATGACGGCGACGCCTCCCAGCATCGCACCGACCGAAATCGCCAGCGCCGTGAGCGCGGGAGGGAGCGCGTTGGGGAAGATGTGCTTCATCACCGTCGCGCGCCAGCTGAGCCCCTTGCCCCGCGCCGTTCGCACGTAGCTGGTGCGACGAACCTCCTCGATCGAGGCATGCAGGTAGCGGATGAGGGGCGCTGCCACGACGATTCCGACGGTGAGCGCCGGCAGGACGAGTCGACGCAGGTGTTCAACAGGCGAGACGGATACCGGCACGTATCCGTTGGCAGGGAGCCAGCCGAGACCCATGCTGAAGACGATGATCAGCAGGATGCCGATGACGAACGGCGGTGCCGCCACGCCCAGGGTCGTGAACCCGTCGGTCGCTTTGGTGACGATGCGACTTCCGGTGAGGATCGGAAGGACCCCGAGGATCACGGTGAGGACGACGGCGACGAGCAGCCCGGCTCCCGTCAGCTGGAGCGTCGCCGGAAGACGCTGCTCAATCAGTGTCGACACAGGGAAGTTGCTGAGAGTACGACCTCCCGAAGTCGCCCACGAGAACCCCGGATATCCACTCGAAGTACTGAACGAACAGTGGCTGGGCCAGTCCGAGGTTCTCGCGCAGCGTCGTCGAGGGTCTCCTCGCTGACGCCGTCCGCGCGCCCGACCCGAGAAACGGTCGGATCACCAGGTAGCAATCGCAGAACGATGAATATTACCAACGAGACGATCACCATCATCACCAAGGACGATCCGACTCGTTTTGCAATGTAACTGATCACTGTATGTCCAATCGAACGAGATCACGGTGCGGGCGCGCGGACAGGGACTACTTCGTGAAGCGCGCTCCGTCGACGTGTGTCGTTCCGTTGGGCTCGACCCAGATGCCGGTCACGTTCGGCTGGAGCAGGATCGCGGGAGCGGCATTCAGGATCGCGACGACGGGCTGCTCCTCCGACATGATGATCTGCGCCTTGGCGAACGCATCGCGCAGAACGGATTCATCGGTACTGGTCTGGATGAGGACCTTGGCCTCCTCGAACTCAGGGCTGCCGGCCCAGTTGCTCTCGCTCCAGCCCGTCGACGCCGAAGTAGTTGATGACGAAGGGAAGGGGCGGAGCCTCGCGCGACACACGGTCGGGCACGATGGTGGCGGGATACGGACTGCCCGGCGGGGTAGAACTTCTCCGCCCAGGTGCTGGTCTCGTTCGTCTCGATCTCGAGCACGATGCCGATCTCGTCCAGGCTGCGCTGCAGGATCTGGCAGGCCGTGAGGAACTCGGGGTATGCGCCGGCCGGTGCCCAGCAGGTCAGCTGATCTCCTTCAGTGACGCCGGCCTCGGCGAACAGTGCCTTCGCGGTGTCGAGATCGTAGGTGTACTCCGTGACGTCATCCGTCGAGAAGGGGCTCTTCGGGCTGATGAGGGTCGAGCCGGTGTTCAGCACACCGGTTCCGCCGTATGCGGCAGCCTGGATGGCCGCCCGGTCCGTCGCGAAAGACAGGGCTTGACGCGCGCGGACGTCGTTGAACGGGGCGCTGGAGTTGTCCATCTGGAAGACCGCCGCCTGGGTCGGCGTCATCCGGGCCGACCACGGCGAAGCCTGCGGCACGTCTGCGACTCGATCTGGTCGTAGGGGACGCTCCACATCATGTCGAGCTGTCCGCCGGTGAGCGCGGACTGGGCCGACGTCGTGTCGCTGTACTTCGGACGACGACGACCGTGTCGAGTTCCGGCGTCGTCGCCGAAGTAGTCGTCGTTGCGCGACGACAGTCACTTCCTGGTCGGGAACGAACGCGGAGAGCTTGAAGGGCCCGGTGCCGTTGGCGTTCTCATTGACGTTCGCGATGTCGTCGACGTCGGTCATCTTGATGTCGACGATCGCCGCAGGAAGCTGCGGGGCCGGCGATGAGAGTCGGAGTTCGAGAGTGTGATCGTCGAGGGCTGTCGCCGTGTCGACCATCGCGACCTTCGCCCGCTGAGACGACGCGACATCGGGGTGCAGGACTCGTTCGAAGTTCTTCACAGCGTCTTCGGCCGTGAAGGCACGACCATCGTGGAACGTGACGTCGTTGCGGAGCGTGAACGTCCAGGTGAGCTGATCGTCGGATGTGGTCCACGACTCCGCCAAGCGACGGCACGACGCCGTCTTCGGTCTGCGCCGTAAGGCCGTCCCACAGCAGGCTCCACATCACGCGCTCTGCGCCGAAGGTGGACGTGTTGGGGTCGAGCTGACTGATCCCCGTCGTCTGACCGATTCGCAGGGTCGCCGTTTCGACGTCGTTCTCGCTGGCGGGCGCGCAGCCCGCCAGCGCAAGGGTCGCGGCAACTGACGTTGCGATAGCTACCCGTAGCATCTTCCTTGGCACTGGGGATTCTCCGATCATGGTGTCCCTGCCGGGGCAGGGATTCGCGGTAAAGATGGGCACGAAGGCCGAGTCATGTCAGCGTGACAAGGAGCTCATGCAACCGCAGAGGGTCAGAGTCATTCTAGGTCGATCGATCGATCGACTGACAAGTTTTTCTCCATTTGGGCGGGTTTCATGCCGCGAAGACGCGGAAATCCGGTGAACGATCGATCGACCGAATCGTGGTAAATGTTGTGAGTCCGACGCTTACAGGGGAGAAGACGCGATGCCGCACGATCAACTGCTGGACCTGAACTCGGGCTGGGACTCCCTGCCCTTCAGCCTCGAGGAGTATGCGCACCGCATCGCTGTCGTCAAGCAGGCCATGCGAAAGCAGAACGTGGATGCACTCGTGGTGACGGCACCCGACAACATCTACTACCTGACGGGCTACGACTCACTCGGCTACTACCAGTTTCAGGCGATTGTTCTCGAAGTCGGCCGTGACGAACCGTGGGCGAGTCTTCCACGAGGTCGAGCGCGGTTCTGCGCGTGTGTCCACATGGATGACAGACCTCGAGTTCTGGAAGCACGATCGAGTCGGCGCCGGAACCGGTGACGGGCTGGACATGGTGTGTGCGCGACTCGAGCGGACCTGCCGGCCCATGCACGGGTCGGACTCGACCTCGACGGGTTCTCCTTCTCGATCACGGACTTCCAACGACTGACGTCCCGGCTCGGTCGATTCGAATTCTGCAACACCGGCCGGCTCATCCCTCTCATTCGGTCGGTCAAGAGTCCGGCCGAGGTGGACCTACCTCCGTCAGGCCGCCCATCATGCGGATCGAGGCATGCTGGCGGCGGCAGAGGCCGCCGTCGCAGGAGTGACGGAGCACGAGGTCAAAGCGGCTGCGGATTTCGCGATGACGCAGGGTCGGCAGCGAGTACGCCTGTCTTCCTGCCATGATCTCAAGCGGCGTGAAGACACTCGCCGTCCACAGATCTTCTTCTGACAAAGTGATCGAGGACGGTGAGCCCGTCACGGTGGGTCTCGCGGGCTCGGTCAGGCGATACAACTCCAATCTCCTCAGGACTTTCCTGCCGCGGGGCAGCTCGACCGAACCCGAGCTTCGCCGCAGCCTACGAGATCCTCGTCGAGGCGATGGAACGATGCATCGCGATGGCGGGTCCTGGTGTGCCGGGGGCCGAACTCGATCGCGAGAGCCGCCGCATCACCCAGCAGTTCGACAAGTATCGACTTCATCGCACGGGTTACGGTCTGGAGGCCGGATATCCCCCCTCCTGGATCGGTTCGATCAGCCTGAGCGTTGACGATCCGACCATCCTGCAACCCGGAATGGTCGTCTCGGTCGAACCGACCTTCATCTTCTACGATCGTGCGGGGAATGAGGCGTTCAGCGCGATCGTCGGCAACAACATCCTCATCACGGACAACGGCGCGGAGAAGCTCAACACGGTTGATCCGTTCTTGAACACGTGAAGATGCGCGCCGCCCTCCGGCCGCCGGACTGAAGTATCCGTCGACCTTGCGTGACGCCGCCGCTCAGAAGTCCCAGTCCTCGTCTTCGGTGGCCTCGGCCTTGCCGATGACGTACGACGAGCCCGACCCCGAGAAGAAGTCGTGGTTCTCGTCGGCGTTCGGCGAGAGCGCCGAGAGGATCGCGGGGTTCACGTTCGTGACCGTCGCGGGGAACATCGCCTCGTAGCCCAGGTTCATGAGGGCCTTGTTGGCGTTGTAGTGCAGGAACTTCTTGACGTCCTCGGTCAGGCCGACGCCGTCGTAGAGGTCCTGCGTGTACTGCACCTCGTTGTCGTAGAGCTCGTACAGCAGCGAGAACGTGTAGTCCTTGAGCTCGTCGCGCTTGGCCTGGTCGACCCGCTCGAGACCCTTCTGGAACTTGTAGCCGATGTAGTAGCCGTGCACGGCCTCGTCGCGGATGATGAGGCGGATGAGGTCGGCCGTGTTGGTGAGCTTCGCGCGGCTCGACCAGTGCATCGGCAGGTAGAAGCCCGAGTAGAACAGGAACGACTCGAGCAGGGTCGAGGCGACCTTGCGCTTGAGGGGCTCGTCGCCGCGGTAGTACTCCATGACGATCTGAGCCTTCTTCTGAAGGTTCTCGTTCTCGACCGACCAGCGGAACGCCTCGTCGATCTCCTTCGTCGAGCACAGCGTCGAGAAGATCGACGAGTACGACTTGGCGTGCACCGACTCCATGAACGCGATGTTCGTGTACACCGCCTCTTCGTGCGGCGTGATCGCATCGGGGATGAGCGAGACGGCGCCCACCGTGCCCTGGATCGTGTCGAGGAGCGTCAGCCCCGTGAACACCCGCATCGTGAGGGTCTGCTCCTCGGGCGTGAGCGTGTTCCACGACTGGATGTCGTTCGACAGCGGCACCTTCTCGGGCAGCCAGAAGTTGTTCACGAGGCGGTTCCACACCTCGAGGTCCTTGTCGTCCTGGATGCGGTTCCAGTTGATCGCCTGGACGTGGTCCAGGAGCTGCAGCTTCTCAGCCATCTTCTTCTCTCTTGAAAGTCCGGGTCAGGCGCGTCAGAGCATGCAGCTGACGCACTCGGACATGTCGGTGCCCTCGAGGGCCATCTGGCGCAGGCGGATGTAGTAGATCGTCTTGATCCCCTTCTTCCACGCGTAGATCTGCGCCTTGTTGATGTCGCGCGTCGTCGCGGTGTCCTTGAAGAACAGCGTGAGCGACAGGCCCTGGTCGACGTGCTGCGTCGCCGCGGCGTACGTGTCGATGACCTTCTCGTAGCCGATCTCGTACGCGTCCTGGTAGTACTCCAGGTTGTCGTTCGTCATGAACGGCGCCGGGTAGTAGACGCGGCCGAGCTTGCCTTCCTTGCGGATCTCGATCTTCGAGGCGATCGGGTGGATCGACGACGTCGAGTTGTTGATGTACGAGATCGAGCCGGTCGGCGGGACGGCCTGCAGGTTCTGGTTGTAGATGCCGTGCTCCTGGATGCTCGCCTTGAGCGACTTCCAGTCCTCCTGCGTCGGGATCGGGATGCCGGCGAACAGCTCCTTGACCTTCTCGGTCTGCGGCTCCCACACGCCATCCGTGTACTTGTCGAAGAACACGCCCGACGCGTACGTCGAGTCGGCGAACCCGTCGAAGGCCTGGCCCTTCTCGATCGCGAGGTTGTTCGAGGCGCGCAGCGCGTGGAACAGCACCGTGTAGAAGTAGATGTTCGTGAAGTCCAGGCCCTCTTCCGAGCCGTAGTGGACGTGCTCACGGGCGAGGTAGCCGTGCAGGTTCATCTGGCCGAGGCCGATGGCGTGCGAACGGTCGTTGCCGTCCTCGATCGAGCGCACCGACGAGATGTGGCTCTGCTCGCTGACGGCGCTCAGGGCGCGGATCGCGGTCTCGACCGTGCGACCGAGGTCGCCGCCGTCCATCGCGAGGGCGATGTTCATCGAGCCCAGGTTGCACGAGATGTCCTTGCCGATCTCGGCGTACGAGAGGTCCTCGTTGTACGTCGTGGGCGTGTTCACCTGAAGGATCTCGGAGCACAGGTTGGACATGTTGATCCGACCCTTGATCGGGTTGGCCTTGTTCACCGTGTCTTCGAACATGATGTACGGATAGCCGGACTCGAACTGGATCTCGGCGAGGGTCTGGAAGAACTCGCGCGCATTGATCTTGGTCTTCTTGATGCGCGGGTCGTCGACCATCTCGCGGTACTTCTCGGTGACCGAGATGTCGCCGAAGGGCACGCCGTAGACGCGCTCGACGTCGTACGGCGAGAAGAGGTACATGTCCTCGCCGTTCTTCGCGAGCTCGAACGTGATGTCGGGGATCACGACGCCGAGCGACAGCGTCTTGATGCGGATCTTCTCGTCGGCGTTCTCGCGCTTCGTGTCGAGGAAGCGCAGGATGTCGGGGTGGTGCGCCGAGAGGTAGACGGCACCGGCGCCCTGACGCGCACCGAGCTGGTTCGCGTAGCTGAAGCTGTCTTCGAGGAGCTTCATGACCGGGATGATGCCGCTCGACTGGTTCTCGATCTGCTTGATCGGAGCGCCGGACTCGCGGATGTTCGACAGCAGCAGTGCCACGCCGCCGCCGCGCTTGGAGAGCTGAAGCGACGAGTTGATGCCGCGCGAGATCGACTCCATGTTGTCTTCGATGCGCAGCAGGAAGCACGAGACGAGCTCGCCGCGCTGCGCCTTGCCCGTGTTGAGGAACGTCGGCGTCGCCGGCTGGAAGCGGCCGGCGATGATCTCGTCGACGAGGTCGGTCGCGAGCTTCTCGTCGCCGTCCGCCAGGCCGAGCGCGGTCATGACGACGCGGTCCTCGAAGCGCTCGAGGTAGCGCTTGCCGTCGAACGTCTTGAGCGTGTAGCTCGTGTAGTACTTGAACGCGCCGAGGAACGTCTCGAAGCGGAACTTCTTGCCGTACGCGCGGTCGTTGAGCTGCTGGATGAACTCGTCCGAGTACTTCGCGAGCACTTCGGGCTCGTAGTACTCCTTCTCGACGAGGTAGTCGAGGCGCTCCTTGAGGGAGTGGAAGAACACCGTGTTCTGGTTCACGTGCTGCAGGAAGTACTCCCGCGCGGCACGCTTGTCGGCGTCGAACTGGATCCTGCCGTTCGCGTCGTACAGGTTGAGCATCGCGTTGAGGGAGTGGTAGTCCATCCCCTCGAACCGCGCCTCGGTCTTGAAGTGCTTCTCCGTCACTGCTGCTTCCACCATCGTTCCAATCCCTCGCTCACGCGATCCACATCGTCGGGCGTGCCGAACAGCTCTAGCCGGTACAGGTGCGGCACGTTGCACTTGCGGCTGATGATTTCGCCGGCGAGACAGAAGTGCTCACCGAAATTCGTGTTGCCTGCGGAGATGACTCCGCGGATCAGGCCACGGTTGCGCTCGTCGTTGAGGAAGCGGATGACCTGGCGGGGGACGGCCCCCTTCTCTTCACCACGACCCTGTCCCCCGCCGTACGTCGGCGTGACCAGGACGAACGGCTCCTCGATCACGAGGGGCTCGTCAGTGGAGTGAAGCGGGATGCGGGCCGCTCGAAGCCCGAGCTTCTCGACGAATCGGGCGGTGTTGCCCGAGACACTCGAGAAGTAGACCAGCAGCGGCGCTCGCGTCGCGGTCGCCGTGCTCATGGTCGACTGCGTTCTATGCGAGCCGTGAGGCCAGCTCGTCGATCTTGTCGGGACGGAAGCCCGACCAGTGGTCCTCATCGGTGATGACGACCGGCGCCTGCAGGTAGCCCAGCGCCTTCACCTGCTCGAGGGCGGATGCGTCCTCGGAGAGGTCGAGAACTTCGTATTCGATGCCCTTCGAGTCCAGTGCCCGGTAGGTCGCCGTGCACTGCACGCAAGAAGGCTTCGTGTAGACCGTGATCGCCATGATTCCTGGGCGCTCCCCTCAATTGCGGTGATTTCTCCGGTAGACCCCCCACCGGGAGTCCAATACTACATATGGGTACCGACATTCGATAGCACCACAAGGGCTAGTAGTTACATCCGTGTAGTTTTCCACCGTTATCCCCATGTACAACACAGGTTGTCCACCGATTCATCCACAGTCGGCGACATCGCTCCGAACCTGGAAAGCGGCTGAAAACCAGCAGATCCCGCTCGTCCTCCGGCATCCATCCACAGGTCGCACGGTAGCCGCGGCCTCCGACATCGGATCCGCCTGTGGAATGCGCCTTCGGCGTGTCGCGGCGTGTCGCGCCCGGGGTCGAACGGGCGAGCTCGGAGCGCTACCGTTGACGAGTGGCAGGAGGCGGCGCGGGATACAGGGATCTCCTGCGCACGCCGGGCGTCGGACGGATCATCGCGGCCCAGCTGACGGCCCGCTTCCCCAACGGGATGACGAGCCTCGCGATCCTGCTGCACATCGAACACGTGACGGGCTCGTACGGTGCGGCGGGCCTCGTACTGGCGGCGACCTCGATCGGACAGGCCATCGCAGGACCCGTCACGAGCCGCTGGATGGGCCGCTGGGGCATGCGCCGCGTGCTCACGACGACGCTCGCGATCTGCGCGCTCGCGATCACGAGCATCGCCCTGCTGCAGCTCCCCGTACCGGGATACATGGCGCTCGGCCTGCTGGCCGGCCTCTCGACGCCGCCCGTGCAGTCCGCCGTGCGAACGATCTACCCCAAGATGGTCACCTCGAAGCAGCTGACCCCGCTCTTCTCGCTCGATGCGTCGCTGCAGGAGATCATCTGGATCGTCGCGCCCGTGCTCATCACCTTCGTCGCGACCCAGGCCGGCACGGTTCCCGCCCTGCTCGTCATCGTCGCCATCCTGATCAGCGGCGGGGCGTGGTTCATCCTCTCCCCCGAAGTCGGGCGGGTCCGCATCCCGCGCAGCCGTCGCAGCATCGGCAAGGTGCTCGCGAAGGCGCCCGTGCTGCTGGCGACCGTCGTCGGCTTCCTCCTCATCGGCGCGTGCGCCGCGGTCGAGGCCGGTGTCGTCGCGACGTTCGACCACGGCGGGCTCGAAGCCGGCATCGTCCTCGCGGTCTTCTCGGTCGGCAGCCTCGCCGGCGGCCTCGTGTCGGGCCGCATCCCGATCAGCCCCTGGGCGATGGCCCGGCGCCTGCTCATCGTGACGGTGGGCCTGGCGCTCACGATGGTCTCGCTCAACGTGTGGTGGCTCGGCGGCTCGCTCATCTTCGCCGGCATCGGCATCGCGCCTGCGCTCGCCGTGCTCTTCGCGATGACGTCGGCGAGCGTCAAGTTCAGCGACACGGCCGAGGCCTTCGGATGGGTCGGCACGGGTCAGCTGATCGGCGCCGCGGCCGGCTCGGCGATCGCCGGGTTCCTCATCGACGACATCGGCCCGAGGGGCGCCTACATCGCCGCGACGGGCTTCGCGGCGGCGGGCCTGCTCGTGGCCATCGTGTTCGTCAAGGGATTCCCCGACCTCCGCAACCGCGATGCGAGCCCGATCCCCGACACCGAGCCGGTGCCCACGATCCGCTGAGGCGGCTCCTCAGGCGAGGCGGCGCAGCACCTCGAGCAGCGCGAGCGCGTACGCATCGGCGGGCTCGGGATGCTCGAACCTGAGCGTCTCCCCCTGCAGCACGATCTCGACCTCGTGAGCGTCGGAGAGCCGCCGGAGCGACCGGAACGAGCTCTGCAGCAGCTCGCGCAGCTGCGACTCGTGCGGCAGCCAGAGCGCGTCCTCGAGCGCGACCGAGTCCAGCGCCCACTCGGTCGTGCCGTTGAACGACAGGATGCGGCCGGTGGGATACTCGCGGGGCTCGATCGTCATCTCGCTCACCGTGAAGACGTCGGCATCGAACTCCGGCTCGTCGAGCTGGAACCGGTCCCCCGAGCGCGGGTGCCACGCGAGCCCCGCGTCACGCAGGGCCATCGCGAGTTCGGTCGAGATCACGCTCCCATTCTGCGGGGGATCAGGGCTGCGCGGGCCGCGCGCGGGAATCATGCTCGAGATGTACGGCGCTGGTCCTTGCGGCGGATTCGCCGCGCGGAGGCCGTCCGTAGCGTCGATCGCATGACCGAGACCATTGCGACGCACACCCCTCACGGCACGGCATCCCGCGTCCGGGCGATGGTGCTCGCGATCCTCGGCAACATCCTCGTCGTCGTGGTCCTCGCCCTCGCAGCGGCGGCCGTGCTGGCAGGCGCTGCACTCGTGTTCGGACCTGCGCTCCTGCGCATGATCTGACCGGTGCCTCCCCGCATCCGTAGCATTGCGGGTATGCCCGTTCCCGTCACACTCCCCCGTCTCTCGTGGGGCGACCCCGGCGCTTCTCGCCGCGCCCTCCTCGTCCACGGCCTCGGCTCGAACGCGGCGCTCATGTGGCTCTTCGGCACGACGCTCGCCGAGGACGGCTGGCGGGCGGATGCCGTCGACCTCCGCGGCCACGGCCTCGCACCGCGCACGCTCGACTACACGATCGGCGCCTACGCGACCGACCTGCTGGCGACCCGCCCTGAGGGCGGCGGCGTCGTGGGACCTCGTGATCGGCCACTCGCTCGGCGGCGCCGCGTCGACGGCCGCCGCGGCGATGCAGCCGGATTGGACCCGTCGGCTCGTGCTGATCGACCCCGGGATCCTCCTCGGCGACCGCGACCGGCAGATCGTGCGCGAGAGCCAGGAGCGGTCCTTCGCCGATCCGACGCAGGAGGCCGTGCGCGCGGAGCACCCGCACTGGCACGACCAGGACATCGAGGCCAAGGCGCTCGCGGCGCAGCAGGCGAGCCGCTGGGCCGTCGAGCAGACGAGCGTGCAGAACCCCGCGTGGGACGAGCGGGCCGCTGCATCCCGTCTCACCATCCCGACGCACATCATCGCCTCGGACCCGAAGGTCTACTCGATCTTCAAGGGCGCACTCGTCGACGAGGTCACCGCCAACCCGGTCGTGAGCGTCTCGGTCGTCGCGGGCGCGGGGCATTCGCCGCACCGCGACAAGCCCGCCGAGACGATGCGTCTGCTGAGGGAGGCCCTCGCATGACCGGCTTCGATCCGTCGCAGATCCTGCCCGACGACCTGCTTTCGCGGATCCGCGAGCGCGCCGCCGTGCACGACAGAGAGAACACGTTCCCGACCGACGACCTCGCCGAGCTGATGGACGCCGGCTACCTCTCGATCCTCGTGCCGGTCGAGCTCGGAGGCGCGGGGCTCGGCCTTGCCGAGGCATCCGTCCTCCAGCAGCGCCTCGCGACGGCCGCACCCGCGACGGCGCTCGCGATCAACATGCACCTCGTGTGGACGGGCGTCGCGAAAGTGCTGGCCGACCGCGGCATCGACACGCTGCGGTTCGTGCAGGAGGGCGCCGTGGCCGGCGAGGTCTTCGCCTTCGGCATCAGCGAAGCCGGCAACGACCTCGTGCTGTTCGGCAGCGACACGGATGCCGTGCCCCTGCCCGACGGCGGCTATGTCTTCACCGGCACCAAGATCTTCACGTCGCTCTCGCCCGTCTGGACTCAGCTGGGGCTGCACGGCCTCGACACGACGAGCCCCGACGGGCCGAAGCTCGTCTACGCCTTCGTGCCGCGAAGCGGCGCGGTCACGACGAAGGACGACTGGGACACGCTCGGGATGCGCGCAACGCAGTCCCGGACCACGGTCGTCGAAGGGGCCGTCGCGACCCCCGACCGGGTCGTGCGTCGTGTCGATCCCGGCCCGAACCCCGACCCCATCGTGTTCGGCATCTTCAGCGTGTTCGAGCTGCTGCTCGCCTCGGTCTACACCGGTATTGCACGCCGTGCGCTCGACCTGGCCGTCGAGACCGCCCGCACGCGCACCTCGAAGAAGAGCGGACTGACCTACGCGCAGGATCCCGACATCCGGTGGCGGATCGCGGGGATGGCACTCGCGTACGACGCCCTCCCGCCGCAGATCGAGGCCCTGTGCCGCGCACTCGACGAGGTCGCGCCCCCCGACGGGCACTGGTTCTCATACATGAGCGGGGTCAAGCACCGCGCCGTCACGATGGCCAAGCAGGTCGTCGACGACGCCGTGCTGGTCGCCGGCGGATCCTCGTACTTCTCCCGCTCCGAGCTGAGCCGGCTCTACCGGGACGTGCTCGCGGGGCTCTTCCACCCCTCCGACCCCGAGTCCGCGCACTCGACGGTCGCGGCCGCCTGGCTCGGGCCACTCACCTGAGCGGCCCTGACCGGCCCTGACCGGCCCTGACCGCGCCCTGACCGCCCCTGACCGCCCCGCCGGGGACCCGGCGGGGCGATCTCAGGCTGGTTCGCGGTCGGGGGTGACGGGGAACGGCGCATGCTCGTCTCAGCCTGAGAACGCCGCACCTCGGCCCCGGGCCCGTCGCCCGGCGAGCAGACCTTTCAACGCTGCGAGCACGACCTCGGGGTGGAAGAGGATGTCCTCGGCGATCGGACGGTAGACGACATAGCCGAGGGCAGCCAGCGACTGGTCGCGCCGCCGGTCCCGGCGGATCTCGGCCCAGCCGGCATGGAACCCACGACTGTCGCACTCGATCACGAGCCAGTCACCGACGACGAGATCGACCCGACCGACGCCGTCGATCACCACCTGCAGCCGCGGCTGCACGCCGAGTCCGCGCAGCATGAGCCGGACGAGCGTCTCGGTCCCCGACTCGGCGCGACCATCGAGCAGAGGCCGCAGCCGCCGCATCCGTCGAGGGAGCGCCGCGAACACCTCCGCGACATCGTCGGGGTGGAGCCGTCCTGAGTTGAGCGCGGAGTCGACCGACGCGAGGAATGCGCGCGGCGACTGGCAGGCCGCCGACTGCGCGAGGGCGTCCACGACGTCGACACACGGGTCGGCCGGATCGGGCTGTCTGGCCAGCGGCATCCAGTGGAGGCGCGCCGCGTCGGCGCCCGGGCCGAGCCGACTCGCATTCTTCGCAAGGTGCACGTGCACGCGCCGGCGCGGTCCCCGCAGGTCGAGCATGCCTCCGTGGACGAACACTCCGCCCTGGGCGAGGGCCGAGACACAGGCGACCCTCCCGCCCGCGCGGACGGCCGCAACGGTGTCGGGCTCGGCATCGGCCCGCAGATAGATGCCTTTGCGCGCCCGTACGAGCGCGCCCTCGCGAAGGAGGCGGTCGAGCGCTCGGTCACTGAACCGGGCCAGGTCACGGCGTCGCAGGATCCTCTGGGGCGGCAGGTCATCGTGCATGCGGTCGATCGTCCGCGGCGCGCGGCCCGTGTCGGCCGCTCTCCCCAGGTCGGCCCGCTCCGAGCCACGAGCGCCAGGCTGGGGAGGAGCGGCCAGATCAGGCTGGAATGGCTCTCGGGGGTCGCCCCCGGCCACGAAAGCCCCGTTCGGCCTGAGTACGGCACGGCTACGGCGGCGCCCCACCGGCCAAGACGGACGGGCGCCGTGCGAGGATGAGCCCATGGCCCGCACCCCCACGCACCTGTTGAGCCCGGCGGATCAGGAGCGCCGGCGGGCCTTGCGCGTCATGAAGGGCGTAGCCCTCGGGGCGCTCATCGCGATGGCCGTCGTGTTCCTCTTCGCCTTCGCGTTCCAGCAGCAGGTGCCCTGGCTCGCGTACGTGCGCGCGGCGGCCGAAGGCGGCATGGTCGGCGCACTGGCGGACTGGTTCGCCGTGACCGCGCTCTTCCGGCACCCGCTCGGCATCCCGATCCCGCACACGGCGATCATCCCCAACCGCAAGGACGAGATCGGCCGCAACCTGGGCGATTTCGTCGAGACCGAGTTCCTGCGAGGCGACGTCGTCCGCGCGAAGCTCGAGCACACGGCCATCGCCGCACGGCTCGGCGAGTGGCTGGCCGAGCCCGCGCACGCGGAGCGCGTCGCGGCCGAGGCGTCGGTGATGGCCACGGGCGTGCTCACTGCATTGAGCGATGACGACGTGCAGGGGCTCATCGAGGACCTCGCCCGCGAGCACCTCATCGCGCCGGAGTGGGGACCGCCCCTCGGCGGATGGCTCTCGCGCATCGTCGCGGCGCGCGCGCACCAAGGGGCGGTCGACCTCGGCATCGACAGCATCGCGACGTGGCTCGAGAACAACCACGACGGCCTTCACGGGCCTCGTCTCGCGGCGCCTGCCTTCGTG
This sequence comes from uncultured Actinomycetota bacterium, assembly GCA_963695125.1. Taxonomy (GTDB): domain Bacteria; phylum Actinomycetota; class Actinomycetes; order Actinomycetales; family Microbacteriaceae; genus Microbacterium. The sequence goes on from CAVOFY010000005.1 coordinate 167,003, forward strand.
GGTTCCGAGCATCGCGCTGCGACTCGTCGACGACACCGTCTACAACGAGGCGGTCACGTTCGTCGCCGCCGTGCGGGCCGACCCGCAGCACCCGGCCCGTCGCGCGGTCGACGGCTACCTCGCACGGCTCGCTGACAATCTGCAGCACGATCCCGCGACGATCGGTCGCTTCGAGGACGCCAAGAGCGCTGTGTTCGACAGTCCGCGCGTGCGAGAGCTCGCCGCTGAGGCCTGGAACACCGCCAAGGCAGGGCTCATCGCATCCCTCGCGGATCCCGCGAGCGGCCTGCGCAGGCGCATGACGTCCGCCCTCGCCGAAGTGGGCGAGCGGCTCACGACCGACGAGTCGCTGCAGCACCGCGTCGACGGCTTCGTGACGGATGCCGCGGTCTTCCTGGTCGACAGGTACCGGCACGACATCGCCTCGATCATCACCGACACGGTCGAGAAGTGGGACGCCGACGAGACGACCGAGAAGATCGAGCTCATGGTCGGCCGAGACCTGCAGTACATCCGCCTCAACGGCACGTTCGTGGGAGCCCTCGCGGGTCTGGCGATCTTCTCGATCGCGCACGCGTTTCTCGGCTAGCCTGGGCGCGTGGCCGCCGACCAGCTCCTCTTCAGCTACGGGACGCTCCAGAACCCCGACGTTCAGCTCGACACGTTCGGGCGGCTTCTCGAGGCCGAGGACGACGTGCTTCCCGGCTACACGCTCGACTACGCCGAGATCGACGGACCCGCGTGTCGTGGACCTCTCGGGAGCCTCGGTGCACTCGGTCGTGCGCAGGACCGGCAACCGGCTCGACAAGATCGTCGGCAAGGTGTTCCGGATCACGGAGGACGAGCTCGACGCGACCGACGAGTACGAGGTCTCGCTCTACCGTCGCGTCTCGGTCGCGCTCGCGAGCGGCCGTCACGCGTGGGTCTACGTGGGTAACTGACGTGGCTCTCTCCCATGACCCGCTCTGGCCGCGCGCCGGCGACTGGCCGGCCGTCTCGCACGGACGAGCCGATGCCGCCCTGCTCGGCGTGCCCGCGCATGCGACGTCGCTCTCGCCGACGGGGGCGGATGCCACGCCCTCCGCGATCCGCGAGGCGCTGCGCCGCTACAGCCCGGCCCTCATCGGCCCTCCCCCCGTCGATCTCGGAGCGCTGCGCGTCGTGGACGCGGGCGATGTCGCCGAGCCGGATGGTCGTGCGGGCGAGGCAGCCGTCCGCTCACGCGTCGCCGGGTTGGACGCCGATCTCGTGATCGCGCTCGGCGGCGACAACTCGATCACGTACGCGGTCGCGCAGGGGGCCGGCGCGCAGGCCCTCATCACCCTCGACGCGCACTACGACCTGCGCGACGGCAGCTCGAACGGCTCGCCCGTCCGGCGGCTCATCGAGGACGGACTCGACCCGCGGCGAATCGTGCAGATCGGGATCGCGGACTTCGCGAACTCCGTCGCGTACGCGCAGCGCGCGCTCGACCTCGGCATCACGGTCATCACGCTCGATGCCGTCCGCCGTCGCGGCGTCGACGACGTCGTCGCCGAGGCCATCGATGTCGCAGGACCCGGGCCGGTGCACCTCGACATCGACGTCGACGTGTGCGACCGGTCGGTCGCTCCCGCGTGCCCCGCCTCGATCCCGGGCGGCCTCGCCGCGTGGGAGCTGCGCGCTCTCGTCCGCGGGATCGCCTCGGACGCGCGCGTCGCGAGCGCCGACATCGTGGAGGTGGATGCCACGGCCGACGCGCCCGACGGCCGGACCGTGCGCCTCGCGGCCCTGTGCGTGCTGGAACTCCTGGCCGGAAGGATCCGCTCATGACACGTCTCGTCCTCGTCCGGCACGCGAAGTCCGATTGGGGCGACCCCGGACTCGATGACCACGATCGTCCCCTCAATGACAGAGGGCGACGGGACGCCCCCGCCATGGCCCGCCGCCTGGCCGCGACCGGTTTCACCGCCGATGCGATCCTGTCGAGCACGGCGCTGCGCGCCGCGACGACGGCGGACTTCTTCAGCGGCGAGCTGGACGTTCCCGTCGAGCAGCAGGAGCGGCTGTACGGAGCGTCCGCATCGACGCTTCTGCGCGCCGCCGCCGAGCGCGACGTGCCGTCGGTCGTCGTCGTCGCGCACGATCCTGGAATCTCCGCGCTCGCGGCGGAGCTCTCGGGCGGCGCGATCAGCCACATGCCGACGTGCGCCGTCGCGCTGTTCGAGTGGGAGGCCGACAGCTGGGATGTCGCCACCGCCGTGGATCCCGACCGCTGGGACTGGCAGACGCCGAGGTGACCGACGGTCGTCAGACCGTGATGCCGTCCTTCCAGACCGTGTGCACGAGCGGAACGCCCGGCCGATAGGCGAGGTGCACGCGCGTCGGGGCGTCCAGCAGCACGAGGTCGGCCCGCATCCCCGGCTCGATGGCGCCGACGTCGTCCCGGCGCAGGGCGCGGGCGCCGCCTGCGGTGGCCGCCCAGACTGCCTCGGCCGGGGTCATGCCCATCTCGCGGACGGCGAGCGCGATCATGAGCGGCATCGAGCTCGTGAAGCTCGAACCCGGGTTGCAGTCGCTCGCGATGGCGACCGTGACTCCGGCGTCGATCAGGCGGCGCGCATCGGGGTAGGGCTGGCGGGTCGAGAACTCGACGCCGGGCAGGAGCGTCGCGACCGTGTCGCTGGCAGCGAGCGCGGCGACGTCGTCGTCCGACAGGTAGGTGCAGTGATCGACGGAGCTCGCGCCGAACTCGACGGCGATCTGCACCCCTTCGCCCGTGCCGAGCTGGTTGCCGTGCAGGCGCGGGCGGAGCCCCGCGGCGATGCCGGCGGCGAGGATGCGTCGCGTCTCGTCCGGCGTGAACGCGCCGCGTTCGCAGAAGACGTCGACCCAGGATGCGAAGGGGGCGCAGGCCTCGAGCATCTCGCGGCACACGAGGTCGACGTACGCCTCGCGGTCATCGGCGTACTCGGCGGGCACGACGTGGGCGCCGAGATACGTGACCTCGGGCGTCACCTCGGCGGCGAGGCGCGCGAGCCGGGCTTCGCCCTCGACCGTCAGGGCGTAGCCCGTCTTGATCTCGAAGGTCGTCGTGCCCTGGGCCTGCAGCTCGGCCGCGAATCCGGCCAGGCGCGTGCGCAGCTCGTCGTCGCTCGCGGCCCGGGTCGCCGCGACCGTCCGCCGTATGCCGCCGGCGGCATACGGCGTGCCCGTCATGCGCGCCTCGAACTCGTCGGCGCGGTCGCCGCCGAACACGAGGTGCGTGTGGCTGTCGACGAAGCCCGGGATGACGGCCCGGCCTCCGGCATCCACGATCTCGTCGGCACCGTGGCGGCCTCGGAGGCATCGGCCGCCGCGCCGCCCACGCGATGCGTCCGCCGTCGATCAGCACCGCGGCGTCCGCCACGGTGCCCAGGGCGCCGTTGGTCGTCAGCTCGCCGATGTTGGTGATGAGCGTCCTGTCACAGCATCACTCCCGCGCGGCTGCGAGACGGCCCGGCCCGACTCCCCGCCCCCGTGTCCATCCTTCTGCATGTTCCCACTTCTCCCCGTATCGCCCATGGTCCGAGCGGTGACCGACGGACGGGCCCGCCTGCGAGGACAGCTCACAGCATCGGCACGTTGAGGCCGCGCTCGGCGGCGACCTCCCTGGCGCGATCGTAGCCCGCGTCGACGTGGCGCATGACGCCCGTGCCGGGATCGTTGACGAGCACGCGGGCGAGCTTCTCGGCGGCGAGGGGCGTGCCGTCGGCGACGGTCACCTGACCGGCGTGGATGCTGCGGCCGATGCCGACGCCTCCGCCGTGGTGGATCGAGACCCACGATGCTCCGGATGCCGTGTTGAGCAGGGCGTTCAGCAGCGGCCAGTCCGCGATCGCGTCGGAGCCGTCGGCCATCGCCTCGGTCTCGCGGTAGGGCGAGGCGACCGAGCCGGCGTCGAGGTGGTCCCGGCCGATGACGATGGGTCCCGCGAGCTCGCCCGACGCGACCATCTCGTTGAACTTCAGCCCCGCGAGGTGGCGCTCCTGGTAGCCGAGCCAGCAGATGCGGGCAGGGAGTCCTTCGAAGTGCACGGCGTCGCCGGCCTTGTCGAGCCACCGCACGAGTCCTGCATCGTCCGGGAAGAGCGCCTTGACCGCCTCGTCGGTCTTGCGGATGTCTTCGGGATCTCCCGACAGCGCGACCCAGCGGAAGGGCCCGCGCCCCTCGGCGAACTGCGGCCGGATGTAGGCCGGCACGAACCCGGGGAAGGCGAAGGCGTTCTCGAACCCGCCCAGCTTCGCCTCGGCGCGGATCGAGTTGCCGTAGTCGAAGACGGCGGCTCCGGCATCCTGGAACCCGACCATCGCCGCGACCTGCTTGGCCATCGACCCGCGCGCGCGTGCCGTGAAGCCTTCGGGATCGCGCTCGGCCTCTTCGCGCCAGCGCTCGACAGGCACGCCCACCGGCAGGTAGGCGAGCGGGTCGTGCGCGCTCGTCTGGTCGGTCACGATGTCGATCGGCGTGCCGCGCAGCAGCAGATCGGGGAAGACGAGTGCGGCATTGCCGACGACGCCGACCGACAGCGCCTCACCCGCGGCACGAGCGGCCGACGACGCGCTCGATCGCGGCATCCAGGTCCGTCGTGTACTCGTCGAGGTAGCCGTGCTCGACGCGGCGCGCGAGCCGCGACTCGTCGACGTCGACGATCAGCACGGCGCCGCCGTTGAGGGTCACGGCGAGGGGCTGCGCGCCGCCCATGCCGCCGCACCCGCCCGTGAGCGTCAGCGTGCCCGCGAGCGAGTCACGGCCGAGCGATCGCGCGACGGCGGCGAAGGTCTCGTACGTGCCCTGCAGGATGCCCTGCGTGCCGATGTAGATCCACGAGCCGGCCGTCATCTGGCCGTACATCGTGAGGCCGAGCTGCTCGAGTCGGCGGAACTCGGGCCACGTCGCCCAGTCCCCCACGAGGTTCGAGTTCGCGATCAGCACGCGTGGCGCCCACTCGTGCGTGCGGAAGACGCCGACCGGCTTGCCCGACTGCACGAGAAGGGTCTCGTCGGGCTCGAGCTCGTCGAGGGTGCGCACGATCGCGTCGTACGCCTCCCACGAGCGGGCGGCCTTGCCTGTGCCGCCGTAGACGACGAGGTCTTCGGGATGCTCGGCCACCTCGGCATCGAGGTTGTTCATGAGCATGCGCTTGGCGGCTTCGGCGCCCCAGCTCTTGGCGGTGCGCTCGCCGCCCCGCGGGGCGCGGATCGTGCGGTGATCGGTCATCGGTCAGCTCCTTGCGGGGTGGGGCGGCGGGCGGCGCGGAGGATCTCGCCCGAGATCACGAGGCCGGTCGCCGTCTCGAGGTCGGGCGAGAGGAAGCGGTCGGGGCCCGGGCCGTCGATGCCGGCCGCGCGCAGGCGGGCGCGGGCGGCGCCGGTCGCCGGCGACGGCTCGAGCGGCGCGCGCAGGTCGAGGGCGCGCGCCGAGGTCACGACCTCGATCGCGAGGACGCGGGCGAGCCCGTCGATCGCGCGGCGGAGCTTGCGCGCGGCGGCCCAGCCCATCGAGACGTGGTCCTCCTGCATCGCCGACGACGGGATCGAGTCGACGGATGCCGGCACGGCGAGCCGCTTGAGCTCGGAGACGATCCCGGCGGCGGCGTACTGCGCGATCATGAGGCCCGAGTCGACGCCGACCTCGTGCGCGAGGAACGGCGGCAGCCCGTGGCTGCGCGCGGGGTCGAGCGCGCGGTCGGTGCGCCGCTCCGAGATCGAGGCGACGTCGGCGACGGCGATCGCGAGGAAGTCGAGCACGTACGCGACGGGCGCGCCGTGGAAGTTGCCGTTGGACTCGACCCGGCCGTCGAGCGGTCACGACGGGGTTGTCGACGGTCGAGGCGAGCTCGCGCGAGGCGACGAGCGCCGCGTGATCGACCGTGTCGCGCGCGGCGCCGTGCACCTGCGGCGTGCAGCGCAGCGAGTACGCGTCCTGCACGCGCGTGCACACGCGGGGTCGCGGTGGCTCGCCATGATCGGCCGAGTCGGCGAGGAACGCGCGCAGGTTCGCGGCCGACGTCGCCTGCCCGGCCTGCGGGCGCAGCGCCATGAGGTCTTCGGCGAAGACGGCGTCGGTGCCGAGCTGCGACTCGATCGACATCGCGGCGGCGACGTCGGCCGTGTCGAGCAGCACGCCGAGGTCGTGGAGCGCGAGGAGCAGCATCCCGAGCATTCCGTCGGTGCCGTTGATGAGCGCGAGGCCCTCCTTCTCCTGCAGCACGAGAGGGCGATGGATGCCTCGGCGAGCGCGTCAGCCGCGGCCGCGAGCAGCTCGCCGCCGCACGCGCACGTCGCCCTCCCCCATCGCGGCGAGCGCGACGTGCGACGAGCGGCGCGAGGTCGCCCGAGCAGCCGAGCGAGCCGTACTCGCGCACGACGGGCGTGATGCCGGCGTCGAGCATCGCGGCGTAGGTCTCGACGACGACGGGGCGCACACCCGTGCGGCCGGACGCGAGGGTCTGCAGGCGCAGCAGCTGCAGCGCGCGCACGACCTCGGTCTCGACCTCGGCGCCCGTGCCGGCCGCGTGCGACCGGATGAGGCTCAGCTGCAGCTGGCGACGCCGCTCGGGTGCGATGAAGGTCGTCGCGAGGGCGCCGAATCCGGTCGAGACGCCGTAGTGCGGTTCGGGGTCGTCGGCGAGTCCTTCGATGAGGGCTCGGGATGCCGCGACCCGCGCCATCGCGGCGGGATCGAGTCGACACGGGGGCTCCGTGGCGTGCGACGGCGACGACGTCTTGCGGGCTCAGCGGCGCGGCGCCGACGACGACAGGTGTGGTCATGCGTCGATTCCACACGGCGACGGCGGCCCGCGACAGCGGGTCGTGGCATCCTGTGTCTGTCATGCCAGACAATGTCCCGCCCCCCAAGCCGCAGGTCCCCGCGGCCGATCAGACGCTGCGCATCCTCGCGCACCTCGCGGCGCCAGCGCGGACCCGTGCCCGCGCGCATGATCGCGACGGCGCTCGGCATCCCGCGGTCGACCGTGTACCACCTGCTCGCGACGCTCGAGGAGCACGCGTTCGTCGTGCACCTCGCCGAGGAGCGGCGGTGGGGGCTCGGGATCGCCGCGTTCGAGCTCGCAGGAGGCTACGCGCGACAGGAGCCCCTCGCGCGGCTCGGGGCACGTCGTGCTGGCAGACCTCGTCGACCGCGCGCATGAGAGCGCGCACCTCGCCGTCATGCACGGTCGCGATGTGCTCTACCTCGTCGAGGAGCGCGCGCCGCGGCGCCCCGCACTCGTGACCGACGTCGGTGTGCGGCTGCCGGCGCACCTCACCGCGACGGGCCGCGCGATGCTCGCGGCCCTCCCGCGCGAGCAGGTGCGGGCGCTGTATCCGGGTCGCGACGCGTTCACGGATCGCACCGGCCGCGGGCCGCGCCTCCCCCGCCGAGTTGCGCGACGTGCTGCGCGAGGTGCGCTCACGCGGGCACGCCGTGGAGTCGGGCGAGGTCACGCCCGGGCTGAGCTCGATCGGCGTCGCCGTGCGCGACGTGCAGGGCTGGCCCATCGCGGCGGTCGCGGTGACGTACCCCGACGACGCGGCGCGGGATGACGCATCCCTCGCCGATCTCGTGTCGTCGGCCGCCGCCGAGCTCGCGCGCCGCATCGGCGGGGCTCGCGCACGCTGACCCCTGCCGTCGGCTCAGTCGACCTTGGCGACCGTCCCGCCCGTGAGCGCGAGCAGCTGCGCGTACGTCAGGGGGAAGACCGTGTGCGGAGTGCCGCCCGCGGCCCAGATCTCGGGGAACTCCTCGAGCGATTCGTCGACGACCGTCGTGAGCGGCGACGGATGCCCCGCAGGGGCGACTCCTCCGATGGCCTGACCCGTCGCCTCCCGCACCTGGTCGGGAGTCGCCCGCACGATCGACGTGCGGCCGAGGCGCTGGGCGAGCGCGGTCGTGTCGACCCGATGCGCTCCGCTCGTCATGACGAGGAGCGGCTCGCCGTCCGACCAGAACACGAGGCTGTTGGCGATCGCGCCGACCTCTACTCCGAGCGCGGCGGCGGCGAGAGGCGCGGTGGATGCGGCATCCGGCAGCACGACGATGTCGCCCTCGATGCCCGCCGCGCGGATGGCGTCATGGACGAGGCGGCTGCGGGCGGGAAGATGAGCGGTCACGGCACCAGCCTATTGAACGCGAACGCCCTGCGAAGACGCGCACGCTGACCCTCTATGACCGACCCGGGGACGCGTCGGTGAGCATTATGCCCAGCGAGAGCGACATAGGTTGAACGATCCGCGTCATGATGGTGCAATGGACGGTGGATGCCGCGAAGACGCGGCGTCCGGAGCGCACCGCCCACGAGGCCAGCCGAAGGAAGACCGCAATGACGCACACCCTGCCCCTGCCCGACGTCACCCACGAACGCGTGGAGGTGATCACGGGGCGTCGGAGCGGACTGTTCATCGCCGTCGCGCTCCACTCGTCCGTCCTGGGCTCGGCCCTCGGAGGCGCGCGCCTCTGGTCGTACCCGCATTGGAGCGACGGCCTCGGCGATGCCCTCCGCCTGTCGGCCGCGATGACGCTCAAGAACGCCGCGGCGGGCCTGGACGCGGGCGGCGGCAAGGCCGTCATCGCTCTCGAACCGGGAACCGCCCTCGACCCCGCGCGGCGGCGCGCCGCCTTCCTCGATCTCGGCGATGCCGTCGAATCGATGGACGGGCTCTACCGGACCGCCGAGGACGTCGGCTCCACGACCGAGGACATGCTCGTCGTGAGCGAGCGCACCGACCACGTCGTCGGCCTCCCCGAGGCGGGCGGCGGCTCGGGCGAGCCGGCCGGACCCACGAGCCTCGGCGTATACGAGTCGCTCCGCGCGACCCTCGAGCGCGTCACGGGAACCTCCGATGTCGCAGGGCGCCGCGTCACGATCTCGGGCCTCGGCCAGGTCGGCAGCCGTCTCGCCGTGCGCCTCGCCGCAGAGGGCGCCGTGCTCAGCGTGACCGACGTCAACCCCTCCAAGCGTCACCTCGCCCGCGAGCTCGGCGCCGACTGGAGCCTCCCCGGAGAGGAGCACCTCATCCCGGCCGATGTGTTCGTGCCTGCCGGCATCGGGGGTCTCCTGACCGACGACGTCATCGACGCGCTCGACGCGAAGGCCGTGTGCGGCCCCGCGAACAACCCCCTCGCGGCCCGCGAGGGCGCCGACCGCCTGGCTCGTCGCGGCATCCTGTACGCGCCCGACTTCGTCGTCAACGCCGGCGGGGTCATCTACCTCGACCTCGAGGCCAAGAGGATCGGCACGCGCGCCGAGATCATGGACCGCGTCGCCGCGATCGGCGACACCGTGCGCCGCATCTTCGACGAGGCCGACTCCCGCGGAGTGACGCCGCTCGCCGCTGCCGAGGGCCTCGCCGCCGAGCGGCTCGCCGCCGGAGGACGCCAGCACGCCCTGGCCGGCTGACCGGGTGGCATGATGATCCTGCGCAGGGACCTGCCTGCGCGCGAGACGGCACCAGCCCAGGCGGTCGCGCTCCGACGAAGATGAAACCCCCGGTCAGATCGCCGTCTGACCGGGGGTTTCGTGGTGGTGGACCTGAGGGGATTCGAACCCCTGACCTCCTCGATGCGAACGAGGCGCGCTACCAACTGCGCCACAGGCCCATGGACCTCCGTTAGATTATCACGGCGCGCGCACCCTCCCGGACCGCAGTGACACCCCCTGCGGAGGGCACGAGGCTACTCGCCGGAGGCGCGCCGCGCGAGGAGCTCGCGCACGTGCGCCTCGATCTCGGCGTCGTCGACGTAGCCCATGCGCGCGAACTCCCGGGCGGGACGCGCCGTGTCGATCGAGGGGGGTCGCTGCTGCGCGGCCCGCTCGCGCATGACGTCTTCGAGGGCGGCCTGGCGCAGGGCCTCGCGCGCCTCCTCGGCATCGAGCAGGGCCGCGGCTCGGGACCCGGCGGACGCCGTGAGCGGCCGCGGGAGCTCGCGCGGCGACCACGCGCGGACGGTCTCGGCGAGAGCGACATCCTGCAGTGCGACAGCGGGGCGGGCGACGGTCTCGGCCTCGCGCGCGCACGACGCGCGCGCCGACGCGCGACATCCGCTGCAGCAGCAGGCCGGCGGCGACGGCCACGCCGACCCCCGACCACAGCAGGAGCTGCGAACCGGTAGCGACGACCTGCCAGCCTCCCCATGCGGCGAGGCAGATCCCGACGAGGCCGAACATCGTCGTGCGTGATCCGGAAGCGCCGGCGAGCCCGCGCGCGGCGGGCGGCGGGGGTCGACCGCGCGGCAGCGCGTTCGTCGCGCGCGCGTTCGAGGTCGATCCGCGCGTCTTCGAGCGCCGCCTGCTCGCGCTCGACGAGAGCGCGCCGCGCGAGCTTCTGCTGCGCGGAGGCCGTCCGCGCGGTGAGCTCGAGGCGAACCTCGTCGGGCGTCTCGCTCGTCTCGGCGAGCACGCGAAGGGCCTGATTCAGCCGCACGGCGTTGCGCTCAGCAGCGTCGAACTGGCGCCGGCTGTGCCACGACGGAAGCAGGTAGACGAGCCACAGGAGCACGGCGACGAGAACGATCACGCCGCCACCCAGCACCTGCCCACCCATGGATTCCACGGTATGCGACGAGGAGCCCGTGTCCCGGCATCCCGTGGCGTGTCCTTCAACCTTGTGTTGAAGGTGACCCTTTGCGGGTCTTCACGAGCGTCGGGCGGCGTCAGGCGTGCAGGCGATCGGCCGGCGGGATGGCCGCCGCCTCTTGCGGGGCGCGCCCCGCGACCCAGCGCTGCAGGACGCCCTCCGGCACCTCTTCGCGCACGAGCGCGAAGGAGTAGTGATCGCGCCAGTCGCCGTCGATGTGGATGTAGCGGCGCCGCAGTCCCTCGTAGCGGAAGCCGAGCTTCTCGACGACACGCAGGCTCGCGGCGTTCTCGGGCCGGATGCAGATCTCCATGCGGTGCAGCCGCAGTTCCGAGAAGCACACGTCGGTCGCGAGGGCGACGGATGTCGGGGTGATCCCCCGACCCGCGAACCGCTCGCTCACCCAGTAGCCGATCGTCGCCGAGGCGAGCGAGCCGCGCGCGATCCCCCACACGTTGAGCTGACCGGCGATCTCGCCGCCGTACTCCATGACGAAGGGCACGCCGGCACCCTCGCGGTACTGCTGCAGCAGCCGGCGGACGCCCGCGCGCATGTCGAAGAAGATCGAGCCTTCGGGGCTCGTGGCCTCCCAGGGGCGCAGCCACGACCTGTTCGAGATGAGCTCCTGCTGGAGCACCCGTGCATCGCGCTGCTTGATGAGCCGTATCGACACCGGTCCGTGCCGCCGCGGAGTGCTGAGTTCCACTGGGCCCCCTCGCGACGTGCGGCGATCAGAGCTTCGCCGCGAACTCCTTGAACCAGGGACGCAGCTCGGGACCGAGATCCTCGCGATCCGCCGCCAGCTGCACGATGGCCTTGATGTAGTCCACTCTATCGCCGGTGTCATAGCGGCGACCGCGGAAGACGACGCCGTACACGCCGGGACCGTCGGGATCCGCCGCGAGCTCCTGCAGGGCATCCGTCAGCTGGATCTCGCCGCCCTTGCCCGGCTCGGTGCGCTCGAGGATGTCGAAGACCGACGGGGCCAGGACGTAGCGGCCGATGATCGCGAAGTTCGACGGGGCATCCTCGGCCTGCGGCTTCTCGACGAGTCCCGTGACGCGCACGACGTCGGGGTCGTCCGTGCTCTCGACCGCGGCGGCGCCGTAGAGGTGGATCTGCGACGGCTCGACCTCCATGAGCGCGATGACGGCGGCCCCCGTGCGCTCGTGCTCGGCGAGCATCGTCGTGAGCAGCTCGTCGCGCTCGTCGATCAGGTCGTCACCGAGCAGAACCGCGAACGGCGAGTCGCCGACATGTGCACGTGCACGGAGCACGGCGTGGCCGAGCCCCTTGGGCTCACCCTGCCGCACGAAGTGGATGTCGGCGAGGTCGCTCGAGGCGATGACACGCTGCAGACGCTCGTCGTCCCCCTTGTGCTTGAGGTTCACCTCGAGCTCGGGGACCGAGTCGAAGTGGTTCGAGATCGCATTCTTGTTGCGCCCGATGATCACGAGGATGTCGTCGATGCCGGCCTTCGCGGCTTCCTCCACGACGTACTGGATCGCCGGCTTGTCGACGACGGGGAGCATCTCCTTCGGCATCGCCTTGGTCGCAGGGAGGAATCGGGTTCCGAGTCCGGCGGCGGGGATGACGGCCTTGAAGGGCTTATGCGACATGGCCCCATGCTATCGGCCGAGCGTTCCAGGAGCTGCCGAAGAGGAGCCCCTTGCCGACACGGGAGAGATGACGCTATACGCCCGTAGAATCGACGCATGCCCGATGCCGTCTCCGCAGCCAAGCGCGCGCTGCGCGCCGAGCTGCGTGAGCGCCGGCAGCTCCTGTCGCAGAGCGCGCGGGATGCCGCGGCCGAGGGCGTCCGCGTGCAGCTCGACGCGCTGGTGGAACGCCTGGGCGTCACCTCGATGTCGTGCTACCTGCCCACCTCGACCGAGCCCGGGACGCAGGAGTTCGTCGAGCAGGCGGTGGCCCGCGGCATCCGGGTCCTCCTTCCCATCACGCGGGCCGACGGTCTGCTCGACTGGGCCGTCGCGACTCCCGACGGCGACATCGCGGAGGGCCTGTTCGGACTGCCCGAGCCCACGGGGGAAGTGCTCGGCCCCATCGCCGTCAACGACGTCGACCTGCTCGTGATCCCGGCCGCCGCCGTCGGCAGCGACGGGATGCGCCTGGGCTGGGGACGCGGCTACTTCGACAAGACCCTCGGCTCCATGGAGCGCTGCCCGCCGGTGTACGCCGTCGTCTTCGACAGCGAGTTCCTCGACGAGGTGCCCGCCGATGCGCGGGATGAACCTGTCACGGGCGTCGTGACCCCGACCCGTACCCTGACCCTGTCGCCCACGCGACGCTGACCCGCGAGAGCACATGCCTACCTACTCCTACGCCTGCAAGCAGTGCGGCCACCTTTTCGACGCCGTTCAGTCCTTCGCCGACCCCAGCCTCACGGAGTGCCCCGAGTGCGGCGGCCCGCTGCGCAAGCAGTACGGCTCGATCGGAGTCACCTTCAACGGCTCGGGCTTCTACCGCACCGACTCCCGCGGATCCGCGTCCGCCCCTGCGTCCGCCTCGTCGGGTAGCAGCGATTCCGGTTCTTCGACATCATCGAAGACGGAGGCGAAGGCCTCCCCCGCACCGACGGGTTCATAATCGGCGCGGCCGCGCCGTGAGGGAGCAGGACATGATCCAGGGATTCAAGGAATTCATCAGCCGGGGCAACGTCATCGACCTCGCCGTCGCGGTGGTCATCGGCGCTGCCTTCACCGCGGTCGTCAACTCGATCGTCGCGGGGCTCATCAACCCGCTCATCGCGCTCGTCTTCAAAGCCGACAGCCTCGACCAGGTGGGCCCCACGATCACGGGCCTGAGCGGCCAGGAGGTCTTCTTCCCGATCGGGGCGATCCTGGGAGCCGTCATCAGCTTCCTCGCCGTCGCGGTCGTCGTCTACTTCGTGTTCGTCTACCCCATGAACAAGCTCAAGGAGCGCGCGGCGGCACGCGCCGGACTCGTCGAGGAGGAGCCCAGCGGCCCCACCGAGACCGAGCTGCTCGTGCAGATCCGCGATCTGCTCGAGCGTCAGGCGGGCGTCCAGGTGTCGACGACTCCTCCGGCCGGCGAAGGCCCGCGCGCCTAGTAGTGGGGCGGCACGTCCCGTCGAAGCCGCTCGTCGTTGGGTCCCCCTGAGGGCGGTGCGGATGCTTCGTCCTCCCGCTCCCCACCGGGCTCGGCGACGGTGCCCGGCGCCGGCGTGAGCTTCGCCCGGCGCGAGCCGGGCACCCTCACGATGCGCTGACGCTCCGGATCAGTCGACATCGATCGGCTGCGTCGCAGTGCCTGCGCGCTGCTGATCGGGGTCGACGCCGAGCAGCGCCGCGATGCGCGAGGCGACGCTCGCCGGGTCGTTGTACAGATCGAACGAGTGCACTCGCACGTAGTGCCATCCGAGCCGGCGGAGGATCTGCGGCCGCAGTCGAAGGGACTCGCGCAGGGACTCCCCGATCGTCTCGGGATCGCTTTCGGCGACGACGGCCTTGCCGTCGTACTGTGCGACGAGCGGCAGGAGTCCGCGATAGTGCACGTCGACCGCGACGCCGAGGCTGCGCAGCTCGCGCGCCAGCACGAGCGTCAGGGGGTCGGCGAGGTCCTCGAGTCGTGCGTCCCGCCCGCGGGAGGCGAGGCCGCCGAGGATGCTCATGATGATCGCCGCGCCGTACTCGAGACGCCCGTCCTCGAACGCCGTCGGGCGGATCGACGAGACGATGACCATCGAGCGCCGGGCACGCGTCATCCCGACCGTCAGCAGGCGCTCGCCATCGGGGGTCGAGAGGTCGCCGAAGTCGCTCAGGACGCGCCCGTGCTTGGTGAGCCCGAAGCCGAGCGAGAAGATGACGCGGTCGCGGCTCTCGGCGACGGACTCCTCGAGGGTCAGCACTGCGAGGGGCTCCGCGGTGTCGCGCGAGACGAAGTCGGCGACGTCCGAGCGCCCGGCGAAGGCCTGCTCGACGGCCGCACGGACGCGCTCGGCGTGCTTCGCGCTCGCCGTCACGACCATGAGCGATTCGCTTCCGCGATTGACGGCGTGCTCGATGACGAGGGTCACGACGCGTGCGACTTCGGCATCCGGACTCTCGACGGCACCCGTGACAGGGTCGGGCACGCCCGTGCCGCCCTCGACGTAGTCGACGCTCAGGCTTCCGCGCCCGAGATACGAGCCTGCCCACGGGAACGAGACGATCTCGCCGCCGTAGAAGGCGTCGTTGACGAGTTCGGCGAGGTCTTCTCCGCCCGCGCGATAGCTGCGCGTGAGGGTCTCCACCGGGACGATCTCGGCGAGACGCTCGAAGACGCTGGTCTCGTCGAACGGGATCTCGGGCTCCTCGGCTGTCGACGGCGATGCGGCGGCGATGCGGAACGGCGTCGGCTTCTGCGTCACGGGGTCGCCGAACGCGACGATCTGCTTCGCGCGTCGCAGGGCGGGCGCGGCCTCGGCGACGCACAGGGCCGCGGCATCCGCCACGATCACGACGTCGAAGCCGAAGTCCTCGGGGATCGCAGGCACGTCGTAGGGTGACGCGAGCCAGACAGGCGCCAGCGTGCGCAGCAGCGTCGGGGCGACCTCGAAGACGTGGCGAGCAGTCGCGGCGCCGTCCTTGAGCGCACGTTTGAGGGCATCCGCCTCGCCCGCCTCGTCGACGATGCCGATCCGCCACTGCGTCGCGAGCTGCGCCGCGAGCAGGGGTCCGGATGCCCCGGCGTGCGCTTCGTCGACGAGTCGGAAGTCGCGCTCGAGGCGGTCGACGACGGCGGTGTTCGCCCCCAGCAGCGCGCGCTCGGAGCGCAGCAGGTGCTCGAGGGCGGACTGCCACCACGCGAACTCCAGTTCGGCGCCCACGAGCCGCTCGGGCACATGGCGCACCGAGAGCTCGGTGAGGAGAGGTTCGAGGCCGAGCGCGGCGAGGTCGCCGCGCAGCGTCGCGCGCTCGACGAGGTTGTCGAAGACGGCGGACTCGGCGGCGAGTCCTGCGAGCGTGCGCACGAGTTCGGCGACGGGAAGCGTCGAGAGCCGCTCGGACCCCGTGCGGCCGAGGGCCTCGTCGAGTTGTGCGAGCTCGCTGTCGGCGCGCTGCCATGCGACCTGCACGTCGGCGATGCCGAGCGGCACCTCGGGCGCGACCCCCGCGTCGACGAGGCGCTGCCACTGCGTTCGCTGCTGCTGGATGCGCACGAGGGCCTCGTGCATGTCGACGATGTGCACGCCGGGACGGATGTACTCCTTGGCGAGGCGCTTGAGTCGACGGCGGTTGGCGCCCGTCATCTGCGGAGCGTCGCGGCGCGGTCCGTGGGCCTGGATGAGCTCGGCGAGCGGGCGCTCGAACACGGTGAGACTGAACCGGTCGAGAGAGTCGCGGATGCCCTGCAGCAACCGCAGGTAGGCGCCGAGCTCGGCGAGCGTCTGGAACGGGCGCATGCGCGTCTGCGCGATGAGCTCGTAGCCCCGTTCGAGGAGGGCCGGCACCTCCTGGCGGTGCAGGCGACCCGCGAGGGCGTGCGTGCTGCGGGCCTCCTCGGTCGTGGCGAAGGTCACGCCGTACCAGGGCGAGTCGTCGGGGCCGAATCGGAACTCGCCCATGCGCGCGGCGGCGGCGAGCTTGGCGGCGGCGGCCGGGCGATCCGTCGCGAGGCGCTCGAGCGTGGGGAGATCGAAGCGGGCCGTCGTCGCGGCATCCGGCGACTGCGTCGACAGGGTCGAGAGGGCGCGCAGGATGTCGAGCACCGAGACCCCGAGCGTCGGGTGCGTGCTCGTGACGGCGCCCCGGTAGTCGCGCAGGACGCTGCGCAGCCGCACGAGCGCGTCGTCGATGTCGGCGACCTTGGGCTTCTCGGCCTTCTCGTTGCGGCCGATCGCGCGCACGAGGTCGCGCTGCAGGTGGCGGGGAGACACGGCCAGGCCCGGCAGGCCGATGCCCGCGAGGCGGTGGCGCGCACCCTCGAGCGTCGAGCTGCGGGCGCTCACGACGAGGACGCGCTTGCCCTCGCGCACGAGCGTGCCGACGGCGTTGATGACCGTCTGCGTCCCGCCGGTGCCGGGCAGGGTGTGCACGGCGATCGACTGCCCCGCAGCGATCCGCGCGAGGACGTTCTCCTGCTCCGCATCGGCGTCGAGCAGGAAGGTGTCGGATGCCGGGGGCCGCTCGTCCGGGTTCGGCCACGCAGGCGCTTCCCGGCGGATCGCGAGACGCTCACGGTCATCGGGGTGTCCGGCGAGCGCGTTGAGCACGGGATGGTCGAGGTTCGCGGCATCCTTCGCCATCTCGGCCCCGACGTCGCCGAAGCTCGATACCAGCAGACGCGGATGCACCGTGAACGACTCGATCTGCGCGGTGAGGGCGCGGAGGCGATCGATGACGGGCTGCGGCTTGAAGACGCCTTCGTCGTAGGCGAGAGCGGCGAGGCTGCGGGCGTCGATGACGATGCCGAAGTGCGTCTTGAGGGACGCGATGAGCTCGGGGTTGACCGCGTAGGTGCCGTGCAGCTTGACCTCGAAATCGGCCTGGTGCCGCCGGATCGCGAGAGGCCGCAGCAGCACGGGCGCGGAGCACTCGAGTCCCCCGATGCGCCACGATGCGAGTCCGACCGCGAGGTGCACCGTGTCGAGTCCGCGCGTCGTGCGCAGCTCGACGCTCTTCGCCGTGATCCGCTCGGCCGCGAGGCGGGCGTTGCGCAGCGCGACCTCGTCGCGGAACAGGTTCGACAGGAGCGTCGAGCGCCCGGTGAGGAACTGCGGCAGGCTTCCAGGATGCGCCTTCGTGATCTCGATGGCGGCGTCGTCGTCCGAGAAGTGCAGGAGGGTCGAGCGGCCGCCGAGCTCCGCGGCCTCGAGGCGCAGTCGCTCGCGCTCGGGGTCGGCGATGTGCGCCACCGTCACCCCCGGCTCGGCGAGGGCGAGATCGCCCGGCGCCGCCGTGGGCTCGGCCTCTTCTGCACCGGTCAGGGTGCTCCCCTCTGCTCGCCACACACGAGCCACCCTAAGCGTCCGCACCGCGCGCCCCTTGCATTAGCGCCGGGTTTCGCGGTATTGGAAGCGGCTCCTCCCCCACGGTGCCCCGAACGGGTCCTCTCCCCACCGGCGAAGTCGACCGGCCGTCGCTCGCTCACCGCCGCAAGGATGGGGACATGACCGCATCGCCGCGCTACCTCGTCCATCCCTCGCCCGTCGGCGACATCATCGTGGCGACCGTCGACGAGCGCATCCTGACGCTGCATCCGTTCGACGGTCCGCTCGAGGCCGAGCTCGAACGGATCGCCCTCGCCGTGCACGCCCTCCCCGAGCCCGAGACGACGGATGCCTCGGCCCGCGCCGCCGCGCAGCTCGATGAGTACTTCGCCGGCACGCGCCGCGCGTTCGAGCTGCCACTGGACTGGAGCGGCTGTGCGCGGCTTCATGCGCACCGCGCTCGAAGCGGCGTGCGGGATCCCCTACGGCGAGACGGCGTCGTACGGCGAGGTCGCGATCATGGCGGGCAAGGACCGCGCAGCACGCGCCGTGGGCACGGCGTGCGCGAAGACCCCGTTCTCGATCGTCGTCCCCGTGCATCGGGTCGTGCGCGCCGACGGCTCGCTCGGCGAGTACGGGGGCGGTCCGAGGTCAAGAGGTTCCTCGTCGGGATGGAGCACGACAACGTCTCGCGCGGGGGCGGGGCCAGCGCGGGCGTGTAGGCCGCCCGGGCGAGCGAACGCGGCTCCGGGGAGGAAAGCTCCTCCCCGGAGCCGCGTGGCGTTCCGGCTCGTACCGGGCCGCTAGTGGTCGGTCGCCTTCTCGGCGCCGAATCCGGTGAGCGAGCGCACGTCCATCTCGGCCGCCAGTTCGGGATCCTCGTCCTTGCGGGAGGTCACCGAGCCGAGCCAGCCGAGGAAGAACCCGAGCGGGATCGAGACGATGCCCGGATTGTTGAGCGGCCAGATCGCGGTGCCGACCTTGAAGACGCTCGTGCCGTCGGCGGGGCCCCAGAACACGGGCGAGAGCAGGATGAGCACGACGCAGGAGATGAGTCCTCCGTACATGCTCCACACCGCGCCGCGCGTCGTGAAGTTGCGCCAGAACAGCGAATACAGGATCGTCGGCAGGTTCGCCGAGGCGGCCACCGCGAAGGCGAGCGCCACGAGGAACGCGACGTTCTGACCCTGCACGCCGATGCCGCCGAGGATCGCCAGCACGCCGATCACGATGACGGTGCGGCGCGCCACCTTGACCTCGCCGTCCGGCGGGACGTTGCCCTTCTTGACGACGTTGGCATAGATGTCGTGCGCGAAGGACGCCGCCGCCGTGATCGTGAGACCCGCGACGACCGCGAGGATCGTGGCGAACGCGACCGCCGAGATGAAGCCGAGCAGCACGGGGCCGCCGAGGTAGAGGGCGAGCAGCGGCGCGGCCGAGTTGACGCCGCCCGGGGCCGCCTTGATCGTGTCGGGGCCGACGAGCGCACCCGCACCGTAGCCGAGCACGAGCGTGAGCAGGTAGAAGAGGCCGATGAGCCAGATCGCCCAGACCACCGAGCGACGGGCCTCCTTCGCGGTCGGCACCGTGTAGAAGCGCATGAGCACGTGCGGCAGGCCCGCCGTGCCGAGCACGAGCGCGATCGCGAGCGAGATGAAGTCCCACGGGTTCGCGCCGTACTGCAGGCCCGGACCGAGGATCGCGTCCTTCGGATCGGTCGTGGATGCCTCGACCGCGGCGCCCGAGCAGGGCGTCGAGGCTGAAGCCGTTGATCGCGAGCACCCAGATCGTCATGACGAGCGCTCCGCCGATGAGGAGGAACGCCTTGACGATCTGCACCCAGGTCGTGCCCTTCATGCCGCCGACGAGCACGTAGACGATCATGAGGACGCCGACCACGGCGACGACGATCGCCTGGCCCAGCTGGTCGGTGATGCCGAGGAGCAGCGACACGAGACCGCCTGCACCCGCCATCTGCGCGAGCAGGTAGAAGAAGCAGACCGCGAGGGTCGTGATCGCCGCCGCCGTGCGGACGGGACCCTGCTTGAGCCGGAACGACAGGACGTCGGCCATCGTGAACTTGCCGGTGTTGCGCATGAGCTCGGCGACGAGCAGAAGCGCGACGAGCCAGGCGACGAGGAACCCGATCGAATAGAGGAAGCCGTCGAATCCGTTGATCGCGATCGCACCGCAGATGCCGAGGAACGATGCCGCCGAAAGGTAGTCGCCCGAGATCGCGAAGCCGTTCTGCGGCCCCGTGAACGACCGGCCCGCCGCGTAGTAGTCGGCGGCGGTCTTGTTGTTGCGACTGGCCCGGATGACGATGAACAGCGTCACGGCGACGAACGCGCCGAAGATCGAGATGTTCAGGACGGGGTTGTTCTCGACGGTCTGCACGGCCGCGTGGACGGCACCGAAGATGTCGTTCATGCCGAGCGCTCCTCTCGGTCGAGGTCTTCGCGGATCTCGGTGGCGAGCGGGTCGAGCCGGCGGTTCGCGTACGAGACGTACGTCATCGTGATGGCGAACGTCGTGACGAACTGTCCGAGGCCGAGGAGCAGACCGATGTTGATGTTGCCCCACACGGGGGTCGCCATGAACGCAGGCGCGAACGATGCGAGCAGCACGAATGCGAAGTACCAGATGAGGAACGCGATCGCCATCGGGAAGACGAAGCTGCGCTGCCGCCGCTTCAGCTCCCTGAATCGCGGCGACTGCTCTTCGCGCGATGTAGTCGATGCCGCCAGGTGGTACGGCATCCGTCCGGATCTCGGACATGTGGCCTCCTTGCCTACATGTGTGCGGCGCACGTGTGCGCCGGGGGGGATCCGACCCCACAGGGGATTCACAGGGTCGGTGGTAGGGTCGACGCTACGAAAAGCGGCGCTGACGCCGTACCCCCGGAAGTAGGTAGTGCGTGGGAGCATCGCCGGTCGGCAGTATGACGGACGCGCAGCTGGTTGCCCGCGCCGTCGATCAGCTGACGCGCCGCACGCGCTTCCCCGTCGCTTTCGGCGGGCTCGAGACCGGCGGATCCGTCCACGTCTCGGCGATCTCGGGCGCGCGCACGCGCTCCCTGCACGGACTCGTCGTCGGCAAAGGCCGAGGACTGGGCGGCATGGCGCTCATCGAGAAGCGCCCGCGCCTGGCGATCGACTACCGCTCCTCGCGCAGCATCACGCACGACTACGACGGCGCCGTGCTCGGCGAAGGCATCTCGACCCTCTACGCCGTGCCGGTCGTCGTGTCGGGCCGGGCACGGGGCGTGCTCTACTGCGGCTCGTGGTCGACCTCGCCCATCAGCGACGTCGTGGCAGGCCCGGCGTTCGAGGTCGCGGCCGAGCTCGCGGCCGAGCTGCGGGTGCGCGACGAGGTCGAGCGCCGCGTCGCGATGGCACCCGCGGCGGCTCCTGCACTCAGCTCCTCGGCCCTCGAGGATCTTCGCGAGAGCTACGCCGAACTGCGCAGCATCGCCGCTGCCGTGGACGATATCGATCTGCGACAGCGGATCGAGGCGATCGAGCGGCGACTCGCATCCCTATCGAGCGACGCACCCGGTCAGGGACTGTCGCTCGACGTGCGGCTCTCGCCACGCGAGATCGACGTCCTCGCGTGCGCCGCGCTGGGCGCGACGAACGCCGAGATCGCGGCGACGCTCGCCCTCAAGGAGGTCACGGTGAAGTCCTACCTGCAGTCGGCGATGGCGAAGCTGGATGCCTCGACCCGCCATGCTGCCGTGGCGCGCGCACGACGCGCGGGACTTCTGCCGTGATGTGACGATCGATAGTCGCCGGAACGAAGCGCGCAGAATGCGACAATTCGCGTAATCTTCACCTCATGGCCCGCAGAATCGTTCATCAGCTCGTCGACGACCTCGACGGAACCGTCCTCGAGGTCGGAGAGGGCGAGACAGTGCTCTTCTCGCTCGACGGGGTCGCCTACGAGATCGATCTGACCAGCGACAACGCCGCGGCGCTGCGCGCGGCATTCGATCCCTACGTCTCCGCCGCGCGGTCGATCTCGTCCTCGCGCGCCGCGTCGGCGGCCTCTTCGCAGCGCAAGCGCCGCCGCCCGGGTCAGCCGGACTACGGCGCCGTGCGCGAATGGGCGAAGTCGAACGGCTATCAGGTGTCGGAGCGCGGCCGGGTTCCGGCATCCGTCATCGAAGCCTTCGAAGCCGCCCACTGACGCTTCCGCATCGCGCCGACGCTCGGGATCGCCCGAGCGTCGGCGCGATGCGCGTGTCAGAGGTCTCGGAGGATGTCCTCGACGCGGTCCTTGGCGTCGCCGAACAGCATCTGGGTGTTGTCGCGGAAGAACAGCGGGTTCTGCACGCCGGCGTAGCCGGACGCCATCGACCGCTTGAACACGATCACGTTCTCGGCCTCCCACGCGCGGATCACCGGCATCCCTGCGATGGGGCTCGAGGGGTCTTCGGCCGCGGCCGGGTTCACCGTGTCGTTCGCGCCGATGACGAGCACGACCGACGTCGACGCGAGGTCGTCGTTGATCTCGTCCATCTCGAGCACGATGTCGTAGGGCACCTTGGCCTCGGCGAGCAGCACGTTCATGTGGCCCGGCAGGCGGCCGGCGACGGGATGGATGCCGAACCGCACCTCGATGCCCCGCTCGCGCAGGCGTGATGCGAGCTCGGCGACGGGGTACTGCGCCTGCGCGACGGCCATGCCGTAGCCCGGGACGATGACGACGCTCGAGGCGTTCGCGAGCAGATCGGCCGCCGACGCGGAGTCGATCTCGCGGTGCTCCCCCGTCTCGTCCTCGCCGCCGGTGGGCGCGGCGATGCCGAATCCGCCGGCGATGACCGACAGGAACGACCGGTTCATCGCCTTGCACATGATGTAGCTGAGGTAGGCACCCGACGATCCGACGAGCGCACCCGTGATGATGAGCAGGTCGTTGTTCAGCAGGAAGCCGGCCGCCGCGGCCGCCCAGCCGGAGTAGCTGTTGAGCATCGACACGACGACGGGCATGTCGCCGCCGCCGATCGAGGCGACCAGGTGCCAGCCGAGGGCGAGGGCGAGCAGCGTCACGAGGACGAGCAGCCACAGTTCGGGCGTGATGACGTACCAGACCGTCAGTCCCGCGAACACGACGAGCGCGCCGAGGTTGAGGACGTTCTTGCCCGGCAGCACGAGCGGCTTGGACGAGATCCGACCCGACAGTTTGAGGAACGCGACGATCGAGCCGGTGAAGGTCACCCCGCCGATGAAGACGCCGATGAAGACCTCGGCGTGGTGGATGTCGCGCAGCGCGCCGGTGAGCGCGCCGTCATGCAGCGCGCCGTTCCAGCCGACGAGCACGGCGGCCGCGCCGACGAACGAGTGCAGCAGCGCGATGAGCTCGGGCATCCCGGTCATCTGCACGACCCGCGCGCGCCACAGTCCGATCGCGCCGCCCACCAGGACGGCGACCACGAGGATCACGATCGGCACGACATCTGCCGTGTCCGCGACGAGCACGAGCCACACGGTCGCGGCGACCGCGATCGCCATGCCGAGGATGCCGAACGACACCCCGCGGCGGGAGGTCTCGTGCTTGCTGAGCCCCGCGAGGCTCAGGATGAACAGCAGGGCGGCGATCAGGTAAGCGGCCTGCGCGATCGCTTCGGCGGTCATCGGGTCTCACCCTTCGAGAACATCCGGAGCATCCGGCGCGTGACGGCGAAGCCGCCGAAGATGTTGATGGATGCCAGCAGCACGGCGATACCGGCGAGGATCTGCACGACGACATCACTGTCGGTCAGCTGCAGCATCGCACCGACGACGATGATGCCCGAGATCGCGTTGGTGACGCTCATGAGCGGCGTGTGGAGGGCGTGCGCGACCTTGCCGATGACGTAGAAGCCGACGACCACGGCGAGCGCGAACACCGTCAGGTGCTGCGGCAGCGGTGCCGGCGCGAACGCGGCCGCAAGGAACAGCAGTGCTGCGGCGAGAGCGAACAGCCCCACGCGGAGGGCGCGCGGCATCCGCTTCTTCGGCGCAGCCGCGACCGGCTCGACCGGCGCGGCGGCCGCCGGAGCGGCCGAGACCTGCACGGGCGGAGGCGGCCAGGTCTCGACGCCGTCGCGCACCACCGTCACCGCGCGCTGGACGACGTCGTCGAAGTCGAGCGTCAGCACGCCATTCTTCTCGGGCGTGAGCAAGGTGAGCAGGTTGACGACGTTCGTGCCGTACAGCTGGGACGCCTGCGCGGGCAGGCGACCCGCGAGGTCGGTGTACCCGAGGATCGTGACACCGCCCTCGGTCACGACGCGCTCGCCCGCGACCGAGCCCTCGACGTTGCCGCCCTGGCCCGCGGCCATGTCCACGATGACGCTGCCCGGCTTCATCGACGCCACATCCGCCGCCGTCAGCAGCCGGGGCGCCGCGCGACCCGGGATGAGCGCCGTCGTGATCACGATGTCGACGTCCGCGGCCTGCTCCGAGTAGATCTCGGCCGCACGCCGGTCATACGCCTCGCTCGTCGCCTTCGCGTAGCCGTCGGTGGATGCCGCGACCTCCACATCGACCGGCAGGTACGTGCCGCCGATCGACTTCACCTGATCGGCGACCTCGGGCCGCGGATCGGTCGCACGCACGATCGCGCCCAGACTCGACGCCGCACCGATCGCCGCCAGTCCCGCAACGCCCGCGCCTGCGACGAGCACCTTGGCAGGCGGCACCTTGCCGGCCGCGGTCACCTGACCCGTGAAGAAACGGCCGAACTCATGGGCGGCTTCGATGACCGCCCGGTAGCCCGCGATATTGGCCATCGAGCTGAGCACATCCATCGACTGCGCCCGCGAGATGCGAGGCACAGCGTCCAGCGCGAGAGCCGTGATCCCGCGGCCGGCGAGGGCCGCGCGCAGCTCGGGTCGGAGCGCAGGGCTCAAGAGGCCGATCAGCGTCGCCCCGTCGGCCAGACGTGCGATCTCTTCGTCGGTCGGAGCATCCACTTTGAGCACGATCGGCGACGCCCAGGCGGTGTCCCGATCGACGATCTGGGCGCCGGCCGCGAGGTACGCGGCATCCGGGAACGAGGACGCCTCGCCCGCCCCAGCCTCGACCGCGACGTCGTACCCCAGTTGACGGAGCTTGGCGACCGTCGTCGGCGTCGCCGCGGCACGATTCTCACCGAGTCTCTCGGTGACGATGCCGATGAGTGTCATGCGGAACTCCTTTTGTACTGGCAGCCGCGCAAGGCGACAACATCCGACTCTATTGCGCCGGCCGCGGCCGACCCCCGCGCGAGACCTCTTTATGACGCGTCAAGATCCGCAATTCTTGACCAGACGGCAAACTCGCTTGGCCCGTAGCACGGTGGTCCGCGAAGGGGCAACCCCTGGGTCGGGGGCGATCGGCTCCTTAGCGTCGGATCGGGGGTGTACCCCCGTTGCGAAAGGACTCATCATGGCTTCCAGCAAGACCTCCGCCTCCAAGGCGCCCGCCACGAAGAACAAGCGTCGCCCCGCGCGATCCGGGCGCTGAGCTGACCGCCGAACAGAACGCAGAGAGCGGCTTCCGGGCCTCCCAGAAGCTCGGCGAGAACATGCAGAAGGTCCTCGTCGACCTCATCGAGCTGGCGTCTCAGGGCAAGCAGGCGCATTGGAACGTCGTCGGCACGAACTTCCGCGACACGCACCGTCAGCTGGACGAGATCATCGAGGCGGCACGCGGGTTCGCCGACACGGTCGCCGAGCGCATGCGCGCCCTGCACGCCCTCCCGGACGGGCGCAGCGATACCGTCGCGGCGACCACGACGCTGCCCGAGTTCCCTCCCGGCGAGATCGCGACGACCGAGGTCATCGACCTCATGACCGAGCGGCTGGACGCTGTGTCCGGCACGTGCCGCGACGTGCACGACGCGGTCGACGAGGAGGACCCGACGACCGCCGACCTGCTGCACGCGATCCTCGAGAGCATGGAGCAGTTCGCGTGGATGGTGAGCGCCGAGAACCGCACGCCCGCCAAGCGCAAGTGACGCCGCCGCGGCTCAGGCGGTGGCGGTCGCCGCGTCGGTCGACGCGTCTTCGTGAGGACCGACGGTCCGGTCGATCCACGCGGCGGCCCACACCGCTCCGAGCCCGAGGACGATGACGAGTCCCTGCAGGACGAGCGCGTAGCCGCCCGTCGTGAAGTTCGCCTGCACGAGGAGCGGTGACACGATCGCCGGCACCACGGCGACGACGACGACGATCCACGAGACGGGATGCCTCCCCCGCGCGATCACCCAGCCGCCCACAGCGGCCAGGAGAGTCACGAATCCCTGGTTGAGCACGAACGCCCAGAGCGCGACGGGCTCGGAGATGTTGCCGACCCCGCGCTCGAGCCCGAACGTCGCCCACAGGCACAGGATGACCCAGACGGCCGTCACGCCGCCGAGCGCGACGCATTCCCGGAGTCGGCAGCACCGACAGGGAGGCCGTCATCGCCGCGAGGATGAGGACGAACTGGAAGACGTTGACGGCGGGCACGTCGTTGCGGATCGTGCCGGCGTAGGTCTCGGACTGCAGGATCGCGGAGAAGTCCGTCGCGATCGCGAGATATGTCGAGAAGAGCATGCCCACGACGGCGGCGCCGTAGCGGGCACCACGGTCGAACGGGATCGTGGGGGCCATGGCGCGAGACTAGCTCATGCGCCGCCGTAGACTCGACGCGAGACGGGGGTGCGTGACGCAGATGGCAGCGAGACGACGCGGCGACGCGAAGCCCGACGAGGCGACTCCCGTCGACGAGTCGAGGCGCGACTTCCTGCGCAAGGCGGGCATCGGTGCCGCCGGCGTCGCGATCGGCGGGTCCGCCGGCGCCGCCATCACGGCGGCCGCGACGACGCATCCGCCCGAGTTCGCCCCTCTCTCGCCTCGGCACACGCCCGGCTTCGACCACATCGTGGTCGTCATGTTCGAGAACCGCAGCTTCGACAATCTGCTCGGGCGGCTGTACACGGCGCGAGGAGAAGAGCGCAGGCCGAGTTCGACGGCCTGAACCAGGGCGACTACGCCAACCCCGGTCCGGACGGCACGACCATTCCCGCGTACGTGTACGAGGGCTCGACCGACTCGATCATGCAGCAGCCGCAGCCCGACCCGGGCGAGACGTATCCCGCACGTCAACACGCAGCTGTTCGACATCGTCGATCCCGAGGGGAACGCCGACATCGCGCGCTACGGCCAGCAGCCGCCGTACAACGCGCCCGCGCCGGGCGACGAGCCCACCAACGAAGGGTTCGTGCGGGACTACATCATCAACTTCCGGGCGGCGAAGAAGCACGACCCGAAGCCCGAGGAGTACCGCGTCGCGATGGGCGGCTTCGCGCCCGAGATGCTGCCGGTGCGTCTCGACGCTCGCGCGCGAGTTCGCCGTCTACGACCGATGGTTCGCGGGGGTGCCGTCGCAGACGTTCTGCAACCGCATGTTCTTCCATGCGTCCACGTCGCACGGCTACGTCGTCAACCACACGCGGCGACGACTACTACAAGTGGATCAACGGTCCCGCGGCTCCGACGATCTTCAACCGGCTCGAGGAGGCCGGGCTCACGTGGCGCGTCTACTACGACGAATCGCAGCTCGTGTCGCTCACCGGGCATGCTGCACGCGCCCGTGCTGCAGAGGTACTGGAAGTCGAACTTCCGCGTGATGTCGCAGTTCCACGACGACGCCCGCACGGGCAACCTGCCGGCGTACGCCTTCATCGAGCCGCGCATGGTCTTCAACCACAACGACATGCACCCGCCGTGGGGCGAGCTGAAAGAGGGCGACCTCGATCTCGGCGACGGGACGGGCATGCAGATCGACAACAGCGCGCTACTCCGACGTGCGCGCGGGCGACGCGCTCGTGCAGGAGGTCTACGACGCGATCCGGCACGAGCCGCGTCGCCGCGCGGGTCGAACGCCATGAACACCGCGCTGGTCATCACCTTCGACGAGCACGGCGGCACGTACGACCACGTCGCGCCGCCGAGCGCCGTGCCTCCCGACAACGCGCGGACCGGGCGAGATGGGCTTCGGCTTCGACCGCCTCGGCCTGCGCGTGCCCGCCATCGTCGTGAGCGCCTACACGGCGCAGGAACACGGTCATCCACGACGAGATGCACCACGGTTCGGTCATCAACACGCTCTGCCGCGCTGCACGGCCTGCGACCGCTGACTGCTCGGGATGCCAGAGCGCAACCCGATCTTCAACGCGGTCAATCTGTCGGTGCCGCGGCAGCCGTACGCGTGGCCCCAGCCGCCGTCGCTCTACAAGCCGCCGAACGCCGAGGCGAAGCCGATCCCCGACGAGGCGCACCGCAAGCGCCCGCTCACGGCCCCCGCGCGCGGACTCCTGGGCCTGCTCGCCTCCCGCTTCGACCCGGGAAGCAAGATCCCGACGACCTACGGCGAGGCCTACGACGCGCTCGTGGGTCGCGGCAAGGGTCTGTTCGGCACGGTCGACGACCCGGACGCCGGCAAGAAGAAGTAGGGCTCAGTCCGCCACGACGGCATCGCCGACCGAGAGGACGGCCTCCTCGCCGTCGAGCTCCGGCACGATCCGCACGCCGAAGTACGTCTTGCCGCCCGATCTGCGGTGCTTCGCGAGGGTGCGGATCGGCTCCTTGCCGCGCGCCAGCGTCGCGGGGTCGATCGTCGTCATGACGCACCGATCGCAGCGCGCCGCGACGCGGAACCGCACACCTCCCAGCCGGACGGACGACCACTCGTCCTCGGCGAACGGCAGCTCACCGTCGATGACGACGTTCGGTCGGAAACGCACCATGTCCAGCAGCTCGTCGTGGATCCACCCGTTCAGCCGTGCCAGCGAGGCTTCGCTCGTCAGCAGGAGCGGACCCGCGTCGGCGAGCGAGAGGTGGTCACCGGGGCGCCCGCCGTGCTTCGGGTTGACGGAACGTGCGCGCGGATCGGGCTGCCAGACGAGTCGCGCGTCGCGACCGATCCGCGCGGTGATCCACGTGTCGGCGGCGGCGCCGGCCGGCACCGCCTCGCCTTGGCGGGAGTGACCCACGGCGACGGGGTCGGCGTCCACCGGCACATCGACCCGCAGCGGATCGGTGCGACCGTCCGAGAGAAGAAGCCCGCCGTCGGCGCGCACGTCCGCCGTCAGGCCGAGCAGCCCGTTGACCTCGCGCGCGGTGATCGGCTCTCCCTGCGGGTCGACGACGCCCCAGCGGCGGTCGTCTTCGAGACCCCACGGCAGTACACGCGCGGAGCCGACGTCGTTGCCGGCGAAGGACTTGACGGGATACACGCGGAGACGGGTCACCTGCACTCCAGAACGCTACCGCGCAGAGCGCGACCGACATCGCGGGCGCGGCCCCGCGTCGATCGGGGATGCGTAGGCTGGAGCGAAACTGCGGAGGTACGCCCATGTCGACTCGCGTTCTGCTGTTCGGCGGCCACGGCCGCATCGCCCTTCTGCTCGAGCCGCTGCTCGTGCAGCGCGGAGACACCGTGACAGCGGTGATCCGCAATCCCGCCCACGAGGGCGAGGTCGCCGCGACGGGCGCGGTGCCGGTCGTCTTCGATGTCGAGCAGTTCGACACCGAGCAGATCGCCAACCTCATCGGCGGCAACGACGTCGTCGTCTGGTCGGCGGGCGCGGGCGGCGGGGATCCCGCGCGCACGTACGCCGTGGACCGCGATGCCGCGATCCGCTCGATCGACGCGGCCGCCGCGGCGGGTGCGCGGCGGTATGTCATGGTGTCGTACTTCGGCGCGGGGCGGGATCACGGCGTGCCCGCCGATCACCCGTTCTTCCCCTATGCGGAGGCGAAGGCCGCCGCCGATGAGCACCTGCGCGCGAGCGGCTTGGACTGGACGATCATCGCGCCGAGCACGCTCACGCTGGATGCGCCCACGGGACGCATCGACACGGGCGCGTCGGAATCGGGCTCGGTCTCGAGAGCCGACGTCGCCGCCGTCATCGCGGCCGTCATCGGCGACCCGTCGACGTATCGCCGGACGATCCGCTTCAACTCCGGCGACGTGCCGATCGTCGAGGCGCTCGCACCCTGAGCGCGATCGAGAGCGATCCGCAGCGCGGCGCACTGCTCGCGATCGGGGCGGTTGAGACCTTCACGCAGGGGGTGACCGCCGGCTGACGATCGACGTCGGAGTGCCGAGCGTCAAGGCCCGGCGCCGTTATTCGCAGGCGAGTCCGTCTCCATCGCCGTCGCCGCCGTTGCCCGTGCCGAAGGCGAACCACTCGTACAGCTCCGCGTGCGCGGGATCGTCGCGACTGAACGGCCCGATCGGGTGGCCGACGGTGTTCTTCTTGAGCTTCGTGCACGACGAGTACTGCAGCCACCACGTGTCGGTCGCAGGAGGAGCGGGAGGCGGCGGCGCGACGGCAGCAGCCTGGCATTCGACCGTGAGCACCGAGCCGTCGGGCGCGAGCGTCGCGAGCTGCGCGGCGTGATACTCCACTTCGCGCGGGTGCGCGGGGTAGCCGTCCCCGGAGTCGTAGCGCGCGACGGCATTGCCTGCCTGCAGCTGCAGCAGCCCGAGATCGATGCCGCCCTCGGTCGAGACGAAGCGGAGCAGCCTGCCCGTGGCGGTCGACGTCGTTCTGCCCGGGCGGGAGCTCCAGCACGACGGGGTCACCCGGCGCGACGACGCCCGAGAGCGCTGCGGATGCCCCGTCGTGGCCGCACTCGAAGCGCTCGGGTGTATCGATACCGATGATGCGCACCGTGCCCGCGCTCGTCTCGACGGTGTCACCGTCCACGACCGACACGAAGACGGCCGGCTCGGCGACGTCCTCGACAGAGGTGGATGCCGTCGTCACGGGTGCCGGGTCAGTGGCGACCACGGGCCCGGGCGTGCACCCTGCCATCCCGAAGATCAGCGCCACCGCTGCGCCGGCCCCGACGAGCATCCGTCCGACTCGCACGCTCTCCCCGTCCACCGCCCGCCGCTGCAGCCGGCGCCGAGCGGTCCACGTCAACCTACCGCGTGCATCCCCCGGCGACTCCGCACACGGGTCCGACACTCTCGCGCGTGTCCGGGAACCCGTCGCAGACCACCGCGGGCCGTCACTCCGGCCGGATCTGCACCACGACCTTGCCGAGACCTCGGCCCTCGCCGTGGTGGGCGAGCGCTGCGGGCACCTCATCGAGCGAGAAGACACTGTCGATGAGCACTCGGATCGCCCCCGAGGCTGCCAGCTCGGCGACGGGCGCGAAGTGCTCCGGCCCCGGCCGCACGAACATGACCCCGAGATGCGCGCCGGTGAGCCGTCCGAGCAGACCGCCGATCACGAGGACGCGCAGCAAGGCCCGCGCCGTGCCGCCGACCATGAGATATCGACCGCCTTTCGCGAGAGCACGGCGATAGGAGAACACCGAGCGGCGCGCCACCAGGTCGATGACGAGGTCGTACGGACCGGTGCGGGTGAAGTCCGTCGTGCGGTAGTCGAGAACCTCGGTCGCTCCGAGCTCGCGCATGAACGCCAGCTTGCCCGCGTTGTCGACGCCGGTGACGTCGAGGCCGCGCGCGGCTGCGAGCTGGAGCGCCAGCATCCCGGTTCCGCCTCCTGCACCGTTGAGCAGCATGCGGTCCCCCGCCTTCGCAAGGTCAACGGCCTGCGATGCGATCGCACCCGCCTGGGGGATGCAGGATGCCTCGGCGAACGACAGTTCGCGAGGCTTGATCGCGAGCACGGACTCCGGTGCGACGGCGTACTCCGCGAAGCCGCCCGTGCGCTGCAGATTGTCTCCGTAGACCTCGTCGCCGACGCGGAACCGCGTGACCTCGGCGCCGACCGCTGTGACGCGTCCCGCGATGTCGGAGCCGAGGATCCGCCGCCGTGGACGCGTCAATCCGCCGAAGCGCGCGTACGCCGGGCTCCCGTGCAGCCCCTCCCAGTCGCTCAGGTTGATCGACGTCGCGACGACCTCGATCAGGACGTCCTTCGGTCCCGGAGACGGTCTCGGGACGTCCTCGATCCGCAGTTCGTCGATCGAGCCGTACCGGTCGTACACGGCTGCTCTCATCCGCTCAGTCTGACCTACCGGCGAACCTCCGTGTTGGGTGGGAATCGGAGCGGATCGCCGCGACACGGTTGCATCCGCCGCGCGTTCTCGGAATCGTGGCCGACTCCGATGTCCGCAGTCGAAAGGAGAGCAATCATGCTCGTGATGACCGACACCGCAGCAGAAGCCGTCAGGTCGATCGTCGGCCGGGTGCCAGACGCCGCCGACGGCGGTGTGCGCATCCGCGACACGGGAACCGAGTCCGGCTTCGAACTGAGCGTCGCACCGGCGCCCGAAATCGACGACACGGTCGTCAGCAACGCCGGCGCGCTCGTCTTCCTCGATCGGGTCGCGAACGCCGCACTCGAGGATCGCGTCCTCGACGCCGAAATCGCGCAGGACGGCTCCGTCCGGTTCGAGCTCGCGAACCAGAGCTGAGCTGAGCGCAGGGAGGGGCCCCGGTACAGTCGGGGCCCCTCCCTGCCTCCGCTTACGCCAGTTCGGCGGGCTCGCCGAGCGAGAGCATGAGGCGGTTCGCCCACGAGAAGAAGGCGCCCGACTGGATGGCGTCCAGCAGTTCGAGCTCCGACAGCCCTGCGTCGCGCAGTGCGTCGAGTTCGGCCTCGCCGAAGCGCGGCGGCGTCTGCGTGAGAGCGACCGCCGCCCGCACGATCGCGTTCCAGCGGTCGTCGCCGAGGTCGGCCGTGACGCCCTCATCGAGCAGCCGCTGCACGTCGTCGCGGCGCTTGGAGTGATGGGTCGAGAAACCCGCATGGACGGACGCGCAGTAGACGCAGCCGTTCAGGCGCGATGCCGTCGTCGCCGCGATCTCGCGGTCGGCGCGCGGGAGCCCGCCCTCGGTGTTGTAGAAGATGTCGAAGTCGGTCTTCGTCCGCTCGCGGAGGGCATCGGCATCCCGCGCGAGAAGACGGAAGTACGGGTTCTTCGCGCGCGACGACTGCACCATGGCGTCGATCTGCGCCTCGGTCAGCTCGTCCTCTTCGAGCGGCCGCAGCCACGGGCGCCAGCCGACCTGCGACTGCGTGAAGCGCGGAGGGGTCTGAACGTCCTCCTGGGGAGCGAGCGTGTCGGTCATGCGTTCTCCTCGCCGTCGACGGGGGTGGATGCCGCGGCCAGCACCGACAGGCCGTGCACGACGCGCAGCTGGAAGGTGAGGAACGACACGAGCTGCGACAGCGAGACGATCCCGTCGGTCGTCCATCCGGCATCCAGCAGCGCCTGCAGGTGCGCACGGGACGCATCCCGCGGGTGGAACACGAGCATGTGGGCGTGCTCGAGGGCGGCGCACAGGCGGTCGCCGAGCACGTACGCGCCGTGCACCGAGTCGATCCGCAGCTCGGGGCCCGTCGTGCTCTCGCCCGCGAGGGCGGCCTCGGCGTACTCGCCATAGGGACCGGTCGCCCGCCCGTTCTCGGCCTCGTCGCGCAGCACCTGCAGCAGCGCCTCGGTGCCGCCGTCGGTCTCGAGGAGCCGTGCGGCGTAGAAGTCCGCCGCGGCGGGCAGTTCGTGCAGCAGCGCGACGAAGGTCGCGACGGCGAAGCGCTCGTGGCGCGGGAACGCGTGGTCGTCGACCGGCGCGAACAGGGCGTCGTACGAGCCCTGCGCGTGCGTGCGTGCTTCGAGGCGTCCGCGGCGGACGGTGTCGAGGCGATCGCCGGGCGCGATGCCGACGATCTGATCGATGACGTCAAGGGTCAAGAGCGGGGCTCCTCACGGTCGGGTCGCGCCACGTAGGCGCCAGTCACGTAGGCGCCCGTCACGTAGGCACTCAGGGCGGCAAGGCCCGCGCGCACACCGGTGTCGATCGCCTCGGCCGCATCGGGCGCGAAGGTCGACGTGTGGTTCGAGGGCATATCGGTGCGCTCGGGCCGGTAGGCGCCGAACATCCAGAAGACGAGCGGGATGCCGATCGCATCCGCGAGGGCACCGACGTCCTCGCTGCCCGTGGCGCGCAGATCCGTCGTGACGGCCTCCGCACCGAAGGCGCCGGTGAGCGCCTCGGTCACGACCGCCGACGCGTCGGGGTCGTTGAAGCAGCGGGGGAAGCTGCTGATCACCTCGAACTCGGGTGCGTCCGCTCCGCTCGCCTCGGACTCCGCCACGACGATGCGTCGGACGCGCTCGAGCACCTCGGTGCGCACGTCCTCGTTGGGGGTGCGGATGTTGAGCGAGAGCACGGCCTCCGAGGGGATGACGTTCTCCTTCGTCCCGGCGTGCACTTCGCCGACGGTGAGGACGACGGGATGCGCGGGGTCGACGGTCCGCGAGACGACCGTCTGCAGGCGCACGATCGTGTGCGCGGCGATGAGGACGGGATCGATCGACTCGTGCGGCTTCGCTGCGTGCGCGCCGCGGCCGCGGATCCGCACGCGCCACGAGTCGCCGAGGTTCATGACATCCCGCGACCCGATCTTGACGGTGCCTGCGGGCATCGCCGTGATGTGCTGCGCGAGGAGGACCTCGGGATGCGGCGCGCGATCCCACAGGCCGTCGGCCACCATGGCGGCAGCGCCCTGGGCGAGCTCTTCGGCGGGCTGGAAGATCCACACGACCGTGCCCGACCATGCGTCGCGATCCTCGGCGAGCGCCTCGGCGAGGGCGAGCGCGACGGCGATGTGCGCATCGTGCCCGCACGCGTGCATGACGGGCACGGCGATGCCGTTCACGAGGGTCGTCGCCGTGCTCGCATAGGGCAGGCCGGACTCCTCGAGGACAGGCAGGCCGTCCGTGTCGGCGCGATACGCCACGACGGGCCCGGGGCCGTTCTCGAGGACTCCGACGACCCCCGTGCCGCCCGCACGGAAGGTCGGGATGCCGAGGTCCTGCAGCGACCGCTCGATGCGGTCGGCGGTCTCGTGCTCGGCTCCCGACAGCTCGGGCGTGCGGTGGAAGTGCCGATAGGCATCCACCGCACGCTCGTGCCGCGCGGGCGTCCACAGGTGCGCGAGCGCCGCGTTCGACAAGCCGGTCAGCCTTCCACGCTGAGGTCGAACGCGTCGGCCGCGGCGTCGAGCTGGGCCACGACCTCGGCCGGCAGGTGCAGATCGGCGGCCGCGGCGGCATCCGGAACATGCGACGGCTTGCGGATGCCGGCGATCACGTTCACCTGCGGCGACGAAGCGAGCAGGTACGCGATCGACAGCGCCGAGGGCGTCGTGCCCAGCTCAGCCGCGATGGAGGTGACCTCGTCGACCAGCGCGAGCGCCCGCGGCAGCTTCTCACCGAACAGCGGATCAGAGTCGCGCGATCCCGCAGGCGGGATCGGCCCGTCGACCGTGAACCGACCGGTCAGCAGACCGTTGCCGAGCGGCGAGTACGCGTGCACCGACAGCCCGTTCTTCTCGGCGAGAGGAAGGATGTCGGCCCGGATGCTGCGATCCACGAGGCTGTACTTGCGCTGCACGAACTCGATCGCGTCGCTCGCGAGGTAGGCCTCGACGTCGGCGGGCGGGCAGTTCGATGCGCCGATCGCGAGGATCTTGCCCTCGTCACGCAGCTCGATGAGCGTGTCGATCGTGTCCTGGATGGGCGTCAGGAACGGCTCCATCGCAGGGTTGTGCGTGTAGTAGATGTCGATGTGGTCGGTGCCCAGGCGGCGCAGACTGTTCTCGACCTCGATGCGGATCGTGCGCGGGCTGACGTTGCGCTTGACCGCGTGGCCGTCCCACGTGAAGCGGTACGCACCCTCGTCGTCGTCCCACCACAGACCGCACTTGGTCGAGATGACGACCTCGTCGCGGCGTCCGGCGAGCGCCTTGCCGAGCACCTCTTCGCTGTGCCCGAACCCGTAGACGGGCGCGGTGTCGAACGTCGTGATGCCGGCGTCGAGGGCCGCGTGGACCGCCTCGATCGCGACGGCGTCATCGGCGTCGGGGTAGCGGAAGCCGCCGCCGATGCCCATCGCGCCGAACGTGACAGCCGAGGCGAGCTTGCCCGTGCGGCCGATCGGACGGTATTTCACAGCATGTCCAGACGCATGACGCCGTTCACGCCGACGTTCTCGGGGGCGTGCTCCTTGATGATCACGACGACCTTGACCTCGGCATCCCACTCCCGCGACCGGACGACGTCGTCGAGGGCCTTGATGGCGGCGCGCTTCTGGTCGACCGTCTTGCCGGGGGCGCTGTAGAGGATGAACGTGACCTCGTAGCCCTCCTTGATCGTCGTGTTCTCGACGGGGAGCGGCACGAGGTAGACGCTGCGCAGGTGCGGCGGAAGGCCGAGGCCGACACGGGCTCCCTCGCCGATGTCGTTGACGAAGGCGGGGACGTCGATCGTGCTCAGCGGCAGATCGGTGGTGGCGATGATGCTGACCATGGTGGTTCCTTTCGTGGGTGGTGGGGGCGAGCGCGGCGCCCGTCCCCACCGAGTTGTCGATGCGCTTACGGGGTCTTCTTGATCCCGCCGTAGTACTCCTGGATCCAGTCCTTGTAGACGTCGGACTCCATGAAGGCGATCGTCGTGTCGAGCCAGGCGAGGTCCTCGGCGTCCGAGGGGACGACCCACACGACGCCGCCGTACTCGCTGTAGACCTCGGGGGTCTCTTCGTAGAGCGTGTTGATCGAGTCGTCGTTCATCAGGTAGACGGTGATCGAGGGAGCCGTCATCGCGTCGAGGTCGGGGAAGGCACCCGCGCGGCTGCGGGGGTCGACCTCTATCCACTGGATGTTCTTGGGGTTCTTCGTGATGTCGAGCGTCGTCGGGCTGTCGATCGACTCGTCCAGCTCGATCACGCCGTTCGCCGCGAGCAGCTGCAGCTCCCGGGCACGGTTGGCCTGATCGTTGGCGATGCCGACCTTCGCGCCGTCGGGCAGGTCGTCAGGGTCGTCGTACTTGCTCGAGACGAACTGCACGGCCTGGGTCTGCAGCCAGTCGCCGTACGTCTCGAGGTCCTGACCGGTGCTCTCGTTCTGCGCCCTGAGGTAGTTGGCGTTCTGGAAGAAGTTCGCGTCGAGGCTGCCGTCGTAGGTGGCGCGGTTCATCGCGATGTTGTCGTCGAAGACCTGGTACTCGAGGGTGATGCCCTCCTTCGCGAGCTCCTCGGCGAGGAAGGCGAACTCGGGCTGCTCGCGGGCGAGGATGCCCACCTTCACGGTCGTGGTCTCGGCGGCGGTACCGCCCGCCTCGGGCTCGGTCGACGATGCGCAGGCGACGAGCGAGGCTGCCAGCACGATGGCGCCGGACGCGGCGGCGAGGGCGCGGAAACGTGTCTTCATGTGTCCTTCTTCGATGTGAGGTGCGGTCGGGTGGTGCGGGTCGTGGGCTACTTGACCCGGCGGTAGATGGCGTTGCCGGCGAACTGGATGATCACGACGATCAGCACGAGCAGGAGCGCCGTGCCGTACATGATCTGGTCGTTGAAGTTCTGGTAGCCGTAGGTCAGGGCGACGGCTCCGAGGCCGCCTGCGCCGATCGTGCCGGCGACGGCCGTGAAGCCGAGGAGGGTGATGACGCCGAGGGTCATCTGCGAGATGATCGCGGGCACCGCCTCGGGGACGATGACGCGGAACGTGATCTGGGCATCCGACGCGCCGAGCGAGCGCGCAGCCTCGATGAGGCTCGGGTTCACCTCTTTGAACGCGGTCTCGAGCAGTCGCGCGATGAACGGACTGCCGGCGAACGTGATCGCGAAGATCGCCGCCCACACCCCGATCGAGGTGCCGACGACCAGGCGCGTCAGCGGAATGATCGAGATCGCGAGGATGATGAACGGCAGCGACCAGAGCAGGCTGACGACCGTGCTCGTGACCTCGTAGACCACGCGGTGGGGGCGCAGGCCCTGCGGGTCGGTCGTCACGAGGATGAGCGCGACGATGAACCCGACGATGAGGCACGTGATCGTCGAGCCGATGAGCATGATGAGCGTGTCGCGCAGGCCCGGCAGGATGATGCGGTTGACGAGATCCCAGAAGTCGTACTGGTACATCAGATCTCCCTCCACTCGGCGTCGAGATCCTGCAGTGTCGCGGTGAGCCGCGGCAGATCCGTGCGTGTGACCGTCAGCACGAAAGAACCCGCGACGGAGTCCGCGTAGCGGTCCAGGCCGCCCCACGGGAGCTTGAACTCGATGCCGCTGCGGATCGCGAGCTGCGACAGCACGCTCGAGTCCGACCCGGGCCGCAGCACGACGCGCAGGAGGGCTTCGTCAGGCTCGACGTGCGGGCGCCAACCGGCATCCCGAGTGAAATCGGACAGCAGCTCGGGGCTCTCGAGGAAGAAGTCCTGCGACGTGCCCGTCGCTTCGAGGTGCCCCTTGTTGAGCAGACCCATGCGCGTGCAGACCGCTTTCATGACCGCGACCTCGTGCGTCACGACGACGATCGTGAGGCCCAGCTCGCGGTTGATCGTGCGGAGCAGACCGAGCACGTTCTCGGTGATGTTCGGGTCCAGCGCGCTCGTCGCCTCGTCGCTCAGCAGGATCGAGGGGCGACTGACCAGCGCGCGGGCGATCGCGACACGCTGCTTCTGGCCGCCGCTCAGTTCGCGCGGCAGTGCCTTCATCTTGTTCTCGAGTCCGACGAGTTCGAGGATCTCCTTGATCCTCTTGTCGGCGGCCGAGCGGCGCTCCCCCGAGCACCTGAGCGGGAAGTAGACGTTGTCGTAGACGTTCTTGCGCTCGAGCAGCGAGAACTGCTGGAAGACCATGCCGATGTTGCGGCGGAAGCGCAGCAGGTCGCCTTTGTCGAGGGATCCGACGTCCGTGCCGTCGACGATGATCTTGCCCGAATCGATCGTCTCGAGCCGGTTGATGCACCGCAGGAGCGTGGACTTGCCGGCACCACTCACGCCGATCAAGCCGAAGATGTCTCCCTGCTGGATCGTCAAGTCGATCCCGTCGAGCACGGTGTGCTCGCCGAAAGACTTCTTCAATGCCTGGAACTCGATCACTCGAGGGGCCTCCATCGGGGTCAGAGGGACATCCGCCAGCCTGCATGCATCACTGGACGCATGCCAATTTTGAACACCTTGTGTTACGACGATGCGTCACAAGGCGTCGGGATGATGATGAGATCGATAGAGTCGGCGCCTTCTTCCCGCGAGGCGTCACGCTCACGGCATATAAGTGAATCGATGACTCTCCCACCTCTTCCTTCCATCGCGCTCATCGGCGGCGGCCCTCGCGCTGTCTCCGTCCTGGAACGGCTGGCGTCCGCCACACACGGC
This sequence comes from uncultured Actinomycetota bacterium, assembly GCA_963695125.1. Taxonomy (GTDB): domain Bacteria; phylum Actinomycetota; class Actinomycetes; order Actinomycetales; family Microbacteriaceae; genus Microbacterium. The sequence goes on from CAVOFY010000005.1 coordinate 205,707, forward strand.
AGCTCGGCCGTCGGCACCGTCCACGTCATCGACGATGTGCAGCCCGGCGCGGGGCGCGTCTGGCGCACGGAGCAGCCGCGCGAGCTGTGCATGAACACGCTCGCCGACGCCGTCTCGCTCTTCGCCGACGATTCGGTGACGATGGCCGGAGCGGTGCGCCCGGGCCCGACGCTGCACGAGTGGTCGCTGCTCGTGTCGGGGCGCGGGGGCGACCCCGCATTCGCCCGCATGCTCGCTGACGTGCCGCCCCGCGCGGGGCTCGCCGAGGACTACGCCGACGAGTTCGCCGCGCAGCGCCCCGAGTCGCACCCGAGCCGCGCGCTCTTCGGCGAATACATCGCGTGGTGCTACGCCCGCGCGCGCGCCGATCTGCCTGCGGGCATCGAGGTCGTCGAGCACCGAGCCCGTGCCCTCGCGATCGAAGAGGCGGGCGGGATGCAGCGCGTGCGCCTCTCCGATGGGTCTTTCGTGCAGGCGTCCGTCGTGGTGCTGGTGCCGGGCTGGCTGCCACGCGCGCCGTCCGCGCAGGATCAGGCGTTCGCTCGTGCGGTCGAGGAGCACCCCGGGCTGGTATGGATCAGGCCGGACTCCCCCGCCGATCAGCCGCTCGACCGCATCCCCGACGGCGCCGACGTCATCGCCCGGGGCCTCGGCATGAACTTCTTCGACGCCATGGCGCTCTTGACGATCGGCCGCGGCGGACGCTTCGTCGAGTCGGGCGACGAGCTGACCTACGAGCCGTCGGGCCGCGAGCCCGTGCTGCATGTGACGTCGAACCGCGGGGTGCCGTTCCGCGCGAAGTCGCTCTACGGCGGTCTGCCGCCCAAGGCTCCGCAACGTCACCTGCGCGGCGCCGCGTGGCTCACCGAAGACCGCATCGTCGACTTCGACGCTGAGGCGTGGCCGCTCATCCTGAAGGACGCCATCGAGGCATACGTCAGCGCGCTGCCCGCTCAGGCGCTCGCGGTGCCGCTCGAGCGTGCGCTCGCGCTGATCGAGGAGCGGGATGCCGACGTGCTCTCGCTCGTGGACGACCTCGTCTCCTCTTCTGCGCGCGACAACTTTCTTGCGGCGCTCTCGGACTCCGCCCCTTCGGACGACCCGGACGGCTTCGCGCAGGCGTTCATCGCGTCCGACCTCTCGGAGGCGGCTCTGAGGCCGCTCGAGCGCCGGTGAAGGCCGCGCTCTGGTCGATCTCATCGGCACGGACCGTCTGCGCCCGCGCGGGCTCGTACGGCCGTTTCAGTCCCGAGTCCGTCGCCGGATACCGCGCGATGCATGCGATCGGCTCGCTCGCCGGCAGCGGGCCGCCGGCGTTCCGCAGTCGTCAGCTGCTCGCGCTCGCGCGCGCAGGGCTCGTGCGCTTCCTCGGCGGCCGGACGACGGTCACGGTCGAAGACGGCGCGTTCGTGGCTCGGGATGCCGCGGGCAAGACGATCCTGCGCGCGCCCGTACTGCTGGACGCGTTCGTGAACTTCCACGACGCCGAGGCGAGCGCCGACCCGCTCATGCGCGACCTGCATCGACCGCGGGCGCATGCGGGCGTTTCGGATCGGTGCTTCGCGCGAGGTCGCCACCGGCGGTGTGGATGTGGAGATTGGGACGCAGCGCGTCCGCGACGCGTCGGGTCGGCCGGATCCATCGTTGCTGATCGCGGGCATCCCGCTCGAGCAGACGATCGGAGACACGATCATCAGCCCGATGCCGGGAAGCAACTCGACGATGATCAGGGAGTGCGACGCGATTGCGCGGCAGGTGGCGGGGGTCCTGGGCCTGGGCGGGTAGGACACGACCCGTGGGCCTCCAACCCGCCTCGGGCGGCTCGCGTCCTCCCCGGGCGACCCTGCGCCTGCGCTGCTGGTCAGTCCAAGGGAGAGGTGTGCTTGTCGAGCCACAATTCGACGTCGTGCAGAGGTGGCGGATTCGCGCCGGCGATGAGCCGGATATAGCGGTCGGCGTCCTCGGCGCCGGCGCGCAGGTCGTAGCCGTTGATGTCATAGAAGGCCACCGTGACGAACCAGCTCAACCGCTTGTTTCCGTCCAACAGTGGATGGTTGTGGTTGATCGCGCTGATCAGGACGGCCGCCTTCTGATGAATCCCTGGGTAGACTTCCTCGCCGAACACGGGCATGGGGGACGCCAGCGCGGAGAGCAGGCCGTTGCGGTCCCGGTAGTGAAATCCCTCGTCCTCGACGAGTTCGTCGACGTCCTCCGGTTCGATGTACTCCGTCACTGGGACAGCCGGTCGAGCAGCTCAGCGTCGCGGTCGCGGACCCGATCGAACGCGCGGCGTACCCGCTCGCGCCGGATCGTGCGAGCGTCCAGCTCGAGCACGGCCTTCTCGATCACGCTGTTCTTGCTCTGTCCCATCAGGGAGGCGAGCTCGGTGAGCTTCGATTCCGCCTCTGGCGAGAGGCGCACAGTCCGGGCCATGGCGGTTCCTTCCATTCTGGTGTCACTATGATACCGCCGACGGACGGCAGCAGGCACTCGACGAAGGGCTTGGTTCGTAGCAGGCGCTACTTGAGCGCGAGGCGCGCGATCAGGCGAACGGCGTCCGTAGGTGGGACGTCTCGCCGACGGCGGCCCGAGCGCCAGAGACCGAGCACCACGAGTACGTCGAGTACCGGCTCGGTGAGCGCGGAGAACCAGCGATGGTCGAGTTCTCGACCCTGTGCGTCGACGTATCCGAGTTCATTGAGGAGTTCGAGTACCTGGCCTTCCGCATCACGTCGTGTCGTGATGCTCTCGTCGGCGAGACCGATGACGAGGGCCGTGCTGGCAACGCGCTGACCTTCCGTCATCCGCTGACGCAGGAGCATCCGCGCAATCTGTCCGGCCAGCGTCGCAGGCCGCCCGATCGTCGGGCGCGCCCGACCCACCACTTCGAGACGACCTTTGAGCTTGCGGACCAGACGCAGTCGTTGGGCCGACGCGCGCAGATCGCGCATGGGGTAGGTGAGGTCTTCGCGGTTCGCTTCGCCGATCCAATCGTCGCGCCAGCCGAGCGTCGTCATCCCTTCCAGCACAACGGCGGGCGGCATCCACCCTGCCTTGGTCAAGGTCAGCCCGTCGACGCCGATGCGGTCGATCAGCCAGGCGTACGGCTTCACGGCCTCGGCGACATCCTCGTCGCGCAGCGGCTCGGGGGTAAGCGCTCCTCCCCGCCGAAGGTGCCGGCGCAGGTTCGACCGTAGCGGCACGGACAGACCCGACGCGAACTGCGCGATAGGCGAGTCGTGCGTCACACCTGTGGCGGCATCCACCAGTCCTGAGAGGTCGGATGCCGCCGGGCCGAAGAGTGCGGCAAGCTCACCGCGCGCGCCATCCAGATCGGCATCGTCGAGGTCGTCTGTGGCCCACGGTCCGACTGCCGTAGCGACCCATGCCTTCGTCGAGCGATACTCGGGATGCGAATCGTCGGCGAGGATTGCGGCGATCTCCTCGTAGCCGGTCCGGCCGCCGGAGTCCTCGAACGGCGCACGCCGTTCCCCCGAGATCAGTTGCGCAAGCGGCTCGTCAGGTCTCGCGACATCGCGATCGATCAGATCGATGCGGTGCAACCAGTTGTCGCCTTGGTCGTAGATGTACCACAGCGGGCCGTCGTGCTGCATTGCCTCGCCGATGGTCGTTTCGGCCTCATCCTCTTCGCCCTCGAGTTCGACCTCTGTCAGCGACCAGGCATCAACCCACGCCCGAGGCTGCCGCCCGATGCGCGGGATCCCGTTGGTCCGGACCCACGGATCGTCCTCGGAGAAGCGGTGCAAGTGCGAGTCGAACCAGTTGAACGCCACCTGCAGCACCATGTGCAGCTGGGCGAGCGACAAGCTGTCATCGACGTCGATCGTGCGCCAGATCTCCGGTTCCAAGCCCACGATCGAGACGCGTAGGCGAAGAATGCGGCGGGTGTGGTGGGTGGACACCCAACAACGCTACTGGGGGCTCCGCTCTGGAGTCATCGGCCGATCGATGGGCCTCCGGCCTGAGGTGGCCCAGAGTGGGGTGCCGCAGGGTCGTATGGTCTGCCCGGGTTGTAGGGGTCGACCGCCGGCGCCCGCCGGGGTTCCTGAACGCGGATCTCTGGAGCCGGACCCGAGTCGCGCGCGCGACTCATGAGGCGGGTCGCGGTGCTCTGGCTGATCTGGAGAGTGTCGGCGACCAGCTTCAGCGGCGGATAGCTGATTGCGGTCGCCACGCGATAGACGGCAATCGCGGCGTGGAGGGACTCCAAGGGCTCGCGCTGCTCATGTGCCCGGACGCGAGTGAGAAAATCGTGCACCGGTATGCGGTCGCGCTTGTCGCCATCCTCAGTCGCGACATCGACGGTGACGACATCGAGAGCTGACCTCGTCATGATCCAGTGCGTTCGGACCTCGCGGAGCACCTGGCTGGTGATGTCGATGCCCTCCGCTTCGCGCTCGAGCGCAGCCAAGACGACGGCGGTGCGTCCGAGCCTGGCATCCCACTCCACGCGAACGGTGATCGTGCCGGGCACGTCCTGCTCACCCGCACTCAGCGCGGCCTCGGAGTTCTCAGAATGCGGGCAAAAGCGCGACGTCCTGTGGTCTGACCACAGACGAAAACCTTGGTCAGAGGCAAAAAGAGACTGTGCCCCTGGAGGGACTCGAACCCCCAACCGTTTCCTTAGGACGGAACTGCTCTTCCATTGAGCTACAGAGGCTGGCGGCACCCAGTCTATCGATGCACCGCCCTGCGCCCGGTACGGCGAGAGCCGGGTCTGCCGAGCGGATAGCGTGGAATCCGCTCGAGCGCGCGAAGGGACATCTGAATGAGGGCTGTGCTGGTCGAAGAGTTCGGGCGCACGCCGCGCATCGCCGAGGTCGCCGAACCCGAATGCCCGCCGACCGGTGCGATCGTGCGCGTGCACGCGACCGGAGTCTGCCGCAGCGACTGGCACGCCTGGATGGGCCACGACGAGACGATGAGCGCCCCGTTCGTGCCCGGGCCACGAGTTCGCCGGCGTCGTCGAACAGGTCGGCGCCGGGGTGACCGGGTTCCGCGTCGGCGACCGGGTCACGGCACCCTTCGTCTACGCGTGCGGGCGCTGCGAGCAGTGTCTCGCCGGCGATCAGCAGGTGTGCGCTCGGCAGGAGCAGCCGGGCTTCACCCTTTCCGGCTCGTTCGCCGAGCGGGTGGTCGTGCTCGAGGCCGACGTCAACCTCGTCACACTGCCTGATTCGCTCGGCTTCGCCGAGGCGGCCGCGCTCGGCTGCCGGTTCGCGACGTCATACCGCGCCGTCGTCACGCGCGGCCGGGTGCGCGAGGGCGAATGGGTCGCGGTCCACGGATGCGGCGGCGTCGGCCTCTCGGCGATCGTCATCGCGATCGCCGCCGGCGCGCGCGTCATCGGCGTGGATCTCTCCCCCGACGCCCTCGCTGCGGCCGAGCGTCTGGGTGCGATCCCGGTCACCGGCGGAGACGGGGCGGCTGACCGCATCCGGAGCCTCACCGACGGAGGCGCCCATCTGTCGATCGACGCCTTCGGCAGCGCCGCAACGAGCGCCGCGTCGGTCCGGAGCCTGCGCCGCCGCGGACGACACGTGCAGGTCGGGCTCATGCTCGGCGACAACGCGCTCGCACCCATGCCGATGGACGCCGTCATCGCCTACGAACTCGACATCCTCGGCAGCCACGGCATGGCCGCGCACGAGTACGCCGACATGCTCGAGCGCATCGCGTCTGGCTCGCTTTCGCCCGCCCTGACGATCGGTCGCACGATCGGGTTCGACGACCTCATACCCGCGCTCATGCAGATGTCGGGTCCGCCGCAGTCATCGGGCATGACGGTCGCCCTGCTGGCCTGACCCCGAGCTCACCCGGTCAGCGGAAGTCGCGCGATCGGTGCTGCACCCCCACTCTCAGGTCTTCGAAGCGATCCGCGAGCAGGTTCGTCACGCCCTCGACCGAGCGCTCCAGCATCCCGCGCACGATGAGGGCCGGAGCATCCCGCACGACCCGTCGATACCTGTTCCACACCCCGACCGTGCAGATCACATTGACCAGGCCATGCTCGTCCTCGAGGTTGATGAACGTGACACCGGATGCCGTGGCCGGCCGCTGCCGGTGCGTAACAAGCCCCGCGACTTCGACGCGCCGACCCGGCTCGTGCCGCCGCAGCTCGACCGAGGTGAGAACTCCCCGCGCATCGAGCCCCGACCGGTAGTGGGTCATGGGGTGGTCGTCGGTCGAGACGCCCGTCGCCCAGAGGTCGGCGGCGAGCCGCTCGTAGCTCGTCTGATCCGTGAACAGCGGCGGCTGCACCGACACGAGCGAATCGGGCAGGAACTCGATGCGGTCCTGCGCGGCGGAGCCTGCGAGCCAGATCGCCTCGCGGCGGGTCAGACCGAGGCACTCGAACGCGCCGGCCGTGGCGAGTGCCTCGATCTGCGCGGCCGTGATGCTCGTCCGCCGCACGAGATCTCGCAGGTCGCGGAACTCCCCCTCGGCATCGCGCGCCGCGACGATCCGCTCGGCGACGGCACCGCCGATGCCCTTGACCGCGGCGAGCCCCATCCGCACGGCGAACCCGCCGTCACGCCGGTGCGCGGCGCTCTCGTCGGGTGCGTCCCGATCGAAGAGGCCGACCGGCGGCTGGACGCGGTGGAGACAGGCATCCATTCCTCCCGACATCATCCCGTCGATCGGCTCGAGCACGGCCTCGACGCCCGAGCGATGCAGGTCGGGGCGACGCACCTCGACCCCGTGATGCCGGGCGTCCGAGACGAGGGTCGCCGGTGAGTAGAACCCCATCGGCTGCGCGCGCAGCAGTCCGGCGAGGAACGCACCCGGATAGTGCAGCTTGATCCACGAACTCGCATAGACGAGCAGGCCGAACGAGAGGGAGTGCGACTCGGCGAACCCGAAGTTCGCGAACGCCTGGATCTTGGCGTAGATCGCGTCGGCCGCCTCACCGACGAGCCCGTTCCCGGCCATCCCGGCGTACAGCTTCTCTTTGAGCGACTCGATCCGCTCGACCCCGCGCTTGGATCCCATGGCTCGGCGCAGGAGATCGGCATCCTCCCCCGACAACCCGCCGACCGCCATGCCCATCTGCATGAGCTGCTCTTGGAAGACCGGGATGCCGAGCGTCCGCTCGAGCACGGGCTTGAGCTTCTCGTGGGCATAGGTCACCTTCTCGAGCCCGAGCTTGCGCTTGACGAACGGGTGCACGGCGCCGCCCTGGATCGGCCCGGGCCGGATGAGCGCGATCTCGATCACGAGGTCGTAGAACCGCCGCGGCTGCAGCCTCGGCAGCAGCCCCATCTGCGCGCGAGACTCGACCTGAAAGACGCCGATCGAATCCGCCCGGCACAGCATGTCGTAGACCGCGGGCTCCTCCTTCGGGATCGTCGCGAGCTCCCACTCCTCCCCCGTCGTGGCACGGATCATGTCGAAGCAGTACTGCAGGGCAGCCAGCATCCCGAGCCCCAGCAGGTCGAACTTGACGAGCCCCATCCACGCGGCGTCGTCCTTGTCCCACTGGATGATCGTGCGATCCTGCATCCGGGCATGCTCGATCGGCACGACCTCGCCGACGGGCCGGTCGGTCAGCACCATTCCGCCGGAATGGATGCCGAGGTGCCGCGGCGCTTTCAGCAGCTCGCCGGCGAACTCGAGCACGCGATCGGGGATGTCGTGGCCCGCACTGGTCTCGAGCAGGGCGCCCCATCCCTCGACCTGCTTGGACCAGGCATCCTGCTGCCCCGGCGAATGCCCGAGCGCCTTCGCCATGTCGCGGATCGCGTTCTTGGGCCGGTACTGGATGACGTTCGCGACCTGCGCCGCCCGGTCGCGGCCGTACTCGGCGTACACCCACTGGATGATCTCTTCACGCCGGTCGGAGTCGAAGTCCACGTCGATGTCGGGCTCCTCGTCGCGCAGCGACGACAGGAACCGCTCGAACGGCAGATCGTAGGCGATCGCGTCGACGGCGGTGATGTCGAGCAGGTAGCAGACGGCGCTGTTGGCCGCGGAGCCCCGCCCTTGGCACAGGATGCCTCGGCGGCGCGCCTCTTGCACGATGCCGTAGACGATCAAGAAGTAGCCGGGGAAGTCCTTCATCTCGATGACCCCGAGCTCCTTCTCGATGCGCGCGCGGTCCTTGTCGCTCAGGTCGGGGTATTTGCGCGCGGTGGCCTCCCAGACGAGATGCCGCAGCCACGACATCGGCGTGTGCCCGTCGGGCACCTTCTGCTTCGGCAGGGCGGGCTTGGCCCGGCGCAGCGGAAAGGCGAGCTCGGCTGCCAGCGGGACGGTGCGGGCGACGGCATCGGGATGCCGCGCGAACCGCTCCGCCATCTCGGCCCCCGAGCGCAGATGCGCGCCCGCGTGGGCGGGCAGCCACCCGTCGAGTTCGTCGAGGCCGCGGTTGGCGCGCACGGCGGCGACCGCGGCGGCGAGCAGCTGCCGCTGGGGAACGGCGTAGTGCACGTTGTTCGTCGCGAGGAGCGGCAGCCCCCGCTCGGCTGCGAGCCCTGCGAGCACGTCGTTGTCGCGGGTGTCGAGCGGATTGCCGTGGTCGATGAGTTCGACGTGCACGGCATCCCGCCCGAAGAGATGCACGAGCCGATCGAGTTCGACGCCGGCGGCTTCGGCTCCGCGGACTCCGGGCGCCGAGGCGAGCGCACGGCGCACGGCCCCCTTGCGGCAGCCCGTCAGGATCACGGCATGGTCGTCGAGCTGCGCCGCGAGCTCGTCGAGGTCGTACACGGGCCGCCCCTTCTCGGCCCCCTGCAGCTGCGCATGCGTGATGGCGCCCGCGAGCCGGTGGTAGCCCTCCTCCCCTCGGGCGAGCACGAGCAGATGCGCGCCGACGGGATCGGCCTCGCCGTTCTGCGGCTGGGGCAGCTCGAGCGACAGCTCGGCCCCGAAGACGGTCTGCAGCGCGAGTGCCTCGGCTGCCTCGGCGAACCGCACGATGCCGTAGAAGCCGTCATGGTCCGTGATCGCGAGCGCGTCGAGCCCGAGCCGCTCCGCCTCTTCGGCGAGTTCTTCGGGCGAGGATGCCCCGTCGAGGAACGAATAGGACGAATGCGCGTGCAGCTCGGCATACGGCACCGCGTCGACCGGGCGCTCGATGGTCGGCGCGACGTACGGCCCGCGCTTGCGCGACCAGGCCGGGCTGTCGCCGCCGTCGGCTCCCGACCGGCGGGCTGCCGGGCCGACGCCGGTCGCTGAGCACCCGCTCGATCTCGGACCACGGCACGGACGGATTGTTGAACCCCATCAGCCGACCCCTGCCCGGTCGCTCTGCCGCTCAGTCATAGCGACCCTCGATCGTCCACGCGCCGCGGTCGCAGACGAGCAGCCACGCGGCGCCGTCGTCATCGACCACCTGGAACCGGTGCGCGCGGCGAGCGCGCGCGGCATCCCACCCTCTCTCGACGACCGGCCATGGCCCTGCCCAGCCTTCGATCGCGCGGGCGCGACCACCCTCCACGAGCACGGCGGGCACCGCCGACACCGTTCCGCGTTCGTCGACCTCGACGGCGTAGCCGCCCAGCGTCGTCACCTCGACCGTCGGCGGCTCGGCGAAGACCGTCGTGGGCAGAGGGTCGGGCAGGCTCCCCGGCCAGGGACGGGCGCGCTCCTTCGCGAGCACGGCGCGATCGCCCCACGGCACGAGCACCTGCCGCTCGGTCAGCCAGCGGCCACCGCCGATCGCGGGAGTGACGACGGCGCGATGCCCGAGCATCGCCTGCACGCGCGAGAGGGCATGGTGCACGCGCTCTTCGGGCGCAGAGCCGAAGATCGCCGGACGGTGGTGGGATGCGGCATCCACCGCCTCAGGCGTGATCCGCACGAGGGTCACGCCGCTGCGGAGGCTCTCGGTGTCTTCACCCAGCTGCCACCGGACGCGGTCGACGACGGCGGCGCGCATCGAACGAGGCGGGATGCAGCCACACCCGCTCGCTGCGCTCGCCCCGATCGCCCACGAGCTCGACCCGCAGCTCGGTGCAGACGAGGTCGATCGCGCCGAGCCCTGCGATGAACTCGTCGGCCGCCATGCGCATGCCGAACGCGACCTGGTCCGCGATCTCGAGCGGCGGATCGAAGGCGACCTCGCGCCGCAGCTCGGGCGGAGGCGTGCGCGGCTGCACGGGCTGCGAATCGCGCCCGCCCGCGAGGGCATGCAGCCGGATGCCGCGCCCCCCGAACCGCTCGCGCACGCGTTCTTGTGGCATGGCCGCGAACTCGCCGAGCGTCTGCACGCCGAGCCTGCCGAGAAGCCCCACGAGATCGGCGCTTGACGATCGGCCGCGGGGCGCCGACTCGTCTGCCCCGAGCGCCGAGGCGTCGAGCACCGCGACCGGGAGGGGTGCGAGGAACCCCGCCGCTCCCCCGGCGGGGACCACGAACACGGGATCGGCGCTCGTCGCACCGGCCTTCGCCGCCTGCTCGGCCGTGAAAGGCCCGTCGGCGATCCCCGCACGGACGTCGCTCAATCCCAGCGCGCGCAGTTCGCCGACGAGCATGCGCGCCGCTTCGGCCTCGCCGCCGTAGTACCGCGCGGGACCGCGTGCCCGCAGGGCGCAGAGGCCGGGGCGCACGAGCTGGACGCCGGGAGCCTTGTCCTCGATCCGGGCGACGACGGGGGCGAAGGCGCGGTGATCCCTCGCGGCATCGGCCGCGACGATGGCGAGGCCTGGGCACCGGGCCTGCGCGTCACGACGACGTTGGCCTCGCCGTACGCCTTCGGCGCGCGCGGCCGCAGAGCAGGCGATGACGAGGTTCGCCTCGATCACGGCGATCGGCCGCACGGGGTCGAGGGGCACCGTCTCTTCGGCGAGAACGCGCGCCCGGGCGTTGCGCACGGGCTCGGACGGGGCCGCACGCGTGAGCGCCGTGACCGGCCAATCGGGAAACCACAGGACGAGACTGCGGACAGGTGCATCGAGCACACCGCTCACCCCGCCTTCGACCAGTGGACGATGTCGGGTTCGGCCTCGACGACCGGCTCGACCCGCGTGAGCCGCGCCGGAGCAGGAGAGACTCCACCCCCGGCATCCGGCAGCAGAACGCTCCCTCGCCGCGCCACGGGCCATCGCCGGCTCGCCGAGGTGACCGTGACCCTGCGCTGCTCGAGATAGCCGTGACCCCGGCCCAGCCCCGACCACGACTGCTCGCCGATCTCGAGCACCGCCTCGGCCTGCGGCCATGCGCCCTGCACGAGGAGCACTCCGCCGCGTTCGCGCAACCGTGCGGCGAGCCGTGCGATCTCGCCGTCGGGCGCGCGTCCGCCGGGCCGCACGGCGACGACGGGCAGCACGTCGGCGACGGTCGCGGTGACCGCGAGCCACCGCGGACCCGGGTCGGGGATCAGCACGAGCCGCGAGAGATCGACCCCCATCGACTCGGCCGCCTCGGCGCCCAGGCGCGGCATCCCCACGACCCCGCACCACGAACCGGTCTGCGACGCCTGCGCGATGAGGGCGAGCATGAGCGACGTCGAGCGCGGCAGAGAATAGGCGGCCCCGGGCTTGAGCCCACCACCGGGCAGCAGATCGGCGAGCGCGGGCACGACCGGCAGGACCGGGGCGTCGAGCTTGCGACGCTGGAGCCGGTCGAGCTGCGCGCGCAGACGCTGCACTTCGTCGGCCGAAGCCGAAGTGCGCGAAGCCGTCAACTGCATGGTGCCCCCATCCAGCAATATTAGAACGCATGTTCTATTGATTCAAGATGGGGCGACTGTACGCGGGACTTCCGACATCCGAGAACCCGGCAAAAGCAGGGTTGCGCGTTCGAAGATAGCTGCTACTATCGGCCCACGAGATCGCGCAGTGCCCACCGTCGCGCGACCGACACAGGGAGCACCCATGGGCACGCACATCCACTCGACCACGCGCTCTTCGCGAGCGCGGAGCGGCTCAGCCGACGAGCGACGCCGTCGTCGCGATAGCCGCGAAGCCGCCCGCCTGCAGATCGAGCGCCGTCGTCGTCATGAGCTCATCGGCCGTGCGCGTCACGGTCCCCACTCCCGCGATGTCGGCCGTCAGATCGAACGTGCGGGTCGCATCGAGGACGACGGTCACGTCGTAGCCCAGATTGCCCGCCATGCGCGCCGTGGTCTCGACGCACATGTTGGTCTGGATGCCGCACAGCACGAGCTGCGTGATGCCCTGCGACTGCAGCCACGCGTGCAGATCCGGGTCGCCGTAGAAGGCGGAGTTGACATGCTTGCCGACCGTGAGCGCCGGCTCGATGCGCTGCGACCGTCGGCACGAGCGCGTTACCGGGCTGGTCGGGATGCAGCGGCGAGCGGGGCGAGGTCGAGTCATGGTGCACGACCACGATCGGCTCACCGGAACGCTTCCATGCTTCGGCGAGTGCCTCGACGTTCGCCTCGCAGTCCGGATTCGTCGTCGGCCCCCAGAACGCGAGGTCGTCGAAGGCGCGCTGCATGTCGATCACGATGAGGGCACGGGTCATGCCCCCATCCCATCACGCCCGCTGCGGCTCGCCGCGCGCAGCGCGTGCCGTTCTGCGTCGGGATCCTGCCGATCCGTGCGGCGGCAGCGCCCCGAGGACGACACCGGCGAGCACCGGCGCGAGTCCGCGCACCCGCGAGATGCCGAAGACCTCCCCCGCGCGGAGCACTCCACGGGGCCGGAAACTCCGTCACGCCGCAAGCGCGAGATACGGCTCCCACCGCGGATCGGTCGCGCTCGGTGCCGCGCACCGTCCACTGCCCGCCGCGCGGCGGGCGCGGCGCGAGACGCAGCTCCCACTGCATCTCCTGCGGCGTGCGGTCGCCCTTGACGTTGTTGCAGCGCAGGCAGCAGGCGACGAGGTTCTCCCACGAGTCCGCGCCCCCGCGCGAGCGCGGCAGGACGTGGTCGATCGTCGAGGCCGCCTTGCCGCAGTATCCGCAGCGGTGCGCGTCTCGACGCAGCACGCCGCGTCGCGTGACCGGGATGCGGCGGCCTCCCGGCACGCGCACGTATCTCGTCAGCAGGATCACGGCGGGTCTGTCGTACGAGCCTCGGGCAGCCCAGACGGGCTCTTCCTCGACGTGCTCGATGACGGTGGCCTTCTCGTTCATCACGAGCACGAGAGCCCGCTTGAACGACACGACGGCCAGTGGCTCATACCCCGCATTCAGCACCAGAGTGCGCATTCCTCATCCTCTCGAACGGCCGGGACGGCTTCTCGGTTGTTCGTTCTTCGACGATCGAGAAAGGTTCAGGGCATGAAAAAAGCGCCGTCGGTTACAGACAGCGCTCCGGCACCACGGAAGAACCGTGGCATCCGCTCGTGCAATGCCGAAGGACGAGGCGACCGAGCGCATCCATGGTTCGGATGCGAGGAATGCTGCCCATCGGCTCCCTCCGCTTCTCTCAGCGTCGGGATCAGGCTAACGCACGCACATCAGCACAGGGGCCGGCGATCGTGAACACGCGATGGCGTGTCGGCGACGGAAGATCAGCCGGCGTTGGACTGCAGCCAGGCCCACGGGTCGACGACGGAGCCGTTGACGTGGACCTCGAAGTGCAGGTGGTTGGCGAGTCGAGCTGCCGGTGCTGCCGACGAGACCGATGAGCTGACCGGCCTCGACGGTCTGACCCGAGACGACCTGACGGCTGCCGTAGGTCATGTGACCGTAGAGGGTCGAGACGCGCTGGCCGCCGATGACGTGCTCGATCGTGACGGCGACGCCGTACCCGCCGTAGCTCTCCTGCGAGACGCTCACGACCCCCGCGGCGGCCGCGTAGATCGGGGTGCCGGCGGCGGCGAGCAGGTCGACGCCCTGGTGGTAGCCCGAGTCCCACAGGCCGCGGCCCTTCGTGAAGATGAGGATCGGCCAGCGGACCTCGCCGGTGCCGGGCGAGACGAGGTTGATGTTGACGAGGCGCCGACGCGACGCGAGCGCCCTGGCGCGCACGAGCGGCCGCGCGCTTCTGCGGCCTTCTTCTTGGCGATCTCGTCCTCGGTCGTCGCGGCGTAGCTGCTCGCGGGTGAGAGCGGCGGGCGCCGCGTCGGAGGCGACGACGAGGGACTGCGCGTCGTCGGCCGCGACCTGCTGGAGCGTCTGAGCCTCGGCGGCGTCGGGCGCGACGCCGCGTAGGCGGGCAGACGCGACGGCGACGACGAGGCCGGCGACGACGCTCAGGATGACGAGGCTGCGCAGCGGCTTGCGCGCGCTCTCACGCGGACATCGCGGCGGCACGCGGAGCGGTCAGCGGCGCGGCTTCGTCGCGCGGCGTTCGCGACGGCACGTCGCGTGCGCGACTCGACGTGCGGGAGTCGCGTCACCCTGCGTTTCGACCGCAGTGGGATCGTTCTCTTCAGCCAAGCTGTCCTCCGGCGCCTCTGCGCCGTGGCGCTGGCTCGTCAGCACTCGGTGTTCGGGGCACGATGTGCGGGCTTCACCACGTGGACGACGAGCCGGTGAGGCAATCCACGCGGGGTCCGACGGCGGGCTTCTCGCCTGTGGACTTTTCGAGGCTACCTGAAGGTAACGAATCTGTCACGCTGGACGCGCTGGCAGATCCCTGAACGCGCGACGGGCGCGCTCCGGATCGAGCCCGCGGATCGGTCAGTCGCGGTCGTCGACCAGGAAGATGTGCGACGCGACCTCGACGGGCAGCTCGAGACCCTCGTCGTTGCCGTCCATCTGCACCAGCACGTAGCCCTCGCTGTAGCGGTAAGTCGCCGTGTCGCGCCGGGCAGGACGCCCGCCGACTTCAGCTGCTGCAGCAGCTCGGGGTCGACCTGCGCGGGCTCGGCGAGGCGCCGCACGGTGCCCGTGATCGGGCTCGCCCGCCTCGTTGAGCCGGCGCACGAGACCCGACGACACCCTGCTCGAAGTGGCTCGCCGGAACGTCGCCGAGCTGGTCGAGACCCGGGATCGGGTTGCCGTACGGCGACTCGGTGGGATGCCCGAGCAGCTCGACGAGGCGACGCTCGACCTGCTCGCTCATGACGTGCTCCCAGCGGCAGGCCTCTTCGTGCACGATACGCCCAGTCCAGGCCGATGACGTCGGAGAGCAGGCGCTCGGCGAGGCGGTGCTTGCGCATGACGTCGACGGCCTTCTGGCGCCCGGCGTCGGTGAGCTCGAGCGTGCGGTCCTCCGAGACGACGACGAGACCGTCGCGCTCCATGCGGCCGACCGTCTGCGACACCGTCGGGCCGGAGTGGCCGAGACGCTCCGAGATGCGCGCGCGCAGCGGCACGATGTTCTCCTCCTCGAGTTCGAGGATCGTGCGCAGGTACATCTCGGTGGTGTCGATGAGATCGGTCATTGCGGTGTCCTCTGCGCGGTAGCAGGGCGGCATAGACAGCCTATCAGGCACGGCCCGATCGCGGGCCCGCCGGGCGGTCAGGGCGCGAGCGCCGCGGCCGCGGCTCCTAGAATCGAGCGCATGTCCCACGTCGAGCTGCCCCGCGAGACTCCTGCCCGCCGACGGACGCTTCGGCTGCGGCCCCTCGAAGGTGCGCCCCGAGCAGCTCGAGGCGCTCGCCGGACCCGGGCGCGCGCTGCTGGGCACCTCGCACCGCCAGGCTCCCGTCAAGAACCTCGTCGGCGCGTGCGCGCGCGGCCTGGGCGAGCTGTTCCGCGCTCCCGGCCGGCTACGAGGTCATCCTCGGCAACGGCGGCTCGACCGCGTTCTGGGATGCCGCGGCCTTCGGTCTCATCGAGAAGCGCAGCCAGAACCTCGTGTTCGGCGAGTTCGGCGGCAAGTTCGCCACCGCCGCGAAGGCGCCGTGGCTCGAGGCTCCCGACGTGCGCAAGGCCGACCGCCGGCACCCGCACCGACCGCCGAGGCCGTCGAGGGCGTCGACGTCTACGCGTGGCCGCACAACGAGACCTCGACCGGCGTCGCGGCCCCGGTCGAGCGCGTCGCACGGCGACGACGGCGCCCTGACCGTCATCGACGCGACGAGCGCCGCCGGCGGCATCGACTTCTCGCGTCGACCGAGACCGACGTCTACTACTTCGCACCGCAGAAGAACCTCGGCTCGGACGGCGGCCTGTGGTTCGCCGCTCGTCTCGCCCGCCGCGATCGAGCGGATCGAGCGGATCGCGGCATCCGGTCGCTACATCCCCGAGTTCCTGAGCCTCAAGAACGCGCTCGACAACTCGCGCCTCAACCAGACGCTCAACACCCCGGCGCTCGCGACCCTGTTCCTGCTCGACGAGCAGCTCGAGTGGATCACGACAACGGCGGCCTGCAGTGGGCCGACGCCCGCACCCGCGAGTCCTCGCAGCGCGCTGTACGAGTGGGCCGAGGCATCCGCGTTCGCGACGCCCGTTCGTCGCCGACCCCGCCGACCGCTCGCCCGTCGTCGTCACGATCGACTTCGACGACTCGGTCGATGCCGCGGCGATCGCCAAGAGCCTGCGCGCCAACGGCATCGTCGACACCGAGCCGTACCGCAAGCTCGGCCGCAACCAGCTGCGCGTCGCGACCTTCGTCTCGATCGAGCCCGGACGACGTGCGTCAGCTCATCCGCTGCATCGACTACACGTCGACGGTCGACGCTCCCGCGTGTAGCGTGACCTCCGACGGACGGGAGTGAGGCGGATCAGTCCTCGTCGTCCGTCGGAGCCGTCATCGCGAGTCGTCGTCGCGTCGTCCGGTCGTCGTCGTCCGAATCGTCGTCGTCCGATCGTCGTCGTCGTCGTCCTCGTCGGAGTCGTCGTCCGACTCGTCGTCGTCGTCGCTCGTCCGCATCGTCGTCGTCGGTCGTCGTCGTCGGGCGAGCTCGTCGATGTCGACGCCGTCCACGTCGCCCGCGTGCAGGATCGGCGAGCCGTCGTCGTCGAAGTCCGCGGCATCCAGATCGTCGAGGTCGTCGAGATCGTCGTCGGCGTCGTCGTCGTCGCTCGCGTCGTCGTCGTCGGCGCCGCCGGCTCGGCGAGCGCCGCCTGCGCGGCCTGGTACTCGGCGAGGCGCTCGGCCCACGGCACCCACTCGGGCGCGACGAGCGCGCCGTCGCCGGGCAGCAGCTCGACCTCGAGCACGGTCGGCTCGGCATCCTTCGACCCGTGCGAGGCTGACCGTCCAGTACCAGCCCGGGTAGCCGGCGAGCCGGTTCTCGAAGCGCAGCGACACGACGCCGTCCGCCTCGAGCCGGTACTCCGCCGGCGCGCCGATCGTCGACGCCGGGGTGATCTCGTGCAGCGCCGCGAGCGCGAGGTCGTGCGCCCCGATCAGGACCGGGTCGGGCTCGCCGAGAACAGCGTCCTCGGCCACAGTCGCTTCGCCCTCGACGACGGCGTCCTCCGCCGCGGGCGTGACCTCGTCGGCGGAGATGTCGTCAGGCGTCGAGGTCATCGGCGACCTTGCGCAGGACGGCCGCGACCTTCTTGGCGTGCGCCACCGCTGGGGTAGCGGCCGCGACGCAGGTCGCCGCCGATGCCGTCGAGCAGCTTCACGAGGTCCTCGACGATGATCGCCATGTCGTCGGCGGGCTTGCGCGCGCGCTTGGCGAGGCTCACGGGCGCTTCGAGCACGCGCACCGACAGCGCCTGCAGACCGCGCTTGCCGTCGGCGACGCCGAACTCGAGGCGCGTGCCCTGCCTTGGGCGCGGGCGCTCCCGCGGGCAGGGCCGTGGCGTGCAGGAAGACGTCCTGGCCGTCATCCGAGGTGATGAAGCCGAACCCCTTCTCCTCGTCGTAGAACCTGACCTTGCCGGTGGGCATGGAAACCTCGCTGTAGGACTGCGCCGCGGGTGGCGGCATGAGTGGATGAGGGACCAGAGCGCCCTCCGCACCAGCCTACGGCACGGCGCGGCGGGCGGTAGGCTGGTGCGGATGAGCACGCGCACACCCGGCGAGGACCTCCCGATCCGCCGCATCGACCGCATCCTGTCGTTCATGTCGCTCGGGCCTGCTCGTGCTGTCGATCGTCTGCTTCTTCGCGATCATGATCGCCCGCCCCGCCGGCGTGCCGACTTCAGCGACAGGCCTCTGGCCCGTCCTGAGCGTCATCGTCTACTTCGCGCCGATCCTCGCGTTCCTCATGATCCTGACCGTGCTCATCATGAGCTTCGTGCGCAGGGCCCGGGCCAACCGCGGAGGCTGAGTGGTCTCCGACGAGCGCGCGCTCGCGACATCGGCTGTCGAAGCTCGACGATGTCGCGCTCGACCGCCACGCTCGCCGCACGCGGGGTCGCCGCCGTCGGCATCCTGGCGCGACTTCTTCGACGCCGCCGCCGCGCTCCTCGACGCCGCATCCATCGACCGCGCTCTCACGCGGCTGCCCCGCACGGCTCTGCGTCGCGCTGCGCGACGGCGGGATGCCGCCGCCGACGCGCGTCGCCGCCGCAGCTCGCTCTGCTCGACGACGCGGGCGCACCCTTCGACGCCGTCGCAGGCGCGGATCGCCGCGCTCCGGCGGCAGCGCCCGGACGCGTTCGAGCCCGCCGACGACTCCCCCGGCCCGCCGACGACGGGCGGCGACAGCCGCCGCCGCCGAGCGCGCGTTCACCACGGCGGGCGCCCTCGCCGACGTGCTGCTCGCGTGCCTGCACGCTCCGCTCGCGCGCACCGGCGCGGGCGCGGTGAGCGCCGCCGATCGACGACGCCTCGTCGGATGCCGGTGCCGTCGCGACCGCGGACGAGCTCGACGACCTCGTCGCCGCCGCCGCGGCGGCAGGCCTCGCCGCGGCCCGTCGGGCCGCGAGTGGCTCGTGACGCCGAGCCGGCGAGGAGTGGCTCGAAGCCGCCGACCCTCGAGCGCTGGCGCACGCTCGTCGCGGGGTTCCTGCGCGCCTCTCCCCGCGGGCCTGCGCACCGCCGACGGCGGCATCGTCGACCGCGCGCCTGTGGCCGGGCGCCTATCCCGCTCGACCCGGACTGGCCCGCGCACGCGGCGCGCGCATCGAGCGCATCGCCGTGCGCTGGGGGCTGCTCGATCGCCGACGGCACCGAGCCGGTCTGGACGGCCGGCATCCGCGCGAGGGCGCGAGATCGACGTCGCCGCCGTCGCCCGCGCACCTTCCCGCCGAGATCGACCGGGTCTACCTGCAGGCCGACCTGACGGCGATCGCGCCCGGTCCGCTCGCGCCCGCGCTCGACCTGCGCCTGCGGTCGCATCGCGACGCGCGAGTCCCGCGCCCAGGCCTCGACCTACCGCTTCACGCGCGGAGTCGCTCGCGGCCGGGCATGACCGAGGGCGAGACCGCGGACTCGATCCGCGCGTTCCTCGCGCGAGCTGTCGCTCACCGGCATCCCGCAGCCGCTCGACTACCTCATCGAGAGCACCGCCGCCCGGCACGGCTCGTCCGGGTGCGCGCGGACGCGGCCTCCGGCCGCACGCGCGTCACGAGCGCCGACCCGGCGCTGCTCGACACGATCGCCGTCGACCAGGCGCTGCGCCCGCTCGGGCTCGTCGCGCGACGGCGACGCGCTGCGTCTCGCGCGTCGCGCGCGACGCCGTCTACTGGTCGCTCGCCGACGCCCGCTACCCGGTCGTCGCGCTCGACGACTCCGGCGCGCCCGGAGTCGCTGCACCGGCGCGCGCGCCGGTCGCGCCGAGCCGCGCGCAGACCCCGCGCGAGCGCGTACGCCCGCCTGATCGCGACCCTGCGCGGCGGCCACGGGACCGACGGCGATGCCGCGTGGCTCGACCGCGAGCTCGAGCAGGCCGTCCGCGCCCGCGCCGTCGATCGTCGTCGTCGTCGCGCCTGCCCGACGGCGACGAGCGCATCTTCACGCTCGAGGCGTCCGGCCTCGGCGGCGGCCGCCTGCGCGGCCGCGACCGCGCCGCCGACATCGAGCGCACGCTGCCCGTGTCGAGCATCGTGAGCGTCCGTCCGGCGTGACCGCGAGCCCGGCCCGCTCCGGCCCCGCCACGCCGGTAGACTGGCCCGTTATGGCTGACGGTCCCCTCATCGTGCAGAGCGACCGGACGGTGCTGCTCGAGGTCGCCCATCCGGACGCCGAGAACGCGCGCCACGAGCTCGCGATCTTCGCCGAGCTGGAGCGCGCGCCCGAGCACATCCACACGTACCGCATCACGCGCCTCGGGCTGTGGAACGCGCGCGCCGCCGGCCACGACGCCGAGGACATGCTCGCGACCCTCGACCGCTGGTCGCGGTTCCCCGTGCCGCCGTCGGTGTCGATCGACATCCGCGAGACCGTCGGCCGCTACGGCCGGCTCGTCATCGAGCGCGACGCGAGGACGGCGAGCTCGTGCTGCGGTCGACGGATGCCGCGGTCCTGGCCGAGGTCGTCGCAAGAACAAGCGCATCCAGCCGCTGCTGATCGGGCGACCCGTCCCCCGACACCTTCGTCATCGACGCGTGGGCGCGCGGCCACATCAAGCAGGAGCTCGCTGAAGATCGGCTGGCCGGCCGAGGACCTCGCCGGCTACACGCCCGGCACGCCGCATCCGATCGACCTCGACGAGGACGGCTGGACACCTGCGCCCCTACCAGCGCCAGGCCGTCGACATCTTCACCGAGGGCGGCTCCGGCGTCGTCGTGCTCCCCTGCGGCGCCGGCAAGACGCTCGTCGGCGCCGGCCGCGATGGCCGACACGAAGACGACGACGCTCATCCTCGTGACCAACACGGTCAGCGCCCGCCAGTGGCGCGACGAGCTGCTCAAGCGCACGTCGCTGACCGCCGAGGAGATCGGCGAGTACTCCGGCCAGGTCAAAGAGATCAAGCCCGTCACGATCGCGACCTACCAGATCCTCACCGCGAAGCGGAAGGGCGAGTACGCGCACCTCGCGCTGCTCGACGCCCTCGACTGGGGCCTCATCGTCTACGACGAGGTGCACCTGCTGCCCGCGCCGGTGTTCAAGCTCACCGCCGACCTGCAGGCCCGCCGCCGCCTCGGCCTCACCGCGACGCTCGTGCGCGAGGACGGCCGCGAGGGCGACGTCTTCAGCCTCATCGGCCCCAAGCGCTTCGACGCCCCGTGGAAGGAGATCGAGGCCCAGGGCTTCATCTCGCCCGCCGTCTGCTACGAGGTGCGCGTCGACCTGCCCGCCGGACGACCGGCTCGAGTACGCCGCGGCCGCCGACGACGAGCGCTACCGCCTCGCCGCGACCGCGCCACGCCAAGATCGGCGTCGTCCGCGCGGCTCGTCGAGCGGCACGCGGCGAGCGGATCCTCGTGATCGGGCAGTACCTCGACCAGATCGACATGCTCGCCGAGGCGCTCGACGCCCCGAAGATCACCGGCGCGACGCCCGTCGACGAGCGCGAGCAGCTCTACCAGGCGTTCCGCGAGGGCACGATCGAGGTGCTCGTCGTGTCGAAGGTCGCGAACTTCTCGATCGACCTGCCCGAGGCATCCGTCGCCATCCAGGTGTCGGGATCGTTCGGCTCGCGCCAGGAGGAGGCCCAGCGCCTCGGCCGCCTGCTGCGCCCGAAGGAGTCGGGCAACACCGCGAGCTTCTACACGCTCATCGCCCGCGACACCGTCGACCAGGACTTCGCGCAGAACCGCCAGCGCTTCCTCGCGGAGCAGGGCTACAGCTACACGATCCTCGACGCGGACGGCATCGCGGCCTGATCCGTTCTCGGGCGCCGATCCAGCGACTCTTCCAGCGGATATCCAGACAGCGCATACGATCCCGTCGCCATAATGAAGCCATGACCGCACCGCGAATCCTCGTCGTCGACGACGAGCCGAACATCCGCGACCTGCTGATCACGAGCCTCCGGTTCGCCGGGTTCCAGGTCCGGGCCGTCTCGCAACGGCGCCCAGACGATCTCGGCCGTCCTCGAAGAGGAGCCCGACCTCATCATCCTCGACGTGATGCTGCCCGACATGAACGGGTTCAGCGTCACCAAGCGCCTCCGCGGCGCCGGGTACACCGCGCCGATCCTCTTCCTCACGGCGAAGGACGACACCGAGGACAAGATCACCGGCCTCAACGCCGGCGGCGACGACTACGTCACCAAGCCGTTCAGCCTCGACGAGATCGTCGCGCGCATCCAGGCGATCCTGCGCCGCACGATGCAGGCCGACGAGGAGTCGATCATCCGCGCCGGCGAGCTCACGATGGACCAGGACACGCACGACGTCCTCGTCGGCGACGCCTCCATCGACCTCAGCCCCACCGAGTTCAAGCTGCTGCGCTACCTCATGCTCAACCCCAACCGCGTGCTGTCGAAGGCGCAGATCCTCGACCACGTGTGGGAGTACGACTTCAACGGCGACGCCGGCATCGTCGAGAGCTACATCTCGTACCTGCGGCGCAAGATCGACCCGCACTCGACCGAGCCGCTCATCCAGACCAAGCGCGGCTTCGGCTACATGCTGAAGGCCGGCAAGACCGCGTAACGCGCGGCACGAGCCGAGGGGGCCGCCCTGGCGCAGAAGACCGACGCGGTCACCCAGTGGTGGCGCGGCACGAGCCTGCGCGCCAAGGTCACCGGGCGTCACCGTCGCGGTCCTCGCGATCGGCCTGCTCGGCGCGGGCGTCGGCACCACGATGTTCCTGCGCAGCGCCCTGATGACGAACCTCGACACGCAGCTCGTGCAGCTCGCGCAGACCGACGTCGCGCACTCGCTCCTCGACCTTCTCGGTCGTCGACGGCGAGCTCGTGCATCGAAGCGACCGAGAACGCCCCCGCACGCGAACTACTTCGTCGCCATCTACGGCCCGATCGACGGGCGTCTCCTGCGACTCGGCCGGCGGACAGCGGCGGCACCCGGCCGCAGTTCCCGCCGACGATCGACGCTCGACGTACGCCTACGTCGCACGAGCTGCAGTCCTCGAGACCCTGCGCTCGGCCGACGGCGACAGCGAGTTCCGCGCCGACGGTCGCGGTGCAGCCCGTTCGCAGGACACGGCGATCTCGTACACGCAGCTCGTCGCGCTGCCGCTCGCCCCGGTCAACCGCGACGGTCGCGACCTCCCTCGGCATCTACAGCATCCTCGCGTCTGTCGCGATCGTCTTCGGCGCCGCTCTGACGCGCTGGCTCGTGACCCTCACCTTCCGCAGCCTCGGCCAGGTCGAGACGACGGCGATGGCGATCGCGCGGGCGACTTCAGCCAGCGCATGACCGACATCGAGCCCACGACGACCGAGGTCGGCCGTCTCAAGACGCGCCATCAACGCGATGCTCGGGCGCGTCGACGCGCGCGATCTCGCAGCGCGACGCCACGGTGCGCCAGATGCGCCGCTTCATCGGCGACGCGAGCCATGAGCTGCGCACGCCGCTCGTGACGGTGCGCGGCTACGCCGAGCTCTACCGCATGGGAGCCATCCGCGGGCGACGAGGACGTCGCGCAGGCGATGGAGCGCATCGAGAAGGAGGCGATGCGCATGGGCGTCCTCGTCGAGGACCTCCTCGCGCTCGCCCGCCTCGACGAGCGGCGCGACGTCGTGATCACCGCGGTCGACCTGCGCCCGATCGCGCGGGATGCCGCCCTCGACGTGCGCGCGACGGCCCCGCAGCGCCGCGTCACGGTGCATCGACACGACGCGCCGAGCACGCGCCGCCCGCACCGAGGAGCCGCCGCCGACGCCCCGCCCGCCGACGAGCACGCCGCGCACGGCGCCGACCTCGGCGATCGCGCGCGGCCGGGGCGACCCTCTCGCTGCTGCGCCGCAAGCCCAAGCCCGGCCGCGCGAGCTCCGCGGCGGGCGTCGGTGCGACCCGTCGATCCCGTGCACCGTCTCGCCTGGCGCGGCCGAACCGGCCGGCGCCGCCGGCTCCGATCGTGCTCGGCGACGAGAACCGCATCCGCCAGGTCGTCGACGAACCTGCTCGGCAATGCGCGGCGCTTCACGGCCGAGGACTCCCCGATCGAGCTGCGCGTCGGCGTCGACACGTGGACCGGCGCATGGGGTGGATCGAGGTCATCGACCACGGCGAGGGCGTCCCCGACCAGATCAAGGACAAGATCTTCCAGCGGTTCTGGCGCGCCGACACGTCCCGCGACGCGCGAGACCGGCGGCACGGGCCTCGGCCTGTCGATCGTCGCGTCGATCGTCGAGGCCCTGCACGGCTCGGTCGCGGTCGCCGACACCCCCGGCGGCGGCGCGACCTTCCGGGTCGCGTTCCCGCTCGCCGAGCCGCGCGATGCCGCGGAGCACCTGCACCTCGAGACGCAGCCGCTGCGGCGCCTGCACCGAGTCCGACGAGCTAGCGGCTCCTCCCCCGCCGGCCTCCGCGTCGCGCGGTGCCACAGGAACGGACGCCGGCTCGGGATGCCGCGCCCCGCCGCTCCTAGCGTGGTGGCATCCGGCCACCTCGAGCGAAGGAGCCCCATGGCCGTCTTCTCCGTCGACAGCGACGCCGTCCTCTCCTCCACCGCCGCCGTGCGCGGCACGATCGACCGCCTGCAGGCCGAGTCGAACGCGATGCTCGCGCAGCTCACGCAGCTGCAGGCCTCGTGGACCGGCGCCGCCTCGGCCGCCTTCCAGGGCGTCGTCGAGCAGTGGCGGGCGACGCAGCGCACGGTCGAGGAGTGCCTCGCCGGCATCAACGCGGCCCTGTCGCTCGCCGGGCGCCAGTACGCCGACGCCGAGCAGGCGTCGATGAGTCTGTTCCGCTGACGAGGCGGGTGATGTACGAACGAGCGGCACCCGCGCCTCTTCCTTCGTGAAGCCGGCGCGCGCGCCGCCGATCGGAGGGGCCATTCATGATCGATCAATCGAGGATCACATCGGAGTTCGATGTCGAGTTCCTGATGGGCGAGAGGTTCATCCAGTCCTTCCTGCTCGCGTCGCTCGACACCGGATCGATTCCGTGGTCGACGGTGTCGGCCGGCGTCACCGGCACGCCGCCATCGCCGTACAGGTCGGCGACGATCCTCCATCCGCCCGACGCGCTGAATGCGATGCGGCTGTACGACGTGTACGAGCCGTTCCGCGATCGCGAGCATCCTTTCCGCGACATCGCAGACGCGTACTCCGCACAGCAGGACGAGCTGACGGTGACGATCCTCGAAGGCGATCCTCGCGGAGCCGACGTCGAGGTGCGTGTCTACCCGACCGTGCTCGATCTGCTCCCCGTCCCACCGAAGGTGCACATCGCCAACGTCCTCTCGATCGATCTGGCACTGCGCTTCGACGTGGTCAGCAGAGCGCGACCGGACGGGCTGCTCGGCGACATCGGCATCCAGCTGACGCTCGTCGACGTCTCGGGCGCGCTCATCGACGCGATCGAGGCGCTGCTCGACGACCCGCACCCGCCACCTCTGCCGACGCGGGCCGACATCCTCGCGCAGCTCAAGAGCACGATCGATCGTCGTGTGCCGTTCGCCGTCTCGGGCGGCGGAGCGCTTCAGCGGATCGAGACCCACGTCTTCGGTGCCGACGCGGAGCATCCGGCCGCGATCGGCGTCTACATCGACCTCGCGCTGCGCAGCGGTCCGGCCCCGACCGAGATCCTCACGACATCCCGCGGCGACGTCGCGCACGCGCAGAACTTCCTCGAACCCGACAAGGCGATGGCGTTCGGGATGCCTGCGACGACGTACGCGCTGCTCAGCGACGATCTGACGTTCAAGATGGCCACGCCGCGCGAGGACGACCCGACACAGTTCCACTACCCGCTCATGGACGGCGACGACCAGATCGGCAAGATCTTCGACATCACCGTGCGGCCCGAGTTCGATCACGCCACGGGCGCCTTCACCGACTCGCTCGTGATCGACATCAGCGGCGAGTACGAAGTCGACAACTGGTTCGATCCCGACTTCCATCTGCGACTGACGCTTCAGCCCACCGTCGACTCCCGCGGGGTGTTCGACTTCGACATCGACTTCGACCTGAGCCTCAGCACAGCGGCGACCCTCATCCCGCTCTTCGTCGCGCTCGCGATCTCGGTCTTCCTCCCCCAGCTCGGGCTGCCGCTGTTCTTCGTGACCGTGGTGGCGCTCAAAGCCATCCAGCACTACGGCGCCGAGGCAGCGGGCACGGCTGCGACGGGGCAAGGCGGCACCACGTCGTTCCTTGACACCCTGCCGCACAAGCTCATCGTCGAGACCCACCGGTGGGATCCGCTGTACTTCACCGATCATCGCGTCGAGACGGGCGACGTCGGCATCGCGGTCAATGCCGCCGGATTCGCGATGGATGCCGAGACGCTCTTCATCGGGCGGCGCACGCGCGCGATCGACTCGATGGTGATCCGCCGCGAGACGCGAGGGGCCGACGGCGAGCGTCGACGGACTGATCTACCGCGCGAGCGGCCTGGGCCCGTATCTCGCGAACGACATCGAGGCGGTGGCAGCTGCCGTCGACCGGATGGACCGTGCGGACCTCCTGGCATCGGCGGGCATCGAATCGCACCGCGTGCTGCTCACCCTGGGCCAGGTTCAGGACCGGATCGCCGCGGGCGATCGGCATCTCGCGGACCTCGACTATCGCCCGATGAAGGCGCACGTCGTGGCGCACCAGATCTCGCGTCTGCTCGCGGTGTCGCAGCGCGAGCAGGATGAGGCGCCGGGCATCGCGCGGGGCCTCCTGCGCACGGAGTTCCGCGTGCAGCACGCCGCGACACTGCGCCCGGATGCCATCGCGGAGCTCGAGACCGAACTCGGCCGCGCGCCGACCGAGCAGGAGATCCTGGACCGCATCGAGCGGAACGTCGCAGACGGCGCCGAGCCCGGCGTCCCGGGTCGTGCCCGCGCCGAGCTCGACAAGCGACTCGCCTTGGGCCTGCGGCCACGCGAGTTCGCCGCGCTCCAGCGCTCAGGAGTGCTGACGCTGGGCCGCGACCAGCTCGAGATCCGCGAGTCGCCGCGCGGCACCGTGTACTACCGGGACTACGAGCGGCCCTTCGAGCCGAACACCCCGACGTGGGACAACCTGATGTCGCTTCCGCGCTACACGCCTGCAGCGCCCTGACAACGGAAACGACGGATGCCCCGGCCCAAAAGGGCCGGGGCATCCGTTTACGAGACGGGACTCAGAAGTCCATGCCACCCGTCGGGTCGCCGGCCTGGGGGCCGCGGCCTTCTCGGGCTTCTCGGCGACGACGACCTCGGTCGTGAGGAACAGACCCGGCGATCGACGCGGCGTTCTGCAGCGCCGAGCGGGTGACCTTCACCGGGTCGTTGATGCCGGCAGCGAGCATGTCGACGTACTCACCGGTCGCGGCGTTGAGGCCCTGGCCCGACGGGGAGCTCGGCGACCTTGTTCGCGACGACGCCCGGCTCGAGGCCGGCGTTGAGGGCGATCTGCTTGAGCGGAGCCTCGATCGCGACACGCACGATGTTCGCACCGGTCGCCTCGTCACCCGAGAGCTCGAGGCGACGCGAAGACCTTCTTGCCGGCCTGGATGAGCGCGACGCCACCACCGGCGACGATGCCCTCTTCGACGGCGGCCTTCGCGTTGCGAACGGCGTCCTCGATGCGGTGCTTGCGCTCCTTGAGCTCGACCTCGGTCGCGGCGCCCGCCTTGATGACGGCGACGCCACCGGCGAGCTTCGCGAGGCGCTCCTGGAGCTTCTCGCGGTCGTAGTCGCTGTCGGTGTTCTCGATCTCGCGGCGGATCTGGGTCACGCGACCCTCGATCTGGCCCGCGTCGCCGGCACCCTCGACGATCGTCGTCTCGTCCTTGGTGACGATGACCTTGCGGGCACGGCCGAGCAGGTCGAGGGTGGCGTTCTCGAGCTTGAGGCCGACCTCTTCGGTGATGACCTGGCCACCCGTGAGGATCGCGATGTCCTGCAGCTGCGCCTTGCGACGGTCGCCGAAGCCGGGAGCCTTGACGGCGACCGACTTGAAGATGCCGCGGATCTTGTTGAGCACGAGAGTCGCAAGCGCCTCGCCCTCGACGTCCTCGGCGATGATGACGAGCTCCTTGCCGTCCTGGATCACCTTGTCGACGATCGGCAGAAGGTCCTTGATGTTCGAGATCTTCTGGTTCGCGATGAGGATGTACGGGTCCTCGAAGACCGCCTCCTGGCGCTCCGGGTCCGTGACGAAGTAGGGGTTGATGAAGCCCTTGTCGAAGCGCATGCCCTCGGTGAGCTCGAGCTCGGTGCCGAAGGTCTGCGACTCCTCGACGGTGACGACGCCTTCCTTGCCGACCTTGTCGATCGCCTCGGCGATGAGCGTCGCCGATCTCGGGGTCGCCGGCGGAGATGGACGCCGTCGCGGCGATCTCCTCCTTGGTCTCGACCTCCTTGGCGTCGGCGAGCAGCTGCGTCGGTGATGGCCGCGACGGCCTTCTCGATGCCGCGCTTGAGCGAGATGGGGTCGGCGCCGGCTGCGACGTTGCGCAGGCCCTCGCGAACGAGCGCCTGAGCGAGCACGGTCGCGGTCGTCGTGCCGTCACCGGCGACGTCGTCGGTCTTCTTGGCGACCTCCTTGACGAGCTCCGCGCCGATCTTCTCGTACGGGTCGTCGAGCTCGATCTCCTTGGCGATCGAGACACCGTCGTTCGTGATCGTGGGGGCGCCCCACTTCTTCTCGAGCACGACGTTGCGACCGCGGGGGCCAAGCGTCACCTTGACGGCGTCGGCCAGGATGTTCAGGCCGCGCTCGAGGCCACGACGGGCCTCCTCATCGAAAGCGATGATCTTTGCCATGTGTGTTTCGTCCTCCCAGGACGGGGCTTATGGATTAGCACTCAACGAACCGGAGTGCTAATCCATTCTGGCACTCGCCCCTATGCGAGTGCAAGCCGCAGCGAGGCACCGCACGACACGAGACGACGAGGATGCCGCGGCATCCCGTCGTCCTGATCGCGCGCCGGCGGCGGGTCAGACGACGCGCACGGCTTCGGCCTGCGGACCCTTCTGGCCGGTGCCGACGGTGAACTCGACGGTCTGACCCTCTTCGAGGACGCGGAAGCCCGTCATGTCGATGTTGGAGTAGTGGACGAAGACGTCCTGTCCTCGGCGACGTGATGAAGCCGAAGCCCTTCTCGGCGTTGAACCACTTGACGGTGCCCTGGGTCATGCGAATCTCCTGTGTGCTGGTGGGACAACGCCATCGTAAACACGCGCACGCCGACCGCGGACTAGCTGCGAGGACGCATTGTTGACACGCATGCCCGAAGTGTTTACGGGCGCTGAAACACGCGGCCCGCGTCAGGCCTCAGCGGAGCGGGATCCGTCGCGCTCGAGCCGGCGCCGGCGGTCGCGTCCGATCGAGGCCGATGACGACGGTGAGCTGACGCTGGCTCGGGTCGGCGGGCTGGTAGACCTCGCTCTGCTCGACGCTCGCGCCGCCGATGACGCCGGCGAGGCCGGCCGCTGCGGCCTCGTCCTCGGGCACGAGGTAGTACACGGTCGTCTCGGCGAAGTCTGCGAACCGGCGTCACCGGCGAGCACGTCACCGACGGGCCAGCCGCCGCCGACCACGACGTCCTTCATCTGAGTGGCGAGCCCCTCTCGGGCGTGGCGTTCAGGATCAGGACGTCGTAGCGTCGTGTCGATCGACGGCGTCACCTCGGGGGTCGGCGTCGACCGTCGGCGCCGGCGTCGGGAAGAGCTCGATCCGGCCCGACGCCGAGCAGCGTGCCGAAGATGCCGACGGCGATGAGGACGATCGTCGCGAGGGCCGCCCAGAGGAGCACGACCCACGCCGCGCATGCGCGGGTTCTCCGCGCGGTGTGCGCCGACCCGACCCGCATTCGGCCGGAAGGTCGTCGAAGCGATCCCGGGGGAAGGTCGTTTTCGGCACCCCACGATGCTACCGGGCCTGCACCTGTGCGCTCGGCAGGACGCCGCGCGCGCAGACGCGCTCGGCCGTCAGAGGGACGTCGGCGACGCGCGTCGCGACGCGGCCTGCTCGCGCGCGTCGCGCAGGCGCCGCAGCCGCTTGACGAGCATCGGGTCGTGCTCCTGCGCTTCGGCGGTGTCGATGAGGCGGCCGAGCAGCTGGTAGTACCGCGCCGGCGACAGGCCGAGATCGGCGCGGATCGCCTCTTCCTTCGCCCCGGCGTGCCGGCGCCATCCGCCTCGAAGGCGAGGATGGCGCGATCGCGGTCGGTGAGGGGCACGCGCCCACGCTAACGCGCGACGCGCGGCCTCTCCCGCGCGCCACTCCACGAACGCGCCGAGTGGATCGACCGCTGCCAGCGGAACACCGTCGCGACCGAGGACGAACCCTCCCCACGTCGCCGGGTCGACCGGCGGATCGCCACGCCTCGTGCAGGCCGGGCGGGTCGATCGAGATCCACACCGCGTCGAGGTCGCGCAGCGCCGCGAGGAGCCTCTCGCGGCCCGCCCGCGGGATGTGCGGCAGCACACCGGGCGTCGTGACCACGAGCGTCGCTCCGGCCGGCGCAGCCGGCCGCGGCGGCGCGCAGCACGGCCGGATCGGACGCGTCGCCGCGCCAGCAGCAGCGGCGGATCGGCCGCGACGATGTCGAGCGCCGCCTCGATGCGGGCGGCCCGCCCGTGCTCACCCGGCCATACGAGCGTCGTCAGGAAGCGGCGATCCGCGGGGTCCGCAGGCGTCGAGCGGCGCGAGGTCGATGCCGCCCGCCACACGACGTCGGGCAGTCCGCAGCGGCGGATCGCCCGGCGACGTCGCACTCGAGCACGACCGGCGACGGCCCCGTCAGCCGGGTCCAGGTCGACGCCGCTCGCCGCGGTAGCGGTACGAGTAGCGGTCGGGGTACAGGCACAGCCCCGCGCTCGCACCGAGTTCGAGCAGCGCGATCGGACCCGTCGACCGTGGCCAGGGCCGGCAGCAGCGCCGCGCAGCGCTGCGGCTCGTTGGTCTGCAGGCTGCGACGGGATGCCTCGGCCACGACGTCGTCGGCGTGCTCGGCGATCCACTGCGCGCCACACGCCGATAGGGCGTCTCGCGCGCGCCGAGCAGCCGCGTCACCGCGAACACGAGCGGCGGCTGGCGATGGGTCGCCGGGATGCGGGCGAGGATCGCCGCGACGGCGTGGACGTCGGCCGCGACGCCCGCTGCCCACTCGCGCGTAGAGCTCCGACCGGCCGGGCGCCTCGTCGCGCGCGAAGCGCGCGTAGCGCTCGCGGACGGCGTCGATCGCCGCAGTCGCTGTCACCACGCCGCCCATTCTCGCGGTGACGTCAGCGCGCCCGCGGCGGGACGCCTTCCGCTGGGGTTGAATGGAGAGACTTGAGGAGAACGCATGACCTACGACGTCGAGAAGAGCGACGAGGAGTGGCGCGAGGAGCTGACCCCGAGCAGTACGCCGTGCTGCGCGCAGGCGGGCACCGAGCGCGCCTGGACCGGCGAGCTGCTCGACGAGAGCCGCGCCGGCCTCTACACCTGCGCCGCGTGCGGCGCCGAGCTGTTCCAGAGCGGCACGAAGTTCGACTCCCACTGCGGCTGGCCGAGCTTCTACGAGTCGGTGCGACCCGAGGCGGTCGAGCTCATCGACGACACGCAGCCACGGCATGGTGCGCACCGAGGTGCGCTGCGCGCACGTGCGGCTCGCACCTCGGCCATGTCTTCCCCGACGGCTTCGGCACGCCCACCGGCGACCGCTACTGCATGAACTCGCTCTCGCTCTCGTTCACGCCCGACGAGCCGTGACCGGGCCCTCGACGCGGTGCGCGCCCGCCGGTCGTGGTCGAAGGTGACCGATGACGCGCCGACGCACGCCGAACTGCTGACGCTCGTCTCGGCGGCGGGCCGGGTCGCCGACCACTCGTCGCTCGCGGCCGTGGCGGCTCATCGAGCTGCGCGGCGACGACCGCGAGCGCCTCGGCCGCGCGATCGCGAAGGCGAACGGCGACAAGGGCGTCTCGAGCAAGCCGCTGCGCGCACCGCTGCTGATCGCGGTCGTGGCGAGCTACCGCAAGAGCGACAAGGTGCCGCGCTGGGAGCAGGAGGCCGTCGCCTCGGGCGTCGCCCACGTGCTGAGCCTGCTGCTCGATGAGGCCGGCTGGGGCGTCATCTGGCGCACCGGCCACTACACGCGCTCGAAGGCCGTCGCGAAGGCGCACGGTCTGGCGAAGAACGAGGAGCTGCTCGGCTGGCTCTACGTCGGCGGCAAGCCGCCGCGCGCGCGTCCCGGCACGCCGCAAGGCCGTCGACGCACGGCGTCACCTCTCGCGGATGCCGAGGCGACGAAGGACTGAGCCCGCGTCAGCGGCGCCGCGGCGCGCCGCCACGGCACGGCCGCGACGACGACCGACGCGAGGGCGACGCACGACCATCGCGAGGTCTGCTGAACGGGCGCCCGGGCTCGGCCGGCGCCGGCCACAGCGCGTCGAGGACCACCGACGTGAGCAGCTGCCCGACGACCGTGCCGAGGCCGAGCAGCAGCACGCCCGTGTGACGCGACGAGCGCCGCCGACAGGAAGATGTAGACGACTCCCAGCGCTCCGCCGAGGTAGAGCCACGGCTCGGTCGGCAAGGCGTCGGCGCACCGACGATCGCGACGTGGATCACGCGCGGCGATCACGAGCAGGATCGTGCCGCCCGCGAAGTTGACCAGGGTCGCGGTCAGCGGCGTCCCGACACGCTGGCGCAGTCGCCCGTTCGTCGCCTGCTGCCACGCGATGCGCGATGCCCGCGAGGAACGGCAGCACGAGCATCCACAGCGGGATGCCGGCGACCCCGTCGCCCAGCAGCGACGAGCCCGACGGCCGCGAGCGCGAGGACCCCGCCGAGCAGGCGCGGCATCGTGACGGCGACGACGCCCGCGGGCCCGAAGCCGATGCGGTCCAGCACGAGCCCGTAGACGGTCTGCCCGGCGACGATGCCGACGGTGAAGAGCGAGACGCCGATGATGCCGACCGCGAGGCCCTGCGTCGCGACGGTGAGGGCGCCGGCGGCGCCGCCCGCGAGCATCCACCACGGGATCCTCCGCCCGCGCACGCCCGTGCACGAGCGTGCGGAACCCGCGGCGGCCGACCGGCAGCGCCAGCGACAGCACGACCAGGATCAGGAGGCCGGAGCCGAACGAGATCGCGGCGCGACGAAGCCGTCGTCGAGCCGGATGCCGAGCTGGCCGTTGATGCGGGCCTGGACCGCCGTCAGCATGCCGATGAGCAGCCGCGGCAGAGAGGGCGAGCCACGCGGGCAGGCGCGGCCGCGATCGCGGGAGTCTGCGTTCACGAGCCGACTACGGGACTTGAACCCGTAACCCCCTAATTACAAGTTAGGTGCGCTACCAATTGCGCCAAGTCGGCGAAGGCCCCAGTCTACCGACCGCGCGCGCAGGCTCGTCACGGCGTCGGGGTCGGCGTCGGCGAGGCGTCCTTGTAGTACGCGTCGCTCGCGATCGTCAGCACGAACTGCGCGAACTCCTTGGGGTCATCGAGCGCGCCGACGTACGGCATGCCGTTGACGAGCACCATCGGCGCTCCCGTGAGGGCGATGTCGTCGGTGTCGGGGAGGCCCTTGAGCGCGCGCTCGGTCGCGCTCTTCGCCCAGGACGCGAAGGCCTCGTCCTCGATGCACGAGCGCACGACCTTGGGCGACTCGGCGCCCGACGCCTGCGCGATGTCTGCGAGCTCGGTGTCGCTGTAGCCGTCGGAGTCGACGTCGGGCTGATTCGCGAGCAGCTCGTTGTTGAACGCGAAGAAGGTGTCGGGCGAGTGGGTCGCGACGCAGGCGGCCGCGCTCGCGGCGCGCAGCGAGTACTTCGTGCCGTTCGACTTCGCGGTCAGCATCGCGACCGGGTAGTAGGTGAGCGTCGCGGCGTCCTCGGTCATCCACTTCGAGAGCTGAGGTGCGTTCGCCTTCTGGAAGTCGCGCGATCCGGCCGAGAGATAGTCGACGTACACGCGGATGTCGACAGCGGGCCGCGCGGCGCGGTCGTCGTGGGCGCGGGGTCGGGCTCGGCCGTCTCGGCGGTCTCAGCCGTGGCCGCGACGACCGTCGGGTCGGGCACCGTCGAGTCGGCGACCGTCACGGCGAAGCCGTCCTCGGCGACGTTCGACGGGCTGAGCATGGGCTTCGAGGCCGCAGACGAGACCGTCCAGGTGACGACGACGGCCGCGATCGCGACGACCGCGACGACGGCGGCCGCGATCGCGGCGGTGCGGATGCGGTGCGCGCGCTTCTGACGCGCCTGCACCTGCTGCGCCTTCTCGCGCACGGCGTCGCGGCGCTCGCTCGTGGCGTTCGGGGACTCGTCGCTGGACATGGAACCTCTCGGGAAGACGCGGCCGGATCCGGCGGGGCCGATCCTCGCACGCCGGGAAACTCAGTGCGAAGGGGCCGGTGTCGATGCTAGCCAGCCACCCTGGGAAATGCCCAGACGCCGCCTCGAAGTGGGCCGTGCCATACTGAGCTCCTGCGCCCGATGACGGGCGTGCGGGCAGTCCCCGCTCATTCCATCACTACGGATCGTCCGGCACGTACCTGCCGGTGAAGGAGAAGAAGACATGGCGTCCGTCACGTTCGACAACGCAACCCGCCTGTACCCCGGGGGCACGCGCCCCGCGGTCGACAAGCTCAACCTCGAGGTCGCCGACGGCGAGTTCCTCGTCCTGGTCGGTCCGTCCGGCTGCGGAAAGTCCACGTCGCTGCGCATGCTGGCCGGCCTCGAAGAGGTCAACTCGGGCCGCATCCTCATCGGCGATCGCGACGTCACCGACGTCCCGCCGAAGGACCGCGACATCGCGATGGTCTTCCAGAACTACGCGCTGTACCCGCACATGACCGTCGCCGAGAACATGGGCTTCGCCCTGAAGATCGCCGGCGTCGGCAAGGACGAGCGCGCCGCGCGCGTGCTCGAGGCCGCGAAGCTCCTCGACCTCGAGGAGTACCTGACCCGCAAGCCGAAGGCCCTCTCGGGCGGCCAGCGTCAGCGCGTCGCGATGGGCCGCGCCATCGTCCGTCAGCCCCAGGTGTTCCTCATGGACGAGCCGCTGTCGAACCTCGACGCCAAGCTCCGCGTGCAGACCCGCACGCAGATCGCGTCGCTGCAGCGCCGCCTCGGCGTCACGACCGTCTACGTCACGCACGACCAGACCGAGGCGCTCACGATGGGCGACCGCATCGCGGTGCTCAAGGACGGCCTGCTCCAGCAGGTCGGCACGCCCCGCGACCTGTACGAGAAGCCGAACAACGTGTTCGTCGCCGGCTTCATCGGCTCGCCCGCGATGAACCTGTTCCCGTCCGACCTCGCCGAGGGCGGCGTGCAGTTCGGCTCCGAGGTCGTCCCGCTGGACCGCGACACGGTCGGCCGCGCCAACGGCAGCCAGGTCACGATCGGCGTGCGCCCCGAGGACATCGTGGTCGGCCCGGCCGACGGCCAGGGCCTGTCGGTCGTCGTCGACCTCGTCGAGGAGCTCGGCGCCGACGGCTACCTCTACGGTCACACCGAGATCAACGGCAAGCGCACCGACATCGTCGCGCGCGTCGACGGCCGCAACCACCCGAACGCGGGCGAGACGGTCACGCTCGCGGCGACGGCCGGCCACGTGCACGCCTTCGACGTCGAGTCCGGCGAGCGCCTCAACGACAAGCCGGTCGTCTCGGCCTGACGCACCATCTCGCGGCGCGGGCGGGCGAACGCCCCCCGCGCCTTCGCGCATTCTCAGGAGGACCCGTGCCCGACGCACTGAGCATCACCGCGAGCTCGGTCGATCCCGGCCTGCTCACGCTGCCCTGGTCGACTCCGCTCGGCGATTGGCCCTCGAGCACGATCGTCTCCCTGCCCAAGGGACTCTCGCGCCACCTCGTGCGCTTCGCGAGCCTGTCGGGCCGCGTCGTCGCCATCAAGGAGACGACCGAGGAGATGGCCCGGCGAGAGTACGACATGCTCGGCAACCTCGCCCGTCTCGATGCGCCCTGCGTCGAGCGCGTCGCCGTCATCGCGAGGAGGACGGATGCCGCGGGCGAGCCGCTGCCCGCCGCGCTCGTCACGGCGCACCTGAAGTTCTCGCTCCCCTACCGCGCCCTGTTCACGCAGGTGCTGCGCCCCGACACCGCGACGCGGCTCGTGGACGCGCTCGCGGCGCTGCTCGTGCGGCTGCACAACGTCGGCTTCTTCTGGGGCGATGTGTCGCTCTCGAACACGCTCTTCCGCCGCGACGCCGGCGCTTTCGCCGCCTACCTCGTCGACGCCGAGACCGGCGAGCTGCACGAGTGCGGGCTCACCCGCGGCCAGCGCGAGCACGACCTCGACGTCGCGCGCACCAACATCGCCGGCGAGATCATGGATCTCGAGGCGGGCGGCCGACTCGAGGGCGGTGTCGACGCCATCGCGATCGCCGACGGCATCGTGTCGTCCTACCACTCGCTGTGGACCGCGCTCACCGACGCCGAGACCTTCACGGCCTCGCGAGGCCTGGCGCATCACCGAGCGCGTGCGCCACCTCAACGACCTCGGCTTCGACATCGGCGAGATGTCGATCGAGCAGACGGCGGACGGCACGAAGGTCTCGATCCAGCCGAAGGTCGTCGATGCCGGGCACCACCAGCGGCGGCTGCTGCGGCTGACGGGTCTCGACGTCGAGGAGAACCAGGCGCGCCGCCTGCTCAACGACCTCGACGAGTTCCGCGCCCGCGTCTCACGCCTGGGCGACGACGAGGAGATGGTCGCCCACGAGTGGCTCACGCGCGTCTTCGAGCCCGTCGTGAAGGCGATCCCGTGGGATCTGCGCGCCAAGCTCGAGCCCGCCGAGGTGTTCCACCAGGTGCTCGAGCACCGCTGGTACATGTCGCAGGCGCGCGGGCAGGTCGGTTCCGCTCGCCGAGGTGCTCTCGAGCTACATCGACGACGTGCTGCGCCACCGCCGCGACGAGGCGACCGTCATGGGTCCGCCGACCGAGACGATGTCGCTGCCCGTGATCACCGCCGACATCCCCGCGCACGACGACGAGGACGACGACATCGACTGGCGCGACCTGGTCTGAGGCGCGTCAGTAGCCGACGGTGAAGCGCTCGCGCGAGTGCTTCGGGTTCTCGATCTCGTCGACGACCGCGACGCCGAGGTCGGCGCCCGAGATGTACGACTCGCCGTCCTCGTCGGTCACGAGCACGTCGCCGCCGTCGCGGTAGGAGCCCGGTGCGCTCGCCCGGGTTCCAGACGCCGAAGCCGCCGGCCGGGTGGATGTAGAACCAGTCGCGCGACGCCGGGCGTCTCTGCGAGGTCCTCGAGGATGCCGATCGCCTCGAGCGCCTCGGGCTTGTACTCCTCGGTGAAGGTCGGCTGGTCGACGAGCCGCTCGCCGCCGGGGGCGACGAGGCTGCCGCCGGCACCGCCGATCACGCCGACGCGCACGCCGGCTCGGCAGCTCGGCGACGAGCTCGGCGACGTTCGTCCGCACGCTGCCGGCCATGTCACCGCGTGCGGCGCACGGCCGACCACGACCACATCGACGCCCTCGAGCTCGGCGACGAGGCCGGGCACGTCGAGCAGCGTGCCCTCGATGTAGGTGGCACCCTCGATGCGCTCGGCGGGAACGTGCGGGCGACCGAGACGACCGTGTGACCGCGGCTCACCGCCTCGGCGACGATGTTGCTGCCGGCGTAGCCGGTTCCTCCGATGACGGCGATGCGTGCCATGGCGTTCCTTTCGACGGGTTCCCCCGTTGCAAGCCGGCGCGTGCGCGGTTCATTCCCTCGCATGCACCCGGGCGCTCAGTGCGCGGCTCGGAGCGTCGAGACCTGGTAGAGGGCGACGGATGCCGCGATCCCGGCGTTCAGCGACTCGGTCGCGCCCGCGATCGGGATCGACACGATCTGGTCGCACGTCTCGGTGACGAGGCGCGAGAGCCCCTTGCCCTCGGAGCCGACGACGATGACGACCGGGCGGTCGGCGAGCTCGAGCGCGGGCAGCGACGACGTCGCCGCCGCCGTCGAGGCCCAGGACGAAGACGCCCTGCTTCTTGAACTCCTTGAGCATCGAGGTGAGGTTCGGGGCGATCGCGACGGGGATGCGCGCGGCGGCGCCGGCGCTCGTCTTCCACGCGGCGCTGTTGACGCTCGCCGAGCGGCGCTGCGGCAGGATGACGCCGTGGCCGCCGAACGCCGCCGTGGAGCGGATGATCGCGCCGAGGTTGCGCGGGTCGGTGATGCCGTCGAGCGCGACGAACAGCGGCACCTGACCCTGGTCGATGACCTTCTCGAGCAGGTCCTGCGGGTGCGCGTACTCGTACGGCGGCACCTTGAGCGCGACGCCCTGGTGCACGCCGTCGAAGCCGGCCATGCGGTCGAGCTCGGGGCGCGTGACCTCGAGGACCGGGATGTCGCGGTGCGTCGCGATCGACAGCATCTCCTTGACGCGGTCGTCCATCTCGACGCGCTGGGCGATGTAGAACGCCGTCGCGGGGATCTTCGCGCGCAGCGCCTCGAGCACCGAGTTGCGGCCGGTCACCGTCTCGGTGTCGTCGTCCTTCTTCGCGCGGACGGTCGAGCGCGGCGCGGCCTGCCCGCGGCTTGCCCTTGCCGCCGGCGGCCGCGTAGCGCTCGGCCGCGGCCTTGCGCTTGCCGGCGGGGTGCCACGCGCGGTCCTCGGCCTTCGGCGTCGGTCCGCGACCCTCGAGGGAGCGCTTGTTCTTGCCGCCCGGTGCCCTTCGTGGGACCCTTCTCGCCCTTGCTGGCGCCTGGGCGCCCCGGCTTACCGGCCATCGGTTCCTCTATTCCTTCGTTGCCCGGCCGCGCTCATCGAGCAGCGTCCAGTGTGTTCCGTCCGGAGTGTCTTCGAGCGTGATTCCGGCGGCCGCGATCGCGTCGCGGATGCGATCGGCGGCCGCCCAGTCCTTGGCCGCGCGCGCGTCGGCGCGCTGCGTGATCATCGTCTGCACGAGCGCGTCGAGAGCGGATGCCTCGGCCGAGGCATCCGCCGTCCGCCACTGCGGGTCGAGCGGATCGAGCCCGAGGATGCCGGTCATGCGGCCCACGGCGACCGACGCGCGCGGCCGCGGCGTCCGGTCGCCCGCGTCGAGCGCGGTGTTGCCCGCGCGCACCGTCTCGTGCACGACGGCGAGCGCCTGCGGCACGCCGAGGTCGTCGTCCATCGCGGCGGCGAACGCGTCGGGCAGCTCGGCGACGGTCGAGCCAGCTCGTCGGCGCCGAGCACGCGGCGCGGCGCGCTCCAGGAACGTGCGGATGCGGTCGAGCGCCGCCTCGGCCTCGTCGAACGTCGACGGCGAGATCGTCGAGGCTCGAGCGGTAGTGCGCCGCGGCGAGCGCGTAGCGCACGACGAGCGGGTCGCGCTCGCGCAGCACGTCGTCGGCGAGCAGGAAGTTGCCGAGCGACTTCGACATCTTCTGGTCGTCGACGGTCACGAGGCCGTTGTGCACCCAGTAGCGCGCGAACGGGTCGCCGGCCGCGGTCGACTGCGCGAGCTCGTTCTCGTGGTGCGGGAAGCGCAGGTCGAGCCCGCCGCCGTGGATGTCGAACTCGGGCCCGAGGTAGCGCCGCGACATCGCGGAGCACTCGATGTGCCAGCCCGGGCGGCCCGCGCCCCACGGCGACTCCCAGGTCGCCGACGCGGGCTCGTCGGCCTTCGCGCCCTTCCACAGGGCGAAGTCGCGCGGAGTCGCGCTTGCCGCGCGGATCGGCGTCCGCGGCGCGACTCCATCGCGTCGAGGCGCTGGTTCGTGAGCGCGCCGTAGCTCGGCCCACGAGCGCACGTCGAAGTAGACGTCGCCGGTCGGCGGCGATAGGCGTGGCCCGCGTCGATGAGCCGCGCGATGAGCTCCTGCATCTGCGGGATGGATGCGGTCGCCCGCGGCTCGTACGTCGGCGGCAGGATGCCGATCGCGGCATACGCACGCGAGAAGTCGAGCTCCATGCGGTAGGCGAGCGCCCACCACGGCTCGACGTCCGTCGCGTTCGCGAGCACCTTGTCGTCGATGTCGGTGACGTTGCGCACGAACGTGACGCGGCCGAAGCGGTGCGCGAGCCAGCGGCGCAGGATGTCGAAGCTCAGCGCGCCGCGCAGGTGCCCGATGTGCGGACCGGACTGCACCGTCGGACCGCACACGTAGATCGTGACGTTCGCGGGGTCGAGCGGCACGAAGTCGCGCAGGGCCTGCGCCTTGGTGTCGTAGAGCCGGAGAGTCACCGCACCAGCCTACCGGCGGCCTCCCGGGCGATCGGGCCAATGATCGCGAACCGGTAGAACTGTAGGGTGCACGTCCTCGCCGTCCTCGCCGCCGCGCTGCTGTTCGGCACGACCGGCACGTCGCAGGCGCTCGGCCCCGAGGGCACGACTCCGCTGTCGATCGGCGTCATGCGCATGGTCATCGGCGGCACCGGCCTCGCGCTCATCGCCTTCGCGCTCGCCCGCCGCCACCGCACGCCGCGCGACCGGATGCGGCACCCCGCCCGCGCCTCGGACGCCCGGCGCTCTCGCTCATGGTGCTCACCGGCGTCGTGCCTGGCGCTGTACCAGCCGCTGTTCTTCCTCGGCACCGAGCGCAACGGCGTCGCCGTCGGCACCGTCGTCGCGCTCGGCTCCGCGCCCGATCCTCGCCGGCCTGCTCGAGTGGGCGCTGACCCGGCGCGTCCCGGCGCCGACGTGGATGCTCGCGACGGCGCTCGCCACGGTCGGCGTCGTGCTGCTCGGCTTCGGCGGCGAGGCCGGCGCGGCCGGCGGCACCGACCCGCTCGGCCTGCTCGGCTCGGTCGGCGCCGGGGCGTCCTTCGCCGTGATCGCGAACGCGCAGCGACGCCTGCTGGATGCCGGGTGGGACCCGTTCACGGTCGTCGGCGCGATGGGCGCGAGCTCGGCCGTGCTCGTCGCGTTCGTCGCTGCCGTTCGTCGACCTGTCGCTGGCTCGGCACGCCGAGCGGGGTCGTGATGGCGCTGTGGCTCGGACTCGGCGACGATCTCGATCGCCTACGTGCTGTTCACGTGGGGGCTCGAGCGGCCTCACCGCCGCGACGGCCGCGACGCTCACGCTCGGCGAGCCGCTGACCGCGAGCATCCTCGGCATCGTCGTGCTCGGCGAGCGGCTGTCGGCGCTCGCGATCGTCGGCCTGGTCGTGCTCGCGGCGGGCCTCGCGCTGCTCGCGTGGGGCTCGCGCGCGCCGCGCGATCCCCGCGCCGTTCGCGGTGGAGGGCGTGACTGGCGCGCATCGAGATCCGCGTCGACGATCTGTCGCGGCGCGGCGACGCCGGCGCTCGATCGCCGCGCACCTCGCCGGGATGCACGACACCTCGCCGCCCGAGAGCGTGCACGCGCTCGACCTCGAGCGGCTGCGGCATCCGTCGATCACGTTCTGGTCGGCGTGGATCGACGACGAGCTCGCCGGGATCGGCGCGCTGAAGACGCTCGACGCGCACCGCGGCGAGCTCAAGTCGATGCGCGTCGACGACCGGTTCCGCGGGACGGGCGTCGGCCGCGCGCTGCTGCGGCACATCGTCGCCGCGGCCCGCGAGCGCGGCATGACGAGCCTGTGGCTCGAGACCGGCACGCCCGAGGACTTCGTGCCCGCGCAGCGCCTCTACGCGAGCGAGGGCTTCGTCGTGTGCGGCCCGTTCGAGGACTACGCCGACGACCCGTTCTCGGTCTTCATGACCCGCGCGCTCTGAGCCCGCCGGCGCTCAGGCGCGACCACGACGAGCGCGCACGGCGAAGGCCGAGACGCCCTCGCCCCGGCCGGTGAAGCCGAGGCCGTCGGTCGTGGTCGCCGACGACCGACACCGGTGCCCCGCCGAGCGCCGCCGAGAGCACCGCCTCGGCCTCGGCGCGGCGCGCGGCGAAGCGCGGGCGGTTCGCCTGCACCTGCACCGAGACGTTGCCGACGCGCCACCCGGCCTCGCCGAGCAGCGCAAGCGTGCGCGCGAGGAACGACGTCGGCGTGCGCGCCCGCGTACTCGGGATGGTCCGTGCCGAAGTGCGTGCCGATGTCGCCGAGCCCGGCGGCCGACAGCAGCGCGTCGACGATCGCGTGGGCGACCGCGTCGCCGTCGGAGTGCCCGACAGCGCCTGCTCGCCCGGCCACTCGAGCCCGGCGAGCCACAGGGCGCCCGTCGCCGCCGAACGCGTGCACGTCGGTGCCGACGCCGACGCGCGGGAGCGGCGGCGCGTTCTCGAGCGCCGACGGCGGGCGAGCGGAGCCGCGCGACGAGCGACGCGCGCGCGCTCGAGGTCGGCGGCCGTCGTGATCTTGAACGCGAGCGGGTCGCCCTCGACGACGGCGACGGCGTGCCCGGCCGCGGCCACGAGCGCGGCGTCGTCGGTGAACTCCGCGGTCGGCGTCGCGGTACGCGGCATCCAGCATGTCGCGCCGGAAGCCCTGCGGCGTCTGCGCCGCCGACGAGCTCGGCGCGGTCGACGCCGCCGACGACCTCGCCCGCCGTCGACGCGCTTGATCGTGTCGATCACGGGGAGCACCGGGATCGACCCCGCCCTGCCGGCGTCGACCGCCGCGATGACGCGCTCGAACACGTCGGGCGGCGTGAGCGCGCGGGCGGCGTCGTGCACGAGCACGATCTCGACGTCGGGCCACAGCGCGCGCGAGCCCGGCGGCGACCGACGCCTGACGCGTCGCACCGCCCGTGACGACCGAGACGAGGTCGCGGCGGTCGCCGGCGGCGGCAAGCGCCTCGGTCAGCGCATCGCCCTCGCGGCCCGCGGGCGCGACGACGACGACCTGCGCGTTCGGCGCGCCGCGACGACGCGCTCGAGCGCGTGGCGCAGGATCGTGTGCTCGTCGATGCCGACGAACGCCTTCGGGGCGTCCGGCGCCGAGGCGCGTGCCGGAGCCGGCGGCGACGACGATGACGGCGATGCGCGGGACGGGCGCGATGCTCACGCCTGACGAGTCTAGTCCCGGCTGGATCAGCTCGGCGAGGACCTCGTCGAGGATGACGCCGGCCTTCTCTTCGTCGGTCTTCTCGGCGAGCGCGAGCTCGGAGATGAGGATCTGCTTCGCCTTGGCGAGCATGCGCTTCTCACCGGCCGACAGGCCGCGGTCCTGGTCGCGGCGCCACAGGTCGCGGACGACCTCGCTCACCTTGATGACGTCGCCGGAGGCGAGCTTCTCGAGGTTCGCCTTGTACCGGCGGGACCAGTTCGTGGGCTCCTCGGTGAACGGTGCGCGCAGCACCTCGAAGACGCGGTCGAGGCCCTCCTTGCCGATGACGTCGCGAACGCCGACGAGGTCGACGTTCTCGGCGGGAACCTCGATGATCAGGTCACCCTGTGTGACGTTGAGCTTCAGGTACTTCTTCGTCTCGCCCTTGATGATGCGGTCCTTGACCTCGATGATCGTCGCGGCCCCGTGGTGGGGATAGACGACCGTCTCGCCAACCTCAAAAAGCATGCAGTTATGTCCTTTCGGCAACCTCCAGGATACCACAGGCGACATACGCTAAGGTTCGCCGCCCACGCCCGGGCTCGCCCTCGCACGGCGTCCCACGAGAGGCGCCGCGGCGACCCTAGAATGCAAGGGATGCCGTCATCCAGCTCTGGGAGGATCCGTGAAATCGCGCCTCATCGCGTCGCTCGCCGTGGGCGCCGCCGTCGTCCTCGGCAGCGACCGGCTGCACCATGATCTCGCCGCAGGCGACG
This sequence comes from uncultured Actinomycetota bacterium, assembly GCA_963695125.1. Taxonomy (GTDB): domain Bacteria; phylum Actinomycetota; class Actinomycetes; order Actinomycetales; family Microbacteriaceae; genus Microbacterium. Next base: position 249,020 of record CAVOFY010000005.1, read on the forward strand.
ACGATCCAGTACTCCGCCGCCGACGGCGTGAACGTCGACGGCTCCGGCCCGCTCAAGGTGCGCAACGTGCTCATCGTCGCCAACGAGGACGGCTCGCTCGGCAACCTCGTCGCCGCGATCGTCAACGACACCGACGAGTCGCACACGCTCCACATCGAGTTCGGCGAGGGTCCGACACGATCGACGCTCGACGATCCGCGTTCCCGCCAACACGACCCTGAGCCTCGGCTCCGACGAGACCGAGCCGCTGCTGCTCGAGGGCATCGACGTCCTGCCGGGCGCCGACGTCCCGGGCTACTTCCAGTCCGGCGACGCGACGGCATGCTCGTCTCGCGTCCCGGTGCTCGACGGCGCGCTGGACTACCTCGCGCCGCTCGTCCCCTGACCGGCCCGCGCCGCTCAGCCCGCGCACGGCGGCTCAGCCCTCGAAGCGGTAGCCGAGCCCGCGCACCGTCACGAGCATCGTCGGCTCGCTCGGGTCTTCTCGATGCGTGAGCGGATGCGCTTGATGTGCACGTCGAGCGTCTTGGTGTCGCCGAAGTAGTCGCTGCCCCACACGCGGTCGATGAGCTGACCGCGGGTGAGCACGCGGCCGGCGTTGCGCATGAGCACCTCGAGCAGCTCGAACTCCTTGAGCGGCATGCTGATCTCGCGCCCGTCGACCGCGACGGTGTGACGATCGATGTCGAGCACGACGCGCCCGCCGTCGAGGACGCGCTCGTCGAGGTCGCGCCTCGTTCTGCGACGTGGCGGCGCAGCACGGCGCGCATCCGCGCGAGCAGCTCGCGCGCCGAGTACGGCTTCGTGACGTAGTCGTCGGCGCCGAGCTCGAGCCCGACGACGATGTCGACCTCGGAGTCCTTCGCCGTCAGCATGATGATCGGCACACCGGATGTCGTGCGGATCTGCCGGCACACCTCGGTTCCCGGCATCCCGGGCAGCATGAGGTCCAGCAGCACGATGTCGGCGCCGCGTTCGCGGAACGCCGTGAGCGCCGCCGGGCCGTCCTCGGCGATCTCGACCTCGTAGCCCTCGCGGCGCAGCAGGTAGGCGAGCGGATCGGCGAGATCCGGCTCGTCCTCGACGATCAGGACGCGGGTCATGCGGGGTCTCCGTTCTGGGGAGTCGTGCGGGAGGGCGTGGATGCCTTCGGCTGCGCTCTTCTTCTTGCGCGCCTTCTTGCCGGCGGGCGATGTCGTCGGGCGCCTCGGACGAGCGGGCAGGCGGATGGTGAAGGTCGAGCCGCGCCCGGGTCGCGACCAGAGCCGCACCTCGCCGCCGTGACGCTGCACGGCGTGCTTGACGATCGAGAGCCCGAGCCCCGTGCCGCCGGTGCGGCGCGCCCGCGCCTGGTCGGCGCGGTAGAAGCGCTCGAAGATGCGCTCCTGGTCGCCCTCGGCGATGCCGATGCCGCGGTCGGTGACGGCGATCTCGACGATGTCGTCGACGAGCGCTCACGCCGACCCCGACGCTCGCGCCCTCGGGCGAGTACGCGATCGCGTTGGCGATGAGGTTGCCGACCGCCTCGCTGAGCACCTGCGCGTCGCCGCGCACGTACAGTCCGCGCGTCGCCGCCGCGCGACGATCTCGCACACCCGCCGACTCGGCCTGGATCGCGTGCGCGTCGACCGCCGACGCGACGATCTCGTCGACCGACACGTCGCGGTCCTCGGTGAGCTCGTCGGAGGCCTGCAGCCGCGAGAGGTTCATGATGCGCGAGGTGAGCACGGCGAGCCGGGCCGCCTCGGCATCGAGCCGCGCCGCGAAGTTGCGCACCTGGTCGGGGTCGTCGGCGGCGGACTCGATGGCCTCGGCGAGCAGGCTGACGGCGCCGACCGGGGTCTTCAGCTCGTGACTCGTGTTGGCGACGAAGTCGCGGCGCATCTGCTCGACGCGCTCGCGCTCGGTGATGTCGCGCAGCACGAGGAGCGTCAGGCGCGGCGAGATGCGGGTCGCGCGCACCGCGACGAGGCGCGGCTCGGCGGGCGGAGCGCCGCGGCGCAGGCGCAGCGTCGCCGGACTGCGGCAGATCGGTCTCGCGCGCCCGGCGCACGAGCGCCGCGCAGCTCGTCCGAGGGCAGCACCACGCCCCTCGCCGAGGCGGAACGGACCCGCGGGCGCCGAGGCGGCGAGGACGGTGGCGGAGGCGTCGACGACGACGGCCGCGTCGTCCATCCCGTGCAGCACTTCGCGCACGCCCTCGGGGATCGCGACCGACGTCTCGGCGCTCAGCGCGATCGCGCGCCCGCAGCGCGACGACGATGACCGCCGCGACCGAGCCTCCGATGAGCGACCCCAGCGAGGAGGGCGAGCAGCGCGAGCTGCGTCGTGTCCATGCCTCCAGCGTACGGGCGGACGGATGCGGCCTCCGGCGTCCTGCGCGGCATCGCGGGGCGCGCCGGTACTATTCACCGCGGCGGCACCATTCGTTAACCTTCGGTGAGCGACAATCGCCGGAGGTCGCGGGCGGTGCTGCACGGATCGCCCCGATCGATCCCCGCGAACAGGAGAGGTGCCGCGATGCGCGAAGTCTTCCATCAGTCGCTCGAGGACGTCCAGGGACGTCTCGTCGAGATCGCCGAGCTCGTGACGGTCGCGATCGACAAGGCGACGCGGGCGTTCGGCACGAGCGACGTCGGCGCTCGCCGAGGAGGTCATCGAGGCCGACGCCATCATCGACGAGAAGGCCATCGCGCTCGACGAGCTGGCGATCGAGATCCTCGCCCGCCAGCAGCCGGTCGCCCGCGACCTGCGCATCGTCGTGAGCGCGCTGCGCATCAGCGCGTCGCTCGAGCGCATGGGCGACATCGCCGAGCACATCGCCCAGCTCACCCGCATGCGCTTCCCCGAGCGCGCGATCCCGAAGGGCCTGAAGTCGACCTTCCCCAAGATGGGCGAGCTCGACGTCGAGGTCGCACGCAAGCTCACCGAGCTGCTGCGCACGCGAGGACCACGACGCTCGCCGAGGAGATCCGCAACGCCGACGACAAGCTCGACGAGCTGCACGTCCGCGTCTTCGAGAAGGTGCTCAGCGACAGCTGGCAGGGCGAGGCGTCGGCGACGGTCGACGCGACCCTCGCGAGCCGCTACCACGAGCGCTTCGCCGACCACGCGGTCTCGGTCGCCAAGAAGGTCGTCTACCTCTCGACCGGCGACTGGACGGCGATCGACCGACGCGCTCGACGTCGTCGCGCCGCTGACGCGACGACACGGAAGAGGGCCGGATGCCGCGCGGCATCCGGCTCCCCTTCGTTCGTGCGTGGAGCGGCTACTTCTTGCCCTGGTCGCGACGGCGGCGGCGCCGGCGGCGGCGGCCTCGGGGTCGAGGTACTCGCCCGGGCCGAGCGGCATCGAGGTTCTCGTCGAGGCGGTAGACGAGCGGGATGCCGGTGGGGATGTTGAGCTCGGCGATGTCGGCGTCGCTGATGCCGTCGAGGTGCTTGACGAGGCCGCGCAGCGAGTTGCCGTGCGCCGTGACCAGCACGGTCTTGCCCGCGCGCAGGTCGGGGACGATGTCGCTCTCCCAGTAGGGCAGGAAGCGGTCGATGACGAGCTTGAGCGACTCGGTGCGCGGCACCTCGCCGTCGATGCCGACGTAGCGCGGGTCGCCGACCTGGCTGAACTCGCTGTCGTCGTCGAGCGGCGGCGGCGGCACGTCGAACGAGCGGCGCCACAGCATGAACTGCTCCTGGCCGAACTCCTCGAGCGTCTGCGCCTTGTCCTTGCCCTGCAGCGCGCCGTAGTGGCGCTCGTTGAGGCGCCACGTGCGCTTGACCGGGATCCAGAGGCGGTCGGCGGCGTCCAGCGCGATGTCCGCGGTCTGGATCGCGCGGCTGAGCACCGAGGTGTGCAGCACGTCGGGCAGCAGCCCGGCCTCGGCGAGCAGCTCGCCGCCGCGGTGGGCCTCGGCCTTGCCCTGCTCGGTGAGGCGGACATCGACCCATCCGGTGAACAGGTTGAGCTCGTTCCATTCGCTCTGGCCGTGGCGGAGCAGGATCAGCGTGTAGGGCGCGGTCATGGCGCCCATGATATCGACGCGACGCGGCCTCGGACTGGCGATGATGGGCTGGCATGTGCGTCCCGTCGCGGCCCGGTCGGGCAGGCCACCCGCGGCACGACCGGCACCAACCGGCTGCGCCGCGTCGATCGCTGGATCGCGCGGCATCCCGCCCTGCGCCGCACCGCCGACCCGCTCGTCGTCGACCTCGGCTACGGCGCGAGCGGCGTCACGGCGCTCGAGCTGCACGCGCGACTCGCCGCGCGCGCGCCCCGACGTCGAGGTGCTCGGGCTCGAGATCGACCCGGCGCGCGTCGCGCGCGCGCACGCGCAGCTCGCCGAGGTGCGCGCCGGCGCGACGTCGTTCGCCCCGGATGCCGCGGTGTCGTTCGCGCGCGGCGGCTTCGAGGTGCCCGCTGCCGCGGCGACGCCGGCCCGCCGTCATCCGCGCCATGAACGTGCTGCGCCAGTACGACGAGGCCGAGGTCGCCGGTGCCTGGGCGCGCGATGGCCGGCACGCCTCGCACCCGGACGGACTGCTCGTGGAGGGCACGTGCGACGAGCTCGGCCGCATCTGCGACCTGGGTCGCCGTCGACGCCGACGCGGCGCCCGCGCTCGCTCACGATGTCGCTGCGGCTGGCGGCGCTCGAGCAGCCCGTCGATCGCCGCCGAGCGACTGCCGAAGGCGCTCATCCACCGCAACGTCCCGGGCGAGCGCGTGCACGCGCTTCCTGCCGGCGCTCGACGCCGAGTGGGAGCGCGCCGCGGCGTCTCGCCGTTCGGCCCGGTGCACCGCTGGCAGACGGCGCTTGCGGTCGATGGATGCCGCGGGCTGGCCGGTGCGCGAGCGCTCGCGCTGGCGACTCGGCGAGGTCACCGTGCCGTGGGAGGCCGTCGCTCCCGCCGGCTGATCGCCCGCGCGGTCGCCGATCGGGCCAGGCGGGCGGTGCGGCGCCCTTGCGACGGCCGAGCCGCGGCATCCGCGGGACGCCCGCCGTCGCGCCCGCCTCCGGCGGCACGATGACCTCCTGCGCGGCGGCGATCGGGCCGTCGTCGGTGTCGACCGACGAGCGTCCGCATCGACGGGGGTCGAGCGACGCACGACGCGCGAGCGCGATCGGCCCCTCCTCGAAGTGCAGGGCGACCGAGGTGACGACGCCGACGACGTCGTCGCCCGCGCGCACCGCGGCGCCGCGGCGCGGGCAGAGCGCTGCCGCTGCCGTCGAGCTGCAGCGCCACGAGCCGGCGCGGCGGGTGGCCGAGGTTGTGCACCTTCGCGACCGTCTCCTGCCCGCGGTAGCAGCCCTTGCTCAGGTGCACGGCGGTGCGCAGCCAGTCGAGCTCGTGCGGGATCGTGCGCTCGTCGACCTCGGCACCAGCGCGGACGCCATGCCGCGATGCGCAGCGCGTCCGCGGCATCCGCGCCGGCGAGCGCGACTGCGGCCGGCCGCGGCATCGGCGGCGAGCGCGCTCCTCCTCGCGCGAGACGATGGCCTCGGCCCAGTCGCGGTCCGGCGCCGGGGTGCGGCGTCGACGACGGCGTAGCCCCAGCCGCCCGGAGCGACCTCCGGCCACGGGTCGGTCCAGACCAGCGGCGCGCCGCAGCGCCGGCAGACGCGCCGGGCCGGCGGTGCCCCCGACCACGGCGAACTCGTCGCGCGCGTCCCGCGGGTCGACCCGCAGCCGGAAGCGCATCCGGCGCAGCCACGCGAGCAGCGCCCTCGGCATCCTCCCGGTCGACGATCAGCCAGGTCGTCTCGCCGTCGTCGAGGACGGCCGGCGCATGCTCGACGCGGCCCTGCGGGTCGAGGACGAGCAGCTCGGTGCTCTCGCCCGGGCGCGAGGCGGGTGAGCGCCTGCGAGGTGAGCGAGTCCAGCCACGACAGGCGGTCCTCGCCCGGCACGGCGAGCACCGCGCGGTCGCCGAGCGGGCGCGACGGCCGTGCCGGCGGCGAGCGCGCGCTGCTCGCCGAGCGGATTGCCGAGGTGCTGCAGGCACGCCGTCGTCGACGACGGCGCCGGGAACGGCGGCGAACGACGCGGTCATCATTCCGCCCGCGCGAGACGCGCCGAGGCGTGCGCGCCGAGCTCCTGCGCCGAGCGCGGCGATGTCCCACGCCCACAGCAGGTGCCCGTCGACGAGGCCGTACATGCGGGATGCCGCGGCGTACGGCTTCGCCGCCGGCGGGGCGCACGACGGCGTCGGTCGCGATGTCGATGCGCGGGCCCTGGATCTGGCCGAGGTACAGCTCGCTCACGCCGTCGGAGTGGACGATCGAGACCTCGATGTCGAAGCCGCCGTCGGCGTTGCGCAGCACCTCGACGTCGTCGGCGGTGCGCACGACGGGCGTCAGCGGACGGCCGGAAGCAGCCCGGGGCCGGCGTCGGCATCCGTCGCCCTGGCGCGAGAGCCGCCAGAAGCCGACCTCGGCCACGAGCGGCGTGCGGGCGTCGCCGTCCGCCGTGCAGCCACGCGTTCGCGGAGTAGTTCAGGTAGGCGCCGCCGTCGTGGCTGAAGCTCACGCGGTGGGTGAACTCGCCCGGGAAGTGATGGCCGTCGGCCTCGTAGTCGATGACGCCCGTGCCCTCCCACACGCCGACGAGCCACGAGAGCGGCGCGAGGTCGGCGGGGAGGTCGGTCGGCAGGTCGAACACGACGCGCGCCTCAGCGCTGGCCGCGGTAGAGGTTCTTGAGCACGACCACCGAGACGAAGACGATCGCGAGCGAGGCGAGCACGAGAAGACCCACGAAGAACAGTTCGAGCGCGACGAGATCCATGGCACCACTCTAGCCGCAACAGTCGCGCCGGGCTCCCCGCACGGCGCGATTCACGGGGATCGACGCGAGCCCGAATCCGAGGCTGATGACGCCCAGCACGAAGAGCGCGCCGAGCACGCTCGCCGCGACGCGCTCGGTGAAGCCCTGCGAGCGACCCGACCAGAGCTGGATGGCGAACGCGAGGAGGAGGCATCCGCCCAGGCCCACGGTCAGCCAGGCGGCGCGCCAGTCGGGTCCGACGAAGACGCCGATCGCGATGCCGATGACGGCAGCGACGACCCAGACGGCGATGATGCCGCCGATCGTGCGACGGGGAGCGAGTTCTGGCATGGCCACGCACCCATTCTCCCGCATGAGGCCCGCGCGCGGCACGTCGGCCGCGACGCCCTACACTTGGGGGCACGGCGCGGGCCGCTGCGCCGGTGAGGACGGCGTCTTGGCACAGCTTCTCGTTCTGAGCTCCACGCACGGGGGCGGCCCCGTCCTGCCCTCGCTCGAGCTGCTGAGCCACCGGGTGCGCCAGATCCCGGCAGAGCCTGCACAGCTCGTGAACGCGCCGAGCGCCGACATCATCTTCGTCGACGCGCGCGTCGACCTCGTCGGCGCGAAGTCGCTGTGCAAGATCCTCAACACGACCGGACTGGACGCTCCGCTGCTGCTCGTCGTCACCGAGGGCGGCCTGACCGCCGTGTCGCCCGACTGGGGCGTCGACGACGTCATCCTCGTCACCGCCGGGCCCGCCGAGGTCGACGCGCGCGTGCGCCTGGCGATCGGCCGCCAGAGCGCCGAGGCAGGTCTCCACCCGCATCCAGACGTCCGGCATCACGATCGACGAGTCGTCCTACTCGGCGAAGGTGCACGGCAAGCCGCTCGACCTGACCTACAAGGAGTTCCAGCTCCTGCACTTCTTCGCCACGCACCCGTCGCGGGTGTTCACCCGCGAGCAGCTGCTGAGCGAGGTGTGGGGCTACGACTACTTCGGCGGCACGCGCACGGTCGACGTGCACGTGCGACGCCTGCGCGCGAAGCTCGGCGACCTCGAGCAGCTGATCGGCACCGTGCGCAACGTCGGCTACCGCTTCAACGTCTACGAGGACGACCAGCTGCCCGCTCCGCGCGCACACCGACGCCTGAGCGCCGCAGTTCACCCGCCCGTCACGTCTCCCTGCAATGATGAGGGGATGATCGAACACGACGTGCTCGACGCCGGACTCGGCGACGCGGACGACGACGACTTCGACGTGTCGGAGGTGTTCGACTCGCAGCTGCCGGACAACCGCTACCTCGACCGCGAGCTGAGCTGGCTCGCGTTCAACCAGCGGGTGCTCGAACTCGCCGAGGATCCGCACGCTGCCGGTGCTGGAGCGCGCCAACTTCCTCGCGATCTTCGCCAGCAACCTCGACGAGTTCTTCATGGTGCGCGTCGCCGGCCTCAAGCGCCGCATCGTGACGGGCCTCGCCGTGCCGACCAACGTCGGGCGCGCACCCGCCGACGTGCTGGCCGACATCTCGGCCGAGGCGCATCGCGCTGCAGCTGCGCCACGCGGACGCCTGGACGACGCTGGTCGGCCCGCGCTCTCCGACGCCGGCATCGAGGTCGTCGCCTACGACTCGCTGTCCCCCGACGAGCGCGCACGCCTGTACGAGTACTTCCAGGCGCAGGTCTTCCCGGTGCTCATGCCGCTCGCGGTCGACCCCGCGCATCCGTTCCCGTACATCTCCGGCCTGTCGCTGAACCTCGCGATCCGCATCCGCAACGCCCGGACCGGCCGCCAGGAGTTCGCGCGCCTCAAGGTGCCGCCGATGCTGCCCCGCTTCGTCGAGGTGTCGCACGACGGCGACACGATGCGCTACCTCCCGCTCGAGGAGCTCATCTCGAACCACCTCGACGACCTCTTCCCCGGCATGGAGATGCTCGACCACCACGCGTTCCGCCTCACGCGCAACGAGGACGTCGTGATCGAGGAGGACGAGACCGAGAACCTCATCCAGGCGCTCGAGGCCGAGCTGCTGCGCCGCCGGTTCGGGCCGCCGATCCGGCTCGAGGTCACCGACGACATGGACGACGTCACGCTCGACCTGCTGATCAGCGAGCTCGACATCACCGCGCAGGAGGTCTACCGCCTGCCCGGCCCGCTCGATCTGCGCGGCCTGTTCGACCTCGGCAAGCATCGACCGGCCCGAGCTGCAGTTCCCGCCGCACGTGCCGACGACCGCGGTCGCCTTCCAGCCCGCCGAGCAGAACGGGCGCGCCGATCTCTTCGCCGCGATCCGCAAGGGCGACGTGCTCGTGCACCACCCGTACGAGTCGTTCGCGACGAGCGTGCAGGCCTTCCTCGAGCAGGCGGCGAAGGATCCGCACGTGCTCGCCATCAAGCAGACGCTGTACCGCACCTCGGGCGACAGCCCCATCGTGCAGGCGCTCATCGACGCCGCCGAGGCGGGCAAGCAGGTGCTCGCGCTGGTCGAGGTCAAGGCACGCTTCGACGAGGCCGCCAACATCGTCTGGGCGCGCAAGCTCGAGAAGGCGGGCGTGCACGTCGTCTACGGCCTCGTCGGCCTGAAGACCCACTGCAAGCTCGCGCTCGTCATCCGCGAGGAGGACGGCGTGCTGCGCAGCTACAGCCACATCGGCACGGGCAACTACAACCCCAAGACGAGCCGCATCTACGAGGACTTCGGGCTGTTCACGACCGACGAGCAGGTCGGCCGCGACCTCACGCGCCTGTTCAACGAGCTGTCCGGCTACGCGATCGAGAAGAAGTTCAAGCGCCTGCTCGTCGCGCCGCTGCACCTGCGCAAGGGACTGCTGCGCCTCATCGACAAGGAGCGCCGCAACGCCCTCGCGGGCAAGCCCGCCGACGTGCGCATCAAGGTCAACTCGATGGTCGACGAGCAGATCATCGACGCGCTCTACCGGGCGAGCCAGGCCGGCGTGAAGGTCGAGGTCTGGGTGCGCGGCATCTGCTCGCTCAAGCCCGGCGTCGAGGGCATGAGCGAGAACATCACGGTGCGCAGCATCCTGGGCCGCTATCTCGAGCACTCGCGCATCTTCTCGTTCGACAACGACGGCGACCCGCAGATCTACATCGGCAGCGCCGACATGATGCACCGCAACCTCGACCGCCGCGTCGAGGCGCTCGTGCGCGTCGTCGCGCCCGCGCACCTCAAGGAGCTGACGCGCCTGTTCGACCTCGCGATGAGCGACACGACCAGCTCGTGGCAGCTCGGCGAGCCGACGGCGACTGGACGCGTCACAACGTCGGCGAGGACGGCAGGCGTCTCGTCGACCTGCAGGATCGCACGATGGCGCCGTGCAGCGCCGCCGGCGGGCACGGGCGGTGCGATGACCGAGACCGCCGTCTACGCGGCCGGCGGCGTCGTCTGGCGCCTCGTCGACGACAAGCTCATGGTGCTGCTCATCCACCGCACGCGGTACCGCGACGTCACGCTGCCCAAGGGCAAGGTCGATCCCGGCGAGATGCTCGCCGAGACCGCCGTCCGCGAGATCTTCGAAGAGACCGGCATCCGCGTCGCACTCGGCGTCCCGGTCGGCGTCTCGCGCTACCGGCTGCCGAGCAAGCGCAAGAAGATCGTGCACTACTGGGCGGCGGAGGCGACCGAGGCCGCGATCCGCGCCTCGGCGTTCGTGCCGAACAAGGAGATCGCGGCGCTGGAGTGGGTCACGCTCAGGAAGGCGGCCAAGCGGCTGAGCTATCCGGTCGACGTCGAGATCCTCGAGAACTTCCTGCGGCTCGTCGACGACGGCGTGCTGCGGACCTTCCCGATCATCGCGCTGCGCCACGCCAAGGCCGTCCCGCGCGAGGAGTGGGACGGGCACGGACGCCGCGCGTCCACTGCTCGCCCGCGCGGGCGACAGCAGGCGAACTCGATCGTCGGTCCGCTGCTGGCGTTCGGCGTCGCGCAAGATCATCTCGAGCCCCGCCGTGCGGTGCGTCAAGACGGTGGAGCCGCTCGCGGCGGCGCTCGGACGCAAGATCGACAAGACCGAGCTCATCAGCCAGGACGCCTGGGAGGAGGGACGTCGGACGCCCGCACGGTCATCGGGCAGCGCGTGCGCGCTCGCAAGCCCGCCGTCGCTGTGCAGCCACGGCCCGGTGCTGCCCGACATCCTGAGCGAGCTCGCCCTGGCGACCGGCACCCTGCGCGGGTCGTACCTCGGCAGCGCCTCGGCGCTCGAGCCGGCGGCCTTCTCGGTCGTGCACCTGTCGGTCGACAACCCCGGGTCGGGCATCGTCGCGATCGAGACCCACGCGCCGAAGGTCTGACGGCCGCGCGCTGTGCATGCGCACGAATCGACCTCCTCCCGTTCACCTTCCGTTCACCGTCGCCAGCGCACTCTCTTAAGAGTCGCCGCCTACGTTTCAGAGCGAGCCCACCGGGCTCATCTCCGAGGCTCACCCGGGCCTCGTCCCTGACACGTGAAGGATTCACACAGTGAAGATCTCCCGCATCGCCCAGGTGGGCGCTGTCGCCGCAGTCGCGGCCCTCACTCTCGCCGGCTGCGCCGTCGAACGAGACCGGCGGCACCGCGCAGACCGACGCCGACGGCTCCACGCTCTCCGGCATCGCTCGAACGGCGCCGGCGCCACCTCGCAGCAGGTCGCCGTCCAGGCCTGGACCGCCGGCTTCCAGACGGCGAACCCCGACGTCACGATCAACTACGACCCGGCCGGCTCCGGCACCGGCCGCGAGTCGTTCCAGTCCGGCGCCGTCGCCTTCGCCGGCTCGGACCGCGCGTTCACGATCGACGAGATCGCAGGCCGGTCCGTTCGACGCCTGCGTCGACGGCTCGGACATCGTCGAGATCCCGACGTACATCTCGCCGATCGCCGATCATCTTCAACCTCGACGGCGTCGACTCGCTCAACCTCGACGCCGCGACGATCGCCGGCATCTTCGCCGGCACGATCACCACCTGGAACGACCCGGCGATCGCCGCGACCAACGACGGGCGTCACGCTGCCCGACACGGCCGTCACGCCCGTGCACCGCTCCGACAAGTCGGGCACCACCGGCAACTTCACCGACTACCTCGCCGGCCGAACGCCGAGGACGTCTGGACCTACGGCTCCGTCGAGGAGTGGCCGATCCAGGGCGGCGAGGCCGCCCAGGGCACCTCGGGCGTCGTCAACGCCGTCAAGGGCGGCAACGGCACCATCGGCTACGCCGACTCGTCGCAGGCCGGCGGCCTCGCCACCGTCAACGTCAAGGTCGGCGACGAGTTCGTCGGCCACTCGGCCGAGGGCGCGGCGATCGCTCGACGCCTCCGCCGTTCGAAGAGGGCCGCGCCGCGACCGACCTCGCGATCTCGATCGACCGCACCACGACCGAGGCCGGCGCCTACCCGGTCGTGCTGATCAGCTACCTGATCGGCTGCGCCGAGTACGCCGACGCCGACGCCGGCGCCCTCGTCAAGGGCTTCTTCTCCACGCGCGATCAGCGCGGCGGGACAGGACGCCGCCGCCACGAACGCGGGCAGCGCCCCGATCTCCGACACCCTGCGCGAGAAGGCAACAGGCCGCCGTCGACGTCATCAAGTAATCCGCACTCGGCCCCGGCCGGTCGCGCCGCGGCCGGTCCGGGGCCGCACCCGGCACCACCGATCAGGAAGCAGCACATGACCCCGACCACCGCGGCCCCGGAGCGCGACTCCGAAGGCCAAGCAGCGCCCCGGCGACCTGCTGGTTCTCCGGCTCGGCCCTCTTCGCGGGATCGATGATCCTCGTGACGCTCGCCGCCGTCGCCATCTTCCTGATCGTCCAGTCGATCCCCGCGCTCGGTCGCCGACAGCGAGGACGCCTCGCTGCTCACCGACCAACTTCTGGGACTACGTCTGGCCGCTGCTGTTCGGCACCATCTGGGCGGCGCTCCTCGCCCTCGTGATGGCCGTGCCGCTCTCGCTCGGGCGTGGCGCTGTTCATCACGCACTACGCCCCGCGACGTCTCGCGCAGGGCCTCGGCTACGTCGTCGACCTGCTCGCGGCCGTGCCCGTCGGTCGTCTTCGGCCTGTGGGGCATCCTCGTGCTCGCGCCGGCCGTGCAGCCGGTCTACGCGTGGCTCAACGCGAACGTCGGCTGGTTCCCGCTCTTCGCCGGCACCGTCTCCGCGACCGGTCGCACGATCTTCACCGCTGCCATCGTGCTGGCCGTCATGGTCGTGCCGATCATCACCGCGATCTGCCGCGAGATCTTCCTGCAGACGCCGGTGCTGCACGAGGAGGCGGCGCTCGCTCTCGGCGCGACGCGCTGGGAGATGATCCGCATGGCCGTCCTCCCCTTCGGTCGCTCCGGCATCGTCTCGGCGTCGATGCTCGGCCTCGGCCGCGCGCTGGGCGAGACGATGGCCGTCGCCATGGTGCTCTCGGCGACCGGCACGGTCACCTTCCAGCTGTTCACCTCGACCAACCCATCGACGATCGCCGCGAACATCGCCCTGACCTTCCCCGAGGCGTACGGCACCAACATCAACGTGCTGATCGCGACCGGCCTCATCCTGTTCGTCGTGACCTTCGCGGTCAACGCGGTCGCGCGCTGGATCGTCAACCGCCGCAAGGAATTCTCGGGAGCGAACTGACATGACCATCACCGCTCCCCCGCCCCCGTGCGCGCCCGCCCGCCCCGGTGTCGCTGCGCAGCGGCCGACTCGGCCCGTGGGTGCCCTGGGCGCTCCTCGGCGGCTCGCTCGGCGCGATGCTCTTCGTCTTCCTCGTCATCGCGAGCGCCGCAGGCACGCGGTCTCAACTTCGGCGGCTGGCTCGTCACGTCGGCGCCTCGCTCTACCTCGTCCTCATCTACACCGTCTCGGCGATCGTCGAGGGCCGCCGCAAGGCCACCGACCGCCTCGTGACCGGCGTCGTGACCGTCGCCTTCCTCGTCGCGATGGTCCCGCTCGTCTCGGTCGCCTGGACCGTCATCTCCAACGGCGTCGCCCGCTTCGACGCGCTGTTCTTCACCTCATCGATGCGCAACGTCGTCGGCGAGGGCGGCGGCGCGCTGCACGCCATCGTCGGCACGCTGCTGATCACGCTCGCCGCGGCGGTCATCTCGATCCCGATCGGCCTCTTGACGGCGATCTACCTCGTCGAGTACGGCGCCGGCAAGCGCCTCGCGCGCGGCATCACGTTCCTCGTGGACGTCATGACCGGCATCCCGTCGATCGTCGCCGGCCTGTTCGCCTACGCGCTGTTCGCGCTCTTCTTCGGCCCCGGCATCCGCCTCGGCATCATGGGGTCCGTCGCCCTCGCGGTGCTCATGATCCCGGTCGTCGTGCGCTCGAGCGAGGAGATGCTGCGCCTCGTGCCGAACGAGCTGCGCGAGGCGTCCTACGCGCTCGGGGTGCCCAAGTGGCTGACGATCGTCAAGGTCGTGCTGCCGACCTCGATCGCCGGCATCACGACGGGCATCATGCTCTCGATCTCGCGCGTCATCGGCGAGACCGCGCCACTGCTGATCACGGCCGGGTTCACCGACTCGATGAACTACAACCTGTTCGACGGCCGCATGCAGACCCTGCCCGTCTTCACCTACACGCAGTACGCGAACCAGGGCATCCCGCCCGAGGCGTACTTCGACCGCGCCTGGGCCGCCGCGCTCACGCTCATCGTCATCGTCATGCTGCTCAACCTCGTCGCGCGTCTCGTCGCGAAGGTGTTCTCCCCCAAGACCGGCCGCTGAGCCCCACCCGAAAGGAATCACCGTGTCCAAGAGCATCGAAGTCAACGACCTCAACGTCTACTACGGCGACTTCCTCGCCGTCGAGGGCGTCTCGCTGCACATCGAGCCCCGCAGCGTCACCGCCTTCATCGGCCCGTCCGGCTGCGGCAAGTCGACGTTCCTGCGCACCCTCAACCGCATGCACGAGGTCATCCCCGGCGCACGCGTCGAGGGCCAGGTGCTGCTCGACGGCGACGACCTGTACGGCAACGGCGTCGACCCGGTCGCGGTGCGCCGCCAGGTCGGCATGGTCTTCCAGCGGCCGAACCCGTTCCCGACGATGTCGATCAAGGAGAACGTGCTGGCCGGCGTCAAGCTCAACAACACGCGCATCTCGAAGTCCGACGCCGACGCGCTGGTCGAGAAGTCGCTGCGCGGCGCGAACCTGTGGAACGAGGTCAAGGACCGCCTCGACAAGCCCGGCTCGGGCCTCTCGGGCGGCCAGCAGCAGCGTCTGTGCATCGCCCGTGCGATCGCCGTCTCGCCGCAGGTGCTGCTGATGGACGAGCCGTGCTCGGCGCTCGACCCGATCTCGACCTACGCGATCGAGGAGCTGATCGACGAGCTCAAGAACGACTACACCGTCGTGATCGTGACGCACAACATGCAGCAGGCCTCGCGGGTCAGCGACAAGACGGCGTTCTTCAACATCGCCGGCACCGGCAAGCCCGGCAAGCTCATCGAGTACGACGACACCCGCTCGATCTTCACGACGCCCGCCGTGCAGGCCACCGAGGACTACGTCTCAGGACGCTTCGGGTAGGACGCTCCGGTCGGGGCGTGCGACGCCGCACGATCGGCGCGGCTCTCCGACCGCCGTCAGTCGCGCGGCGTCAGCAGGAAGCGGTTGAACGCCTCTGTCCAGGGGGTGTCGAGGCGCAGAGGCACGCCGTCGATCGACGAGATCGGTGCCGCGAGCCGCACGCTCGAGACCAGCCATGCGGCGTCGGCGCCTCGCGAGCGCCCCCACGGGGATGACCTCTTCGGAGGTCTCGTGCCCGCCTTCGCGCAAGTGGTCGAAGAGGCTCTGCTGCGTCGTCCCGCGCAGGATGCCGCCCGTCGGCGCGGGCGTGACGAAACGGTCGCCGATGCGCAGGATGAGCGACGCCGTAGGCGCCTCGAGGACGAAGCCGTCGGAGGTCACGAAGATCGCATCGTCGGCGCCGCGCCTCTTCGCTTCGCGGATCGCCGCCATGTTGACGGCGTAGGAGAGGGTCTTGGCGCCCAGCAGCAGCCACGGCGCACGGTCGGGCACGGTGCTGTCGTAGCCGCGATCCAGCGTCACGACCGCGACGCCCTCTTCGCGCGCTCGTGTGAAGTCCGCCGCAGCGGCCGCCGTCACCCACGCGGTCGGGGCAGGCCCGTGCTCGACGCCGCGGCTCAGGATGAGCTTGATGACCCCCTCGCCCTGCTGCTCGCCGTGAGCGGCGGCCTGCACGACGGCCTGGCGCCACTGCTCGCGGTTCGGCGCCGGCAGGTCGCACAGGCGTGCCGAGTGCGCGAGCCGGTCGAGGTGCGCGATGACCTCTTGAGGATGCCCGTCGACGACGCCGATCGATTCGAAGATGCCGTCGCCGCGCTGGGTGCTGAGCTCGCCGACGCTCAGCGGCGGGCTCGGCGGGATCGATGACGCGGAACGTGTCGGAGAAGTCGCGGCGGGGGTCCTCGACATCGGCGGGATCGATCACGAGTGCGAATCGCCAGGTCATGCCATCGAGCCTAGGGGGTGGGGGAATGCTCCCGCTCGGCACTCGGTTACACTGGATCAGCCGGGCCGCAGTAACCCCGGGCTCCATCTTCTGCCGCTTTGAGCGGCCATGCGCCGAGAGGCGTTCTGCGGCCCGGCACTTCGTCCCGCGCCGCGGCCGGCACCGTCTCCCGGCCTGCGGCCGATGACCGCGGCTCAGGTCAGGGCATCCCGGCGCCACAGCCCCGCGCATGCCGTGAGGTCGCGCGCGTAGGTCGACAGCCGCAGCGCCCGCGTCGTGAGCGCAGACGCGCGCTCGGGCTCGGTGGGCTCGTAGTCGTCGGCGAGGTGGGTCGCTCCGGATGCCTCGACCCGGCAGAACGCGGCGGCCCGCTCGAGCGCGATCGCGAAGTCGCCCTCGAAGACGCCGCGCAGGATCGTGTCGATGAGCGAGACGAGCTCTTCCGGGCCGGCCGGAGCGGGCGCTCCCGCGATGACGGGATCCACCGAGTCCAAGTGGACGCGGCCACCCTCGTAGAGCAGCGCGGCGGTCTGCGGGTCGTCGTGGATCATCCGCTGCAGCAGATACAGCCGCCACAGCGCGCCCGGGAGCGAGACGGCGGGCGACCTCGACCACAGCTCGGCGATGTCGTCCATGCCGTGCACGTCGGTGAACGACACGAGTCGCTCCACCACCACGCCCGAATCGTCGCGGCGGGCTCGTGCGAGGAGCGCCTGCGCGGTCGAATGGGCGACGCGCAGCACCTCGGCGGGGTCGGTCCCGGCGTAGAACCGGTCGAACACCTCGGCGGGTCGGCGGACGGGTTTGTGGAAGTCCCTCCGTGCGTCGCTCACCGATCCAGGCTACGCCTGGTTGATGCGCACATGGTTGCCGGCGGGGTCGCGGAACGCGCATCCCGCGGACCCCAGTCCTGCGCGATGGGCTCCTGCAGCACCTCTGCACCGGACGAGCGGAGTCGCTCGAACGTCGTGTCGAGGTCGTCCGTCGCGAAGACGTAGGGGCCTGGGCCTGAGCCCTTCACGACGAGGCGCGTGAGGGCGTCGCCGTCATCGGGCGAGCGGCCCGCGCCGGGATCGGAGAGGACGACGGCGAGGCCCGACTGTCCGGGGACCCCGAGAGCTCACCCAGCGGTGGCCGTCGTAGGCGACGTCGTTGACGATCTCGAGTCCGAGACCGTCGCGGTAGAACGGGATCGCGGCATCGACGTCGTCGACCGTGATGGGGCAGAAGGCGAGAGTGACGTTCGGCATGCCCCTCACGCTACGTGCGGCCTCGTGCGCGTGCTTCTCCGATCCTGCTCAATCCTCCGCGTGCGGAGCCAGCAGGTAGCGCGTGGGCCGCGTCAGGATCTTCGCGATGCACAGCGGCATCGCCTCGGCGGCGTCGTGGCCGCGCGCGCGATACGCGCTCGGGGTCTCGCCGACGATCTCGGTGAACGTCGAGCTGAACGAGCCGAGAGACGTCGCGCCGACCGCGGTGCAGGCATCCGTCACGCTCGACCCCGCGCGCAGGAGCGCCATGGCGCGCTCGATGCGCCGCGTCATGAGGTACGCGTAGGGCGTCTCGCCGTAGGCGGCCTTGAACTCGCGAGAGAAGTGCGCGGGAGACATGAGCGCCTTGGCGGCCATCGTCGGCACGTCCAGCGGCTCGGCGTAGTCGCGGTCCATGAGGTCGCGGGCACGTCGCAGGTGGACGAGCGTCTGAGGCGTCTGCGAACCGGATGCCACGTCCCCACGCTACTCGCGCTCGGCGGCTCCGGGGCGATCAGTCCGTGGGGATCGCGACGATCGGATCCGACGTCGGTGCACCGGCGGTCGCACCGCCTGCGGGCTCGATCGTGACGGCGATCGTGTCTCCCTCGTGCATCTCGGCGTCGATGGACGCCGTCGTCCGCGGTCCCGTCGGCTCGAAGGTCCCACCTGAGACCGCGGCGCCGTCTTCGCGCATGAACCACAGTTCGAAGGTCTCGTCGGGCTCGATCGACGGCAGCCCGTCGGCGACGAGCACGGCCTTGCCGAGCGACGCAGACCAGTGCGCCGTCGCGGTCCCCCCGCCGACCACCTCCTGCGTCGCGCTGAGTGCGTCCGGCGCCGCCTCGATCTCTGCGAGGGCGATGACGGCCGGCGGTCGCGTGAGCCACTGGCCGAGCGATGCGGCACCGAAGCCGAGAGCGACGAGGAAGACGAGGGATGCCGCGAGCGCGAGAAGACCTCGCGTCCAGTTGCGGCGCGACACGGCCTGGATCACCGCCGTGCTGGGCGGTGGCTCGGACGCCGCACCCTGCATCGGCTCCGCGGGGTCGGTCGAGCGCTCGGGCTGCTCGGTCTCGGCCGGCTCGGCGGCCAGCGGCGCGAGCACGACGGGGATCGGCTCGGTCGGGATCGTCAGCACGACGTCGCGCGGAAGCGGCGGGAGCGGCGAGGCCGCGGCGAACTGCGGCGTCACGGCGATCCGCGACAGGAGGGCGCCCCGCGTCGTCAAGGGAGGCGCGACGGGGGTCGTTCCCTCGGCGAGCACGGCAGCGGACGCGGCATCCGACTGCACGACCTCGGACCATTCGGGATGCTCCTCGAGCGCAGCCTCGAACACCTGCCGGTCCTCGGGCGAGAGGGAGCCGAGCGCGTACCCCGCCGAGAGTTCGGCGAATTCCTGCAGGTTCACGTCCTCACCCCCATCTCTGCTCGCAAGCGGGACAGGCCGTCCCGCATCCTCGTCTTGATCGTGCCCAGCGGTGCGCCCACGAGGCCCGCGATCTCGCTCTGAGAGTAGCCGCCGTAGTAGGCGAGGGTCAGCGCCTCACGCTGGACGTCGGGGAGGGCCGAGAGCGCCACGGCCACCTTCTGCCCTTCGATCCTCAGTTCGGCCTGTTCCGCCACCGCGTCGTGTGCGACGTCGCGGTCGCGGAGTCCGACGCGCACGTCACGATCACTGCTCGCCTGCGACGAGCGCACGCGATCGACGGCCCGGCGGTGAGCGATCGTGAACACCCATGATCTTCCCTGACCCTTGTTCGGAGAGAACCGGGCGGCGGATTGCCAGATCTCGAGGAAGACCTCCTGCAGCACCTCCTCGCTCTGCGAGCGATCGACCAGGACGCGCACGATGAGGCCGAAGACACGCGCCGAGAGCAGGTCGTAAAGACCGGCGAACGCGTTCTGGTCGCCCTCCGCGATGCGCTGGAGCAGGTCTCCGGCGTGGTCGACGGGGTCGGCGCCGTCGCGCGGCACCTCGAGCCCGTCGATCACCATGCAACCAGCATGCACCACCGAGCCTCGGGACTCACGGCGAATTCCGGATAGCTCCAATCCGATCCCGGATGCGCCGCGAACCCCGTGGTGTACGCCGCATCAGCTGCGGACGACACAGCGAACCCCTCGGGGTCCTGACATATGGAGGAATCATGCTCAGCAGCAGGAAGAAGATCTCGGCAGGACTCGCGCTCGCGTTCGGAGCAGCTCTGGCCCTGTCCGCGTGTTCGTCGGGCGGTTCGGCCTCTCCCTCGGAGTCCGCGTCGGATACGTCGATGACCGAGGAGACGCAGGAGGCCACGATGGATCCGGCCGCCGACCTCGTCGGCGAAGGCTGCGCCGCGTACGCCGAGTCCGTGCCGTCGGGCGACGGCTCCATCGAAGGCATGTCTACCGCGTCGGTCTCGGCCGCGGCAGCCGCCAACCCGCTCCTGACGACCCTGACGGCCGCCGTCAGCGGACAGCTCAACCCCGAGGTCGACCTCGTGGGAACGCTGGACGGCGGCGAGTTCACGGTCTTCGCGCCGGTCGACGACGCGTTCGCGGCGATCGATCCCGCGACGATCGAGACGCTCAAGACCGACAGCGCGCTGCTCACGTCGATCCTGACGTACCACGTCGTTCCCGGTCAGCTCGCGCCCGAAGACGTCGTCGGTACGCACACGACCGTCAATGGCGCGGATCTCGAGGTGACGGGCTCGGGCGATGACCTCATGGTCAACGGCGCGACCGTCATCTGCGGCGGAGTCAAGACCGCCAACGCGACCGTCTACCTCATCGATACGGTGCTGATGCCCCCGATGTGAGCGAGGCGATGGCCCGTGGTGTCCGACGATAGGCTGGATGCCACGGGCCTCTAGCTCAGTCGGTAGAGCATCGGACTTTTAATCCGCGGGTCGTGGGTTCGAGCCCCACGGGGCCCACGTGAGAAGCGGCGTCCTCTCGGGCGCCGCTTCTCGCGTCTGCGGTCAGGCGAGCTCGATCTCGTAGTGGACGAAACCCGTGTCGGTCGCGACGTTGTCGTAGAGCTTCCGCGCCGTCGCGTTGTGCGACTGGGTGAGCCAATAGACCTTGGATGCGCCGCTCGAGCGGGCATCGTCGACGACCGCTGAGATGAGCGCGCGGCCGACTCCCCCGCCCCGCACGTCCGGGGCGACGAAGAGGTCTTCGAGGTAGCAGTAGGGACCGGCGCTCCACGTCGCGGGGTGCAGGAACCAGTGGACGAAGCCGATCGCGCGGCCCTCGTCATCCCGAGCGATCGCGCCATGGATCGGATGCTCCGAATTCGTGATGCGGGCGAACGTCAGGGCCGTCTGCTCGTCCGAGAGCTCGGACTCGTAGAACACGAGATAGGCGTGCCACAGCGGCAGCCACTCGTCTTGGTCGGCGGGCGTCAGCGCAGCGATGTCGGTCACGGTGACAGGCTAGTGGCCGGCGCGCACCTCACCCGTCGAGGGCGCGCACCATCTCGAGCTCGGTGCCCGTCGGCACCTCGGTCGAGCCGCCGGTCGCCACGAATCCGAGCCGACGGTAGGCGGCCTGCGCCGGCAGGTTGCGCGTGTGCACATCGAGGGCGAGCTCACGACGGCCCCGGGCACGAGCCCAGTCTGCAGCGGCCTCTACGAGGAGCTCCAGCACGCCCTGACCGCGGTGGGCGGGATCGATGTAGACGCTGACGAGCATGGCGCGGCCTTCGGGGTTCTCCCGGCCGAAGTAGTCGACCGTGCCGGCGGCAGGGGCGAGCACCGCCATGCCGCCGATCCATCTCTCGCCCGCTTCGGCAACGAACTGCGCGACCTCGTCGCTCAGCGCACCACCAATCGCCCGCTCCTGCCAGAACTCCGGCGGCTGGGCTTGCGCGTTCTCGCGCGTGTCGAGGAATGCGATGGGCGCAGCGCTGTCGGAGAGCATGCGCAGTCTCAGTTCGCGGATCCGCGCCCCGTCCGTCGCATGCACCCGTCGGACGCGCACCGGGCGCTCAGGCACCGGAGTGCGCCAGTTCGGCGCCCGCATGTGCGAGCTCGACGAGCGCAGCCTCGCTCGTCTCGGGAGCGACACCCGCGATGAGATCCGTGAGGATGCGCACGTGCCGACCATGCTCGATCGTGTCGAGCGCCGAGGCCCGCACGCAGTAGTCCGTCGTGAGTCCCACGATGTCGACGTCGACCACGCCGTGCTGCTCGAGGACCTGGGCGACGGACTCGCCCTCGTCGGTCGTGCCCTCGAACAGCGAATAGGCGGGTTCGCCCTGACCCTTCTTGACGTGATGCGTCACGGCAGCCGTGGCGAGCCCCGGATCGTACTCGGCACCCGCCGTGCCGCTCACGCAGTGCACGGGCCACGAGTCGACGAAGTCGGGCTCAGGATGGAAGTGGCCGCCGTTGTCATTGTCGGAATCGTGCCAGTCGCGTGAGGCGACGATGACGGAGTAGTCCCCCGCATGCGCCTCGAGGTGCCGGGTGATGCGCTCGGCCACGGCGTCACCGCCCTGGACCGCGAGCGCACCACCCTCCGTGAAGTCGTTCTGCACGTCGAGGATGAACAGCGCCTTGCTCATTCTCCGAGCGTACGCCTGTACTCCTCACGCGTCAGGGGGTGACCGTCGTCGGCGACGAGCTCGGGCTCGGGCTCGGTCTCGCCTTCGGCGCGGCCTCGACCGGCTCGGCCGCGGCGCGTGCGAGCTTCGACGGCCACCAGATCGCACGACCGATGTCGTACGACAGCGCCGGCACGAGCAGCGTTCGCACGACGAACGTGTCGAGCAGGACACCGAACGCCACGATGAACGCGATCTGTGCGAGGAACAGGATCGGGATGACCCCGAGCGCCGCGAACGTCGCGGCCAGAACGAGCCCGGCCGAGGTGATGACGCCGCCCGTCGACGACGAGTCCGCGCAGGATGCCACGTCGTGTCCCATGCTTGATGGACTCCTCGCGCACCCTCGACATCAGGAAGATGTTGTAGTCGACGCCGAGCGCCACGAGGAAGACGAAACCGAAGAGCGGCACAGCCGGATCGGCTCCGGGGAACCCGAGGACGTCGTTGAAGACGATCGCGCTCACTCCGAGCGCGGTGGCGAACGAGAGGACCACGGTGCCGATCAGCAGCAGCGGCGCGATGAGCGATCGCAGCAGCAGGATCAGGATCACCAGGATCACCAGGAGGATGACCGGGATGATGAGCGTGCGGTCGCGGATCGACGTGTCGTTCGAGTCGATGTCGGTCGCGGTCTCGCCGCCCACGAAAGCGGTGCCCTCGCCGAGCGCATCCGCGAAGTCGACGCGCAGCTCGCGAACGGTGTCCTCGGCCGCGATCGAGTCCGCGGCATCCGTGAGCGTGCCGATCACGAGAACATCGCCGTCGGTCACGGTCGGCTCGGGAGCCGCTGTGCCGGGAGGACCGGCGACCGTGAACACCGGCTCGCCGTCCTCGATCGTGACGCCCGCCTGACCCGACGGTGCGTCCTCGGACGCGACGGCGATCGAATCCACGCCCGCATTGTCGTCGAGGATCGTGACGGTCTCGGCGAGGTCGGACTCAGGCACGATGACGTAGACGGGACTTCCCGAGCCGGCCGGGAAGTGCTCGGAGAGCACCTCCTGGCCGTCGCGGGCCTGCGAGGCTCCCAGCACGAGGTCGCTGGAGGGCACGCCGTCCGCCTTGAGCTGGGTGACTCCGAACGCACCCGCGACCAGCACGATCGTGCAGACGATCCACACGGGCGCGCGCGTGGCGCGCGACGAAGCGCGCCGAGACGCGGCCAGAGCCCCTTCATCGGGCTGCGAGAGATCGTCGGGCATCGTCGCGATCTCGCTGCTTCGGGATGAACGGCCAGAACGCCGCGCGGCCCACGAGCGCAAGTAGAGCCGGAAGGAAGGTGAGCGCCGAGAGCACCGAGAACGCGATGCCGATCGAGGCGATCGGGCCGAGGGCGCGGTTGGTGGCGAGGTCGGAGAGCAGCAGGCAGAGCAGACCCGCGATGACTGTGCCACCCGACGCGAGGATCGGCTCGAACGCGCCACGCCAGGCCGAGATCGTGGCATCCCACTTCTTCGCGCCCGTCGCGATGCGCCTCTCTGAAACGGGCTACGTACAACAGCGCGTAGTCGGTCGCGGCGCCGATCACGAGGATGAACAGGATGCCCTGCACCTGCCCGTTGAGCACGACGATGCCGGCGTACGCGAGCCACCACACGGTCAGCAGGGCGACGCAGAGCGCGAAGACCGACGTCAGCAGCACGAGGATCGGCAGGAGCGGCGAGCGGTAGACGATGACCAGGATGACGAAGACGGCGAGGAGGGCGACGCCCGAGGAGCAGCCCGTCGATGCCGAGGAAGCCCGCGACGAGGTCGGCGGTGAATCCTGCCGGCCCCGTCACCCATCCCTCGAAGCCCGCGGGGAGATCGTCCGACAGGACAGTGCTGATCTCACCCACTGTCTCGGCGACATCGCCCGAGGAGTCGATCGGCACGAAGATCTGGGCGGCGAGTCCGTCCTCTGAAACGATGGGCGGCGAGATGCCGTCCTGCACGCCCTCGAGGCCGGCGATCTCGTCGGCAACCGTCTGCACGTCGGCGATGTCGGCGTCCGAGAGCTTTCCCTCGCCCGTGACGACGACGACGGCAGGGAGGCTCTCCGAGCCGAGGAAGTCGGGCAGTCTCTCGCTGACCTGCGTCGCGTCGGCGCTCTGCGGCAGGAACGACGACCGGTCGTTCGATGAGACCTCCGACACCTTGCCGAAGAACGGGCCCCCGAGGGATCCTCCGGCGAACCAGAGCAGGACCAGGATGACCGGGATGCCGATGCGCAGCCATTTGCTGGGCCCACGCGACGTGTGAGAGGGGTTAGCCATTTCGCTAGTTTATCTAGCAATAACCAGATAGTGAAATCTCTAGGCTGGAGGGATGCTGTCCGCCGCCCTCTCGCTCGTGGGCGCGATCATCTACGGATCGGCCGACTTCTTCGGAGGGCTCGCCGCGAGGAGGCTGCGATCCATTGTCGTCACCGCCCTCTCTGCGTTCGCGGGGCTGCTCGCGCTGGCCGTCGCGCTGCCGATCGTGGGCGGAGTCTGGCGCTTCGAGGACGCGCTGTGGGGCGTCCTCGCCGGCGGTTTCGGCATGGTCGCGATCGTTCTTCTCTACGCCTCGCTCGCGATCGGGCCGATGAGCATCCTGTCGCCCCTCACGGCGGTTCTCTCGGCGGTCGCGCCGGTGCTGTGGGGCCTCACCGTCAACGGCGAGACCCTCTCGACCGTGGGCTACACGGGACTAGCGGTGGCTCTCGTCGCAGTGGTGCTCGTGGGGTTCGTCCCCGGCGCGAAGGTCGTCAGGCCGCAGCTGCGCGCCATCGTCATGGGCGCGGGAGCGGGACTCGCGATCGGCGCGTTCCTCATCGTCATGGACCGCACGCACGACGACAGCGGCCTCGTGCCGCTCTTCGTCAGCCGCGTGACGAGCACGGCCGTGACGACGATCGTCGTGGGCGCCCTCATCCTCACCGCCGTCCGCCGCGGCGGCCGCGCCTCGGCGGTCCTCGACGCCTCAGGGCCGCCGCTCGGTGCCACCGCGTCGGGTCGTGCCGATCTCGACCACGTCGGCGTCGCGAGGCTCCCCCTGCAGATGACGCGCCAACGCGCCGTGGGGTTCGCGGCTCGCGTGCGGTGTACTCGACGCCTCCGCCAACGCCGTCATGCTCGTCGCGCTGCGCCTGGGCGACCTGTCGATCGTGTCGGCGCTCACAGCGCTCTATCCCGCGGGCACGATCCTGCTCGCAGGCCTTGTGCTCCGCGAGCGCGTCGCCCCCGTGCAATGGCTCGGGCTCGCTCTCGCGCTCGTCGCGGGAGGGATGCTCGCGCTGGCCTGACCGCGATCAGCGCACGAACAGCATGAGCAGCGATGCCGCCGCCGCGAGAGCGCCCATCGCCCCAAGCCCGACCGCGAGCCATGCCAGGAGCCGAACGAGCGGCGATCCCTTCGTGAGCCGCATGCGGTCGTCGCGACCGAGCCGCACGAAGACGTCTGCCGCCTCCCGACCGGCGAGCGCCTTCTCCTGCTCGTGGCTCAAGCGTGTCGAGCCGACACGACCCTCATGGCCGAACCAGCGCGCGATCCGCCCGTCGGGTTCCTCGGCGAGGATCGCCTGCGCGGGAACCCAGGTTCCGTCCGCGAGCCTCACGATCACGGCGAGCATGGCGACGAAGAGCCCTGCTCCGAGGCCCACCCACGTGAAGATCTCGAGCACTGCATCGATCGCGTGATCGGGCACTGCGCTCCTCATCCTCGGGATACGCAAGAGGCCCGGTAGACCGGGCCTCTTGTTCGGAGCCACCTAAGGGAATCGAACCCTTGACCTATTCATTACGAGTGAATCGCTCTGCCGTCTGAGCTAAGGTGGCGCGCTTCGCTCACGCGATGCACGATCCACCATCGTACAGGGTCGGGCGAGTGCTCGCGAACCGAGGGGGCCGCGTCCCGACTACTCGCAGCGGACGTCCGCCGACGGAGCAGTGCCGTCCAGCAGGTAGGCCTCCACGGCGGCGTCCACGCACGCGTTGCCCTTGTTGAAGCCCGTGTGGCCCTCGCCCACGCGCGTGATGAGCACCCCGGACGACAGCTGCTCGGCGAGCGAGACCGACCACTCGTACGGGGTCGCGGGATCGTTCGTCGTCCCGACCACGAGGATGGGCGCCGCCCCCTCGGCTGTGATCCGCTCGCGCACGCCCGTCGGCGGATACGGCCATACGTCGCACGAGTCAGGACCCGACCAGTACGGCGCGACCGTGGGCGCCTCGGTTGCCAGGAGCGCCTCGGAAGCGGCCACATCCGCCTCGGACCCGTCGGACGGATAGTCCATGCAGTTGTACGCACGGAACGCCTCGGTCGAATTGTCGAGGTACTCGCCGTCTTCACGGTTGTAGTAGAAGTCGGCGAGGAAGAACGCGATCTCGGGACTGCCCTGCTGCACGTCCGCAAGCGCTCGCGTCAGATACGGCCATGAGCCCTCGGAGTAGAGCGCCGCCACGATCGCCGTCATGAGTGAGTCCGCACCGAGGATCCGACCGTCGTCGGATGGGAGCGGACGCTGATCGACGCTTGCGAGCAGCGCGCCCAGGTCGGCCATCGCGTCGCCGACGGTGCCGCGGAAGGGGCATTCGCTGGTCTCGAGACAGTCCGCCATGTAGGCGCGCAGCGCCGATTCGAAGCCGATCGCCTGCGTCGTGGACACATCGAGCCCCGAGACCGAGGGGTCGATCGCGCCATCGAGGACGAGCCGCCCGACGCGATCGGGGAAGATCTTGGCGTAGGTCGCGCCGAGGAATGTGCCGTACGAATAGCCGAGGTAGTTGAGCTTCTTGTCGCCCAGCACGGCCCGCAGGAGGTCCATGTCGCGCGCCGCCTGGTCCGTCGTGATGAACTCGAGGATGCCGCCGCTGTTCGCCTGGCAGGAATCGGCGAAAGCCGCGTGGCTCGCCATGAGCGCGTCCTCCCACTGCTGC
The DNA here is from genome assembly GCA_963695125.1 of uncultured Actinomycetota bacterium. Taxonomy (GTDB): domain Bacteria; phylum Actinomycetota; class Actinomycetes; order Actinomycetales; family Microbacteriaceae; genus Microbacterium. Next base: position 275,988 of record CAVOFY010000005.1, read on the forward strand.
GAGCCCCGCGCGCCGGGGGCGATGTCGAAGAGGTAGGCATCCATCCCCGCCGCGTCGAGACACGTGACGGCCGTCGATTCGCCGACACCGCGCGGGTCGAACCCGATGACGTCGTAGCTGTCCTCGAGCGCACTGCTCACGGCGAAGGAGAGGGACTCGCGGATGAGGTCGACGCCGCTCGCACCGGGACCGCCGGGGTTCGTCAGGAGCGACCCGATGGCCGCGCCTCCCGTCGCGCGGTGGCGGATGACCGAGAGTTCGATCTCACCCGTGCCGGGGTCGTGCCAGTCGAGCGGCGCCGTCACCGTCGTGCAGTCGAATCCCTCACCGCATGACGACCAGGTCAGCTCCTGGTCGTAGAACGGCAGCAGCGCCGCGGCGACATCGTCGGTGTCGGGCGAGAGGCTCGTCGAGGGTCGCGCATCGACGTCGGGGATGAGTGCGTAGAGGCATCCGGCGAGGGTGAGGGATGCCGCGGCGAGGCCCGCGATGACGGCGAGGACGCGCAGACGGCGCCGGGACGGGTTCGTACTCACGGAGTCCTTCCACTCGCGACGGTCACGAGCATGCTTTCGAGCGCCAGCGTGGGGGCGACGTTCTGATCGAGATTGCGACGGGTCTCTGCGATGCGATCGACGACGACGAGGCTCCGTTCGACGGTCCACGCCGCCGCGAGCGCGCGGAGGTCGGTTTCGAGTTCACGATTGATGAGATCGGCGTCGCGCCCGAACTGGAGCATCACGACATCGCGGAAGAGCGACTGCAGGTCGGTCAGCACCCGGTCGATGCCGTCGCGCAGGCTGCGCGTCGCGCGGCGCTTCTGCTCGTCCTCGAGCGCGCTCAACTGCGCGCGGACGGCCGGCGGGACGGGAGCGCCCTCGGCGATGCCGAGCGTGCGCAGAAGTCCCGATCGCTCGGCCTCGTCGCGCTCGACCGTGAGGGCCTTGGCATCGTCCGTCGCGACCTGGACGATCCTGCCGGCGACCTCGACGGCGCCGCTCACTCCGCGCACGCCGATGACGGCACGGAGGGTCTCGTCACGGCGCTCGCGGGCCGCGGCATCCGTCGCGAGACGCTGCGCCATGCCGATGTGGCGCTGCGCGTGACGCGCGGAGCGTTCGGCGATGTCGGGGTCGACCCCCGTGCGCTCGGCGATCAGCCGGGCGACGTCCGCCACCTCGGGGTCGCGCAGGCGGAGGGTGCGCACGCGTGAGCGGATCGTGGGGAGGAGATCGGCGTCGCTGGGGGCGCACAGAACCCAGACCGTCCGCTCAGGCGGCTCTTCGAGGGCCTTGAGCAGCACGTTGGACGTGCGCTCGGCCATGCGGTCGGCGTCCTCCATCACGATGACGCGATAGCGGCCGAGCGACGGCGAGAAGTACGACCGCTCGACGAGGGCCCGAGCGTCCTTGATCGAGATGATGACGCCTTCGGTGCGCAGCGCCGTGAGGTCGGGATGCGTCCCGGCGAGCACCTGGCGCATCGCCTGCTCGTCGCCGGGCTCGGCGATGAGCGCCGCAGCGAAGGCGTAGGCGAGCGTCGACCGACCCGAACCGGGAGGTCCCGTGATGAGCCACGCGTGCGTGAGATCGGCGGGGTCGGATGCCGCGGCCCGGAGCGTCTCGGACGGCGGCGTCCTGACCCCACACCGCACCCCAGGGCACGTCGACGACGCGCTCGGAGACGGTCGGGGCATCCACGTCGTTCAGCCTAATCGCGCCCGACGACGCCCACCGGTCCGGCGGACGCGGCCGGCCCGAGGAACCCGCACACGCGCTCGCGGATCACTGCGGCGATCTCGGCGGCGGGGAGGGAGGCGTCGACGACGACGAACCGCTCGGGCTCGGCGTGTGCGAGCGCGAGGAACTCCGCCCGCACCCGTCCGTGGAAGTCGTGGTGCTCGGCCTCGAGCCGGTCGAAGGGCTTGTCGTCGGCGTCGAGCCGCGCGCGGGCCGTCGACGGATCGAGGTCGAGCAGGACCGTGACGTCAGGAAGGAGTCCTTCCGTCGCCCACAGCGAGAGCTGACGCACCTCGTCACTGCCCAGCACGCGTCCCGCGCCCTGGTAGGCGACGGAGGAGTCGAGATAGCGGTCCTGGATCACGACGTCGCCGCGCGCGAGCGCGGGGCGCACGACGGTCTCGATGTGGTGCGCGCGATCGGCGGCATAGAGCAGCGCCTCCGCGCGCGGAGCGACCTCACCGCGGTGGTGCAGCACGATGTCGCGGATCAGCACGCCGACCTCGGTGCCGCCCGGCTCGCGCGTGCGCACGACGGTGCGACCCCGCCCGGTCAGCCACTCGTCGAGGAGGGCCGCCTGGGTCGTCTTGCCGACGCCATCGCCGCCTTCGAGCGTGACGAAAAGGCCCCGATCCGTCACTTCTTGGCCGGCGCCTTGCGCGTCGTCGTCTTGCGGGCTGCCGTGCGCTTGGGCGCGGGACCCTTGGCGCGCTTGTCGGCGAGCATCTGCACGGCGATCTCGAACGTGATGTCGTCGGGCGTCTGCCCGCGCGGGATCGTGACGTTCGTCGTGCCGTCCGTGACGTACGCGCCGAAGCGGCCGTCGCGGATGCGGATCGGCTTCTCGCTCACGGGATCGTTCTCGAACTCCTTGAGCGCCGAGGACGGACGACGGGCGCCGTACTTCGGCTGCTCGTAGATCGCGAGCGCCTGCTCGAGCGTGATATCGAAGATGAGCTGCTCGCTGTCGATCGTGCGCGAGTCGGTGCCCTTCTTGATGTACGGACCGTAGGGGCCGTTCTGCGCGGTGATCACCGTGCCCGTCTCGGGGTCGGTGCCCACGACGCGAGGCAGCGCGAGCAGCTTGAGCGCGGTCTCGAGGTCGATCGTCTCGGGCGACATGTCCTTGAAGAGCGACGCGCGGCGAGGCTTGGGCGCAGCATCCTTCTTCTTCGTCGCCTTCTTCTTGGGCGCCTCGATGATCTCGCCGGTGGCGGCGTCGACGCCGAGGGGCTCCTCGGGGATCTCCTCCTCGAGGTATGGTCCGAAGCGACCGTCCTTGACGACGATCAGGCGACCGTTCTCGGGGTTCTCGCCCAGGACGCGGTTGCCCGCGACGGGGGCGTCGATGATCTCCTGCGCCTTTTCGGGCGTCAGCTCGTCGGGCGCGAGGTCGTCGGGAATGTTGACGCGGCGCGGCTCGGCCTCGGGATTCGCCGGGTCGATGACGTCCAGGTACGGCCCGTACCGCCCGAAGCGGACGGTCGCGGCATCCGTGATCTTGGTCGCGTTGAGCTCGCGGGCGTCGATCTCGCCGAGGTTGTCGACGATGTTGCGCAGTCCGACGTGGTTGTCGGAGCCGAAGTAGAACTCGTTGAGCCACTCGGCCCGGTTCTGCTCACCGCGCGCGATCGCGTCGAGGTCGTCTTCGAGCGCCGCTGTGAAGTCGTAGTCGACGAGGTCGGCGAAGTGCTGCTCGAGCAGGCGCACGATGCTGAACGCGAGCCAGCTGGGGACGAGCGCCTGACCGCGCTTGCTCACGTAGCCGCGATCGAGGATCACGTCGATGATGCTCGCGAACGTCGACGGGCGACCGATGCCCTTCTCTTCGAGCGCCTTGACGAGCGATGCCTCGGTGAAGCGCGGCTTCGGGCTCGTCGAGTGGCCCTTGGGCTCGACCTCCTTGAGCCGCAGGACATCGCCCACCGCCAGCACGGGCAGCGACTGGTCGTCGGCCTTGTCGGCGTCGGCGCGCTTCTCGTCGCGGCCCTCTTCGTACGCCTCGAGGAAGCCCTTGAAGGTGTACACGGTTCCGGACGCCGTGAACTCGGCCCGCTCCCCGGCTGCCGTGACGGCAAGGGTCACGGTCGTCGTCTCGTACTTCGCATCCGACATCTGGCTCGCGATCGTGCGCTTCCAGATGAGGTCGTAGAGCCGCTGCTCGTCGCGGTCGAGCTCGGACGACACCGACGCGGGGGTGCGGAACTCCTCGCCCGACGGACGGATCGCCTCGTGCGCCTCCTGCGCGTTCTTCGCGTTGTTGCGGTACGTGCGCGGGTTGGGCGGAACCGCCTTGTCACCGTACAGCGCGACCGCCTGCGCACGCGCCGCCTGCACCGCCTGGGTGCTCAGCGCGGTCGAGTCGGTACGCATATAGGTGATGAAGCCCTTCTCGTACAGACGCTGAGCGACGCTCATGGCATGCTTCGCGCTCATCGAGAGCTTGCGGCCGGCCTCCTGCTGCATTGTCGATGTCGTGAACGGGGGCTTCGGGCTGCGGGTGCCGGGCTTGGACTCGAGGTTCGAGACGGACGCCTCGCCCACGCCGGCGATCGAGTCGGCGAGCGCACGGGCACGGGTCTCGTCGAGGACGACGACGGCGCGCTTGAGCTCACCTCGGTCGTCGTAGTCGGTGCCGCGTGCGATGGGCGCGCCCTCGAGGCGCACCAGTCGCGTCGTGAAGCCCTGATCGCTCTTGACCGCGAGGGCCTCGAGGTCCCAGTAGGACGCCGAGACGAAGGCCATGCGCTCGCGCTCGCGCTCGACGACCATGCGCGTCGCGGCCGACTGCACGCGGCCTGCGGACGTGCCCTGGCCGACCTTGCGGCGCGTGACGTCCGAGACGTCCCAGCCGTAGAGACGGTCGAGGATGCGGCGCGTCTCCTGCGCGTCGACGAGAGCGAGGTCGAGCTCGCGCGTGTTCTGCACAGCGGCCTGGATGGCGTCCTTCGTGATCTCGTGGAAGACCATCCGCTTGACCGGGACCTTGGGCTTGAGCGCCTCGAGGAGGTGCCATGCGATGGCCTCGCCTTCGCGATCCTCATCGGTGGCGAGCAGGAGCTCGTCGGCGTTCTTGAGCGCGCGCTTGAGCTCGGACACGGTCTTCTTGCCGCGCTCGGACTCGACGTAATAAGGGGTGAACCCGTTCTCGATGTCGATCGAGTACTTGCCGACCGACGTCTTCTTCAGATCCGCGGGAATGGACTTGCGATCAGCGAGGTCACGGATGTGACCGACCGAGCTCAGCACCTCGTAACCGTCCCCGAGATATCCCTGAATCGACCGCATCTTGGTCGGGGATTCGACGATGACGAGCTTCTTGCCTTCTGCCAACGGGGGCCGTCCTTTCTCCGACGCACACCATACACGCCGGAATACAGTGCGCCGCTGTGAGCGCTTCGCGCCGATCGCACGGCGAACCGCACCGCGAGCCGCTCACGGCGGCGGACCGGCACGCGCGGAGGCCGTCAACGCAAACCCCGCGAACTGCCCCGCGACGGTCACCGTCGCGATCAATCCGTCGAGTTCGCACGCCGTCAGCGTGACCCCCGACGCTGCGGCGAGATCCCCTGCCCGGACGCACGGAACGCCCGCGACCGCGCCCGATGCCGCATCGGCCGCTGCGAGCGCCGCGGCGTCCGCCGCCCCGGCGAGCCTCTGGCCAGCGACGGCTGCCGCGCCCGCCGTGACGAGCCCCACGGCGAGGACGCATGTACTGGCGACGACCCCCGCCATGAGCGCAGCGCCAGGCATCACCAGCCGCCCGCCAGCGCGCAGCTCGTCGCCGAGACCGTGAAGTGCAGCGGCGTCGGCACCGAGGCCGTGACGCACACGAGATCGCCTCGCTGCGTGATCCCCGCGGTGGCACCGGGCGTCGCGCCCTCGACGGCCGACCGCACCCGCGCATCCGGCTCACCCCTCGCCGCGAGTCGGGCCGCGTCGGCCGTGGCATCCTGCAGGCGGACCTGCTGCGACGCGATGCCGAGTGCCCCTGCTCCGAGCATCAGCACGAGCACGACGGCGGGCAGGGCCACCGCGAACTCGGCGACCACCGCTCCGCGGTCGCCGAGGCGGCGAGATGTCATGCGACCGTGAGCGCGCGGCGGATGAGCTCCGTGAGGATGCCGCGCACCTCGTCGCCGCGCATGATCACGACGAGCAGGCCCGCGAAGGCGACGGCGGCCATCGTCGCGATCGCGTACTCGGCTGTCGCGGCACCGGTCTGCTCCGCGAGGAGCGGAAGCGGGCGAGAGGGCTGGTCGCGGAAGAGCTGTTCGGCCCGACGACGGGTCAGCGGAGGGATATCGCGCACGATGCGGATCGCGACCATGCGGTCGAGCGGGTGGGAGAAGCGGAACATGATGACACCGTTCTGTTAAGGGATGTGTGGACGTGGGCACGGTCAGAGGCTCGGACCGACCGCCGAGACGACGCTGAGCAGCATCGGCCCGACGCCGAGAAGCAGGAAGGCCGGCAGCGTGCACACGCCGATCGGCAGGAGAAGGCGGGTCGACAACCGGGCGGCGCGCAGACGCCCGTCGACGCGCGCGCGATGGCGGGCGAGCGATGCCGCCGCCCGCAGGAGCTCGACCGCCGGCACCCCCGCCGACCGCGAGAGCGCGAGCACGGCATGCGTGGAGGCATGCGGCGCCGCGCCGGTCGTCTCGGCGACGAGGGCCCGCGCACGGTCGATCGACACGCCACCCGACAGCGCGATCGCGAAGATCTCGGCGTCCAGCCCCGGCGTGCCACCCGACTCGCTCGCGCGGCGCACGAGCGACGCGCTCCAGCGCCGGGCGATGACGACGAGACCAGCACCGGCGATGAGACAGGCGATGCCCAGGGGACTGCCCGTGAGCACCCCGAGGGTGTCGAAGCCGAGCGCGGCCCCGAGCCCGACGCCGACGAGCGGCAGCCACCCCATGAGCCGCGCCGTGCCGGCCGGCTCGGCGAGCGCGATCCGCACGTCGTCCGCCGTCTGCTGTGCGTCGCGGAGGGCCGCAGCAAGACCTCGCAGGGTCGGTGCGAGCGGTGCGCCGACCGTCGTCGCGACGCTCCAGGCCGCAGCGACATCGGACCAGGGACCGGCGTCGTCCGCGGACGCGTGCGCGAGCGCCTGGGCGACGGGCGCGCCATCGTCGAGCGCGGCCCGGATCGCGATCGCCGCGGGATGGCCGAGCCCGGCGAGATGCCCCCACGCTGTTGCGGGAGCGATGCCGGTCTGCAGCAGCACGGCGAGCTGCTGCACCGTCTCGGCGACGGCTGAGCGATCCCGCGAGCGCGAGTGCCGCCTCATGGGATCGCCTCGATCGCGAGACGGCCGGATCCGTCGAGCACGGGGCGGCCCATCCCCGCGAGGCGCCGAACGCCGTCCGCCCCCCGGTGGACGTGCAGGGCAACGCCGATCGCGCTGCAGACCTGACGCGCCAGCGCGTCGGGCGTGAACCCGGCGAGCGCGCCGAGCGCTTCGAGTCGCATGGGCAGCTCGTCGAGACCGTTCGCATGGACCGTGCCCGCTCCCCCGTCGTGCCCCGTGTTGAGTGCCGAGAGCAGCTCTCGCAGCTCCGCACCTCGGCATTCCCCCACGACGAGCCGGTCGGGGCGCATCCGCAGTGCCTCGCGCACGAGTCGAGCCAGGTCGACAGCACCCGCGCCCTCGAGGTTCGCCTGACGCGCTTCGAGCCGCACATGGTGGGGGTGGGCGAGGCGGAGCTCCGCGACATCCTCGATCGTGACGATCCGCTCCGCTGCCGACGCGGACGCCAAGAGCGCCGCGAGCAGAGTCGTCTTGCCGGCTCCGGCGGCGCCCGTCACGAGCAGGTTCTCGCGGCGGGCGACGAGGGCCTCGAGCTTCAGGCGCGTCTCGCCGTCGAACATGCCGCGCGCCTCGAGCTGGCTCAGGGTCGGCCGTTCGACGCGCGGCACGCGGATCGAGATGGCAGTCCCTTCGGCTGCGATCGGCGGAAGGACCGCATGCACCCGGATACCGTCTTCGAGCCGCACGTCCACAGCGGGCGATGCATCGTCGATGTGTCGCCCGCCGAGCCCGATGAGCGCGACGGCGAGGTCGCGGACGTCCTCTTCGACCGCACGCCAGTGCGCGACGGCGACGGCACCTGCGCCTCGGTCGACGTAGAGGCCGTCGGATCCGTTGACGAACACGTCTGTCACGGCGGGATCGTCGAGGTACACAGCGAGCGGATCGAGTGCGGGATGCCGCGGTCGCGCGTGCGGTCGAGCGACGATCGCCTCGTCGTCGCGCGCGCCGAAGGCTCGCGGCTGTGCGACGAAGGGCTCGGGCATGCCCCGACGCTAGGCGGGTTCCTGCCGACGCGGGCCAGGGATCGATCGTGCAGGGGACAGATCGCAGGACGGACACGGCTGGGGAGGAGGCTCCACCGGAGAAAGTGAGGGGCGGCATCCCATGGGGGGAATGGGATGCCGCCACACGCAGCACCGCGGTTCGGGGGGCGATTCGGGTGCTGCAATGCCAGAATCGAATGTTCGGCCGTGGGACAGCATAGGCGAGAACACGTGGCCGTCAAAGAGATTTGTGAGGAGTCCGGGCAGATATCGGCTCGGGTTCAACAACTTTCGGCTTCGCGCCGGCACCCACTATCGGAGGTAGTCCGGCTCGAGACGGGTCGGTAGATTTCCCGCATGCTCGGCTGAACCCGGGCATGCCTCTCATGTCGCAAAGGAGCACCTGTGACCGACACCAGCAGCAGCCAGATCGACCACCTCTTCAACGAGAGCCGGCGCTTCGCGCCCTCTGAGGAGTTCGCCGCGGCGGCGGTCGCGACGAAGGAGCTCTACGCCGAGGCGGCAGCCGATCGCGAGGCGTTCTGGGCCGACCAGGCACGGACACTGCACTGGCACAAGCCGTTCACCGAGGTGCTCGACTGGTCGACGCCGCCGTTCGCCACATGGTTCGGCGATGGGGAGCTCAACGTCGCGTACAACTGCCTCGACCGCCACGTCGAAGCAGGCAACGGCGATCGCGTCGCCCTGCTGTGGGAGGGCGAGCCCGGCGATGAGCGGCGCGTCACGTACGCCGAGCTGACCGATGAGGTCAAGCGCCTCGCCAACGTGCTCGAGGGCCTGGGAATCGGGCCGGGCGACCGCGTCGCGATCTACATGCCGATGATCCCCGAGGCGATCGCCGCGATGCTCGCCGTCGCGCGGATCGGCGCGATCCACTCGGTCGTCTTCGGCGGCTTCTCGGCCGACAGCCTGCGCTCACGCATCGACGACGCGGGCGCGAAGCTCGTCATCACAGCCGACGGCGGCTACCGCAAGGGCAAGGTCTCGCCGCTCAAGCCGGCCGTCGACATGGCCCTGCAGGATCGCAACGGCTCGGGCGCGCAGGAGACCGTCGAGCATGTGATCGTCGTCAAGCGCGGTGGGAACGACGTCGACTGGACCGAGGGCCGCGACATCTGGTGGCACGACGTCGTGCCGCAGGCATCGGGCGAGCACGAACCGCAGGCATTCCCCGCCGAGAACCCCCTCTTCATCCTCTACACGTCCGGCACGACGGGTAAGCCCAAGGGCATCCTGCACACGTCCGGCGGCTACCTCACGCAGGCGGTGTTCACGCACCGCACCGTCCACGACATCCACCCCGAGACCGACGTCTTCTGGTGCACGGCCGACATCGGCTGGGTGACGGGCCACAGCTACGTCACCTACGGTCCCCTCGCGAACGGCACGACGCAGGTGCTCTTCGAGGGCACACCCGACACACCGCACCCGGGCCGCTGGTGGGAGCTCGTCGAGAAGTACGGCGTGACGATCCTCTACACGGCGCCGACGGCGATCCGGTCGTTCATGAAGCTCGGTCGCGCCATCCCGAAGAAGTACGACCTCTCGTCGCTGCGCCTGCTCGGTTCGGTGGGCGAGCCCATCAACCCCGAGGCGTGGATGTGGTACCGCAAGGTCATCGGCAACAAGACGGCACCCATCGTCGACACATGGTGGCAGACCGAGACGGGCGCCATGATGATCTCGGCGCTGCCGGGCGTCATCGAGACGAAGCCGGGATCGGCGCAGGTCCCGATCCCGGGCATCTCGGTCGACGTCGTCGACGAGGACGGCACGCACGTCGGCAACGGCAACGGCGGGCTGCTCGTGATCACCGAGCCGTGGCCGAGCATGCTGCGCGGCATCTGGGGCGACCCGGAGCGCTTCGTCGAGACGTACTGGGACAAGTTCCGCACGCAGGGCTACTACTTCGCGGGCGACGGAGCACGCCTCGACGACGATGGGGACGTCTGGTTCCTGGGGCGCGTCGACGACGTCATGAACGTCTCCGGCCACCGCCTGTCGACGACCGAGATCGAATCGGCCCTCGTCGCGAACGAGGCCGTCGCCGAAGCCGCCGTCGTCGGCGCCGCCGACGAGACCACGGGTCAGGCCGTCGCGGCGTTCGTCATCATCAAGCAGAGCTACCTTGCCACCCACTCCCCCGAGGGGCTCGCGCAGACCCTCCGACTGTGGGTCGGCGAGCAGATCGGACCGATCGCCCGGCCGCGCGACGTCTACATCGTCGAGGAGCTGCCCAAGACCCGCTCCGGCAAGATCATGCGCCGGCTCCTGCGGGACGTGGCGGAAGGCCGCGAGGTCGGCGACACGACGACGCTCGCAGACACGGCCGTCATGTCGGTCATCAGCGCCCAGGTGAGGTGATGCCGCAGCGGCGGCGGACCGACGCGTAGAAAGTGCCCGAAGGCCGTCCGCGCGGACCCGCCGCCGCTGTCAGCCCTCAGGCGTAGGTGAAGACGACCTCGACCTCGACGGGCGAGTCGAGGGGCAGGACCGGCACTCCGACCGCCGAGCGGGCATGGCGACCGCTGTCGCCGAAGACCTCGCCCAGCAGTTCGCTCGCGCCGTTGATGACGCCCGGCTGGCCCGTGAACTCGGGGACGGATGCCACGAAGCCCGTGACCTTGAGCACGCCCGTGAGGCGGTCGACGCCGCCGACGGCTGCCGCCGCGGCCGCGATCGCGTTGAGCGCACTCTGGCGGGCGTAGGCCTTCGCGTCGTCCGCGGGGACGAGGCCGTGGCCGTCGCCGACCTTGCCCGTCGCGGGGAGAGCGCCCGAGACCATCGGGAGCTGGCCGGACGTGTAGACGAGGTCGCCGTGCGCCTTCGCGGGCACATAGGCCGCGACGGGCGGAACCACGGCGGGCAGGTCGATGCCGAGCTCGGCGAGGCGATCTGTCACGGTCATAGGGGTCACTCCTCGAACTGACGTGCGGCGGTGGCGGCGGCATCCAGTCCCGCGTTTGCGGAACCGGCGCCGGTGGGTCTCTTGAGGTAGGCGACGAGTCCTCCCTCGGGGCCGGGCACGACCTGGACCAGCTCCCAGCCCTGCTTGCCCCAGTTGTTGAGGATGGCCGCGGTGTTGTGGATGAGCAGGGGCGTCGTGAGGTATTCCCACGTCGTCATTCGGACTCCTCGGGGGCAGGGACTCGGGCACGCCGAGTCCTGATGGGACCGGGAAACTGCTGTCAGGGCGCCGTCGCTTCGGGTGATCGCCCAGGTATCTCCCTTACGATCAAGCCTATGCCTGATAAGAAACGAACGACCAGCGGTGTGCTCGGCGGTCTCGCCGGCCTCGTTGGTCTGAGCGCGGTCGCTGGTGTGCTCATCACCGCGACGGTCACCCCGGCCATCGCGGTCTCGGGGTACGCGGCATCCAGCGCGATCCAGATGTTCGACAATCTTCCGAGCGTCCTCGACATCGAGAAGCTCATGCTCCCCTCGACCGCCTGGGCGATCAACCCGGCGTCGGGTCGAGTACGAAGAGCTCACGCAGTGGTACGACCAGAACCGGTCGCCGGTCGAGTTCGATCAGATCGCGCCGGTCATGTACGACGCGATCCTGTCGTCGGAGGACCCTCGCTATTACCAGCACGGCGGCGTGGATCTGATCGGCACGGGACGCGCGATCCTCTCCAACCTGCGGGGCGGCGGCGAGACGCAGGGCGGATCGTCGATCAGCCAGCAGTACGTCAAGAACATCCTCGTCCAGCGCTGCGAGTCCAACGCCGAGACCGAGGCACGCGACGAGCTCACCGCGGCAGCCAAGAAGAAGTCCGAGGAGACGGGCGAGCCGTACGTCGCCCCCACCGGCGACGAGATCGTCGCGCTGCGCGACACCGTACTCGCGAACTGCTGGCTGGAGGCCACGAACTCGTCAGGCACCGAGGGGATCCAGCGCAAGCTCCAGGAGATGCGCTACGCGATCGCGCTCGAGCAGAAGTATTCCAAGAACGACATCCTGCTCGGCTACCTCAACATCGCCAACTTCGGCGGCTCGACCTACGGCATCGACGCCGCGGCGAGCTACTACTTCGGCGTGTCCTCGACGGACCTCACGCTCAGCCAGGCCGCGACGCTCGCCGGCATGGTGCAGAATCCGAACACATACCGCATCGACAAGCCCCTCGGGTCGATCACGGGCAGTGACGGGACGACCTACAACAAGGCACCCGACGGGCTCGCGGACGACATCAACGAGTCGATGTTCGGGCCCCTCAAGCAGCTTTTGAACGACGGCACGATCACGCAGGAGCAGTTCCTCGCAGCAGCCGACGGCTACAGCGCGACGAAGGGCCGTCAGCTCTACGTGCTGAGCCGCCTGCAGGCCGACGGCAAGATCACGCATGACCAGTACGTCGCGGCGGTCATCGAGCCCATCACGCCCGTCATCACCGCCCCCAAGCGCGGCTGCGCCCAGGCGGTCGGCGCGGAGTACTTCTGCCAGTACGTGCGCAACGTCGTCGAGAACGATCCCGCCTTCGGCGAGACCGCCGAAGAGCGCACCGAGATGCTCCGCCGCGGTGGCCTCAACATCTACACGACCCTCGACTGGAACCTGCAGAACTCGGCGCGTGAGACCGTTGCGCGGTATGCCCCCACGTCGATCGTCGACATGAGCTTCGGCGCCGCGACCGTCAGCGTGCAGGCCACCACGGGGCGCATCCTCCAGATCACGCAGAACACGGCCTTCCGCGACGGACCAGGACACGGGCGACCCCAACTACACGAGCATCGTGTACGCAGGCGATTCGAAATTCGGCGGCTCGCAGGGCTTCTCGGTCGGCTCGACGTTCAAGCTCTTCACGCTCGTGACGTGGCTCGAGCAGGGACATTCGCTCAATGAAGTCATCAACGGGACCGTGCGACCGCCCAAGCGGGCAACGAACAGCTGCACGGGCGACTGGGTCAACACGGAGGGCTGGAAGCCCAACAACTTCGGCCTGGGCGGCGGCGGAATGGGGACGCCCATGAACTTCACACGCACGTCGCTCAACTCGGGCTTCGTCGCCATGGCCCTGCAGCTCGACCTGTGCGACATCGCCAAGACCGCCAAGAAGATGGGCGTGACTCACGGCAACGGCAGCGACATCACGATGGCGAACATCAACGAGGTCCTCGGCTCGGATGCCGTGTCGCCGCTGGCCATGGCCGGCGCGTACGGCACCATCGCCAACAACGGCATCTACTGCCAGCCGACGGCGATCGACAAGGTCACCGACTCCGAGGGCAACGAGCTCAAGAAGCCCGAGCGCACCTGCACGCAGGTGCTGGACCCGAAGATCGCGGCGACCGCGGCGTACGCACTCGAGGGCGTCATGACGGGCGGCACGGGCACGGCGGGCAACCCGCGCAACGGCGTCCCCGTCCTCGGCAAGACCGGTACGCACGAGCAGCTGCAGACGTGGCTCGTCGAGTCGAGCACGAACGTCGCGACCGCCGTGTGGGTCGGCCAGTCGCAGGGCTTCACCAACCTGTTCTCACGCGGCCTCAACAACCTGCGCTTCACGATCGCCAAGGCCGTGCAGGGAGCGGCGAACAGCATCTACGGGGGCGCGAGGTTCGCCGCTCCCGATGCCGAGCTGATCAGGACCGTCATGACGGATCTGCCGAGCGTCGTCGGCCTGAGTATCGACGAGGCCACACGGATCCTGACGGAGGCGGGCTTCGAGGTGCGGGTCGGCACGGCCGTCGATTCGACCGAGAGTGAAGGCATCATCGCAAGCCAGGACCCGCCCGCAGGAAAGGTCGGGGGCGGGTCGCCCGTCACGATCTTCCCGAGCACAGGACAGGGCCTCCCCGTGCCCGACGTGTCTGGTCGCAACCTCGACAAAGCCAAGGATGATCTGAGAGCCGCGGGCTTCGGCAATGTTCAGGATGGTACGTGTACAGAGGATGCCTCGCTCGCTCCCCCCGAGCGCAAGGCCGCCGGCACGAGCCCCGCGGCCGGAACGGTCACCAACCGCAACGCTGCGATCTCCGTCGACTACACGGCCCGCAGCTGCACATGACGTCCGGACGGACGACCGCCCTCTCCGCTCTCGCAGCGGTGGGGGCGGTCGGCGTCGGTGCCGCCGTGTGGGGCATCGGCATCGAGCGCTACCTGTTCACGGTGCGCCATCACGACGTGAGGATCCTGCCTCCCGGGGCCACGCCGATCAAGGTCCTGCACATCTCCGACGCGCACATGGCGCCGTGGCAGCACCGCAAGCAGCGATGGATAGCGGAGCTCGCCGAGCTCGGACCCGACCTCGTGGTCAACACGGGCGACAATCTCGGCCACATCGACGGACTGCGCGGCATCCGGCGGGCCTTCGACCCTCTCCGGGGCGTCCCGGGCGTCTTCGTGCACGGATCCAATGATCACGCCGCGCCTGCGCCGCGCAATCCGATCAAGTACTTCACAGGACCGTCGAAGTCACACTCGTCGGCAGAGCCCCTCGACACGGAGTCGCTCGACTCGTACCTGCGCGACGAGCTCGGCTGGCTCGATCTCAACAACGCCGTGGGCTCGCTCGAAGTCGGCGGCCGCCGCATCGACGCCTTCGGCGTGAGCGACGCCCACCGCCACTGGGACCGCACGGAAGCCCTGCCCATCCCGCTCGAACGGCTGCGGGCGACCGGCGAGGCCGAGATCTCGATCGGTGTCTCGCACGCCCCGTACCGGCGGGTGCTCGACGCCTTCATCGATCTGGGCGCCGACGTGATCTTCGCGGGTCACACGCACGGCGGCCAGGTGCGGGTGCCGGGGTACGGCGCCCTCGTGGCCAACTGCGACATCCCTCTCGAGCAGGCCCGCGGGCTCAGCGCCTGGGCGCACGACGGCCGCTCGGCGCCGCTGAACGTGAGCGCTGGGCTCGGCCACTCGATATATGCGCCGATTCGATTCGCGTGCCGACCCGAGGCATCCCTCCTCACGCTCCTTCCGGTCGCGTGAGGTGATTCGAGCCTTGCCCGGGGATCAGGTAGACTCGGAGGGTTGCCGCGAGAGCGGCGACGGGGTGTGGCGCAGCTTGGTAGCGCGCGTCGTTCGGGACGACGAGGCCGCAGGTTCAAATCCTGTCACCCCGACCATGTCGGTGTTCCGCTGAGGAGACGTGTGACGATTCGTGTGGTCGCCTTCGACCTCGATGACACCCTCGCCCCCTCCAAGAGCGCGATCGATCCTCGTATCGGCGATCTGCTCGTCGCTCTCGCCGAGCGCGTCGAGGTCGCGATCATCTCGGGGGGTCAGCTGGCCCAGTTCACGACGCAGGTCGTCGACAGGCTGCCGGATGCCGCGGCTGCCGTCACGGCGCACTTCCACCTGCTGCCCACGTGCGGCACCCAGTACTACCGCCTGCGACCGCACGGCATCGAGACGGTCTACGCGCACGCCCTCACCGATGACGAGAAGTCGCGGGCCCTCACCGCCGTCGAGGAGGAGGCGCGGCGCCTCGGGCTGTGGGAGTCCGAGACGTGGGGCGATATCCTCGAGGACCGCGGATCGCAGATCACGTTCTCGGCGCTCGGCCAGCGTGCTCCCCTGGACGCCAAGACGGCGTGGGACCCGACGGGTGCCAAGAAGAACACCCTGCGTGCAGCCGTCGCCGACCGCATCCCCGATCTCGAAGTGCGCTCGGGCGGATCGACGTCCGTCGACATCACGCACCGCGGTATCGACAAGGCGTACGGGATGCGTCAGCTGGCCGAGCAGACCGGCATCCCCCTCGACGACATGCTCTTCGTCGGCGACCGCCTCGATCCCGACGGGAACGACTACCCCGTGCTCGCGATGGGCGTCGAGTGCCATGCCGTCGAAGGGTGGGAGGACACCGCCGAGTATCTCGAGGCGCTCCTGCCCACCCTCCCCCTCCGTACGGCCTAGGCCTTCGTCGTCGCGCGCGCTCGCGGCGTACGCACCGGAGCGGGCTGACCGACCGGCACGAGCCGTGACAGCTGCGTCACGTGTCGCGGCTCGAGCTCGGCGAGCGAGGAGACGCCCAGGAGCTTCATCGTGCGCTCGATCTCGGTGCGGAGGATGTCGATCGTACGGTCGACGCCCTGCCTGCCACCGGCCATGAGGCCGTACAGGTAGGCGCGTCCGATGAGCGTGAACTTGGCACCGAGGGCGATCGACGCGACGATGTCGGCGCCGTTCATGATGCCCGTGTCGATCATGACGGTCGCGTCCTTGCCCACTTCGCGCACGACGTTCGGCAGCAGATGGAACGGGATCGGTGCGCGGTCGAGCTGGCGGCCGCCGTGGTTCGACAGGATGATGCCGTCGACGCCCAGGTCGACGAGCTTCTTCGAGTCCTCGACGTTCTGAACGCCCTTCACCACGATGCTCCCTGGCCACAGCTCCCGGATGATCGACAGGTCGTCGAAGCTGATCGTGGGATCCATCGCGGCGTTGAGGAGCTCGCCCACCGTGCCGCCGGTCGTCGAGAGCGAGGCGAACTCGAGCTTGGGCGTCGTGAGGAAGTCGATCCACCACCACGGGCGCGGGATCGCGTTGATGATCGTCCCCACCGTGAGCTGCGGGGGGATCGCGAAGCCGTTGCGCTTGTCGCGCAGACGGGCTCCCGCGACAGGGGTGTCGACCGTGAACTGCAGCGTGTCGAACCCCGCCGCGGCGGCACGGCGGACGAGCCCGTACGAGATCTCACGATCGCGCATGACGTACAGCTGGAACCAGTTGCGGCCGTTCGGATTCGCGTTCTTCACGTCCTCGATCGAGGTCGTGCCGAGAGTCGAGAGCGTGAACGGGATGCCGGCGGCCCCGGCTGCCCCGGCTCCGGCTGTCTCGCCCTCGGTCTGCATGAGCCGTGTGAAGCCTGTGGGCGCGATTCCGAACGGAAGCGCGGACGGGCCACCGAGGATCTCGGTCGACATGTCGACCTCGGCGGCCGGACGCAGGATGTCGGGGTGGAACTCGATGTCCTCGAACGCCTGCCGGGCGCGCGAGAGCGACAGCTCACCCTCGGCGGCGCCGTCGGTGTAGTCGAAGGCCGCCTTGGGCGTGCGGCGCTTGGCGATCGTGCGCAGGTCGTAGATCGTGAGCGCGCTGTCGAGGCGGCGCTTGCGGCCGTCGAGCTCGGGCTTCTTGAACTGCATGAGCTCGAGGAGCTCAGGGACCTTGGGGAGCTGACGCTTCACCATGCGGGACTTCCTTCTGTCAGGGGCGCGGGCGGTCGAGGCCCGCTTCGGCGTAGTAGCCGGCGATGTGGTCATGGACGAGAGTGCGCGCGAGCGACGCCTCGCCGGCGTCGACGGCGGCGAGGAGAGCCCGATGTTCGGCGCGCAGGCGCGCGGCGGTCGCATTCCAGTCGGCGATGCCGCCGACCCCGGCCTGCACGTACGACTCGATCGCGGCCCGCAGGCCTGTCATCATGGCGGCGATGACCTGATTGCCGGATGCCTCGGCGAGCGTGAGGTGGAGCTGTGCATCGAGCGCGAGGAACTCCGCGGGCGTCAGGTCGTCCCGCTCCATCGCGTCGAGCACGACGTGTGCGTCAGCCGTCGCCGCCTCAGGTGCGTCGGCGAGCGCTTCGACGACGGCGGTCTCGAGCACGAGACGAGTCGCGACGACGTCGCCCAGGGGGAAGCCCCGCGCCGCAACCTGGAGCCGCAGGACCGCCGAGAGCCCGCCCTGCGGGGTTGCGGTGACGATCGCCCCTGCTGTGGGGCCGGAGCCCGTGCCGAGACGGAGAAGACCCATGACCTCGAGGACGCGCAGCGCTTCGCGCACGCTCGAGCGTCCGACGCCGAGCGTCGCGGCGAGCTCGCGCTCGGACGGCAGCCGGTCGCCCGGCCCCAGTGTGCCGTCGAGCAGCTCGCTCTCGATCCGCTCGAGCACCGTGCGCCATGCGCGCGTCGTGTCTGACATGCGACTCCTTTGTGGTCCGACCACACTAGCGCTGTGGTCAGACCACGGCAAGTCTCAGCTCGGCCGCGCGCGCCGTACGTACCCGCCCGCCGCGATCGCCACCCCTCCCGCCAGCAGCAGCGCAGCCCCAGCGAGCGGCAGGGCAGGCGTGAGCTCGGCACCGGACGACGCGAGCCCTGCGGAGCCCGGCGCGCGCGGCGTGGGGCCGGACGTGGCGCCCGAAGCAGGCGCCGGATCGGGGATCACCTCGATGACCGACGAGCCCATCGCACCGCTCTGCGGGTGATACGCCGTGATGGTGTGCGGAGACGCCGAGGGGAAGGTCACGCCCGGTCCGGCGATGATGTCGGTGCTCACCGAGCTCGTGAGAACGACCTCATCCGAGACGTCGCGGCACCGGACGCCGCCGCGGATCTCTTGCGAGCCTTGTCCACCGGAATGACGGTCGATGCCGCAGCTCGCAGCCTCGGGCTCTCGACGCGCACTGCTCAGCGGCAGGCTCGCCGCCGCTAAGGCGGCGAATGGCGCCTCGAGCATGTTCACACTCGGCGCCGCGTGGGGGCGAGGCGAGCCACTAGCCTGATCGCATGGACCCGCTCACCGTCGTGCTCATCGTGTTCGCCGCGACCTGCGCCTTCTGCTGGATCGCCTCACTCATCACGAAGGACACGTCATGGGTCGACCGTCTGTGGTCGATCGTCCCGGCGGTCTACGTGTGGATCTTCGCGATCGCGGCGATCGCCGACGGAGCGGACCCGGCACGACTGCTCGTCATGGCGCTCCTCGTCACGGCGTGGGCGGCACGACTCACCTTCAACTTCGCCCGGAAGGGCGGGTACACCGGCATGGAGGACTACCGGTGGGCGATCCTGCGCGGTCGCATGAAGCCGTGGCAGTTCCAGATCTTCAACCTTCTGTTCATCGTCCTGTACCAGAACGCCCTGCTCGTGCTCATCACGCTCCCGGCATATATGGCCTGGGCGAACCAGGCGCCCTTCACCGTCTGGGACGTGGTGTTCGCGGTCCTGTTCGCGGGCTTCCTCGTCGGGGAGTTCATCGCCGACCAGCAGCAGTGGAACTTCCACCAGGCCAAGAAGGCCGGCACCGCCGAGGGCTTCCTCACCGCGGGGATGTTCTCGTGGAGCCGGCACCCGAACTTCTTCTTCGAACAGGCCCAGTGGTGGGCGTTCTACGCGCTCGGCGCGACGGCGGCCGTGGCATCCGGGCTCGGCTTCTGGGGAGGCGCAATCAACTGGACCATCATCGGCGCGATCCTGCTGACGATCCTCTTCATCGGGTCGACGATCTTCACGGAGTCGATCTCGTCGTCGAAGTATCCGGCGTACGCCGACTACAAGCGATCGACCCCGATGCTCGTGCCGCGCCCGCCGAAGCGGGCGAAGGCGAAGAAGGCCTCGAAGCACGGCAAGAAGGCATCCGCGCCCGCGCCGGCCTGAACTCAGGCGCTCGCGTACCCGTCCGGGTTCTTCGTCTGCCAGTTCCAGTAGTCACGGCACGCGTCGTCGATCGTGAGGCGAGTCTGCCAGTCGAGCTCTACGCGCGCCTTCGACGGGTCGCAGTAGGTCGCCGCGACGTCCCCCGGCCTGCGCGCGAGGATCTTCTTGGGCAGCTCACGCCCCACCGCCCGCTCGAAAGCGGCGACGAGCTCGAGCACGCTGATCGGAACGCCCGTCCCGAGGTTGTAGACCGCGAAGCCCGGAGTGGCCTTCTCGAGTGCCGCGACGTGACCGTCGGCGAGATCGACGACGTGGATGTAATCGCGCAGCCCGGTGCCGTCGGGAGTGTCGTAGTCGTCGCCGAAGACGCCGACGCTCTCGAGTGAGCCGATCGCGACGCGCGAGACGAAGGGCATGAGGTTGTTCGGGATGCCGGCGGGGTCCTCACCGATGAGACCCGATGCGTGCGCGCCGACGGGGTTGAAGTACCGCAGGACCGTGATGTTCAGCTCGGGGTTCACCCGAGCGACGTCGGCGAGCACGACCTCGTTCATGCGCTTGGACTTGCTGTACGCGTTCGAGAGGTCGATGCTCGTCGTCGACCCCTCGGTGAACGGGAGGTCGGCGGGGTCGGAGTAGACCGTGCCCGTGCTCGAGAAGACGAACGAGCGGATGCCGTGAGCGATCCCCGCCCGTAGGAGCGCGAACGTCGTGTCGAGGTTGTTGGAGTAGTACTCGAGCGGCTTCTGGGTCGACTCTCCGACGGCCTTGAAGGCCGCGAGGTGCACGATCGCGTCGATCGGCCCGTGGTCGGCGAACACCTGCTCGACGACGGCGGAGTCCGCGGCATCGCCCACAACGAGCGGCGCGGTGCGGCCTGTGATCTCGGTGACGCGCTCGGCGGCGACGGCGCTCGTGCCAGAGAGGTCGTCGAGGATGACGACGTCGTGACCCGCGTCGAGGAGGGCGACGGCCGTGTGGGCGCCGATGTAACCGGCACCGCCGGCGAGGAGGACACGCATGGTGCCAGGTTACCGGCGAGTCAGCCGAGCCTTCCGCCCGATTCGCGCAGGTAGCACTCGGCGCACATCGACTCGTACGTCACACGGTCCGTCGACAGCTCGTCGATAGCGACCTGGTCACCGTCGAAAACGAACCGGCCGCCGACGAGCCTCGCGTTGAAGAGCGCCTTGCGACCGCAGCGGCAGATCGTCTTGAGCTCTTCGAGGCTGTGCGCGAGCTCCATGAGCCGCCGGGAGCCCGGGAACGCCTCGGTGCGGAAGTCGGTGCGGATGCCGTACGCGAGGACCGGGATGCCGTCGAGCACGACGATCCGCAGCAGATCGTCGACCTGCTCGCGTGTGAGGAACTGGGCCTCGTCGATGAGCAGGCACGCGACATCGGCCGCACGTGCCGCCGTGGACGGGTCGGGGATGAGCGCCTCGACGGCGTCGTGGCGGACGCGTGTGCGCTCCGCCGAGAACAGCGCGCGCAGATCGTCGCCAGGCCGGATGAGGAAATCGACCTGACGAGACATCCCGAGCCGGCTCGAGACGCGATCGGCGTCCTTCGTGTCTATCTCAGGCTTGGCGAGCACGACGTGCTGGCCACGCTCCTCGTAGTTGTAAGCGGCCTGAAGGAGCGACGTCGACTTGCCCGAATTCATCGCCCCGTAGCGGAAGTACAGTTTGGCCACGAATCGAGGGTAGCGGCCTTCACGCCCTCAGCAGCATCCACCCCCGCCCGTGACGACGCCCCCTGCCACACAGACGAGGGGCGCGGTGCCTCAGGCGGTGAGGGCCAGTGCCTCAGCGGTCTCCTGCAAGGTCTCCTCGGCGACCTCGGGCCGCGGGTTGAGCGTCTCGCCGTAGCTCGGGATGAGCTCGCGCAGCTGCGGCTCCCAGCCCTCGATGCGGTCGGGGAAGCAGGTCTTGAGCAGGCCGAGCATGATCGAGACGGCCGTCGAAGCGCCCGGCGAAGCGCCCAGCAGACCCGCGATCGTGCCGTCGGCTCCCGTGACGACCTCGGTGCCGAACTGCAGCACGCCGCCCTTCTCCGGGTCCTTCTTCATGACCTGCGCGCGCTGACCGGCCTGGATGAGCTCCCAGTCCTCGTCCTTCGCGGTGGGCATGAACGTGCGGAGGCTGTCGACCTTGCGTGCGTGGTTCTTGAGCAGCTCGCCTACGAGGTATGTGATGAGCGACGGGTTGTCGATCGCGACCTTGAGCATCGGTCCGATGTTGCCCGGACGCACCTGGCCGACGATGTCGAAGAGCGAGCCGGTCTTGAGGAACTTCGGGCTGAACGTCGCGAAGGGACCGAACAGCAGCGACGCCTCGCCGTCCACGACGCGCGTGTCGAGGTGCGGGACCGACATCGGCGGTGCGCCGACCGACGCCTGCGAGTAGACCTTCGCCTTGTGCTGATGGACGATCGCGGGGTTGGTCGTCTTGAGGAACTGCCCGCCGATCGGGAAGACGCCGTAGCCCGAGATCTCGGGGATGCCGGAGCGTTGCAGGAGCTTGAGTGCCCAGCCGCCCGCGCCGACGAACACGAACCGCGCACGCAGCTCGCCCGGGGTGCGGCCCACCGAGCGACGGTACTTCACGCGCCAGGTGCCGTCGCTCATGCGCTTGAGGCGACGGACCTCGGTGTTGACGCGCACATCGGCGCCGCGCATGGCCATGTTGTCGAAGAGCTGGTGCGTCAGCGCGCCGAAGTCGACGTCGGTGCCCGCGGGGACGCGCGTCGCGGCGAAGGGCACGCCCTTGCGGCGCTTCTGCATGAGCAGCGGCGCCCAGGTGTTGATGACGCGCGAGTCCTCGCTGTACTCGATCCCGGCGAACAGCGGCTCGTCCTTGAGCGCCTCGTAGCGCTTCTTGAGGTAGGCGACGTCCTTCTCGCCCTGCACGAACGTCATGTGCGGTGCTGAGTTGATGAAGGTGGACGGAGCGTCCAGAACGCCGCGCTCGACGAGCGTCGACCAGAGCTGACGGCTCTGCTGGAACTGCTCGTTGATCGAGATCGCCTTGGCGGGGTCGACCGAGCCGTCCTTGCCCTCGGGCATGTAGTTCAGCTCGCAGAGGGCGGCGTGACCCGTGCCCGCGTTGTTCCAGGCGTTCGAACTCTCGAGGGCGACATCGTGCAGACGCTCGAGGACAGTGATCTTCCAGTCCGGCTGCAGCTCCTGGATCAGGGTGCCGAGCGTTGCGCTCATGATCCCGCCGCCGATGAGCAGCACATCGACGGTACCCTCGGGCAGCGCGCTGTCGTCGGGGTGGGGAATGGCGTTGTCGGGCGTTTCGGTCACCCGACAATTCTAGGCGCGCGCGAAAGGCCTCCTGACCGGGAGGGCCTCAGCTCGACGAAACAACCGGGGTTCTTGCCGTCGAGTGAAGGAGCACCGCCCGTGTGCGTCGGCCTCGGGCGCTCGCTCTGCGTCGCGGTTCAGGCGTTCGCGCCGAGCGACGCCGCGACGACCTCGGCGATCTGCACCGCATTGAGGGCGGCACCCTTGCGCAGGTTGTCGTTGCTGATGAACAGCACGAGCCCGCGACCCTCGGGGGCCGACTGATCGGCGCGGATCCGGCCGACGTAGCTCGGGTCCTTGCCCGCGGCCTGCAGCGGAGTGGGCACCTCTTCGAGCACGACACCGGGCGCGGTGCTCAGGATCTCGCGTGCACGGTCCGGCGTGATGTCCCGCGCGAACTCGGCGTGGATGCTGAGCGAGTGGCCTGTGAAGACCGGGACGCGCACGCACGTGCCCGCGACGCGCAGGTCGGGCAGCTCGAGGATCTTGCGGCTCTCGTTGCGGAGCTTCTTCTCCTCGTCGGTCTCGTTCCAGCCGTCCTCGACGAGGTTGCCGGCGAACGGGATGACGTCGAACGCGATCGGCGCGATGTACTTCTCAGGCTGGGGGAAGTCGACGGCCGAGCCGTCGTGCACGAGCCGCAGCGTGTCTCCCTGGGCGAGCACGCCCTCCACCTGGCCGAGCAGCTCTTCGGCGCCCGCGATCCCCGAGCCCGAGACGGCCTGGTACGTGCTCACGATGAGCCGCTCGAGGCCGGCTGCGGCATCCAGCACCTTGAGAACGGGCATGGCCGCCATCGTCGTGCAGTTCGGGTTGGCGATGATGCCCTTGCGCGCGTCCGCGATCGCGTGCGGGTTGACCTCGCTCACGATGAGGGGCACCTCGGGGTCCATGCGCCATGCGCTGGAATTGTCGATGACGATGGCGCCCGCCTCGGCGAAGCGGGGCGCGTGGGCGCGGCTGCCCGTGGCACCGGCCGAGAACAGCGCGATGTCGATGCCGGACGGATCGGCCGTCGCGACGTCCTCGATGATGACCGTCTCGCCGCCGAACTCGACGGCGGTTCCGGCCGAGCGCGCGGTCGCGAACAAGCGCAGCTCACGGATCGGGAACGCGCGATCCGCGAGGATCTCGCGGATGACCGTGCCCACCTGTCCGGTCGCGCCGACGACGGCGACGTTGAGGCCTGAATCAGAGATGCGGGTCATGTCGAAATCCTAACGGCCGGTTCCAGCGTGGACGACGGCGTCGACGTCGGCGTCGAGGTCGAACGCCGTGTGCACCAGACGCGCGGCTTCGGCGAGGTCATCGCCGCGGACGACGACCGAGATGCGGATCTCGGAGGTGGAGATCATCTCGATGTTGACGCCGGCGATCGACAGCGCCTCGAAGAGGGTCGCCGAGACTCCGGAATGCGTGCGCATGCCCGCACCGACGACCGAGAGCTTTCCGATCTGGTCGTCGTGCACGAGGCTCTCGAAGCCGATTTCGGACTGATCGCCCGCGAGCGCCTTGAGCGCCGTCGATGCGTCGGTCTTGGGGAGCGTGAACGAGATGTCGGTGCGCCCCGTCGCGGCGGCCGACACGTTCTGGACGATCATGTCGACGTTGGCACCGGACTTCGCCACGACCTTGAAGATCTCGGCGGCCTTTCCCGGGACATCGGGCACGCCGATGACCGTGATCTTGGCCTGCGTGAGGTCGGTCGCGACGCCTGCGACGATCGGCTCTTCCATTGCTTCTCCTTCGCCGTCGGGGAGGGTCATCCCCGGACCGAGCACGTAGGTTCCGACGCTCGAGCTGAACGTCGAGCGCGCCTGGATGAGCACGCCATGACGGCGCGCGTACTCCACCGCGCGGATGTAGAGCACCTTCGCCCCGTTCGCCGAGAGCTCGAGCATCTCTTCGCTCGTGACGACCCCGAGCCGGCGGGCCTTCGGCACGACGCGCGGATCGGCCGTGTAGATGCCGTCGACGTCGCTGTAGATCTGGCACACGTCCGCCTCGAGCGCTGCGGCGAGCGCGACCGCGGTCGTGTCGGAGCCGCCGCGGCCGAGCGTCGTGATGTCACGGGTATCGCGGTTGAAGCCCTGGAAGCCGGCCACGATGACGATCGCGCCCTCGTCGAGCGCCTCACGGAGGCGGATCGGGGTCACATCGACGATCCGTGCCGCGCCGTGCGTGGCATCCGTGATCATTCCCGCCTGGCTGCCCGTGAACGACCGCGCCTCGAAGCCCATCGAGTGGATCGCCATCGCCAAGAGCGCCATCGAGATGCGCTCGCCGCTGGAGAGCAGCATGTCGAGCTCGCGCGGCGCGGGGATCGGCGCGACCTGGGCCGCGAGGTCGAGCAGCTCGTCGGTCGTGTCGCCCATCGCGCTGACCGCGACCACGACGTCGTGGCCCGCCCGGCGCGTGTCGACGATGCGTTTCGCGACCCGCTTGATGCTCTCGGCATCGGCGACCGACGATCCGCCGTACTTCTGCACGATCAACGCCACGTTGGAACTCCCCGGGAAACGGATGCGCGGATGCCGCACCCATCGGAACATCTTACGGAAGCCGATATGACCGACCGGCCATGTGACGGCTTCGCTAGAGTGCACGCATGAACGAGCTGCTCGCAGGTTGGAAGGACTTCAACGTCGCGATCGCCGGCGCGACGGCGGCCCTGGGCGGCCTCGTCATCGTCGCCGCGAGCGTGAACATCGCCGACATCGTGAAGTCCCGTTCGCTCACCGCGCGGCTCGGCTCGGGCATCGCGATGCTCGTCGCGGCGCTCGTCATCTCGGCCGTCGCGCTCATGCCGGCGCTGGATGAGACCGTGTACGGCTGGATCGTGCTGATCATCGCCCTGGGCGCGACCGCCCTGCAGATCGCGATGAGTCGCGCGATCGCCGCCGACCGTGATCCCGCCCATCGCGCGGTGATGTCGAAGGCGCTGCTCGGCTTCCTCCCGGCGACGGCATACCTCGTCGCAGGGGTCCTCGCCCTCGCGGGGACCCCCGGCGCGCTGTACTTCGCGGCAGCCGGAGCCATGCTCGCGATCGTCGCCGCGCTCGTCGTCTCGTGGGTCGCCCTGGTCGAAGTCCTCCGCTGACCTCCCCGCAGGAAAGCGGGTCAGCCGACGGCGACGGGCGGGAGGTCGCCGGGCGGCCGCTTGGCGCGGATCGTTCCGCCGGTCGCGGCCAGCCAGCACCCGAGGATCACGAGCGGGAATCCGATCAGCAGCCCGGGGGTGATCTCCTCGCCCAGGATGATCGCGCCGAGGGCGATCGCGACGACCGGGTTGACGTACGTGAAAAGCGGCGCCCGGGCAGGGCCGACGATGTCGATCAGCGCGAAGAAGACGATGAACGCGATCGCGGTGCAGATCACCCCGAGGAGCACGAGCGAGACGGTGCTGGGCACGGTCGGCACCTCGTGCTGGGTCAGCAGGGCGATCGGCAGGTAGAACACCCCGACGGCGGCCAGCGCGAGCGTCACCGAGCCGAGGGCCGGAACATCCTTGAGCTTCGTCGCCACGATGAAGGGCGCGATGGCGTAGCAGATCGCGACGAGGAGCAGCTCGCCGACCGCGAGGAGCGCGCCAGGACCACCCACCGCGAGGCCCGGTCCCGCGACGATGACGGCGACGCCCGCGAAGCCCACCACGAGGCCGATCGCACGCGAGGGGCGCAGGACCGACGTGTCGCCCATCGTGAACGCGACGATCGCGGCGAACAGCGGAACGGTCGCCACGAGGAGGCCCGTGAGGCCCGACGGCAGGGTCTGCTCGGCGTGACCCAGCAGCAGGAAGGGCCCCGCGATCTCGACGGCGCCGAAGGCGAGCACCCAGCCGATCTTGCTCCACGCGGGTCGCAGAGCCTTCTGGCGCAGCGCGAACGGCAGCAGCAGGAGCGCGCCGAGGAGGGTGCGTGCCGCCACGATCGAAGCGGGCGAGTAGGAGTCCAAGGCCTGCTTGATGAAGAGGTATGGCAGACCCCAGATGACCGCCATGGCGCCGAAGAGGATCCAGGCGCGGGCCGTGAACCGCGCGGCCGTCAGGCCCATCAGATCGACCGACGGCCTTCGAAGGCGCGGCCCAGGGTGACCTCGTCGGCGTATTCGAGGTCGCCGCCGACGGGCAGCCCGGAGGCGAGCCTCGTCACGGAGATCTCGAGCGTGCGCAGGAGCCTGCTGAGGTAGGTCGCCGTCGCCTCGCCCTCGAGGTTCGGATTGGTGGCGAGAATGACCTCCTGCACGGTCCCGTCGGCCAGTCGCTGCATGAGCTGCGTGATGCGCAGGTCGTCGGGGCCGATGCCCGCGATCGGGCTGATCGCTCCCCCGAGCACGTGATAGAGCCCGCGGAACTCGCGCGTGCGCTCGATCGCCGCCACGTCCTTCGCGTCCTCGACGACGCAGATGACGCTCGGGTTGCGGCGCGGGTCGCGGCAGATGCTGCAGCGTTCCTGCTCCGAGACGTTTCCGCAGATGTCGCAGAAGCGCACGCGCTCGCGCACATCGGCGAGGAGCTCCGCGAGCCGCGCGACGTCGAACGTCGGCGTCTGCAGGATGTGGAAAGTGATGCGCTGAGCGGACTTCGGACCGATGCCGGGAAGCCGGCCGAACTCGTCGATGAGGTCCTGGACGATGCCGTCGTACATTGCTAGCTGAACCTCGTCGGGGGCTCGTAGGGCTCTTCGCGCACGAACGTCGCGCCGAGGACCTGCCGCACGACCGCCTCGCCGTAGCGCTGCACGCCGTCGTCGCGCACGGCCGACGTGATGCGCGGCGCGATCACGACGGGCAGGTCCTGCGGAACGTCCGCGATCGTCTCGGCCTCGAGCTCGTCGTCGTCGGGCTCGATCGAAGTCTCGACGTCACGCGCAGGCAGGACTTCGCCTTCGCGCACGGGAGCGAGCGTCGCCAGGCGGGCGCGGGCGGATGCCGCATCCTCGGGCTCGTCATCGACTGCGAGCGCGGCGGGCACCCGCGCGGCGGCGGACGGCTCGTCGTGCGAGGAGGGGATCGGCGCGACGGCCCATTCCGTCACGGGCGCCGCGTGCGGGCTCGAGGCAGGGCGCGCCGCCGACTGCGGGGCACGTGCGGGCTGCGATGAAGCCGGAGGACGGGTGGAGGATCCGGATGCCGCAGGCACACGGGCAGGCGGACCGGTCTCTTCAGCGGGCGGCGGAGGCTCGTCGGCAGGCGGAGGGACGTCGTCTGCGGGCGGCGGCGTGTCGTCGGCGGGCGGCGGCTCTTCGGCCCTGCCCGGTCCCCCGCTGTCGGGTCCGTCGAGGCGCGTGCGGAACTTCACACCCACCCCGAGGACGTCCGAGATCGCCTGCCGCACGTCGACGTGCGCGTCGGTGCCACCCAGGGCACGGGGCTTGAACTTCTCGATGTCGGTCGCGCTGCGGAAGGCGAGCGTGATGTTCGGCGCAGCGGGGTCGCCGTCCAGCTCGATGACCCGCGTCGCCGAGGCGATGAGCCAGGATGAGCGACTGATGTCCTCGAGGCGCGCGAGCACCTCGGGCCAGGCGTCCTTCATGCGCTGCAGCGTGACCGGGCCGGCCGGACCCGGGGTCGCAGCCGGAGCAGGCGCGGCAGCGGGAGCGTGCGCCGCAGCATCCGACGGCGAACCCGGAGCAGCCCCAGGCACGGCGGCAGGAGCCGCAGCCGCGGGAGCAGCCGAAACGGAAGCAGGAGCTGCAGGAGCAGCCGCGACGGGAGCCCCCTGCGCGAGCACGCGAGCGATCATGAGCTCGAGCTGCAGGCGCGGCGACGTCGCACCGGTCATCTCGTCGAGGGCCGCGACGACGACGTCGGCCGTGCGCGACAGCCGCGCCGATCCGAACGTCTCGGCCTGCCCCGTCATGCGGGCGAGGTCTTCAGCCGAGACCCCGCGCAGTACGGCGGCCGCGCTCTGCCCCGTCGCTGCGATGACGATGAGGTCGCGCAGCCGCTCGAGCAGATCGTCGACGAACCGGCGGGGGTCCTGGCCCGTCTGCACGACCCGGTCGACCGCCGCGAAGGCGGCCGCGGCGTCGCCCGCAGCGAAGGCGTCGACCACGTCGTCCAGCAGTTCGGCGTGCGTGTAGCCGAGCAGCGACACGGCCCGCGCGTACTCGACCCGGGAGTCCTCCGACCCCGCGATCAGCTGGTCCAGGAGCGACAGTGTGTCTCGCGGCGATCCGCCGCCCGCGCGCACGACGAGCGGGAGGACACCCGCCTCGACCTCGACGCCCTCGGTGGCAGCGAGCTCCTGCACGTACTCGAGCATCGCGGCGGGCGGCACGAGCCGGAACGGGTAGTGGTGGGTGCGCGACCGGATGGTGCCGATCACCTTCTCGGGCTCGGTCGTCGCGAAGATGAACTTGACGTGGTCGGGCGGCTCTTCGACGAGCTTGAGCAGGGCGTTGAAGCCCTGCGGCGTCACCATGTGCGCCTCGTCGAGAATGAAGATCTTGAACCGATCGCGCGCAGGGGCGAAGATCGCCCGTTCGCGCAGATCGCGGGCATCGTCGACGCCGTTGTGCGACGCAGCGTCGATCTCGACGACGTCGAGGGAGCCGCCCCCGCCGCGTCCGAGTTCGACGCAGCTGTCGCACGTGCCGCACGGAGTGTCGGTGGGTCCTTGGGCGCAGTTGAGGCAGCGCGCGAGGATGCGCGCGGAGGTCGTCTTGCCGCATCCGCGCGGGCCCGAGAACAGGTACGCGTGCCCGACCCGGTCGCCGCGAAGAGCGGTCATGAGCGGGTCGGTGACCTGGGCCTGGCCGATCATCTCGCCGAACGACTCGGGCCGGTAGCGACGGTAGAGGGCGGTGGTCACGTCCCCCAGCCTAGGCGGTGGTCGCGACATCCCGGCAGGCTGTCGCCACCGTGTGCGCCGGTCAGACGTCCGCTCCGTGCGCGATGTCGGCGACGGCGCCGACGATCGGGATCGACGACGTCACCGCCGGCACGGATGCCGACAGCAGCGTACCGTCCTCCCGCCGAGAATCCACGAACTGGCGCAGCGAGGGGCGACCCGGGATGACGGGGCCCTGATCGGCGAGCGGAACGACCACTTCTCCCCCGTCGCCGATCGCGAACGCCTCGCCGCGCACGCTGAAGACGAGCGGCTCGCCGCCCGTGGCCGCGACGGTGAGGGCATCCCGCGTCACCGTGATGTCCAGGCGCGTCCCGTGCCAGTGCAGCACGAACGAGAGGGACGGCCAGCCGACGGGCAGACGGGGGTCGAACGAGAGCTCGCCGAAGTGGTCGCGCATGCCGCCGAATCCTGCGACGAGCGCGGTCCACACACCGCCCGCCGACGCGACGTGCACGCCGTCCGCGGCGTTGTGGTGCAGGTCCCCGAGGTCGACGAAGATCGACTGCTGGAAGTACTCCAGTGCGAGCTCCTGATACCCGACCTCTGCCGCGAGGATCGCCTGGACGACGGCCGACAGCGTCGAGTCGCCCGTCGTGAGCGGGTCGTAGTACTCGAAGTCGGCGAGCTTGTCCTCCGCCGAGAAGTGGTTGCCCTGCAGGAACAGCGCGAGCACGACGTCGGCCTGCTTGAGCACCTGATACCGGTAGATCACGAGCGGGTGGTAGTGCAGCAGCAGCGGCCGCTTCTCGGGCGGCGTGTTCTCGAGGTCCCAGATCTCGCGCTCGAGGAAGACGTGATCCTGCGGGTGGATGCCGAGGGCCGGGCTGAACGGGATGTTCATCGCCTCGGCGGCGCGCTCCCATGCCTCCGGCTCGCCGGGATCGAGCCCGAGCCGGTCGACCATGTCGCGATAGGCCACGGGGGCGTTCTCTGCCATCTCTCGGACGGTGCGCGCCGCGAACCGCAGGTTGAAGCGCGCCATGACGTTCGTGAAGAGGTTGTCGTTGACGACGGTCGTGTACTCGTCGGGACCCGTGACGCCGTGGATGTGGAACGACTCCACCTCGATGTCGCCGTCGCTCGAGCGCCAGAAGCCGAGGGTCGTCCACAGACGCGCCGTCTCGACGGCGATGTCGACGCCCTCGCGGTACAGGAACTCGTCATCGCCCGTCGCACGCACGTACTTCGCGAGCGCGTAGCTCACGTCGGCGTTGATGTGATACTGCGCCGTGCCGGCGGCGTAGTAGGCCGAGGCCTCTTCGCCGTTGATCGTGCGCCACGGGAACAGCGCGCCCGCCTCATTGAGCTGGAAGGCGCGCTTCCGCGCCGCGGGCAGCATGAGGTAGCGCATGCGCAGCGCGTTTCGCGCCCACTGCGGCGTCGTGTACGCGAGGAACGGCAGGACGTAGATCTCGGTGTCCCAGAAGTAGTGGCCGCTGTATCCCGAGCCCGACAGGCCCTTCGCAGGCACGCCCTGTCCGTCGGCGCGGGCCGCGGCCTGCGCGAGCTGGAAGAGGCACCACCGCGTCGCCTGCTGCAGGTCGTCATGGCCCCCGATGCGCACGTCGGAGCGGTGCCAGAATCCGTCGAGCCAGGCGCGCTGGCGCTCGAACTGCCGGGCCACGCCCTCGCCTTCGGCACGGTCCAGCGTGCGGCGGCAGCGGTCGACGAGCTCGTTGGCGGGCACGCCGCGCGACGTGTGATAGCTCACGAGCTTCGTGACCTTGGTCGGGATGCCGGCCTTCGCCTGAGCGCGGAAGACGTTCTTGGCGATGTCGGGCTCGACGAGCCGGCGTGCCGTGTACTCGTTCTCGGTCTCGATGATGTGGTCGGCGACGACTGCGAGGGTCATGCCCGACTCCGTCACGCGGTAAGAGAGGGCGGAGCGATCCCCCTCCTGCCAGTACTCCTGCGGCTGGAGGACGCGCTCCTCGATCCGCTCCGCCCTGCGCGGGTCGAATCCGGTCTTCTTGGCCTTCGGAGCCCCGCCGTAGACGTTCTCGCCGTCCTGACGGTTGATGATCTGGCAGCTGATCGTGACCGGGGCGTCCGCGTTGAGCACCGTGACCTCGAGCGACAGCACCGCGAGGTGCTTCTCCTCGAACGAGACGAGCCGCTCGTCCTCGACGAGCACCTCTTTGCCCGAAGGCGTGACCCACAGAATCCGGCGCCGCAGCACACCGTCCTTCATGTCGAGAGAGCGCTCGTACTCGCGCACGTCGGCGATGTCGAGCGACAGCGGCTCATCGTCGACGTAGACGCGCATGACCTTGGCATCCGGAGCATTGACGATCGTCTGGCCGACCTCGGCGAACCCGTACGCCTGTTCGGCGTGACGGATCGGGAACGTCTCGTGGAACCCGTTGATGAAAGTGCCGTCCTCGTGGCCCTGGCGCCCCTCGGGGTGGTTGCCGCGCAGACCCAGGTAGCCGTTGGCAACGGTGAAGAGCGTCTCGGTGACACCCGTGTCCTCGTCGGAGAAGCGCTTCTCGACGAGGCGCCAGGGGTCTACGGGAAAGCGGTCGCGGTCGATCACACGAGCTCCTGAAGGTCGTCGACGACGAGATGCGCCCCCGCGTCGGTGAGTGCTGCTGCGCCGACTCCACGATCGACGCCGATGACGAGTCCGAAGCCTCCCGCTGCTGCGGACCGCACACCGCTGATGGCGTCCTCGACGGCCGCCGCGCGAGCGGGCTCGACGCCCAGCATCCGCGCCCCCTCGACGAAGACGTCCGGCGCCGGCTTGGACCGCAGGTGGTCGCGCTCGGCGATGACGCCGTCCATCACGACGGGGAAGCGCTCGCGCAGTCCCGCGACGCGCAGCACCTCTTCGGCGTTCTTCGAGCTGGAGACGACCGCGACGGGCGTGCCCGCAGCGGCGAGGACCTCGAGCAGCGCGAGCGATCCCGGGTACGGCGCGATGCCGTCGGCGCGCAGGACCTGCTCGAACACGAGGTTCTTGCGATTTCCGACGCCGCACACGGTGTCGGCCTCGGGCGGATCCGACGGATCGCCCCACGGCACCTCGATGTCGCGGCTGCGCAGCAGGCTCGCGACGCCGTCGTAGCGCTTCTTGCCGTCGAGGTGCTCGAAATAGTCGTCGTCGGTGTACGGCTCAGCGATCCCCCACGCCGCGAAGAGCTCTTCGAACATCGTCCGCCACGCGTGCATGTGCACTTCCGCCGTGGGGGTGAGCACTCCGTCGAGGTCGAAGAGCACGGCGTCGTACGTCGTCAGGTCGGGCTTCTGTCGGGCGGTCACGAGGCCTCTTAGAGTGGGATCGGCAGGCGGGAGAGGCCCGCCTTCGCACCATCCGACAAGCGTAGTCCGCGCATGTCAGTGCGTGGCAACGGCCAGTGTCTGGCGAGCGATCTCGAGTTCCTCGTCTGTGGGGACGACGAGGACGGCGACGCGTGAGGAATCCGTCGAGATGATCCGGATGCCTCTTCCCGGCGCGAGATTGCGCTCGTGGTCGATCTCGACCCCTGCGAAGCCGAGCGTCTCGAGCGCGCGGGCCCGCACGAGCGGGACGTTCTCGCCGACGCCTGCCGTGAACGAGATGACATCGGCGCCCCCGAGCTGCGCGAGATACGCTCCGGCGTACGCGCGCAGGCGATGGACGTACACCTCGAACGCGAGCGTCGCCGCCTGGTCGCCTGCGAGGATCGCCTCCTTGATGTCGCGCTGATCCGACATGCCTGCCATGCCGAGCATCCCGCTGCGCCTGTTGAGCAGCTCGTCGAGGTCGTCGATCGACATCGCCTCGCGCCGCGCGAGATGGAACAGCACACCCGGATCGAGATCGCCCGAGCGGGTTCCCATGACGAGTCCTTCGAGCGGCGTGAAGCCCATCGAGGTCTCGACCGAGCGGCCCCCGTCGATCGCGGTGACCGACGCCCCGTTGCCGAGGTGGAACACGATCTGCTTGAGGTCGGCGAGCGGCCGGCCGAGGAAGGCGGCGGCGGCCTCGCTCACGAACTTGTGCGATGTGCCGTGGAACCCGTAGCGGCGGATGCGGTGCTTCTCGGCAAGTCTCGCATCGATCGCGTACGTGTACGCCGCGGGAGGAAGCGTCTGGTGGAAGGCCGTGTCGAAGACCGCGACGTGCGGGATGTCGGGAAAGGCGGCCTCGGCCGCGCGGATCCCCTCGAGCGCACCCGGATTGTGCAGCGGTGCGAGCACCGAGAGCTCGTCGATGTTGATCTCGACGAGGGGCGTGATGAGCGTCGGCTCGAAGAAGCGCGCGCCGCCATGGACGACGCGGTGGCCGACCGCGATCGGCGGGTTCTCGGCGAGCGACGGGCCGTGCTCGGCGAACGCGTCGAGCATGACCTGGAAACCGGCGGCGTGGTCGGGGATGGGCACCTCGCGCTCGTAGACGGCATCGGCTGCCGCGACCGACGGCCCTTCGGAGCGGAAGAAGACCTTGTGCGTGGCCCGGCCGACGGGTGCGCCGATCCGCTCGACCAGACCCGAGGCGAGCACCGCCTCGGTGCTCATGTCGATCAGCTGGTACTTGAAGGACGAGGAGCCGGAGTTGACGACCAGCACGACCGACATGGTCACTCCCCCTGCGCCTGAATCGCGGTGATCGCGATCGTGTTGACGATGTCCTCCACGAGCGCCCCCCGCGACAGATCGTTGATGGGCTTGTTGAGGCCCTGCAGGACGGGCCCGATCGCGACCGCCCCGGCGGAGCGCTGCACAGCCTTGTAGGTGTTGTTGCCCGTGTTGAGGTCGGGGAAGATGAACACCGTCGCGCGACCGGCCACCTCTGAGCCCGGCATCTTGGCCGCCGCGACGGCCGCGTCGGCGGCGGCGTCGTACTGGATGGGGCCCTCGACGAGCAGTTCGGGCGCGCGTTCGCGCACGAGCGCCGTGGCGGCGCGGACCTTCTCGACGTCGGCGCCCGAGCCGGACTCTCCCGTCGAGTACGACAGCATCGCGACGCGCGGCTCGATGCCGAACTGCGCGGCCGTGGCGGCCGACGAGATCGCGATGTCCGCCAGCTGCTCCATCGTCGGGTCCGGGATGACGGCGCAGTCGCCGTAGACGAGCACACGGTCGGCGAGCGCCATGAGGAAGACGGACGACACGACAGAGACGCCGGGCTTGGTCTTGATGATCTCGAAGGCGGGGCGGATCGTGTGTGCGGTCGTGTGGGCCGCCCCCGAGACCATGCCGTCGGCGAGACCGAGGTGCACCATGAGCGTGCCGAAGTACGAGACATCGCTCACGGTGTCGGCGGCCTTCGCGTATGTCATGCCCTTATGGGCGCGCAGACGCTCGTACTCGCGCGCGAACCGGTCGACGTGGACAGGATCGAAGGGCGAGAGCACCTGCGCCCCGCGCAGGTCGATGCCGAGCTCGATCGCGCGGTTTCGCACCTCGATCTCCTCACCCAGGATCGTGACGTCGGCGATGCCCCGCGCGAGGACGGTGGCGGCCGCCCGCAGGACCCGGTCGTCGTCGCCTTCGGGAAGCACGATGCGCCTGCGCTGGGTGCGCGCGCGCTCGATGAGGCCGTACTCGAACATGAGCGGCGTCACGACGCTCGGCTTGGCGAGGCCGAGGGACTCGGTGAGCTCGTGGGTGTCGACGTGGGTCTCGAACATCGCGAGCGCCGTGTCGTAGCGTCGCTGCGAATCGGCGGCGAGCCGACCGCGTGTGCCCATGACCCGGACGGCCGTCTCGTAGGTGCCGAGGTCTGTCGCGATGATGGGCAGCGTCGAGTCCAGTCCGTCGATGAGCCGGTCGATCGCATCGGGCAACGGGAAGGGACCGTTGAGGACGACGCCCGCGACCGAGGGGAATGTCCCCGACGCATTGGCGAGCAGCGTCGCGAGCAGCACCTCCGTGCGGTCTGCGGGGATCACGACGATCGAGCTCTCGGTCAGACGCGGCAGCACGTTGACCATCGACATGCCTGCCACGACGACGCCCAGCACTTCGCGCGTGAGGAGCCCGGGGTCGCCCTTCACGAGCGTGCCCTCGACGGAGCGGAGCACACCGCGCACGGAGGGCGCGACGAGGAACGGGTCGTCCGGGAGGGCCCAGACCGGCACGCCGGGATCCACGACGTCCTTGATCGCCTCGACCGTCTCGACGAGCGCGGCGGGGTCGACGCGGTTCGCGACGACCGCGAAGAGACCGGCACGGCCGTGCGCGAGCTCCGTGAGGGCGAGCGAGGCGATCTGCCCCACTTCGTCGGGCGTGCGGGCGGTCGACGAGCCGAGCTGCTCGCCTTGACCTGCGCGTCCGTTCAGCACGAGCAGCACGGGGGCTCCGAGGTTCGCCGCGATGCGGGCGTTGTAGCCGAGCTCGGCGGGACTTCCGACATCCGTGTAGTCGCTCCCGACGATGACGACGGCGTCGGACTGCGCCTCGACGGCCTTGTAGCGCTCGACGATCGTCGCGAGCGCGGCCTCGGGGTCCTTGCGCACATCGTCGTACGTCACGCCGATGCACTCTTCGTACGCGAGGTCGACGCCATCGTGGTCCAGAAGCATCTCGAGCACGTAGTCGCGCTCGGTCGTCGAACGTGCGATCGCGCGGAAGACCCCGACTCGCGGTGTCGCGCGGCTCAACGTGTCGAGAACGCCCAGGGCGATCGTGGACTTTCCGGAGTGACCTTCGGCTGACGTGATGAAGATGCTCTGAGCCACGCATCAAGCCTATGTGGGCGGTCGATGCCCGGCCAGTGCGGTCCGATCCGTCCCCTGTCACCCCGCCGTCAGGCCCGCCGCCGCGTCGAGTGTCCATGGATTGCGGTTCTGCCGCTCGCATATCCGCAATCTGTGGACACCGAACGCGGGGAGAGAGATCGACTCCGAACGGGGGGATACGGCGGGGGAAAAGTAAGACTCTCCGCGAACCCGGCAGAGCCAAGTTACCCTTGCTACGTTTCCGTCCTGGGGGAGTTGGCCTGGATGCCGCCTCGCGGAGAGCTGTCCACGAGTCTACCCGCCATCGCCGAGGGCGCGAATCCCCCACGGACGGACCGGCACTCCCGCAGGGATCTCCCAGGCGCCCAGGCACCCTCCGCGCGTTACGATCGGAGGGTGGGCGAAGAAGCCTCGCCCCATCTCACCGCCGCGCACCCACGGCGGACCCGAGGAGGTCGCAGTGACCGACACCGCCACGACGGATGCCGCTCCGGTCGAGATGTCTGCCGGGGAGTTCGCGAGAGCGACCGACGGGATCCTCGCCTCTGTCGGCACGGTCATCGACGGCAAGCCCGAAGCGGTGCGCGCGGCGCTCGTGTGCTTCATCGCGGAAGGGCACCTGCTCATCGAGGACGTCCCGGGCGTCGGCAAGACGATGCTCGCGCGAGCGCTCGCGGCGTCGGTGGATGCCACGGTGCGACGCATCCAGTTCACGCCCGACCTGCTGCCGGGCGATGTCACCGGGGTGAGCGTCTTCAATCCTGTGGACCGCGAGTTCGAGTTCAAGCCCGGCGCGATCTTCGCCAACATCGTCATCGCGGACGAGATCAACCGCTCCTCCCCCAAGACGCAGTCCGCACTGCTCGAGGCCATGGAGGAGGGGCAGGTCACCGTGGACGGGCGGACGCATCCGCTTCCCGATCCGTTCCTCGTGGTCGCGACGCAGAACCCCCTCGAGATGGAGGGCACCTACGCCCTTCCCGAGGCGCAGCGCGACCGCTTCATGATGCGCATCTCGATGGGGTACCCGGATCCCCGGTCCGAGGCCCTCATGCTGCGCCAGCGCGACGCGGTCAATCCGCTCGACGCGATCGTCCCCGTCGCGACGAGCCGTCAGGTGTCGGCGCTCGTCGCGTGGGCGCGCGCGGTCCACGTCGCCCCCGCGATCGAGGAGTACGCTGTCTCGCTCTCGCACGCGACGCGCGGACACGCCGACCTGCGCCTGGGTGCGAGCCCGCGCGCGACGCTGCAGCTCGTGCGGGCCGCGAAGGTGTGGGCCGCGCTCGACGGGCGCGACTTCGTCATCCCCGACGACATCACGGCCCTGCTCGTCCCCGTGTTCGCGCATCGTCTCATCCCCACCCGCTCGGCGGGCGGCGCGCGATCGCGCGGTGGCGCCGACGCGGTCGTGACGGTGCTCGAGCGCATCGCGTCGAGCGTGCGCGTGCCCATCGCATCCCGACAGTGAGTCGACGATGAGACGCGTGTGGCCCCTGACGTTGCGCGGGACCGGCGCGCTCGCACTGGCCCTCGCGTGCTTCATCATCGGGAACGAGGCCGGCATCGTCGAGCTCCTGTATTTCGGCGTGCTGCTGGTCGCGCTGCTCGCGGCATCCGTCGCGGCCCTCTATCTCACGCGGCCGACGGATGCCGTCGTCCGGTCGCTGCATCCCGACATCTCGACCGTCGGCCGCGAAACGATCGTCGACGTGCGCGTGGGCGTGCGGTCGGCCTTCCCCACCCCGACCGGCACGTGGACCGACGCACTGCCCGCCGCGCTGCGCGGCACGCCGCGCGGGTCGTTCCCCGCGCTCGGATCGGCGCTGCTCGGGGGCGCCCGCGCAGGCGAGCGTCACGTCGATCTGCAGTACCGGGTGACGGGAGTCCGCCGCGGCGTGCACCCGATCGGTCGGCTCTCGGTGCGCTTCACCGATCCTTTCGGGCTCGCCCGCCGCAACATCGTGCTGGGCGACCGCACACTCGTCACGGTCGCTCCGGCCGTCATCGACCTCCCTCCGCTCGTCGACTATGCGGGCGAGGCGGGCGGCACCCTCCACACGACCACGAATCAGCTCGGCCAGGGCGCCGACAACCTCGTCGCGCGGCCGTACGTGCCGGGCGACTCGATGCGGCGCATCCACTGGCGCGCGACGGCGCATCGCGATGAGCTCATGGTCCGCCAGGAGGAGCAGGAGTCGACACCCGAAGCGAGCGTCGTCCTCGACCTCGGGGTCCTGCGCTGGTCGAACGAAGCGCTCAGCGCCCCCGGCGCCGATCCCGGATTCGAGACGGCCGTCTCGATGTGCGTCTCGGCCGTCGCGCGCCTCGTGCACGACGGCTACTCCGTCGAGGTGCTCGATTCGGACGGCAGCCCGCTGGCCGAACGCATCGAGAGCGGCGACATGGTCGAGGTGGATGCGCTGCTCGCGCACTTCGCGACCCTGACCGCACGGCGCGACGACCATCTCGCCAAGATGCCCCGACTCTTCGCAGGGGTCAACACAGGCCCGCTCGTGCTGATCGTGGGTCGCTTCGATCCCGCGGATGCCGAGATGCTCGCACCCGTCGCGCACCACACGACCCTGCCGCTCCTGTTCGCGGTCTCGCCCGTGGGCGACGCGCTGGATCGCGCGGCGGACGGCGGCTGGCGGGCCGCTGCGCTCGAGACCGGTGGCGACCTCGCCTTCGCGTGGGGCGCGGGCGTCGGCCGGGGTGTGCGCGATGTCGTCTGACACCCGGACCCGTCCCGACCCGCTGAGCGCCGCTGCGCGCGAGACGCTCCCCGGCCCCCGCACGCCGCGCGGCGCGAGCCCGATGGGCGAACCCGTGCCGCGCCGCGACCTCACCGTCACGATCGCGCTCTTCGCGGCACTCGTCTTCGCGCTGCTGCCCGTGCTCCCCGTCGTGAAGCCGGGAGGATGGCTGCTCGGCGCCGTCCTCCTCGCCGCGCTCATCCTCGCGGCGGGCTACTTCGCGCGGCGACGCGGCCTGCCCGCCGTCGCCGTGAGCCTCATCGAGACCGCCGCGTGGGTCGTCTTCCTGACGTTCGTCTTCCTGCGCGACACCGCCCTGCTCTGGGTCATCCCGACCCTCGACACCCTCGGCGCCGTTCCGCCCCTTGTGGAGAGGGCGATGATCGAGATCGCGAACGGGTCGGCTCCACTCGATGTCTCGCCGTCGCTCTCGATCCTCATCGTCGGCGCGATGGGCCTCCTCGCCATCATCGTCGACCACGTCGTGCTGACGGCCCGGATGCCGCTCCTTGCCTCGATCGGGATCATCGCCGTCTCGCTCATCCCGTCGATCGCGGTGCCGGGCGATCTCGATGTCATGGCGTTCGTGCTGCTCGCGGCATCCATCCTCTTCCTCATCCGCGCCGAGACGAGCTCGCGTTCGACCCCCCTCGCGCGGTCCGCCGAGCGCGCGGCGGGCGTGCCCGCGACGGCCGTCGGCATCGGCGCGATCGCCGTCGTCGTCGCGCTCGTCGCGACCCCGCTGCTGCCGGCTCCGATCCCGCGCACGGGCTCCGGTGTGGGGAGCGGTCCCGGCATCGACGCGAGTCTCCAGCTCGGTGACGATCTGCGCCGACCCATCGAGATCGAGGTCATGCGCGTGCGGACTTCGGGCACCGAGGCGCCGTATCTGCGTGCCACGACGCTCTCGCGGTTCGACGGTGCGATCTGGCTGCCCGACCGCGTGCGAACGGTTCCCCTCGCGAGCGAAGAAGGGCTCGGCCCGCTCGACATCGACGAGGACGTCCGCCTCGTCGAGACGACCACGAGCGTCGACGTCGTCAATCTCGCCTCGATCTGGGCTCCCACTCCTTACCCGGCGATCGCGGTGACAGGACTCGAAGGCGGTTGGGTGGCTGTGCCGTACAACCGCACGGTCGTCTCGCAGGCCGGAACGGCACAGGGGCAGACCTACCAGGTGCTCTCCGAGACGCCCCGGCCGACCCTCGAGCAGGTTCGCGCGACGGTCGCCGACAGCTCGGTGCTGCGGGATGAGCTCACCGCGCTTCCCGAGGACCTCCCGCCGATCGTCGCCGCGACGGCGGCCGACATCACGGCGGGCGCACAGTCCGACTACGACGCTCTCATCGCGCTGCAGCGCTGGTTCCGCGGCAGCGAGTTCCGCTATTCGCTCAGCGCCCCCGTCGAGGACGGCTTCGACGGCTCGGGAGCCGAGGCGGTCGCCGAGTTCCTCGACGTGCGCGAGGGCTACTGCATCCACTTCGCCTCAGCCTTCGCCCTCATGGCCAGGACGCTCGGGATGCCGACGCGCATCGTCGTCGGCTTCCTGCCGGGCATCCCCACACCCGAGCGGATCGACGACGAGGTCGTCTACTCGGTGCCGAGCTCACTCCTGCACGCCTGGCCCGAAGTGCACTTCGAGGGCATCGGCTGGATCGGATTCGAGCCGACCAACGGACTCGGCAGCCCCACGTCGTTCCTGCCGGCCTCGGTCGCGCCGGGTCTGGTCGGGGATCCCGGCTCCGCCGATCCCCGCCCCTCGGCGTCGGCCTCGGCGAGCCCCTCGTCGGCTCCGCTCGACCCCGACGGCCCCGGAGGCGCCGAGAGCGCGAGCGATGCCGTGCGCATGGTGAACCCCCTTCCCACTCTGTCTGCCGTGCTTGCGATCCTGCTGCTCCTGGCGGTGCCCGCGATCGTGCGCGAGCTGCGCCGGCGACAGCTCGCGGCCGCCGCGAACGCCGGCGACTCCGCAGCCGCATGGCTCACGGTGCAGGATGCCGCGATCGACCTCGGCATCC
The DNA here is from genome assembly GCA_963695125.1 of uncultured Actinomycetota bacterium. GTDB lineage: Bacteria > Actinomycetota > Actinomycetes > Actinomycetales > Microbacteriaceae > Microbacterium. The sequence continues at coordinate 316,981 of CAVOFY010000005.1, forward strand.
CGGTTCCCGCGAGCGAATCGCCCCGCGCCTTCGCCGCCCGGCTCGTCGTGGACCACGGCGCGCCTGCGCGTGAGCTGGCGGTGCTCGCCGGCGCGATCGAACGCGCGAGCTATGCCCCGTCGTCGATGGCGCGCTACTGGCACGGCGACGAGGTCGCCCAGTCAGCCGCGGACGTGCGCACCGCACTCCATCGTGGCGCTTCGCCCGCGCGGCGCATCCTCGCCGTCGTCGCGCCGCGCTCACTCGTCGTGCGCCCCGGAAGCGTCTACGCGGGAGGCGCAGCGGCCCATGCGCGGGCATCCGGTCGCTGAACGGCGGGAGCGCGGCGGCAAGGTAGGATAGCCCCTGGCCCTCCGGGGTCCTGGAGGATTCGCCTAGTGGCCTATGGCGCACGCTTGGAAAGCGTGTTGAGTGAAAGCTCTCAGGGGTTCGAATCCCCTATCCTCCGCCACTCGTTCCATTCCTCTCGCCGTCGGAGCGACCCTCGGTCGTACATCCACGCAGGCTGAGCTCGCCCGACTTCGGGAAGCCCCGAGCTCGGCGCAGCCCTCGGCCTGGTCGCCGAGATGATCCCGCTCCTGCGTCAGATGCCGCGCGATCCCGGCCGTCGACCACGACGTCGCGAGCGTCGGCGCCGTGCACGAAGAGCGCACGATCAGCGGCTAGGAGGGCGACGAGATCATCGGCTCGATCTTCCGCCCCGCCGACCGATCGGCAGCGGGCCCCGTGATCTACCTGCCTCCCGGTAGAGACCACACACGTCTGGCCCGGCGGGTTCGACGGCCCGGCACCGCACGCACAGCTCTCGATCGCGATGACAGAGACCCGCGATCGCCGGCTCTCGCGGATGCTCGCCCGTTGAGCCGGACCTGTTGAGTCCCGGTCGCGTATGTCGAAGCGCAGCAGATGTGAAGGGGTGTCATGAAAGAACTCGCCGGCCGCCTCAGCGCACTGCATCCCGAGGCTTGCGCGCCAGGTCAGTTGATGATCTCGCCCCGCTCGTGCTCGCGCAGGACGGCGAGACGCTCGTGCCACGCCGCGAGCTCCTCTGCCGACAGCCGTGGCCAGTCGGCCACCTCGCGGACGATCCGGATCGGTGCGGTGCTGCGGTAGGAGCGCGTCGGGTTTCCGGGGAACTTCTTGTCGGTCACGTTCGGGTCGTCTTCGAACGGACCCGTCGGCTCGACGGCGTAGACGCGCGGAGGCCGGTCGCCAGGAGCGAGCTCGGCGGCAAGTCCGGCACCATCGACACGTGCGGTGAAATAGATGTGGTTCATGACGACATCGGGTCGGTAGTTCGACCGGAAGCCGGGCGTCAGCAGATCGCCGATGTGCAGATCGGCTTTCGTGCCATGGAAGAACGGACCCTCGTCGAGCGCGCGATTCACGCCGACAGCCTAGGCGCACGCCCCTCGGGAATCGATCCCCTCCCGCGAGCGAGCCGCGCGGCCTATCCTGACCTGCATGAGCCGGATCGAGATCGCCCTGGTGTCCTACACACTGTCGGCCGACTACATCGCGACGGTCGGCGCAGACTTCGACTTCGAGGCAGTGGATGACGCGATCCTCGCCCGACTCAATGAGCTCGTCCCCGCCGGGGTCACGGTCGAGCGCGACGGCAGGGCGTTCGCTGACGAGGACGCGGCCGAGGTCGCGCAGGCGATCGACTGGGACGCGCTGCTCGCACAGATCGACGTCGACCAGATCCTCGCCGATCACGGGCGCTGACGACGGGCACGCTCGCACCTGTCCGTAGGCTGGAGCCGTGGCATCCGTTCTCAACGTCTCGGCGTACCTGTTCACCCGGATCGCGGACCCCGCGACTCTGCGCACCACGCTGCGGGATCGTGCGCTCGCGGTCGGGCTGAAGGGCACGATCCTCCTGGCTGAGGAGGGCATCAACCTCTTCCTCGCGGGCGACCCCGACGCCGTGCGCGCGTACATCGCGGAGCTGCGCACGGACCCGCGCTTCGCCGAGCTCGGCACCAAGGAGAGCTGGTCCGCCGACCAGCCGTTCCGGAAGATGCTGGTCAAGGTCAAGCGGGAGATCATCCGCATGAACCACCCCACGATCCGTCCCGAGGCCGGCCGTGCACCCGCCGTCGCGCCGCAGACCCTGCGCCGGTGGCTGGATCGCGGCAGCGACGACGAAGGGCGGGAGGTCGTGCTGCTGGACACCCGCAACGCGTTCGAGATCGACTACGGATCGTTCGCCGGGGCGCTGGACTGGCGGATCGAGCGGTTCTCCCAGTTCCCGGATGCCGCGGCCGCCGACCGCGCACGGCTCCAGGGCAAGACCGTGGTCAGCTACTGCACCGGCGGCATCCGATGCGAGAAGGCGGCCCTGTACCTGCGCGAGGAGGGGATCGACGCCTTCCAGCTCGACGGCGGCATCCTCGGCTACTTCGAGCACGTGGGCGAGGACCACTGGACGGGGGAGTGCTTCGTCTTCGACGAGCGCGAGGCCCTGCGGCCGGACCTGGCACCGCGGGAGGCCGCACGATGACCGATCCCGACGCGTTGGATCCCGCGACAACCCCCGGGCGATCGAGTAGCGACGCGCAGCGTCGCGTATCGAGATCACCGCGCACCCTCGCCGTCGCTCTGGCGCTGGACGTCGTTCTGGTCGTCGCCTTCGCCGCCATCGGGCGCGCGAGCCACGACTCGCACGTGCTCATCGGGCTCGGACAGACGGCCTGGCCGTTCCTGGCCGCGCTCGCCCTCGGCTGGCTGGTCTGCTTGGCCTGGCGGGCGCCGACGGCTCCCGTGCGCACCGGCCTCCCGGTGTGGGCGGTGACGGTGGCGGGTGGGATGCTGCTGCGCGCGGCATCCGGGCAGGGCACCGCTGTCCCCTTCATCGTCGTGGCGACGCTGACACTGCTGCTCATGCTGGTGGGATGGCGCGTCGTCGCGGCTCTGGTCACTCGCGCACGCACGCGCTGAGTCTCACAGCCGCCACCCACACGTCACCGCCGGCGCCCTCACGCCGGCGGTGTCCGCAGCAGCCGCACGTGCGCGACCAGCAGTGCCGCGACGAGCGAACCGACGCCGCCGATGGCCATGTCGCCGATCGTGTCCTGATATGCGACGAAGATGTCATCGCTGATGAAGGTGTATCCGAGCCACTCGATGATCTCCCACAGGACGCTCACGGCAAGGCCGAGCGCCGTGACGATCACGATCGGGATCCTCGGGGCGAAGCACTCGCTGCCGCGGGCGGGGACGACCCGCACCTGCGCCAGCGCCAGATACGTCATCGCGGCGATGACGCCCGTGCACACGAAGTGCACGACGAGGTCCCATCCCGGGACCGTGCGGTACAGGTCGAACACGTTGCTCCACGCCGCGATCAGCACGATCAGCTCATAGGGGATGTCGAACGCCGGCCGCACCGCGAGGAAGCGGGGGACCAGCAGAGCCGGCAGCGCGAGGGCGAGGATGCCGGCATCCGTCGCCGTGAACCAGATCGCCGCGACCATGACGCTGAGCGCCCCGATCACCCGGATCAGGTCGGCGACGATCTCCGCGGCGCCCTCGGGGCGGCGAAGGAAGTTCTGCTTCACGAGGCGCCCCGCGGGCCGGTGAGTCGGATGACGGCCTGGACGGGCAGGTGGTCCGAGGCCCAGCCGCCCTCGACGGTGTCCGCGTTGATGGCCGCCCGCATGACGCCCACGTCGGGGGATGCCGCGATCCAATCGATCCGGCCCTTGCGCTGCCGCGGCGCGCGGTAGCCGGCGTAGGTGTCCCACTCGGGAGTCATGCGCGTGGCGGCCGCCGACCATGCGTCCCGCAGCGTGCCGTCGCTCAGCAGTTCGGTGAGCGTCGCCGAGCCGGCGCGCGCGTTGAGGTCGCCGGTGATCACCGTCGGAAGCGGCCGGGCGGTCACGAGCCGTCGGATCTCGCGCGCGGACCGCACCCGCGATCGTTGCGAGAACGGATCGAGGTGCGTGTTGATCGCCGTGAATCGGATGCCGGTGACGCGGTCGAGGAAGCTCGCCCGCACGACCACGCGCGGCAGGAGATTGCCCCAGGACCGGGAGCCGGCCACATCCGGTCGGTCCGACAGTGCCCGCTGGTCCCACTCCAGGAGCTGCAGGCGTTCGGTGTCGTAGAACAGCGGACAGCCTTCGCCTCGGCCGCCCGCCTCCCGGCCGCGGCCGACGAACCGGTAGCCCGCGCCGAGCGCGTCGCGGATCGCGTCCGCCTGGTCCGGCCGCGCCTCCTGAACGCCCAGCAGCGTCGGCCGCTCGGCGCGCACCAGGGCGCGCATGCGCGGCCTCCGGGCGCGCCAGCGATCGGCAGGCCGCAGCGCGAGACCGCCGAGGCGCCGTCGGACGTTGAAGGTCATGACGTGCAGTTCGGGGGCGGTGACAGGACCGATCAGCGGCACGGTCATCGGTCGGCGCGCCCTGCCGCGGGCACGCTGATGCGGTGGAGGGCACGCCGGGCTCCGAGCCGCGCCCATCGGATGGGCGGGAAGTCCCGCGGCCAGTGCACGAGGACCGTGCGCAGACCCACGATGACACGCTGCGTGAACGCGCGCCGATCCGCGAAAGGGCGCATCGATATCCCCATCACGGCGCTGCGCAGATAGCGGATGCGATGCCGTTCGCCGAGATGGAAGGCCAGGTCCAGGTCGTCGTGCAGCGCGGGACTGGCCCGGTGGACGTCCGAGCGGATGCCGCGCCATACGTCCCGGCGGAACGCGAGGTTGGAGCCGAAGAGGGGGAGATGCCCGAGCGTGGGCGTCAGGACCAGCGCGTAGGCGCCGAGGTATGCCGTGGCCAGCGATGTGCGCAGGACGCGCGGACCGTCGGTGAACCGAGCACCACCGGTGAACGCGGCGATCTCCGGAGCCGCGGCGAACGCGTCGGCCATGGCCTGGACCCAGCCCCGGTCCGGGACGCAGTCCGCGTCCAGACGCAGGATGATGTCTCCTTTCGCCTGGTCGTACCCATGCGCGCTCGCCGCAGGGATGCCGGGACGATCGCACCGCACCACTCGCGCACCGGCATCCCGGGCGACCTGGGCGGAGTCGTCGGTGGAGGCATTGTCCACCACGACGATCTCGTCGGCACGCCGGCTCTGCACGGCCAGCGCGCGCAGGCACCGGGTGAGCTCGATGCTGTCGTCCTTGACGGGGACCACGACCGAGATGGTCAGGGGCTCGGGCAACTCGGATCGCACCGGGGTCCTTCCGTCATCGGATCGCACGGCAGCACGTGGGCGTCGCGGGAGGATGCGGCGCAATTCAGCATCGATCGCGGCCGCCTGCCGGCGCAAAGCCTTGACGCTGGTGCGCGGTCAGGCTAGCCGCGTCGCAGTCCGGCCGGAGGCCGGATGTGCACGCGTCTTCCCGCGCGCTGCTCCGGGACCGCCGCCGCCCAGAACGGAGCGCACGCCCGTCAGAACGGAGCGTGCTCCCGTTCGCACTCCGGGTCCGGGGCGAAGGCGACCGTGCTCACCGGCGTATCGGTGTAGGTCCGCCCGGTCGGGCTGGTCCATTCCAGCTCCCCGCCGCGTCGCTGCGTCACCGTCCATGCCGTCCGATGCTTCAGGGTGTGATGTCGACGGCACAGGTGGGCGAGGTTCTCGGCGGCGGTCGTCCCTCCGAGGGCATGATCGACCGTGTGATCCGTGTCGCATTTGGCCGCGGGCATGCGGCAGGCGGGGAATCGGCAGTGTTCATCTCGGACACGCAGGTGCCGGCGCAGTTCCTCGCTGGAGCGGTATCTGTCCACGGCCAGGACGGCACCGGAGATCGGGTGGGTCAGGATGCGGTCCCATCCGGGCGCGCCGGCGGCGAGGATCCGTGCCGTCTCGGCGTCGATGGGGCAGCGTCCGTCGAGCATCCCGAGCTCGAACGGGTCGACAGGGCGGTGCTCGATGAGCGTGAGGACCGGAACCGTCACCCTTACCGTGGCCCGGATGGCACCGAGCCCCGTCGGGCCGCCGTGCGCCACCGGGTCGGCCGCCAGGAGCAGGTCGGCGAAGACGTCGGCACGCAGCGCGTCGAGGCTGCGTAGATCGACGGTGGCGGCATCCCCATCGTCATCGTCATCGTCATCGTCATCGTCATCGTCATCACGGACACTGTCCGCATCAGCGACGCCGCGTGCGTCGACGACCGCGCGGCTGAGGGCGGTGAGGCGGTCGTAGATCCCGTGCGCCACGACCGACGGCACCAGCGCGTGCAGCTCGGACATGGAGTCCTCGACGTCGGTGACCCACACCCGCCGGGTCGCACGGGCGCGGCGGTGTCGCTCGTCGATCGTGGTGCCCGCGAACCACTCGGCGCGCCGCTTGGCGATCGGAGCAAGCCGGGACGCCGACTCCGACCTCGCGTAGTCCAGAACCGTCGCCTCGTATTCAGACCGCAGTTCGGGATGTTCGATGACGGCGCCTGCGGCGACGATGATGCGGGCGTGGGTGAGGGAGATCTGCCCGGCGGCCAGAGCGGCCAGTGTGCTCGCGTAGTCGCCGACCAGAACGGCCGCGTCGCCGATCTGCCGCTGCACCGTGCGATCGCTGACCCGCCAGGCGGCCCCGATCTCGGCAGCGACGGATCGATGCGGGAACTCGCCGGCGCGGGTTCCGGCCGGGTCCTCCTCGCGGGCCCAGTCCTCTGCGATGCGCTGCGCCTCGGCGAGCAGCTCGGCCTCCTCCGCCTGCAGTCGCGCCACCTCGCGCCGCGTGTGCTCCAGCCGGGGCAGCAATTGCTCCATACGCGCGTCCGCCCGCTCTCTGGCGGCGATCGCGGTGCTGCTCATACCTCCATTCTGACGAGGGGTTCCGACATCCCGCGGGCTCCCCGGCGTCGTCCTGGCGGGCGTTCCGAAGCGGCGAGACCGCGACCACGACAGCGGCGACGGCGCAGACGGGGCGGCGCAGATGGAAGCCGACCGTCGCCCGAGGGGCGCTGTTCGCTGTAGCGTGGTCGCACTCACGAGCAGGAGGGAGCCGGCATGTTCGAGTCGCTGAACGCCGCCCTCCACCTCGTCCTGGCGACCGCCCATCTGGCCGCCGCCCCCGACCTGACGACGGTCGGGGCAATCGGCATCGCCCTCGCGCTCGTCGCTGCGACCCTCGTCGTCGCCGCGATCCTCGTCGTCGCGGTGCCGGCCACCTCGAACTCGTCGCCCGCACACCCCGCGCGCGCGATCGACGTCTCCTCCCCGCTCGCGCAGAGCGATCCGGACGCCTCGGGCCATCCACGCCCCCGCGCCCCAGGACTCGCGGCCTCGGCCGCGTAGCTCTCGTCCGCCACGACCCCGCACGGGGTCATGCGGCGTCCCTTCGCGGTCGATCGACTCCCCTGATCGCCCACACGAACGGACACCCCATGGACCTCTTCGCCTTCCCGCCCATCGCCTTCATCCTCGACCTCGCCTACTCGGGCCTCCTCGGCCTCAGCACCCTCCTCTCGCCGCTCGCGGGAGCCTCCGCCGCGCTCGCCATCGTCATCGTGACCCTCCTGGTGCGCGCCGCGCTGATCCCGGCCGGCATCGCACAGGCTCGCGCCGAACAGGCGCGCGCGCGGCTCGCGCCCCGGCTGCGCGAACTGCAGAAGCGCTACGCCAAGAGCCCCGAGCGGCTGCAGCGCGAGACGATGCAGCTCTACCGCGACGAGAACACATCGCCCTTCGCCGGCTGCCTTCCCGTCCTGATCCAGGCGCCGATCGTCGGCGTGCTCTACGCGATCTTCCTGCATCCGGCGATCGCCGGCCACCCGAACGAGCTCCTCACCCAGACGGTGTTCGGCGTGCCGCTCGGGTCGAGTCTCGCGAGCACGCTTGCGGCGGGGGCAGCGGATGCCTCGACCCTCGCCGTCTTCGCGGTGCTCGTGCTGCTCATCGCCGCGGTGGGCGAGGCGACGAGGCGGCTGCTCCGCCCGGAGCCGGTTCCCGCAGTCGAAGGATCGCCGGTTCCTGGCCTCCCGGTCGGGCTTCTCGGGGTGCTGCCGTTCGCGACCGCCGTCGTCGCGCTGTTCGTGCCGCTCGCGGCGGCCCTGTATCTGCTCGTGACGGTCGCGTGGACGCTCGGTCAGCGACTCGTCCTGCGCCGCATCTACCCGCCCACCCCCTCCAGAGCGTCGTAGACGTCTTCGCGCACGGCATACGCGGAGGTACCGTGGCGGCATGGCCGAGGTCGCTCCCCTGCTGCTGGCGTTCCCCTTCAGGGGGCGCTGGATGGCGCAGAACAGTCCGGCCGATCGGGTGCCGAGCCACGGCACCCACCTGTTCGGCACGACGTACGCGATCGACTTCGTGGCTGTCGACGAACGGGGGCGGACGGCCCCGCGCGGACCCTTCGTGCTCGTCGCGCATCTGCGCCGCGGCTCGATCCTCGTGCGACCGGGCGACAGCGTGCGGGTCGGCGATCTGCTGGGGGCGTGCGGGAACTCGGGCAACAGCACCGAACCGCACGTCCATCTGCAGGCGACCGACGGGATCGATCAGGCGTCGGCGCGGGGCATCCCGATCGCGTTCCGGTCCGATACGTCGACGCGCTCCTGGCTCCCCCGCAACGGCGAGCCGTTCGCGGTCGACTGACCTCAGCCTCGCTCCGGCTCGTCGTCGTGGCGAGGCCTCACGGGAGAGGCAGGCTGATCCCGGTCGTCGAACCGCACCAGCGCGTCATGCGCCGCGGCGATCTCGTCGGCTCCGCCCGGCTCGCACGTGCCCTCACGCTCGGTCATACCGCGAAGCTACTCCGACGCGCCGCGCACGTCACCCGAGGCTCAGCCGAGGAGCTCGAGCGGAAGTTCGCGGGTGTCGTCCCACGCCTCGGTCCAGCCGAGCCTGTCGAACAGGCGGTCCAGGATCGTGCCGGTGAACCCCCACACGAGGTGCGTGCGGTCGCCGTCGGATACGACGAAGCCGGGACCGCGGTACTCGACCCCGTCCCTGCGGATCACGACGACACCGCGATTGGCGGGGTCGAGCAGGTCGGCGACCGGCGTGCGGAACACGTCGGACGATTCCGCGACGTCCACGACCCGCACGGGCGAGGGATGCCGCCACCACCCGAGCACGGGCGTCACGAGGTGGCGGGAGTAGTCCAGCGGGATCTCGCCCAGCGTTCCGAGCACCTCGACCCCGGTCGGATCGAGCCCGGTCTCTTCTCGCGCTTCGCGCAGTGCGGCCGCGATGACTCCGTCATCCCCCGGATCGATGCGGCCGCCCGGGAACGCGACCTGGCCGGGATGCGAGCGCAGCGTCGTCGCACGGGACAGCAGCAGCACGTCGAGGTCGCGCGAGACGGCGATGTCGTGCGCGTCGTGCGCACTCGGCAGACCATCGAGCACGCCGAAGAGGATGAGCACGGCGGCAGGGCGGGCACTCGCCGCCCAGTCCGCGGGCATGCGCGTCGGAGCGACGGGCTTGGCGATGGCGGCGAGCTGCGCCCGGGCGCTGATCGTGCTGGTCTCGCGAGGCATCCGTTCAGGTTACGCCGGGCGGGGGACGCGCAGGATCTTATCCATCGGCTTCCCCTTCGCGAGCTCGTCGACGAGCTTGTCCATGTATCGGATGCGCTGCATGAGGGGGTCCTCGATCTCCTGCACCCGTACGCCGCACACGACACCGGTGATGAGCGTGGCGTTCGGATTCAACCGCGCATCGGCGAAGAAGTCCTCGAACGTCGTGCCCTCGTCGAGGTGCCGCTGGAGCTCTGCGCGATCGAAACCCGTCAGCCATTCGATGACCTCGTCGAGCTCTCGCACCGTGCGGCCCTTGCGCTCGACTTTGGCGACGTAGAGCGGGTAGACCGTGGCGAAAGGCATGGTGAAGATGCGGTGCACGCGGCCAGCGTAGCCCTGCTCCGCTCCCACCGGTCACCCAGGTAATGCACCCGAACCGTCCAGACTCGGCGGGCAGACTCCCATACTTGTGTCCGCCCGAGCGGCCGCGACGCGCCTGCCCGGGGCGCGGAACTCTCGATACGGAACCAGATTTCATGCGCTCGTCGACCTCCTTCGCCCCTGCCCGCCGCGCCACCCGACTCGCTGCCCGTCGCGCGCGACGACGGCCCGCGATCATCGCCGGAGGGCTCATCGTGGGCCTCCTCGCGACCGTCGGCTTCACCTCCGTGATCCCCGTTTCGGCGGCCGAGGCATCCGGATTCGGAACCTCGTACGCGCTCGCCTCGTATGCCACGCCCGCGCCTACCCATGAGGCGGAGGCCGCCGAGATCGCGGCCGCGTCGGATGAGGCGCAGGCGGCCGTCACCGCGGCCGAGAACTCGCTGGCAGGCGCGACGACGGTCGTCTCGGACATCGCCGCGTCGGGCCTCGACATCGGCGTCCCCGACGCCTCGGTCGACACGGCGGACCTCGCCGATGCGGCAGGGCGGCTTGCGCTCGCGATCGACGCGGCCCAGCCCGATCTCTTCGTCAGTTCGCTCGTGCGCGAAGTGACCGCCATGGCCGCACCCGTGAATGAGCGTGTCGCGGCGCTTCGCGGCAGCCTCGACGCCGCGATCGCGGTGAAGGCCCAGCAGGAGGCGGAAGCAGCCGCGGCTGCAGCAGCAGCGGCAGCGGCCAAGGCCGCTGCCGCGCGACCGGCACCCGTCTTCGCGACGGGCGGCGTGGCCGGCGACAACAGCCCCGCCGGCGCTCAGGCCTCGGCGCGCGCGATGATCGGCGGCTACGGCTGGGGCGACGACCAGTTCGGCTGCCTCGTGTCGCTGTGGAACAAGGAATCGGGCTGGAACTACCAGGCCTACAACCGCTCGAGCGGCGCCGCCGGGATCCCCCAGGCCCTGCCCGGAAGCAAGATGGCGAGTGCAGGCGCCGACTGGCAGACCAACGCCGCGACGCAAGTCGCGTGGGGCCTGGGCTACATCGCAGGCCGCTACGGCTCGCCCTGCAGCGCATGGTCGCACTCGCAGTCCGTGGGCTGGTACTGACCGAACGCCGCACTTTCGCCGGCAGAGGCCGACGACTGAGCGTCAGCGCCGCGTCGCCCATCCGGCGAAGAGCGCGTAGAGGAGCGGCAGCGCCGAGGCCGCCATCAGCACGGTGCCGAACACGGCGTCCTGCGAGCGCAGCAGGATCCCCCCGAGGAGCAGCCCCGCGAAGACGACGGCGGCGAGGATGCGCCGGCCCAGGCGCTCGAGGCCGCGCAGGCGCGCGTCCAGCCGCGGGGTCTCGACGGCGAGCCTGCCCGTCTCGAGCCGCGTGAGCACGTCGTCGGCGCGACGCGGCAGGCGTGCCACGATCCCGGCGATGGATGCCGCCTCCCCCGCGAGCGTGCGCACGATGTCGCCGCGCTCGCTGCGGATGAGTCCGTCGGCGTAGGGCTCGATGGCGTCCCAGATGTTGAAATCGGGATCCAGACCGCTGCACATGCCCGACGTGAGCGACATCGCGCGGATGACGAGCAGGAAGTTCTCGGGCAGCTGGAAGGGCATCGACCGGACGACATCGCCGAACTCCACCGCGAAGTCCTGGAACTCCCGCGGATCCACGCGCTGAAGCTCAGCGAACCCCATGCCCCCGAAACGCGAGAACAGCTCGGTCATCGCGCGCTCGAGCTCGGCCGTGTCGGCCGAGGGGAGCAGGATGCCGACGTCGCGGATCGCGCCCACGAGCTGCGGGCCATTGCGCGCAGCGACGGCGATGATGAGCTGCCGCAGGCTGTCGCGAAGGCTGTCGGGGACCTCGCCCATCATGCCGAAGTCGACGAACGTGAGCGTCCAGCCTGGGCCTTCGGCATCCGGAGTCACGAAGATGTTCCCCGGATGCGGGTCGGCGTGGAAGAAGCCGTGCAGGAAGAGCTGATCGAACATGACGGCGGCGAACCGCTTCGCGACCTCGGTCGGGTCGATGCCGGCGGCGCGGAGAGCCTCGAGGTCATTGATCTTGATCGCCGTGACGTCCTCGAGCGTCAGGACGCGCCGCGTCGTGCGCTCCCACGCGATCTCGGGCACGCCGACCCGTGGGTCGCCTGCGAAGCTCTCCGCGAAGCGCTCGGCGTTCGCGCCTTCGTGCAGGTAGTCGATCTCCTCCATGCTCGTGTGCGCGAATTCCTCGATGAGCACGGGCAGGTCGACGTGCTCGGACACGATCCGCACGCGGTCCAGCCAGCCCGCGACGCGGCGGAGGGCCTTCAGATCGACCGCGACGACCTCGTCGATTCCCGGGCGCTGCACCTTGACGATGACATCGGCGAAGCCGACGTCGGCGGCACCCATGTCTGTGAGGCGTGCGCGATGTGCCTGTCCGAGTGATGCCGCGGCGACGGGATCCGGGTCGACGTGCGCGAACGCGCGCTCGAGCGGCATCCCCAGCTCGACCTCGGCGAGTGCGCGGATCGCGGCGAAGGCGACCGGCGGCACTTCGTCCTGCAGCCCTTCGAGCTCCTTCGTGATCTCGGGCGGCAGCACGTCCAGGCGCGACGACATGAACTGCCCGACCTTGATCATGAGTCCGCCGAGCGAGACGGCGAGCCGGTGGAAGTGCCGCGCGATGCCGCGGAACCGAGCCTCACGGCCGCGAGCGGCGAGCCTGCCCAGTCCGATGCGCGGGAGGAAGAGCTCGAACCACCAGGCCTGCACCATGTAGCGCAGGGCGAACCGCAGGATCCGTCGGTAGCGGGCGCGCGAGCCGGCGGCGTCGGGCATCGAGTCTCCTTGCCGCCGCCGTGCCGACGGCCTGCGGTCAGTCCTGAGCGAGGATCGAGTAGAGCTTACGCCGGGCCTCGTCGAGCACTTCCGTCGCCTGCTGCGCCTGTTCGGGCGTGCCGCCGCGAGCCACTTGCGCCGCCGCCTGGGCGAGGAGCATGCCCGACTTCGCGAGCGAGCTGTGGCGCGAGGCATCCGGAGCCTCGAAGCCGTCCCACGGCGCTCCTGCACCTTCGGCGGCTTCACGCCCCGTGTCGGTGAGCGCGTACGTCTTGCGCCCGCCTGCCTCGGTGGAGGTGATCAGGCCCTCATCGGCGAGCAGCTGCAGAGTCGGGTAGACCGAGCCGGGACTCGGCTTCCATCCGCCGTGCGTGCGTTCTTCGATCTCGTGGATGATCTGGTAGCCGTGCATGGGCTTCTCGGCCAGCAGCGCGAGCACGGCCGCGCGCACGTCGCCGCGGCCCATGCGTCCGCCGAAGCGCTGCTCGAAGCCTTCGCGCAGCTGGTCCATGGCCTCCCAGATCGAGGCGCCGGGGTTCTGGCCGCGCCTGGGCATCCCGAACCCCCCGCCGAACGAACCTGTGTTGAACGAACCGTTCATGATGACCTCCTCGATTCGTGATGTCATCCGATAGGTCGACGATAGTCAGCGATATATCGTTCGGCAAGGGTTCCCGCTGAGACCTCGCTGAGTGTCCTCCATCGCGGCCACACTGGGAGCATGACGAGCTGGGTGCTGCACGTCGACCTCGATCAGTTCATCGCGGCGGTCGAGATCCTGCGGCGCCCGAGCTCGCCGGCAAGCCCGTGATCGTGGGCGGACGGGGCGATCCCACCGAGCGCGCCGTCGTCTCGACGGCGTCGTACGAAGCGCGCGAGTTCGGCGTCGGGTCGGGGATGCCGCTGCGCATCGCCGCGCGCAAGGCTCCGGATGCCGTCATCCTCCCCGTCGACGCGCCCGCCTACACGGCCGCGTCGGAGGAGGTCATGGCCACGCTGCGCGCGCAGCCGGGCGCGATCGTGCAGGTGCTGGGCTGGGACGAGGCGTTCGTCGGAGTCGCGACCGACGACCCCGAGGCGTACGCGCGCGCGATCCAGGCCTCCGTCCTCGAGCGCACGTCGCTGCACTGCAGCGTCGGGATCGGCGACACGCTCGTGCGCGCCAAGAACGCGACCGACTTCGGCAAGCCGCAGGGCACGTTCCGGCTGACGGCCGACAACTGGCTCGAGGTGATGGGGCACCGCCCGACGATCGCGCTCTGGGGCGTCGGCTCCAAGATCTCGCAGCGGCTCGCGGCGCTCGGCATCGAGACCGTGGAGCAGCTCGCACACGCCGACGAGGCGCCGCTCATCGCGGAGTTCGGGCCGCAAGATGGGCCCGTGGTACCGGCCAGCTCGGCCGCGGCGACGGCTCGAACGTCGTCGATGACACGCCGTGGGTCGCGCGCGGGCACGGGCGGGAGACGACGTTCCAGGAGGACATCGTGCGGCCTGAGCAGATCGACCAGGCGGCGCGCGACCTGCTCGATCAGGTTCTCGAAGACGTCGCGGCAGAAGGCCGGCCCGTCGTGGGCGTGGGGCTCAAAGTCCGCTACGCGCCTTTTCTCACCAAGACGTTCACGCGCAAGGTGGCCGCGACCTTCGACCGCGAGACGGTCCTCGGCGAGGTCATGTCGCTCGTCGCGAAGATCGAGCCCGACCGGCCGCTGCGCCTGCTCGGCGTACGTGCCGAGATGCAGATGCCCGCCGATGCCCGCGAGGGCCACACTCCCACGCGCGGCGGCTGGTGATCGACGAGTCGGGTCAGGGCGCGGCGCCATCGGTCACCGTGACGCCGAGCCACTCGCGCAAGCTCGTCGATCTCGGCGCGCACCATCTCGTGCTCTTCGGGCTCGAACGGCCCGAACTCGTGCACGGCATTGACGCGCAGCACCTCGCGCGACCGGTCGATCTCGGCATCCAGCATCCCGACGAACCGATCGCCCATCAGGATCGGGTGCGCGAAGAAGCCGTACCGTCGCTGGGCCTTCGGCTTGAACTGCTCGAGCACGTAGTCGAAGCCGAAGATCTCGCGCAGGCGGCCGCGGTCGAACAGCAGACTGTCGTACGGATTGAGGAACGCCACCCGGCCACCGCCGTCATCCTCGAGTGCGGCGATCGCTGCAGGATCGACGCGGATCTTCCATGAGCTCCCTTCCACGACTGCGGGCTCGCCCGAGCCCTTGCCCACACCGTTCCACCACCAGTGCGGCTTCGCGAGACCGGCGGCCTGCAGCATCCGCTCTTCGAGGAGCCGCGCGGCCTCGTCGTCGTCGTGCTCGGGAAGATCCGCGCGGGTAGACGCGCTCGGCGAGGTCCCAGCGGCGGTGCCGGTTCTCCCGTCCGACGATCGCGACCTTGCCCTGGCGCAGCAGGAAGTCGAGCATGATCGGCACCTGGTTCGATCCGCTCCAGCCGTCCGGCGCGCGGCTCACCTGCGCCGTGTCGGGGATGTCGGACGCGAGCAGCGGCCCCTCGGCCTTCAGCCGGGCGAGCACGTCGCGCGCGAATCCGTCGTTCGCGTCGAGCCACTGCCTCGTGCTTCTCGCGCTCGGGCCACCGCCGCATACGCGGGCGCAGGAGCGGCAGGAGGCTCACGGGCCGGAAGGCCCCGTCGAACTCGAACAGCTGCCGGTCGATCTCGACGGCCTTCTGCAGCTGTCCCGCTTCGTAGGACCACCCGATGCGCGACCACAGGACGGTGTGCTCGCACGGCGCGATCGTCGCGGTCGGATCGATCTTGATGTAGCCCAGCTGCTCGGCGACCTCGACGACATCGCCCGGTCGCTCGGCATCGAGCAGCTGCGCCCGCACGATGATGCGTCGCGCCTGATCCCGCGTGAGCTGATGCATCGTTGCCCGAGGTCAGCGCCCGTAGGCCTCGAGCCAGCGCAGCCACACTTCGGTGACCGTCGGATATGAGGGCACGGCGTGCCAGAGGCGCTCGATCGGCACCTCTCCCACGATCGCGATCGTCGCGGAGTGCAGCAGCTCGGCGATGTCGGGACCCGCGAAGGTCGCACCCACGAGAACCCCGCGCTCCTCGTCGACGATCGCGCGCGCCTGGCCCGTGTAATGATCCGCGTACGTGCTGGCGCCGGCGACCCACGACAGGTCGTAGTCGAGGGTCCGGATGCCGAGCCCGGCCGCACGCGCCGACGCCTCGGTGTGCCCGACGGTGGCGACCTCGGGATCGGTGAACACGACCTGCGGCACGGCGGCGTGATCGGCCGTCGCGACATGCCGGCCCCACGGGGCGTCATCCACCCGTCCGCCCGCGGCGCGCACCGCGATGACATCGCCGGCCGCACGGGCCTGGTACTTGCCCTGGTGCGTCAGGAGCGCGCGGTGGTTGACGTCGCCCACGCCGTAGAGCCAGTCGAAGCCGTGCGCGAGCATCGTGTCGTCGACGTCGAGCCACGAGCCGGGCTCGAGCCCCACGGTGTCCAGCCCGATGTCGGTCGTGCGCGGTGTCCGGCCGGTCGCGACGAGCACCTCTGCGGCGCGCACCTCGGAGCCGTCCGCCATCGTCACGACGACCTCGCCGTCTCGCGCCACGCGGTCGATCCCGACGCGGGAGCGGATCTCGACCCCGGCTTCCCGCAGGGAGGCGCCGACGAGCTCGGCCGCGAACGGCTCGAGTGCCGCGAGGATCCCCGACCGAGCGACGACCGTCACCGCCGTGCCGAACGACGCGAACGCCGTCGCCATCTCGGCGCCGACGACTCCCCCGCCCAGGATCACGAGCGATTCGGGCACGGTCTCGACGCTCGTCGCCTCGCGGCTCGTCCACGGCGAGGCTTCCGCGAGACCCGGGATGCCGGGGATCAGGGCGTCCGTCCCCGTGCAGACCGCGACGGCGTGTCTCGCCCGCAGGGTCGTGACCTCGCCGTCGGCGTGCTCGACCGCGACCTCCCGTTCGCCGCTCAGCCGCCCGTGCCCGCGCACGAGGTCGATATGCGCCTTCTCGAGCCACGTGACCTGACCCGCGTCGCTCCAGCCGTGGACGATGTCGTCGCGGCGCTGCAGCGTCGCGACGACATCGAGGGTTCCCGTCACGGCTTCTCGCGCGCCCGCGACATCGCGGGCCGCACGCAGCGCCGCCCCGCCGCGCAGGAGCGCCTTGGACGGCATGCATGCCCAGTACGAGCACTCGCCTCCGACGAGCTCGCTCTCGACGATGACCGCGGTCAGACCGCCCTGGACGGCACGATCGGCGACGTTCTCGCCCACGGGCCCTGCGCCGATCACGATGAGGTCGTACTCACGGGGGATCATGCGCCTACCGTACGCCCGCCCCCGACAGCGGGATCCGTCTGGGCGAGGGCGCCGAATACGCACAGATGACACCCCGGGTCAAGGGTTTCCGCGCTCCTGCCCACGTGTCGGCGGCGTGTGGTTGGCTGGGATTCCTGCCGAAAGGACAGCATGGCGATCGAGTTCCGCGGTGTCACGAAGCGCTTCCCCGATGGCACTGTCGCGGTCGACGAGTTCAGCCTCGTCATCCCCGCCCACAAGACCACGGTCCTGGTGGGGTCGTCGGGATGCGGCAAGACGACGCTCCTGCGGATGATCAACCGGCTGGTCGAGCCCACGGACGGCGTTGTCCTCATCGACGACGAGCCGATCGCCGACCGCGATCCCGTCCAGCTGCGCCGGGGGATCGGGTACGTGCTGCAGAACGCGGGGCTCCTCCCCCATTTCACGGTCGCCGACAACATCGCGACGGTGCCCGTGCTGACGGGGGTTCCGAAGGCGGATGCCCGGGCTCGCGCGCTCGATCTCATGGACGTGGTCGGGCTCGATCGGGCTCTCGCCGACCGCTACCCGGCCCAGCTCTCGGGCGGCCAGCAGCAGCGCGTCGGCGTCGCGCGGGGCCTTGCCGTCGACCCCAACATCCTGCTCATGGACGAGCCGTTCGGCGCCGTGGACCCGATCGTCCGCAAGGAGCTGCAGGCCGAGACGATCCGCCTGCAGCGCGACCTCGACAAGACGATCGTCTTCGTGACGCACGACATCGACGAGGCGTTCCTGCTCGGCGACCAGGTCGTGCTCCTCGAGAAGGGCGCGCGCATCGCGCAGATCGGCTCGCCGAGCGAGATCATCGAAGAGCCTGCCGGCGACTTCGTGCGGAGCTTCATCGGGGCCGATCGCGGCAGGCGCGCGCTGCGCGAGAAGCGCACACCCCGCGGAGTCGTCCTCGTCGACGGTGACGGTCGCACGCAGGGCGTGCTCGTGGAGGATCCGCCGTGAACTGGGTCCTCGACAACCTCGCGCTGATCGCGCAGCTCTCGGCGGAGCACGTCCGTCAAAGCGCCCTCGCGATCATGCTGGGGTTCGTCTTCTCTCTTCCGATCGGCTGGCTCGCGTTTCGCTACACGCCGCTGCGGGGGGCGGTGCTGACGACGATCGGGCTGCTCTACACAGTCCCCTCCTTCGCGCTCTTCGCCGTCCTCTCGCTGTTCGGCGTTCCCTACCTCTCCGAGGCGAACCTCGTCATCGCACTCACGATCTACGCCATCGCGATCATGACCCGCTCGGTCACCGACGGTCTCGCGTCCGTCGACCCCGTGACCCGCAGCGCGGCGATCGCCGTGGGCTTCGGCCCATGGCGGCGGTTCTGGGTCGTGGACTTCCCGCTCGCTGGTCCCGTCGTCCTCGCGGGGCTGCGCGTCACAGCGGTCTCGACCATCTCCCTCGCGACGGTCGGCACGCTCATCGGGGTCCAGAACCTCGGCTACCTCTTCACGAACGGCGCGCAGCGACACATCGTGCCCGAGATCCTCGCCGGCGTCGTCGCCGTCGTGCTGATCGCGCTCGTCATCGACCTGCTCCTCGTGCTCGCCGGTCATGCGCTCATGCCGTGGACGCGTCGGACGCGCGCGTCCCGTCCTGCTCGCACGAGGGTGGTGACGCCGTGAACCTGCTGGTCGAGGCCTTCGCATGGATCTTCTCCCCCGCGCGTCTCACGGGGTCCGTCCCGCTGCCGACCGCGATCGCGCAGCATCTCGCGTTCACGTTCGGATCCGTGCTCATCGCGGCGCTCGTCGCGATCCCGTGGGGCTGGGGCGTCGGCCACACGGGTCGGGGACGCGAGTTCGCGGTGTTCCTCTCGGGCGCGGCACGTGCACTCCCGGCCCTCGGCGTCGTCGCCCTCCTGCTCGAGCTCATCCCCGTCTCCTACAAGACGCTGGCCGCCGTCGTGGCGTTCGTTCTCCTGGCCATCCCGTCGATCCTCGCGGGGGCGTATTCCGGCTTCGAGGCGATCGACCGCACCGTCATCGGCGCGGGTCGTGCGGTGGGGATGACAGAGCGGCAGATCCTCTTCAAGATCGAGGTGCCGCTCGGGCTCTCGCTCCTCATCAACGGCCTGCGCTCGGCGACCCTCCAGGTCGTCGCGACGGTCACGATCGCCGCCTACTTCGGTCTCGGCGGGCTCGGCTTCTACATCATGCAGGGTCTCGCGACCCGCAACTTCGCCCAGATCCTGGGGGCGTCGCTCGTCATCATCGCGCTCGCGCTCGTGCTCGATGGGTTCTTCGCTCTCCTGGCCCGGTTCGCCGTGCCCCGCACCGACGGCCCTCGCGTCCGCCCCATGCCCCCGCCGCCCGTCGCGGTAACCGTCCCCGCCGCCTGACTCCCACAGCCCCTCACCACAACGGAGGTTCCACATGAAGACCGCACGCACACGACTCGCACTCGCCCTTGCGGGCGCCGCCGTGACCGCACTCGCGCTCGCAGGCTGTGCCTCGGGCGGCGATCCGCTCGACAGCGGAGTCGACGACTCGGGCGACTCGTCGACGATCGTCGTCGGCTCGCAGTCGTACTACTCCAACGAGATCATCGCCGAGATCTACGCGCAGGCGCTCGAGGGCGCGGGCTTCACGGTCGAGCGCAAGTTCAACATCGGCCAGCGCGACGCCTACATCCCGTCGCTCGAGGACGGCAGCGTCGACCTCTTCCCCGAGTACACCGGCAACCTGCTCCAGTTCTTCGACGACTCGGCGACGGCGACCACCTCCGACGAGGTCTACGCGCAGCTGCAGGAGGCACTCCCCGAGGGCCTCGCGGTGCTCGACCAGTCGCCCGCGACCGACCAGGACTCCTACAACGTGACGGCGGCGTTCGCAGAGGAGAACGACCTCGTGACGATCGGCGATCTCGCCGGCATCTCGCCGCTCGTGCTGGGCGGAGCGCCCGAGCTCGAGACGCGACCCTACGGCCCGATCGGGCTGCAGGACGTCTACGGCGTGACCGTGACGTTCAACCCGACCGCCGACACGACGGTGGCCGAACTCATCGACGGCAACATCCAGGTCGCCAATGTCTACAGCGCCGACCCTGCGATCGGCATCAACGATCTCGTGACGCTCGAAGACCCCGACGGACTGCTGCTCGCCTCGAACGTCGTGCCGCTCGTGAACGCCGAGATCGCCGACGAGATCGCCGACGTCATCAACGCCGTGAGCGCCGCGCTGACGCCCGAGGGCCTCGTCGCCCTCAACGTCGAATCGACGGTCGACGAACGCTCATCGGCCGACATCGCAGCGGACTGGCTCAAGGCGAACGGGCTCGACTGAGCGCGCAGGACGAGAAGAGGGAACCATCATGAAGGCAGTCGTCGACGGCGTGGTCATCGCCGAAGCGGATCGTGCAGATCTCATCTCGATCGAGGGCAATTGGTACTTCCCTCCCGCGAGCGTGGACTGGAGCAGGCTCGCGGAGAGCCCGACCCCGTACACGTGCCCGTGGAAGGGCGAGTGCCAGTACTACTCGGTGCAAGCGAGTGGACAGGTCCTCGAGGATCGTGCGTGGGCCTATCCGGCCCCGTATCCGAGCGCGATCGAGCGGATCGGCAAAGACTTCTCGGGCTACACCGCGTTCTGGAAGGAAGTCACCGTCACGGAGTGAACGCCCCCCGCCGTGGGATGATCGATGTATGGCTCGAACGTCGTACAGCGCCATCTCGAGCTATTCGCGCGTCGAGATCCTGCACCTGCTCCAGGCGCGGCCGGGTCGCACCATCCAGGAGCTCACCGAGCACACGGGCCTGCACGCCAACACCGTCCGCGAACACCTGCAGCGACTCGCGGACGGCGGCTACATCGTCGCCGAGGCCGAGCATCGCACGACTCGAGGACGGCCTCGGATGCTCTACAGTGCAGCGACGGGCGACGACCAGGCATCCAGCCCCGTCGCCCGCCGCAAGGCGCACGACGCCGCACGACGCGGCGATCTGCTGCGTCGCGTGCTCCCCTCGGAGGCTGCGTCGGGACTCGATTCCGAAGCCGTTCATCAGCTCGATGCCCTCGTCGAGGATCTCGAGTCGTCCGGCTTCGAACCGCTCGTCGACGAGCGAGAGCTGACGGTCGACCTCTCACCGTGTGCACACGCCGACATCGAACCGGCACAGCGAGAAGTGCTGTGCTCGGTGCACGTCGGTCTCATGCAGAGCGTGCTGTCGGAGGCGAAGGGGCCGCTCCACGTCGAGGGTCTCGCGGTCTCGTGCAACCCTGAGACCTGCATCGTGCACCTCGCGCGCTGAGACGACCGGGGCTACACCGCGACGGGTCGGCCTCCGGAGGCGGGGACGGCGCCGCGCTCGACACGGACGATGATCTGCTTCGAGGTCGGAGTGTTGCAGATGTCGGCAACCGCCCCGCGCGGCACGAGCGCATTCGCCTCGGGGAAGTAGGCGGCGACGCAGCCCGTGACCGTCGGATACGACACCGCTCGGTAGCCACGCAGCACGCGGTCGGGCTCGCCCGGCCACTCGCTGAAGATGTCGACGGTGTCGCCGTCCGCGAGTCCGCGGGCCGCGAGATCGTCGGGGTGGATGAACAGCACGAAGCGGCCCTTGTGGATGCCGCGGTACCGGTCGCTCAGCGAGTAGATCGTCGTGTTGTGCTGGTCGTGCGCCCGCATCGACTGCATGATGAGCCGCCCCTCGGGCGCACGGACGTGCTCGACCTGCTGGATCGTGAACTCTGCTCGCCCCGATGGCGTGGGGAACGTGCGCGAATCCCGAGGAGGGTGCGGCAGCACGAACGTGAGGTCGCGGCGAATCCGCTCGTCGAAGTCTTCGAACCCGGGCACGACGCGTGAGATCGATCCGCGGATGCGGCTGTAGTCGCGCTGGAACTCCTCCCACGGAATGCCCGGATGGGACTGCCCGAAGAGCCGTTTGCCGAGCTCGCACAGGATCCAGACGTCCGAGCGCACATCGCCCGACACGGGCGCGAGCTCACCGTGGCTCATGTTGATGCGGCATACGGTGTCTTCGCTCGTGACGAACTGCAGCCCTGCGTCGGTCACGTCGCGCTCCGCGCGCACGAGGGCGGGGAGCAGCAGCGATTCCTCGCCCGTCACGACATGCGAGCGGTTCAGTTTCGTCGCGATCTGCACCGTGAGGCCCACGCGGCGGACCCCCGCTTCGGCACGGCCCGAGTCGCTCATCGCCGCGACGAGGTTGCCGGCGAGCGACACGAAGACCTTCACCTTTCCGGCTTCCATCGCGTTCATGGCGTCGACCGAGTCGAGTCCGTCCGCCGTCGGCACCGTGAAGCCGAACTCGCGCTCGAGCCCTGACGCGAACGCGGGACTGATCTTCTCCCAGATGCCCATCGTGCGGTCACCCTGCACGTTGCTGTGACCGCGGATGGGCGACGCACCCGCGCCGCGCTTGCCGATGTTCCCGCGCAGCAGCAAGAGGTTCATGATCTCGGCGATCGTCGCGACGGCCTTCTTATGCTGCGTGATGCCGAGCGCCCACGTGATGATCGTCGCGTCGCTGCCGATGTAGCGCTGTGCGAGCTCGTCGATCTCGGCGCTCGTGAGCCCCGTCGCTTCGAGCACCTCCGCCTCGTCCACCTGCATGATGTGGGCGCGGTAGGCCTCGAAGCCGTTGCAGTAGGTCTGGATGAACTCGTGGTCGAGCACCGTCCCGGGCGCGCGATCCTCGGCCTCGAGCACGCGGCGCGCGACCGCCTGCAGCAGGTGCTGATCGCCTCCGATCTTGATCTGGACGAACTGGTCGGCCATCTTGGTGCCTGCGCCGAGCTCGCCTGAGACCTTCTGAGGGTTCTTGTAGCGCTTGAGGGATGCCTCGGGCAGCGTGTTGATCGCGACGATCTTTCCGCCGCGGGTCTTGGTGTCTTCGAGGGCGTTGAGCATGCGCGGGTGGTTCGTGCCCGGGTTCTGACCCATGACCAGAACGAGATCGGCCCACGCGAAGTCGTCGTAGTGGACGCTCGATTTTCCGATGCCGATCGCGGGGACCATCCCCGAGCCGGTCGCCTCGTGGCACATGTTGGAGCAGTCCGGCAGATTGTTCGTCCCGAGTGCCCGCGCGAACAGCTGGAACAGGAACGCCGGCTCGTTCATGATGCGTCCCGACGTATAGAAGACCGCCTCGTCGGGGCTGTCGAGCCCGCGCAGCTCGTCGGCGAGCTTGTCGAGGGCCGCCGCCCACGTGATCGGCGCATAGTGATCGGACCCCGCCGCCTTGAACACGGGCGTGGTGATGCGGCCCTGCATCCCGAGCCAGTACTCGCTCTTGTCGAGCATGCTCGTGAGGCTGTTCTCCGCCCAGAACGAGTCCTCGATGACGAGGGGCGTGGCATCCCACACGATGTTCTTGATGCCGTTCTCGCAGAACTCGAGCACCTTCGACCGATCAGGGTTCGCCCACGCGCACGAGGGGCAGTCGAAGCCCTTCTTGTGATTGACGGTGAGCGACAGCTGCGCCGTCTTCTCAGGCCCGAGGTGCTCGGCCATGGGCAGCATGGCCTTCTCGACCGCCTCTATGCCGACGGCGTAGTCCATCGGCGCGGTGATGCGGAGTTCGGCGTCGCTGAAATCGGCGACGAGTGGCTTGTCGAACAGGCGGATCGGGTCGATGGGGTCGGTCATGTGCGGGATCCTCTCGCATCGGTGGCGACGGCGGGCACGCGCGTGGTGACCCGGTCGGGGCGGCTGTAGACGTTCATCGATGCGCCGCGCAGGAACCCGACGAGAGTGAGTCCGGATGCCTCGGCCAGCTCGACCGCGAGCGACGACGGCGCCGAGACGGCCGCGAGCACGGGGATGCCCGCCATGACCGCCTTCTGGACGAGCTCGAAGCTCGCGCGCCCTGACACCTGCAGAACGGTGCCCCTGAGCGGCAGGCGGTCTGCGAGGGTCGCCCAGCCGACGACCTTGTCGACGGCGTTGTGCCTTCCGACGTCTTCGCGCAGCACGAGCAGCTCGCCCGTCGCGGCGTCGAAGAGCGCCGCGGCATGCAGTCCGCCGGTCTTGTCGAAGACCGCCTGGCGTGCGCGCAGCTCGCCCGGGTACGTCGTGAGGGCGAGGGCGCTCACCTCGACGGAGTCCGTGGCCACATCGTGGTGCGACACCGTCTCGACAGCGTCGATCGACGCTTTGCCGCACACCCCGCACGAGCTCGTCGTATAGAAGTTGCGGTTCGGCTCGGGCATCGGCACGCCCGCCGCGAGGCTCACATCCAGCACGTTGTAGGAGTTGCCCTCGGCGGCCTCGGCGCCGGGCGCGCCCACGCCCGTCGTGCCCGGCCCCCCGCAGTGGATCGCCGAGCGGAACTCGTTCCCGTGAGCGATGACACCCTCCGACACGAGGAAGCCCGCGGCCAGCTCGACGTCGTGGCCGGGGGTGCGCATCGTCACAGCGAGCGCTGTACCGCCGACGCGGATCTCGAGCGGCTCTTCGACCGCGAGCGTGTCCGGGCGGCGGGATGCCGCATCCACGCCGTCGACTCCCACCGTGATGCGGGTGACCGGACGTCGCGACGTTATGCGCCCCATGCGGTCATGCTAGCCCCAGCCGGGGTCTCGGGACGGGCGGGTTTGTGCCGAACTCGTCAGCCGCCGATCGCGTTCATGCCGCGCGCGGGCTGCAGGAACGACGGGTCGTTGATCGCGTGTCCCGGGAGCTTGCCGTGGACGCATGCGCGCAGCATGCCGTCGATTCCCGCCTCGACCTGCTCACCCGGCTCCCGGCCGTCTCGCAGGACGGGGAGCAGGTCGTACTCCGTCGTCGAGAAGAGGCAGTTGCGCAGCTGGCCGTCGGCCGTGAGGCGCAGGCGATCGCAGTCGCCGCAGAACGGGGCCGTGACCGAGGCGATGACCCCGACGGTGTGCGGCCCGCCGTCGAGCGCCCACCGCTCGGCGGGTGCGCCTCCGCGCCCCGCGACCGGCGTGAGCCGCCACCGCTCGCCGAGGCGGACGAGGATCTCGTCTCGCGTCACCATCCGCGCGCGGTCCCACGTATGGCCGGCGTCGAGGGGCATCTGCTCGATGAAGCGCAGCTGCGCAGCGTGGCCGATCGCGAACTCCACGAGCTCGACGAGTTCGTCCTCGTTGACCTCGCGCATCGCGACCGCGTTGATCTTGAGCGGCGTGAGTCCGGATGCCGCGGCCGCCGCGATCCCGTCGAGGACGTCACCGAGCCGATCGCGGCGCGTCAGCTCGCGGAAGCGATCGCGACGCAGCGTGTCGAGCGAGATGTTGAGCCGCGCGAGCCCTGCCGCGACGAGATCGGGCAGCACCTCGGCCAGGCGGATGCCGTTGGTCGTCATCGCGACCTGAACGGGCGCACCGTCGGGGGTCGTGAGCGCCGCGACGCGACGGACGACGTCGACGACATCGGCGCGCAGGAGCGGCTCTCCGCCCGTGAGGCGGAAGGTCGTGATGCCGGCGGCCGCCGAGACACGCGCCACCTGCACGATCTCGTCGGTCGAGAGGATGCTCGTGCGCGCGAGCCATTCGTTCCCCTGCTCGGGCATGCAGTACGTGCAGCGCAGCGAGCAGCGGTCGGTGAGCGAGATCCGCAGATCGCGGTGGACCCTGCCGTGCGTGTCGACGAGCGCGCCGCGCCCTTCGACCGTGGCCTCGTGCCGAGGCGCGCTGCGGCCGATCGTGACCGGGACCGCCGTCACGCCCGTCGCCTCTCGGCCCGTGCGTCCATACCGCGAGAGTAGCGGCCGTTCTGCCGCGTGGGCCGAATCGTGCCTTTTTCACGGCCATAGGCTTGCCTCACCTGAGCGACCCCTGTGTACCGTGGCCGTGAACAGTGGCGACGCCCTCGCCGCCTGTGGTCTGACCACATATGGTACTTTGTGGCCGTTCCACATCGACGGTTGACTCGATCGGAGAACGCACCGTGGATCTGCTGGACCCTCTCCTGCTGGCGCGCTGGCAGTTCGGCCTCACGACGCTGTACCACTTCATCTTCGTGCCGCTGACGCTCGGCATGGCCCTGACCGTCGCGATCTTCCAGACCGCATGGGTGCGCACGGGCCACCTGAAGTGGCTTCACCTGACGCGGTTCTTCGGCAAGATCTTCCTCATCAACTTCGCGATGGGCGTCGTGACGGGGATCGTGCAGGAGTTCCAGTTCGGCATGAACTGGTCGTCCTACTCGCGCTTCGTCGGCGATGTCTTCGGTGCACCGCTCGCCTTCGAAGGTCTCATGGCGTTCTTCTTCGAGGCGACCTTCATCGGATTGTGGATCTTCGGCTGGGACAAACTGCCACGCAGGATCCACCTCGCGACGATATGGATCGCGACGGCGGGCGCCTGGATCTCGGCCTACTTCATCCTCGCCGCGAACGCCTTCATGCAGAACCCCGTCGGCTACCAGATGGCCGAAGACGGCGGGCGCGCCGAGATGGTCGACTTCTTCGCCGTCCTGTTCAATCCCGTCGCCCTCGCGGCTTTCCCCCACACGATCTTCTCGGCCTGCATGTTCACCGCCGGTGTCATCATCGCGATCGCGGCGTGGCACCTCATGCGTCACCAGAACCAGGAGCTCATGCGGCCGACGCTCAAGTACGGCGCATGGATGATGATCGCCGCCTTCGCGGGGACCGCACTGTCGGGCGACCAGCTCGGACTCGTCATGGTCGCGACCCAGCCCATGAAGATGGCGGCGGCCGAAGCGCTCTTCGATACCGCGTGCGGCGCGGATGCATCGTTCTCGATCTTCACGCTGGGCACGCCCGACGGCTCGACCGAGCTGTTCTCGATCCGCATCCCGTATCTGCTCGCGTTCCTGTCGACCCACACCCTGACGGGCTGCGTCGAAGGCATCAACGACCTCAACGCCGAGTACACGACCCAGCTGTTCCCGCAGTTCGCCGACCAGGTGGACGGCAACTTCGCCCCGATCCTGTGGGTCACGTACTGGTCGTTCCGCTGGATGATGGGCTTCGGCTTCCTCTCGACCGCCGTCGCCGTCGTGGGGCTCTGGGTCACGCGCAAGGGTGCCAAGAAGCCCCCCGCGATGTGGATGTGGCGCATCGCGGTGTGGTCGGCGCCGCTCGCGCTGTTCGGCATCCTCGTCGGCTGGATCTTCACCGAGATGGGCCGCCAGCCGTGGATCGTGTTCAGCCTGATGCTGACGGAGGACGGCGTCTCGCCGAACGTACCGGGCTGGAACGTCCTCATCTCGCTCGTCTCCTTCACGCTCATCTACCTCATCCTCGCGGTCGTCGAGTTCGGCCTCATCGTGAAGACGGCCAAGCAGGGCCCCGAGCCTCTGCCCGAACCCGGCTCTGAGGCGGCCGAGCCGCCCGCAGTCGAAGACACGCCCACGACGGTGTACTAGGAGATCGCCATGGACCTCGCATACCTCTGGTTCTTCATCGTCGGCTTCCTCTTCGTCGGCTACTTCGTCCTGGACGGCTTCGACTTCGGTGTGGGGATGTCCCTCCCCTTCCTCGGCAAGGACGACATCTCGCGCCGGCAGATCATCAACACGATCGGCCCCGTGTGGGACCTCAACGAGACGTGGGTCATCGTCGCCGGCGCGTGCCTGTTCGCAGCGTTCCCCGAGTGGTACGCGACGCTCTTCAGCGGCTTCTACCTCGCGCTGCTGCTGATCCTCCTCGCACTGATCCTGCGCGGCGTCTCGTTCGAGTACCGCCACCAGCGCGACAGCGTGCGCTGGAAGCGCGGCTTCGATCGCATGATCGTGATCGGCTCGGCCGTCCCCGCGCTCCTGTGGGGCGTCGCGGTCGCCAACATCGTGCAGGGCGTGCCGCTGGATGCCGACCATGAGTTCGTAGGCTCGCTCCTGACGCTCCTCAACCCCTATGGGCTGCTCGGCGGCCTCACGACGCTCCTGCTCTTCTTCACGCACGGCGTGTACTTCGTGGCGCTGAAGACCGACGGCCAGGTCGCCGCCGATGCCCGCAAGCTCGCGGGTCGCGCGGGGCTCCTCACGATCGTCGTGGCGGCGGTCTTCCTCATCTGGACGATCCTGCTGGCGTTCGGCCAGGACCGCCCACTGGCGTGGATCACGGTCATCTTCGCGGCGATCGCCGCCGTGCTGCTGATCGGCTCGTGGATCTCCAATGCCCGCGGACGCGAAGGCTGGGCCTTCGGCTTCGGCGCCTTCACGATCGTGACTGCCGTGCTCGCGCTGTGGTTCGCGCTCTTCCCGTACGTCATGCCGTCGACGATCGATCTGGCCACGAACAGCCTGACGATCGAGAACGCCTCGAGCACCGACTACACCCTGACGATCATGTCGTGGGCGGCGCTCGTCTTCCTGCCGCTCGTGCTGCTGTACCAGGGATGGACGTACTGGGTGTTCCGAAAGCGCGTCTCGCGCTCGCGTATCGAGAAGGCCGCGGCCGCGGTGCACTGACGCCGCCCGTCACCCCCACCGCCGGACGCCGGACGCCGTCCGACCGGCGGTGGTGCGTGCCCGGATAGGCTCGAAGACGCATGAGTGACATGGATGAGGTGCCCCCGCGCGCCGCGCGCCCTCGGCCCGTCGATCCGCGGCTGCTGCGGTACGCGAGCGCCTCGCGCGGGTTCTTCGTCGCGATCGGCGCGATCGCCGTGCTGCAGAGCCTCGTCATCGTCGCGTTCGCGTGGCTGCTCACGCGCGCGATCGTCGGAGTGGTCGACGGGGTGCCGTTGCCCGAGCTCGCCGCGACGCTGGGCGCCTGCGCGGGGGTCGTGGCACTGCGCGCGATCCTGCTGTGGGCGCGCGAGACGATCGCCGCCCGCGCCGCCGCGCGCGTGCAGAGCCAGCTGCGCCTCGCCCTCGTGCGGAGCATCGGCCAGCTCGGCCCCGAGTGGCTCGACGACGCACAACTCCGCGCACGTCGCGGTCACGGCGGGCCGTGGCCTCGACGCCCTCGAGGCCTACTTCGGCCGCTACCTGCCGCAGCTCGTCCAGACCGTCGTCGCGACGCCCCTCATCATCGCGGTGATGTGGTGGCAGGACTGGATCTCGGGGCTCACCGTCCTGCTCACCATCCCGCTCATCCCCCTCTTCATGGTGCTCATCGGCCTCGCGACGCGCACAGTGCAGCAGCGGCAGTGGAAGACGCTCCAGCGGCTCGCCGCTCGCTTCGCCGACACGGTCCAGGGACTGTCGACCCTCAAGGTCTTCGGCCGCCAGCACCGGGCCGTGGCATCCATCGAGCGCGTCACCGACGACTACCGCCGTGAGACGATGCGCGTGCTGCGCATCTCGTTCCTGTCGGGGTTCGCGCTCGAGTTCCTCGCGAGCATCTCTGTCGCGATCATCGCCGTGTCGATCGGCTTCCGGCTGATCGACGGCGGGCTCTCGCTGGCTGTCGGACTCTTCGTGCTGCTCCTCGCGCCCGAGGCGTACCTGCCGCTGCGGCAGGTCGGCGTGCAGTTCCATGCCGCGGCGGAGGGCATCGCCGCGACCGACGACGTCTTCGCGGTGCTGGATGCTGCGGCGTCCCGGCGCGCCGCGGATCCGGTTCGCCGGGAAGCCCTCACCTCGGCGCCCGACCTCGACCGCGGGCTGCTCGTCCTGACCGAGGTGCGGGTGCGACGCGGCGACCGGGAGCTGCCTCCCGTCGGGGCGACGATCGCGCCGCGGACCGTGACGCTCATCGAAGGCCCGAGCGGCTCGGGCAAGTCCAGCATCCTCGCAGCTCTCCGCGGAGCGGCCCGCTTCGAGGGTGCGGCGACCTTCGCGGGCGTGGACGTGCGAGCTCTTGCACCGTCCGCATGGCTCGCGTGGGCGGGGCAGGAGCCGGGCCTTGTGAGCGGAACGATCGCGTCCAACGTGACGCTCGGCGACGACGAGCCAAGCGGCGATCTCGTGGCGCGCGCCCTCGCGATCGCGTGCGCGGACGACCTCTCGCCCGAGCTCGAGCTCGGCGTGCAGGGCGCCGGGATCTCTGGCGGCCAGGCGCAGCGGGTCGCCGTCGCTCGTGCGGTCTACCGCCGGCTTCGTGGGCGCGCCGGCGTCGTCGCGCTGGACGAGCCGAGTGCCGCGCTCGACGCCGACACCGAGGCGCGGCTGTGGGACGGCATCCGAACCCTCGCCGACGAAGGCGCCGCCGTCGTGCTGGTCTCGCATCGCGCGAGCGCGCGCCGGATCGCGGACGCCGTCGTGCGCCTCGAGCCGAGCGAGGTGATCGCGTGATACTCCGCCGCGCCCGCCTGGACGCATCGACGGCCGCCGTGCTGCGCGGCGCGCTGCCGCCGGCAAAGCGACTGTGGCCCGCGCTGGCCGCCGGGTTCGCCTCGGAGGCATCGGCCGTCGCGCTCCTCGCGACGAGCGCCTGGCTCATCGTCCGCGCGAGCGAGATGCCGCCCGTCCTCTACCTTTCGGCCGCCGTCGTCGGCGTCCGGTTCTTCGCGCTGTCGCGTGCTGTCTTCCGCTACCTCGAGCGGCTCGCGGGCCACGACGCGGCGCTGCGCCAGCTCGCCACGAGCCGTGCCACGCTCGTGCGCCGCCTCGTCCCGTTCGCGCCCGATGGCCTCACCCGCACACGTCGCGGCTCGGTGCTCGGCGCGCTGGTCGACGATGTCGACGAGCTGCAGAACCTGCCCCTGCGCGTCGTGCAGCCGCTCGTCGCGTCGGCCGCCGTCGCGCTGGCCGCCGTCGTCCTCGTCGCCTTCGTCTGGTGGCCTGCCGCACTCACGCTTCTCGCGTGCCTCGCGCTCGCCGGACTCGTCGCCGCCGCGTGGGGCTGGCTCGCGGGGGGCCGCGCCGAGCGCGCGATCGCGCCTCTGCGCGCCCGGTTGGCGGATGCCGTGCTCGACCACGTCGGCAGCCTCGACGTCCTCCTTGCGTACGGCGCCGACGGCACGAGTCTCGCGCGCATCGCAGAGGCGGATGCCGCGCTGCGCCGCGCCGTCGTGCGCCGCGCCTTCGCGCAGGCGGGATCGGCGGCCGTCGTCTCGCTCCTCGCGGGTGTCGCGTCGCTCGCGGCGATCCTCGTCGCGGCTCCGTCGGTCGGCGAGCTGGGCGGCCCGGCCCTCGCGATCGTGGTCCTCGTGCCGATGGCCGTGTTCGAGGTCTTCGCGACCGTGCCACTCGCGGCATCGGCCTGGCGCCAGGTGCGCTCGTCCGCCGAGCGCATCGCGTCCGCCGTCCCCGGCGCGGTCCCGATGGAGCTCGTCCGCGACGATGTGGCGCCGACGGGCGAAGGGCCCGCCCTCGGCGCGGGCGTGCGTCTCTCGCGCGCCTCGGTCCGCTGGCCGGGCGCGACGACCCCAGCCCTTCGAGATGTCCACATCGAGGTCCTGCCCGGCGAGCGCGTGCTCGTCGTCGGCTCGAGCGGTGCCGGCAAGTCGACGCTCGCGCACGCCCTCGTGCGGTTCCTCGAGACCAGCGGGGTGTACGAGATCGGCGGGTGCGACGTCCACGACCTCGCCGCCGACGACGTCCGTCGCACGGTCGGTCTGTGCGAGCAGCGCCCCATGCTCTTCGACGAGGACATCCGCCAGAACCTGCTGTTCGCTCGCGACGATGCACGCGACGACGATCTCGTCGCGGCGCTCGAGCGTGTCGGTCTGGGCCCATGGCTGCGGGAGCGCGGCGGCCTCGATGCGCGCGTGGGCGAACGCGGCGCGCTCGTCTCGGGCGGTCAGGCGCAGCGCATCGCACTTGCGCGGGCACTCCTGCACGGCTTCCCCATGCTTGTGCTCGACGAGCCGACGGCGGGCGTCGACCCCGCCGCATCGGACGCCCTTCTCGTCGACCTGCTCGGCGCGATCGGCCCGGATCAGGCGGTCGTGCTCATCTCGCACGTCGCGGTGCCCGACGGACTCGTCGACCGCGTCGTGCGGATCGAGAGCGGTCGCGTCATCTGAAGGTCAGCGCAGCCGCATCCCGAACGCCTGCACGCCGGGGTGCGATTCGAGGGGCGTGAATCCCACGCGGGGGTAGAAGGCGATCGCACCGGTGTTCTCGGCCGACGCGGCCAGGTGCAGCCCGGGCACGCCCCGTGCGCGGAGCGCATCGACGAGCGT
This sequence comes from uncultured Actinomycetota bacterium, assembly GCA_963695125.1. Lineage (GTDB taxonomy): Bacteria > Actinomycetota > Actinomycetes > Actinomycetales > Microbacteriaceae > Microbacterium. Next base: position 348,912 of record CAVOFY010000005.1, read on the forward strand.
CTCGACGAGTCCGCGGCCCCAGCCCTGACCCTGCAACTCGGGCAGCAGGTCGATATGCAGATGCGCCGGGTACTCGGCGCCGAAGGGCTCCGCACCCCCATGCCGGCCGTACGCGTAGATGAGCGTGCCGTCCTGACGCGTGCGCTCCGTCTCGGGCAACGGCCACCGAGCGCCTCGCTCGGGCCACCACGTGTCGTGGAACCAGTCCTCGAACGCAGCGGTGTCAGGCGCCGAGACGATGTAGCCGGCCACCCGGCCGTCGTCCGTCTCGACCACGAAGGCGAGGTCGGGATGCCGGGCGACATACGGCAGCACGAAGACCTCTGCCCAGATCCGGTCGTCCTCGAACACTCCCGTCGCGTCGGCCCCGGCATCCGCCGTCTTGAGGCAGATCTCGGCGAGCGCCGGCTCATCGCCGGGTCGGAAGGGACGGATGCGAGGCATCGGCCGAGTCTAGGCGAGCTCGACGAAGCGCACGGCGGCCGCGTCGACCCCGAGCCGCACGGGCTGGCCGGGTGCGAGCGCGAGTTCGGCGACGCGGTCGGCCGGCAGATCGACCGCGACGGCGGGCTCGCCCGTGCGCACCCGGACGCCGGCGGGGGTCTGCTCGAGCCGCGTCACACGCGCGAGCCATTCGCCCGCGGCCGCACTCGCGGGTAGCCGCAGCGCGCCCGTCCACGATTCGGCGTCGACCCGCTCGAGTCGCACGTCGGCGGGGCGGAAGATCGCGGCATGTGGCCCCACGGCGATACGGGATGCTTCGACCGCGACGGGCTCTCCTTGCGACGTGGCGACGGTGAAGAGGCCGTCCTGTACGTCTCCGACGACGCGGTTGAGACCCGCGACCGTCGCCGTGAACGTCGTGGCGGGTGCAGCGAGGACATCGCGGACGGGGCCCTCCTGCGTCACGCGACCCCCTTCGAGCACGACGAGCCGCGACGCCAGGGCGACGGCATCGACAGCATCGTGGGTCGCGACGATCGCCGTCATGTGGGTGGCCGCGAGCTGATCGTGGACGAGGGCGCGGATGTCGCCCGCCGTCTCGGGATCGAGCGATGCGAACGGCTCGTCGAGGAGCAGCGCCGAGGGCGCCGTCGCGAGAGCGCGAGCAAGGGCGACCCGCTGCTGCTGACCGCCCGACAGCTGGGAAGGACGCCGGGCACCGAGGCCCGCGAGACCCACGCGCCAGAGCCATTCGTCGGCCTCGCCCGCAGCGACGGCCTTCGTCGCGCCCTGCACGAGCCGGCCGAACGCGATGTTCGCATGGGCCGACATATGCGGGAAGAGGTGCGGGTCCTGACCGAGCAGCACGATGCGCCGCTGCGCAGGCGCCGTGCTCGCGCGCGGCTTGGGCGCGGCATCCAGCACCCTTCCCGCGAGCGCGATGCGTCCTTCGTCGATGCCGACGAGGCCCGCGAGCGCGCCGAGGAGCGTCGACTTGCCCGCACCACTGGGACCCATGAGTGCCACGACCTCGCCGGGACCTGCCTGCACCTCGACGTCGAGGCGGAACTGCGGACGGTGCACGACGACGCGCGCGTCGAGCTCGACGCCGCTCATCGCGGAGTGTCCGCTCGCCAGGCCCGGATCAGCAGCAGGACGCCCACCGCCGTCACGAGGAGGAGGAGCGACAAGGCCACGGCCGCGCCCTGTGAGACGCCCGCGCCGTTGAACGCCGTGTAGATCGCGAGCGGCATCGTCTGCGTGATGCCGGGCGCGTTGCCCGCGAAGAGGGCCGTTGCGCCGAACTCGCCGATCGCGCGCGCGAAGCACAGCACGACCCCGGCGATGAGGCCCGGCGCCGCAAGCGGGAGAGTCACGCGGAAGAGGATCCGCCAGCGGCCGGCCCCGAGGGATGCCGCGGCGCGCTCGAAGCCGACGCCCGTCGTGCGCAGCGAGCCCTCGAGCGCGAGCACGAGGAAGGGCAGCGCGACGAACGCCTGCGCGAGCACGACGGCGCCCGTCGTGAAGGGCACGCGGATGCCCCACTCGGCGAGGACTCCGCCGAGCCAGCTCGTGCGCCCGAACAGGAAGAGCAGCGCGACGCCCCCGACCATGGGCGGAAGAACGAGCGGCACCGTCACGAGGGACCGCAGGACGGCAGCCGAGCGTCGCCCCGAACGGGCGATGAGAAGCGCGAGCGGAACCCCGACGACGATGCACAGGGCAGTCGCGATGAGGCCCGTCAACAGCGAAAGCCCGAGGGCCGTGAGCGCCGCCGGCGACGTGATGTCGCTCCACAGCGTCGACCACTCGACACGGGCCACGAGCGCGATGAGAGGGAAGACGAGAAGGGCGAGGCCGACGACGGCGGGGATGGCGAGCACGCGGGGGACGAATCCTCCCGCGTCGCGGCGCCTCAACCCGCGTCCTTCGTCACGGTGCGCCGAACCCCCGTCGGGCGAGTACCGCCTGCCCCTCGTCGCTCAGCACGAAGGCGACGAACGCCGCCGCGGCGGCGCGGTCGGCGGCGTCCTCGAGCATGGTCACAGGGTAGCGATTGACGACGTCGGCGGCACCCTCCGCCTCGATCCCCTCGACGTCGGAGGATCCGCGGACGTCGGTCGCGTACACGAGTCCGGCATCGGCCTCGCCGGCTGCGACCTTCGCGAGCACGGCCGTCACGTTCTGCTCGAGGCTCGCCGGGGTCGACCGCGACCCCTTGATCTGCGAGCAGCGTCCGGGCGGCGGCACCGCACGGCACCGCGGGGGCACACAGGACAACGGTGAGCGTCGGGTCGGCGAGACTCTCGAGGCCCACGACTGCGCCGGGGTTGCCGTCCGGCACGGCGATCACGAGCGTGTTCGAGGCGAAGGGCTCGGGACCTGCCGCGAGCCCTGCATCCACGACCTTCCGCATGTTCTCCTCGTCGGCCGAGGCGAAGACGTCTGCGGGGGCGCCCTCGATCAGCTGCGTCGCGAGCGTGCTCGAGCCGTCGTAGACGATCGGGAGCACGTCGAGCGAGGGATGCCGCGCCTCGAACCGCTCGGCGAGTTCGTCGAACGCGGCGCCGAGCGAGGCCGCGGCGTAGATCGTGAGGGTGCCCGACAGCTCCGCACGCCCGGTCGGCGGGCTCCGGTCGGCCGAAGCGCAGCCCGCGAGCGCGAGCGCCGAGGCGACGAGTGCCGCGAGCGCGGGACGGAGGCGGGGCACGGTCAGTCCCTCGGGGTCTCGATGATGACGTTCGTCGCCTTCACGACCGCGACCGCGAGCGAGCCGGGTTCGAGCGCGAGCTCGCGCACCGCCTCGGCGGAGAGGAGGGATACGACGCGATGGGGACCCGACTGGATGTCGACCTGCGCCATGACCCCATCGACCTGCACGCGCGTCACGAGCCCCACGAAGCGGTTGCGCGCGCTCGAGAGCACGTCGGTCGGGTCGGCGGCCGCGCGCGCGAGCTCGACGGCGTGCGCGGCGAGGGCGTCGCCGGGCACGCGCGTCGGCGATTCCCCCGTCGTGGGCACGACGCCCGAGCCGATCCACCTGCGCACGGTGTCGTCGCTGACGCCGAGCAGTCGGGCGGCCTCCGAGATGCGGTACGAGTCCATGGACCGGAAGATATCACCGCATCCACGGACGGCAGAAGGCTCTTTCACCGTATCTGCGCCAGATCCGACGTCGAGCCAGCCCGAACTCTCGCACGCCGCGTACCCTGGGCGCATGCTTGTGCCGCCGCTCGTGGATCCCGTCGATGCGCTGCCCGACGATGAGCGCGTGCGCACGGCCCGACAGCGCGTCCTCGCGGGATTCGGCGAGGACGCCCAACGCCGGCTCGCCGCGGCGCACATCGCCGTCGTCGGCGCCGGCGGACTCGGCTCGCCTGTCGTGCTCGCCCTCGCCGCCGCCGGAGTCGGCACTCTCACTGTCATCGACGACGACGCCGTCGAGCTGTCCAACCTGCAGCGCCAGGTGCTGCACCGCCTCGGCGACGTCGGCTCCCCCAAGGTCGACTCGGCAGTACGGGTCGCCGCCGAACTCGCGCCGCACACCGTCGTGCGCCCGGTGAGGGAACGGCTCTCGGCAGCCAGCGCAGCGCGGCTCCTCGGCGGCGCCCACCTCGTGATCGACGGCAGCGACACCTTCGAGACCCGCGAAGCCGTGGCATCCGCGTGCGAGGGTCTCGGCGTGCCTCTCGTGTGGGGCGTCGTCCAGGAGTTCCACGGACAGGTGACGGTGTTCTGGAGCGACCCGCCCCCCGGGGTCGAGCCCGTCGGCCTCTCGGACCTGCACGCTCCCGCGACGGTCGGCGACGTCCCGACGTGCGCCGCCGTCGGCGTGCTCGGATCGCTCTGCCTGCAGATCGGCGGCATCCTGGCGACCGAGGCGATAAAGCTCGTGACCGGTGTGGGGGAGCCCCTGCTCGGGCGCGTCCTGCTCGTCGACGCGTTGCGCGGCACGACCACGGCGGTGCCGCTCCACCCCGCGACGGCAGCCGCGGCGACCGCGGCGCCCGCGCCGACGATCACCCGGCTGGACTCCCCCGCCGCGCGTGCCGCTCACGAGCGCGGCGCCGTCTTCCTCGACGTGCGCGAGCCATCCGAGACCGCCGAAGGCATCGTGCCCGACAGCGTCGAGCTCCCGCTGGCCGAACTGCTGTCCGACCCGCGGCGCGCGGGGGACGGGCCGTTCGTCGTCGTGTGCCGGGTGGGCGCGCGCGCCGAGCGCGCGGCGCTCGCGCTGCAGGCAGCCGGCATCGAGGCATCCGTCCTCGCCGGCGGCATCGAGGCGTGGGACGGCGAGATCGCACGCGCGGGTGTGACGGCATGAGCGGCGACGGTCTCGTCGGGGTCGCTGAGCACCTCGAGGTCGTGCTCTCGCACGTCAGGGCCCTCGAGCCGACGACCGTCGGGCTCGGCGAGGGGCGGGGCCGCGTCCTGCGGCAACCTGTGCGCGCGGCCGTCGACATCCCGGTCTTCGACAACTCCGCGATGGACGGGTTCGCCGTGCGCGCCGAGGATGTCGAGACCGTGCCGGTGACGCTCCGGGTCGTCGCGGATCTGCCCGCCGGGACCGATCTGGATCCGCCGCTCGGCCCCGGTGAAGCGGCGCGCATCATGACGGGCGCACCGGTGCCGACCGCCGCGACCGCCATCGTCCCCTTCGAGCAGACCCAGGGCGGGCTCGCCGATTCCCTTGGCGAGATCGTCGTGACGGCGGCACCCTCGCGGCCCGGTGCGCACATCCGCCGCCGCGGCGAGGACGCCGTCGTGGGGGCCGAGATCCTGCCCACGGGCACACGGCTCGGCCCCCTGCAGATCGCCGCCGTCGCGGCGGCGGGCGTCGACCGGGTCGTCGTCTCCCGCGCGCCGCGCGTTGCGGTCGTCTCCACAGGCACCGAGCTCGTGCAGCCCGGAGAGCCGCTCCGTCGCGGGCAGATCCCCGAATCCAACAGCGTGCTGCTGGCCGGGCTCGCGCGCGACGCGGGAGCCGACGTCGTCCTGCGCACGAGCGTCGGCGACGAAGGCGACGGCCCGCGCACGGCGATCGCCGACGCACGGGCGCTCGGCGCCGACGTCGTCGTCTTCTCGGGAGGCGTGAGCGCGGGCGCGTACGAAGTGGTCAAGCAGTCGCTCGGCGACGTCATGACGTTCACGAAGGTCCGGATGCAGCCCGGCAAGCCGCAGGGTTTCGGGCGCAGCGCGGATGGAGCACTCCTGTTCGGCCTGCCCGGCAACCCCGTGAGTGCCGCAGTGTCGTTCGAGGTCTTCGTGCGCCCGGCCCTGCTCGCGCTGCAGGGAGCGCACGAGCTCGCACGGCCCGTCCTCGCACTGCCTGCCGCCACCGCATGGCGTACGCCGCCCGGTCGCGCCCAGTACCTGCCGGTGACGATCGAGCGCGACGATCCACGTGCCTGGCGCGTGCGTCCCGCGACGACGGGCGGGTCGCACCTCGCGGGAGGACTCGGACGCGCCGAGGCGTACGCCGTCGTCCCGGACCACGTCGAGTCCGTCGCCGAGGGAGACATCGTCGATGTCATGCTGATCTCATGAGCTTCACGCATCTGGATGCCGCGGGCCATGCCCGCATGGTCGACGTGACGCAGAAGCAGCCCACGGTGCGCGCCGCGACGGCGCGCGGGTTCGTGCGCTGCTCCCCCGAGATCGTCGCCGCGCTCCGGGAAGGCGAGGTGCCCAAGGGCGATGTGCTCGCCGTCGCGCGCATCGCCGGCATCCAGGCCGCCAAGCGCACGCCCGACCTGCTGCCGCTCGCGCACGTCATCGGCGTGCACGGCGCCGCGGTCGACCTCGAGATCGTCGACGCCGGCGTCGAGATCGCCGCGACCGTCCGCACCGCCGACCGCACAGGCGTCGAGATGGAGGCGCTCACCGCCGTCTCGGTCGCAGCTCTCGCGATCGTCGACATGGTGAAGGGCCTCGACAAGAGCACGTCGATCGAGAGTCTGCGCATCACGTCCAAGACCGGCGGCAAGAGCGGCGACTGGACCAGGCCGGGGGAGGAATGACCCTCGGGGCGGTCCTGCTGGCCGGCGGCCGGGCGTCGCGTGTCGGCGGCGCGGCGAAGCCCCTGTTCGAGGTGGGAGGACGCTCGCTGCTCGCCGCCGCCGTCACGGCGTCTCGGGATGCCGGCGCCTTCCCGATCCTCGTCGCGGGACCGCAGCTCGACCCCACGCTGGCCGTGGAGTGGGTGCGGGAGGATCCCCCGTTCGGCGGTCCGGCCGCAGGCACGGTCGCGGCGCTCGGGCGACTCGGCGATGTCGAGTGGATGCTGCTCCTCGCGTGCGATCTTCCTGCGGTCGACCGGGCGGTTCCCCTGCTCGTCGACGCGATCCCGCTGCTCCCCCGCGATGCCGACGGCGTATGCCTCGCCGACGCGTCGTCCCGTCCGCAGTGGCTCGTCGGCGCGTATCGCACAACGGCCCTGCGCGCCGCGGCATCCCTCCTCCCCGACGCGGGATGCGACGCCCCCGTCCGAGCCCTCGTGGCCGACCTCGCGATCACCGTGCTCGCCGCGCCCGACGCGCTGACGCGCGACGTCGACACGTGGGAGGATCTGGAACAAGCCCGCCGCGCGAATGAGGAGCGATCGTGAGCGAATCCCGCACTCTCCCCCCTGAAGCCCTGGACGCCTGGGCCGCCGCCCTGCGCGATCGCTTCGACCTCGACCCGGACGACCTGCCGATCGCGCTCATCCTCGACCTCGCGCGCGACGTCGCGAACGGCGTCGCCCGGCCCGCGGCCCCGTTCAGCGCGTTCGTCGCGGGGCTCGTCGCTGGTCGGTCGGGCGGCACCCCCGCCGACACGGCCCAGGCCGTCGCCGCCATCACAGCGCTCGCGAAGGACTGGGAAGCCTGATGGCGAGGGTGCGCTACTTCGCCGCCGCGGAGCACATGGCCGGGGTCGCCGAGGAGACCCGCAGCGAGACGACCCTCGGCGAACTGCGGGCGGCCCTGTCGTCGGAGCGGCCCGGGCTCGGCGGCATCCTGCCCAGGTGCGCCGTCCTCGTGGGCGGCGCACGCGTCGCCGACGAGGCGACGCTCGAGGCCGACACCCTCGTCGACGTCCTTCCGCCCTTCGCCGGCGGCTGAGGCGCCCTCGCGCCCGGGGGCTACCCCCCGAGCCCGAGCCAGGTGGCTGTGCCGTCCGACTCGACCTGGCGCTTCCAGACGGGCAGTTCGCGCTTGATGGCCTCGATGACCGCCCGGCAGACCTCGAACGCGTCCGCGCGGTGCGGTGCCGCGACGGCGATCACGACGGCGGCGTCCCCGACCTCGAGCCGTCCGACACGGTGGCTCACGGCGACGATCGCATCGGTATCGCCGACGGCTTCTGTCGCGATGCGGTGCAGGACGGCTTCGGCGTCGGGGTGCGACGAGTACTCGAGAGCGACGACGGGGGTCGCCGCATCCGGATCGTGGTCTCGCACGCGGCCCACGAACGACGTCTCTGCGCCCATCGCCGGGTCGTCGACCGCGACGAGGTGCGCTGCGAGGTCGAGGGGCTCGGCGCTGATCGCCGCGATCCGGACGGGTTGCATCAGTGGTCTCCCCCGCCGAGCTGGTCGATGACATGGCCCGCCACCGAGAGGACCACGGCGATTCCGGATGACACGGCCCCGGGCGATCCGGGCAGGTTCACGATGAGCGCACCGCCTGCGACGCCTGAGCGCCCTCGCGACAGCATCCCCGCGGGCTTCGCGCCCGCGCCGAGGCGTCGCAGCTCCTCGGCGATGCCCGGCACGTCCCGCTCGATGACCCGGTCTGTGCCCTCAGGAGTCCGGTCGCGGGGGCCCACGCCCGTGCCGCCGCTCGTCACGATGAGCCGGGCACCCTCGGCGAGCGCCGCTCTCAAGGCGGCTTCGACGCTCTCGGCGCCGTCGGGCACGACGACCGCGTCGCCGCAGTCGTATCCGGCTTCGCGCAGCGCGGCCGCGGCGACGGGACCGCTCGCATCGGGACGCTGACCCGCGGCGGATCGGTCCGACACGGTGATGACGACGGCGCGCAGCATCCCCACAGCCTACGAGTCCCGGCGCTCGAGTCGCACGACGATGGACTTCGAGGTCGGCGTGCCGCTCACGTCGGCGACCGAGTCGAGCGGCACGAGCACGTTCGTCTCGGGATAGTACGCCGCCGCGTTTCCCCGCGGGGTCGAGTAGCCGATGATGCGGAACTCCTCGGCCCGCCGCTCTTCGCGACGGCCTGAGGCATCCGTCCACTCCGACACGAGGTCGACGATCTCTCCCTCGGCGAGACCCAGAGCCGCGATGTCCTTCGGATTGACCAGGACGACCCTGCGACCGCCGCGGATGCCGCGATACCGGTCGTCCTTGCCGTAGATCGTCGTGTTGTACTGATCGTGCGAGCGCAGGGTCTGCAGCAGCAATCGCCCGCGCGGGATGCGCGGGTACTCGAGCGGATTGACGGTGAACCGCGCGCGCCCGTCCGCCGTCGCGAAGCGCCGCTCGTCCCGCGGCCCGTTGGGAAGGGTGAGCGTGCGGCCCTTGTCGATGCGCCGCTCGAAATCGTCGAAGCCCGGGATGACCCGCTCGATGTGCCGCCGGATGAGCGCGTAGTCCGACTCGAGTGCGGGCCAGTCCGCCTGCGGTGCGCCGACCGCCTCGGCGAACACGAGCGCGCACAGGCGCGACACGATCGCGACCTCGCTCAGCAGTTCCTCGGACGGAGGGGCGAGGCGACCGCGGGAGGCGTGCACGGCCCCCATCGAGTCCTCGACCGTGACCCGCTGCTCCGCGCCGCCGCGCACGTCGCGGTCGGTGCGCCCGAGGGTCGGGAGGATGAGCGCCCGGCGACCCGTGACGACGTGCGAGCGGTTGAGCTTCGTCGACACCTGCACGGTGAGATCCACCCGCTGCATCGCGGCCTCGACGACGGCCGTGTCGGGCGTCGCGGAGACGAAGTTGCCGCCCATCCCCATGAAGACCCGCACGCGACCGTCGCGCATCGCACGGATCGCCGCGACCGTGTCGTAGCCGTGCGCTCGCGGAGCAGAGAACGCGAATTCGGCGTCGAGAGCGTCCAGGAACGCCGCCGACGGCTTCTCGTAGATGCCCACCGTGCGATCGCCCTGCACGTTCGAGTGGCCGCGCACGGGGCAGACGCCCGCGCCCTTCCGGCCGATGCTGCCCTGCAGCAGGAGGACGTTCACGATCTCGCGCAGCGTCGGCACGGAGTGCTTGTGCTGGGTGAGGCCCATCGCCCAGCACACGATCGTCGCGCGCGAGGAGCGCACGGCGTCGGCCACGCGACGCAGGCCCTTCTCGGGGATGCCGGTCGCCGCGACGAGGTCTGGCCACGAGGCATCCGCGATCGCCTGCGCGTAGGCGTCGAACCCGCTCGTGTGCTGCGCGATGAAGTCGTGGTCGAGCGAATCGCCCGTCTCGAGGAGGTGCTTGCCGATCGCCTGGAAGAGTCCCTGGTCGCCCCCGAGCCGGACCTGCACGAACTGATCGGCGAGCTTCGAGCCCCCGAACGCGACGCCGCGGACCGTCTGCGGGTTCTGGAACCGAACGAGGCCGGCTTCGGGAAGCGGGTTGACGGCGATGATCGTCGCGCCGTTGCGCTTGGCCTTCTCGAGCGCCGAGAGCATGCGGGGGTGGTTCGTGCCGGGGTTCTGTCCCGCGACGATGAGCAGGTCGGCGTCGTGGATGTCATCGATCGAGACGGTGCCTTTGCCGATCCCGATCGTCTCGGTCAGTGCCGATCCCGACGACTCGTGGCACATGTTCGAGCAGTCGGGGAGGTTGTTGGTGCCGATCCCGCGGACGAGCAGCTGGTAGAGGAAGGCGGCTTCGTTCGACGTGCGCCCCGACGTGTAGAACACGGCCTCGTCGGGGTCGTCGAGATCGCGGAGCGCCTCGGCGACCAGCGCGAGCGCGTCATCCCACGGGATCGGGCGGTAGTGCGTCGCCCCTTCGTCGAGAAGCACGGGATGCGTCAGCCGCCCCTGCTGGCCCAGCCACCACTCGTCGTGCGCGGCGAGGTCGGCGACCGAGTGCGCGGCGAAGAACTCGGGTCCGACGCGGCGGAGCGTCGCTTCCTCCGCGACGGCCTTCGCGCCGTTCTCGCAGAACTCGGCGATGTGCCGCTTGTCCTCTTCGGGCCACGCGCAGCCCGGGCAGTCGAAGCCGTCCGTCTGGTTGACCCGCGTGAGGGTCTGCACCGAGCGGACGACACCCATCTGCTCGTTCGCGATCTGCAGCGCGTGGAGCACGGCGGGCACCCCGACGGCGACCTTCTTCGACCGCCCTGCGCGCAGGCGCGTCTCGTCGATGTCGCTGCGCGGAGGCTTGGTCGGCATGACCCCAGGCTAGGCCGTCGGCTGCTCCTTCGACCTGACGGGAGTCCCGAGGTCCGTCTGATCCGCCTCGGCCGTCGCGACGATCCGCTCGGCCATACCCCGGAAGATGAAGCCGTGGAACGGCAGGACCGCGAGCCAGTAGAGGCGGCCGGCGAGGCCGAGTGGGAAGAACACGGCACGCTGGTCGTAGCGCGAACCCTCGGCATCCTCGCTGACGCGCAGCTCGAGCCATGCGAGACCCGGTACCTTCATCTCCGCCCGCAGACGCAGGAACGACCCCTGCTCGAGCGCCTCGACGCGCCAGAAGTCCAGAGCATCCCCCACCGCGAGCCTCGCTCGGCTCCGTCTGCCTCTCGCGAGGCCGATCCCCCCGACGAGACGATCCATCCACCCGCGCACCGCCCACAGCAGCGGCGACGAGTACCACCCGTTCTTGCCGCCGATCCCCTCGACGACGCGCCAGAGCGCTGCGGGCGATGCGGTCGTGCGTGCCGTGCGGACGTCGGTGAAGACGACGCGGCCCGCCCAGTCCGGATCGCTCGGCAGCGGATCGCTCGGCACGCCGGATACGTCTCCGTCCCGCCAGCTCGTCTCGATCGCGTCCTGGTCCTCTCGGCCCAGCGCGAGCCGGACCGATCTGCGATACGGCGTGAGGCCGCCGTCCGGCGGCGCGATGAGGTCGTCGATGTCGTCGTTCTTGACGACGCACTCGTTCTGGAGCGACTCGACGAGCGGTCGCGCGATGGCTGCGGGAATCGGCGTCACGAGTCCGACCCAGTGCGATGCCAGTCCAGGAGTCAGTACGGGGAGCGCGGCGATGGGGCGCTGTCGCAGCCCTGCCTCGACGGCGTAGCCGTTCATCATCTGGCCGTAGCGCAGCACGTCGGGGCCGCCGATGTCGACCGCCCGATCGACGTCGGCCGGCACCCGCGCCGCGCCGAGCAGGTAGTGCAGCACGTCGCGGACCGCGATCGGCTGGATGCGGTTGCGCACCCATTTCGGCGCGGGCATGTACGGCAGCACTTCGGTGAGGTGGCGGACCATCTCGAACGACGCCGAGCCCGATCCGATCACGACCCCCGCCTGCAGCACGAGCGTGGGCACGCCCGACCGCATCAGGATCTCCCCCACCTCGACCCGCGAACGCAGGTGCGGCGAGAGCGGAGCATCGGTCGGGTGCAGCCCGCCGAGGTAGACGATTCGGCGGACCGATGCATCCGCCGCCGTGCGTGCGACGGTCTCGGCCGCACGCCGGTCCGCGGCCTCGAACCCCTTGCCGCCCGTCATGGAGTGGATCAGGTAGTAGAGCACGTCGACGTCTCGCGCGGCCTCGGCGAGCGCCGTCGCATCCGCCGCCTCGCCGGTGACGACCTCGACGTCCGCACCCCAGGCGAAGGCCGCGACGCGCGCGGGGTCGCGTGCGAGCACGCGGACGCGATACCCGGCGGCCAGGAGGCGCGCGACGAGGCGTCCCCCGATGTAGCCGGTTGCCCCGAGCACGAGCGCACGCGGCGGCGAACCGTCGGCGCGAGGCCGGGCGAGCAGCGCGGGCTCGCGACCGGTGGGGGCCGTCAGGTCGTCCATCGTGGTCACGCTACGCGTGCCCTCGCGCGCGGCGTGAGGGGTTGACAGGTCCTAGCGCCTGCCTGTTCCGAACAGACCCCGGATGACCCCGTTGAGGATCGTCTGCGTCGACTTCGCGTTGAGCACCTGCTCGAACCCCGACGCGGGCGCCCTGCTCGAGGTGCGGGTCGTGCCGCTCGTCTTCTTGAGCAGCCGGTCGTACTCGGCCTGCGCCTTCTTGTCTGCGGCCGCTTTCGCCTTGTCGATCGCGGCCTGCTGCTTGGCGAACTCGGCATCGGCCTTCGCCTTGGCGAGCGCAGCCTCTTCGGCCGCAGCGGCGTCGTCGGCCGCCTTCATCTTCGCCGTCAGGATCTCGCGCGCCGATTCGCGGTCGATCGCGGTGCCGTACTTGGCGAGGAGGACGGACGCCTTGACAGCCGACTCGATCGCGGGGTCGGGCGTGGGCGACATGAGTCCCTGCGGAGCACGCAGGCGCGTCCATGCGACAGGGGTCGGCGCGCCCTTCTCGCTCATGACGGTGACGATCGCCTCGCCCGTGCCGAGCTCTTGCAGGACCCGCTCGAGGTCGTATCCCGACGTGGGGTACGTGCCGACCGTCGCACGCAGCGCCTTCGCGTCGTCGGGCGTGAACGCGCGCAGAGCGTGCTGCACGCGCGAGCCGAGCTGCGCGAGCACATCGGAGGGCACATCCTTCGGCGTCTGCGTGACGAAGAAGACGCCGACGCCCTTCGAGCGGATGAGCCGCACGGTCTGCGTGATCGCGGCGAGGAAGTCCTTCGACGCGTCCGTGAAGAGCAGGTGCGCCTCATCGAAGAAGAACACGAGCTTCGGCTTGTCGAGGTCACCGACCTCGGGGAGGATCTCGAACAGCTCGGCCAGGAGGTACATGAGGAAGGTCGAGAACAGCGCCGGCTTGTCGATGACGCCGGGCACCTCGAGCAGGCTGATGATGCCGCGACCGTCGGGGGCCGTGCGCAGGAAGTCGCGCACATCGAACTCGGGCTCCCCGAAGAAGACGTCGGCACCTTCGTCGGCGAACGTGATGAGCTCGCGCAGGATCACACCGGCCGTCGCGGCCGAGAGCCCGCCGAGCTCCTTGAGCTCGGCCTTGCCCTCGTCGCCCGTCAGGTACGTCAGGACGGCGCGCAGGTCCGAGAGGTCGACGAGGGCGAGCCCGTTCTTGTCGGCGTAGTGGAACACGAGCCCCAGGCTCGACTCCTGCGTCTGGTTGAGCCCGAGCACCTTGCTCAGGAGCAGAGGGCCGAAACCGCTCACGGTCGCCCGCACGGGGACGCCCTTGCCGATGCCGCCGAGCGCGAAGTACTCGGTGACGGATGCCTCGGGCCTCCAGTCCTGCCCGATCGCGCTCGTGCGCGCGAGAAGCTTCTCGTTCGACTCCCCCGGCGTCGCGATGCCCGACAGATCGCCCTTGATGTCGGCGGCGAACACGGGAACGCCCTTGCTCGCGAGCTGCTCGGCGAGTCCTTGCAGCGTGCGGGTCTTGCCCGTGCCGGTCGCGCCGGCGACGAGCCCGTGGCGGTTGAGCATGCTGAGCGGGATGCGGATCTGCGCAGACGGCACGGGCTCGGTGTTCATGAGTGCGCCGAGGTCGAGCGACGCGCCCTCGAACGTGTAGCCCTTGACGACGGCGGCAACGTCGTCGGGCCCGAGGGGCCCGGATGCCTCGGCGGGTGCGGCGGGTGCGGACGGCGCCGCCGGTGCGGGAGTCTCTGCGGACGAGGTCTCGACCGGCACGGAGTCGGCCGGTGCCGGTGCGGGATCCACCGCCGGCGCTCCGCCTGCCGCCCGCGCCTTCGCGGCCTCTGCTTCGGCGGCCGCGAGGGCGGCTTTCGCCTGAGCCGCTTTGAGCTGCGCCTCGGCGGCGTCGGCTTCAGCCCTCAAACGGGCGAGTTCGGCTTCGGCGGCGGCCACGGCAGGGTCGGTCATGCGCACAGCCTATCCAGGGCTCCATCCGCGGGCGATCGGCCGCACTTCGCGCGCGAGCGGGCGGGCGAACGCCGCTGCCACGACGAGTGCGGCGCCCGTCCCGACGAGCGCACCGCCGAGGGTGTCACTGAGCCAGTGCGCGTGCAGATACGTCCGGCTGAACGCCATGAACAGGGTCCACGAGACGCCGATGATGAGCACCCCGAGCCGCGGGAAGAGCAGAAAGACGATCGTCGCGAGCGTCGCGGCACCCGCGACATGACCCGACGGGAACGAGCCGTAGTCGGAGTTGATGAGCATATCCTCGGGCCGCGCGCGCCCGAAGACGGTCTTGAGCGCCTGCACGAGTCCCACCGAGATCACCTGCGCCGCCAGGAAGTACGTCGCCGACCATGGGCGCCGCAGCAGGATGAGGGCGATCGCACCGCCGATCGGCACGACGAGGATCGCGAACCATCCCCCGCCGAGGAAGTTCATCACCAGCGAGAACCCGCCGAGCAGGGGCGACCAGCTCGACGCGAGGAACGAGTCCCACCACACGTCGACCGCGAAGGGCGGGTCGCCCTGGACGAAGGCCCACCACCCGAGAAGGACCGACAGCGCGATCAGCACGCTGCCGACCACGAGGAGCGGCCCGACGCGGAGCAGGGAGGCTGAGGCATCCGCTTCTCTTCGACTCTCCGTCATCCGACCATTGTGCCTGTGCCCGCGTGCACCAGGATGGCGATATGCCCCGCGTCGTCGATGTCGTGCGCGCCACGATCGCTCCCCTCACCCGCACGCGAGCCTTCCGGCGCGCCGGGCCGTGGCTCCTGCCCTTCCTCGAGAAGCTGTTCGCTCCCTTCACGGGAGGACGCGTGCCGATCAGCGGCCTGCTCGTGCCCTCGCTCGTGCTGCACACGACGGGGGCGAAATCCGGCGAACCGCGGGATGCCGCGCTCATGTACACGCCCGACGGGCACGGCCGCGCGATCGTGGCGGGAACGAACTTCGCCGGCGGCCGTCACCCCGCGTGGACGAACAACCTCCTCGCGCATCCCGACGCCGCCATCACCGTGCGCGGGAAGTATATGCCGGTGCAGGCATCTGTGATCCCCGCCAGCGACCGCGACGCCGCCTGGGCCCGCATCGAGCGTCAGTGGCCGGGCTACCGCAGCTACGAGCGCTCGTCCGGCCGCACGGTCAGGCTCTTCCTGCTGCAGCCCGTGCGCCGCTGATGGGCGCTGTCGAGGTCGTCCGCGCGATCGCTGCGCCCCTCTCGCGGACGGGCTGGTTCCGGCGCTTCGCGGTGACCGGCCTTCCCGCGCTCGAACGGATCGTGTCGCGGCTCACCCGCGGGCGCATCCAGCTCACGGCGGCGCTCGTACCCTCGCTCGTTCTGCATACGATCGGAGCGAAGTCGGGCGAGCCGCGCGATGCGCCCCTCATGTACACGGCCGACGGAAAGGGCCGTGCCTACGTCGCCGGCACGAACTGGGCCGGTGCGAAGCATCCCGCCTGGACGAACAACCTGCTCGCCCACCCCGACGCCGCCATCACGGTGCGCGGGCGCCGCATGGCCGTGCGCGCGTCGCTGGTTCCGGATACCGAGCGCGACGCCGTATGGGCGGTCATGGAGGCCCAGTGGCCCGACTACCGCGAGTACGAGCGGGACTCGGGCCGCACGGCGCGGATCTTCCTCCTGCAGCCCGTGCGCATCGAGATCGATTAGGGCGTCAGCCGTCCGACCGTGCGCGGGCGCACGACGAACCACAGGGCGAGCGCCCCCACCACAGCGCACCCGACCATGACCGTCGCCATCGTGGTCGCGGTGATGCCGGCATCCTTGGCGATCCAGCCGACGAGCGGCGAGATGAGCCCGGCGACGCCGAAGTTCGTGGCGCCGATGATCGACTGCGCGGTGCCTGCGGCGTTGCCGTGGCGGTCGAGCGCGAGCACCTGGACGCAGGGGAACGTGAAGCCGCACGCCGTCATGAACACGAACAGGGGGATGACGGTGCCCCACAGTCCGAGTCCCATCTGGTCGGTCACGATGATCGCGATCGACGCGAGCACGAGCACACCGGTCGACACGGCCAGGACCCACTGCGGACCGAATCTCGCGGCGAGGCGCGACGCGATCTGCACGCCGATCACGACGCCGAGGGAGTTGGCGGCGAAGAGCATCCCGTACTCCTGCGGCGAGAACAGGTAGGTCTGCTGGAACAGGAAGGCCGACGCCGAGAGGTACGAGAACAGTCCGCTGAAGGTCATGCCGCCGATGATGAGCACACCGATGAACACGCGGTCGGTGAGGACGCTCCGGTAGCGCTGCCACACTGTCGTGGATCCGGCACCGCTGCGCCGCGCGGGCGGGAGCGTCTCGGGAATGAACACGGCCGCCGAGATGAGCATGACGGCGCCGTAGACCGCGAGCACGACGAAGATCCCGCGCCACGGGATGACCGTGAGCAGCGCAGACCCGACGAGCGGCGCGAGCACGGGGGCGACACCGGAGACGAGCGCCATGCGCGAGAGCATGACGACGAGTCGCTTGCCGCCGAAGAGGTCGCGGATGACCGCGGCCGCGACGACACCGCCCGCCGCGGCGCCAGCGCCCATGAGAACGCGCGCGATCGTCAGCGTCTCGAGCGTCGGCGCGAAGGCCGCCGCCGTGCTCGCGACCACATGGAGCGCCGTCACGACCAGGAGCGGCACGCGGCGACCGAGCTTGTCGGACAGCGGTCCCACCACGAGCTGCCCCAGCGCGAAGCCGATCATCGTGCCGGTCAGCGTCAGCTGGATCGCAGCGGCCGTCGTGTCGAAGTCGGCCTCGAGCACGGGGAACGCCGGCAGGTAGAGGTCGATCGTGAACGGCCCGAGGGCCGTCAGCGCACCGAGCAGGATGATGTAGAGCACCCGCCGCGACTTCGTGATCGAGTCGCCGGGATGCAGCATGATCGGCGCCGTGGCGGGGTTCGGACCGAGCGTGCGGATCGCACCCGTCGAGGACGGGATGCGGACAGATCCCGTGTGCTGCTGAGGCCCGTCGAGGGCTGGCGTCGGGGGGACGACGGGAACGGAGGCGGTATCGAGCACGGATTCTTCGTTTCGGCGGCGAGGCGGGGCGTCGACGCCGGGGGTCCGGCTCAGGCGCGAGGGGGAGGATTCGGAGGATCGAATCGATTCGAAGGCAATGATACCGGATCGCGCCCACGCCCCGTGCGACGCGTGCGCGATCGGCATGCCGGCGCGGATTCTCAGCCGGCTCATCAATTCAGACGAATAGACTGGTCGGGCCGTTCCCGGCGACGACATCGCAGCCACGGCTCGACCCGTGGCACCAGACACGAGGCCTCCCATGACCCCGACACCCTCCGAACCCACCGGCAAGCGCGCGAGCGGAAACCCCGCGAAGCAGGCCGAGATCAACCTCACCGTCAAGCAGCAGCGTGAGCAGAAGCGCCAGGAGAAGCTCGCCGAATACCAGCGGCAGCTTGCGAAGCGCCGTCGCGGCAAGATCGTGTGGTGGACCGTGGGCTCGGCCGCGGCCGTCCTCGTGATCGCTGCGATCGTGGCATCCATCATCTTCCAGCCCGCACCTCCCGCCTCGTACACGGCCGGCGGCAGCGGCGTCGAGATCGAGGGCGTCGAGACGTTCCAGAACGAGACGAACCACGTCGAAGGCACCGTCGACTACCCGCAGAGCCCGCCGGCGGGCGGCCCGCACAGTTCGGTGTGGCTCAACTGCGGCGTCTACGACCAGCCGCAGCCGAACGAGAACGCGGTCCACTCCCTCGAGCACGGCGCCGTGTGGGTCACCTACGACGCCTCCAAGGTGTCAGGAGACGAACTCGCAACGCTCAAGAGCCAGCTCCCTTCGAGCTACGTGATCCTCTCCCCCTACGAGGGCATGGACACCGCCATCGCGCTCAGCAACTGGAACCACCAGCTCAAGCTCGACTCGGCCGACGACCCGCGCATCGCGGAGTTCTTCGAGGAGTACTGGCGCAGCAACGACGTTCCCGAGCCCAACGCGCTGTGCAGCGGCGCGATCGACGGCCCCGGCAAGCAGTAGGGATCGTGAGCGAGAGCGGCACGGCGGGCGTCGCCGGCTGGCGGCGGTGGCTGCTGATCGGCGCCGTCGTGCTCGGCGTCGCCGCTCTCGCCTTCGCGATCGGTCGCTTCTCGACCTTCGGCGCGACGTCGTCGGTCTCAGCGCCGACGACCGATTCGGCGGATGCCGGATTCGCCCGCGACATGCAGGTGCATCACGCACAGGCGGTCGACATGGCGATGGAGATCTATCGCAAGACCGACGACGACGAGCTCCGCATCCTCGCGTACGACATCGCGACCGGCCAGGCGGCCCAGAAGGGCGAGATGTACGACTGGCTCGTGAAGTGGGGGCTCTCGCAGGCGGGCGGCCCGACGATGGCGTGGATGTCGGCATCCGAGGCGGGCCATGACCAGGCGGATCGTCGACCGGCGCGACGCCGACCGAGGAGGATCTGCGGATCGCCATGGGAATGGCCTCGGATGCCGAGCTGGCCGAGCTGCGGGCGGCGAGCGGCCAGGAGGCGGATTGCCTCTTCCTCGACCTCATGATCCGCCACCACGAGGGCGCCATCCCGATGGCGGACGCGCTCCTCGAGCTCGGGTCGGACCCACGTGCACTCGCCGTTGCCGACAGCATGAAGAAGGGCCAGACGGCTGAGATCGACGCGATGCACTCGATCAGGACGCGTCTGACCTGCGCGGGCTGACCGCTAGCCTGGCGGAGTGACCGACGTCCCCGCCCCCTCCTCCATCAAGCGCCCGGTCGTGGTGACGGCGACCATCGTGCTCGTCTACGCGTCAGCACTGTACAGCGTCGGGATGGGCCTCCTGGTGCTGCTGAGCCGGTACCGGGTGCCCGTGGAGGACGTGCTCGTCGTGTCCCTCCTCGGCGCGGCGATCATCCTCCTCGGCCTGCTCATGATGGCCGTGGCCTCGGGCCTCGCGCGCGGCAGCCGCTTCTCGCGCGTGCTCATCACGATCTATCTCGTGATCGCGATCGGGCTGCACGTCGTGACGATCGCGACGACCGAGGGATGGCAGTGGTCGGCGCTGATCGAGGGCGGGGTCGAACTCCTCATCCTCGCGGCGCTGTGGGTGCCGCCGGGAGGGCGGTTCTTCGCGAACGCCGTCCAGCACTCGGTGTAGCCGCCGGGTCGGGCTTCACCGCGACGCTGCGAGCACTTTCGCGTCCGCCTGCGCCGTCGCGAGCGACTTCGCGACGAATCGGCGGTGGAAGAACCGGACGACCTCGATCCCGCCGATCGTCAGGATCGTGATGCCGGAGATGAGCCACGCGGCCTCTTCGCCCGGATCGACGAGCTGGAAGAACTCTGTGACGATCGGCACGCTGAACACCAGGACCAGGCCGATGAACATCGCTCCGATGACGATCGCCTTGTAGCGGTTGACAGGGCGCGAGAGCACCGTCAGCACCCAGATGCCCACGATCGCGAGGATGATGGTCGACCCCGTGCGCAGCTCCTCCTCCGAGATGCCGAGCGTCATCGCCGCCCGTGTGTAGACGGTGAGCGCGATCGCGATGATGATGCCGGACGGGATCGCGAAGCTCAGCGAGCGTCTCAGGAACCCCGGCACGTAGCGCTGCGCGTTGGGCATGAGGGCGAGGAAGAAGGCCGGGATGCCGATCGTCAGGCCGTCGGTGATCGACAGCTGCCTGGGCAGGAACGGGAACTCGAGCACCATCACGCCGAACAGGATCGCGAGCCCCGTCGCGTACGCCGTCTTGGTCAGGAAGAGCATCGAGACGCGCTCGATGTTCGCGATGACCTGGCGGCCCTCGGCGACGACGTCGGGAAGATGCGAGAACTGCCCGTCGAGGAGCACGAGCCGGGCGACCGCCTTCGTCGCGGCGGCGCCGGAGTTCATCGCGATGCCGATATCGGCGGTCTTGATGGCGAGCGCATCGTTGACGCCATCGCCGGTCATCGCGACGGTGTGTCCTCGCGCCTGCAGCGCGACGACCATGCGCTTCTTCTGCTCAGGGCTCACCCGACCGAAGACGTGGTGCTCTTCGAGCACGCGACCGAGCTCCTCGTCGTCTTCGGGCAGCCGTCGGGCATCGAACCCGTCCGACTCGTCGAGCCCGACCTCGCGCGCGATCGCCGCGACGGTGCGCGGGTTGTCGCCCGAGATGACCCGGATGCCGACCCCCTGCTTGCGGAAGTAGGCGAGCGTGTGCGCGGCATCCGGTCGCACCTGCTCACGGAAAGTGAGCACGACGACGGGCGCGACGCCGACGGGCAGGCACTCGGCCTCGACGTCCGCGTCATCGAGCGGTGTCGCCGAATATGCGAGGACGAGGGTCCGGCGGCCCGTAGAAGCGAGGTCCACGACGAGCGCACCGAAGGCCGTGGCCGGATCGGTCGCGGCATCCCCGAAGACCATCTCGGGGGCTCCCAGCACCCAGGTGCCGGGCTCGGCACCCGAGAACGAGACGGCACTCCACTTGCGAGCAGACGAGAAGGGGATGTACCGGGCCGTTTCGAGCACGTGATCCACGGGGTAGGGCTCCCGCAGGCACCGGGCTGTCGCATTGGCATCCTGCGCCGAGCCGTACCACGCGAGGACGGGTGCCCATTCAGGAGCGGGCGGCGCCGACGGGGTGTGCACCGTCGAACTCGATCTCTCCCGCCGTGAGCGTGCCGGTCTTGTCGAGGCAGATGACATCGACACGGGCGAGTCCTTCGACGGCCGGGAGCTCGTTCACGAGCACCTGCCGCGCCGCGAGCTTCGCCGCGCCGACGGCGAACGCGATGCTCGTCATGAGGACGAGGCCGAGCGGGATCATCGCCGTGAGCGACGCGATCGTGTTGACGACCGCCTGCACCCACGTGCCGGTCTCCCAGGCCGTCACCCATCCACCGGCGACCATCATCTGCGCGTTGAGCACGAGCAGCCCGATCGGGCCGATGCCCCAGCTCACCCACTTCAGGACGCGGTTGATCGAGGTCCGCAGCTCTGACGAGACGAGCGAGAAGCGCTTCGCCTCTCCCGCGAACTGGTTGGCGTACGAGTCGGCGCCGACGCGGCTGACCCGCGCGGCCCCCTCACCCGCGACGACGATCGAGCCCGAGAGCACTTCGTCACCCGGCTTCTTGTCGACGGGATCCGACTCGCCGGTCAGCATCGACTCATCGATCTGGAGTGCGCGCGCACCGGCGACGACACCGTCCGCGGCGACCTGATCGCCCGCCCGGAGGACGAGCATGTCGTCGAGGACGACCTCGCTCGGGGGCAGCTCCTTCTCATCGCCGTCGCGCCGCACGCGCGCGGCGGCGGCATTGAGCAGCGCGAGCCTGTCGAGCGCAGCCTTGGCCCGGAACTCCTGCCAGCACCCGATGATGGAGTTCGCGAACGCCGCGAGCCCGAAGATGGCGTCCTGCCAGCGCCCGAGCACGAGCAGCACGAAGAAGCACGCGAAGACGATGCCGTTGAAGAGCGTGAACACGTTCGCCCGGATGATGCTCCACACGCCGCGGCTGGTGTCGGCCTTGTACGCGTTGGTCGCACCCGCCGCGATGCGCTCCGCGACACCAGCCGAGGTCAGACCGACCTCGGGATCGACAACGGCCGACGAGGTCGCAAGGGCAGCGGCATCCATCTTCACACCCTACTGACGCATTCGGGCACGCCGACGACGCGGGGACGAGAATGGATGCGAGCAGAAGGGCTCCCCATGACACGCGATCACTCCGACGCGATCGTGCACCTCGTGCACGCCGGCGTCTCCGTCGTCATCGACGCGCGCGGAGGGCGGCTTCCCGCGATCGTGCACTGGGGACCCGCCCTCGCGCCGCTCGATGCGGACGGTGCAGCGCAGTTGTGCGCCTCGGCCGTCCCCGTCGTGGGCTCGAACAACCCCGACGCCGCGCTGCGCCTCGCCCTCCTGCCCGAGCATCACGCCGGGTGGGTCGGCCGGCCAGGCATCTCGGGCTCGTTCGCCGGCTCGGGGTGGTCGCCGCGCTTCGTCGTGGACGCCGTGGGCCTCGACGGCTCGCCCGTCGACGGCTTCGTCGAGTCCGCCTCGGGCGAGCTGACGTTCCACGCCATCGACGACTCGGGACGGCTCGAACTCACCCTCACCGTGGCACTGCTGCCGAGTGGCCTGCTGCGCTCGCGCGCGCGTGTCACGAACCTGTCGCAGACACCGTACGCCCTCGATGATCTGTCGCTCGCGTACCCCCTCCCGGCCGAGGCGGTCGAGGTCCTCGACTTCACGGGTCAGCACAACGGCGAGCGCGCGCCGCAGCGACTGCCCCTGCGCGCCGGGACGCACCTGCGGGAGAACCGCCGAGGGCGGACGGGCGCCGACAGCGCGTTCGTGCTGCACGCCGGGGTCCCCGGGTTCGGATTCGCCGAGGGCCGGGTCTGGGCCGTCCACACCGCGTGGAGCGGCAACCACCGCCACTACGCAGAGCGCGTCCATACGGGCGAGCAGGTGCTGGGCGGCGGCGAAGTCCTCCTGCCCGGCGAGATCGTCCTCGGGCACGGCGAGGCGTACGAGAGTCCGTGGGTCTACGGGTCGTTCGCCGAGGGGCTGGATGCCGGCGCCCACCGCTTCCACGCACACCTGCGCAGCAGGGTCGACGCGCCCGGGCCCGACCGCCCCGTGACGCTCAACGTCTGGGAGGCGGTGTACTTCCGCCACGACGGCGACGAGCTCGCCGCGCTGGCGGAGCGGGCCGCGCACCTCGGCGTCGAGCGGTTCGTCCTCGACGACGGCTGGTTCGGAGGCCGCCGCCACGACCGTGCAGGTCTCGGCGACTGGGTCGTCTCGCGCGAGGTCTGGCCCGACGGGCTGCACCCCCTCGTCGACCGCGTGCACGAGCTGGGCATGCAGTTCGGGCTGTGGTTCGAGCCCGAGATGGTCAACCTCGACAGCGACCTCGCGCGCGAGCATCCCGAGTGGATCGCCGCGGCGCGCGAAGAGCTGCCCGTCGAGTCCCGCTACCAGCAGGTGCTCAACCTCGCCCACCCCGGCGCGTACGCGCACGTCAAGGGCCAGATGCTCGCCCTCCTCGACGAGTACGACATCGACTACATCAAGTGGGACCACAACCGCGACCTCATCGAGGCCGGCGACCGCACGGACGGGGGTCGCGCGATCGTGCACGCAGCAGACGCTCGCGTTCTACCGGCTGCTGCGCGAATTGCGCGACGCGCACCCCGGGCTCGAGATCGAGTCCTGCTCGTCGGGCGGCGGCCGCGTCGATCTCGGGGTGCTCGAGCTCACCGATCGCGTCTGGGTGTCGGACAACAGCGATCCGCACGACCGGCAGAGCATGATGCGGTGGACGGTGCAGCTCGCACCGCCCGAGTTCCTCGGCGCCCACATCGCGTCGGATCGGTCGCACACGACCGGCCGCCGGATGGACCTCTCGTTCCGCGCCGGCACCGCCCTGTTCGGCCACTTCGGCATCGAGTGGGACCTCGCCGAGGCGTCCGAGGACGAGCTCGCGGTGCTCGACCGATGGATCGAGTTCTACCGGCTCAGCGTCCGCTCCTGCTGGGCGGCGACGTCGTCCGGCTCGACGGGCCGGACCCGCGCGTCGTGGCCCACGGCGTCGTCTCGCCCGACCGATCCCGGGGCGATCTTCAGCGTCGCGGTCCTCGACAGCGTCCACCCCGACCCGCCGGCGCGGCTGCGACTTCGCGGCCTCGATCCCGCGCGTCGCTACCGCGTCGCCCCGCTCTTCATCGGCGCTCTCCCCTCGGGGCTGCAGCCGCCCGCGTGGTGGGGGGAGCCGAGCGACACCGAGGCGCTCGCCGCTCAGGAGTACTGGCACCGGACGGAGCGGCGGGACGTCTCGTTCGCCGGCGCGGAGTTCCGCGGCGACGCAGCTGCAGAAGGTCGGCGTCGCGTCCCCGCGCCTGCATCCCGATCAGCTCGTGCTCTACCGCGTCGACGCCGTCGACTGAGCGATACGAAGAAGAGGCGCGGACCCCCTGGCCGCGCCCCTTCTCGTCGTCCTCTACTTGACCGAGCCCGCCGTCAGGCCTCGCACGAAGAAGCGCTGCAGTGCGAAGAAGATGACGAGCGGCACGAGCAGGGTGATGAACGACCCGGCCGCGACGCGCTGCCAGCCCTGTCCGTACTGGCCGAGGAGGCGTGTAGCAGCCCCTGGGTCATGACCGGCGTTCGGGTCGCCTGGATGAAGATGTACGCGACGAGGAAGTCGTTCCACACCCAGAGGAACTGGAAGATCGCGAACGACGCCAGCGCCGGGCATCGACATCGGCACGACGAGCCGCCAGAAGATCTGGAAGTGGCTCGCGCCGTCGACGCGGGCGGCCTCGATCAGCGCGTTCGGCAGGGTCTGACATGTAGTTGCGCAGGATGAAGATCGCCAGCGGCAGCGCGAACGGCGGAGTGCACGATCCACGCCGCCGGGTACTGCCCGATGATCTGGATGCCGGTCGCGTTCGTGAACCACACGAACAGCTGCAGCATCGGGATGATCGCGATCTGGATCGGCACCACCATGAGGCCGAGCGATGATCGGCGAAGTAGATCTCCTTGCCCCGGAACTCGAAGAAGGTGAAGGCGTAGGCCGCGAACGCGGCGAACATGATCGGGCAGGACGGTCGCCGGGATCGTCGACGGCGAGCGAGTTCAAGAACGTCGCCTGCCGACGCTCAGGGCCGTCCCACGCCGTGCCGTGAAGGCGTCGACGTTGTCCAGTCCGGCGTGTGAACGGGTTCAGTGAACACCGTCCACCAGCCGGTCGCGTCGGCGTCGGTCTTCGTGCGGAAGCTCGTGACGAGCAGTCCGAGCAGCGGGACCATCCAGAGCGATGGCGATGACGACCCAGGATGATCGTGAGCGAGGACGCGCGGCTTGGGCCGGTCGCCCTCGGCGATCGCCGCGGCGCTTGGCGGTGACGATCGCGCGCGTGGTCGTTCTGCGTCGACGACGGTGGGGACGATCTCGGTCATCGGAGGTCCTCCTGCGACTGTAGCTGCGGACCTGGTAGATGATGAGCGGGATGACCGCGATCATCAGGATGACGACGACGGCCGACGCCTTGCCCGGGTTCTGGAAGCTGAACAGCTGGTTGTAGAACTCGACGCGCCAGCACGTTCGTGTTGTACTGGCCGCCGGTCATCGCGTAGACGATGTCGAAGATCTTCATGACGATGATGAGCACCGTGACGAAGACCGCGACGATCGTGCCGCGGATCTGCGGAACGATGACGCGGAAGAACAGCCTGACGCTCACTGGCGCCGTCGATGCGGGCCGCCTCGATCGTCTCCTCCGGCACGCCCTTGATCGCCGCCGAGAGCAGCACCATCGCGAAGCCGACCTGCAGCCAGATGACGATGAACATGATGCAGGAAGCTGTTGAGCGCGGCCGGTGTCGATCGTGAGCCACGGCACGGGATCGCGCCCGGTGATGCCCGTCCAGATCGTCGTTGAGCAGGTAGATCTGCGGGTTGCCCGGCGGCGCGTAGAAGTAGATGAACCGCCAGATCGACGGCGGCCGCGATGCCGCTGATGCGCCATCGGCAGGAAGATGATCGACTTGAACGTCTTCTCGCGGCGCTTGGCCGAGCCGGTCGGCGAAGGTCGCGACGCAGCAGACCGATGACGACGGTGACCGCGGGAACGACGAGGATCCACAGCAGGTTGTTGAGCAGCATCCCGAGGAAGTCGGGGTCGTGAAGAGCGTCGATGTAGTTGTCGAAGCCGACGAACGTGGCTGCCTCGCCGCGACTGCTCGGCTCTGCTGCATGAAGCTGTCGATGACGGTGCGCAGCGTCGGATACAGCAGGAAGATCGAGATCAGCAGGATGACGGGACCGAGGAAGACGTAGGGCAGGAGCCGCGCCTTCCATCTTGTCGTGGTCGTCTTGGCGACGATGAAGTTGAGCCCCAGAAGATCAGGAACGAGACTGCGAGACCGACGACACGGAGATGAGTGCGCTGAGGATTGCCACGATGACCACCTGACGACGTTGTGAGGTGGAAGGTGCGATGGTGACGGCGAGCGGTGCCGGGCGTGAACGTCCCGGCACCGCTCGGATCAGGTGGTCAGCTTACTCGCGGCCACGAGGCGTCGATCGCCTTGAAGGCGTCTGTTCCATGGTCTTCTGACCGGCGAACCACTGGGTGAGGCTCGTCCACTCCGTACCTGCGCCGACTTCACCGGGCATCTGGTCGGAAGCGTCGAAGCCGAAGAGCTTCGAGTCTGCGAGCAGCCTTCTGCGCGTTCGGTCTGGAACTCGGTCGTGTACAACGACGAGTCGAAGTCGTTGTGCGGCGAGAGGAAGATCGCCTGGCTCGCGTAGCCGTTGGTGCCGAAGTCCTTGCCGGTGAGGTACTCGACGACGACCTTCTTGTTCTCGTTGTTCGTGTGAAGGCCGCCGACGAGGTCGCCGCCACCGAGCATGCCGGTCGTCCGTGCCGTCGGGCGAGGGGCAGCGTGGAAGAAGTTGACGTTCGACAGGTCGTTCTTCGCGATCTGCGCCTTGATGTCATCCGGGAAGAAGTCCGCGATGAACGTTCCCTGGCGCATCATGAAGCACTGGCCGTTGTCCTTGCCGCCGAGACGAACAGCTGGTTGCCGGCCGTGCCGAAGATGGTCGTCGCCGATGCGCCTTGCCGCCGCCGTTGACCTCTCCGTCGGCGAGGAGCTCGTCGGCGACCTTGTCACCCGCCTTCTTGACGAGGGCTGAGTCGAACTTCACGTCGTGCGTGATCCAGCTCGTTGTACTGGTCGAGACCGCCGTAGCGCAGGACGTACTCCTCGAGCCAGTCGGTGGCGGGCCAGCCCGTCGCCGCACCGGACTCGATGCCCGACGCACCACGGGTAGCCCGAGTCCGTCGACATGATCTTCTCCTGCAGCGCCGTCAGTCTCGGCGTCGGTCGTCGGCACCGTGTAGCCGCGGCCTTCTGAAGGCGGCCGGGTTGTACCAGACGAGCGACTTCACGTTGATCGAGTACGGCAGGCCGTAGGTCTTGCCGTCGACCTTCGCGATCGTCGCCGAGACCGTTCGCCTCGTCGGAGGTGATCGCGTCGACGTCGATGCCGAGGTCCTCGAGCGGGAAGAGCGTGTTGGTCTGGCTCTTCAGCACGCCGGGCTGCGGGTAGATCGCGATGTCGGGCGGGTTGCCCGCCGTCGACCCGCGCGACGACGGCCGTCTGGAAGTCGGTGTTGCCGTCGTACTTGACCGTGATGCCGCTGGTCTCGCCCCACTTGTCGAGGTCGGCCTGGAACGCCGCGGCCTGGGCGTCGGTGAACGCGCCCATGATCGTGACCGTCGCGTCTCCGCCGCCATCGGTTCCGCCGCCGCCGGTGCAGCCTGCGAGAGCCAATCCGACGAGCCCCACCCCGACCACGGGGATCAGGAGCCGTCGGTGCTGTGACATGCCCATGTGTGTTCTCCTCCTCGAGTCACGCTGTGTTGCACGGTTGTAGGGAACCGCTCCCACACACGGTATGGGATACCGCCCATCTGCACAACAGGTCCGCGCTTCCGCCCCCGCGGAAGCCGCATTATTCCCTGTTCAAACGCACAAAATGGGAATTGACGTCGATCCAAGACGCCTGGAACCGTTCCCACAATGACGCCGACCCCACTATGCTGGGAGCGGCAGTACGTGGAAAGGGCGACTCGAGGATGAGTGGAATCGCAGAGGTCGCGCGTCGGGCGGGAGTGTCGAAATCGACCGCCAGCCGTGCCCTCGGCGGCACCGGCTATGTATCGGACGACACCCGCCGTCGCGTGGAAGAGGCCGCGGCCGAGATCGGCTACGTGCCGTCGACCAACGCCGTGAGTCTCGCAACGGGTCGCACGCAGAACATCGGCGTCGTCATGCCCTACTTGAACCGCTGGTTCTTTGCGGAGGTGCTCGAGGGCATCCAAGAGGTCCTGCTCGAACGCGGCCTCGACCTGACCCTCTACGACGCCAAGCCCGCAAGCCCCGGCCGTGCGCGCATCTTCGAGGACTTCCTGGCCCGCAGCCGATTCGACGGCCTCATCGCCGTGGGCCTGGAGCCCGACAACGACGAACTGGAGCGCCTCGTGCGGCTCGGCCGACCCGTCGTCAGCGTCGTGGGATCAGGAGATGCGACCTCCGTCGTCGAGATCGACGACGACTACGCCGCCCGCCGGGCGACCGAGCACCTCATCGCGCTCGGACACCGCCGCATCGCGTTCCTCGGTGGCCAGCCCGATCGGCATTGGGCACAGGTGGACCGCCGCCGCTTCACCGGATACGCCTCGGCGATGACGGATGCCGGCCTCGATGACGGCATCCGTCACATCGAGTCGGACGTCACGATGCCCGGCGGCTATGCAGCGGCCGTGGACGCCCTCAGCGATACGCGCGAGCGCTGCACGGCGGTCGTCGCGACCTGCGACGAGGTCGCGATCGGGGCGATCATCGCCGCGCGGCGGCTCGGGGTCCAGGTTCCCGCCCAGTTGAGCGTCATCGGGATCGACGACCACGAGCACGCCGAGATGTTCTCGCTCACGACGCTCCAGCAGTCTCCTCGCCAGCAGGGCAGGGTCGCGGTCGATCTGCTCCTCGAGCAGATCGCCGACCCGGAGCGCCCCCCCACGGCAGTGCGGATGAAGGCGACGCTCATCGTCCGCTCCTCGACGGCACCCCTGGACCCCCGGGTCTCGGCGCCGGCGGTCGACGCCGGCCTCGGCATTCCCGCGACCGAGGCCAGCCTCTGAGACGACGAAACCCCGGATGCCGAGGCATCCGGGGTTTCGCTGCGCGAGGGGCGTGATTACTTGAGGGTAACCGTCGCACCGGCCTCTTCGAGAGCGGCCTTGGCCTTCTCGGCGGCTTCCTTGGTGGCGCCTTCGAGGACGGCCTTCGGTGCACCGTCGACGACGGCCTTGGCCTCGCCGAGGCCGAGCGAGGTGAGCTCGCGGACCGTCTTGATGACCTGGATCTTCTTGTCGCCGGCAGCCTCGAGGACGACGTCGAACGAGTCCTTCTCCTCCTCGGCAGCGGCCTCGGCGCCCGCGCCACCGGCGCCGGCGACGGCGACGGGAGCAGCAGCGGTGACGTCGAACTTCTCCTCGAACGCCTTGACGAACTCGCTGAGCTCGACGAGGGTCAGGTCGGCGAACTGCTGGAGCAGTTCCTCAGTGGTGAGCTTGGCCATGATGTATCTCCTAGATTGATGGGGTTTTTGGGAAGAGATCGCTGGTCGCTTACGCGGCCTCGGCGGTCTCCAGCTTTTCGCGAAGCGCGTCGATGGTCGCGGCAGCCTTGCCCATCGTCGCCTTCATCATGCCCGCGGCCTTCGCAAGCAGAACCTCACGGCTCTCGAGCGAGGCGTACTTGTTGACCTCGTCGGCGCTGAGGGCGTTGCCCTCGAAAACGCCGCCCTTGATCACGAGCAACGGGTTGGCCTTGGCAAAGTCACGCAGAGCCTTCGCGGTGGCGACGAAGTCGCCGTGCACGAACGCGATGGCCGAGGGCCCCTTGAGGTCCTCATCCAGCGACGTGATCCCCGCGTTGTTCGCGGCGATCTTGGTCAGCGTGTTCTTCACCACGGCGTATTCCGCGTCCTGACGGATGGTGTTGCGCAGCTGCTTGAGCTGGGCAACCGTCAGACCGCGGTACTCGGTAAGCAGAACGGCGTTCGAGTTCTCGAAGTTCTTCGTGAGCTCGGCGACCGATGCATCCTTCTGCGCCATGGTCACTCCTTGTGTCTACGAGACGCTCCACGATGGCGGAGCGTCGGCCAGAGGCATCCGGACTTCTCGATCTCGCTCAGAAATGACGAAAGCTCCGGCGCAAGCGCACGGAGCTTCAAGAAGAGTTCGTGACACCTGCGCGGGCCCCTGCATTGCAGTGCTTCGATCACGTTCGCTTGCGCGTACGTCGATGACCGGCGGTCTTTGGCTCCCCACAGGATACGCGATGCCGCGTGCCCCGCCAAATCGCGCCGCCTCTCCGGTCGTCGCTCTTCGCCCGCGGCATCCCCTTCCTGTCTGCCGAGACACCCTCTCGTTGCCGAGATGCCCCCTCAAAGCCCCGCAACAAAGGGCCGACTCGGCAGGATCAGGCGATCTCGGTGGGACGGAAGCGCCACGCCGAACGATGACAGCCGCTCGGCGAGCGCGGCAGGCGATGCCGAGTGGATGCTCCCGCCCCGCAGCACTCGCTTCCCGGTCGCACCGCGCACCCAGTCCTCGCGCTGCTTCTCATCGAGCAGGACCCTTTCGAGGTCCCGCCCGGACCGCAGCGCCTCATCGAGGTACTTCCCCTCACCGTCGCACTCGTAGAACGCTCCTGCCCCCTCCAGCTCGATGTCCATCCAGAACCGCCGTTGCACCGACACCTGCAGTCCGAGCCTGCGGAACCCCAGCCGGTGGAGCTGAAGCTTCGTGACCGACTCGAGAGGAAGCTGGGATCGCCCATCGGCGAGCTCGAGGATCATCCGCGCATGACGGATGCCGCGCATCCCGGGCCCTCGCGCGACACGTTCCTGCAGCTCGGCCGCCCACGAGTCCGCCGCCGCACTGTCGAACTGCCGCGGGTCGCCGCCGAGACGCCCGAGCGCCGCGTCGGCGCACGGCAGCGACGTCTCGGGGCGAGCCAGCCGCGCGAGGTCGTAGATCGTCCGCTCGAGCGAGGTGCACAGCATCCCGTGCACCTCGACGATGTCGCCATCGGCGACCGAGCCGACGTGCCTCACGACGCCGGGGATGCTCCTTCGAGATGCCCGCGCCGTCAGCGTATGGACCCTATCGACGGGCGCGCGGTGCAACGGCAGCCCCAGCAGGACGGCAGCGGAGATGAGCGCGAACACGGGGCGGCCACCCGTCGCATCCTCGTCCGCGGCGACGACGTGGGCCAGATGCCGGGACTCCGGCCAGAGGTCGGACCATGCGTCGGCACCGATGTAGCAGCCGCGGCGCAGTCGCCGCATGCGCCTCTGCGCGATCGCGCGGTCGATCTCGGAGCGGCTCCAGCCGTCCATGACGAGGTCGTCCCGGGTCTTCAGCAGTCCGGACAGCTCGGTGACACTCGCGTTGCGCATCGCCGCAGTCTGGGCGATGGGACGGGATGCTGCTGCCCTACGGTGCATCCTGCGGGATCTGCCCTGCCTGCCCGCTCTGGGGAGGACTCGCGGCAGGCCGCCGACCAGTCCCCTCGTTGCCGATTCGCCCCGCTGGTGATCGGCAACAACCAGCCGGGTCGGCAACGACCGGCTGTCTCGGCGCGCAATGGCCGGCTCAGCAACGACCGGCTGCCTCGGCACGAGAAGGGGAAGGCCGGACCGCGGCGCGTACGACCTGCGGGAGTCGGCCGCCCGGGTTAGCCTCGATGAGTGACACCCGAACTCGCCGCCCGCTCGCCGCAGCTCGCGGCACGGATCGTGGCGGACTCCCGGGATCGGGTGGCATGGGTGCGGGCCCGTTCGCGCGGCATCACCGCGACCGACGTCGCGACACTCACCTCTGCGAACGCCATCTCGCGCGCGGCGGATGCCAAGCTCATGGGGTCGGGCTTCTCGGGCAACGCCTACACGGCGCACGGGCGCGTGCGCGAGCCCGAGATCGCGCGCTGGGTCGCCGCGACCCACGGCATCCTGCCATCGTCCGCCCTCTTCCACGCAGTGGTCGAGAAGCGGCACCTCGCGACACCCGACGGGATCGCCGTCGACGCCGACGGACGTGTGACCCTCGCCGAGATCAAGACGACGAACAAGCCCTGGCGCAGCATCCCGCGCGGATATCTGCGCCAGGTGTGGTGGCAGCAGCACGTGCTCGGCGCCGAGCGGACCCTCGTCGCGTGGGAGCAGCACGACGACTTCGTCCCCGTCGGCGACGAGCCGAAGTGCGCATGGGTCGAGCGCGACGACGCCGAGATCGCGAAACTCGTGCGTCTCGCGACATCGCTCATCGACGAACTGCACCGGCGGCACCTCCTGGGCCGTCCGCAGGTCGACCCGATGCCCGAGCATGCCGCCCCCCGGCAGCCCTTCCGCGCGCTCGCCCTCGCCGACTGACCTGCGTGCGCACTTTCTCCCGGCGGTAGCACTCACGTAACACGGGCGAGACAAAGACGCGCTTGACTGTCTTCACGAGGCACGACGTGCTGCCGACGACGACCGCACCGGAGGTGGCGACCATGAGAATCCGACCGCTGCGGACCGCGAGCACGCCAGAACTCGGCCTCGCGCCGGTTCCCGACCCGCCCGCCACGATGCGAGCGGTCGTGTTCGACGCGCCGGGCCGACCCGAGGCGCTCCACGAGGCTTCCCTTCCCGTCCCGACGCCTGTACTCAGCGAACTGCTCGTGCGGGTCGTCGCCGCCGGCGTCAATCCGATCGATGCCAAGACCCGCTCCGGCGCGGGCGTCTCAGCCCAGCTCGACGCCTACCCGTCGACGCTCGGCTACGACTTCAGCGGCATCGTGGTCCGCTCTCCCTACGAGTCGCATCCGCTCCAGCCCGGCACGCCGGTCTTCGGCATGGTGCCCTTCCCGCGTTCGGGAGGCACGTACGCGGAGTACGCCGTCGTCCCCGTCCCTCTCGGTCGCCCGGCGCCCGGCGGCGCTCTCGCACGTCGAGGCGGCGGGCGTCCCGCTCGCAGCGCTCACGGCGTGGGGCCTCGTGGTCGAGACGGCGCATGCGCACGAGGGCCAGCGCGTGCTCATCCATGCCGGCAGCGGCGGAGTCGGCCATTTCGCCGTGCAGATCGCGGCCTACTTCGGCGCGCATGTCACCGCGACCGCGTCGGGGTCGAACGCGTCATGGCTGCGCGAACTCGGAGCATCCGTCGTCATCGACTACACGACGACGAGATTCGACGAGGTCGTCGCCGACGTCGATGTCGTGATCGACCTGGTCGGCAATGTGCACGGCGACACGGGCACCCGCTCCCTGCGAGTGCTCCGCCCCGGCGGACTGTACATCCTCGTGCCGACCGGCTCGTGGCCGGGCTATCCGGAGGCCGCCGAGCAGGCGGGCGTGCGTGCGACCTCCTACAAGGTCATCCCCGACGGGGGCGCACTCGCGACGATCGGCAGGCTCCTGGACTCGGGCGCCCTCCAGGTCTACGTCGACAAGGTCTTCGACCTGAGGGATGCCGCAGCCGCCCACTCCTTGCTCGAGGAGGGCCACACACGGGGCAAGATCGTGCTGCGCGTCAGCGACGACTGACGGGCGGCGCGAGGACCCGGCGCCCCTCCTCGACGATTTCGTCGGCGATCGCGTCCAGCAGCGGCGAGCTCAGGTTCCACTGCTGCCAGTACAGCGGCACATCGATCGGCGGTCCGCCCAGGCGCACGAGCTCGCCCGTCTCGAGAGGAGCGGCCGACTGGAGCGTGGGCAGGAGGGCCCAGCCCAGCCCCAGGCGCGTCGCCGTCGCGAAATCGTTCGAGGCGGGCACGAAGTTGCGGGGTGGCAGCGCCGGATCGGCGCCCACCTCGGTGAGCCAGCGAGCCTGCAGGTCGTCGCGTCGATCGAAGTCGATGACCGGCGCGGTCGCGAGCGCCGCGGGGTCGGCGCCGCCTGGCAGCCACCGTGCGACGAAGGCGGGAGTCGCGACGGCCTCGTACCGCATCGCCCCGAGCGCGTTGACCCGACAGCCCGCCACGGGCGACTGTCGCGACGTCACAGCCCCCATGACGGTGCCCGACTCGAGCAGGCCCGCGGTGAAGTCCTGATCGTCGCGGTGGAGTTCGAAGACGACGGGATGCCGCGCAGCGAGCCGTGAGAGCGGGGCGAGGAACCACGTCGCAAGCGAATCGGCGTTGACCGCGAGCGGCACCGACGCTCGCCCGCCCTCCTGCGAACCGAGCTCGGCGAGCGTGTCGTGCTCGAGCAGAGCAGCCTGTCGCGCGAGCCGCACGATCGCTGCGCCCGCCTCCGTCGCGCGGACGGGCTTCGTGCGGACGAGCACGACCCGCCCCACGAGTTCCTCGAGCGTCCGGATGCGCTGACTGACCGCCGACGGAGTGACGAGGAGGCGGCGGGCCGCCGCATCCATCGTCCCCTCGTCGACGACGGTGGCGAGGGTCTCGGCGAGCTCGAAGGGGATTCGCATCATCAGGCAGACTAATGCACCACAAGAATCATGAGCTGTACTTGATTCCACGCCGCACCTATCGTCGAAGCGTGCTCACTTCGCTCGTCGCCGGTCTCGGTCTCGGTCTCTCGCTCATCATGGCGATCGGCGCGCAGAACCTCTTCGTGCTGCGGCAGGGCCTGCGGCGTGAGCACGTCATCGCGGTTGCCGCGATCTGCGCGGCATCCGACGCGGCCCTCATCGCCCTCGGCGTCTCGGGCGTGGGACTCGTGCTGCAGGCGGTGCCGTGGCTCATCGACCTCGTCCGCTGGGCCGGCGCCGTGTTCCTCGTGGTCTACGGCCTGCTGGCCGCGAAGCGGGCCTGGCGTCCGAGCGGGCAGTCTCTCGACGTCGCCGCGACCGAAAGCGCCGGCGCACCGGCGCCGGTCAGGACCGCGACGCGGCTCGCACCCGTCGTACTCACGGTTCTCGCGCTGACGTGGCTCAACCCCCATGTGTATCTCGACACCGTGTTCCTGCTCGGAACCGTCGCCAATACGCACGGCGACACCCGCTGGTGGTTCGCCCTCGGCGCCATGATCGCGAGCGTCGTGTGGTTCTTCGGCTTGGCGATCGGCGCGCGGTACCTCAGCCGATGGCTCGCGACGCCCCGCGCGTGGCGCATCCTCGACGCCGTGATCGCCGTCGTCATGATCGCGCTCGGCGTGAGCCTCGTGCTGCCCCACTGATCGCGGTCAGCGCTCGATCTGCTCCCTGCGGGCGATGACGATCGCGCGCACGACCTCGGTGGGCAGAGGATGCCGCGGATCGAAGCGGATCGTGCCCTTGTCGAGGCTCGTACCCGGCTCCGCTGCGACCGCGTCTGCAACCTCGGCGACGGCGGCAGGGCTGAAGGGATAGATGCCGATGTGCTTCTTGGCGCGCATGACCGACAGGAGCGGCTTGCCCCGGAGCACGAGCGCCGGCATGCCGTAGCCGAGGCCCTGCTCTGCGGCCGGGACCTCCTCGCGGGCGATCGCGTAGACGCGCCCGATCTCATCCCGATCGAGGGGATCGAGACCGGCGAGATAGTCGTCGACGGTTCCCATGCACGGCATCCTGTCACGCCACGCGCGCACGATGGAGGCATGAGGCGCGTTCACGTGATCGTCCGAGGCGGCGTCCAGGGCGTCGGCTACCGCTACACGATGCGCATGATCGCGCGCGAGATCGAGGCGACGGGCTGGGTGCGCAATCTGCGCGACGGGTCTGTCGAGGCCGAGGTCGAGGGCTCTGCCGACCAGGTCGACGAGGTGCTCGCGTGGATGGCCATGGGCCCTCCCGGAGCGCAGGTCGACTCTGCGACGGTGACGGAGGTCTCCCCCTCCGGCGACACGACCTTCCAGGTCAGGGCCCGACTGACGCCGGAACCCGCCGGGTCGCCATCCGGAAACGGCGTGTCGCCCTGCGTCCGTCTGCTCGCAGAAGGGCCCCCACCGTGAGGTGGAGGCCCTTCCGAGTCGACTCAGAGGGCGTTGACGTCCAGCGGGATGCCGGGGCCGAACGTGGTCGACACGGCGCCCTTCTGGATGTAGCGGCCCTTCGAGCTCGACGGCTTCAGGCGGATGATCTCCTCGAGAGCAGCCTTGAAGTTCTCGTCGAGCTGCTCGGCCGAGAACGACGCCTTGCCCACGATGAAGTGCACGTTGGCGTGCTTGTCGACGCGGAACTCGATCTTGCCGCCCTTGATCTCCTCGACGGCCTTGGCCGGGTTGGGGGTCACGGTGCCGGTCTTCGGGTTCGGCATGAGGCCTCGGGGACCGAGCACCTTTCCGAGTCGACCGACCTGGCCCATGAGCTCGGGCGTCGAGACGGCCGCGTCGAACGCGGTCCAGCCGCCGGCGACCTTCTCGATGAGCTCGGCGCCGCCGACCTCATCGGCGCCCGCGGCGATCGCGGCCTCAGCGGCCGGACCGGTCGCGAACACGATGACGCGGGCGGTCTTGCCCGTGCCGTGCGGGAGCATGACGGTGCCGCGCACCATCTGGTCGGCCTTGCGAGGGTCGACGGCGAGCTTGAGCGCGACCTCGACGGTCGAGTCGAACTTGGCCGAACCCGTCTCCTTCGCGAGCACGACGGCCTCGGTGGGCGTGTAGTACTTGTCCGCCTCGATCTTGGCGGCAGCGGCCTGGTAGGCCTTGGACTTCGTAGCCATTTTCCTTATCCCCCTCAGTCCTCGACCGTGATGCCCATGGAACGGGCGGTGCCGGCGATGATCTTCGAGGCAGCCTCGAGGTCGTTCGCGTTCAGGTCGGGCTGCTTGGTCTCGGCGATCTGGCGGACCTGATCCTTCGTGAGCTTTGCAACCTTGACCGTGTGAGGCGTCTTCGAGCCCTTGGTCACACCAGCGGCCTTCTTGATGAGCTCGGCGGCCGGCGGGGTCTTCAGGATGAAGGTGAAGCTGCGGTCCTCGTAGACGGTGATCTCCACGGGGATGACGTTGCCGCGCTGCGACTCGGTCGCGGCGTTGTACGCCTTGCAGAACTCCATGATGTTGACGCCATGCTGACCGAGCGCGGGGCCGATCGGCGGCGCCGGGTTGGCTGCACCGGCGTTGATCTGAAGCTTGATCAGGCCGGTCACCTTCTTCTTCGGTGCCATTCTTGTTTCCTCTCATTCGAACGGATGCCGCGGCATCCCGTTCTCCCGCGTGTCCGGCATCTCCGGATCGCGGTTGCGTTGCGAGCGCGCCCAAGCGCACCCCAAACCGTAAAAGTCTACCTCATCGGGCGAGTGTGCCTCTGCGCGCGCCGACGCCTGGAACCAGGGCGCCGGCGCTCGAGAGGGTGCCGCCGCTGTCGGCGGCTCGTCCTCACATCCCCATCGCGCCGTCGATCGACAGCGTCACACCGTTCACGAACGCCGAGTCCGCCGACAGCAGGAAGGCGACGCCGTTCGCGATGTCCTCCTCGGTCGCGAGACGCCCCGAGGGCGTCAGCGCGACGACGGCGCCGACGGCTTCGTCGACCGAGGGGAACAGGCCGAGCTTCTCCATGTCGACAGCGAGCTGAGCACCCATCGCGTTGGGGACGAGGCCCGGACACACGGTGTTGACCCGCACGCCGTAGCCGAGGCGTCCGGACTCCGCCGCCGCGACCTTCGTGAGCCGATCGACGGCCGACTTGGATGCCGAATACGCGGCGATCCCCGGGAACCCGATCGTCGCGGCGACCGACGCGATGTTGACGATGGCGCCGCCTTCGCCCGCGCTGCCGCCGGGGCGCATCGCGCGGAACGCATGCTTGATGCCGAGTGCCGTGCCGAGCACGTTGACGTCGAGGATCCTGCGCACGGAAGCGGGGTCGAGGTCGACGAAGAGGTCGGAGATCTCGATGCCGGCGTTGTTGACGACGCCCGTGAGCCCGCCGAGCCGCTCGACCGCTTCGGCGCTCGCTCGCGCCCACGAGTCGTCGTCGGTCACATCGAGGGCGACGAACGACGCCGACTCCCCCAGCGCCGTCGCCGCATCCGCGCCCGCCTGCTCGTCGATGTCGGCGATGACGACGGCACCGCCGTTGTCGACGATGGCACGGGCTGTGCGCAGCCCGAGTCCCTTCGCTCCGCCCGTGACGAGCACTCGGGCTCCCGTCAGATCTGAGGTCATGATCGCTCCATCTCTTTCGTCCTTGAAAGTGGTGGGATCAGCACACCAGAAACCCGGACGGGTGACAAGCATTTCTTGGGCACCTGTCCAAACTCTCCTCTCGACGCGGCGGAACCGCGCGTATCATCGGACGCAGGCGGAGAGGAGCCGACGTGGGGGTCGCTGCGAAGCGGGCGGAGGTCGGCAAGTTCGCCGCGCGCCGCCGAGACCTCGCCGGCGCCGCCCTCGTCGTCATCGCCGAGCACGGCTTCGCCAACACGGGGCTGCGCGACATCTCCGCGAGCACGAACGTGTCGACCGGCATCCTGCACTACTACTTCGACAGCAAGGACGACCTGATCGCGCAGGCGATCTGGCAGTACAAGTCGGAGTGCGCGCGCCGGTACGATCCCATCCTCGAGACCGTGTCCACGGCTGACGAGCTGATCTCGCGCTTCGGCGACGAGATGTCGGCGACCCTGCGGGACGAGGCCGGCCTCCATCGGCTCTGGTACGACCTTCGCAATCAGGCGATGTTCGTGGACGGCTTCCGCGACACGATCCGCGCGATCGACGACCTGCTCGCCGACATGGTGTGGGCGGTCGTCCAGCGGCACGCCGAACTGCGCGCAGCGACGCCGACCGTCGATCGCGACACCGCGTACGCCCTCTTCGACGGCCTCTTCCTCAACTGCCTCATCGCCTACCTGCGGGGCGAGCCGGCGGCCGTGGACCACATCCGCGAGCGCGCGCGCAATCTCCTGGCCGCCTCGGTCTGAGGGTCGGCCAGACCCGCACCGACACGCGGAAACGCCCCGCCGGTCGAGCCGGTCGGGGCGTTTCGCTGCTGCGGTCTACTGCTTGGTGACCTGGTCGAACGAGAGCTCGACGGGCGTCTCGCGCTCGAAGAGCGACACGAGCACCGTGAGCTTGCCGCTCTCGGGCTTGATCTCGCTGATCGAGCCCGGAAGACCCGCGAACGAGCCCTCCTTGATCGTGATCGTCTCGCCGACCTCGAAGTCCACCTCGGTGATGACGCTGCGCGCCTGAGTCGCCGAGCCCTTCGCGGCGCCGGACTTGGCGGGCGCGGTCTCCTTGACCTCGACGAGCGACTTCAGCATGTTGAAGGCCTCTTCGAAGCGGAGCGGGGTCGGGTTGTGGGCGTTGCCCACGAAGCCGGTGACACCGGGCGTGTGGCGCACGACCGACCAGGTGTCCTCGTTGAGGTCCATGCGCACGAGCACGTAGCCGGGGATGCGGACGCGCGTGACCATCTTGCGCTGGCCGTTCTTGATCTCGACGACGTCCTCCATGGGGACCTCGATCTGGAAGATGTCGTCCTCGACCTCGAGCGTCGACTTGCGCTGCTCGATGTTGGCCTTCACCTTGCGCTCGAAGCCGGCGTACGAGTGGATGACGTACCACTTGCCGGGGAGCGAGCGCAGCTCGGCGCGGAACGCCTCGTAGGGGT
>CAVOFY010000006.1:0-82313 GCA_963695125.1 uncultured Actinomycetota bacterium
TCGGCGTCCTCGTCGTCTCGACGTCGTCGTTGTCGACGGCGATCTCGTCGGCGGTCTCGGGAGCCTCGGCCGCGTCGGCGGGCGAGACGGATGCCTCGACCTCGTCGACGACGCCGGCTGCGGCATCCACCTCTTCGACGAACTCGGCGTCGAGGACGGGCTCGTCCTCGTCGCCGTTGATGTCGGGACCGTCGTACGGCGTCACGTCGTCGGCGTGGTCGGCCGCGTATTCGGCAGCTTCCTCGGCGATGGACTCGTTGAGGGCCTCGGCCGCTGCGGCAGCCTCGGCCGCCTCGTCGATGTGCAGGGCGTCGTTCACGATGGCGTCCGCCTCCGGGTCGTCGATGTCGTCGATGTCTTCGAGGTCGGACTCGTTCTCTTCGTCGTCCTCGTCCGGGTCGTCGACGATGTGCAGGGCGACGTGCTCTGCAGGCTCGACGGACCGCTCCTCGTACGCGAGCTGGTTGCCCTCCTGGGCCTCGTCGTCCTCGGAGGACTGCTCGGCCGCGGTCGCCCAGTCGGCGTCGTCGTTGAATCTCTCAGACACTTGTGTTTCTTCCGTTCCGCGAGTGGATGCTGTGCTCCATGCGCGCGTCGTAGATCAGGTCGGTCAGGCCGGGATGCCGAAGACGGCGCCGGCGAGCCACGTGAACAGGAGGTCGAGGCCGTAGACGATCGCCATCATCACGACGACGAAGCCGAGCACGACGAGCGTGTACTTCAGCAGCTCCTGTCGGGTCGGGGTGATGACCTTGCGGAGCTCTGCGAAGACCTGACGGATGAAGAGAGCGATCCGAGCGAAGAAGTTCGGCTTCTTCGCACCGGGGACGCCGCTCGCCGCGACGACCTCGCCGTCCGGCTCACCCTGAACCATCGATGCCACCTGAATACCTTCCGTGTGCCAGCGCGAGCCGACGTGTGTCGGCTGCGCTGACGCGCAGGGCGGACAGGAATCGAACCTGCAACCTGCGGTTTTGGAGACCGCTGCTCTGCCAATTGAGCTACCGCCCTAGAGATCCGGAGATCTCGGGATGATGCCCGCATGCCTGCGCCGTGACCTGCTCGAGGGGATGCCCGGAACCGCGGGCACGGCGAAAGAATGCAGACTTCAACTGCACGCACAAGTGTACGGCATGCCCTGGGGAGGGTCTAACCGGCGGAATACGTCTGGATGCCGTACCGGTCCGGTTCGGGTGTGCGGACGAACGCGCGACCGGAGAGCGATGTCGGCTCGATCCGCACGTAGGCGTACTTCAGG
Organism: uncultured Actinomycetota bacterium; assembly: GCA_963695125.1. GTDB lineage: Bacteria > Actinomycetota > Actinomycetes > Actinomycetales > Microbacteriaceae > Microbacterium. The sequence goes on from CAVOFY010000006.1 coordinate 1,259, forward strand.
GTCGGGACCCACGGACGCAGCGGCAACGAGTCCGCGCGCTCGACCTCCGCCGACGAGTCGAGCGCATGCGCGCTGCCGCGCACGATGACGCTCCACGCGTCGTCGTCGGTATGGTCGTCGACCTCGAAGAGGACGTGATCGTCGATCGTGAGCTCGAAGAGCTTGCTCCCCTGCGCCGTGCGGAACAGGAGCGTCTCGCCGTCGACGACGAAGTTCACGGGGAAGATGTCGATCACGTCGCCGACGCGCGTCACAAGGCGCCCGAGCTCCTGGCCGCGAAGCCGCTCCCAGCACTCCTCGTCCGTCAGCGCGACGACGGGATCCGGTGTCTCAGTCATGACTCCATCCTCCCTCGATGCGCCCCGGACCGCGACCCGCTGCGCCCCACGGCAGCGGGTCGCGCATCGACTATGCGCCGACCCGGATGAGCTTCTTGTTGACGAACTCGTCGGCCGCGAGCAGTCCCATCTCACGGGACGTGCCCGACCGCTTGACGCCTCCGAACGGAAGCCCGGGCTCGTCGGCGAGCACGAGGTTGACGTAGACCATGCCGGCCTCGATCTTGTCGGCCACGCGAGCGGCCTGGTCCTCGTCGGTCGTGAAGATGTACGAACCCAGCCCGAAGGGCGTGTCGTTCGCCAGCGCCACGGCGGCGTCCTCGTCGGCGACGCGGTACACGACGCCGACAGGACCGAAGAACTCCTCGCGGTAGGCATCCATGTCGCTTGTGACGCCCGTGAGCACCGTCGCCGGGTAGAACGCCCCGTCGCGCTGACCGCCGGTGACGAGCGTCGCACCCTGCGCGACGGCGCGGTCGACCTGCTCCGCGAGCCGCTCGGCGGCCGCGAGCGACGACAGCGGACCGAGGACCGTGTCCTCCGCGAACGGGTCGCCGACCGTGGCGGCCGACATCCGCGCCGTGAACTTCTCGAGGAACGCCTCGTAGAGGCCGTCCACGACGATGAAGCGCTTCGCGGCGTTGCAGGACTGCCCCGTGTTGTCGAGGCGCGCCTCGACGGCCGCGTCGACCGTCGCGTCGAGGTCGTCGGTGGACAGGAGGATGAACGGGTCGGAGCCGCCCAGCTCGAGCGCGACCTTCTTGAGGTTGCGCCCGGCGATCTCGGCCACGGCGGCGCCTGCGCGCTCGGATCCCGTGACCGAGACACCGTGCACGCGCGGGTCGGCGATGATCGTCGCCGCCTGGTCGTTCGTCGCGTAGACGTTGACGTACGCGCCGGCGGGCAGGCCCGCGTCCTGGTAGAGACGGTCGATGGCTGCGGCCGACTCGGGGCACTGCGGTGCGTGCTTGAGGAGGATCGTGTTGCCGATCACGAGGTTCGGCGCAGCGAAGCGTGCGACCTGGTAGTACGGGAAGTTCCACGGCATGATGCCCAGGAGCACCCCGATGGGGCTGCGGCGGATGACGGCCGTGCCCTCGCCGTCGATCGGAATGGGCTGGTCGCCCGTGATCTTCTCGGCGTTGTCGGCGTAGTACTCGGTGATGTCGGCTGCGAAGTCGACCTCGCCGAGGGCTGCGGCGAGCGGCTTGCCCATCTCGCGCACGATGATCGCGGCGAGCTCGTCACGACGCTCTCGGTGCAGCTCGGCGACGCGACGGATGCCGGCGGCCCGCTCAGCGACGGAGAGCCCGCGCCACTCCCGGTAAGCGGCATCCGCCGACGCGACCGCGGCCTCGACCTCGGCATCGGTGAGGGTCGGATAGGTGGCCAGGGTCTCGCCGGTGGCCGGGTTGACGACGGCGTATTCGGTCATGCGTGGTCTCCGTTCGGGGTCGTGGATTCAGTGTGTCAGCGACGCGGGCGTCGCAGGCTCGCGGGTGCGTCGAGCGAGAGCGTCTCACCGCGGAAGAACGCGGGGCGACGGATGGCCTGCCAGAACATGATCACCAGCCCGAGCCCGATGATCACGACGCCCAGCACGAACACGCTCCCGACGCCGAACCACTCCGTGCCGCTGCCGTACGCCGGGTCGAGGCTCTCGACGAGCGTGATGACGAAGAGCACGATCAGGATGATGCCGCCGACGAGCGGGAAGAGCAGCGTGAAGAAGAAGCTGCGCACCGAGTCCACCCACTGCTTGCGGAAGTACCAGACGCAGGCGAAGGCCGTGATGCCGTAGTAGAAGCAGATCATCATGCCGAGCGTCGTGATGGTGTCCCACAGGACGTTCTCGTTGACGAACCGCATGACGGCGTAGAACACCGAGGCGACGATCGCCGACACGATCGTGGCGTAGCCGGGCGTGAAGAACCGCGGCGACACCTTGGCGAACGCGGGCGGCAGCGCGCCGTAGTGGCCCATCGCGAGGAGCGTGCGGGCCGGACCGACGAACGTCGACTGCAGCGACGACGCGGAGCTGGTGAGCACCGCCAGCGAGACGAGGAACGCGAGGGGTCCGAGGATCGGACCCGAGAGGTAGAAGAACACGTTGGCCTGGATGCTCTCGTTGCCCAGACCCAGGTCCTCCGTTCCCGTGCCGGCGTAGGCGAGCAGCGAGACGGAGATCAGCAGGTAGAGCACGACGATCGTGATCACGGTGATCGTCGCCGCGCGACCGGGCGTCTTCTCGGGGTTCTTGGTCTCTTCGTTCATCGTCAGGGTGACGTCCCAGCCCCAGAAGATGAAGATCGACAGCGAGAGTCCCGCGACGACGGCGGTGAACGAGCCCACCGCGAAGGGGTTGAACCACGACAGCTCGGGCATCGAGCCGTCGAACGCGTTGCCCTGCGCGACGTGCACGAAGGCCGCGATCGAGAAGAGGAGGAGCACGAGCACCTGGAACGTGACGAGCACGTACTGGAGCTTCTGGGTCGTCTGCATGTCGCGGTACGAGACGAGCGTCGCGCCGAGCATGAAGAGCAGGCAGACCCCGACGTTGATGAAGGGGTTGAAGGCGAGTTCGGCGATCGTTCCGGGGCTTCCCGCGATCTGGTCGATCAGCAGGAAGAGGAACTCGACCGCGATGCCCGCGAGGTTCGAGAGCACGAGGATCGTCGCGGCGACGAGGCCCCAGCCGGCCATCCAGCCGACCCACGGACCGAACGCGCGCGCCGCCCACGTGAACGAGGTGCCCGAGTCGGGCATCGAGCGATTGAGCTCTCGATAGCCGAACGCGACGAGCAGCATCGGGATGAAGCCGATCAGGATGATCGCGGGCACCTGGAAGCCGACTTCCGACACCGTCGGGCCGAGTGCCGCCGTGAGCGTGTAGGCCGGCGCGATGCACGAGATGCCGATGACGACGGCGCCGATCAGCCCGACGGTCCCGGCGCTGAGGCCCTTCTTGGAGAGCCCGCCGGCGCTCGCCCTCGGAGCGGGTCGGTGCCAGCGGGGCTTCGGGTGCGCTCATCGTTGAGCCTCCTTCGTGATGCGCGTCCGGGGCGCGACGATCATGGGAACCGGGAGCTCGTGCAGCATCTTCGCCGCCGTCGAGCCGAGGAAGAGCCTGCGCGGCTGCGCGAGCCGGCTCGAGCCGACGACCGCGATCTCGCCGGGCTCCCAGCTGAGGTGGGAGACGGCATCCTCGATGCTGTCGCCACGCGCCGTCACGACCTCGGCGTCGGTGCCCGCCGGGAGGGCCGCCGTCGCCTGGCCGAGCACGTCTTCGGCGTGCGCGGCTCCGGCGAGGCGGATGACGCCCGTGTCGACGCTCGCGGGCAGATCCACGGTGACGAGCGACAGCAGGCGCAGCTCGGCGCCCGTCGCCGTCACGAGCGCGACGGCCTCGTCGAGCAGGGCGTCGGCGCCCGGGCGGGTGCCGATCGCCGCCGTGACGCGCGTGATCCCGATCTCGGGGTCGACGCTGCGCGACCCTTCGGGCGCGAGCACGACGGGGATGTCCGCCGAGTGCAGCAGCTCCGTCGCGACGGTGCCGAGGCGGTGACGGCCTCGGAGACCGCCGTTGGCCGCACCGACGACGATGTGGGATGCCCCGAGCTCGCTCGCCGCGGCCTGGAGCCCCTCGGCGAACGACTCGCCGTAGCGCACATGGGTCTCGCGCTCGACGGCGGCGGGCAGGCTGTCTGGCGCCGCGCCGAGCCACTCGGCCGCCTGGCCACGAAGGTAGCGGTCGTAATCGGCATCCGGAGGCGTGATGACGCTCCGATCGGCCGCCGGCAGGACGACGACGATGTCGAGCGTCGCCTTCGCCGCGAGCGCGAGCCGCGCGCCCAGCGCGACGGCGTCGGCTCCGGCATCCGTCGCCGTATAGCCCACCACGATATGACCGCTCATGCGCGGGCCTCCTCGATGATCTGGGACGCCACGAGGCGGCCCATGCGGATCGCGCCGTCGACGTGCTGGTAGCCGGCGCCGGCCATGTCGCTGCAGGCGAAGTGGATGCGACCGACGGGAGTCCGCAGGTCTGCGCCGTAGCGATGAAGTCCGCCGAGGTCGAAGCTCGCGGCATACGCGCCGCGCGTCCACTCCTCCGCGCCCCAGTCGCTCTCGAAGTAGACGAGCGGGTTCTTGGCTTCTTCGCCGTAGTAGTGCGAGAGGGATTCGAGGATGCGCGCCTTGCGCTCCTGCGCCGAGACCCGGAACAGGTCGTCCGCGTTGCGGTCGGAGACGAACCCCACGAGGGTCCCGCGCTCGTCGCCGTGGTTGGTGTTGTCGTATGCCTCGTGCGAGAGCTCGTACGGGCTGAACGCCGTGCCCGACAGACCCTGCTCGCGCCAGAACGGCCGGTCGTAGACGGCGTGGACCTTGATGACGAAGCCCATCGAGAGGTGCTGATGCAGCTGCTGTTTGAGTCGAGGCAGCGGCGGATCGAACTCGATCCACGGGTAGAGGATCGGCGCGTGGGCGAGGATCACGTACCGGCCGCGCACCGTCATGCCGTTGTCGGTGACGACCGTGACACCGTCGTCGCTCGTGTGCACCTCGTTGACCGGCTGATCGAGGAAGACGTCGTCGCCCAGGCGCTCCGCGAGCAGGAGCGGCACCTGCTGGAGTCCGCCGACGACGCGCTCGTCGAGGATGTAGTCCGCATCGACGAGGTGCGTGAAGCTCCCCGCGCTCGCGGCCATGAGCAGCGCCTGCAGGGCCGAGAAGGCGTACGCGGGCTTGGTCAGCATCGCACCCGCGATGAACAGCGCGATGTTGTCTCGCGCTTCCTGGTCGTCGGTCTGCTCGGCCAGCCACGCCTCGAACGAGATGCGGTCGAGCGCCTCGGCATCGGGGTGCTCCCACGGCTTGTCGGGGTCGATCTCGGCCACGAGCGCGTCGAGCATCTCGATGAGCCGCACCATCTCCTTCTCGGTCGCAGGCGGCACGGGGAAGATCTCGCCCGTGAAGCGCGTGACCTCGCCCTGCGCGTTGATGTAGACGGAGTCGCCCTCGCGGTAGCGGCTGAACGTCTCGAGGCCGAGCTCGGCGATCGTCTCCTTCAGCGCCTCCTGGTCGGGCGAGACCCACTGCCCGCCGATCTCGAGCATCGCGCCGTCGATGACGTCGGTCCACAGGCGCCCGCCCACGCGGTCCCGCGCCTCGACGACGGCGACCGACAGTCCCGCCTTCTTGCAGCTCGTTCGCGGCGGTGAGGCCCGCGGCGCCCGCGCCGATCACGATGACATCCCGAGTGATCTCGGTCATTGCGACTCCTTCGTCGTGCACAGTCTTTCTCAGGGTCCCGACATCCCGTCCCGCTCGAGCGGGACGAGGAGCCGAGACGATCGGTGGTCGGGTCAGGCCACGGCGAGCGCGGCAGCCACGACGTCGAGGCCCTCGTGCGAGCAGCGCGTCGGGGATCGAGAGCGGAGGCAGGAAGCGGATGACGTTGCCGTACGTGCCGCAGGTGAGGACGATGACGCCCTGCGCGATGCACGCCTTCGCGACGGCGGAGGTCAGCGCGGCATCCGGCTCTCCCGTCACCGGGTCGACGAACTCGGCGGCGATCATGGCGCCATGGCCGCGGATGTCTCCGATGCGGGGGTCGGATGCCTGGATCTCGCCGAGCCGGCCCTTGAGCACGGCTTCGACCTCGCGTGCCCGCTCGAGGAGCCCCTCGGTCTCGAACACCTCGATGGCGGCGACGGCCGCAGCGCACGCGATCGGGTTGCCGCCGTAGGTGCCTCCGAGGCCGCCCGTGTGCGAGGCGTCCATGATGTCGGCCCGACCTGTCACGGCGGCGAGGGGCAGGCCCCCCGCGATGCCCTTCGCCGTCGTGATCAGGTCGGGGGTGATCCCGAACAGATCGCTCGCGAACATCTCCCCCGTGCGTGCGAACCCGGTCTGGATCTCGTCGGCGATGAAGACCACGTCGTTCGCGGTGCACCACTCGACGATGGCGGGGAGGAATCCCTCCGCCGGCACGATGAAGCCGCCCTCGCCCTGGATCGGCTCGATGATGACGGCGGCGAGGTTGTCGGCGCCGACCTGCTTCTCGATGATCGAGATCGCCTTCTTGGCGGCCTCCGCCCCCGTCAGTCCGTCGCGGTACGGGTACGACATGGGCGCGCGGTAGATCTCGGACGCGAACGGTCCGAACCCGCTCTTGTACGGCATCGCCTTCGCCGTGAGCGCCATCGTCAGGTTCGTGCGGCCGTGGTAGCCGTGGTCGAACGCGACGACGGCCTGCTTGCCCGTGTGCTTGCGCGCGATCTTGATCGCGTTCTCGACGGCCTCGGCTCCGGAGTTGAACAGGGCGCTCTTCTTGGCGTGGTCGCCGGGCGTGACGCGGTTGAGCGCCTCGGCGACGGCGACGTAGGACTCGTAGGGCGAGACCATGAAGCACGTGTGGGTGAACTGGGCGACCTGCGCCTGGACCGCTGCGACGATCTTCGGATGCGCGTTGCCCACGGTCGTCACGGCGATGCCCGACCCGAGGTCGATGAGCGAGTTGCCATCGGCATCCACGATCACGCCGCCCCCGGCTGCGACCGCCTCGATCGGCGCCGTGTGCCCGACACCCGCCGCGACCGCCGCCGCCTTGCGGTCGAGCAGCTCCTGCGACCGCGGGCCCGGGATGCTCGTGACGAGCCGGCGCTCCTGGGGAAGGGCGGGGCCGCCGAGCGGCGTCGTGACGGTGTCGATCGTGCTCATGTCTCGGAGCGTAAGTGCCGGAATGCTCGTCCGCACCATCCTGGATGTACATTCTGGATACCAGGATGTACAGCGAGTACAGCCGGAGGGGGACACATGGATGCGGCGACCGAACCTCCGACATTGCGCGCGCTTCTCGCGCGGCGGAACCTGCGCCTGCGCCTCGACGAGGACACCGTCGAGGACGGTGCTCTCGACCGCCCCGTCCGCTGGGTGCACTCGAGCGACCTCGCCGACCCCACGCCGTTCCTCTCGGAGGGCCTCGTCCTCCTCACGACGGGGACCCAGTTCCAGGGCGACGATCCCGCGCCCTTCCTCGACTACGTCCAGCGGCTCTCGGCCCGCGGCGTCGTCGGCCTCGGCTTCGGCACCGAGGTCGTCCGCGCCGGCATCCCGCCCGAACTCGCCGAAGCGTGCCGGATCGAGCGGATGCCCCTCTTCGAGGTGCCGTACCGCACGCCCTTCATCGCCGTCGCCCGTGCGGGCGCGGAGGCGATCGCGGCGCAGGCGTACGCGCGTCGCAGCTGGGCGCTCGCGGCGCAGCGGGCGATCGCCCTGGCCGCGCTGCGCCCCGACGGCCTGGGCGCGACCCTCGCCGAGCTCGCGCGCCAGCTCGACACGTGGATCGGCCTCTTCGATGCCGCGGGCGAGCTCGTGCGCGAGCATCCCGCGGGCGCACTCGACCCCGAGACGGCGCAGGCTCTCCATGGCGAGGTCGGCGGCGTGCTCCGGCGCGGCGCACGCGCGGGATCGGCGCTGCGGATCGGCGACACCCCGTTCTCGATCCAGACGCTCGGGCGCGGCGGACACCTCCGCGGGGTCATCGCGATCGCGGCGGGCGACCTCGACCAGGAGGGCCGGGGCGTCGTCACGGCCGTCATCGCGATGGCCGGGCTCGCGCTCGAGCAGCAGCAGGGCCTCGCCCGCGCCCGCTCGGCGCTGCGCGCGGGACTCGTGCAGTCGCTCCTCACCGACGAGCCCGGTCTCGTGCGGCGGATCGCGCGCGACCTGTGGGGGCCGCTTCCGACGGCGCCGATCCTGGTCGCGATGACGGATGCCGGCGCCGCGCGCGTCGACGCCCTGGCCGAACTGCTCGAGCTGCGGGTCGACGAGCGCCGCGGCTCGCTGTTCTTCGGCCGGGGCGACGACGGCCTCGTGCTCGTCGTGCCCGCGTCGGACCGACAGATCCTCGACGAGGTGGCCGAGCGGTTCGACGCCCGTATCGGCGTCTCGGACCCTGCGTCCTACGACGGCTTCGCCTCCGCCGTCGCGGCAGGCCCGCACAGCGCGCGAGCGCGGCGGCGCCGGCGTGACCGACTTCGCCGACGTCGCCCGCGCGGGCGTGCTCTCGACTCTCTCGGCGGATGCCCGGTCGCTCGCCGAGGCCGAACTCGCCCCCCTCACGCAGCACGACGCCGCCGAGGGGACGCACCTCGTCGAGACCCTGCGCGCGTGGCTCGACCATGACTGCAGCCATGAGGCATCCGCCCACGCCCTCGGTGTGCACCGGCACACGGTCCGCACACGACTGGCCCTCGCCGAGCGCCTGCTCGGGAACGATCTGTCGTCGTTCGCGACCCGCGCGGAGCTGTGGGCCGCGTTCCGCGCGCTCGGGGGTGAGCCCGGCCCTCTGCGCGTGCCGGACTTCGGAGTCCCGGGACGACACGCCGGAGTCCGCGCCGGTCAGCCCGGCGTGTCACGCAGCATCTCCGAAGTTCGGCACGGCAGGCGACCGCGAGGCCGGGCTCTCCCCAGAGGCCGTCGGAGGTGCGGTCATCCACCGATTCATCGAGGACGGTCCGACGGGTGAGCGCGTCGGAAGAGGGTGGATGCGTGTGTGCACGCGACGACGGGATCACGAGCTTCGCGGGGCTCCGGGCTGCGGGGATGAGCCGTCGCCGCGTCGAGCGCGCGGTCTCGGCCGGTCGGCTCGTGAAGGTCGCGCACGGGCTCTACGCGGAGCCCGATGTCTGCCGCCGTCGACGGATCGCGGCAGCGCATGGCGGCGGGCTGGCCTGCGTCTCGGCCGCGCGGCACCTCGGCCTGTGGGTCCTCTCACCCGACGAGGACCCCCACGTCGGACTCGCCGGGCACGCGCACGTTCGTCGCCACGATGGATGCCGGTGCCTCTCGCACTGGAATGACGGCGCAGCCTCGGCCTTCGGCATCCCTCCCCTGCCTCACGTGCTCCTGCAGATCCTCCGCTGTCGCGGTGTCGAGGAGTTCTTCGTCGCCCTCGAATCCGCACGGCGCTCGGGCCTGCTCACGCGCGCCGGCCTGTCCTGGCTCAGGGCACGGGTCGGCGCGTCGGGTCGGGAGGCGATCGCTCTCAGCCGCAGCGATGCCGACAGCGGGCTCGAGTCCCTCGTCAGGTGGCGGCTGCGCGACTCGGGGCTCCGCATCCGGACGCAGGTCTCGATCATCTCGGTGGGTCGCGTCGATCTGCTCATCGGCGACCGACTCGTCGTCGAGGTCGACGGAGTGTCCAACCACGAGAGCATCCCGCACCGTCACAAGGACCTCGTGCGTGACGCGCACGCCGCTCTGTGGGGATACATCACGCTGAGGTTCGACTACGCGATGGTCGTCCACGACTGGCCGACCGTCGAGATGGCGATCCTCGCCTACGTCGACCGACGACTCCACCTCGCGAGCTGACCGCGTGCAGAACTTCGGAGATCAGCCGCGACACACCGGATTCGGCAGTCCGGAGCCCGGCGTGTCGGCATCCTTCTCCGCAGTTCTGCACGGGCGAGGCCTCGGGAGCGGAAGGATGGGCTGCATGAAGGTGCCGAATGGGGACGTGTCGTGGTGGTGGCGGGACCTCGGCGGCCTGCCCGAGCCTCGGGCCGCGCTCCCCGGTGCCCCTCGACGTCGATGTCGCCATCGTCGGCGGCGGCTACACGGGCCTGTGGACCGCGTACTACCTCAAGACCCTCCAGCCCGATGTGCGGATCGCAAAGCCGCGCTCAGCTCTGGCTCAGCGCGGGGCGTGCGCCTCGAGGAACTCGTACACGTCGGTCGTGTCGACGCCGGGGAACGACCCCGTCGGCAGCGTCGCGAGCAGCGTCCGCGGGGTCCGCACGTTCGGCCACGAGTTCTCCCGCCACGCAGCCTCGAGCTCGGCAGGAGCGCGACGGCAGCAGACTTCGACGGAGTGCTTCGACGTGCCGCGGTTGGTGGTGTCGCGGCCGAGGAACCACTTCGTGTCGTCGAATCGCACGCCGACCGAGACGGAGTGGGCGCCTTCGCTGGACGCCTCGACCCGGGCCGTGCACCAGTACGTGCCGTTGCCGGTGTCGGTGTACTGGTAGTACGGGTTGAACTTGTCGTCCTCGTCGAACACGACGCGGCTCGTCCACTTGCGGCAGCACATCTGCCCCTCGATCGCGCCGAGCCGGTCGGTCGGGAAGTTGACGTCGTCGTTCTCGTACGCCTTCGTGATCGTGCCCGACTCGTGCACCTTGAGGAAGTGCACCGGGATGTCGAGATGCGTCGTCGCGAGGTTGGTGAACCGGTGCGCGGCCGTCTCGTACGACACCGAGTAGGCGTCGCGCAGATCCTCGATCGAGATCGCGCGGTCCTTCTTGGCGTCCTGCAGGAACGGCACGGCGTGCGCTTCAGGGATGAGGAGGGCCCCGGTCAGGTAGTTCGTCTCGACGCGCTGGCGCAGGAACTCGGCGTATGACGTCGGTTCGCGGTGGCCCAGCATCCGGCTCGACAGCGCCTGGAGCACGGCCGTGCGCGGGTCGCCCTTCGCCGTGAGTCGGCTCGAGAGGTAGAGCCGGCCGTTCTTGATGTCGGCGACGCTGCGGGTCGTCTGCGGCAGGTCGGGCACATAGTGCAGAGTGAACCCGAGGTGCGCCGCGATGTCGGACGCCGTCCGCTGCGTGAGCGGGCCGCCCGGGTGGTCGACGGCCGACAGGATGCGGCGCGCCTGGCCCTCGAGGTCGGCGAAGTAGTTGTTCTGCGTGCGCATCAGGCGGCGCAGGGCGACGTTGGCGCGCCGCGCCTCCTCGGGGGTCGCGGCCCGCTCGTCCCGCAGTCGCTCGATCTCGGCCTCGAGCGCCATCATCGCCTTGAGCACCTCGGTCGGCACGGACTTGCCGATGCGGAACGGCGGGATGCCGAGGGCTTGGAAGGTCTGCCCGCGCATGGCGCGCTCGAGCGAGATCTCGAGGGTCGAGCGCTCGTCGAGCGGCTCGGACTCGAGGATCGCCTCGATCGACGAGCCGAGCGCGCGGGCGATCGCCTGCAGCAGCGTCAGCTTGGGCTCGCGGCGACCGTTCTCGATCATCGACAGCTGGCTCGGTGCACGTTCGACAGCCGTGGCGAGCTCTTCGAGCGTCATGCCCCGGTCGGTGCGCAGCTGCCGGATGCGGCGGCCGATCGTCAGCGAGTCCACGTCTTCGGTGGTGTCGAGCGTCGCGTCCATTTCGTCCTCCCGGTCGCGGTCGTTGCTCGAATTCTGTCACGAAAGCAGAAATATCGAGAAAACTTCACACGCAGATTGGACGGTTCACCCGCGGAACTTCACTCAGAGTGGACACACGACCCACCATCACCGGCACTCGAACCCCGCAGCGCCGACCGCCACAGCTTGCTCATTCCGCACAAGAGAGGTCAGGAACATGACACCTCCGACCGCGACGCCGATGCGTACGCACACCGGGTCGATCCCCACTCAGACCCACGAACCGTCGATCGAGATCCTCGGCGCGACGCGTGACCGCTACGACGAGATCCTCACGCCCGAGGCCGTCGCGTTCCTCGACCGAGCTGCACCACCGCTTCGGCGGCCGTCGCCACGACCGGCTCGCCGACCGCATGCGCCGCCGCTTCGAGATCGGCAACGGCCACGACCCCAAGTTCCGCGACGAGACGCGCTCACATCCGCGAGGACGCCGAGTGGCGCGTCGCCGGCGCGGGCCCGGGCCTCGAGGACCGCCGCGTCGAGATCACCGGCCCGACCGACCCGAAGATGACGATCAACGCCCTCAACTCGGGCGCCAAGGTGTGGCTCGCCGACCAGGAGGACGCGACGAGCCCCACGTGGAAGAACGTCATCGAGGGCCAGCTGTCGCTGCGCGACGCGATCCGCGGCGAGCTGTCCTTCACGAGCCCCGAGGGCAAGGTCTACGAGGTCACCGCCGAGCAGACGCCCGACGATCGTGATGCGCCCGCGCGGCTGGCACCTGTCCGAGAAGCACATCGCGTTCACCGACCGCTCCGGACGGACGATGGATGCCTCGGGCTCGCTGGTCGACTTCGGGCTCTACTTCTTCCACAACGCGAAGCAGCTGATCGCGAACGGCCGCGGCCCGTACTTCTACATCGCGAAGCTCGAATCGAGCGAGGAGGCGAAGCTGTGGGACGACGTCTTCACCTTCAGCGAGCAGCTACATCGGCATCCCGCACGGCACGATCCGCGCGACGGTGCTCATCGAGACGCTGCCCGCGGCGTTCGAGATGGAGGAGATCCTCTTCGAGCTGCGCGACCACATCGCGGGCCTCAACGCCGGGCGCTGGGACTACATCTTCTCGATGATCAAGAACTACCGCGGCCGCGGTGCGCGCTTCGTGCTCCCCGACCGCAGCGAGGTCACGATGACGGTGCCGTTCATGCGGGCCTACACCGAGCTGCTCGTGCAGACGTGCCACAAGCGCGGCGCCTTCGCGATCGGCGGCATGAGCGCCTTCATCCCGAACCGCCGTGACCCCGAGGTGACGGCGCAGGCGTTCGAGAAGGTCGCCGCCGACAAGAAGCGCGAGGCCGGCGACGGCTTCGACGGCACGTGGGTGGCCCACCCCGACCTGATCCCGGTCGCGATGGCCGAGTTCGACGCGGTGCTCGGCGAGCGGCCGAACCAGGTCGACCGTCAGCGCGACGATGTCGAGGTGACCGCCGACGAGCTGATCGACGTGCACATCGGCCGGCCGATCTCGGCGAGCGGCGTGCACGCGAACGTGTCGGTGGCGATCCGCTACCTCGAGGCGTGGCTGCGGGGCCTCGGCGCCGTCGCGATCGACAACCTCATGGAGGATGCCGCGACCGCCGAGATCTCGCCGCAGCCAGGTGTGGCAGTGGATCCACCAGGACCGCACGACCGAGGACGGCACGCCGATCACGCGCGACTACATCGAGGGCCTCATCGCCCAGGTGCTCGGCGAGGTCGAGCGCCGCGAGGGCGACCGCTTCGACGACGCGGCGGAGATCTTCCGCGAGGTCGCCCTCGCGCGACGAGTTCCCGGCGTTCCTGACGCTGCCCGCCTACGCGAAGTACCTCGTCGACACCGAGTGATCGACTCCGGCCACCGCCGTCACTCCGACCGCACCCACAGACCAAGGAAGACGACATGACCACCTACCAGAACGACATCGAAGCCATCGAGGCCCTCAAGAAGCGAGAACGGCTCCAGCTGGGATGCCATCAACCCCGAGTCCGTCGCCCGCATGCGTGCGCAGAACCGCTTCAAGACGGGGCTCGAGATCGCCCAGTACACGGCCGACATCATGCGCCGCGACATGGCCGAGTACGACGCCGACTCCTCGCGTCTACACGCAGTCGCTCGGCGTCTGGCACGGCTTCATCGGGCAGCAGAAGCTGATCTCGATCAAGAAGCACCTCAAGACCACGAACAAGCGCTACCTGTACCTGTCGGGCTGGATGGTCGCCGCGCTGCGGTCGGAGTTCGGTCCGCTGCCCGACCAGTCGATGCACGAGAAGACCGCGGTGCCGGCTCTCATCGAGGAGCTCTACACGTTCCTCCGCCAGGCCGACGCCCGCGAGCTCGACCTGCTCTTCACGAAGCTCGACGACGCCCGCGCGCGCCGGCGACGAGACGGCGGTGGAGTTCATCCAGTCGCAGATCGACAACTACGAGACCCACGTGGTGCCGATCATCGCCGACATCGACGCGGGCTTCGGCAACCCCGAGGCCACCTACCTCCTGGCCAAGAAGATGATCGAGGCCGGCGCGTGCGCCATCCAGATCGAGAACCAGGTGTCGGACGAGAAGCAGTGCGGCCACCAGGACGGCAAGGTCACCGTCCCGCACGAGGACTTCATCGCCAAGCTCAACGCCGTGCGCTACGCGTTCCTCGAGCTCGGGCATCGACAACGGCATCATCGTCGCCCGCACCGACTCGCTCGGCGCCGGCCTCACGCAGAAGCTCGCCGTCTCGAACGAGCCCGGCGACCTCGGCGACCAGTACAACGCCTTCCTCGACGTCGAGGAGATCTCGGAGGCGCGAGCTCGGCAACGGCGACGTCGTCATCAAGCGCGACGGCAAGCTGCTGCGCCCGAAGCGTCTCGCCAGCAACCTGTACCAGTTCCGCGCGGGAACCGGCGAGGAGCGCTGCGTGCTCGACTGCATCACGTCGCTGCGCAACGGCGCCGACCTGCTGTGGATCGAGACCGAGAAGCCGCACGTCGAGCAGATCGCCGGCATGGTCGACGAGATCCGCAAGGAGATCCCGAACGCGAAGCTCGTCTACAACAACAGCCCGTCGTTCAACTGGACGCTCAACTTCCGCCAGCAGGCGTACGACCAGCTCGTGGAAGCAGGGCAAGGACGTCTCGGCCTACGACCGCGCCGACCTCATGAACGTCGAGTACGACGACACCGAGCTCGCGCAGCTGGCCGACGAGAAGATCCGCACGTTCCAGCAGGACGGCTCGGCCCGCGCCGGCATCTTCCACCACCTGATCACGCTGCCGACCTACCACACGGCGGCGCTGTCGACCGATGACCTCGCCAAGGGCTACTTCGGCGACGAGGGCATGCTCGCCTACGTGAAGGGCGTCCAGCGCCGCGAGATCCGCGAGGGCATCGCCACCGTCAAGCACCAGAACATGGCCGGCAGCGACATCGGCGACAACCACAAGGAGTACTTCGCCGGCGACGCGGCCCTCAAGGCCGGCGGCAAGGACAACACGATGAACCAGTTCGGCTGAGCCGTCCGCTCGCACGATGACGGACGACGGATGCCTCGAGCCCACACGGGTTCGGGGCATCCGGCGTCTGCGCGCCGTCTTCGTCCGTTCGTCGATCCGCGCGTTCCCCGCACGACGCCCTTGACGTAACGTCGCAAGAACGGAAGGGACCTCTCGATGCGATTTCTCATGCTCGTCGTCGCGGACCCCGACCTCGACTCGACCGAAGAGCCCGTGCTCTCGATCGAGGACTGGGTCACGGAGACCGCCGAGAGCGGCGTCAACCTCGACGGCGACCGCCTCGAGCCCGCCGACCGAGGCCAAGACCATCCGGCGGCGCGGCGGCGAGCTCCACGTCACGGACGGCCCGTTCGCCGAGACGCGCGAAGTGATCGCGGGCTTCGACATCCTGGAGTGCGACGACATGGAGCACGCGATCGCGGTCGCGGCGCGGCATCCCATGGCCACGCACGGCACGATCGAGCTGCGCGCACTCTGGCCGCTCGAGCTCTGACGGACCGGGGCGCGGGCCGGGAGTCTTGCTGCGGACCCGTACTCTCGGCCCGCGCGCCGGTACCCTCGAAGGGTGACCGAACGCGCTCCTCTGTCCCGCAAGCTCAGTGCCATCGCCGAATCGGCGACCCTCAAGGTCGACGCGAAGGCGAAAGCGCTCCAGGCCGCCGGCCGGCCCGTCATCTCGTACGCGGCGGGCGAGCCTGACTTCTCGACGCCGTCGTTCGTCGTGGATGCCGCGGCGCACGCGCTCGCGGACCCCGCGAACTTCCGCTACACGCCCGCCGTCGGACTGCCCGTCCTGCGCGAGGCGATCGCCGCCAAGACGCTGCGCGACTCCGGTCTCGAGGTCGACGCGTCGCAGATCGTCGTGACCAACGGCGGCAAGCAGGCGGTGTACCAGGCGTTCCAGGCCGTCGTGAATCCGGGCGACGAGGTGCTGCTGCCCGCTCCGTACTGGACGACCTACCCCGAGGCGATCGCCCTCGCCGACGGCATCCCCGTCGAGGTCTTCGCCGGGGCCGATCAGGACTACAAGGTCACCGTCGAGCAGCTCGAGGCGGCACGCACCGACAAGACGACCGTGCTCGTCTTCGTCTCGCCGTCGAACCCGACCGGCGCGGTCTACACGGTCGAAGAGACCAAGGCGATCGGCGAGTGGGCCGTCGAGCACGGCATCTGGATCATCTCCGACGAGATCTACCAGAACCTCGTCTACGAAGGCACGCGGGCCATCTCGATCGTCGAGGCGGTTCCGGATGCCGCGGCCCAGACCATCCTCGTCAACGGCGTCGCGAAGACCTACGCCATGACCGGCTGGCGCGTGGGCTGGATGGTCGGGCCCAAGGACGCCATCAAGCTCGCGGCCAACCTGCAGTCGCACCTGTCGAGCAACGTCAACAACATCGCTCAGCGCGCCGCGCTCGCGGCCCTCACGGGCCCGCAGACCGAGGCCGAGCAGTTCCGCATCGCATTCGACCGTCGTCGTCGCCTGATCGTCGGCGAGCTCGCGAAGATCGACGGCGTGACCGTCCCGAACCCGCTCGGCGCGTTCTACGTCTACCCCGACGTGCGCGGCCTGCTCGGCCGCGAGTGGCGCGGGCAAGACGCCGACGACCTCGCTCGAGCTGGCGGACCTCATCCTCGAAGAGGCCGAGGTCGCGGTCGTTCCGGGCGAGGCCTTCGGGCCGTCGGGGTACCTGCGGCTCTCGTACGCGCTCGGCGACGACGCGCTCCTCGAAGGCGTCCAGCGGCTGCAGTCGCTCTTCGCCTCCTGACCGAGGCGGGCGACCTGGTCGTCGGGGCTGTCCCGCGTCGCCTACGGTAGAAGCGGGACGTCGGCCGTCGTTCGTGAACGCCACGGCAGGTCCGCCCGGAAGAAGGTTCAGCCATGAAGGTCGTCGAGTCCGCCGACTGGCGCAGCTCCATCCCGTTCGAGAGCCCCGTGCTCGTGGCCGACATCGTCCCGGGCGACCCGACCCGCTGCGCGACGTGCGGCACCGACTCGGCCGAGTTCGAGCGCACCGAGCTGTGGGCGTACAAGCACCGGCATCCCATCAACCACAGCGGATACGTGCGGTTCTACTGCCGGACGCACGTACCGGTCGCGGCGCGCCCGGAGCCCGAGAGCGCCCCCGTGCGAGCGGGGACCTCGCGCCGCGAGAGCACTCCGCGCGCGACGCCGCGCCGCGAGAGCACTCCCCGGGCGACTCCGCGCCTCACGTCGGCCGATGTCGACCCGTCGCGCGCGATGTGCCCGAACTGCTTCGTCGAGGCCTCGGCGACGGGCGAGTGCGGCATGTGCGGCACACAGGTCGCCTGAGCGTCTAGAGCTCGACGCCCACCAGCACCGGCTCGGGCTGCAGGAGGAGCCCGAACTCGGCCTGCACGCGTCCCTGGATGAACCGCGCGAGCTGTGCCAGCTCGCTCGCCGAGGCTCCTCCGCGGTTGGTCAGGGCGAGTGCGTGCTTCGTCGAGAGCCCTGCTCGCGACGAGCGCGAGAGGCGGAAGCCCTTGTTCAGGCCCGCGTGCTCGATGAGCCACGCGGCGCTGACCTTGACGTCCGGCTCGGCGATCGTGCGCGCCGGGACGTACCCGTCGAACGACTCGAGCGGGATGATGACGACGGGGTCGACCTCGAGACCCATCGGCCAGCGCGGGCACTCGCGCGGCAGCGTGCGGGCGAAAGCGGCCGAGACGATGGCGTTCTGGAAGAACGACCCCGCACTGTAGGTGTCGGGATCGTCGTCGTCGAGGACCATGCCTTTGCGCGCGCGCGTAGACAGGACGTGCTCCCGGATCCACGCGACGCTGACGCGATCATCGACGCCGAGCCCCAGCGCCGTGCGCAGCTGCTCGCCGGCGATCGCACGCTCGGCGTGGCCGACTTCCTCCAGCTCGAGCGTCACCGACAGGACGATGGCGGGGCGCTGCGGCACGGAGCCGTAGTGGTGTTTGAGCACCGACGTGCGGAATCCGAGGCCGAGCTCGGCGGCGGGAACCGTCGTGACCTCGCCATCGAACTCGTCCACCAGCTCGACCTCGACGAGCGTCTG
This sequence comes from uncultured Actinomycetota bacterium, assembly GCA_963695125.1. Lineage (GTDB taxonomy): Bacteria > Actinomycetota > Actinomycetes > Actinomycetales > Microbacteriaceae > Microbacterium. The sequence continues at coordinate 19,326 of CAVOFY010000006.1, forward strand.
CACGATCTCCTGACCGTACGCCCCGATGTTCTGCACGGGTGCGGCGCCGACCGTGCCGGGGATGCCCGACATCGCCTCGATGCCGGCGAGCCCTTCCCCAACGGCGTACGCGACGAGATCGTCCCAGCCGTGTCCGGCCTGGACGCGCAGTCGGACACGGCCCGGGTTCGGCGACGGAAGGCGCTCGATCCCGCTCGTCAGCACGCGTACGACGGTGCCTTCATAGGGCTCGTCGCCGACGAAGAGGTTCGAGCCGCCGCCCAGCACGAGGACGGGCTCGCCGTCGGCCCACACGTCGCGCAGCGTCTCGACGAGCTCCTCCGGCGTGTGCGCGTCGATCATGCGCTCGGGCGTGCCGCCCGTGCGCAGCGTCGTGAGCTGCGCGAGTGGGATCGGTGTGACCTCGGGCATGCGGATCACGCTGCCCGGACGCGCACCTGCGCCTTGCCCAGGACGGTCGTTCCGTCGAAGGTCACGGTGAGATCGATCCGCAGTGCGTCGTCCTCGACAGCGCCGACCTTGGCGACGATCACGAGATCGGCGCCGGTCTCAGAGTCGACGACGACGGGCCGTGTGAACCGCACGCCGTAGTCGAGGATGCGGCCCGAGTCCCCGAGCCACCCCACGATCGTCTCGACCGCGAGGCCCATCGTGAGCATGCCGTGTGCGAGGACTCCGGGGAGCCCGACCGCTGCGGCGACGTCGTCGCGATAGTGGATGGGGTTGAAGTCGCCCGATGCGCCTGCGTACCGCACGAGCGATTCGCGCGTGAGATGGACCGTGCGCTCGGCGACGACGTCGCCGACAGCCAGGGCGGTCACGCGTCGGCCCCGACGACGAGGATGGCCGTGGCCGTCACGACGTGCTCACCTGCGGCATCCGTGATGACGGCGTCGCTCGTGATCATCGCATTTGGCCCCAGAGTGCGGATGCCGCTCACGCTCAGTCGGGCGGTCAGCTCGTCGCCCGCGACGATCGGACGCGTGTAGGAGAAGCGCTGGTCGCCGTGCAGGATGCCCGACAGCTCGATCCCCGCATCCGGTTCGGCGAGCAGCTGCTGGAGTGCCATGTCCTGGATGACCATCGCGAACGTCGGCGGCGCGACCACATCGGCGTAGCCGAGGGCCCGGGCGGCGGCGGGGTCGAAGTGCTGCGGGTCCTCGGCGAAGACGGCGCGCGCGAACTCGCGCACCTTCTCACGCCCGACGAGGTAGGGGACGGTCGGCGGGAATTCGCGACCGATGAGCGCGGGGTTCACTGGCACCGTCTCATCCTACCGACGGGCGATTCATCGCTTCCGGCCGCGGATCGCCCGCAGCGCCATCTGCACGCCGATCACGATGAGGAACGCCGCGAACAGCACGTTGCCGAGAACCGGATCGATCATCGTCGCGATCCACGCGCCCAGCGCCGTCGTCGTGCACGCCGCCCCGCCGACCAGCGCGGCGGCGACGAGGTCGACATTGCGTCGCCGGATGTTGCCGACCGTGCCCGAGATCGCCGTCGGGATCATCATGAGCAGCGATGTTCCCTTCGCGACGAGATCGCTCACGCCGAACACGAGCATCAGGACCGGAACGACGACGACTCCCCCACCGACGCCGAGGAGCCCCGCGAGCACGCCCGTCACGAGCCCGAGCGCGATGAGCCCGAGGGCCGTGACGACCGTCAGCTCGAGTCCCGCGTCCCGGGAGGGGATGACGATGAAGAGCCCTACGATGACGGCCGCGAGGAAGCCCACGAACCCCCAGCGCAGCGCCGTGACCGAGACGCGTGGCAGGAGCCACGTGCCGATCTGGGCGCCCACGACGGCCCCCACCGCGAGGATCACGGCGGGGATCCAGGCCACGGAGCCGTGCACGGCGTACGAGATGACCCCGACCGTCGCCGTCGGCACGATCGCGGCGAGCGATGTGCCCGCCGCGAGCCGCTGGTCCATGCCCAGGATGAGAACGAGAAGCGGCACGATGACGGTTCCGCCGCCGACGCCGAAGAGGCCGGAGAGCAGGCCGGCCGCAAGGCCGACCCCGAGACACGTGACGATGAAGCGCGGGCCTCTCGCGCGCGTGGATGCATCCCCCATGGTCAGTCGGTCGCGTCGATCGCCCAGCGCCCGCCGTCCTCGACGACGTGGTACGTCCACTCGTCTTCATACGAGACGGGGTCCTCCACGAGCTCGCCCGAATCGTCGATGTAGCTGAGGTAGGACTCGACCGTCTCGACCTCGATGCCGCCGTCCTCGACCTCGACGGAGGTGACCCGGATCGAGTAGTCCTCGGTCGAATCAGCGAACACGCGCGCCGACTCCTCGAACGCCGCACAGTCTGACAGCCGCTGGAGGTCGCGGAAGCCCTGCGTCGTGGACTCGATGAACGCGTCGCAGTCGACCTCGCGCCATGCCGCGTCGTACTGCTCGACGGCGGCGACGGCGGCCACCTGGTCGCCGCCCTGCGGCGTCACGGGCTCGGCTCCTCCGCCCCGGGGAAGCGAGAGGAAGAGGAGCGGGATGAGGACGGCGACGGCGATGACGACGCCCAGGAGCACGACACCGAGCACGACCCACAGGATCCACAGCTTCGACGTCGCGGGCTCTGTCGCGGCGACGAAGGCGCCCGATCCGGTCGCGCCGGGATAGCCCGCGGGATGCGCTTCGGCCCCCGGACCCTCCTGCAGCTCGAACGGGATGATCTCGTCGATCGCCTCGACCTCCGCGGCACCCGGCACGGGCTCGGGATCGGGCGTGGCGACATGCTCGGTCCACTGCAGCCCGTCCCACCAGCGCAGCGCGCCCCGGCCGTCGTCGTACCATCCAGGGGGCATCGAAGTCATGGCGCCACACTACCCGCGCCGGCCACCCGTCCCGTCCCGTCGACGGGCGCTCAGCGGGAGCTGAAGGCCGCGTCGAAGGCCGCGTCGGGCGCCTCGAAGGCGTTGCGCTTGACGAACTCGAGGGCCTCCGGCGCGCCGAGCAGGCGATCCATCCCGGCGTCCTCCCACTCGACCGAGATGGGTCCGTCGTACCCGATGCTGTTGAGCGCACGGAACGCCGCCTCCCACGGCACATCCCCTCTCCCCGTCGAGACGAAGTCCCACCCGCGGTGCAGATCCGCCCACGCGAGGTGCGACCCGAGCCGGCCATTGCGACCATTGCCGAGGTTGAGCTTCACGTCCTTGCAATCCACGTGGTAGATCAGGTCCTTGAACTCGAGGATGAAGTCCACGGGGTTCAGCTGCTGCCAGATGAAGTGCGACGGATCCCAGTTCAGCCCGAACGCCGGGCGGTGCCCGATCGCCTCGAGCGTGCGGACGGTCGTCCAGTAGTCGTATGCGATCTCGCTCGGGTGCACCTCGTGGGCGAAGCGCACGCCGACCTCGTCGAACACGTCGAGGATCGGATTCCACCGGTCGGCGAAGTCCTGGTAGCCGGCATCCACCATCGCCTGGGAGACCGGCGGGAACATCGCGACGTACTTCCAGATCGACGAGCCGGTGAACCCGACCACGGTCTCGACACCGAGCTTGGCGGCGAGGCGCGCCGTGTTCTTCATCTCCTCGGCAGCGCGCTGACGCACCCCCTCGGGGTCGCCGTCGCCCCACACGACATCGGGCAGGATGTCGCGATGGCGCTGGTCGATCGGATCGTCGCAGACGGCCTGGCCCTTGAGGTGGTTCGAGATCGCCCACACCTTCAGTCCGTGCTTCTCGAGCAGGTCGAGCTTGCCCTCCGCGTATCCCGGCTCGTCCCACCGCCAGGGATCGAGGTGATCGCCCCAGCAGGCGAGCTCGAGGCCGTCGTAGCCCCACTCCGAGGCGAGTCGGGCGACTTCCTCGAGGGGCAGGTCGGCCCACTGGCCGGTGAAGAGGGTGATGGGTCGCGTCATTGCGGTTCCTTCCGTGGGGGGTGAGGATGCTTCGCTCAGTCGCCGGTCGGCGTCCAGGCGCTTCCCGTTCTCGACGAACGCGCGACGGCGTCCAGCACCCGTTGGACGTGAAGGCCGTCGGCGAACGACGGTCGCGGCTGCGTTCCGTCGGCGATCGCCGTCACGAAGTCGTAGACCTGGTTGGAGAATCCGTGCTCGTAGCCGAGCATGTGGCCGGTCGGCCACCATGGGGCGAGGTAGGGGTGGTCGTGCTCGGTCACGAGGATCCGCCGGAACCCGAGCTCGGTCTCGGGCAGCGTCGCGTCGTAGAACTCGAGCTCGTTGAGCCGTTCGAGATCGAACGCGATCGCGCCGAGACTGCCCGAGATCTCGATGCGCAGCGCGTTCTTGCGGCCTGTGCGGAAGCGCGTCGCCTCGAACGAGGCCAGCGCACCCGAGCTGAGTCGACCCGTGAACAGCGCCAGATCATCGACCGTGACGGGACCACGCTCGGTCGAACCCGTGCCCGACAGACCCTGGCCTTCGCCGAGGAGCGGCCGCTCGGCGACGATCGTCTCGAGGATGCCCGAGACGGTCTCGACATGCTGCCCGGTGATGTACTCGACCAGATCTATCGCGTGTGCGCCGATATCGCCGAGCGCCCCCGAACCCGCGCGATCCTTCTGCATGCGCCACGTGAGCGGCGCCTCGGGGTCCATGAGCCAGTCCTGCAGGTACTCGGCGCGGACCTGGCGGACCTGGCCGATCCGTCCTGCCGCGACGAGATCGCGCGCGAAGGTCGTCGCGGGCACGCGCCGATACGTGAAGCCGACCATCGAGCGCGCGCCCAGCTCGGCCGCCCTCTCAGCGGCGGCGCTCATCTCCTCGGCTTCGGCGACCGTGTTCGCCAGGGGCTTCTCGCACAGGACGTGCTTGCCCGCTGCGAGCGCTGCGAGCGCGATCTCGGCGTGCGTGTCTCCGGGGGTGACGATGTCGACGATGTCGATGTCGTCACGCGCGATGACCTCCCGCCAGTCCGTCGCGCTCTCGCGCCATCCCCACTTCTCGGCGGACGCGGCGGTCTTCTCGGCGTCGCGGCCGACCACGACGGTCATCTCTATCCCCAGCGGCAGGTCGAAGAACCGTGGGGCGACCCGCCATCCCTGCGAATGGGCGGCTCCCATGAAGCCGTGGCCGATCATGGCGACCCTCAGCGGGCCGGCGGTGCGCGTCTCAGTCAACGCAGTGTCCTCTCGAGCTTGGCGCGGGGCGCCCGCCGGATCGACGGGCGCCCCGCACAGCAGTGGATCTACTCGAACGACAGTCCGATGAAATCAGACACGTTGGCCTTGGTCACCACGGGTGCGTCCAGGACGACGCGGTTCGGCACGCTCGGCGTGACGAGGTCGCTCATCGTCTTGCCCTGCACGAGCAGCCGCGCCAGCGCGATGCCGTCGGCTGCCTGGGTCGACGGGTAGATGACCGTCGCCTTGAGCACCGTGTCATCCGCCTCGATGGCCTCCATCGCGCTGCGGCTTCCTGCGCCGCCCATCATGAAGAACTCGTCGCGACCGGCCGCGTCGATCGCCGCGAGCACGCCGATGCCCTGGTCGTCGTCGTGGTTCCAGATGGCATCGATCTCGGGGTTGGCCGCGAGCAGCTGCGACGCCGCCGCCTCGCCGCCGGCAACGGTGAAGTCCGCCGCGACACGCGCGTCGACCTCGAGACCGCAGTCCTCGAGTGCGTCCTTGAAACCCTGCGAACGATCCTGGGTGAGCGGGAGCGAGTCGATGCCGGCGATCTCGGCGACGAAGCCCTCGCCGCCGAGCTGCTCGCAGATATACGTGCCGGCGCTGACACCCATGCCGTAGTTGTCGCCCAGCACTGTGGTGCGGGCCGCGAACGGGCTCGAGAACTCGCGGTCGACGTTGATGACGGGGATGCCCGCCTCCATCGCCTCGATCGCGATCTCGGTGAGCGCGGCGCCGTCGGTCGGCAGGAGCACGATGGCGTCGACGCCCTCGTTGATGAACGTCTCGACGGCCGCGATCTGTGCGATCGGGTCGTTCGTGCCCTCGGCGACCTTCAGCTCGACGTCGCCGAAGCTGTCAGCGGCCGCCTGCGCGCCCGAGTTGATGGCGCCGAGCCAGCCGTGATCGGCTGCAGGCCCCGAGAAGCCGATCACGACCGTGTCGCCCTCGGCTGCGTTCTCCTCGTCCGTCGTGCCCTGGTCGACGACGTCACCTTCGTCTGCTCCGCCGCCGGTGCAGCCCGCGAGAAGTCCGATGGCGGCGACGACGGCGACGCCGGTGAGCACGAGCCGCGAGCGCGCCTTCATATGTGAGCGCATGTGATTCCTCCTTGAATGTGATGCAGTCAGATCCACGCGATCCGCGGGAGCGACGCTGCGCACACTCCGGCCATCCACGCTGATGCGATCACCGTAGCAGAAGTAATTCGCACTGTGGCATCTTTTGTTTTCCTCGCGGCGAAAGTAGCCCGGGCTGTTTTCCTCATCACGTATGCGACTGATACGTGGGCGGAGGCTCCTGCGAGCATCCCAGTGTCGCGAAAGAGGCTCTCGTTTCCACCCCGGGGGACGTGTTATGTTCAGCGAATGATCAAAGATGACCATGAGTCGGCATTACTCGTCGTCCGAGGAGTGACGAAGGCGTTCGCGGGTGTCCGTGCGCTCCGCGGGGTCGATCTCGAGGTCCGCGCCGGCGAGGTGCACTGCGTGCTCGGCCAGAACGGCGCGGGCAAGTCGACGCTCATCAAGACGCTCGCGGGGGTCCACCGCCCCGACGAGGGCGAGATCGTCTGGCAGGGAGAGCGGGTCGACATCCCGAACCCGGATTCGGCGATCCGGCTCGGCATCGCCACGATGTATCAGGAGCTGGACGTCGTGGACGGCCTGACGATCGCCGAGAACATCTTCCTCGGCCACGAGATCGCCCGCGGCGGGTTCACCGCGCGCTCGCAAGCGGCCAAGCAGACACGCGAGCTGCTGCGGCGACTCGGCCATGCGAACCTGTCACCGAACACCGAGGTCGGCCAGCTGAGCGCCGCGAACAAGCAGATCGTGAGTATGGCGAGGGCGCTCTCGCACGACATCAAGCTCATCATCATGGACGAGCCCTCGGCCGTCCTCGACACGGAGGAGGTCAAGAACCTCTTCCACGTCGTGCGCGAGCTCACGGCGGAGGGCATCGCCGTCGTCTACATCACGCACCGTCTCGAAGAGATCCGCCAGATCGGCGACCGCATCACGGTGCTGAAGGACGGCCGTACGACCGCCACCGGACTCGCTGTCGCCGACACCCCGACCGCCGAGCTCATCCGCCTCATGACCGGTCGGGACGTCGCCAACGTCTTCCCACCCCCCACAGCCGTCCCGCCCGACGCTCCGATCGTCCTCGCTGTCGATGGGCTGGGCCTGGGAGGTGTGTTCGACGATGTCTCGTTCCAGGTGCGAGCCGGTGAGATCGTCGGCCTCGCCGGGCTCGTCGGATCGGGGCGCTCCGAGATCCTCGAGACCGTCTACGGCGCACGCAAGGCGACGGCCGGCTCCGTGCGGGTCGGCGGGAAGAGCCTGCGCCGCGGGTCTGTCGTCGCCGCGGTCCGTGCGGGCATCGGCCTGTCGCCCGAGGAGCGGAAGAGTCAGGGCCTCGTGCTGGATGAGCCGATCTTCGTCAATGTGACGCTCTCGTCGATGTCGCGCTTCGCCAAGGCCGGATTCCTCGACGAGCGCGCCGAGCGCAAGGCCACCCGCGAGCAGATCGAGGCACTCGAGCTGCGTCCGGCCGACCCCGGCCGCCCGGCCATGACGCTGTCGGGCGGCAATCAGCAGAAGATCCTCCTCGCCCGCTGGCTCGTCCACGGAACGCGCGTGCTCCTGCTCGACGAACCCACCCGCGGTGTCGACGTCGGCGCCCGCAGCGAGATCTACGCGCTGATCCGCAGCCTCGCCGCGGCGGGCAACGCCATCGTCATCGTCTCGAGCGAGATCGAAGAGGTGCTCGGTCTCGCCGACACCGTGCTCGTGGTCGCCGACGGCCGCGTCCTCACGACTCTCCCCGCCTCCAGGATCGATGAGCACGGTGTGCTCGACCTCGTCATGAAAGGAACCGCCGCGTGAGCGAGCAGACCCGGGCCGAAGCGGCCCCCGAGAACGGCGCACCGCCGACGACCTCGACGGTGACGACCGCCCCCGAGTCGCGCTGGCGGCGCTTCCTGTCCGGCGGTGTCGGCCGTAATCTCGGCCTCGTCGCGGCACTCCTCGTGCTCGTGATCGCGGGCGCGGTGACCGCACCCGACACGTTCCTCACGACGAGCAACATCCTGACGATCCTGCGTGCCGCGTCGATCCTCGGCGTCGTGTCGATCGGCATGACGCTGGTGATCACGGCCGGCGGCATCGACCTGTCCGTCGGATCCCTCATCGGCCTCGCCTCCGTCGTCGCGGCGCTCGCCGCGATCCAGGACCTCGCCGATCAGCTGCACTGGGTCGTGATGGTCGTCATCGCGCTGGCCGTCGGCGTCGGTGCCGGGCTCATCAACGGCATCGTGATCGCGTACGGCAAGGTCGTGGCCTTCATGGCGACGCTCGCGATGCTCGTCGCCGCCCGCGGGCTCGCCGAGATCCTCGCCGAGCGTCGCACCCTGCAGATCGGCGACCGCGACTTCATCACCTTCATGAACCTCGACATCATCGGCGTCGACATGCTGATCTGGATCTTCGCGATCGTCGCGGCCCTCGGCTGGGTCGTGCTCAACAGGACCACCTTCGGTCGGCGCACCGTCGCGATCGGCGGCAACCGCGAGGCCGCCCGGCTCGCGGGCATCAACGTCAAGCGGCACATCATGTGGCTGTACGCGATCTCGGGCCTCACGGCCGGCATCGCGGCGGTCATGTACCTCGGTCGCACGACCGCGGCCACCTCGACGCACGGCACGCTGCTCGAGCTCGACGCGATCGCGGCGGTCGTCGTGGGTGGAACACTCCTCGCCGGGGGCCGCGGCACGGTCACGGGCACGGTCTTCGGCGTTCTCATCTTCACGACCCTCACCAACGTCTTCGTGCAGAACAACCTCAACTCGTCGGTGCAGGCCGTCGTGAAGGGCGTCATCATCGTCGTGGCCGTGCTGCTGCAGCAGCGATTCGCAAAGCCGACGGGGCGAAGTTGACGTCTGGCGTGGCAGCGAGCACCCTTATGATCGGATGCCTGCTGCCACGCCGCAACGTCCGTTCAGAAGTCGATCGCCTTCTGAGTGATCGCCGTCCGAACCGTAGTGAAGTGTGAGAACGTGAGCCTCGAATCGATGACCGGCGCATCCGGGGTGACCCAGCTGTTCCAGCTTCTGCGCGACGGGGTGCCCCGCACGCGTGCGGAGCTCGCGAAGTCGACAGGACTCGCGCGCTCGACGATCGCCGCTCGGGTCGACGAGCTCATGCGCCTCGGCCTCATCACTCCCATCGCCGAGGGCGTCTCGACGGGGGGCCGCCCGCCGTCGCTGTTCGCCCTCAATCCGAGCGCGCGGCTCGTTCTCGCGGTCGACATCGGCGCGTCGCATGCGACCCTCGCCGTCACCGACCTCGCCGGCACGATCCTCGTCGAGCACAGCGAGCCGCTGGATGTGCGCCTCGGGCCCGAGCCCGTGCTCACATGGACCGTCGAGAACGCCGAAGCGCTCCTGCAGCGGATCGGCCGCACGGGCCGCGATCTCGCGGCGATCGGGATCGGCATCCCGGGACCCGTCGAGCATTCCACCGGTCAGCCCGTCAACCCGCCCATCATGCCCGGCTGGGATCGCTTCGACGTGCCGGGCTGGGTGCGCCAGCACCTCGACGTGCCCGTCCTGGTCGACAACGACGTCAACATCATGGCGCTCGGAGAGCGCGCGGTCGCCTACCCCGGCGTCGACCACCTCATGTTCGTCAAGATCGCGACCGGCATCGGCGCCGGCGTCATCTCGGGCGGTGCGCTGCAGCGCGGCGCCCAGGGCATCGCCGGAGACATCGGACACGTGCGCGTCGCACGCGGCGCGGGTGTGCCGTGCCACTGCGGCAACACGGGATGCCTCGAGGCGCTCGCCTCCGGCCCCGCGATCGCCCGAGCGCTTCGTGCACAGGGGGTGGATGCCGAAAGCAGCGCCGATGTCATCGACCTCGTCAAGCGCGGCAACATCGATGCGATCCAGGCCGTGCGCCAGGCAGGACGCGACATCGGAGAGGTGCTCACGGCCTGCGTGAGCCTCATCAATCCGTCGGTGATCGCGATCGGCGGGTCGATGGCGCGCGTCGGCGAGCACCTCATCGCCGGTGTCCGCGAGGTCGTCTACACCCGCTCGATCCCACTCGCGACCGAGCACCTCGCGATCGTGCAGTCGGCGGCGGCGCACAACGCCGCCGTGCTCGGGGCGAGCATGCTCGCGATCGAGCATGCCCTCTCGCCCGAGAGCCTCACCGCCTTCGTCTCGGCGTGACCGGCTCCCGTCGTCAGAGTCAGCTCAGCCGCAGCTCGTGGATGTCGCTGCTCGGCGTCTGTCCGTTGAGCTCGAGGTAGAGGTGGCGCTCGGTGACCGACACGGTCATCGTGTTGCGGCGCTCGAGGAGGCGCGCGGCCTCGTCGATGAAGCCGGGATCGAAGCTGTAGAGCACGATCTCGTCGGCCCGGTGGATGCGCTTGCCCGCCCACGCGGAGGCGACCTTCGCGGGGTCGCGGTGCGTGTAGACGACGGTGCGCGCGGCCTGCCTGCTGCCCAGGTGCAGTCGCTCGGCATCGGGCGCGCCGACTTCGATCCATGCCGTGATGCTCCCGGTCAGGTCGCGCACGAGCACGGCCGGCTCGTCGGTCGCCGATATGCCCTCGCTGAAGGCGATGCCCTCGGCGCACTCGAGGCAGTAGGCGAGCACGCGGGTGAGCATGAAGGCGTCGGTCTCGGAGGGATGCCGCGCAACGCGCAGCGAGAGATCCTCGTACACCCCGCGGTCGACGTCGGCCAACGCGACCGCGAACGTGTGGATGGTTGCGCCGACTGCCATAACGCTCGAGCCTACGCGCCGGTTCGCGCCCCCGGGATCAGGGCAGAGGGACCTCGCTCGCCACCTTGGAATACTCTCGCTGCAGCCAGTCGCCGAACAGGCGCAGGCTCAGGCACGAATCCAGATCGCGGCACTTCGCCGTCACGGGGTCCTGCACGGCGTAGGCCGAGAATGCCGCGACCTTGAGCGCGAGCTCGTCCCCTTCGACGTTTACCGGGTATCCCGAGGTCTGGTAGCCGATCGCGAAGGTGACGCGCTCCGGGTCGTAGCCCATGCTCCGCCATGACGAGCGGGCGAACGATGCGACGGTCTGGTGGTCGGAATGGTCGCCGCTCGAGAGATCGGCGGCCTCGTGCGGCATCCCCGTCAGGACGGCGGTGGGCCGCGCCTCACTCAGAACCTCGATGAGCGAGTGCACGATGTCGTCGCGCGTGAGCTGCTCCGGCCCGTCGACGTCGCGGATGGTCGGAATCGTGCCCGCGGCGAGCTTCGCGAGGCTCTCGTAGCCCATGCTCGCGAAGCCGCTGCCGTCGATGTTGCCGTCGACGAGACGGAACGACATGAGGGTCAGCATCGGGTCGTGCAGGGGCTTCCACTCCTCGACCGTCACGCCCGTGCGCAGCACGTTCGTCGATTCCTTCCAGTTGCCGTCGTAACCGCGGAGCGCATCGTAGGCATGACGGATGCCGAGCTCCCGCCCCTGCGAGTACGCGACGCCCCGACCCGCATCGCCCGCCGAGAGGTAGGCGACGGTGACGCACCAGCCTTCGTTGAGCGCCTGATTGACACGGCTGTGCCCGAAGATGAGGTCGTCGTCGTAGTGTGCCCAGATAGCGACCAGCGTGCCCTTCTCGCACAGGTGGTGCACGGTCTGGTTCTCGGGCAGGTACGAGGGCCGGACGAGCGGCACAGGGTCGTGTGTCACGACCGTCGGGGCCGGGGTCGGCGACGCGTCGGCTGCCGGGACGGCGGGATACGCGCCGCACGATGACAGCAGCGCGAGCACGGCAAGGATCCCCATGGCCGCGGCTGCGCGGCCGAGTCGTGCAGGCATCGACGTCCCCCTCGAATGCTCGTCGGTGTCGAAGTTGATCATGGCAGTTCGGGACCGGCGGCTGCCACTCGCAGTTTCGAGGGCGCGAACCTAGGCTGTCGACATGAGCGAGGCGCGCAAGACTCTGCGCATCCAGCCCGACACGCGACAGCCCGCGCCGGAGCTCGGTCGACGAGCCACCCAGAAGATCGACTCGATCCTCGATGCAGCCCTCCAGGTCTTCACCGAGACCGGATACGCCGGCGCGACGATCGACGCCATCGCGCAGCGCGGCGGCATCTCCCGCGCGGGCATCTACACCTACTTCAGATCCAAGCGCGACCTGCTGATCGCACTCGGCGCGCGGGGCATCACGGAGCTCCAGGCGCTGGCCGCCCGGTTCAGCGAGATCGACGTCCACGACCGCGACGCGGTTCGCTCATGGACGAGCGACATCCTCGACTTCTACGCGCGCGACTCGACGCTGTCGTTCATCTGGCGCGACGCATCGCGCTCGGACGAGGCGCTGCGCACCGAAGGGCTCTTCCAGATGCGATCGGTCTGGCGCTCCATCGGATCCCCCGTGACGTCTGCGGACGCCTCGGAGGATCGGGTCCTGATCCGCGGCATGATCATCGACTCCGCTGTCGAGCTCGCGTGGTACTTCTCCGAGCGCATGGGCGCCGACTTCGACCGGGCCGTCCTCGCGGACGAGCTGGCCGCCCTCATCACAGGCATTTCGGGCCAGGAGCCGTCCGCTGCGCCGTGACGCCGTTCAGGGCACGATGACGGCGCGGCCCGCCAGGCTCCCCTGCTCCAGCCGGCGGTACGCCTCAGGCGCCTCCTCGAGCGCGAACCGCTCGACCTCGATCACCACGCGGCCTTCGCGTGCAAGCGCGATCACCTCGCGGAGTTCGGGACGACTCCCCCAGTAGGGCACTCGCACCGCGGCATCGTACGCGACGCGGCCGAACCCCACGAGCGCGGCACCGCCGCCGATGCCGACGAGGCCGATCTCGGCTTCGACGGACGCCGCCCGCGTCGCGAGGTCGACCGTCGCCTGCACACCGACGAAGTCCAGGACGGCCTGGGCGCCGATGCCGTCCGTCAGATCCAGCACCCTGGCGAGGGTCTCGTCATCGGCGTCCCATGCCTCCTCCGCACCGAGCCTGAGTGCAAGCTCCCGCTTGGTCGGGTTCGTGTCGACCGCGACGACCGTCGCGGTCGAGAGCGCCTCGAGGATCTGCACCGCGACGTGGCCGAGGCCGCCGACGCCGATCACGAGCGCGACTGCGCCCTCGCCTGCGAGCGCCGGGAGGGCTCGGGCCACCGCGTGATAGGCCGTGAGACCCGCGTCGGTCAGAGCGACCGCCTGCACCGGGTCTAGGGCGCCGAGCGCGAAGAGGTGCCGGACGTCCTGGACGATCATGAACTCCGCCATCGCGCCAGGCGCTCCGAGGCCGGGTGGGCGGATGCCCTCGCGGCGAGCCCTGGGGCAGTAGTTCTCCTTGCCTTCCAGGCACAGGCGGCACGCACCGCATCCCCAGGCCGCGTACACGAGGACGTGATCGCCGATGACGGCCGGATCGACCCCCTCGCCCACCTCGACGACTTCGCCCGCCGCCTCGTGGCCGAGGGTCAGGGGAAGCGGATAGTCGCGGAGGTACTGCCGCTCGTTCAAGCCCATGATGCCGAGGTCGGAATGACACGCTCCGGCGGCCAGAATGCGGATGAGGACCTCGCCCGCGGCCGGGCGGGGACGCGGCACGTCCACCAGCTCGGGGGCCGTGCCGACCTCGCGATACTGCAGCGCGCGCATGAGTGCTCCTCTTCGAGTTCCACCCTCATGGTGCGTCAACTTGACATCCATGACAAGTTTGGCCGGATACTAGCCAGAGAAGGCTCATCCATGACGAGGAGAAGGGACCGGGTGGCGATGACGGCACCTGAACGCACGGCGGAAGAGACTGCGGAGGCCATCCGTGCGTTCATCCGCGAAGAGGTCATCCCTCGCGAGCGCCCCGGTGTGCATCTCGACGACGAGACGCGCGTCGAGCTCCAGACGGCGGCGCGCCGCGCCGGCGTCTTCGCCCCGATCGCTCCACGGGAGTACGGCGGACTCGGATTCGAGCTGCCCGACTGGTCTCTCCTCCTCCAGGCGGCGGGGTACTCACCCTGGGGCCCCGCGGCCCTGAACTGCATGGCGCCCGACGAGGGCAACATCCACATGCTCAACCAGATCGCGACCGACGCTCAGCGTGAGCGGTTCCTCGCGCCGCTGGCACGAGGCGAGGTCCGATCGTGCTTCGGCATGACCGAGCCGCATCCGGGGGCCGGTTCCGACCCCGAGGCGCTCCGGACATCGGCGGAGCGCGTCGACGGCGGGTGGCTCATCAACGGCGAGAAGCGTTTCAGCAGCGGGGCCATCGGCGCGGCTTTCTCGATCGTGATGGCCCGAACACCCGCCGTCGGCGCGCACCCTGCCGGGGCGACGATGCTCCTCGTGGACTTCGCGCAGCCCGGAGTCACGATCGGCGAGCCCATCCACACGATCGACCGGGCAATCGTCGGCGGCCACCCGCACATGCACTTCAACGACTGCTTCGTGCCCGACGACGCCGTCCTCGGCGAGCCGGGTCTGGGCTTCCGCTACGCGCAGGTGCGTCTGGGCCCTGCGCGACTCACGCACTGCATGAGGTGGCTGGGCCTCGCCCGCCGCTCGCTCGACATCGCGCTGGACCGCGCCGACGACCGCGAGCTGTTCGGGTCGAGACTGGCCGAACTGGGAATCGCGCAGGAGATGATCGCGCAATCCGTCATCGACATCGAGACCTCGGACGCGATCATCGCCAAGACGGCGCGCGCGCTCGTGGACGACCCCCGCGCGGGAACGGCGCTCTCGTCCGTCGCGAAGGCGCACGTCGCCGAGGCGGTGTATCGCGTCGTGGACCGCGCGATCCAGCTGTGCGGCGGCGACGGCGTCTCGGACGGGCTCCCGCTCGCGTCCTTCCTCGCCGAAGTGCGCCCGTTCCGCATCTACGACGGCGCCACAGAGACCCACAAGTGGGCGATCGCCCGCCGCGCCTCGGCCGACCGTCGGCGCGCTCGCGAGGCCGGTGCGCCGAAGTCCGACACCCTCGCGCGATGACGCGGGTTCCCGACGGCGTCGAGGTCGTCGCCACGCTCGCCGATGCCGCCCGGCTCGAGCGACCCCCGCTGCTGGTCTTGGACCGCCTGACACGGTTCCTCGACGATGCCGGGATCGGCACGGGGCCGCTGGAGTGGACGCGGATCGGCGACGGCCACTCCAACATCACCTATCGCCTCGATCGCGACGGCGCCTCCGTCGTCCTCCGGCGGGGACCACGGCCGCCGTTCCCCCGCTCGGCGCACGACATGGCCCGTGAGGCGCGCATCCAGGGCCTGCTCTCGACCGAGGGCGTCCGCGTCCCCGACATCCTGGCGCTGTGCGAGGACCCCGAGGTCCTCGGCACCCCGTTCTATCTCATGTCGTACGTCGAGGGCTCGATCATCACCGACCGCACCCCTGCGGTCCTGGACTCTCCCGCGCAGCGCAGGGCGGCGAGCGAAGCCCTCGTGGATGCGCTGATCGAGCTGCACGCCGTCGACGTCTCGCGCGGGCCCCTCGCGGAGTTCGGCCGGGCCGACGGCTATCTCGAGCGTCAGGTCCGCCGATTCGGCGAACTGTGGCCTGTCTACGCGACCCGCGACCTTCCGCTCGCCGAACGGATCGGGACGTGGCTCGCGGCCAATCTGCCCGAGACCCGGCGCGCGAGCGTCGTGCACGGCGACTACCGCTTCGGCAACGTGATGTTCGCGGCCGACGCGCCCGCGCGCGTCGTCGCGATCCTCGATTGGGAGATGGCGACGCTCGGCGATCCGCTCGCCGACCTCGGCTATCTGCTCGCGTGCTATTCGGAGGCGGGAACGGCCCCGACGGCCCTCGACCTGTCGCCCGTGACGGTGCAGGACGGCTACCTGAACCGCGCCGAGATCATCGAGCGGTATGCCGCACGGCATCCCGTCGACGCGTCCGAGCTCGCGTGGTACCAGGTGCTGGCGCTGTGGAAGGCCGGCGCCTTCCTCGAGGCGATCTACGCACGCTGGCTGCGCGGCGAGCGTCCCGACGACCACTACGGTCCCACCCTCGAGACGGGTGTGCCGCAGATGCTGCAGACAGCATGGGAGATGACCTCATGAACGCCAGACTCGACGGACAGGTCGCACTCGTGACGGGCGGCAGTCGCGGCATCGGACTCGGGATCGCCCAGCGACTCGTCGCCGACGGCGCGAAAGTCGCTCTGACCGCGCGAGGCGCAGACGCACTCGACGCGGCGGTGTCGGCGCTGCCGGCCGGCAGCGCGATCGGCATCGCGGGCAAGGCCGATCAGCCGGATCACCGAGCCGAGGCGATGGACCGCATCGCGGCCGAGTGGGGGCGCCTCGACATCCTGGTCGCGAACGCCGGGATCAACCCCGTCTACGGGCCGCTCATGGGCCTCGACCTCGACGCCGCGCGCAAGGTGACCGAAGTGAACGTCCTGAGCACCCTCGGGTGGATCCAGGATGCGTACCGCCACCCCGGGCTCTCGTTCGCGCAGGGACCGTCGTCGGTCGTGATCCTCTCGTCGGTGACGGGGATCACGCCGTCCGAGGGCATCGGCTGGTACGGAGTCTCGAAGGCCGCGAACGCACACCTCGCGCGTACCCTCGCGGTCGAACTCGCTCCTGCGATCCGCGTCAACGCCGTGGCGCCCGCCGTCGTGAAGACGCAGTTCGCCGCCGCGCTCTACGAGGGCAAGGAGGCCGAGGTCGCGGCGGAGTACCCCATGGCGCGTCTGGGCACGCCTGCCGACATCGCCGGGGCGGTGTCCTTCCTGGTCTCGGCGGATGCGTCGTGGGTCACGGGTCAGGTGCTCACCCTCGATGGCGGCCTGCTCGTCGGGGGCGGCACCGCCTGAGCGGGATACCACCCTGGCCCGGAAACTCAGTTCCAGGTATCATGAACCTCAGTATCAACCCCTTCTGTGCTGAGCGAGGTTCCCCGTGGCCACCGAGTCCGACTACAAGGCCCCCGTCGACGACTACGCGTTCCTCTTCGGAGAGGCGTTCGGCACCGACATGATCGCCCGCGCGACCGAGGGCGAGATGACCAGCCAGGACGGCGCCGAGGTCGTCGCCGCGGCGGGCGAGTTCGCCGCCACGGTGCTGGCTCCCCTCGCGAGCATCGGCGATACCGAGGGCGCGCAGCTCGTGGACGGCGATGTGCGACTGCCGGCGGGCTTCGCCGAGGCATACCAGGCGTTCGTCGAGAGCGGATGGGTCACGGCCGAGGCGCCGGTCTCGGCGGGCGGAGACGGTCTTCCCGGTGCGATCCGCGCCGGACTCGGCGAGATCTGGAACGCCTCGAACGCCGCCTTCGCGCTGTGCTGGCTGCTGACGTCGGGACAGATCCACGCGCTGGACGCGACAGCATCGGACGAGCTGCGCGAGACCTTCCTCACGAAGCTCGTCTCGGGCGAGTGGACCGGCACGATGAACCTCACCGAGCCCGCCGCGGGCACCGACCTCGGCGCGATCCGGACGATCGCGACGCCGCGCGAGGACGGCACGTGGGCGATCAGCGGGCAGAAGATCTTCATCACGTGGGGCGACCACGACGTCGCTGAGAACATCGTCCACCTCGTCCTCGCGCGGACCCCCGACGCTCCCGCCGGCGCAAAGGGGCTCTCGCTGTTCGTCGTGCCCAAGACGCTCGTCAACGCCGACGGCACCCTCGGCGAGCGCAACGGCGTCACCACGATCGCGATCGAGCACAAGCTCGGCATCCACGGCAGCCCGACGTGCGTGCTGGCGTACGAGGATGCGACGGGCTACCTCGCGGGCGAGCTGCACGGGGGCCTGGCCGGCATGTTCGTCATGATGAACTCGGCACGCGCCGGGATGGGCTTCCAGGCGACCGGCATCGCCGATCGCGCGCTGCAGCAGGCGACCTCGTACGCCGCGCAGCGGATCCAGGGCGGCGTGCTCGAGCGCGCCGAAGGAGCGCCGATCGCCGAGCACCCCGACGTGCGACGCCTGCTGCTGTCGATGTCGAGCAAGGTCTTCGCGATGCGCGCCCTGGCCGTCTACACCGCCGATCTGCTCGATCGCGCCGAGGACGACGAGACGCTCGCCCCGCTCGCGGAGTTCTTCGTGCCGATCCTCAAGGGGTGGACGACCGAGGATGCCCTCCAGGTCACGAGCGAGGCCATCCAGGTGCACGGCGGCATGGGCTTCATCGAGGAGACGGGCGTCGCGCGGCACTACCGCGATGCGCGCATCATGCCGATCTACGAGGGCACGACCGCGATCCAGTCCAACGACCTCGTGGGCCGCAAGGTGCTGCGCAACGGCGGGGCGACGGTCGAGCAGCTGCTCGCCCAGATCGTCGGGACGACCGTCGCCCTCCGCGAGCACGCCGACCCTGTCGCGGTCCGCACTGCCGACCGGCTCGACCGCGCCGTCGACGCGACGCGGCGCGCGACCGCCGACCTGCTCGGCTTCGCGGGCTCTCCGCGCGATGCGTACGCCGTCAGCGTGCCGTACCTCATGCTCCTCGGGACGCTCTCGGGTGGATGGATGCACGCACTCTCGGTGCAGGCGGTCCTGGCCCACGGCGAGCGTTCGACGCGGGATGCCGAGCGGCTCACGAACGCCGACTTCTACGGTGCGCACCACCTGCCGCGCGTCGCGTCCCTCGCCGACGCCGTCAGCGGCGGCGAGATCGCCTGATCGCCCTCGCGACGGGGGTCAGCGGACCTGCGAGGTCGCGCGGGACTCGCTGAACCGGCTCGAGTATCGCTCGAACCGCTCGACCTCATCGACGAGCTCACGCGCGCGCAGCGCGAACTCGAGCGCGTCTCCCGTCGGCCTGATCGATCGACCCTGCGGCTCGAAGAAGCGGACGCCGAGCCGACGCTGAAGCCACGCGATCTGGCGCGACACGGCGGCCGGCGAGTAGCCTCGCTCGCGCGCGGCACCGACGACGGAGCCGCTGTCGATGACGGCGATGAAGGACTTCAGGACGCTCAGATCGACCATGGCCTGACTGCATTCATGAGTTGTCACTTCCTGTCGTGCGACGAGTGCCCGCGCTCCGCTGATCCGCGAGGTACCCCAGATGGACGGCGACGCTCGCCTCGGCTGCGACGCGGACCTTCGGCGCGAGCTCACCGTAGACGAGGTCCGTGATCGTCTCGACCGTCACGGGGCGAGGCGATGTCTCGAGCTGAGCGACGGCTCTCTCGATCTCGCCGAGCCGTCGCTCGCGGTGCGCGGTGTACGCCGCCGCGACGACCGCGAGGTTGTCGAGCATGGGGCCATGGCCGGGCAGCACGGGACCCGATCCGAGGGCTTCGAGGCGCCGCAGCGTCTCGAGATAGTCGACGAGTCTGCCACCACCTGCCCCGTCGAGCACCGTCGTGCCGCGACCGAGGATCGTGTCGCCCGTCAGCACGCTTCGCGCGGGCATCCCGTCCTCGAGTCTGCGGTCGTGACGAAGTTCGAAGCACACCGAGTCGGCGGTATGGCCGGGCATGTGCAGGACCCGGATGCTCGTTCCTCCCGCGATGATCTCCTCGCCGTCGCGGAGCGGTTCGGCGAACCGGCAGTGCGCGGGATCGGCGGCGCGCACCGGTGCACCGGCAACTGCCGAGAGGCGCGCGGCCGCACCGCTGTGATCAGCGTGGTGATGGGTCAGCAGGATCAGCTCGACGCGTCCCTGCGCCATGATGCGGCGCATGTGCGCTGCGGCCGACGGGCCGGGATCGACCACGACGATGCCGTGCGAGTCGGGGTTGCGGATGACGTAGGTGTTCGTCCCCTCGAGCGTCATCGGACCCGGATTCGGCGCGAGCACGCGGGTCGCGAGCATCGTCCAGGGTGCGACCGCCGCGGCATCCTCGCCCGCGTCGGCCTCGGTCGGCGAATCGTCGGCGATCATCTGTTCTGGAACTCCGGAGGGCGCTTCTCACGGAAGGCGGCCATGCCCTCCTTCTGATCGGCGGTATCGAAGAGCGAGGCGAAGACGTGCCGCTCGAATCGCAGGCCCTCGGCGAGGGATGTCTCCATCGCGGCATCCAGCGCAGCCTTCGCGGCATAGACGGACGGGAGCGACTTCGCCGCGACCGCCTGGGCGATGGACGCAGCCGTCTCCAGCAGCTCCTCCGCCGGCACGACGCGCGAGACGAGGCCCGCGCGCTCGGCTTCGACGGCATCCATCAGCCGCCCCGTCAGCACGAGGTCGGCCGCCTTGTAGTAGCCGACGGCGCGAAGGAGGCGCTGGGACCCTCCCATACCGGGGATGATGCCGAGCGTGATCTCGGGCTGGCCGAACTTGGCGGTGTCGGCGGCCACGATGATGTCGCACATCATGGCCAGCTCGCACCCGCCCCCGAGCGCGTAGCCCGCTACAGCGGCGATGACGGGCGTGCGCACCGCGGCGAACTCGGTCCAGCCGTCGAATGATCCCGACATCAGGACCTCAGTCCCCGTCATGTCGCCGAGCTCGCCGACATCGGCCCCTGCGGCGAAGGCCCTGGGCGATCCGGTGAGCACGATGGCGCCGATGGCGGGATCGGCGTCGAACTGCTTGGCAGCCGCGACGATCTCGCGGCTGATGACGTCGTTCAGAGCGTTGAGGACGTCCGGCCGATCGAGGGTGATCCAGGCGACGCGACCTCGGACCTCGGTGAGGATCGCCTCGTAAGCGGTCATTCCCTTGGTCCTCTCGTGCGTGGCCCTGGCACGGATACCGGCTCCTCGCCCTGCGGAGAGGACCCGGATCGCATCATCGCGAATTTTACCGGTCGCGCCGGCGCCCCTCATGCTAGCATAGAGCAAGCGCTTGATTTATGGAGGAATCGTGAGCTCTTCAAGGGATGTCACCGGGTCCGCATTCGGCAGTGGTGCCGTGGCGCAAGAGGGCGGCCAGGCCGCTTCGCTCCCCGGGTTCGTCGAGTACCTGATCGTCGGCGCAGGCGTCTGCGGGCTGTGCCAGCTCCAGCGGCTCCTCGACCTCGACGCGGACGCCGACGTGCTCCTCGTCGACGCGAACGAGGACCTCGGAGGCACGTGGTTCAAGAACCGCTACCCCGGATGCCGGTTCGACTCCGAGTCGTACACGTACCAGTACTCGTTCTCACCCGAACTGCTGCAGGAGTGGGACTGGTCGGAGCGATTCGCGGCCCAGCCCGAGACGCTGTCGTACCTCAACTACTTCGCCGACAAGTTCGACCTGCGTCCGCACATCCGCTACAACCTGGCCGTGAGCTCACTCGAGTGGTCGGAGGAGAGCCTCCTGTGGAACGTCACGTTCCGCGACGGCCGCACGCTGCGGGCTCGCTATGTGCTCTCGGCGATCGGCATCCTCTCGGCGCCGACCTATCCCCGCATCCCGGGCATGGACACCTTCGCCGGCACGGCCGTCCACACGTTCGACTGGCCCGATGACCTCGACGTCACGGGCAAGCGCGTCGCCGTCATCGGCACCGGCGCGAGCGGTGTGCAGGTCATCACCGCGATCGCGTCGGAAGTCGAACAGCTGTACGTCCTGCAGCGCGGCGCCAACTGGGGCGCCCCGCTGGGCAACGGCCCCATCTCGCCCGAGGAGATGGCGGACCTCCGCTCGCGCTACGACGAGATCTTCCAGTGGTGCAGCGAGACCCCGGCCGGCTTCATCCACCGCCCCGATCGCGTGCTCAGCACCGACGTCTCGCGAGAAGAGCGCATCGCGCACTGGCACGAGCTCTACAACGGCTCCGGCGCCGGCATGTACATGGGCAACTACCGCGACACCATGATGGAGCCCGGGCCCAACGCCGAGCTCACGGAGTTCATCGCGGAGCGCATCCGCGAGCGCGTCGCAGACCCGCGCATCGCCGACATCCTGATCCCCAAGGACCACGGCTTCGGCACGAAGCGCGTCGCGGGCGAGTCGGGCTACTACGAGGTCTTCAACCGCGACAACGTCGAGCTCGTCGACCTCAAGACGACGCCCGTCACCGAGATCACGCCCGAGGGCATCCGGTTCGGCGACGACTCGACGCAACCCGCGATCGACGTCGACATCATCGTCTACGCGACCGGGTTCGACGCCGTCACCGGCCCCTTCGACCGCATCGAGATCATCGGCGTCGACGGCATCC
Source organism: uncultured Actinomycetota bacterium (assembly GCA_963695125.1). Classification (GTDB taxonomy): domain Bacteria; phylum Actinomycetota; class Actinomycetes; order Actinomycetales; family Microbacteriaceae; genus Microbacterium. The sequence continues at coordinate 41,472 of CAVOFY010000006.1, forward strand.
GTCTTCGCGACAAGTGGCGCGACGGCCCCGTCACGTGTCTCGGCGTCCAGGTTGCGGGCTTCCCCAACCTGTTCATCCTCGCCGGCCCGCAGTCCGGATCGGCCTCTGCGAACTTCCCGCGCGGCATCGAAGACGTCGTCAACTGGATGACAGGGCTGATCCAGGTCATCGACGAGCGCGGACTCGTCCGCATCGAGGCGCGCCCCGAGGCCGAGGCGGAGTGGACCGCGCACGTGCACGAGGTGAACGCCCGGCTGCTCATGTCCAAGACGAAGTCGTGGTTCAACGGACACAACAAGAACCTCGACCGCGACGAGCGTCCGCGGGCCATGGTCTACCTCGGTGGCGGCCCCAAGTACCGCCGCCGGCTCGCCGAAGAGAGCGCGAACGGCTACCAGAGCTTCACGCTGCAGGAGGCTTCCGTCCCCGCGACCCGGTGACGGAGGCTGCTCGCCGGCGAGCTTGGCGCCCTGTCGCACCGTGACGGAGGCCGCTAGCCGGCGAGCTGCGCGCCCTGCTGCTCGAGGCTGTCGCGGTGCTCGGGCGCAGCGACAGCGATGAGGTTCTCGCGGCGCTCGCGGTGCGTGCGTCCGCGAAGCCACGCGACGCCGTGCTCGGTCACGATCGCGTCGACGCTGTGGTGCGCAGCCGAGACGAGGTCGGCGCCGCCGTGCGTCGCCACGATCGTGGACTGACCCTTCGCGGTCGTCGAGGCGAGCGCGATGATACGCAGGCCTCCGTCTGACAGGTGCGCGCCCTCGGCGAAGTCGGCACTGCCGCCGACGCCCGAGATGACGCGGCCCTTCACCGTCTCAGCGGCGACCTGGCCCTGCAGATCGACCGCGACGGCGGAGTTCACCGAGACGAACGAGGGCACCGCGGCGATCGCGAGCGGGTGGTGGATTCGCTGCGAATCGGCCATTTCGATCGCGGGGTTCTCGTCGGCCCATGCCATGAGCTTGGGCGAGCCCAGGAGCTCGACCGCTTGGACGGGGTGCCCACCCGTCGCGGCGATGGCTTCGACGAGCGGGATCATCGGCTCCGAGAGCATGCCGTGGAGGCGCAGCGACTTCGCCTGACCGATCTGCGAGAGCGCGGCCGACACCGCGTCACCGATCGCGCCGATGCCGAGCTGGACGGTCGAGCCGTCCGGGACGAGCTCGCCGACCCGGCGCGCGACCTCGGCTGACGCGGGACCAGGGGCGCTCGGCTCGTAAACGGCCATGGGCGTGTCGGATGCCACGAAACGGTCGATCTCGGAGACGTGGATACGGCTGTCGCCCACCGTGCGAGGGACGTCGTCCGCGACTTCGGCGATGACGAGGCGCGCGAGGCGGACGGCGTCGCGCGCGTAACTGGTCGACGGACCCAGGCTGCAGTAGCCGTCGGCATCAGGAGGACCGACGCGGATGAGAGCGACGTCGGATTCGGTGAGGACGAGGCGAGGGACGTCGACCAGCCGGAGGGGCAGGTAGTCGACGAGCCCCTCGCGGTGCAGGGCGCGGATCTCGCCGTGCACGTGCCAGCTGCGGATTCGCACCGAGCCCTCGAGCGCCGCTTCGCGCAGGCCCGGCTCCCCCAGCGTGATGCCGAGCGTCAGCGTCACGGGCCCGGCGGCGCGCGGCCGCCGACCGAGCTCGCGCAGGAGCGTGAGCGGCGTGCCGCATGCGTTCCCTGCGACGATCCGCGCGGCGGGGGGCAGATCGGCGAGCGCGGCTTCAGCGGACGTGATGGTGGAGTACGAACCCTTCATGTATCCGCATGTTAGCGGCTTGACGCTGTCCAGCAAGCGCTTGATAGACTTACGCCACGTTTAATATCCGCATATTCGATCGGAAGTGGACATGGACTTCGAGGAGCCCGAACACCTGCGCGACATCCGCATGGCTGTCCGCGACATCTGCGATGGCTTCGGGGCGGAGTACTGGCGTCGCTGCGACTCGCAGCACGAGTTCCCCTGGGAGTTCTACGACGCGATGGCCAAGGCCGGCTGGGTCGGCGTCTCGATCCCCGAGGAGTACGGCGGAGGCGGTGGCGGGATCACCGAGGCATCCATCGTCCTGCAGGAGGTCGCCGCATCCGGCGCCGCGATGAACGGCGCGAGCGCCCTCCACATCTCGATCTTCGGCATGAACCCGGTCGCCAAGCACGGCTCCGCGGCACTCAAAGAGGCATACCTTCCGCGGGTCGCGTCGGGCGAACTGCACATCGCCTTCGGCGTCACCGAACCCGATGCCGGCACCGACACACCCTCCATCTCGACGCGCGCCGTCCGCGACGGCGACGAGTACGTCGTGCACGGCCAGAAGGTGTGGATCACGAAGGCGCACATCGCCGAGAAGGTCCTTCTCCTGACCCGCACGACCCCGCTCGACCAGGTCGAGAAGCGCACGCACGGGATGTCGCTCCTGCTCGCCGACCTCAAGGCCCCCGGCGTGGACATCAAGCTGATCGACAAGATCGGGCGCAACGCCGTCGGCTCGTGCGAGATCCGCTTCGACGGGCTGCGCGTCTCGGCCGACGACCTCGTGGGCGAGGAGGGCCGAGGCTTCTCCTACCTTCTGGACGGCCTCAACCCCGAGCGCATCCTCATCGCCGGCGAGGCGATCGGCATCGGCCGGGCGGCCCTCAAACGCGCGACCGAGTACGCCCGCGAGCGCGTCGTCTTCGGCCGGCCGATCGGCAAGAACCAGGGCATCTCGTTCCCGCTCGCCGAAGCGCACATGCGCCTGTCGGCCGCCGAGCTCGCCGTGCGCGAAGCCTCGTGGCGCTATGACAACGGGCTCCCCTGCGGCGAACAGGCCAACGCCGCCAAGTTCCTCGCATCCGATGCCGCGTTCTTCGCCGCCGACACGGCGATGCAGACGCTCGGCGGATACGCCTACGCCGACGAGTACGACGTGGGCCGCTACTGGGTGGAGTCGCGCCTGATGAAGAGCGCGCCCGTGCCGCAGCAGATGGTGCTCAACTACATCGCCGAGCACGTGCTCTCCCTCCCCCGCTCGTACTGACATGACCGATCCCGCCGCTCCCACCGCCGACGCCGGCGTCCGGCCCGTGCGGCGCGGGCGCGCCCGCAAGCCGGTGATCCTCGCCGAGGCGATCGCGGACGGGATCGTGAGCGCCGGGATGCGGCCGGGACACCGGCTGCCGTTCGAAGCCGAGATGGCGGCGCAGTACGGGGCGGGGCGGGCATCCATCCGCGAATCCCTGCGCATCCTCGAGGCCGAGGGGATCGTCGAGACCCGCGTGGGGTCGGGTGGAGGCGCCTTCGTCGCACACCCCCGGGCCGAGAGCATCGCGCGTCCGCTCTCGGTCCTCATGCGCATGAGCGACATCGGCCTGCGAGAGATCCTCGAGGCGCGCCTCATCATCGAGCCCTCGCTCGCCGCCGCCGCGGCGACACACTGCACCACCGAGCAGGCCGAGCGGCTGCTGCGCGCGCACGAAGCCCTCGAGCGCGTGGACGAGGGAGCGGACGAGTGGCGGCGCATGAACCGCGAGTTCCACACGATGATCGCCGAGGTCGCGGCCAACCGTCCGCTCGCGATGATGTGGGACATCCTGAGCATGATCGCCGACGGCCATGACGCCGGCGTCCGATACCCGGCGCATGCGCTGAACGAGGCCGACGCCGCCCACCGCAAGATCGTGCGCGCGATCGCCGCCGGTGACGCCGAGGGCGCTGCCCAGGCCATGGCCACGCACCTCGAGGCGATGGCCGACCACGTCGCCCGCTTCTACCCGCACCTGCTGGACGGCCCCATCGCGATCGTCCCCCCGCAGAACTGAACGCACGAGGATCGAAGGAACGCCAATGACGACGCTGCCCGAATCGGTGGTCATCTACGAGGTCGGCGCCCGCGACGGGCTGCAGAACGAGTCGGTCGCGATCGCGACGCACGACAAGATCGACTTCATCCGGCAGCTGGCCGCCGCCGGGCTGACGACGATCGAGGCGACGAGCTTCGTGCACCCGAGATGGGTCCCGCAGCTCGCCGATGCCGAAGCCGTGCTCGACGGCCTCGACCTGGGCGGCGCCGTGTCGCTCCCCGTGCTCGTGCCGAACGAGCGCGGACTCGACCGCGCGCTCGCAGCCGGCGTCGACCACATCGCGATCTTCGGCAGTGCGACGGAGAGCTTCGCCCAGAAGAACCTCAATCGCTCGATCGACGGGCAGTTCGAGATGTTCGCATCGACGGTGGATCGTGCACGCGCCGAGGGGATGCAGGTGCGCGCCTATGTGTCGATGTGCTTCGGCGACCCGTGGGAGGGCGACGTGCCCATCGCGCAGGTCGTCGACGTCGGCCGGCGACTCTACGACCTCGGCGCCTCGCAGCTGTCGATCGGCGACACGCTCGGACTGGCGACCCCCGGGCGCGTGCACGACCTCATCGAGGCCTTCGGCTCGGCGGGCCTCGGACCCGACGAGCTCGCGGTGCACTTCCACGACACGTACGGCCAGGCGCTCGCGAACTCCTTCGCGGCGCTCGAGGCCGGAATCCGCACCTTCGACTCATCCGCAGGCGGCCTCGGCGGCTGCCCCTACGCCCCCGGCGCGGCGGGCAACCTCGCGACCGAGGACCTCGTGTGGATGCTCGATGGACTCGGGATCCGCAGCGGAGTCGACGTGCGCGCCCTCGCCCGCACGAGCACGTGGATGGCCGAGAAGCTCGGCCGCCCGTCGACCTCCCGCGTCGTGCAGGCACTCGCCGCGCAGGACCTCTGAGACCACCCCCTCCCACCGATCACCAGGAGAGCCATGACTGTGCACACGCGGCGGGGCCGCTACTACGAAGAGATGATCACGGGCGACGTGTTCGAGCACGAGCCCGGCCGGACGATCACCGAGGCCGACAACGTGCTGTTCAGCAGCATGACGCTCAACTCCCAGTCCCTTCACCTGGATGCCGTGAAGTCCGCCGAGTCGGAGTTCGGACAGCGCCTGGTCAACAGCATGCTCACGCTGGCGATCGTGTGCAGCATCGGCGGCCCGGACGTGACCCAGAAGACCACGATCGCCAACCTCGGCTTCCAGGGGATCGACTTCCCCGCCCCCGTCTTCATCGGCGACACGATCTACAGCGAGACGGTCATCGGCGAGAAGCGCCTGTCGAAGTCCCGCCCGGGTCAGGGCATCGTGACACTCGAGCACCGCGGCCGCAATCAGGACGGCGTGCTCGTGTGCCGGGCCGTGCGCACCGCGCTCGTGCGCTGCATCCCCGAGTCGGAGTCGGCACCGGCATGAGCGATCGACTGGAACAGCTCGAACGGCGTCTTCAGGAGCTGGAGAGCGTGCGCGCCATCGAAGCGCTCGCGACGCGGTACCACACGCTCTGCGACGGCGGATGGGCGGGGCCCAGCCACCCCGATCCCGACGCGCTGGCGGACCTGTGGACTCCCGAGGGTGTCTACAGCATCAATCCGCGGCGCCCCGCGTGCCGGGGTCGCGACCAGATCCGCGATCAGTTCGTCCGGCTGCAGTCATCCATGCCCTGGATCCTGCACACCTTCACCAACAGCGACATCGAGGTCGACGGCGACACAGCGCGCGGAGTCTTCAAGGGCACGGCCTACTACCGCCGGGACGGCGGCAGCCACATCGTCGTCGGCTCGTACCTCGGCGAGTTCGTGCGGACCGACGATGGCTGGCGTTTCCAGCTCGTGGATCGCCGATCTCGCCCACGGCTCGGTCCTGTCGATCGACGAGGGCGCGTCATGACCCTCCCCGAGGGGCCGTGGGGCGTGTGGGCCACCGGTCTGCGCCTGCGAGAGGCGGGCACGGCGATGGAGGCCGCTCGCGCGCTCGAGGCGGCCGGCTACTCGGCGCTGTGGATGACCGGCGGGGCGTCCAACCCGTTCGAGCGCGTCCGCGATCTGCTCGGCGCGACCTCGCGGATCGTCGTGGCGACCGGCATCCTGAGCATCTGGACGATGACGCCCGACGAGGTCGCCACCGAGGTCGCCCTCCTCGCGCCCGCCGATCGGGAGCGGTTCGTCCTGGGGCTCGGGGTCAGCCACGCGTCGCTCGTGGACCGCGCCGAGCCCGGCCGCTACGGCAAGCCGCTCAGCCGGATGCGCGAGTACCTCGACGACCTCGATCGCATCGATCCGTCGCTCGCGCGACAGGGCGTGCTCGCGGCGCTCGGGCCCCGCATGCTCGACCTCGCCGCGACCCGCACGGCCGGCGCGCACCCGTACCTCACGACGCCCGAGCACACGGCCGAGGCCCGCACACTCCTGGGCGAGGCGCCCTTCCTCGCGCCGACGCAGATGATCGTCCGCGAGGCCGATCCCGCGGCCGCACGGCAGGCGGCGCGGCGCCACCTCTCGCTGTACCTGGGACAGCCGAACTACGTCTCCAGCTGGATCCGCCTCGGGTTCTCGCCCGACGACGTCGCCGACGGCGGCTCGGACGCGCTCGTGGATTCGCTCGTCGCGTGGGGCGACGACGAGACCATCGCTCGTCGGCTGCGCGAGCACCTCGACGCAGGCGCCGACCATGTGTGCGTCCAGGCGCTGGATCGCGAACTGGGCTGGCGCGACAAGCCCTTCCCCGTCGAGGACTGGCTGAGGCTCGCACCCACGCTCTTCGCGTAGGCGGCTCAGACGGTCGCGTCGCTCCCGAGGACGAGCGTTCCCGAGCTCATGAACATGCCGCCGACGCCGGTCGCGACACTGATGTCGACCCCCTCGACCTGCGCGGCTGCCGTGCCCCGGACCTGTCGCACGGATTCCTGGATGGCGAACATCCCGTACATTCCGGTGTGGGTGTAGGCGAGGCCGCCACCGTTCGTGTTGAGGGGAAGGCTGCCGCCGGGGGCCGTGTTGCGCTCCTCGATGAAGGCAGGGGCCTCGCCGCGGCCGACGAAGCCGAGGTCCTCGAGACCGTAGATCGGCACGTGCGCGAATGCGTCGTAGATCATGAGGTGGTCGACCTCGTCGTGGCGCACTCCCGCCTGCGCGAACGCACGCTCGCCGCCGATGCGGATCGCGCGCGAGGAGGTCAGGCTCTCGAGTCCCGCGACGACCGAGGACTCGCTCGACTCGCCGGCGCCCAGGACGTAGACGGGTCGCGAAGCGAGCTCGCGTGCCCGCTCGGCCGATGTGATGACGAGGGCGCCGCCGCCGTCGGTGACGAGGCAGCAGTGCATGAGGTGGATCGGGTCGGCGATGACGGGCGACGCGAAGACGTCCTCCACCGTGATGAGGTCACGGAGCTTCGCGCGCGGGTTCTTGGCCGCCCACTCGCGCTGGATGACGGGGACCATCGCGAGCTGCTCGCGGGTCATGCCGTACTGGGCCATGTAGCGACGGACGCCCATGGGGAACAGCGACGGCGCGCCGACCGGTCCGTACGGCACCTCGAACTGCCCCATCGCCGATTGCGGCGCGGGCGCCCAGGGAACCATCCCGACGCGCGATCGACCCGACTCGCCGTGCGTCACGAGGACCGTGGTGCACAGGCCCGCCGTGATCGCGGCCATCGCGTGACGGACGTGCAGCATGTACGACGAGCCGCCCACGTTGGTGCCGTCGAGGTATTCGGGCACGATCCCGAGGTAGTCCGCGACATCCACCGGCATCTCGCCGGCCGACGCGACGCCGTCGATGTCGGCGGGCGTCAGGCCGCAGTCGGCGAGCGCGTTGAGCGCCGCGTCCACGTGCAGCTCGAGGGCCGACTTGCCGGGGATGCGGCCGAGATCGGTGCTTTCGGCGGCTCCGACGATCGCCACTGCTCCGCGCAACGTCACTTCTGCTCCCCCTCCGGTGCGAAGTGGACGACTCTGCGATCCCCCCGCTGCTCGAACACGACCCGGACGGGCGCATCCACTTCCAGTGACTCGAGCTCGTCGGTCACGATGCCCGCCATCATGTGCGGCCCCTCGGCGAGTTCGACGACCCCGAGCGCGTACGGCGCTTCGAAGCCCGCGGGCCCGCGATGGTTGACGACGAACGACAGCAGCGTCCCGGTGCCGGCGGCTGTCACGAGCTCGATCGAACGACCACCGCAGCGCGGGCAGGAGCTGCGCGGGTACAGGAAGAACGCCGCGCAGGCGGTGCAACGGGGCACGGTCAGCTCGCCGGCGTCGATCCGGTCGAACCATTCCTGCGTATCGGGGGTCGGGGGTGCGACGGGCTTCATGACATCACTTCTCGATCAGTTCGGGCAGGAGGTGCTTGCGGAGCTTGCCGTTCTCACCTCGTGGCAGGGCGCTGACGACCTCGACGCGCCGGGGGACCTTGAACCGCGCGAGCCGCTGACCGAGGAACTCGAGCAGCGCCGCCGTGCCCGCGTCGGGCGAGACCGCGAGCGGCGAGCCGTCGACGGCCTCCACGACGGCGCAGACCGTCTCTCCCCATTCGGGGTCGGGTACGCCGATGACGCCGGCGTCGCGGATGTCGGGATGCTCGAGCAGCACTGCCTCGATCTCGGCGGGGTAGACGTTGACACCGCCCGAGACGATGACTTCGGAGACGCGCGCGAGGAGGTACAGGTAGCCGTCCTCGTCGAGGCGTCCCACATCGCCGACCGTGACGAAGTCGCCGTGGCGACCCTGCTGCGGTCTTGCTCGGGTCACCGCGGTACTCGAAGGCGTGCGCTCCCATCCGCAGGAACACCGCCCCCGTCTCGCCGACGGGCACGTCGTTGCGTTCGGCATCCAGAATCCGCACCTCGGCACCAGGCTGCGGGCGACCGACGCTGCCGGGACGCTCGAGCCACTCGCGCGTGCTGATGACGGTCCCGGCGGCTTCGGTCGCGCCGTAGTACTCCCACACGACGTCGCCGAACCACGCGATCGTCGCGCGCTTGACGGCTTCGGGGCACGGGCCTGCGCCGTGCACGAGGTTGCGCATCGAGCTCACGTCGTAGCTCGCACGGATCTCTTCGGGCAGCCGGAGCAGGCGGTGCAGCTGAGTGGGGACCATGTGCGTCGTCGTGACGCGCTGGTCCTGGATGCGGCGCAGCACACCCTCGGCGTCGAACCGATCGGTGAGGACGACGGTGTGGCCGAAGTGCAGCGACGTCACGGCGAGCCCGCTCACGGCGGTGTGGCTGAGCGGCGACGTCACCAGGTGCACGCCCGAGTTGAGCGGCTCGATCTCGAACATGCCGAGCTGCCACTGTGCGCCGGCCGCGAAGACATCGTCGGGGTCGCCGAGCGCGAGCCTGCGCGCCACACCCTTGGGCCTGCCCGTCGTTCCCGACGTGTAACCGAGGAAGGCTCCCGGTGTGCGGTCCTGCGGTGCGTGGACCGGGTGATCCTCGAGGACCGTCCGGAGGTCGCGGAACCCCGCGTCTCCCGCGAACGAGAAGCAGACCTCGGGAGGGAGCCCCGCGTCGACAGCCGCCTCGCGAACGACGCCGGCGAGCCGGGAGGACGTGAAGACCGCGACGGGCGCGGCATCTCCGATGATGTAGGCGATCTCACTCGCGGTCAGCGCCGTGTTGACCGGGACGTAGTACGCACCGCTCTGCTGGCAGGCGAGCGCGAGCGCGAGCGCGAAGGGCTCGTTCGTGACGACGCCCACCACGCGGTCGCCCGTCGTGAGACCGAGGCTCTTGAGCAGATGCGAGAGTCCGTTCACCCACGCGAGGAGCTCGCCGCGGCTGACCGTCGTGCCGTCGGCCTCGACGACGGCGACGGCCTCGGGATCGCGGGTCGCGAGGCGCCAGAAGCCGAGCTCGGTCACCGCGGACCCGCCCCGAGCCCGGCCAGCAGCTCCTGCGCGAGTGCGCGGCGCAGCGCGCGGGTCGTGCCGTACGCGGCCGACAGGCTCATGACGCGCTTGAGCCACACGTGCAGGTGGTATTCCCACGTGAAGCCGATGCCGCCGTGCAGCTGGAGCGCCTGCACGTTGGCGAGCTGAGCCGCGTCGCCGGCATACGCCTTGGCCGCGGCGGCTCGGCGCAACGCGCCGGGCTCGTCGGAGTCGTCGAGAGCCGAGAGGGCAGCCGAGGTGGCCATGTCGGCCATGACCGCGACGTCCGCGATCTTGTGCTTGACGGCCTGGAAGGATCCGACCGGGCGATCGAACTGCTTGCGGATCCCGACGTAGTCGACGGTGAGCTCGAGCAGTCGGCGCGTGGCTCCGGCGAGCACGCACGCGGCTCCCGCGATCGCGATGACGCGTGCGTGCTGCACGGCGTCGGCGGGGATGCTGAGCGCCGTGCCCTCGGCAAGTGGCTCGATCGTCGCGAGGGGCCGCAGGGCGTCGAGCGCCGCGACGGACGTGATCGTCAGCTCATCGGGCCGGAACGCGCGCACCGTGTCGTCGGCCGCGATGTCGAGCACGAGGTCGGCATCGCGTGCGAACGCGACGTGATCGGCGCCGTCGAGTCGGATCGCGACGATCGCGTCACCCGCGGCGATCCGCTCGAGCCACCCGGCCGCGTCCGGCCAGTCCGCTGCGGAGAGGAGGGACGCCGCGATCACGGCCGTCTCGAGGTACGGCTCGGGAACGGCGTGGCGTCCGAAGCTGTAGAGCACACCCGACAGATGGGACGCGGTCAGCCCGATGCCGCCGTGGTCCTCGGCGACCAGGGCCGAGGTCAGGCCCGCTTCGGCGATCCGGGACCACAGCTCGGCGCTGTGCGCCGTGCCGCCGTCGAGGCTCGCGCGCAGGTGGTCGACGGTGCAGAACTTCCCGAGCAGGTCTTCGCTCAGCTCTGTCAGTTCGCGTCGCTCGGTGTCGAGGACGGATTCGATCATTTGCGGCTCTCCATGGGAAGACCGAGCACGCGCTCGCTGATGATGTTTCGCTGGATCTCGTTCGTGCCGCCGAAGATCATCGCGGCGCGGGAGTACCAGTACCGGTGGTGCCAGTCCTGCCACGCGCGGAGCGTGCGATCGTCGGCGCCCGGCAGTGCGCTCGGATCGCCGACGACGGCGGCGTCGGCCTCGAGCAGGCGCAGCCCCGTGTCGAAGATGTCGAACTGCATCTGGGTCCAGTAGATCTTGTTGATGCTCGCGGTCGCGGTCAGATCCGCCCCCCGCTCGGCGAGTTCCGCCAGGCGGTAGACGTTCGCACGGTAGACCTCGGTCTCGACGAGGACCCGTCCGAGCTCGTCGAGGACGGCGGAGTCCTCGTCGAGACCGCGCGCCGCGACGAGGCCGGCGAGGTTGGCGACGTCCTTCGAGAACTTGGCGTGATCGCCGAAGACGGCACCGCGCTCGAACCCGAGGGTCGACATCGCGACGGCCCAGCCGCCGCCGATCTCGCCGACGACGTTCTCGACGGGAACCCGGACATCCGTGAAGAAGATCTCGGCGAACCCCTGTGTCCCGTCGACCATCGTGAGGGGTCGCACCTCGACGCCCGGGGAGCGCAGATCGATGCACAGGAACGTGATGCCGGCGTGCTTGCGCGCGGCGCCGGCCACGGGGTCCGTGCGCACGAGGGCGAAGATCCAGTCGGCGAAGCCGCCCATCGACGTCCAGATCTTCTGGCCGTTGACGACGAACTCGTCGCCGTCGCGATCGGCGCGTGTGCGCAGCGACGCGAGGTCGGATCCCGATTCGGGTTCGCTGAAGCCCTGGCACCAGATGGTGCGGCAGCTGAGGATGTCGGGGATCCACCGCGCGCACTGCTCGGGGGTGCCGTGCTGCATGAGGACGGGTCCGAGCAGGTAGAGACCGCCCATGTTGATGCGCTCGGGCGCGCCGGCGCGGTAGTACTCCTCGCCGAAGACGATCGAGCGCTTGAGGCCCGCGTCACGCCCGCCGTACTCGGAGGGCCAGTCGATCGCCGCGTAGCCGCCCTCGAAGAGGACCTTCTCCCACTGGCGGTGCAGGTCGAAGCCCTCGCGCTGGGTCCAGGACGGCAGCGGCTCGGCGGGGACGTTGGCCTCGAGCCACGCACGCACCTCGTGGCGGAAGTCGTCGATCTCGATGTCGCGCTCCCCGCTCATGCTGCGAGCCCCAGGATTTTCGAGACGGCCGACATCGTGTCGGCGTAGGAGTGCGCCTCGGTGCGCAGCGAGACGTTGACGGCATCGGCACCGAGCTTGACGTAGCCCTCGACGATCGCGGGAAGCGCCTCGAGGTCGCCGCTGAAGCGCAGTCCCGCGATGACCTTCTGGTCTTCGATGTCGCGCCCGGCCTCCTCGAGGTGCCGGCGGTATGTCGCGTAGTGCTCGGCGAACTCGGGCATCGTGAGGTTCCACGGGTACCAGCCGGTCGCGACCTGTCCCGCGCGGCGGATCGCCGCCCGCGAGTGGCCGCCGACGAGCATCCTCGGGAACGCATGTGCCGTGGGGGGAAGGACACCCGCCTCATCGGCCCAGATCTCGGGAAGCGCGATCATCATGTCTTCGCACCGCCGACCGCGCGTCGTGAAGTCTGACTCGCAGGCTTCGACCTCCTCCGACGACCAGCCGACTCCGACCCCGAGGTCGAGGCGGTCGTCGGTCAGCTCGCTCACCATCCGCAGCTCGCGCGCGATGGCGTGCGGGTTGCGAAGCGGCAGCAGCATCACGGAACTGCCGAACCGCAGGGTCGTGGTTGCCGCACAGACGTGCAGCGCGGTCTGGAACAGGTCCAGCAGCCCTTGATCGGCGGATGCCTCGACCCGCGGCTTGCCGTCGACCGTCTCGTTGTGGACCTCGGCGGTGTCGGGGTTCGTCGCCGACGGAGCCGACGGATAGGGGTAGGCCGACTCGTAGTGGTCGAAGAAGAGGATGTGCTCGGGCAGCCAGATCCCGGTGAAGCCCCGGTCCTCGGCCGTCTTCGCGAAGGCCTGGATGAACTCGGGCCCGCGCTCGGGCGAGCCGTCGAACAGGTCGACGAGACCGATCTCGACCGGCTTGCCCTTCATCGTGAGAGACGCCACGTCATGCCACCAATGTCTCGATCTCGTCGGGCGACGGGATGCGGTCGAAATACGGCGACGACTTCGTCGACGCCGAGCTGCTGCGCCTCATCGAGCGCGGCACGATGCTGAGCTGCGGGGACGACCCACGTGCGCCGCACGGCGCCCGCCGCATCGCCCATGACGGCGACGAGAGCCTCACCGGCGCGGACGACGTCCTCACGCCGAGGTGACCACACGAGCCAGCCCGCGGGATCGCCGCACGCGGCGATGTAGCGCTCGAGGTCCGACGCCGTCGTGGCCCGCAGGTGCGTGGTGGGCACCCGGTCGCCGACGGGCTTCGGAAGCGAGATCGCCCCGTCGAACGACACGTAGCGGCCGGCGTGGCTCGCACGGCGCTGGGTCCACAGCTCGTGCATCGCCGCTGTCTGCTCGATGACGTGCGTGAGGTGATCCTCCGCGTCGGAGCGCAGCGGATCGATCAGCGGTGCGGGGGGCGGAGCCAGGTCGATGCCGTGCTCCACCCGCCCGCCGCTGAACCAGTCGAGCGTCGCGATCTGCTTCGCCCGCACCGGCGCGCTGTACAGCGAAGGGATGTCGCCGGAGAGCCCCACCCGCAGCCTGCTGGTCGTTGTCACGACCACGTGCAGGCCGAGGGCTGCATCGTGCGAGCGATCCGCGACGACCTCTCGGTCACCTGCCGCCCACCACGAGGCGAGCGCGCAATCCTCTGCGGCGCGCGCCGCCCTGCGGAGCGAGTCCCCGAGGGGACCGTTCCCGGCGGATCGGACACTGCATGCGAGACCCGTCTCCGGCGACATCCCCGTCGGTCACTGTCAGTTATCCCACTCCTTGAGGGTGCCATCCTTCTGCCAGACCAGGTAGACACCGGGTCCGTCGAGGGAGGCCTGACCACCGCTGTAGGTCAGCGGACCGTACACCGAGTCCTGCTCCTTGATGGCCTCGAGCGCCTTCGCGACGTCGGCGGGGTCGGCGCTGCCGGCGTCCTTGATGCCCTGCGCGAGGAGCCACATGGCGGTGTAGCCCTGAGCGCCGTACATGTCGGGAACGGCGTCGTACTCGGCCTCGTACGCCTCGACGAACCGCACGGCGGTCTCGTTCGTGTTGAAGCCCGCGTGGAACGGCGACATGAAGATCGTGTTCGCCAGGCCGCCGCCGGACGTCGTGAACAGCGCCTCGCTGTCGACGCCGTAGCGTGGTGAGGAAGGGCTTGTCGTAGCCGCGCTCGCGCATGGACTTCGCCAGCAGCGCCGACGGCGTGCCGAGGGTTGCGCCGATGACCGCGTCGGGGTCGAGCGACTCGATCTCGGTCGCGGCCTGCGTGTAGTTCGTGTCGGCAGCCGACGTCTCGATCGTCTTGACGATGTCGACTCCGTTGCGCTCGAGCGCGGCGGCCCACACCTTCGAGTCGCCGACCATGCCGTCGTTGTCGGCCGTCACGACGATGACGGCCGTCTTGATGCCCTCACCGGGGACGACGGTGTCGACGAACTGGTCGTACATGCCACCCTCCTGCGCGGGCAGGATGACCGGGCGGTAGATGTACGGCGGGTCGGCGAGACCTGCGAGGATCGCCGAGGTGACGATCGCGGGCGTCTTCTTGCTCCGTGATGACGGGCGCGAGCGCGCCGGCCTCGGACGAGAGTCCGCAGCACAGGATGCCGGACGCGCCGTCGGCGGCGTACTGGTTGAACAGCGCGATGGCCTGAGCCGGGTCGCCCTTGATGTCGTCGATCTTGAGGTCGATGGTCGACCCCTCGCCGAGGTATCCGCTCTCGTTGATCTCCTTGACGGCGAGCTTGGCGCCGTCGGCGATGGGCACGCCTGCGAACGCAGCGGGGCCGGACAGGAGCGCGGGGAAGCCCACGACGTACGTGACGGCCTCTTCACCTCCTTCGCCGGAGGAGTCGCCGGACGCACATCCGGCGAGTCCGAACAGTGAGGCGGCGGTGATGACGGCGATGGCAGCGCGCGCCCGCACGTGGCGGGTCTTTGCGGTCTGAGACATCTTTGTCCCTTCTTCGGGGTTGGCAGCTTGGACTTGTGAAGCAAGCACTTGATTTTGACACATCGCGATGGTGTCGCGCAATGTTTTCGAGAGACCCCCGTGCGCGGTGCCCGCGCACGGGGGTCGAGATCACTCGCCGAGGAGCGAAAGCGCGCCTCCTGCGCCCCAGACGAGGTGCAGGGCCGGTTCCTTGACCGACGCCTGACCGCCCGAGTAGACGATCGTGCCGTAGACGCTCTCCTGCTCCGCGATGGCGGAGAGCGCCTCGCCGACGGCTTCGGGATCGCCGGTGCCCGCATCGCGCAGCGCTGTCGCCAGCAGCCACGTGGCCGTGTAGCCCTGGGCGGCGAACATGTCGGGAGCCGCGTCGTAGGCCGCTTCGTACGCGGCGGCGAACGCGGAGCCGAGCTCATTCACGGGGTACTGGGCCTGATACGGGGTCGGGAAGATCGTGCCTTCCATCGCGCCGGCCGACGCGTCGTAGGCCGCCCTGCTGTCGGCGCCGACGTTGGAGACGATCGGCTTGTCGTAGCCGAGTTCGCGCAGGGCTTTCGCGAGGTTCGCCGTCGACGATCCGATCGTGCTGGCGACCACGACGTCGGGGTCGAGGTCGATGATCTGCGTCGCGGGGCCGATGTACGAGGTCTCCACGACAGGGACCTCGAGGGTGTGCAGCAGTTCGACGTCATTACGGTCGAGGCCGGCGGCGTAGATCTTCGAGTCCTGCACCATGGCGTCGTTGTCGTTGTTCACGACCATGACAGCCGACGAATACTCGCCCGGGCCGAACACGGCGTCGAGGAACTCGTCGTACGTGCCGCCAGGCGCCGAAGGCACCTCGAACGGGCGGAAGAGATGAGGCGGATCGGCCAGGCCGTCGAGGATCGACACCGTCACGACGCCGGGAACCGTGCCCGCGGTGAGCAGCGGCAGAAGCGCTCCCGCCTCGCCTCCGAGCGTGCAGCACAGCACGCCAGACGCACCGGAGGCCTCGGCCTCCTTGTAGCCGGCGATCGCCTTGGCGGGGTCTCCCGCGGTATCCGTGAAGTCGACCTGGAGCGTGCTGCCTTCGCCGAGGAAGCCTGACTCGTTGATCTCGGCCACCGCGAGCTCGATGCCCTGCGTGACCGGGATGCCCGCGAAGGCCCCCGGCCCGGACTGCACGAGTGGGGCGGCGATCGTGTAGGCGACGGCTTCACCGTCCGTGTCCGCTGCCGGCTCCCCTGCGCAGCCTGCGAGCCCGAGCGCTGCGACGGCGACCGCCGCGACGATCCCTGCGCGACGCCGCGAGGTCACGGCATCCCTCTTCCGAGCTGTCATCGTCTCACCTTTCCTCTCCGTCGACCGGCGTCGTCGCCGGCGTGAGCCCTGCACGGCCGCGATCGATCACGATCTCGCCGCCCTCGGCGAGGACCTGGAAGTCCGCGCCGTCGGTGTCTCTCCAGATCCGCAGGCTCAGCCGGTCCCCGGGCAGCACGGGTCGCGCGAAGCGCCCCGACATGGTGCGGAACGACGACACGTCGCCCTCGCAGAGCGCGTTGACGAGCAGTCGCGCGGCGAAGCCGTATGTGCACATGCCGTGCAGGATCGGCTGCGGGAAGCCGCCGCGCGCAGCGAAGGAGGGATCGGAGTGCAGCGGGTTGCGGTCACCCGTCAGCCGGTACAGGAGCGCCTGGTCGGGACGCGTCGCGAATGCCACCTCGATGTCGGGCGACCTGTCCGGCGCGGTCCACTTCGGGCTGGGACCGCGCTCGCCGCCGAAACCGCCGGCGCCGCCGAGGAACGCGCCCGTGCGACTGCGGGCGAGGAGGGCACCGGAGTCGGGGTCGCGCAGCTCGGTCTCGGTCCACAGCATCGCGTGCGGGTCCTTGTCCCACATCTCGGTGATCGTCATCGTGACGACGGCACTGCCCTCTGCGGGCAGGGGTGCCGCAAGCTCGAACGACTGCTCGGCGTGCACGGCGCGCGTCGGGTCGTAGGTGCCGACCTCCGGCATCCCCACGAAGCCGAGCACGACGGCGAAGCTCGGGATGACCTGCTGCGAGATGCCCTCGCTGTTCTCGGTCGTGAAGGCCAGCTCGGCGGAGGGGTCCTCCTGCCCGGCGCCGACCGCGAGCGCGTAGAGGAGCGACTCCTTCGTCGTCCACGTGACCGTCTCTGGCTCCGAGGTGTAGCCGAGGCGTGAAAGGTCGAGGGTCATGTCTGCTCCGTTGCTGGATCGGTGTGCGCGGTGGGCGCGTGAAGGTCAGAAGCCGCTCGCCTCCGCGACGAGCTCGCGGTGGCGAGCCGGCGTGCCGTAGAGCGCGCGCCCGGCGACGACGCGGCGGAAGTGGTGCGAGATCTCGTGCTCCCACGTGAAGCCGATCCCGCCGTGCACCTGGACGGACTCGCGCAGCACCTGCATCGCAGCATCCCCCGCCCGGACCTTCGCCGCCGACGCCGCGAATCGCCAGTCCGACTCCTCGGAGGCCGACAGCGATCGCTGCGACCACGGCGCTGTACGCGGTCTGAAGTTCGCCGTACATGTCGACGAGCTTGTGCTTGATGCTCTGGAACGAGGCGACGGGCCGGCCGAACTGCTCGCGGACGAGCGAATAGTCGCGGGCGAGCGAGAAGGACCGCGTCGCCGCGGCGAGCAGGTCGACGCTCGTGAGCAGAGCTCCGACGAGCCAGGCATCGCGCACGGCGTCCGTCGCGTCCTGATCATCCGAGACGACCAGCGCCTCGGCCCCCGCGAACTCGATCGTCGCGAGGCCGCGGCCGGGGTCGACGGAGTCCATCGCCGTGCGGGTCACGCCCTCGGCGTCGGCATCGACGCGGGCGATGACGATCCTGCCCTGCTCGTCCCGCGCGGGGACGAGCAGGACATCGGCGTGCATCCCGCTCTCGACGAACGTCTTGCGACCGTCCACGCGGCGCGACGCCGTCGACGACCGCGAGCCGCGCGGACACCGCGAGGGACTCCCCGCGGGGGTCTTCGTGCAGCGTGGCGACGACCACCGCGCCCTCTTCGGCGATCGCGCTGCTGCAGTCCTGCCGAGTCGCTTCCGTCGACCGAGCGCAACAGCGACACGGCGACTCCCGCCGTGGCGACGAGAGGCCCTGACCACCCGCACCGGCCGGTCTCGGCGACGGCGGCGGCGAGTTCGAGCATCGTCGCACCCTGACCGCCGTGATCCTCATCGATCAGCAGGCTCGCGGCGCCGACCTCGGCGACGAGCGCGTCCCACAGCGGGACGCCGGGGGATGCGGCCCGGCTCACGTCCCACGGGCTGCGATCGTCCATGAACCGCGCGAAGATCGGGCTCACATCGGGGCTGATCGGCTGGAACATGATCGATACTCCCATCATTGAAACAAGCGCTTGCTTATCGATTGACCGCAGAAGATGCCTTCTCCGACCCCGGGTTTCACTTCGGGGCGCGGACGCCGTCGAGGAAGATGGCGGTCTGGATCGCGATGACCTGGTCGATGCTGACCCTTCCGCGGGGATCGAACCAGCGGATGACGGCCTGGACCGCACCGAGGATCGTGCGGTACACCATGCGGGCGTCGATGTCGTCTCGGAGCTCGCCACTGTCGATGCCGTCCTGGATCGTCTGCAGCCAGATCTTCTCGATCTTCGCCTGCGATTCGGCGATCCCTGCCATCTGCACGACGTACTGCCAGTCGTTCTGCAGGATCATGAGGTGCTCGCGGTGCGTCACGGTGCTGCGCAGCGCCTCCGCGAGCAGCCGCTCGATGCGCTCGACGGGATTCTCGGCACCTTCCAGCGCGCGCTCGTACGCCCGGATCTGCATCTCGAAGTACTCGCCGAGCACCTGTTCGGCGATCGACTCCTTCGAGTCGAAGTAGTAGTAGAGGCTGCCCGAGAGCATGTCGGCCTCGTCCGCGACGTCGCGGACGGTCGCCACCGAGAACCCGTTCTCTGCGAAGACCTTCGCCGCAGCCCGGATGATGACCTCCTTGCGCGCGACACCCGCCGGCGATCCGGCGGAACGGCGTCGTGTCGTCGTCACAGTGTTCATCCTCTCTCGGGGGTGACCGAGTACTCCGGAAGCCTACCGAAACAGATGGCTCTGATCCGAGGAGATTCTTCGACGCTCACGCGCTCCCCGAGACGATCGTGACCGCACTGACGAGGTCCCCCGGGCTTCCGCCCTGATTCTGGATCAGGCCGTACTGCAGATCGCGGACCTGGCGCTCGCCCGCTTCGCCGCGGAACTGCAGCCACATCTCGTACATCATGCGCAGCCCGCTCGCGCCGACCGGGTGCCCGAAGCTCTTGAGTCCGCCGTCGACGTTGACCGGCAGCGCGCCGTCGCGGTCGTAGCGGCCCGCCAGCACATCCTGCCAGGCCTGCCCGCGCTGCGAGAAGCCCAGCTCCTCCATCAGCACGAGTTCGGTGGGCGTGAAGCAGTCGTGCACTTCGGCGAGCGAGATCTGCGACGCGGGATCGGTGATTCCCGCCTGGGCATATGCCTGCTGGGCAGAGACCGCCGCCTCCGAGAGGTCGGAGTAGTCGTAGTCGCTGTCGAAGCGTCCCGTGCCGGATCCCGCATCGAGCGCGAGTGCGTGGATGAACAGCGGGCGGTCCGTGTACTTGTAGGCGTCTTCGGCGCGCACGATGACGGCGGCGGCAGCACCGTCGGCGACTCCCGAGCAGTCGAAGACGCTCAGGTTGCCGGCTAGCGAGGGTGCGGCGGCGATCGTCTCCTTCGAGACGGCCTTGCGGAACTGGGCCCGCGAGTTGAGAGCGCCGTTTCCGTGGTTCTTCCACGCGATGTGCGTCATCGCCTCCTTGATCTGCTCCTCCGAGACGCCATAGCGGCGCGCGTAGGCGGGCACGATCATCGAGTACATCGCGGGCGCGCTGAGGACGGCGGGCGTGCCGTCGTTCGGGATGCTCGGCATCTCGAGACCCGAGTACCCGGCATCCTTGAGCTTCTCGCCGCCGACCGCCATGACGACGTCGTAGGCGCCTGACGAGACCGCGAAGCAGGCGTTGCGGAAGGTCTCGGACCCCGTCGCGCACATGTTCTCGACCCGCGTCACGGGCTTGTGCGAAATGTTGAGCGGGCGCGTCAGCGTGAGCCCCGAGACGCCGGAGATCATGGAGCCGAGCCAGAACGCGTCGACGTCCTGGACGTCGAGACCGCCGGCCGACGCGAGCGCGCCGTGCGTCGCCTCGACGAGCAGATCGTCGACGTCACGATCCCAGTGCTCGCCGAAGGCCGTGCAGGCCATTCCGACGACCGCAACCGGGTTCCTCAGAGCGTGTGCTCCCATCAGTCCTTCTCCTCGTCGTCGGGGCGAACCTTCCACACATAGTTGCGCACGCCGTTGCCGGCGACGCTCGCGAGCCGGAACGTCGGCCGCACGCGGTCGCCGATCTCGAAACCGCGGCCCACCGCATCCGTCA
This sequence comes from uncultured Actinomycetota bacterium, assembly GCA_963695125.1. Classification (GTDB taxonomy): domain Bacteria; phylum Actinomycetota; class Actinomycetes; order Actinomycetales; family Microbacteriaceae; genus Microbacterium. Next base: position 61,736 of record CAVOFY010000006.1, read on the forward strand.
TCTCGAACTCGAAGCGCCCTCCGCCATCGAAGTCCACGGCAACCACCTTCGCGGGCAGCTGGATGGATTCCGACAGCCAGTCGTCGGTGAAGGTCGCGACGCGGCCCGGGATGTCGACCATCGAGACGGGGCGCGACGAGTCGGTGGCCGAGCACTTCAGGCACACGCGGCGCGGCGGCATGTTGCGGTAGCCGCACTCGGTGCACTCGCCCGCGGCGAACGCGAACTTCCAGCTCGCATTGCGGCGCGAGGCGGGAGGAACGGGCGGTCGCACATCCGGACGGCGGGCGGGTTCGCGCGGCAGCAGACCGCGCCAGTTGAGGTAGTCGCCGTAGCGGACGGGGTAGCCGGCGCCCAGGGCGGTGGCGAGGCCACTCCCCTCGCGGCCGGCGTGGGCATCCGTGACGCGGAAGACGAAGGCATCCGCGCCGTCCGCGCCCGCGAGCACGAGGACGTTCTGACCGGGTGTTGCGGCATCCAGCGCAGCGGCGAGCCGGAGCGCGAAGTCGGCGGCGCCGGCGTACCCGAGCCCTTCGACGTCGGCGGCGGCGAGCTGCTCGGGGCGGAACCCGCGGCGGACGGCGGCAGCGGCGCGCGCGTGCGGGACGCTGACGACGGCGTGATCGATCTGATCCCGCGTCAGGCCGCTGCGCTCGAGCACATCGGCGAGCGCCCGATCCATGAGCGGGACGTATTCCTCGACGCCGAAGCGGTCCTCCCACGTGCGCGTGCGGACGGCGCCCGGTTCACGCCAACGGTCGAGGAACTCGCTGGTGACGGACGCTACCGCGACCAGTTCGGCGATCGCGTCGTCCCCGATGACGACCGCGGCTGCGCCGTCTGCGCCGCCGAGCTCATCGGTCGAGCCGGGCATTCCGTATCTCATATCGCTGAACGCGACCACGGCCGAACCCGCCGAGAGACCCGCGCGCAGTGCACCCGCGGCTCCACGCAGCGCGCCGCCGACGTCGTATGCGGCGACCTCCGACGGCAGGCCCGCGGCGACGGCGACGGTTGCCGCGTTCGACTTCTCGAGATAGGCCGGCCTGCTCGTCGCGAACCACAGACTCTCGACGGATGTCACGTCGTTGAGAGCGGGACGGACGGCTTCGACAGCCATCGTTGTAGTGTCCTCGTCATACGAGGCGATGGACCGGATGCCGCGCGATCGCGTGCCCAGCACGCCCGCGGCTTCAGCCAGATCCAGCCTGGGAGCAGGCAAATAGGCACTGTAGGTCACGATGCCGACCACGGCATGTCCTCTCGCCGATGAGATGGTTTGAATCAAGCACTTGCTTTGCTAGCATACGAACCAGTCACCGCCGACGCAACCGATGTCGGAACGGGCCGGCCGAGGGAGGACGATGACGAGCGTGAGCGAAGCCGATTTCCGAGCCGAGGTCGTCGAGGCGCTCGACTCCTTCACCACCCGGCGAGACCCGAGTGTCACAGAGACGGGGCTCGGCGACGATCGGGTCTCGCTCGTGGCGGAGCGCTCAGAGGGTGAAGCGGAGGAGCTCGCCGAGCTCAAGCGCTACCGGGCGCACCTCGCCGAGCGCGGACTCGCATGGGTCGACGGACCCGAGGCCTACGGCGGGCGGGCGCTTCCCACCCGGTTCGGTGCGCTGCTGCGCGAGATCGAAGCCGAGTACGTCCTCCCCGACGACGGCTACCTGCGCTTCAGCGCCTCGACGCTCTGCCCGACGCTGCTCGAGCACGGCACCGAGGCGCAGAAGGCCGACCTCCTCCCCCGCCTGCGCTCGGCAGACCTCATCGCGTGCCAGCTCTACAGCGAGCCCGGCGCCGGATCCGACCTGGCCGGTCTCTCGACGCGCGCGGAGCGCGTCGAAGGAGGCTGGAGGATCAACGGCCAGAAGGTGTGGAGCTCCGGCGCCCACTTCAGCGACCTGGGCCTGTGCATCGCGCGGACCGATCCTGCCAAGCCCAAGCACGCGGGCCTGTCGACCTTCCTCGTCGACATGCGCTCCCCCGGTGTCGAGGTGCGTCCCATCCGACAGCTGACGGGCGGCGCATCCTTCGACGAGGTGTTCCTCACCGATGTCTTCGTGCCGGACGCGCAGCGCGTGGGTGACGTCGACGGGGGATGGTCGGTTGTCGTGACGTCGCTCCTCAACGAGCGCTCCGCGATCGGACGCGAGGTCGGCGTGGACGACGCCCTGGTCGACAAGCTCGTAGACCTCGCGCGGCGTACGCAGAACCCTCCCGACGCACGCAGCCGTGACGCGGTCGCCGACGTCGTCGTGCGGGCGTGGGCGCAGCGCCTCACCACCGACCGGCTGCTCGGCGACGACGGCGTCCCCGGTCCTGAGCTCGCGCTCACGAAGCTTCTGACCACCGACCTGCTCAAGGACATCAGCGACATCGCGGCCGACATGCTGGGCGCCGCCCACGTCGCCGACACGGGCGAATGGGGCACGTACGCGTGGTCCGAGCTCACCCTCGGCCTCGCGGGACTCCGCGTCGGCGGAGGAACCGACGAGATCCTGAAGAACGCCATCGGCGAGCGGGTCCTGCACCTACCGAAGGACGCACGATGAAGATCGACATGGGAATGATCGGCGCCTCGAGCGCCGAGTGCGGCCCGATCGCCGCGCGGGCCGAGCTCGAAGGATTCGACGGGGTCTGGGCGAGCGAGAGCGTGACGGATGCCTTCCTCCAGTCGCAGGCGGCACTGCTGAGCACGTCGCGCCTCACCGTGGGGACCGCGATCGCCGTCGCGTTCGCCCGCAACCCGATGTCGACCGCCTATGCGGCGTGGGACCTCGCCGGCATGTCGGGCGGACGCTTCATCCTGGGCCTCGGCAGCCAGATCCAGCCGCACATCGAGCGCCGCTTCTCGATGCCGTGGTCCTCGCCCGTCTCCCGGATGCGGGACTTCCTCATGGCACTCGACGCGATCTTCACGTCGTGGCGCGAGGGCACCAAACTCGACTACCAGGGCACGCACTACCAGCACACCCTCATGACGCCGGTCTTCACCCCGAAGCACCACGACCACCGCATCCCGACCATGATCGCCGCCGTCGGCGAGCGCATGACGAGCCTCGGAGCCGAGCTGTGCGACGGGATCCTCCTGCACGGGATGACGACGACCGCGTATCTCGACGGGGTGACGCTGCCGGCCGTCGAGCGCGGCCTGGCAGCGTCGGGCCGCACGCGCGAGGCCATCGATCTGTACGTGCCGCTCTTCCTCGTGATGGGCGACACCGAGGAGGAGCTCGCCGAGCAGAAGCGCAAGACGCGCGAGCAGATCGCGTTCTACGCCTCCACCCCCGCGTACTCGGCCGTGCTCGACACGATCGGGCAGGGCGCTCTGCAGCCCGAGATGCAAGCGCTCTCGCGCCAGGGCCGCTGGACCGAGATGGCAGACCTCGTCGACGACGAGCTGCTCGAGGCCATTGCGGTGATCGGCACCCCCGACGAGATGCCCGAGCTGTGCAAGGCGCGCTTCGGCGGCCGGGTCGACCGCATCTCGTCGTACTACGGCTGGTCGATCGACGACCCCGACAGGCTTCGCGACATCCTCTCCCGCTTCGACGACGAACCGGGCACGACCGCCGAGGAGGCATGACCATGGGCAGACTGACCCCGCAGGACCTGGTTTCGAGGGCCGAGATCGCCGACACGCTGCACGCATACAGCCGCGGGGTGGACCGCCGCGACATCGATCTGCTCGCGGATCTGTTCACCGAGGATGCGACGTTCGACTACGGACACGGCCGCATCACACAGGGACGGGACGACCTGCGCGCCCTGTTCATCGCCTCGACGGGCAAGTACACCGCGACGAGCCACCACGTCTCGACCATCGCGTACCTGCGGCTCGATGCCGAGAGCGCGACGACGCTCACGTACGTCTACGCCTTCCACGACACAGGGGAGAACCACCTCCACATCTGGGGCTGCTACGAGGATGAACTCGTCGACGACGGCGATCGCTGGCGCATCGCGTCGCGCAGGGTGCGCCCCGTGGGCGCCCGCACGACGTCGTCCGAGGAGCTGCCTGAGCGCTTCGAGCGGTACGCGCGCGCCGAGATCGACTGAGCCATCGGTGTGCGCCGCCGCACGGCGGCGCACACCGCACCTCAGAGGTCGAGCTCGTAGACGTCGAAGGCGTGCTGCGTGTCGCAGTACTCGCGCACCTCTTCGATGAGTCCTTCGGGGGTGATCCCGAGCACGAACGAATAGCGGTTCTGATACATCCGGCCGTTCGCGAGCCGCTCGCCTTCGCTTACCGCTTCGACGCACACGAGTCCCGACTCCTCGAACCGGTCGTCGACCGTGATGCGGTGGGCCTCGACCCGCAGACCGCCCTTGTATGCCTGCTGGATCTGCCCGATCCGCTGTCCTCGCTGCGAGACCAGAACGCGTCCGACGACGAGCATCTCAGGATCCGTATCCACGGGCCCCTCGACATCCGACCATCTGCGGTCGCGGCCGCCGTCTGCCCACCACGTCGCTTCGGGCGTGAAGAGCGACATGAACAGCTCCTGGTCGCCCGTCGAGATCGACTCGAGGAACCGCAGCGCGATCGCCTCGGCCTCCGACCCCGCCACGAGAGGCCGCTCGGGGAACTGCTGCCGGTCGAGCCGAGTGCGGCGCTCGAGGTTTCGCCCGTCGAAGACGCTCGCCGCGTGCCGCGTGTCGAGGTACTCGCGCACCGACCTGACGAGCCCGTCGGCGACCTCGATGACGAAGCAGTACCGGTTGCGATACGCACGCTCGCCGTTGTAGAGCCCGTCGCCGGCCACTTCGAGCACAGCGAAGCGGCCTCCTGCGAACGATCTGCGCACGATCTGCCGGACTCCGCCGGGAAAGCGGACGCGCACGCCCCGGAGTCCGTCGGCTTTCTCGGCCGCGTCCATCCTGCCGTGCAGGGGCCAGGGGCGGTCGACTCCGGGATCGACGTCGAATCGGCCGCTCTCGCGATCGAGGCCCGTGTCGACCCACCAGGTCGCGTCCGGCGCCATCCACGCCCGCACCCCTTCGGCGTCGTTCGCATCCAGCGCGCTCATGAAGCCGAGCGCCACGTTCAGGGTCTCGCTGTGGGTCATCGTCGATCGTCCTCTCCTCAGTGCTGCATGCCGCCGCCGTCGACGACCAGCACCTGGCCGTTGACGCCCGTCGCGGTCTCGCCCGCGAAGAACGCGACGGCAGCCGCGACCTCGTCGGGCGTCAAGAACGAGCCGGTCGCTGTGCTCCGCTCGAGGCGGCGCCGGATCTCGGCAGGGGTCGACCCGGACCGCTCGCCGAGACTCGCCACGAGTTCGCGGGTCATATCGGTGTCGACGTAGCCCGGGCACACGGCGTTGGAAGTCACTCCCGTGCCGACCACTTCAGCCGCGAGCGCGCGCATGACCCCGAGCAGAGCATGCTTGGAGGCCGCGTACGCCGTCGTGTACCGATGGCCCGCGAGGCTGCTGAGCGAGCCGATGAAGACGAGCCTCCCCCAGCCCCGCTCCAGCATTCCGGGCAGCACGCGCGCCGCGATCGTCTGCGGCGCAGCCGTGTTCATCGTGAACTGGTCCAGGAGGTCTTGCGGCTTCGTGTCGACGAAGCGGGCGGAGGATGCCGCGCCCGCCGCGAACACCGCGATGTCGACGTCGTCGAGCGACGGCCCGTCGCCGGACTCGAGCCACGCGGCGAGGTCCGTCGGCGAGGCGACATCGCACACCCGCCCCTGCAGTGTCAGTCCGTCGAGCGCCGCTGCCTTCACCGCCGCGCGCACAGATTCCGGTCGTCGGCCGACGACGACGACGTCGTGCCCGGACGCTGCGAAGCCTCGCGCCGCCGCGAGGCCGATGCCGCGGCTGCCGCCGACGACGAGCGCGGTTCGGGAGGTGGTGGACACAGGAGCCTCGGCAGTGAAGTCGTGTAGAGCAAATGCTTGCTTGTAGATGAGGCTGGCACACGGACCGCGTCCCGCGCAAGCCTTCGATCTCGGCCGTGATCGGCACCGCGAGGCGCTTCTCAATTGCGTAGATCAAGCACTTGCTCTACAGTCAGAACACCGCCGACGTCGTCGATGAAGAAGAGCCGTGAGGGTGACTTCCCACCGCATGTCGCGCGGGAAGACGCGAGCGGAAGGTCGATCGATGACGATAACGAGACTGTCGGGCCGTGTCGCCTACGTCCTCGGAGGCGGCAGCGACGGCCCGGCGCGTGAGGGCGAGGCTCTCCCCATGGGCAACGGCCGGGCCATGGCGATGCGCCTGAGCGCGGAAGGCGCCACGGTCATCGTCGGCGACAAGGTGCTCGAGCGCGCGCAGGCGACCGTCGATCACCTCGACGGACCCGGTCTGGCCGTCCAGGTCGACGCCGCCGACCCGGCATCCTGCCAGGAGGCGGTGCGTGCCGCCATCGACTTCGCCGGGACGCTCGACATCGTCGTCTGCAACGTCGGGATCTCAGGACGCGAGCCGCTCAAGGTGCAGTCGCTCGAAGACTGGGCCCTCGCCGACGACGTCAACGTGCGGTCGCACTGGATCACCGCGCAGGCGGCGCTGCCGACGATGCTCGACCGCGAGAGCGGCGCCTTCGTCTTCGTCGGATCGACCGCAGGCGTGCTCAGCAGCCGCCGTTCCCTCTCATACGAGGCGTCCAAGGCCGCACAGCTCGCCGTCATGCGGCACATCGCCGTGCGCTATGCCGACCGCGGGCTGCGGTCCAACGCCGTCGTGCTCGGCAACATCGACTCGGCTCTCGTCCGGCGCGAATTCGGTGCGAACGGATCGGACGCCCGCGCCTCGGTCGTGCCGATGCGCCGCGAGGGCCGGCCGGAAGAAGCCGCCTCGGCCGTCGCGTTCCTCGCGAGCGACGACGCCGCATACATCACGGGTCAGAGCCTGATCGTCGACGGCGGCGTGAGCGCCGCGTGGCCGATCCCGCCTCGTTGACCTCGAAAGCGACACGAAGGAGCAACGTGAACAGCCAAGTCGTCATCAGCGGAGTGGGTATGCACCCATTCGGCAAGTTCCTGGATCGGTCCATGAAGGACATGGCCAAGGTCGCCGTCGAGGCAGCGCTCGCGGACGCCGAGATCGGGGTCGGCGACGTCCAGGCCGTGTTCTTCTCGAACGCTCTGGCGGGACTCATCACCGGGCCAGGAGTGCATCCGCGGTGAGGTGACCCTGTATCCGCTGGGACTGGCCGGCATGCCGATCCACAACGTCGAGAACGCGTGCGCCTCCGGCGGCAACGCGCTGCACCTCGCGTGGATGGCGGTCGCGTCGGGCATGTACGAGACCGTGCTCGCGGTGGGTGTCGAGAAGGCCAACCACGAGGACCGCCAGCGCACCTTCAGCGCCTACGCGTCGGGAATGGACGTCGAGCAGGGCTTCGCCACCGGCGAAGGCGCCGGGCAGGAGCGCAGCCCCTTCGTCGATCGCCAGGCACGACTGGCATCCACCCTCTTCGACGAGCGCGGCGTCACGATGGAGGGCCTCGCCCGGGTCGCGTCCCGCTCGCTCGAGGCCGCGCGCCTCAACCCGTACGCGCACCGCCGCTTCGGCGGCACCCCCGAGGACGTGCTGAAGCTCGCGCACGGTGGTCGAACCGCTCACCGTGCTCATGAGCTCGCCCGTGAGCGACGGCGCGGCCGCCGTCGTGGTCACGAGCCGCCCCGACGTCGTGCGCTCGTCGCGCTCGGTGAGCATCCTCGCCTCGCGCATGGCGACGCGACCGGCAGCGACCAATCCCGACGCGCCCAATGCCGTCGAGGGCTCGGCGATCGCGGCCTACGAGCAGGCGGGCCTCGGACCCGAGGACATCGACCTCGCTGAGGTCCACGACGCCTCCGTCGCCTACGAGTTCATGGCCTGGACCGATACGAAGCTGTGCGCTCCCGGCGACGAGCAGCGGTGGGCCATGGAGGGCGTCACCGAGGCGACCGGCAGCATGCCCGTCAACCGCTCGGGCGGTCTCGTCGGCCGAGGCCACGCGCTCGGCGCGAGCGGACTCGCCCAGATCCACGACAGCGTCGCTCAGATCCGCGGCGAAGCCGGCGAACTGCAGCTGCCCAAGGCCGACCGCGCCCTCGTGCAGATCGGCGGCGGCGTCGTCGACTGGCTGACCGCGGCATCCAGCGTTCACATCCTCGGGAAGGGCTGACCTTGGCGCGGACCTCGTCCTCGATGCCCACATGCACGTCTGGGACGTCACGTGGCTGCCGGAAGGGCTCCGGCTGGCATGGGCGAGGCAGGGCGCAGGGCGACGGCTGCCCGAGCGCGATCCCCTCGACATCCTCCCCCGCGTCGCGACGGGTCAGAGCGACCCCGATGCGTCACTCACCATGCCGCGCGTTCGACCACGTCGGCATCGCAGCCGGGACTCATCCCCGTCGTCGACTGGACGATCGTGGGAGCCCCCGCGGGCGAGCATCTGCCGATCGGCCGTCTCAACGCGCGCTACGAAGAGCTGTGCGCCGCGAACGAGGGTCGACTCTTCTTCGCGGCCGGCCTCGATCCCCGGCACCCCGATGCACGCGACGCTGTTCGAGCAATCGGTCGCGCACCCGCACTGCAAGGGCTTCAAGCTCTACCCGGCCGCAGGCTGGGATCTGCGCGATCCCGCGCACGCGTGGCTCTTCGAGGCGCTCGTCGAGCGTGACCTGCCCGTCGTGATCCACTGCAGCCCGCTCGGCGGCGACCCGCTGCAGGTCATCCGCTCTCGTCCGGCCGAGATCGCGGCGCTCCTCGCGCTCTACCCGACCCTGCGCGTCTCGTTCGCCCATGCAGGAATCGAGGCGTGGTGGGCGGAGGCGCTGGACTGCGCGACCGGCTGGCAGCACGCGTACCTCGAGCTCTCGCTCTGGCAGCGCCTCGCCATGCGCGACTATGCCGAGTTCCGCCACCGCGTGAGCCTCATGCGCGAGCAGCTCGGCGCTCATCGGCTCGTCTTCGGATCCGACATCATGCGCGGCACGAAGCACGATCCCGAAGGTGCCGAGCTGGCACAGTGGGTGGACATGGTGCGTGACCTCGCCTCCCCGCACACGGGATCCCCCGCAGTCCTGTCGCAGGAGGAGCTCGCCCTCTTCCTCGCAGGGAACGCCATCCGCCTGTTCGATCTCAAGGAGTTCTCATGAGTGCGAGTCTCGGCCAGCTCTTCGCCAACGCCGGCCAGCGCTTCCACGACAACGTCGCGATCCAGTCCTGCGGCGAGCAGCGCACCTTCGCCGAGGTCATCGACCGCGGCTGGCGCCTCGCCCACGCGCTCGTCGAGCGCGGGATCCCCGCGGGCGCACGCGTCGCGGCCCTGCTCGGCAACCGCGTCGAATCGCTCGAGGTGTACGTCGGGCTCGCACTGGGCGGCTACACGACGGTTCACGTCAACGACCGCCTGACCTCGGCCGAGGTCGACTACGTCCTGTCGGACTCCGGCGCCACGGCGCTCATCCACACCGACACGGCGGCCTCCGTCGCGGCAGGGCTCACCGCCACCGAGCAGCTGGGCGCGTGGCTCGCGATCGGTGGCGAGCCGCCTGCCGGGGCAGAGTCTTTCCAGCTCGCCCTCGACGCGGCATCCAATGACCCCTTCCCGATCGACGTCGATCCCGAGGACATCGCCCTCATCGGCTATACGAGCGGAACGACCGGATTCCCGAAGGGCGTCCTCGTCAGCCACCGCGCCGTCGTCAACTGCATCAAGCTCGTGCCGTTCGCCTACCGCCTGCCCCTGCAGGGTCACGCGGCATTCCCGGGCGGCTGGTCGTTCGTCTCGGGATTGTGGGGCGTCATCTTCCCGCACTTCTACACGGGCGGCACCGTGTCGTTCATCCCGGGCGCGACGCCCGACGAGCTCGGCCGCCACATCGTGGAGCACGGCTCGACGTTCACGCTGGGCCTCACGCCGCTCATCCCGCTGCTGCTCGAGGCGATCCGCCTGCACCCGCGCGTCCTCGACACGCTCCAGACGGTGCTGCACTCGGGAGGGCCGCTGCCTCCCGAGTTCGCCGAGAAGCTCGTCGGCGTCATCGGCGACCGTCTCGTCGAGACCTACGGCATGACCGAGGTCGTCGGGCCCATCACGATCACCAACCGCAGCGACTATCGCGCCGGTGGCCCCGAGCACATCTTCGAGTCCGTGGGCCGCCCGCTGCCCACATCGTCGATGCGCGTCGTGGACGAGGAGGGCAACACGCTCGGACCCGGAGCCGTCGGCGAGCTCGTCATCTCGGCCGACACGATGTTCTCGGGCTACCACAACGCGCCCGAGAAGACCGCGTCCGTCCTGCGCGACGGCGAGTACTTCACGGGCGACCTGGGCTATCGCGACGAGGCGGACTACTACTACCTCACCGGCCGCGCCCAGGATCTGATCGTGAGCGGCGGCGCGAACGTCTACGCCGCCGAGGTCGAGCGCGTGCTGCTCCTCATGGACGACATCGTCGACGCCGCGGTCTTCGGCCTTCCCGACGAGCGCTGGGGCGAGGCCGTCTCGTGCGCACTCGTGCTGGCACCGGGATCCACCGTCACGATCGACGACATCCGCACCTTCACGCGCGCCCAGCTGGCCGGCTACAAGAAGCCGGTGCACATCTTCCTGGTCGACGCGCTCCCGCGCAACGCCGGGATGAAGGTCATGAAGCACGTCCTGAAGGATCAGCTCGCAGGACGCATCGAAGACAGGAAGGTCGAAGCATGAAGCTCGGAATCAGCGAACTCTTCACGGGCGCCGGAGCCCGCAGCGGCTCGTGGTCCAACGACGCGGCGCAGCTCATCGAGGAGATCGGCTACAACTCGGTGTGGCTGCCCGAGCACGTCGTCTTCTTCCCCGAGTACAAGTCGCAGTACCCCTACGAGTCCGGCGGCGCGCAGGAGGTGCACCGGATGCTGGGCGTCATCGACCCGCTCGTCCTGGCATCGCAGCGTCGCGGCCGCCACGAAGACGCCTCCGCATCGGCACGTACGTCTTCGTCGTGCCGCAGCGCAACGCGATCGTCACGGCGCGCCAGGTCTCGAGCATCGACCAGCTGAGCAACGGCCGGTTCGAGTTCGGCGTCGGCGTCGGCTGGTCCGAAGAGGAGTACGACGCGCTCGACGTGCCCTTCGCAGCGGCGCGGCGCGCGCATGGACGAGTACCTCGCCGCGATGCGCGCCCTGTGGTCGCCCGAGGAGCTCACGAGCTTCTCCGGCGAGTTCGTCGAGTTCCCTCCGCTCTACTGCTTCCCCAAGCCCGCGCAGCCGCGTCTGCCGATCATCGTCGGCGGCAACAGCAACGCGTCGCTGCGGCGCATCGTCGAGTTCGGCGACGGCTGGGCCGGCTACAGCCGCTCGCTCGAGGACGTCGAGGACTTCATCGCGCGCCTCGAGCACCGCGATGGAGGCGGCAGGCCGCGTCGATGTCGGAGCTCTCGCTCAAGGTCGGCAGACGCAGCAAGGGCAAGACGGAGAAGGACTGGGAGGACGACCGCGAGTACATCGACGCCGTCATGCGCCTCGGCATCGACGAGGTCGTCGTCTCGCCCCGCATCGGCGACGAGAACTACGAGCGCGACATGCGGCGCTACGCCGAGATCGTCGGCCTCTGAAACCCTGATGGCCGCGATCTCGAGCCTTGACCGGCTCCTCGCCGAGGACGCCGTCCGCCGCGCCCTGATCGAATACTGCCGCGGCGTGGATCGCGGCGACGCGGAACGGGCGATCAGCGCGTACCACCCCGACGGCGTCGACCACCACGGCACGTGGGACGGGAGGGTCGCGGAGCACTTCGCCGCGGCGCTGGCTCGTCTTGTCGCGCGCACGATCTCGACGGTGCACGTCCTGGGCCCCTCGACGTTCGATTGGATCGACGACCGGAAAGTCGCCGTCGAGACGAACGTGATGGCGCTTCACGAGGTCGAGCACGACGGAGAGCGCACCGTGGAGCACCTCCACGGTCGCTATCTCGACGTGTGCACGCTCGAGCGGGACGAATGGCGGATCAGCGAGCGGACGTTCATCCACGACCTCGACTTCGCGGATCACGGCGCCGTACATGCCTATCCCCCGGGCATCTTCACCGAAGGCGCCCGGGGGATGGCCGATCCTGCTGCGGTCAGTCTCCCTGAGCGACCGAGTCGTTGAGCATTGCGGCGAGGACCTCGAACTCCTGCTGGAACGAGACCATGATCTGAGCCTCGTCGGCCGCGTTCAACTGCTCCCAGTTGTCGCGCACCTCCTCGGGGCTGAGGTCGCGCGAGAAGAGTCCGGGGGTCTGGGCGATGACGACACGCGCCACGCGTCCGCCGCCGACGTTGTACACCTCGCCGGTCGTCGTGCAGTCCTCGGCGCTCAGCCAGACGACGACGGGTGCGACGAGGCTGGGGTCGAGCCGGTCGGCGAAGTCGCCGAGCAGGTTCTCGGTCATGCGGGTGCGGGCACCGGGCTCGATCGCGTTGACCTGGATGCCGTACCGCGCGCCCTCGATCGCGAGCGTCTTGGTGACGCCCCAGATCGCGGCCTTCGCGGCGCCGTAGTTGGCCTGACCGAAGTTGCCGAAGATGCCGGCCGCTGACGTCGTGTTGATGATCCGACCGTAGCCCTGCGCCGTCATGACCGGCCAGGCGGCCTTGCTCATCCAGATGGTGCCGCCGAGGTGGACGGCCAGTACGGGCGCCCATTCCTCTTCCGTCATCTTGGCGAACGACTTGTCGCGCAGGATGCCGGCGTTGTTCACGAGGATGTCGAGGCGCCCATAGGTCGAGGTCGCGAGTTCGACGATCTTCGTCGCACCCTCCAGCGTGCTGACGTCGTTCGAGTCCGCGATCGCCGTGCCGCCTGCGGCACGGATCTCGGCGACGACCTCATCCGCGGGTCCCGCGCCGGCCGCGCTGCCGTCGAGCGCCGCGCCGCGGTCGTTGACCACGACCGTCGCTCCGCGCGACGCGAGGGCGAGTGCGTGCTCGCGTCCGAGGCCGCGCGCGGCTCCCGTCACGATCGCCACGCGTCCATTCAGATCGATATTCGTCATCGAAGCCAACTCCTGCTCTCGTTCAACCGAAGAGCGCCGACATGACCTCGGCGCTTCCCCGGACTTCATCCGCGGTTCCGTGCGAGACGATCCGGCCTCGCTGCATGACATAGACCTCGTCGCTGACCTCGAGCGCGAGCTCGGCGTTCTGCTCGACGAGCAGGATCGTCGAGCCGCTGCGGTGCAGTGTCTCGATGGTCTCGAAGAGGATGTCGACGATCGACGGCGCGAGGCCCATCGACGGCTCGTCCAGGAGCAGCACCTGCGGCATCGTCATCAGGGCGCGGCCGAAGGCGAGCATCTGCTGCTCCCCACCGCTCAGCGACGCCGCGAACTGGCTGCGCCGGTCTGCGAGCCGCGGGAACAGTTCGAACACGCGCGCCAGCTCGTCGCGGCGCTCCACGCGGGTACCGCGACCGCTGTAGGCGGCGAGTTCGAGGTTCTCGAGCACCGTGAGCGGCGGAGCGACGCGCCGGCCCTCCGCGACGAGCGCGACACCGGAACGCACGACGCGGTGCGACGCCCAGCCCGTGATGTCGCGTCCGCCGACCGTCACAGAGCCGGCAGACGGCTTGTGCAGGCCCGCGATCGTGTTGAGCGTCGTGGTCTTGCCGGCGCCGTTCGAGCCGATCAGGGCGACGAGCGTACCCTGACGGACCTCGAGGTCGACGTCACGAACCGCTGATATCGCGCCGTACCCGGCGGAGAGTCGCGATACGCGCAGCATCGGATCGTTTGCCAAAGTAGGCCTCCTTAACGTCTTCCTGCTCGAGGCACCACGTCGGGGCGCCTTCGGCGAGCAGTGCACCGGAATTCATGACCGAGACGGTCTCGCAGAACTCCTCGACGAGACGCATGTTGTGCTCGATGAGGATCAGCGTGAGTCCGCGCTCCTTCAGCTGAACCAGCAGCTGGCCGATCTGCTCGGACTCGGCGTCGTTCATGCCCGCGGTCGGCTCGTCCAAGAGCAGGATCCGGGGGTTGGTCGCGAGGGCTCGCGCGATCTCGACCCGGCGCTGGTCGCCGTACGAGAGGGTCTCGGCGAGCGAGGACTGCGGGGCTTTGCACCCGACCATGTCGAGCAGCTCGGCGGCGCGCTCCCGCACAGCCTTGCGCTCGCGGCGCTCGGAAGGCGTCATGAAGATCGCGCCCCGATCGTCGAGGAGCGCTGCATGTACGCCCCGGCGACTGACCGTCTCGAGGACCGTCATACCCGGGAAGAGGCGGATGTTCTGGTACGTGCGAGCCACGCCGCGCCGCGCGATGTGGAACGGCTGCATGCGCGTGACGTCCTCACCGAACAGCTTGATCGAGCCGGAGTCGGCGCGGATGAATCCGCTGATCATGTTGAGCACGGTCGTCTTGCCGGCGCCGTTCGGTCCGAGGATGCCGTGCACCCGCTGGCGCGGGGACCTTGATCGTGACGTCGGCGACCGCCTTGAGGCCTCCGAACTCCTTCGTGAGCCCGACGATGTCGACGGCCAGGGGCTCTTCCGGCTGAGTGCCGTCCTTGGCGTCGGTCATGACGTCGCACCTGCCTTCACGTCTTCGCGCGGACTCTCCGCAGCATCGTCCTGGTCGCCGCCTCGGCGCGCAGCGCGCCGCTTGTCCCACTTGGCACGCAGGAGCCGCATCCGTCGCATGTCGACGAGGCCGCGCGGCATGTAGATGATGATGATGACGAGGAGCACGCCCGTCACGACCCGGTCGAAGTCGCCCATGGGTCCGCGGAGCAGCTCGGGAGGATCGTGAACACGATCGCACCGACGACGGGGCCGAGCCAGTAGAACGCTCCGCCGAGGACGACGGCCGCGAGGCTGACGAAGCCCATGTGGGTGTAGAAGGTGTCGGGTCCGATGTACTGCAGCATGCTCGCCTGCAGGACTCCGGCAGCGCCGCCGAACACTCCCGAGATGATCATCGCGACGAACTGGATGCGACGGGGAGAGATGCCGAGGGTCTCGGCGACGGCGGGGTCCTCACGGACGGCATCGGCCGCGAGTCCGAACCTCGATCCTCCGAGGCGAGCCATGATGTAGCACGCGACGAGGAGCGTCCCGATGAGCCACAGCCACGTGCCGAGATCGCCCGAGGTACGCGTGCCGGTCGCGCCGCCGGTGAGCTCGGGAAGGTTGAGGATCAGGACGCGGCCGATCAGCACCATCGCGATGGTGGCCATCGCGAGATAGTGGCTCTCCAGCCGGATCAGCAGAGCCGCCGTGATCGCGCCGATGACGGCGCCGATCAGGATGCAGACGACGAACGCCAGCACGGGCGGCATCCCGAGGGATCCCACGATGTACGCGAAGGTGAAGGCGCTGAACGCTCCGAAGAACACGGGCGCCAGGCTCAGCACGCCGGTCCACAGCGTCGAGTAGATGGCTAGGGCGAAGATGGCGCTGACGCCGGCGAATTGCAGGGTCGTCAGCCAGGCTGCGGTACTCACGAGTCGGTCTCCATTGTCAGGCTCGGTCGCTTCTCAGGCTCGGACGAACTGTCGTTCACGGAAGATGCCGCGTGGCCACGCGACCAGGACGAGCAGCAGGACGCCGAAGGTGATGGCATCCCGGAACCCGGACGAGATGTACTGAGCGCTCATGACCTCGAGCACGCCGATCGCGAGGCCCGCGATCGCCGCACCGCGGATGTCGCCCCAGCCGCCGACCACGACGGCCGCGAAGCCCTTGAGCAGGAGGGCCTCGCCGAGGTTGAACGAGACGTTGTTGTCGGCGAGCGCGGCAAGCACGCCCGCGAGACCGGCGATCGCCGCGGCGAGGAACGAGACGACGACGAGCGTGCTGCGCGCGTTGACGCCGACGATCGTGGCCGAGCGGGTGTCGGACGACACCGCGCGGACAGCGGAGCCGAACCGGGTGCGCGTGAGCAGCAGGTGGACCCCGGTCACGACGACGATCAGGGCGATCACGCTGTAGAGCTGTGCGGGCAGGATCACGAAACCGCCGATGCGGAACGCTTCCGTCTGCACCGAGCCGGCGGGGTAGCTCGTGGCCGAGGGACCTGCGAAGGCCTCGGCGGCTGCCAGGAGCACGATCCAGATGCCGATGCTCGCGATGATCGGGGCGAACGTGCCGGCCTTGCGTCGACGGAGGGGCTCGAACGCGAGCACGTCCGATGCGACGCCGAGGAAGCCGGCGAACAGGACGCCGAAGACGAGGGCGAGCCAGAAGTTCATCTCGAACTGCGAGACGAGCCAATAGGATGACAGCGCGCCCCATGTGGCGAACGTGCCGTGCGCAACGTTCAGGATCCCCATCCGAGCCATGATCAGCGAGAAGCCGATGGCGAAGATGGCGTAGATGGACCCGAGTGCGATGCCGTTCATCAGTTGCTGAATGAGGAGTTGCACTATGCCTCTTTCGTGTGCGCTAGACCGGTTCGGGATTGAAATCTGAATCAAGCGCTCGCTTGACTTCAATGTCAGCTTGCCCAGTGTATGTCACCGCGCCCATGCGGTGTCAACCTTCCAGCAGAAAATCTTTCAAGCGCTTGCTTGACCACCCTCGCGACCTGCCTCTACGCTCCTGACAGGCCCCGCGAAACCGTCGCGGACGTGCCTCACGAGCCCCAATGGAGAGGCGACGGATGGATCTGCAGCTGACTGATCGGGTGGCCATCGTCACCGGTGCGAGCGCCGGGATCGGGCGGTCCGCGGCCGCCACGCTCGCTGCCGAAGGAGCGACCGTGGTCCTCGTCGCGCGGCGCGCGGACTCCCTTCGCGAAGCGGCCGACGAGATCGAGCAGGCGGTCGGCGCTCGACCGCTCATCGTGCCCGCCGACCTCGTCGAGCCGGACGCGGCCTCGCGCGTCGTGGACGCCGTACGGTCCGAGCACGGCAGGCTCGACATCCTCGTCAACGTCGCGGGTGCAGCGGAGCAGCCGGGCACGGTCCTCACCGAAGAGGTCTGGCAACGGCAGTTCGAACTGAACTTCCATTCCAAGCGTCGGCTGGCCGAGGCATCCCTTCCCCTTCTCCGCGCCAGCGGTCACGGCCGCATCGTCAACTTCGTGGGCCTGCTCGAACCCTCCGTCATCTCGGCGGCCCAAGCGGCCGTCGCGGCGTGCATCCTCTGGTCGAAGGCGCTCTCGCGGGAGGTCGCGCCCGACGGGGTCACGGTCAACTGCATCGCTCCCGGTCGCGTCGACAGCGAACAGGTACGGCGCGCGCTCCCGGACGGCCCCGCGAAGGATGCCTTCATCCGCCAGCGCATCCCCGCCGGGCGCTTCGGCACGCCCGAGGAGGCTGCCGCTCTCGTCGCGTTCCTCGTCTCCGGCCCCGCCGCATACATCACCGGCGACATGTTCAGCATCGACGGCGGGATGCATCGCTCGATCTGATCGAGAGTCGCAGCGACGCGGACCCGGGCGCAGGACGAGCGTTGCGCTCGAGGTGGTCAATGCACACGGACGTGCTCGTCATCGGCGCCGGGACTGCGAAGGCCTCGCCGCTTCGGCCGATGGGTCGCGAAGCAGGACGTCGCCTGGTACCTGCGCGTGTACGCGAAGCGGAACGCCATCGAGCCGCGGTTCGGCACCGCCGTCGGACGACTCGATCAGGCAGACGGGCTCTGGAGGGCGACGACCGGGGCGGGATCCGTGACGGCACGGCAGGTGGTCGTCGCCACGGGATACAACAGCTCTCCGATCGTGCCGCGCTGGCCCGGTCAGGAAGACTTCGGCGGCACGGTCGTGCACGCGTCGGAGTATCGGGATGCCGCGCCCTACCGAGGCCGCCGCGTGCTCGTCGTCGGGGCCGGCAGCACAGGCGCCGAGATCGCCGCCGATCTCGCCGAGCAGGGCGCCGCCGAGGTCCGACTCGAGGGGGGCCAAGCCGTGTTCGTCGACGGCGCTCGCTATATGCCGGATGCCGTAGGGGCTGCTGCTCCAGATCGGCATCGATGTGCGCGCTCCGGCGAGGGCCGTCGCTCAGGATCGTCGCGGGCTCCCCAGCCCGCACATGATCTCTGGTCCTCGTCAGGAACCGGGTGGACACCGTCCCCAAACGGTACCCACCCGGCCCGACGAGTTTGTGTGAAACTCCCCAGTTCACGCAGACGATTCCCCCGGCCGAACCTCCCCAGGTTCCCCAATGGCCGGATGACCCTCGCCTTCACTTCACCGCGTTTCGGCAGCAAGACGAAAGTACCGCGTGACCTCGCGCTCGCGATGCACCTTGGGGTTTTCTTTGGGGAGTCTTGAGGAACCGGGCCGACCCTGAAGCGTCCCGCAAGCAGATCCCGCACCATGCCGCGCTCGGCGCCCCGCGGTGAAGGTTCAGCGTCAGGCGGTTTCGGTGCCTGCGACCGCGCTCTGATCGTCGGGAACGTCGTCGGCCGACAAGCTGTGCCAGATATCGAACGCGACGGCTGCTGCGCCTTGCGCGTCGCCCTCGGCGATGAGATCGATGAGCAGGTCGTGCCGGGCCACGGAGCCCTGCCCGTCACCGCTGAAGCGCAGTCTCTCGGCGCGTCGCACGAGCGGCTCGAACTGCTCGAGCACCGCCGCCAGTGCGTGGTTGCCGAGCGCCGCGACCGGGATGCGGTGAACCTCCTCGTCGGCCTCGAGCGCCCCGTCGGCGTCCTTCGCTGCCAGCGCCGCGTCGAAGCGACGATTGGCGGCGCGCATCGCGCTCACCGCGTCCGCACCGAGAAGCGGCGTCGCATTCCGCACCGCGAGCTCGTGCATCGCTGCGACGACGTCTCGGGCATCGCGCACAGCCTTCGGATCGACCTCGCTCACCGTCGTCGATCTGCCCGGGACCGCAACGACAAGACCACTCGCGCCGAGGCGCAGGAGCGCTTCGCGCACGGGAGTCCGGCTCACGCCGAGCCACTCCGCGAGCTCACCGTCGCGGAGCTGCTCCCCCGGCAGGAACGTCCCATCGATGATCGCGTCGCGCAATCGTCGGTAGACATCGTCGCGTAAGAGGGAGCGGTCAACCCGCGAGGGAATCTGAGGAATCGGCATTCAATATATTGCCCATATCGGTCGCGGGACCGCAAATCGTCGAGACCAGGGGTTGCGTCCACAGGTACGGTCGCAATATATTGCGTATCGCGTTGTTCCAAGCATCCGTCACCGATCAGCTGCGCCCGGCGCCCGGGTACGGCAGGAAGCGAGCAGCATCATGAACACCACCGAATCCGGGATCAAGAACGTCGTCCTCGTCCACGGAGCCTTCGCCGACGGCTCAGGATGGCGCAGCGTGTACAACATGCTCACGGAGAAGGGATACCGCGTCACCATCGTGCAGAATCCCCTCACGTCGCTCGAGGACGACGTCGCGGCCACGACGAGGGTTCTCGACCTCCAAGAGGGACCGACGATCCTCGTCGGCCACTCGTGGGGCGGCACCGTCATCACCGAGGCCGGGTCGCACCCGACGGTCGCCGGGCTCGTCTATGTCTCGGCCCTCGCCCCCGATTCGGGCGAGACGACATCGAAGCAGTACGAGGGGTTCGCCGCCACGCCCGACTTCGTCATCGACGTCGGCGACGACGGCTACGGCTTCCTCGACTACGACAAGTTCCGCGCCGGCTTCGCAGCGGATCTCGACGAGGCGGAGGCCGCGTTCCTGCGCGATACGCAGGTGCCCATCAACATGGCGGTCTTCGGGTCGGCCGTGAGCCACGCGGCGTGGCACGACAAGCCCGCGTGGGCGGTCATCGCGGGCGAGGACAAGTCCTTCGACCAGGCCATGCTCCAGCACATGGCAACGCGCATGGGCGCTCAGATCACGAACGTCCCCGGAGCCAGCCACGCGGTGTACATCTCGCATGCAGACGTCGTCTCCGACGTCATCGAAACGGCGGCACAGAAGAGCCCGGCGCCCGTCCACTGACCCCACGCAGAAGCCCTCGGTCACGCCGGGGGCTTCTCGCGTCCGAATCGGGTTGCTTACAGTGAGCTGACGCCTCGCACACGGTGCCCGACGGCGATCGATTCCCCCGAGATCGCCTGCGCTCGGGGCGAAAGCAGAAACGCGATGAGATCAGCGATGTCGGAGGGACGCGATTGACCGCCCTTGCCGATCTCGACCTCGGACGAGGGCGACTCCGCGACGA
This sequence comes from uncultured Actinomycetota bacterium, assembly GCA_963695125.1. Classification (GTDB taxonomy): domain Bacteria; phylum Actinomycetota; class Actinomycetes; order Actinomycetales; family Microbacteriaceae; genus Microbacterium. The sequence goes on from CAVOFY010000006.1 coordinate 81,790, forward strand.
CCGCGGGGCTCACAGTGTTGACAGTGACCCCTGATCCCGCGAGCACATCGGCGAGATTCTTCGCAGCGATGATGAGCGCGGCGTTGCGGACGGCGCCGGTCACGTTGCCGGTGAGGAACGCGTTCTGACCGCTTACCCCGACGATGCGCCCGTAGCCCGCCTCGCGCATCCCGGGGATCACGGCGTTCGCGACCCGAAGGAACGTGAGCGCTTTCGCTTCAAAGGCCTCGAGCACCTGCTGCGGATCGGAGTTGCGCGCGGGATCGAGCGTTCGGGCGCTCGGCGCCGCTGCCACAACGACGCCGTCGAGTCGGCCGTGCGCGTCGAGGATCTCGCGGATGCCCGATGCGATCGAGTCGTCGACGGTGGCGTCCATGACGAGTCCGTCCGGGGCCTGCCGAGATGCGGCGATGGCGATCGCACCCTCCGAGCGGAGTCTCTCGACGACAGCGCTGCCGATGAGGCCGTGACCGCCGACGACGAGGACGACGTTGCCGTCGAGGCGCAGATCCATGACTGAACGC
>CAVOFY010000007.1:0-336716 GCA_963695125.1 uncultured Actinomycetota bacterium
GACCTCCGCGTACCGCTCGAGGCTGAAGATGAGCGTGACGTTGACCGAGATGCCCTCCCCGATGACCTGCGTGATGGCGGGCAGGCCGGCTTTGGTGGCGGGGATCTTGATCAGGACATTGGCGCGGTCGACGCGGGCGGCGAGCTCCTTGGCCTGCGCGACGGTCCCCGTCGTGTCGTGCGCGAGATCCGGCGAGACCTCGATCGACACGCGGCCGTCGACGCCGTCGGTCGCCTCGAACACGGGCGTGAAGATGTCGGCCGCGTCGCGGACATCGTCGGTCGTCGCGGCGAAGATCGCCTCGTCGACGGACGCTCCGGCCGCGGCGAGCTCCGAGATCTGCGCGGCGTAGGAGTCTCCGCCGCCGCCGATCGCGCCCTGGAAGATCGTCGGGTTGGTCGTCACTCCCGTGACGTTTCGCGTGCGGATGAGCTCGGCGAGGTTGCCGGACGTGATCCGCGCGCGCGACAGGTCGTCGAGCCAGATGCTGACGCCGGCGGCCGAGAGCTGCTCGGTGGGGGTGGTCATGCTGAGGTCTCCTTCAGAGTCTCGCGTGCCGCGTCAACGACCGCGGCGGCGGTGATGCCGAACTTCTCGAACAGGGTCTTGTAGTCGGCCGAGGCGCCGAAGTGCTCGATCGACACGGAGCGGCCCGCGTCGCCCACGATGCTGCGCCACGGCATCGCGATGCCGGCCTCGACCGACACGCGCGCCCGGACGGCCTTGGGCAGCACCGACTCGCGATACGCCTCGTCCTGCTCTGCGAACCACTCGAGCGACGGAGCCGACACGACGCGGGCGTTGATGCCCTCGGCAGCGAGCGTCTCGCGCGCCGCGACGGCGAGCTGCACTTCGGAGCCGGTGGCGATGAGCAGGACGTCGGGCGTGCCGCCCGGGGCCTCGGCCAGGATGTACGCGCCCTTGACCGCGAGTTCGGCCGAGGCGAAGACATCGCCCGAGGCCTCTCCCTCGCCGCGCACGAACACCGGGATGTTCTGGCGCGTCAGCGCGAGACCCGCGGGGCCCGCGTGGCGGCGCAGCAGCTCGAGCCACACGACCGACGTCTCGTTGGCGTCGGCGGGGCGCACGACGGTGAAGTTCGGGATCGCGCGCAGCGTCGCGAGCTGCTCGACGGGCTGGTGGGTGGGCCCGTCCTCGCCCAGCGCGACGGAGTCGTGGGTCCAGACGAAGAGGCTCGGTACGTTCATGAGGGCCGCGAGGCGGACCGGCGGTCGCATGTAGTCGCTGAAGATCAGGAACGTGCCGCCGAACGCGCGCGTCGGACCGTGTAGGACGATGCCGTTGACGATCGCGCCCATCGCGTGCTCGCGGATGCCGAAGTGCAGCACCCGGCCGTACGGGTCGCCCGACCACTCGTGCGTCGACCACTCCTGGGGGATGAAGGACTTCGAGTCCTTGATCGTCGTGAGGTTCGACTCGGCCAGGTCGGCCGAACCTCCCCACAGCTCGGGGAGCTCGGCGGCGAGGGCGTTGATCACGACGCCGCTCGCGGCGCGCGTCGAGACGTCCTTGCCCCCCTCGAACGAGGGGAGGGCCGTGGCGATGTCTGCCGGCAGCTCGCGCGCCGCGAGGCGGTCCCACAGCGCCTTGCGCTCCGGGTTGGCCTCGGCCCAGGCATCCCATGCCTTCTGCCACTCGGCACGCACCTCCGCGGCGCGCCGGCCCAGCTCGCGCGTGTGCGCGATGACGTCGTCCTCCACGACGAAGGACTTCTCGGGGTCGAACCCGAGGACCTTCTTGGTCGCGGCGAGCTCGTCGGCGCCGAGTGCCGATCCGTGGATCTTGCCCGAGTTCTGCTTGCCGGGCGAGGGCCAGCCGATGATCGTGCGCAGGATGATGAGCGACGGCTTCGACGTCTCGCCCTTCGCGGCCTCGATGGCCGCGTAGAGCTCGGCGACATCCTCGACGTACTGCCCGGTCTTCTTCCAGTCGACCGTCTGCACGTGCCAGCCGTATGCGTCGTAGCGCTTGGCGACGTCCTCGGTGAAGGCGACGTTGGTGTCGTCCTCGATCGAGATCTGGTTGGAGTCGTAGATCGCGATCAGGTTTCCGAGACCCTGGTGGCCCGCGAGCGAGGATGCCTCGCTCGTGACGCCCTCCTGCAGGTCGCCGTCGCCCGCGATCACGTAGATGTAGTGGTCGAAGGGGCTCTCGCCGACCGGCGCCTCGGGATCGAAGAGGCCGCGCTCGTAGCGCGCCGCGTACGCGAAGCCCACCGACGAGGCCAGTCCCTGACCGAGCGGACCGGTGGTGATCTCGACGCCTTTCGTGTGCCCGTACTCGGGGTGGCCCGGCGTGAGCGAGTCCCACGTGCGAAGGGCCTCGAGGTCGCCGAGCTCGAGACCGAAGCCGCCGAGGTACAGCTGCACGTACTGGGTGAGGGAGGAGTGGCCCGCTGAGAGGATGAACCGGTCGCGGCCCGCCCAGTGCGTGTCGGCGGGGTCGTGGCGCATGACGCGCTGATACAGCAGGTACGCGGCCGGCGCGAGGCTCATCGCCGTGCCGGGGTGGCCGTTGCCCACCTTCTCGACAGCGTCTGCCGCGAGCACGCGTGCGGTGTCCACCGCGCGCCGATCGATTTCATCCCAACGCAGATCCGACACCCGGCCGCCTTCCAGAGAGAGAGGAGCGACGCCACCGTGAGCCGGTCCGCGGACCGCGTCACCACGGGAAGAGCAGCCGGCGCAGGGGCGCGCGTGTGGTTTCAGCATAGCGAAGGCACGTGCCGCGCCGGCGATGTCCACGAGACTGTGACGAGGTGCGTCGGTCGGTGTGCCATCGCCGTCGGGAAATCGGGCGCACGGGTCTCATGCTCTAGACTCGGAACGTTCTTCAGTAGGCGATTGCGGGGGCGATGGACATCTCGACAGCGTCGGCGGTCGCAGCGACGACACCGACTCGGCGTCCGTCGCTCGGCCGTACCGTCCGCGCCTACATCGCGCTCACGAAGCCCCGCGTCCTCGAACTGCTCCTCGTGACGACGGTGCCGGTCATGATCCTCGCGCAGGGCGGTTTCCCGAATCTCTGGCTCGTCCTGGCGACGGTCATCGGCGGGTCCGCTTCGGCTGGTTCGGCAGCCGCCTTCAACATGTACCTCGACCGCGACATGGATGCGCACATGCAGCGCACCGTGAACCGGCCCCTGGTCACGGGCGAGGTCTCTCCCCGCGGCGCGCTCGTCTTCGCCTGGTCGCTCGCGGTCGGCTCGACCGTCTGGCTCCTGCTCACGACGAACTGGCTCGCCGCGACGTTCTCGGCCGTGGCCATCTTCTTCTACGTCGTCATCTACACGATGATCCTCAAGCGCCGCACGGAGCAGAACATCGTGTGGGGCGGGATCGCGGGATGCTTCCCCGTCCTCATCGGATGGACGGCAGTGACCGGGTCCCTCGCGTGGCCCCCCGTCATCCTCTTCGCACTCGTCTTCCTGTGGACGCCGCCGCACTACTGGCCGCTGTCGATGAAGTACAAGGACCAGTACGAAGAGGTCCAGGTGCCGATGCTCGGGGCGACCCGCAACGGCTCCCAGGTCGGCCTGCAGGTCATCCTGTACGCGTGGGCGACCGTCGCGTGCTCGATGCTCCTCATCCCCGTGGCAGGGATGGGCCTCGTGTACACGGCGTCGGCGGTCGTCTTCGGCGGCTGGTTCATCTACGAGTCGCACCGCCTCTACAATCGCGCGGTGCGCGGCACCGAGCCTCGGCCGATGCGCGTGTTCCACGCCTCGATCACGTACCTGACGCTTCTGTTCGTCGCGATCGCGGTCGACCCGCTGCTGCCCTTCTAGCCGTCGGATCTGGCAGACCCAGCCGCCCCGCGATCGCCGTCACGGCGATCGCGTCGGTCGGTGCGACGACGGCGGCGAAGGCGAACGCCGCCGCGAGGGTGACGGCGGGGACGAGCATCCACGTCGCGAAGCCGACCGTGACGACCGTGAAGGCGACCAGCCCCACCGAGAGGAGCAGGATGCTGTCCCGCCGCGCACGCACGTCGACGACCGAGGTGCGGATGGCGGCCGTGAACAGGAGTGGCGGCAGGATGCGTAGAGGATGAGGTCGGGCTCGACCGTGACCTGCGGCACGCCGGGGATGAACGAGACGGCCCCGCCGACGATGACGAGGGCCACGGGAGCCGACCAGCCGATGCGGCCGACGACCCCCGTGACGATCACGGTGGTCAGGACGAACAGCACGATCCAGGTGATCGAGGTGACGGCATCCACGCTGTCAGTATCAGGCCTTGCGCCAGGGCCCGGCGAGGCGCCCCCGCCCGATCGATGTCAGGCGGGGGCGCGGTGCCGCGTGTGTGCGGGGGTCAGCGGGCGGAGGCGTCCTCGACGGTGACAGGCTCGGCCGACGCCGGCGCGTCCTCGACGGCGTCCTCGACATCAACCTCTGCGGGCGTGTCGATGTACTCGACGACCGCGGCGGGGGCTGCCGGGCGAAGCGACGCGACGGCTGCGACGGCGAGGGCGATGAGCAGGCCCAGGACGCCGACGCCTGCGAGCACGGCGCCGAAGACCGCGACGGTCTGGCTGACGTACACGTCGAGCCCTGTTGCGCTGCCGTCCGTGAGCGTCGTGGTCAGGATCCCGATCTTGTCGGAGAAGATGACCGCGCCGATTGCGAGGCTCGCGACCGACGCCACGACGAGTGCCCAGAACGGGATGCTGCGGATGAGGCTGGGACGGGTGGTCATGTGAGGGTCTCCCTGGGATCGTGCGGCGCGGAGGGCCGCGGCATCCGCCAGCCTTGCGGGTCGACCCCGGCCGGACGTATGCGTCTGCTATGAATCAGCTACGAACCGCGATGCGCGGCTCGGCTGTGTCCTCCGACACCGGAACGGTGAGGTGGACGATGACGGCGGTCATCGCCGCGACGAGCGCGACGGCGAGCACCATGTGGATGTTGACGAGGAGGATCGGCAGACCGGTGCGCGCCTGCCAGAGACCGACCGCGATCTGCACGAGCTCGACGACGAGCAGGAGCCCGACCCACAGGCGCAGCCGCAGGACGGCCGGTGTGCGCCATGAGGCGATCAGCAGGAGCACCGTGAGTGCGAACGTCACATAGGCGGGCCACGAGTGGATGTGCTGCCACAGGACGGGGTCCAGGCCGTTGCGCGCGGCCTCGTCGTCGCCTGCGTGCGGCCCGGCGCCCGTCAGCAGGATGCCGACGAGCACGGTGACGACGACGGCGCCGGCGGTCGCCCAGGCCAGCGCCGCGAATCCCGCACCGACGGCGCGGCGTCGGGGCCCGTCGACCGTCGACGTGCGGTGGACCAGCGCCGCGCCGTTGGCGACGAGAGCCGCCGAGATCACGAAGTGGATGCCGACGAGCACGGGGGGCAGGTGCAGCCACACCACGACGCCGCCGACGACGGCCTGGAGGATGATGCCGAAGCCGTTCGCCAGCGTGAGCGCCCGCAGGTCGCGCCGGGGCACGCGCACCACCGCGAGGAAGGCCAGGAGCGCGATGACGATGAGCAGGCCGGTGAGAGTGCGGTTGCCGAACTCGATCATTCCGTGGATCCCGAGCTCCTGCGTCGGGACGAGCGAGTCCCCCGTGCAGTAGGGCCAGGTGTCGCATCCCATCCCCGAGCCCGTCAGGCGGACGAGCCCGCCGGTCGCCACGATCAGGACATTGCTGATGAGTACGAGCCATGCCAGGACGCGGGCGCCCCGGCCCACGCGATCGGGCAGTCTGCTCCACAGGGTCCGCGTCGTCACGGGGGGTTCGGTCGTCGTGGGCTCGGGCGTCATGGCGCGCGGCCTCCTGGAGTTCGTGTCGGGGCGCAAGGCGGGGCGGCAGGCGCCCGCTGCGCGGGCGGAGCCTGTAGAATCGAGGGGTCGGAATGCGTGCGCGGGTTGCGCAGCTTTCCACTGACAGTTTAGGCGCGATGAACGGCGCCACTTGAGAGGGCCCACCAGCGGCATCACCCCACCGGTAACTCCACCGGGGGAGCAGGAATGCCGGGGCGGATGACACCGTTGCGGCCCAGAGGAGAGTATGACGATGTCGGATGTGCTGATCGATCGGCCCGAGCTCGACGGGCTCGGCGTATACGAGTTCGGCTGGCACGACGCGGACCCCGCGGGCGCCGTAGCCAAGCGCGGAATCGACGAGAGCGTCGTGCGCGGAATCTCGAGCCTCAAGGACGAGCCCGAGTGGATGCTCAAGAACCGGCTCAAGGGCTATCAGCTCTTCGGCCGCAAGCCCATGCCCACGTGGGGCGCCGACCTGTCGGAGATCGACTTCGACAACATCAAGTACTTCGTCCGCTCGACCGAGAAGCAGGCCGGGTCGTGGGAGGAGCTCCCCGAGGAGATCCGCAACACGTACGAGAAGCTCGGCATCCCCGAGGCAGAGCGTCAGCGCCTCGTCGCGGGCGTCGCGGCCCAGTACGAGTCCGAAGTGGTCTACCACCAGATCAACGAGCAGCTCGAGGCTCAGGGCGTCATCTTCATGGACACCGACACGGCGCTCAAGGAGCACCCGGAGTTCTTCGAGGAGTACTTCGGCACCGTCATCCCGGCCGGCGACAACAAGTTCGCCGCCCTCAACACGGCCGTCTGGTCGGGCGGGTCGTTCGTCTACGTGCCGCCCGGTGTGCACGTCGAGATCCCGCTGCAGGCCTACTTCCGCATCAACACCGAGAACATGGGCCAGTTCGAGCGGACGCTCATCATCGCCGACGAGGGCTCCTACGTGCACTACATCGAGGGCTGCACGGCGCCCATCTACAAGAGCGATTCGCTGCACTCCGCGGTCGTCGAGATCATCGTCAAGAAGAACGCCCGTGTGCGCTACACGACGATCCAGAACTGGTCGAACAACGTCTACAACCTCGTCACCAAGCGCGCGATCGCGCACGAGGGCGCGACGATGGAATGGATCGACGGCAACATCGGGTCGAAGGTCACGATGAAGTACCCGTCGATCTTCCTCGTGGGCGAGCACGCCAAGGGCGAGACCCTGTCGGTCGCCTTCGCGGGCCCGGGTCAGCACCAGGACGCGGGCGCCAAGATGATCCACATGGCGCCGTACACGCAGTCCTCGATCGTCTCGAAGTCGATCGCGCGCGGCGGCGGACGTGCCGGCTACCGCGGCGAGGTGCGGGTGGATGCCAATGCCCACCACTCGGCGAACACCGTCCGCTGCGATGCGCTCCTCGTCGACTCGATCTCGCGCTCCGACACCTACCCGGCGATCGACATCCGCGTCGACGACGTGCAGCTCGGCCACGAGGCGACGGTCTCCAAGGTCAGCGAAGAGCAGCTCTTCTACCTCCAGTCCCGCGGCATGCCCGAGGACGAGGCGATGGCGATGATCGTGCGCGGCTTCATCGAGCCGATCGCGCGCGAGCTGCCGATGGAATACGCGATGGAACTCAACAAGCTCATCGAGATGGGCATGGAAGGCAGTGTCGGCTAGATGAGCTCCGTCGTTCAGCCCCCCGTCGTGGAAACGGCAGTCACCATCCCCGGCGCGCAGGGTCACACCGATGGTGCGGGCGCCTTCGTGCCCGTCCAGACCCGCTCCGAGCGGCCGTGGTCGTTCGACCCCGCGGACTTCGGCGCGCCCGTCGGCTTCGAGGTCAACTGGAAGCACACCCCGCTCCCGCGCCTCGCCCCGCTCCTCGCGAACGAGGCGGGACCCCACGGGGTCGTGCAGGTCGCCGTCAGCGCCCCCGACGCCGTCGAAGTGCTCGAGCGACGCATCGGCGAGGCTCCGCGTGGCGAGGTCTTCCGCCCCGAGGATCTTCCCAGCGCGATCGCGTGGGTACAGGAGGCCGTGTCGCCCCTCGTGCGCATCCCCGCCGACGCCGAGATCGACGAGCCGATCATGATCGACCTCGTCGGCACGGGCGGCCTCGCGCACGCCCACGTCATCGTCGAGGCGCTCCCGAACTCCCGCGCGACCGTCGTGCTTCGCCACCGGGGTGTGGCCGACCACGCGCAGAACCTCGAGATCATCGTCCGCGACGGTGCTCGGCTGGACCTCGTGTCCCTTCAGCAGTGGGACGACGAGGCGGTCCACGTCTCTGCCCACCAGGCACGCGTCGACAAGGATGCGCGGCTGCGCCACATCGTCGTGAGCTTCGGCGGCGGCGTCGTGCGTCTCAATCCCTCCGTCGAGCTCGCGGGCACGGGATCCTCGGCCCAGCTGTTCGGCCTGTCGTATTCCGACTCGGGTCAGCACCTCGAGAGCCAGGTCTTCCTGCACCACAAGGGTCCCCACACCAAGGGCGAAGTGCTCTACAAGGGCGCCCTGCAGGGCTCCGGCGCACGGAGCGTCTGGATCGGCGATGTGCTCATCGGGGCGGACGCCACGGGCACCGACTCGTACGAGGCGAACCGCAACCTCGTGCTCACCGACGGCGCGCGCGCCGAGTCCATCCCGAACCTCGAGATCGAGACGGGCGACATCCTCGGTGCCGGCCATGCGAGCGCGACAGGACGTTTCGACGACGAGCAGCTCTTCTACCTGCAGGCCAGGGGCATCACCGAGGAAGAGGCACGGCGTCTGGTCGTGCTCGGCTTCCTCGCCGAGATCGTCCAGAAGATCGGCATCCCCGACCTCGAGGCCGAACTCTTCGCGGCGATCGAGGAAGAGCTCGCGCAGGGGGCCGCCCTGTGACCGCGCAACGCGTGGCCGCGCTGAGCGAGCTCGAGCAGGACACCGCGATCCGCGTCGAAGTGGACGGCGTGGCGATGGCCGTCGTGCTCGACGCCAACGGCGAGGTGCACGCGATCGGCGACACCTGCACGCACGGCGACATCTCGCTTGCAGAGGGCTTCGTCGACGGCGAGGCCCTCGAATGCTGGGCTCACGGCTCGGCGTTCTCGCTGCGCACCGGCCGCCCCCTCAACCTCCCCGCGTACGAGCCCGTTCCCGTCTATGCCGTCGTGATCGACGGCGACGACGTGCTCATCGACCCCACCATCCTTAAGGAAATCTGATGACTGTCCTCGAGATCCGCGACCTCTACGTGACGGTCGAGACGGATGCCGGCACCACCCCCATCCTCAACGGCGTGTCCCTCACGATCCGCACGGGCGAGACCCACGCGATCATGGGGCCCAACGGCTCGGGCAAGTCGACGCTCGCGTACACGATCGCGGGTCACCCGAAGTACACCGTGGTGAGCGGCTCGATCACGCTCGACGGCGAGGACGTCCTCGCGATGACGGTCGACGAGCGCGCCCGGGCGGGACTCTTCCTCGCGATGCAGTACCCCGTCGAGATCCCGGGCGTCACCGTCACCAACTTCCTCCGCACCGCGAAGACCGCGATCGACGGCGAGGCGCCCTCGATCCGCACGTGGACGAAGGACGTCAAGCAGTCGATGAAGAGTCTGCGCATGGACCCCAAGTTCGCGCAGCGCAACGTCAACGAGGGCTTCTCGGGCGGCGAGAAGAAGCGCCACGAGATCCTCCAGCTCGAACTGCTCAAGCCGCGGATCGCCGTGCTCGACGAGACCGACTCGGGCCTCGACGTCGACGCGCTCAAGATCGTCTCCGAGGGCGTCAACCGCGCCAAGGGCGAGACCGATCTCGGAGTGCTGCTCATCACGCACTACACGCGCATCCTCCGCTACATCCACCCCGACTTCGTGCACGTCATGGTCGCGGGCCGCATCGTCGAGGAGGGCGGCCCCGAGCTCGCCGAGCGCCTCGAGGACGAGGGCTACGACAGGTTCATCGAGCCCGTCGTCGACGCGGACGCGTAAGATCGTTATATGACCGCAACGCTCGCACCCGAGAAGTACGACGAGGTCACTGAGGCCCTCAAGGACGTCATGGACCCCGAACTGGGGATCAACGTCGTGGACCTCGGTCTCATCTACGATCTCGCGTGGGACGACGAGAACGACGCGCTGGTCATCCACATGACGCTGACGTCGGCGGGATGCCCGCTGACCGACGTGCTGGAAGAGCAGACCGCACAGGCCCTCGACGAGGTCGTGGAGCGCTTCCGCATCAACTGGGTGTGGATGCCGCCGTGGGGCCCGGAGCGGATCACCGACGACGGACGCGACATGATGCGTGCCCTCGGCTTCGCCATCTGAGTCCCTTCGCAACCCGGCGTCACCCGACGCGGAGGCACTTCGGCGACGCGGCTAGAGTTCAAGGGTGAGCGTCACCCCACTCGAAGCCCTTCCCGTCCACACGCTGCGACAGCGCTCGAGCACCAAGTGGAAGCGCTATCCCGAGGACGTGCTGCCGCTTTTCGTGGCCGAGACCGACTTCGCACTCGCGCCCGCCATCACGCGGCGCCTTGCGCACGCGGTGGAGCTCGGCGACACCGGCTACACACCTCCGGACCCCGGCATCAAGGACGCCTACGCCGGGTTCGCGAAGCGGCGCTTCGGTCAGCACATCGATCCGCGACGCATTCGCACGACGTGCGACGTCATGATGGGGGTCGTCGAGATCCTGCGCGCTGTCACCGTCCCGGGCGACCGGGTCGTCGTGACACCGCCCGTGTACCCGCCGTTCTACGACTGCATCCCCGAAGCGGGCGCCGTCGTCGAGCGCGTCCCGCTGCGCGACACCGGAACCGCGTGGGAGCTCGACCTGGAGGGCATCGAGGCCGCGCTCGCGGGCGGCGCGCGCGCCGTCCTGCTGTGCAACCCGCACAATCCGACCGGCACGGCGCACTCGGCCGCGAGTCTTGCGCGTCTCGCCGAGATCGCCGCCGCGCACGGCGCGGTCGTGGTGAGCGACGAGATCCACGCCCCTCTGACGCAGCCGGATGCCGTGTTCACGCCGTTCCTGGCGGCATCTCCGCTCGCAGCAGAGTTGGGCTACACCGTCACGAGTGCGAGCAAGGCGTTCAACCTCGCGGGTCTGAAGTGCGCGCTCATGGTCACGGCGAGCGACGAGACCACGAAGGTCGTCGACGCGCTGCCCGACGAGATCGAGTGGCGTACGGGCCTGTTCGGCGCACTCGCGGGTGTCGCTGCCTTCCAGGAGGAGAGCGACGCGTGGCTCGACGCGCTGCTCGCGCGCCTCGACGAGAACCGGCGCCTGCTGGCTGACCTGCTCACCGAGCACCTTCCGGGGGCGGGGTACCGCATCCCGGATGCCGGCTATCTCGCGTGGGTCGACCTCTCGGCCTTCGGTTGGGGAGACAACCCTGCCGCCCGGATCCTCCGCGATGCGAAGGTCGCCTTCCACTTCGGTCCGCACTTCGGCGGCGAGGGCGACGGCCACGTCCGCATCAACTTCGGATGCTCGCCCGACGTCCTGCGCGAAGCCATCGAGCGCACGGGCGCTCTCGCACGCCCGTGACCTCTCCGCACGAGCCCGTTCCGACAGGTCCGGTGCCGGTCGCGACTCGCGGCACGGGGAGCGTGTGGTCGCCGCAGTACGTGTGGGTCACGATCGGCGCGATCGCGCTCGTGTTCCTCGCGGCGATGCAGGCCCTCGCGGTCACGACCGTCATGCCGATCGTCGCCGACGACCTCGACGGCGCCTCGCTGTACGCCGTCGCATTCGCGGGCACGCTCGCGACCAGTGTGATCGGCATGGTGGCTGTGGGGGCGTGGAGCGACCGCTCCGGCCCGGTGTGGCCGCTCACGAGCGCCGTGGTCTTCTTCCTCGCGGGTCTCGTGCTCGCGGGGCTCGCGCCGACGATGGGCATCCTCGTGGCGGGACGACTCGTCCAGGGCCTCGGCACGGGCGGAATGACCGTCGCGCTGTACGTCGTCGTCGCGCGGATCTATCCGCCCTCGCTGCACGGACGCGTGTTCGCGGCGTTCTCGGCGGCATGGGTCATTCCCTCGCTCATCGGTCCCTTCCTCGCAGGCGCCGTGACGGAGTACCTGCACTGGCGCTGGGTCTTCCTGGGTGTCGCGCTGCTGACACTCATCGCCTACGCGCTCGTCGCCGCACGATTGTGGACGACACCGCTCGGCAGCGACGAGCCGTCCACGGCTCGCATCCTGCCGCGCATGGCGTGCGCCGTCGCGGTCGCGATCGGCGCGCTGGGCCTCAGCCTCTCGGGCGAGCTGGGGGAGTGGGCGTGGACGGGCGTGGCGGCATCCGTCGTCATCATCGTCCTGGCGATCCGTCCCCTGCTGCCCGCCCGCACTCTGCTGTCGGGCCGCGGGCTGCCCAGCGTGGTCCTCATGCGAGGACTCATCGCGGGCTCCCTCTTCGGCGCCGAGATCTATGTCCCGTACCTCCTGATCGACGGTTACGGCTTCTCGCCCACGTGGGCAGGACTGGGCCTCACTGCCGCCGCGATCACGTGGGCCGTCGGCGCGGATCTGCAGGGCAGGTTCGGCGACCGGCTCGGCAACGCCCGCATCACGGTGATCGGCACGGCTCAGCTCTTCGCGGCGACCGCCATCGCCGCGGCGACCGCGCTCTGGCACCTGCCGCCGTGGGTGCTGATCGCCGGCTGGGCCTTCGCAGGCGGTGGCATGGGTCTCATGTATCCGCGGCTCACCGTGCTCACGCTCGCCTACTCGACGCCGCAGAACCAGGGATTCAACTCCTCGGCGCTGTCGATCTCGGATTCCGTGGGCGCGGCATCCACGATCGCCGTCATGGGGCTCGCGTTCACGGCGCTCGTCGCGAGCGATGCCGGGTTCGTCGTCGTCTTCGGGATCGCGGGACTGATCGCGCTCCTCGCGCTCGTGCCGGGGCTGCGGATGGGTCACGCGCATGAGGCCGCCCGTTAGGTGTGTCAGGGAGTGCCCCGCTGATTTGGCCCTCTTAGAAGGTAAGGCTAGCCTTACTGTGTGACCTCTTCGACGGAAGCGCCCACGCGTCCTGCCTACCGGCCGTACCTCGCCACGGTGGCAGCGGTGGAGCGGCTGTCGCCGCACTTCGCCCGCGTCGTGTTCACGGCTCCCGACATGGAGCACTTCGGGACGGCCGGACTCGACCAGCGCATCAAGCTTCTCCTGCCGCTCGCGGACGGTTCGCTGGGCGGCATGAGCCGCGAGGATCCCGAAACCATCGACGACGGCAGCTGGTACACCCGCTGGCGTGAGCTTCCGCAGGAGTCCCGCAATCCGCTCCGCACGTACACCGTGCGGCGCATCGACCCCGTCGCCCGTCTGCTCACGATCGACTTCGTCGTGCACCACGACGCAGGTCCCGCAGGCGCGTGGGCGGACGCCGTGCAGCCTGGCCAGGAGCTCGTGATCGTCGGCCCCGACGAGCGCAGTCCTGACTCGCGGTCGGGCATCGATTGGCACCCGGGAACGGCGCGACGCCTGCTGCTGGCGGGCGACGAGACGGCGGCTCCCGCGATCAGCGGCATCCTCGAGTCGCTCGACGCGTCGTGCGACGTCGACGCGTTCATCGAGGTTCCGACCGTGGACGACATGCTCGAACTCGACCTGCCGGACGGCTTCCGTGTGACGTGGCTCCCACGTGGCGATCGCGAGCACGGCGCGGCGCTCGGCGAAGCGGTCGCCGCATGGTCGGATGCCTCGGCTGAGGTCCTCGCCCTCGCTGCGGCGCCGCGGCGCCAGGAGCTCGCGGACATCGACGTCGATCGCGAACTGCTCTGGGACAGCCCCGACGGCGTCGAGGGCGAGTTCTACGCGTGGATGGCCGGGGAAGCCGCCATGGTCAAGTCTCTGCGACGGCACCTCGTGCAGGGGTGCGGTGTGGACCGCAAGCGCGTGGCGTTCATGGGCTACTGGCGCCTCGGCCAGGCCGAGCGACAGGAATGACGACGGCTCGCGATCGACGCGGGCGTCTCGTGCTGGTGCTGTCGGTCCTCCTCCTGCTCGCGATGGTGGTCGTGAGTCTCATGGTGGGCGCCCGCCCGATCTCGCCGGCGGTCGTGGTCGACGCGCTGCTGCGTCCTGATCTGTCGCTCGCCGACCACAGCGTCGTGCTGACGCAGCGCGTCCCGCGCACCCTTATCGGCGTGCTCGCCGGCGCCGCTCTCGCCCTCGCGGGCACCCTCATGCAAGGACTCACGCGCAATCCGCTCGCCGACCCCGGCCTGCTCGGCATCAACGCGGGCGCCTCGGTCGCCGTGCTCGCGGCGATCACGGTCTGGGGGATCACGGCACCTTCGGGATTCGTGTGGTTCGCGTTCGCCGGCGCGGCCATCGCGTCGCTCCTCGTCGCCTTCATCGGCACGCGCGGACCCGACGGCTCGAGCCCTGCAAAGCTCGCGCTGACGGGCGCTGCCGTGACGGCGGGCCTCACCGCCGTCACGACCCTCATCCTCACGACGTCGATCACCGCGTTCGACGTCTTCCGGTACTGGCAGGTCGGCGGCCTCACGATGCGCGGTCTCGACACCGTTGCGATCGTCGCGGTCCCGATCGTGGCCGGCGCCGTCATCGCCCTGACCTCGGCCCGTGGCCTCGACCTCATCGCGCTCGGTGAGGACACCGCGACGGGGCTCGGCCACAACGTGGCTCGCACGCGCGGCCTCGGCATCCTCGCCGCCGTCCTGCTCTGCGGCGGAGCGACCTCGATCGCGGGCCCCATCGTCTTCCTCGGGCTCGTCGTGCCCCACGCGCTGCGTGCACTCGTCGGAAGCGACTATCGGTGGCTGCTTGCCATCGCGGTTCCCGCCGGGGCGACCGTGCTGCTCGCAGCCGACGTGCTGGGCCGCGTGATCGCGCTGCCCGGCGAAGTGCAGGCCGGCCTCGTCGTCGCGTTCGTCGGCGCGCCCGTGCTCGTTTCGCTCGTCCTGCGGCGAAAGCCGGTGGCGCTGTGAATCCGTCGGTCGTCGCGATCCGCGCCCGCGTCCGGCGGCGTCGGCTCATCGTCGTGCTCGCGGCGATCCTCGTCGTCTCGGTCGTCGCGGTCGTCTCGCTCTCCGCGGGCCAGTACGCGATCGCCCCGGTCGACCTGTGGCGCACGCTCTGGGGCGCGGGGGACCGCGCACAGTCCTATGTCGTCTTCCAGGTGCGGATGCCCCGCCTGGCGATGGCGGTCGTCGTCGGCGCTGCGCTCGGCATCGCGGGCGCTCTCCTGCAGTCGCTCCTGCGCAATCCGCTCGCGAGCCCGGATCTGCTCGGCATCAGCGGGGGAGCCGGCGTCGCCGCGGTGTTCACGATTCTCGTCGCGGGAGTCACCGGTCCGCTGCTGGCCGTAGCGGCCTTCGTCGGCGGCATCGCGGTCGCCGCGTTCCTGCTGCTCGCCGGGCGTCGCAGGGTCGACGGCGGCTACCGCCTGATCCTCGCAGGCGTCGGCATCGCGTTCCTGTGCACCTCGATCACGAGCTTCCTCATGGTGCGCTCCCAGGTGGAGCTCGCGCAGACGGCGCTCATCTGGCTCACAGGGAGCCTTGCCTCCACTCCGTGGTGGAACGTCGTCACGGTGCTCGTCGTGCTCGTCCTCGCCGCCCCCGCGGTCTTCGCAAGCGCGCGCTGGCTGCCACTCACGCAGATGGGCGCCTCCACCGCGTCGTCGCTCGGCGTCAGACCCGAGACGGTGCGCATCGTCACGGTCGTGACGGCTGTGCTGCTGACCTCGGTGACGTGCGCCTTCGTGGGTCCGATCTCGTTCATCGCGCTCTGCGCGCCCGCCATCGCCCGCCCGCTCCTCGGACACGGCGCCGTCGGGATCGGCACGAGCGCCGTCATCGGCGCGGCTCTGCTGGCAGCGGCCGATCTCGTCGCCCAGTTCGCGCTGCCCGGCATATCCGTGCCCGTCGGGGTCGTCACAGGCGCGCTCGGCGCCGTCTTCCTCCTCTGGCTGCTCGCGACGTCGAAAGGACGCCAGCTGTGACCACCGCCACCGCCCCGCCTCGTCTCGCCGCGCGTGGTCTCGCCGCCGGATACCCCGGCCGGCGCGTCATCGAAGGCCTCGACCTCGAGTTCGCCCCCGGGCGCATCACGATGATCATCGGTGCCAACGCGTGCGGCAAGTCGACGCTCCTGAGCGTCCTCGCCCGCGTCAGCGCGCCGCTGGACGGCCGCATCGAACTCGACGGCGTGGATGTCGCGACGTTGCCCCGCCGCCGCTTCGCCCGCAGCGTGGGACTTCTGCCGCAGCATCCCACCGCCCCCGACGGACTCACGGTCGCCGAACTCGTCTCGCGCGGTCGGCACCCGCACCGCGGGGTCTTCCAGCGGTGGAGCGCCGCCGACACGGCCCGCGTGGACGACGCGATGGCCAAGACCGGGGTGGCCGCACTCGCGGAGCGCCCTGTCGGCGATCTGTCGGGCGGTCAGCGCCAGCGCGTGTGGATAGCGATGGCGCTCGCGCAGGAGCCCCGCATCCTGCTCCTCGACGAGCCCACGACGTTCCTCGACCTGAGCCATCAGATCGAGGTGCTCGATCTCTTGCGCGAGCTCAACCGCTCCGACGGCACGACGATCGTCGTCGTGCTGCATGAGCTCAATCTCGCGGCCCGCTACGCCGACGACCTCATCGTGATGTCCGAGGGCCGAGTCGTGGCGCACGGCGCACCCTCGGACGTGCTGACGAGCGACGTCGTCGCGCAGGCGTTCGACCTGGACGCGCTCGTCATCCCCGACCCCCTCACCTCCACGCCCCTCGTCATCCCCGTCCCCGGGGGCGCCCACGCCCCCGCGGACGAGTCGTGACCCGATGAAAGGAAACATCCCCATGTCCCTCTCCCCATCGCGCTTCGCATCCCTCGCAGCGCTCACCGTCGCCGGAGCCCTCGTGCTCGCCGGGTGCGCCGGCTCGACCGGCACGTCCGACGAGTCCTCCGGCGGCGACGCAGGTTCGAGTGCGGGTTTCCCCGTGACCTTCAGCCACATCTACGGCGAAACGACCATCGAGACCAAGCCCGAACGCATCGCGACATGGGGCTGGGGTGCGACCGACGCCGTGCTCGCGCTCGGCGTCGTGCCCGTCGCGATCGCCTCGATGGACTACGGCGGGGGAGACAACCGCATCACGCCGTGGGTCGAAGAGGCGATCGCCGACCTCGGTGGAGAGGAGCCGGTCATCCTCGACAACGCGACGTACGAGCTCAAGGTCGAGGAGCTCCTCGCCGCCGACGCCGACGTGCTCATCGCGCCGTACTCCGGGCTCACGCAGGAGGAGTACGACCAGGTGACGGGCGCAGGCATCGCCGTCGTCGCACCCGAAGAAGCCCTGTGGTCGACGCCGTGGCGCGAGGTCATCACCGAGACCGGCAAGGCGATCGGCCTCGAGGCCGAGGCGGAGCAGCTCGTCGCCGACCTGGATCAGCAGGTGGCGGATGCCGGAGCCGAGCACCCCGACTTCGCAGGTACGACCATCGCCTACGCTGCGGACGACGTCGACACCTTCTACGTCTACCTGCCGAGCGACCCCCGCGTCGAGATCCTCGAAGACCTCGGGTTCGTGACGGCGGAGTCTGTCCTGGCCCTGGACACGGGCGAGTCGACCTTCTACACGACCATCAGCAGCGAGAACCTCGACCAGCTGGACGCCGAGGTGATCTTCACGCAGGTCGAAAGCCAGGAGGCGCTCGACACATTCCTGACCTCGGCCCGCACGACCCTCATCCCCGCCGTCGGGAAGGGTGCCGTGGGTGCCATCGTGGGCGAGGAGAACGTGGCGGCGATCTCGCCGACGGCTCTCACCCTCCCGTGGATCCTGCCCTCGATCGTCGAGCAGCTCGCAGCGGCGACCGCCGTCGCCAAGGGCTGACAGCCGCGCACAGTCAGGAAGCCCCGGCCGGTCGGCCGGGGCTTCCGTCGTGCAAGGGTCAGACCTCTGACAGGTCCTTGCGCGCGTCGACCTTGCGGACGAGGAACCACGCGCCGGGAACGAGGACGGCGGCGAAGGCCGCCTTGATGAGCCCGGGGACGATGAAGGGCAGGACGCCCGCGGCCATGACGGACCCGAACGTGATCTCCTGACCGATGACGACGGACAGGATGAAGGCCATGTACGGCACGCCGACGAGGAACGGCACGACGCTCGCGGCCACGAAGCCGACGAAGGCGAGGACGGGACGGCGATCCCATGCGCGCTCGGCGAACCAGCCGGCGATGAAGGCGGCCGGGATGAAGCCGAGCACGAAGCCGAACGAGGGCATGAGCACGTAGGCGGGGCCCGCCACGGGGCCGGCGAAGACGGGCAGTCCCGCAAGGCCCACCAGCAGGTAGGTCGTGAGCGCGGCGGCGCCGCGGCGCGCACCGAGGGCTGCACCGACGACGATCACGCCCAGGGTCTGTCCTGTGATCGGGATCGGACCGATGAAGAACGACACCTTCGCGAGCAGGGCGACGAGCGCGACCCCCGTGAGGACGAGCCCGGCATCCAGCGCGAACGCACGAGCGCGGGACGAAGGGCGGGCGATCAGGTCGGCGAGGACGGCGCGGTGCGGCGCAGCGACGATGGTTGACATGGCCCTCAGCCTATGGGGAGAGGAGAGGCGATTCTTGGACGCCGTCCACCATGATTCCCGGAATCGCCTGTCGAGGCGTCACAGCGGACGCCCATTCGCGCGCACCTATACTGGGAGGCTGGCCCGTCGGCCACCCTCCCACCCGCTGATGGAACGGACGTTTCGCTGTGCTCGCCGTACACGACCTCGAGATCCGCGTCGGCGCTCGCGTGCTGATGTCGAATGTCTCGTTCCGCGTCTCGCCGGGCGACAAGATCGGCCTCGTGGGGCGCAACGGCGCCGGCAAGACGACGCTGACCAAGGTGCTGGCGGGCGACCTGCTCCCGGCCGAGGGCAAGGTCGAGCGCAGCGGAGAGCTCGGGTACCTGCCGCAGGATCCCCGTTCGGGCGACCCGTCGATGCTCGCGCGCACGCGCATCCTCGACGCCCGCGGTCTCGGCACTCTCGCGATCGAGATGCAGGAGGCCGCCCTCGCGATGGGCGACGACGACGAGAAGGTCGCCGCGAAGGCCATGAAGCGCTACGCGCACCTCACGGAGCGCTTCGAGGCGCTCGGCGGCTATACGGCCGAGGCCGAGGCCGCGACGATCTCTCACAACCTCTCGCTTCCCGACCGGCTGCTCGACCAGCCGCTCAGCACGCTGTCAGGCGGTCAGCGCCGACGCATCGAGCTCGCCCGCATCCTCTTCTCGGACGCCGACTCGATGATCCTCGACGAGCCCACCAACCACCTCGACGCCGACAGCGTCGTGTGGCTGCGCGAGTTCCTGAAGAACTATCGGGGCGGCCTCATCGTCATCAGTCACGATGTCGAACTCGTCGGCGAGACGGTCAACCGCGTCTTCTACCTCGATGCCAACCGTCAGGTCATCGACACCTACAACATGAACTGGAAGAACTACCTGCGCCAGCGGGTCGCCGACGAGGAGCGCCGCAAGAAGGAGCGCGTCAACGTCGAGAAGAAGGCGACCCAGCTGCAGATGCAGGCCGCGCGATTCGGCGCGAAGGCCTCGAAGGCCGCGGCCGCGCACCAGATGGTCGCGCGCGCAGAGAAGATGCTGTCAGGCCTCGACGAGGTGCGTCAGGAGGAGCGCGTCGCGAAGCTGCGCTTCCCCAAGCCCGCGCCGTGCGGCAAGACGCCGCTCATGGCGTCGGGTCTGTCGAAGTCGTACGGCTCGCTCGAGATCTTCACCGACGTCGACCTCGCGATCGACCGCGGCTCGAAGGTCGTCATCCTCGGCCTCAACGGCGCGGGCAAGACGACGCTGCTGAGGATCCTCGCGGGTGTCGACCAGCCCGACACGGGGCAGCTGGAGCCCGGTCACGGGCTCAAGATCGGCTACTACGCCCAGGAGCACGAGAACCTCGACGTCAACCGGTCGGTGCTCGAGAACATGATGTCGGCCGCGCCCGACATCAACGCGACCGAGGCCCGCAAGGTTCTCGGGTCGTTCCTGTTCACGGGCGACGACGTGCTCAAGCCGGCGGGCGTGCTCTCCGGCGGCGAGAAGACGCGCCTGTCGCTCGCGACCCTCGTGGTCTCATCGGCCAACATGCTGCTGCTCGACGAGCCGACCAACAACCTCGACCCCGCATCGCGCGAGGAGATCCTCGATGCCCTCGCGCACTACGAGGGCGCCGTCGTCCTCGTCTCGCACGACGAGGGCGCCGTGACGGCGCTCAACCCCGAGCGGGTCCTCATCCTGCCCGACGGCGTCGAGGACATCTGGGGTCGCGAGTACGCCGACCTCATCTCGCTCGCCTGAGCGGCCTCGCCCCTTCCCGGCTCACCGGGCGTCGAGCAGTGCGTCCTCGTCCTCCGCGTCGCGATCACGACGCGTCGAGGTCGTGTGCGCGCGGGTGCCGGTCCTTCCGGCTGCACGGTCCTCTGCCTCTTCGCGGCGGTACCGCAGTTCGGTGCGGATGACGTACCCGATGAAGATGAAGCCCATGATCGCGAACAGGATCCACTGGATCGCGTACGACAGGTGCGGACCGGGATCGTCGGTCGGCGCCTCGAGGGCGATGGGGGTCGACGCCGGCGCGGGATCCTCCGAAACGACGATCGCGTAGGCGCCCGACTCGAGGTCGGCGCTCGTCTCAGGCGACACCGCGTCGCCGATGAGCTCGAGGTTGATGGTCGGCACCTGTCCCTCGTCGGCCGTGCGCCCCGCGCTGGGACGCGGCTCGCCGGGTTTCAGGCGCGCGAGGACCGTGATCTCGCCCTCGGGCGCGGCGGGGACGACGTCGGGTGTCGGCTGATGCTCGCCGGGGGGAACCCAGCCGCGGTTCAGCACGAGGACACGCCCGTCGGTCAGCCGGAAGGGCACGAGCACCTCGAAAGCCGCGGTGCCGCCGTGCGGACGATTGCGCACGAGCAGCGCATCGTCGGCGATGTACTCGCCGACCAGTTCGACGGGCTGCCATTCGTCCGAGGCCGCGAGCTCCGCGCCCGGCGCGAGGACGTCGCCCAGCGCGACGGGCGGGGCGTCGTAGTTCTTCTCGACGAGGGCGAGCTGCTCTGCGCGGGCTGAGTTGCGCGTGAACTGCCAGTTCGACAGGAAAGCGCACGCGATCGCGAAGACGACGGCGATCGCGACGTAGGCCGTCCAGCGCACGGCGGCGGGAGCAGTGGAGCGCGTCATGGTGCCGCCACCAGTTCGCCGACATCGAGCGGGAAGTCGCGCGCTGCGAGGAACGAGCGCAGGTAGTCCACGTGCTCGTCGCATGCCACCCACGTCTTGCGGCGCTCGGGCCCGTGGATCTTCGGATTGCGCCAATCGATCCGCCAGCGCGCCGGGGCGCGGCATCCCGCGCGCGAACACGTGCGGTCGATGTCGTCGCCGGTCATCCGTCCCCGTCCTCACGCGGGGGCTTCTCCGGCTCGATCGCCGAGGTCTCCTGCACGCGGATGACGGGTGCGCTCGACGGCGCGGCCGCGGGCGACGGACGCTCGGGCAGTTCGCGCTCGGGGTTCTCGGCGGTCGCGCTTCCGACGTCCTTGCTCACGTTCGCTGAGACGACCGCGATGTAGGGCAGGAAGATCGCGGCGGCGCCGAGCACCCACGTGTACCAGCCGTACGGGGTGATGACGACCATGAGGATGAAGCACACGATGCGCACACCCATCATGATGAGATAGCGCGTCGAACGGGCGTGCGAATCGTCCTGCGGCGACGCGGGCAGCGAGGTCGCAGACGGCCGTTCCGACGAGTTCCTCACGATCATCCAGCCTACGCCGGTCGGCGCGCTCTGGATCGCGTCCGGCGTCAGGTGAGGCGGCCTCCCGAAGACGCGGCGGCGGCGACGAGGAAGAAGATCAGGAATCCGATGCCGGTGAGCACGATGATCCCGAGGCCGACCCAGCCGACGATGACGCCCGCGAGCGCCATGCCCCGGCCGCCCTCGCCCGTCTGAGCGATCTGCTTGAGCGAGATGTGCCCCGTGATGACGCCCGCGAGCGACCCGATGAACGGAAGGATCCAGACGAAGCCGACGATGCTGGCGATCATCGAGACGATCGCCAGCACGTTGGTCTTCGTCTGGGGGTAGCCATAGCCGTACGCCGGCGCGCCATAGGGAGGCTGAGCCGGCAGGGGCGCGCCCTGGTAGGGCGGCGGGTAGGCGCCGGGAGCGGCGGCCGCGTACGGCGGCTCGGACGCTGCGGGAACGGCCGGGGGCGCGGGCGGTGCCGCGTATGCGGGCGGCGGCGCGTAGGCGGGCGGAGTATGGGCCGGCGGCACCGGGGGCACGGATCCGTCCGTCGGCTCGGCGGGAGTGGGGGAGTCGGGCGTGCTCACGGTCTGGCCTTTCGTCGATGGATTCCAGGCTCCCAGCGCGCGACCGCGGGTGTCAAACGCCGCGCCGCTAGGCTGGTGCCTCCCGACCATCGTCCTCCAGGAGTGCTGTCATGACCACCGATCGCGTCGTTCTCGTCACCGGCGGCAATCGCGGCATCGGGCGCGCCATCGCCGCGCGCTTCGTCGCGGAGGGCTACCGCGTGGCCGTCACCGCCCGCTCGGGTGAAGGCCCGGAGGGCACCCTGACGGTGCGCGCTGACGTCACCGACGCGGCCGCCCTGGACGCCGCGTTCACGACGGTCGAGCAGGAGCTCGGGCCGGTCGAGATCGTCGTCGCCAACGCGGGCATCACGAAGGACACGCTGCTGCTGCGCATGACCGAGGAGGACTTCGACTCGGTCGTCGCGACGAACCTCGGCGGTACCTTCCGCGTCGTCAAGCGCGCTTCGAAGGGCATGCTCCGCGCCCGCTGGGGCCGCGTCATCCTGATCTCGTCGGTCGTCGGCCTCTTCGGCTCCGCGGGCCAGATCAATTACTCCTCGTCCAAGGCGGCCCTCGTCGGCTTCGCGCGTTCGCTCACGCGCGAGCTCGGTGCTCGCGGCATCACGGCGAACGTCGTCGCGCCCGGCTTCATCGAGACGGACATGACGTCTGAGCTCCCCGACGCGACCCAGGCGGAGTACAAGAAGAGCATCCCCGCTGGGCGCTTCGCGACGCCCGAGGAGGTCGCCGGGGTGGTCACGTGGCTCGCGTCGGATGATGCGGCTTACATCTCAGGTGCCGTCATCCCCGTCGACGGCGGCCTCGGCATGGGTCACTGAGTCGCCGCTGCGGCGATCGCCTGGCCGAGCTCGACGGGCTGGAGAACTGCGGCCAGTGGCCCGAACCCAGCCGCACGACCTCCGCGCGCTCGATCGCGGCGAACTCGTCCGCATACGGACCCCACTGCGTGATGACCTCGCGGAAGGTCGCGTCGTCCATCCCACCCGACAGCAGCGTGACCGGCACGCCGTACCGCAGGCCTTCACCGAGCACGATCGGATCGGTGGGAACCCGCGCCGGCACGCTCTTGGCCTGAGACGCCGTGCGCGCCCGGGTCGCGTCGTCGAGATCCGCGACGTCCTCGACGTCGAAGAAGTCCCAGCCGGGGAACGGGATCACGCCGTCGACCACCTCGAACTCCGAGATCTGCCCACCCCCTGGGGGAGGGACGGTGTCGACGAAGACGACCCGCGCGACCCGGTCGGGGCGGGCCTCAGCGGCGCCCCACGCGACGTTGCCCCCGCCGCTGTGGCCCACCAGGGCGACAGGTCCGTCGAGGCCGTCGATCGCCGCGACGACGGCGGCGACCCAGTCCGCCATCCCGATCGCCGACGACTCCGGTGCAGGGACGCCCACGCCCGGCATCGTGAGCGCATGCGGTCGATGACCCGCCGCCTGGAGGACGGGGACGACATCGTCCCACGAAGAGGCGTCGAGCCAGAGACCGGGGATGAGGATGATGTCCATGTCCCCGACGCTAGTCCCGGGCTCCGACACAGGTCAGGGGAGCAGGGGGATGACCTCGCGGAGGTCCACCGCCTCGATCACGAGATCGGCCAGCGCGCGCACGGCAGGCTTGGCGTTGAACGCGAGACCGAGGCCTGCCGCAGCCATCATCCGCAGGTCGTTCGCCCCGTCGCCGATCGCGATCGTCGAGGATGCCGGCACGCCGTCGGCTCGCGGCCCATTCGAGCAGCGATGCGGCCTTCGCCTCGGCATCCACGATCCCGCCGTCGACGTGACCCGTGAGGACACCGTCGCTCGTCGCGAGGCGGTTCGCGCGCCAGACGTCGACGCCGAGGCCGGGTGCCACGACGTCGAGGATCTCGTGGAACCCGCCCGAGACGACACCGACGCGGCCGCCCCGCTCGTGCACCGCGGCGATGAGTTCGCGCACGCCCGGCGTCGGCTCGATGCGGGAAAGCACGCGGGCGAACGCCTCGAGCGGCACGCCCTCCAGCGCCCTCACGCGGGAGCGCAGGCTCGTCGCGAAGTCGACCTCGCCACGCATCGCGGCCTCCGTCGCGGCGGCGACCTCGGGGCCACGACCAGCCTCGTCGGCGATCAGCTCGATCACTTCGTTGCGGATGAGCGTCGAATCAGCGTCGAGCACGACGAGGAAGCGCGGCGAGGGCATCCCTCCACGCTAGCGCCGCCCGAGGTCAGCGTTCGACGCGCATGCCCTTGCCGACGACCGTGATGCCCGTCTCGGTCACCGTGAAGCCGCGGGCGAGGTCCCGCTCGCGGTCCACGCCCACCGTCGCGCCGTCTTCGAGGACCGCGTTCTTGTCGATGATGGCCCGGGCGATCCGGGCGCCGGCACCGACCTGGACGTGCTCGAACAGGACGGCGTCGGTGATCGTCGATCCACCGCCCGCGAGGGTCCACGGACCCACGACGCTGCGCTCGAGGTGGGTTCCGGACAGCACCGATCCGAGCGACACGACCGAGTCGATCGCCGTCCCGATACGCCCGACCGAGTCGCGCACGAACTTCGCGGGCGGCGAGTTGACCGCCTGCGAGTGGATGGGCCAGTCGGTGTTGTACAGGTTGAACACGGGCAGGGTCGAGATGAGATCCATGTGCGCGTCGAAGAACGACTCGATCGTCCCCACGTCCCGCCAGTAGTAGCGATCGCGGTCCGTCGAGCCGGGCACGTCGTTGCGGTTCATGTCGTACACGCCGGCCTCGCCCCGTCCCACGAAGTAGGGGATGATGTCGCCGCCCATGTCGTGGTTGGACGTCGCGAGCTCGCCGTCGGATTCGACCGCCTCGATGAGGGCGTCCGCATCGAAGATGTAGTTGCCCATGGAGGCGAGGACCTCACCGGGAGAGTCCGCCAGTCCCGTCGGGTTCTGCGGCTTCTCGAGGAAGTCGCGGATCTTGATCGGATCCGTGGGGTCGACGTCGATGACCCCGAACTGGTTCGCGAACGCGATGGGCTGGCGGATGCCTGCGACCGTCGCTCGCGCGCCGGACTCGATGTGCGCCATGAGCATCTGGCGGAAGTCCATTCGATAGACGTGGTCGGCGCCGATGACGACGACGATGTCGGGGCGCTCGTCGTTCACGAGGTTGAGGCTCTGCAGGATCGCATCGGCCGAGCCCGAGAACCAGCGCTTCCCGAGACGCTGCTGGGCGGGCACGGATGCCACGTACGAGTCGAGCAGCGGCGACATGCGCCACGTCTGGGAGATGTGGCGGTCGAGGCTGTGCGACTTGTACTGCGTCAGCACGACGATCTGCCGCAGGCCCGAGTTGATCAGGTTCGAGATCGCGAAGTCTATGAGCCGGTACTGGCCGCCGAACGGCACGGCGGGCTTCGCCCTGTCGGCCGTGAGCGGCATGAGGCGCTTACCCTCGCCGCCGGCGAGGATGATTCCGAAGATCTTCGGCGCTGCTGGCATGGCTCCACACTAGGACCGGCGGGGGGCCGCGGCCAGCGGCTTCACCCCGTCGGTCGCGTGTACTAGGTTGCGACCATGCGCGTCGACATCGTGACCAAGGAATATCCGCCCGAGGTCTATGGGGGAGCCGGGGTCCACGTGACGGAGCTCGTCACGGCGCTGCGCGCCTCGCTCGATGTGCGCGTGCGCGCTTTCGGGGCGCCGCGGGACGAGCCGGGCACGACGTCGTATGACGTTCCGATCGAGCTCGCGTCGGCGAACGCGGCGCTGCAGACGCTCGGCACCGACCTCGAGATCGTCACGGATATCGTGGGCGCCGACATCGTGCACAGTCACACCTGGTACGCGAACTTCGCCGGTCTCCTCGCCTCGCTGCTGCACGGCATCCCGCACATCGTGACGGCGCACTCTCTCGAGCCGCTGCGCCCGTGGAAGGCCGAGCAGCTGGGCGGGGGCTACGCCGTCTCGAGCTTCATCGAACGGACCGCCTACGAGGGCGCCGCCGCCGTCGTCGCGGTCTCGGACGGCATGCGCTCCGACATCCTGCGCAGCTATCCGTCGCTCGACCCCGCGAAGGTGCGCGTGATCTACAACGGCATCGACGTCGAGGCGTGGCATCCCGTCGACGACCCTGAGCTGCTCGCGCGGCTCGGAGTGGATGCGACCCGCCCGTCGGTCGTGTTCGTGGGCAGGATCACCCGCCAGAAGGGCCTGCCCTACTTCCTCAGAGCCGCCGAGCGGCTCCCCGCCGACGTCCAGGTGATCCTGTGCGCCGGGGCACCCGACACGCCGCAGATCATGGCCGAGGTCGAAGACCTCGTGCGCGGGCTGCAGGAGACCCGGGACGGGGTCGTGTGGATCGATCGGATGCTGTCGCGGCACGAGCTGTGCACGATCCTGTCGGCCGCGACGACCTTCGTGTGCCCGTCCGTCTACGAGCCGCTCGGCATCGTGAACCTCGAGGCGATGGCGTGCGGCGCTGCGGTCGTGGGCACCGCGACAGGCGGCATCCCCGAAGTCGTCGTGGACGGTGTGACGGGGCGTCTCGTTCCGATCGAGCAGGCGCAGGACGGCACGGGGACGCCTGTCGATCCCGAGCGCTTCGTCTCGGACCTGGCGCGCGTACTGACAGAGGTCGTGACCGACCCTGAGCAGGCGGCTCGATACGGCGTCGCGGGCCGGCAGCGGGCCGCGACGGATTTCAGCTGGGCGCGGATCGCCGAGCAGACGGCCGCGCTGTACGACGAGGTGAGGCGCGCGGCCCGTTAGGCTTGCCGTATGCCGCAGGTGCTCGAGTTCTCCGACGTCGTCGTCCGCAGGAACGCCCGTGACATCGTCGACCACCTCACGTGGTCGGTCCAGGACCACGAGCGGTGGGTGATCCTCGGTCCCAACGGCGCCGGCAAGACGACGCTGCTGCAGCTCGCGGACACGCTGCTGCACCCGACCTCGGGGGTCGTGACGATCCTGGGGGAGCGCCTGGGCCGCACGGATGTCTTCGACCTGCGTCCGCGCATCGGCCTCGCCTCCTCGGCGATGGCCCGACGCGTCCCGCCCGAGGAGACTGTTCTGGACGTCGTGCTCACGGCCGCCTACGCCGTGCTCGGGCGTTGGCGCGAGAACTACGAGGAGATCGACGAGCGCCGTGCGTTGCGCGTCCTCGCACAGTGGAAGCTCGACCACCTCGCGGACCGCACGTTCGGCACGCTGAGCGACGGCGAGCAGAAGCGCGTCCAGATCGCCCGGGCGATCATGACGGACCCCGAACTGCTCCTCCTCGACGAGCCGACCGCGAGCCTCGACCTCGGTGCGCGCGAAGAGCTCCTGTCGCTCCTCGGCGGCTTCGCACAGGCGCCGACGACCCCCGCGATGATCATGGTGACCCACCACGTCGAGGAGATCCCGGTGGGCTTCACGCACGTCCTGCTGCTGCGCGAGGGCCGCGCCGTCGCGGCCGGTCCCATCCGCGAGACGCTCACCGCCGAGACGCTCGCCGAGACCTTCGGCGTCGAGATCGTGCTGACCGAGGCCGACGGCCGCTACGCCGCGCGCGCGAGGTCCTGACCCGATTCCACGAGTTCGCCATAGGACTGGTAGACTTGCTCTTTGGTGCGCTCGCACCTCAGACTTTGTCCGCTCTGGCAAAATCCAGGGCACATATTCGAAGGACTTCCCATGAAGACTGACATCCACCCCGACTACCAGGCGGTCGTATTCCGCGACCTCGGCTCGGGCGAGACGTTCCTCACCCGCTCGACGGTGACCAGCGACAAGACGATCGACCTCGACGGCGTCGAGTACCCCGTCATCGACGTCGAGATCTCGTCGGCATCGCACCCGTTCTACACGGGCAAGCAGCGCATCATGGACTCGGCCGGTCGCGTCGAGAAGTTCAACCAGCGCTTCAAGAACTTCGGCTCCAAGTAAGCAGTCTCTTCGAAAGCCCCGCTTCGGCGGGGCTTTCGTCGTTCCGCGAGCGTGCTCAGCGCACGGGCCACGTGCCGTCGAGCCGCTCATCGGGCTCGATGCGGCCGATCCGCACGAAGTACTCGGTGAGGCTCTCTGCCTGAGCGCGTGCCCACCCGATCTGTCGCGTGTGCAGCTCGTGCGCGCTCTCGGGCAGCCACGCGGCGTAACGCTCTGCGAGGGCCTGCGCGACACGGCCGGCCGCAACGGCATCGGCCGAGGCCTCGTGCGCGTCCTCGAGGCGCACGTCGTAGTGGGCTGCCACGACCTCGAGCGTCCGTTTGCCCCGCCGCCAGCGGTCGACCCGCTTGTCCATGACGAGGGGGTCGATGACGGGCGCCGGCGACTCGAGCGGCGCGACGCCGTGGCGCAGCGCCTCGTGGTGCAAGCAGTGAGAAGTCGTAGGCGGCGTTGTACGCGACGACCGGGATGCCGGAGCCCAGGAGTGCCCCGAGGGCATCGACGACCTCCGCGACGACGTCGCGGGCCGGACGGCCCTCGGCGCGCGCGCGATCCGTCGTCACCCCGTGGATCGCGGCGGCACCTTCGGGGATCGCGATGCCCGGGTCGGCGAGCCAGTCGCGGGCGCTGACGACGGAGCCGGAGGCATCGAGGACTCCCACGTGGGCCGTCACGATGCGGTCGGCCGTCACATCGACGCCGGTCGTCTCGAGATCGAACACACCCACCGTCTCGATCCACTCGGGCCGGCGGAACAGGGGGAGCGGCTCGGGCTGCCAACGATCCATGCCTCACACGGTATGCGACGGCGCCGACATGGTCGCGGCGGCGCGCCCCGCGGCGGGCGGCGTCCTCGCAGGAACCGGCTCGTAGACTTCATGCGTGCCCGTCGCGAACCCCTACGCCCCACTGCTCGATGCGATCCCGGTCGAGCGTCGTGAGGTCGAGGTGCTCGGCGGGCGGACGGCCTACTGGGTCTACGGACCCGCCGATGCGCAGACGACGATCCTCGCCGTACACGGATTCCGCGGCGAGCACCACGGGCTCGAGCCGGTCGTCGCGCATCTCCCCGACGTGCGGGTGATCTCGCCCGATCTGCCCGGCTTCGGCGAGACGCCTCCGCTTCCGGGGCGCACGCACGACCTCGCCGCGTATGCGCAGTGGCTCACGGCCTTCGCCTCCGCCGCGGCGCCGGACGCCATCGTGCTGGGGCACTCGTTCGGGTCGATCGTCGCGTCGGCCGCCGTCGCGGGCGGTCTCGCCACCCCTCGGCTCATTCTCGTGAACCCGATCGGCGCCCCCGCGCTCGAGGGCCCGCGCGGCGTCCTCACGCGCCTCGCGGTCTTCTACTACTGGGCCGGCGCGCGACTGCCCGAGCGGCTCGGCGACGCACTGCTGCGCAGCGGCCTCGTCGTCAGGGTCATGAGCGACATCGATGGCCAAGACGAAGGATCCCGCGCTGCGCCGCTTCGTCCACGACCAGCACGACACCTACTTCTCGCGGTTCGCCGACCGCGACAGTGCTGCACGACGCGTTCCTCACCTCGGTGTCGCACGATGTGCGCGAGTTCGCCCCGGCGATCGACGTGCCGACGCTTCTCGTCGCGGCCCAGCAGGACGACATCACGCCGATCGAGGCCGAGCGGCACCTCGCGACGCTGTTCCGCGACGCCGAACTCGTCGAGATCCCCGATGTCGGGCACCTCATCCACTACGAGACGCCGGCGACCGCGGCATCGGCCATCACCCGCTTCGTCGCGCCTTCCGCTCCCGATACGCGTTGACGTTCATCCGGTTGCCGCAATTGCCCGTGTCGCAGTAGCGCTTCGAGCCGTTGCGCGAGAAGTCGATGTAGACCGCTTCGCAATCGTCCGCCTCGCACACCCGCACACGGTCGTACTCGTCCGAGCGGATGACATCGACGAACGCCATCGCGGCCTCGACCAGGATCCTCGTCGCGAGCGACGCGTCGTCGGAGGTCGCATGGATGTGCCAGTCGAAGTCGTCGTGGATGACGAGCCGGGGGAGAGCATGCCCGTCGGCGAGCATCCTGTTGACGAGCGGGACGGCGCTCTCGCGGTCGACGTCCCACAGCTGACGCAGGCGCGGTCGGATGTCGCGGACCGCCGCGATCTCGGCCTCGTCGCGGCGGATCCTGCCCGTGTAGGGATTGATGCGCAGGTAGTCGTCGAAGTCGGCGACGGTCTGCAGAGTGTCTTCGCCGTCGTACCCCGGCAGTGTGTTCACGAGGTGGACGGCCGCCATCAGGGCTTGCCGCGTGTCATGAATGAAGACCACGTTGACTCCTGACTGAGCGACCGCTACTGTCACCAGTGTACCCACGATTTACTCCTGACAGACGGATGCCGCATGACGACCTCGACCGCACCCCTCCCCATGATCGTCATCCCGCACGCGGTCCCCGGTCCGCGGATGACGTCGGGACTCGTGCTGGCCGTCACCTCCGCCCTCGCCTTCTCGTCGAGCGGTCCCCTCGTCAAGCCCCTCCTCGAGGCCGGCTGGTCGCTCAGCGCCGCGCTCCTCGTGCGGATGAGCATCGCGGGGCTCATCCTCTCGCCGGCACTCGTCCTCGCGATCGTCCGGCAGCGCTCGCTCCTGCGTCGACATGGACTGCTCATCGTGGGCTTCGGGCTCACCGCGGTCGCGGGCTGCCAGATCTTCTTCTTCGCGGCGATGCAGCGGATGCCGGTCGCCATCGCCCTGCTGATCCAGTACCTCGCGCCCGTGCTGCTGGTCCTCCTCGCGTGGGCGCGCACGCGGCGCGCGCCGTCGCGGCTCGTCATCGCGGGCTCGATCGTCGCGATGGTCGGACTCGTGCTCGTCGTCGACATCGCCGGCGCGTCCTTCGATCTCCTCGGCACGCTGTTCGCGCTGGCCGCCGCCGTGTGCGTCGGCGCGTACTTCCTCATCTCCGAGCGCGCGGGCGACGAGCTTCCGCCGCTCGCCCTCGCCTCGGGCGGTCTGCTCGTGGGCGCCGCCCTCATGGCACTGCTCGCCGTGATCGGCGTCATGCCGTTCGCCGCACCGATCGTGGAGGTCACGCTCGCCGGCGTCGATGTGCCGTGGTTCGTCCCGCTGCTCTGGGTCGCAGCCGTCGCGACGACTCTCGGCTACGCGTTCGGCGTCATGGCCGTGCCGCGCGTCGGCTCGCGCATCGCGTCGTTCGTCGGCCTGTCCGAGGTTCTCTTCGCGCTCGGCTTCGCCTGGCTGCTGCTGGGCGAGGCGCCCGGCCCGATCCAGTTCGTCGGCGGGGCGCTGATCCTCGCCGGCGTCGTGCTCGTGCGGCTGGATGCCTCGGCGGCGAGCGAACCCGCGCCAGCGAGCCCCGCGGCTACCGTTCCCGTCGTGCCAGCTCCATGAGCGGCGTGACGCGGTGACCGATCACCTCGCCCATCACGAGCGAGGTCTCGGTGCGCTCGACGCCATCGATCGCGAGGATGCGCGCATCCGTGTCGAACAGGTGCTGCGTGTCGCGGCACGCGACGCGCACGAGCAGGTCGACCTGGCCGCTGAGCCCGTGGGCCTGGACGACTTCGGGCACGCGCTCGAGCTCGGCGTGATGCGAGGCAGGTCGGCCTGGCGGACGATGACGTTGACGAACGCTTCGATCGGGAAGCCCAGCGCGGCGGACGAGATCGCCCGCTCGTACGACAGGAAGACCCCCGACCGGTCCAGGCGGCTCATGCGCGCCTGCACGGTGTTGCGGGAGAGTCCGAGACGATCGGCGAGCGCGACGACGGTCGCGCGCGGATCGGCCGAGAGGGCTTCGAGCAGCTCGAGGTCGACGTGGTCGAGTGAACTCATAGTGCGAAACGTTAGCACGGCCGCACTGGTCGTATATGTACGCAACATGCTCAAGAGCATGAGCGCATGCTTGAGCTAGGTGCATCGCCGACGTATCGTCGGGCATGTCGGCGAAGCTGCCGGCGATCCACGACGACCGCCTCACGAGGGCAGGTCCGACGAGGAGGGATGCGACGATGCACACCTTTACCGCAACGGCAGAGCCCGCGACCGACATCGAGGATGTCGCACGGCTCGTGACACCGGACGGCGAGCGCGTCGCCGATCCCGACCTGGAGCGCTGGGTCGCCGACGTCGACACCGCGATGCTCCGAGCGCTGTATCGCGACATGGTGCTCGTGCGCCGCGTCGACACCGAGGGCGTCGCCCTCCAGCGCCAGGGCCAGCTGGGCCTGTGGGCGCCGTGCCAGGGGCAGGAGGCGACGCAGGTCGGCACCGCACGCGCCTTCCGCTCCGACGACTTCGTCTTCCCGAGCTATCGCGAGATCGGCGTGCAGCACGTGCGCGGCGCGAAGCCGGCCGACTTCGTGCTCGCGTGGCGCGGTGAGTCGCACTCGACGTACAACCCGTACGACATCAACACCGCCACGCCGCAGATCATCATCGGCGCGCAGACGCTGCACGCCGTCGGATACGCGATGGGCATCCAGCGCGACGGCACCGACCAGGTCGCCGCCGCGTACTTCGGCGACGGCGCGACGAGCCAGGGCGACGTCAACGAGGCGATGGTCTTCGCGTCGTCGTTCCGTCGCCCGTCGTGTTCGTCTGCACGAACAACCAGTGGGCGATCTCGGAGCCCGTGACGGTGCAGGCCAGGTTCCCGATCGCCGGGCGCGCGCCGGGCTTCGGCATCCCGAGCATGCGCGTCGACGGCAACGACGTCCTCGCGTGCCTCGCGGCGATGCGCTGGGCGACTCGACATCGCGCGCCGCGGCGGCGGTCCCGCGTTCATCGAGGCCGTGACCTACCGCATGGGACCGCACACGACCTCGGACGACCCGACGCGCTATCGCGACAAGGACGAGGTCGAGCGCTGGCGGCACCGCGACCCGATCGCCCGCCTCGAGGCGCTCCTGCGCGCCGCAGGGCGGGTTCGACGACGAGTTCGCGGCCACCGTCGCGGCAGACGCCGACGCGCTGGGCGCCGAGGTGCGCGCGGCCGCGCTCGGCGCGGTCACGCGACCCGCGATCGAGATCTTCGACGACGTGTACGCCGAGCCGCACACGGGTCTCGACGAGCAGCGCGCCTAGTTCGGCGCCTACCTCGACGGCTTCGCGCCGGCGACGAGGCGGCCTGACATGGTCCAGCTCACGATGGCGAAGGCGATCAACGAGGGCCTGCGACGCGCGATGGCCGACGACCCGAAGGTCCTCGTCATGGGCGAGGACATCGGCAAGCTCGGCGGCGTCTTCCGCATCACCGACGGACTGCTCGAGCGAGTTCGGCGCGCAGCGCGTCGTCGACACGCCGCTCGCCGAGTCCGGGATCATCGGCACGGCCGTCGGCCTCGCGTTCCGCGGCTACCGCCCCGTCGTCGAGATCCAGTTCGACGGCTTCGTGTACCCGGCGTTCGACCAGATCGTGTGCCAGGTCGCCAAGCTGCACTACCGCACGCGCGGCAACGTGAAGATGCCGATCACGATCCGCATCCCGTGGGCGGGCGGCGTCGGCGCGGCCGAGCACCACTCCGAGTCGCCCGAGGCGTACTTCGTGCACACGTCGGGGCTCCGGGTCGTCGCGGTGTCGAACCCGCAGGACGCGTACGTCATGCTGCGCCAGGCGATCGCGTCGGACGACCCGGTCGTCTTCTTCGAGCCCAAGCGGCTCTATCACTCGAAGGGCGAGGTCGACCTCGACGCCGACTCGCCGATGCGCCGCCGATGGGCCTCGCGCGCGTCGTGCGCGAGGGCACCGATGTCACGATCCTCACGTACGGTGCGCAGGTGCCGACGGCGATGGATGCCGCGACCGCCGCCGAGGACGACGGAATCTCGATCGAGGTCATCGACCTGCGCTCGCTCTCGCCCGTCGACTACCGGACCGTCACGGCGTCCGTCCGCAAGACGGGACGCGTCGTCGTGACGCACGAGGCCGCCCGCGAGGCCGGCGTCGGCGCCGAGCTCATCGCGAGCGTCACGGAGCGCTGCTTCGACTACCTCGAGGCCGCGCCCGTCCGCGTGACGGGGCACGACATCCCGTACCCGCCCGCGAAGCTCGAGAAGCACCACCTGCCCGATCTCGACCGCATCCTCGACGCCGTCGACCGGGTGCTCGACCGCCCCAACAGCCTGACGGGGGTGCAGCTGTGATCGAGGACTTCCGTCTTCCCGACCTCGGCGAGGGCCTGCCCGAGGCCGAGCTCGTGCAGTGGCTCGTCGCCGAGGGCGACACGGTCGCGCTCAACCAGACCATCGCCGAGGTCGAGACCGCCAAGGCCGTCGTCGAGCTGCCCGTCGCCGTACGCGGGCATCATCCGCACGCTGCACGCCGCCGCCGGCGAGTCGTCGAGGTGGGCTCGTCGCTCGATCTCCTTCGAGCTCGAGGGCGCGAGCGAGCCGGAGACTCCCGCCGCGGTCGACCGCGGAGGCGCAGCCCGGAGAAGGCGCAGCCCAATCTCGTCGGCTACGGCGCCGCACCGCGCTCGAGCGCGCGCCCGCAGCGTCGGCGCGCGGGCGGCGGCGCCCCGGCGTGCGGCCGCCGACACCGCCGTCCTCGAGGCCGCACCGCACGACGCGATCCAGCCGGGAGACGGTCATCGAGCGGCCGCGCGAGCGCCCGCGCTCGACGCCGCCCGTGCGCGCCCTCGCGAAGCAGCTCGGCATCGATCTCGCGCTGGTCGAGGCGTCCGGCGTCACGGGGATCATCACGCGCGCCGACGTCGAGCAGTACGCGCAGCGCACGGGTGCCGACGGCCCGCGGCGCCGCGAGCCCGCCCGCGTGCCGCGCGAGGACGGGGCGATCGGACGACCCGCACCCCGATCCGCGGCGTGCGCAAGCACACCGCCGCCGCGATGGTGCGCAGCGCCTTCACGGCGCCGCACGTCACGACGTTCCTCACGGTCGACGTGACGCGCCACCATGGAGCTCATCGCGCTCGCTCAAGGCCGATCGCGCGCTGCAGGATCACCGCATCGGCATCCTCGCGATCGCCGCGAAGGCCGTGTGCCTCGCGCTGCCGCGGCATCCCGGACTCAACTCGACGTGGGATGAGGAGGCGGGCGAGATCGTCGAGCACCACTACGTCAATCTCGGCATCGCCGCCGCGACGGGTCGCGGGCTCGTCGTGCCCAACATCCGCGACGCGCAGGAGCTCACCCTGCGTCGAGCTCGCCGACGCGATCCGCGGGCTCGCCGAGACGGCGCGCGCGGGCAAGACGACGCCGGCCGACATGCTGGGCGGCACGTTCTCGATCACCAACGTCGGCGTCTTCGGCGTCGATGCGGGAACCCCGATCCTCAACCCGGGCGAGGCCGGCATCCTCGCGCTCGGCGCTGTGCGCCGTCAGCCGTGGGAGCACCGGGGCGAGATCGCGCTGCGCGATGTCATGACGCTCGCGCTCTCGTTCGACCACCGACTGGTCGACGGCGAGCAGGGCGCGCGGTTCATGGTCGAGGTCGCCGACGTCCTGCGCGAGCCCGGGCGGGCGATGCTGCTGCGCTGAGGATGTGCCGGACGCGCGCCGCGCTCAGGCGGTGAGTGCGGCGCGCGCCATCGACTCGAGGATGCCGCGCACCGCTTCGTCGCCGGGGGCGTCGCGCAGCGCACGCACGCTGTGCGGCGTCGAGTTGATGAGGCCGAAGCATGCGTGCGCCCGCACGCGGAGCTCGTCGGGATCGCGATCGGCGCGCAGATCACGCAGGACGCCGATCCAGAGCTCGACGTACTCGCGCTGCAGGCGGCGCACGGTGTGCCGATCGGCGTCCGAGAGGCTGTGCAGATCGCGGTCCTGCACGCGGATGACGTCGGCGTCCGTCAGGGCGAAGTCGACGTGGAATTCGACGAGTGCATCGAGGCGTGCGTCGGCGGTCGATCCGGCGTCGACGACCTCGCGGCCGCCTGCCAGGAGCCGTTCGCTCACGCCGACGAGGATCGCACCCAGGAGGGCCTGCTTGTTGGCGAAGTGACGGTAGACGGCCGGGCCCGTCACGCCGACGGCGGCACCGAGCTCCTCGAGGCTCACCCCCGTGAAGCCGCGCTCGGCGAACAGGCGTGCAGCCTCCTGCAGGAGCGCCGCGTGGCGATCGGCCTTGGCTCGACCGCGGGGCGTCGCGCGGGTTGTCATTTCAGTTAATCCTCGCTAACCTGGCTCTCCAGTTAGTGAACACTAACCAATCGACACGCGGTCCGCCAATCCGCGTGACCCGATCGTGACGTCGATGGAGATGACATGAGTGCATTGAGGACGACCGTCGTCCACGACGACGCCTTCGCACAGACGCGCGAAGGCCAGGCCGCACTCGCCGATGACCTGCGCGAACGGCTCGCGGCGGCATCCCTCGGCGGTCCCGAGTCCTCCCGTGAGCGGCATCTCGCGCGCGGCAAGCTGCTGCCGCGCGATCGCGTGACGAGGCTGCTCGATGCAGGCAGCCCGTTCGTCGAGATCTCGCCGCTCGCCGCGGACGGACTGTACGGGGGAGAGGCTCCCGCCGCCGGCGTCATCGCGGGGATCGGGCTCGTGCACGGCCGGCAGGTCATGGTCGTCTGCAACGACGCGACCGTCAAGGGCGGCACCTACTTTCCCCTGACCGTCAAGAAGCACCTGCGTGCGCAGGAGATCGCGCTCGAGAACCGGCTGCCGTGCATCTACCTCGTCGACTCGGGCGGCGCCTTCCTGCCCCGGCAGGACGAGGTGTTCCCCGACCGCGACCACTTCGGCCGCATCTTCTTCAATCAGGCGCGCATGTCGGCCGAGCGCATCCCGCAGATCGCGGCCGTCATCGGCTCGTGCACGGCCGGCGGCGCGTACGTGCCCGCGATGAGCGACGAGACGGTCATCGTGCGCAATCAGGGAACGATCTTCCTCGGCGGCCCGCCGCTCGTGAAGGCGGCGATCGGCGAGGTCGTGACGGCGGAGGAGCTCGGCGGCGGCGAGCTGCACGCCACGCGGTCCGGCGTCGTCGACCACCTCGCCGAGGACGACGAACATGCCCTCCAGATCGTCCGCGACATCGTCGCGACGCTGCCCGCGCCGCTCGCGCCCGCGTGGGACGTCATCGCGTCCCGCGCGCCCGCCGTGGACCCCGACGACCTCTACGGCGTCGTCCCCGTCGACGTCAACCAGCCGTACGACGTGCGCGAGGTCATCGCGCGACTCGTCGATGCGAGCGAGTTCCACGAGTTCAAGCGCGAGTACGGCGAGACGCTCGTGACGGGCTTCGCGCGTCTGCACGGGCATCCCGTCGGCATCGTCGCCAACAACGGCGTCCTGTTCAGCGAGTCCGCGCAGAAGGGTGCGCACTTCATCGAACTGTGCGACCAGCGCGGCATCCCGCTGCTGTTCCTGCAGAACATCTCGGGATTCATGGTCGGTCGGGATGCCGAGGCCGGCGGCATCGCGAAGGACGGCGCCAAGATGGTCACGGCCGTCGCCACGACGCGCGTCCCCAAGCTCACGGTCGTCATCGGCGGATCGTTCGGCGCAGGCAACTACTCGATGTGCGGCCGAGCGTACTCGCCGCGGTTCCTGTGGACCTGGCCGGGATCGCGCATCTCGGTCATGGGCGGCCCGCAGGCGGCATCCGTCCTCTCCACCGTCAAGCGCGACCAGCTCGAAGCCCGCGGCGAGGAGTGGGATGCCGCTGATCAGGCCGCGTTCGAGGCCCCGATCCGCGCGCAGTACGAAGAGCAGGGCAACCCCTACTACGCCACGGCACGGCTGTGGGACGACGGGGTCATCGATCCGGCCGACACGCGCGACCTGCTCGGGCTCGCGCTCGACGTCGTCTCGCGCACCCCGCTCCCCGAACCGCGCTTCGGCGTCTTCCGGATGTGATCCCATGACCGTTCTGTTCGAGACCGTGCTCGTCGCCAACCGCGGCGAGATCGCGCGCCGCGTCATCCGCACGCTGCGCGCGCTCGGCATCCGCTCCGTCGCCGTCTACAGCGACGCCGATGCCGATGCGCCGCACGTGCGCGAAGCCGACGTCGCGGTGCGGATCGGCCCGGCTGCGGCGTCCGCGTCCTACCTCGACATCGATGCCGTGATCGCCGCCGCCCGCGAGACCGGAGCGCAGGCCGTGCATCCCGGATACGGCTTCCTGTCGGAGAACGTCGCCTTCGCCCGCGCGTGCGAAGCGGCGGGCATCGTCTTCATCGGACCGGGGGAGCGCGCCCTCGAGGTGATGGGCGACAAGATCCGCTCGAAGTCGCACGTCGAGGGCCACGGTGTCCCGACCGTGCCGGGATTCAGCGCCGCCGGCATGACGGATGCCGACATCGCGGCGGAAGCAGAGCGCACGGGCTTCCCTCTCCTCATCAAGCCCTCTGCGGGTGGCGGCGGCAAGGGGATGCAGGTCGTGCGCTCAGCCGGCGACCTGCCCGACGCCCTCGCGACGGCCCGTCGCATCGCGGCCTCCGCGTTCGGCGACGACACGCTGCTGCTCGAACGGCTCATCGAGCGCCCGCGCCATATCGAGGTGCAGGTGCTCGCCGACGCCCACGGGAACGTCGTCCACCTCGGCGAGCGCGAGTGCACGCTCCAGCGTCGACACCAGAAGGTCGTGGAGGAGGCGCCGTCGCCCGTCGTCGACGCGCCGACCCGGGAACGCCTGGGCGCCGCTGCCTGCGCGGCCGCGGCATCCGTCGACTATCGGGGCGCCGGAACAGTCGAGTTCCTCGTGGCCGGCGACCGGCCCGACGAGTTCTTCTTCATCGAGATGAACACACGGCTGCAGGTCGAGCATCCCGTCACCGAACTCGTGACGGGCATCGACCTCGTCGAGCAGCAGGTGCGGATCGCAGCCGGATCGGCGCTGTCGTTCCGTCAGGCGGACGTGCGCCTCTCGGGGCATGCGATCGAGGCGCGGGTCTACGCCGAGAGTCCCGAGCGAGGGTTCCTGCCGGCGACGGGCACCGTGCTCGCGTGGACGCCGCCGGCCGATGCGAGGACGGATGCCGCGATCGAGACCGGCTCGGTCGTGACCGCAGACTACGACCCCATGATCGCGAAGGTCATCGCCCTCGGCGCCGACCGCGCCGACGCGCTCGCGCGGCTCGACGCCGCCCTCGCCGAGACCGTGCTGCTGGGCGTCGACGCGAACATCGCGTTCCTGCGCTCGCTCCTGGCAGACCCGGCGGTCGTCGCGGGAGACCTCGACACGGGGCTCATCGACCGCCTGCCGCCCTTCGTCGCGCCCGAGCCGGGTCCGGCGGCGCTGCGGGCCGCTGCATCCCTCGCCCACGCTGCTCGCGACATTCGCCGACGCTGTTCCCTTCGCCGACACCGCCCCTTCGTGCCGAGAAGCCCCGCTCCGCGCCCGCACAGCGGGCGATCTGGGCAAGGAGGGGCGATCTCGGCATGCAGGCGCGGTGTGGCAGGGCGTTCCGGGATGGCGCATCGGCGGTCACCGCACGCTGGTCGAGCAGGCGTTCCTGACCGACGCGGGCGGGGTGCACCGCGTCGCCGTCGACCCCACAGTCCAGGTCGGGCCCATCCAGGCCGCGTACGACGCCGAAGGGTGGCTGTGGGTTCACGCCGAGGGCGCGACGCACCGCCTCACGCCCCTGTCGCGCCGCGCCGCGATGGAGCGGCGTCTTGCTGCTCGGGATGCCGGTGCCTCCGCCGCGGCGCCGGAGCTGCGTGCACCCATGCCCGGCGCCGTCGTCGCCGTCCATGTCACCGACGGCGCCGTCGTCGCGGCCGGAGACCGCATCGTCACGATCGAGGCGATGAAGATGGAGCATCCTGTGACGGCACCCCACGACGGGGTCGTGCGTCTCGAGGTCGCCGTCGGCGATCAGGTCCGGCGCGACCAGGTGCTCGCCCATGTCACGGCTCACGAGGCCGACTGAACCGAGGAGGACCCGATGGACCACGCGAACCTGACCGACGAAGAGCGCGAGCTCGCGCGCCTCGTGCGCGACTTCGCCGACGAGGTCGTCGCGCCGCAGGCCTACGAGGCGGATCGCACGAAGACGCTGTCGATGGACGTCGTCGCCCAGATGGGGGAGCTGGGTCTGTTCGGCCTGCCCTTCCCCGAGCAGTACGGCGGCCAAGGCGGGGACTACTTCGCGCTGTGCCTCGCGATCGAGGCCCTCGGCCGCGTCGACCAGTCGATCGCCATCACGCTCGAAGCGGGCGTGTCGCTCGGCGCGATGCCCGTCTTCCGGTTCGGCACCGAGGAGCAGAAGCGCGAGCTGCTGCCGGACCTGCTCGCGGGTCGCGCCCTGGCAGGCTTCGGTCTCACCGAGCCCGAAGCCGGATCGGACGCAGGCGCGACACGCACGACGGCGCGGCTCGACGCCGGCGAATGGGTCATCGACGGCGCGAAGCAGTTCATCACGAACTCCGGCACGCCCATCACGCGGTTCGTGACGGTGACAGCCGTCACCGGCGAGTCCGCAGGGCGAAAGGAGATCTCGACGATCCTCGTGCCGAGCGGGACGCCCGGCTTCACGGTCGAGCCCGCGTACGACAAGGTCGGCTGGCACGCCTCCGACACGCATCCCCTCACCTTCGTCGGCGCGCGCGTGCCCGCGGCGAACCTGCTGGGGCAGCGCGGCCGCGGTTTCGCCAACTTCCTGCACATCCTCGACGAGGGGCGCATCGCGATCGCGGCGCTCTCGACGGGCGCGGCCGAGGGATGCCTCGAAGCCGCGATGGACTACGCACAGAAGCGCACCGTGTTCGGCGAGGCGCTCTCCACCAGGCAGAGCATCCAGTTCATGATCGCCCGCATGCAGCTTCGCGTGCACAACGCGCGGCTCGCATGGCATCACGCGGCGCGGCTCCGCGACGCGGGCAAGCCGTTCAAGACCGAGGCCGCGATCGCGAAGCTCACCGCGAGCGACGCGGCGATGGACAATGCGCGAGACGCGACCCAGATCTTCGGCGGCAACGGGTTCATGAACGAGTATCCCGTCGCGCGCCACTACCGCGACTCGAAGATCCTCGAGATCGGCGAAGGCACGAGCGAAGTGCAGCTGCTCGTGATCGCCCGCGCACTCGGGGTAGCGTGACAGGGTGACTGAATTCGTGCAAAGAGGCCTTTTCTTCGAAGAGTGTGAGGTCGGTGCTCGCTATCTGCATCGCCCGGGACGGACGGCGTCCGAGGCGGACAATGTGCTGTTCACGACGCTGACGATGAACACGCAGGCCCTTCACCTCGACGCCGCGTTCGCGCAGACGCAGCCCTTCGGCCAGCGCCTGATGAACTCGATGTGGACGCTCTCGACGATGGTCGGAGCATCCGTCACCCAGATCACGCAGGGCACGCTCGTCGCTCAGCTCGGTCTGACCGACATCGCCTTTCCCGCGCCGGTCTTCCACGGCGACACGATCTACTCCGAGACCGAGATCGTCGACAAGCGGCTCTCGAGCTCGCGGCCGGGCCAGGGCATCGTGACGATGGCGCATACGGCGCGCAACCAGCGCGGCGAGGTCGTGGCGACCGCGACGCGCGTCGCGCTCATGTGGTCCGCCGAGGCGGAGCACTGAGCGTGGCCGGGTTCGACCTCGGCCCCGCGCTGCTCTTCTGCCCCGCCGACCGGCCCGAGCGGTACGCGAAGGCGGCGGAGCGGGCGGATGCGGTCATCCTCGACCTCGAGGATGCCGTCGCCCCTGCGGCCAAGGCGGCCGCGCGCGGCGCGCTCATCGAATCCGACCTCGACCCCGAACGCGTCATCGTGCGCGTCAACCCGCCCGGGACGGACGCATTCGTGTCGGACCTCGCGACCCTGTCGCAGACCGACTACCGGCGGATCATGGTCGCGAAGGCGGAGTCGCCCAAGCGTCTTGCCCGCATCGATCCCAGATTCGACGTCGTCGCGCTGTGCGAGACGGCGAAGGGCATCGCGCAGGCCGACCGGATCGCCGTGCTCGACAATGTCGTGGGACTCATGTGGGGCGCAGAGGACCTCGTCGCCTCGCTCGGCGGCACCTCGAGCCGCAAGCCCAACGGCCGCTACCGCGACATCGCGCGCTACGCCCGCGCCCGGGTGCTGCTGGCTGCGGGATCCCGAGGCAAGGCCGCCATCGACGCCGTGCACCTCGACATCTCGGACGCCAAGCGTCTCGCGGTCGAGGCGGCGGATGCCGCGGCATCCGGATTCACCGCGACGGCCTGCATCCATCCCAGCCAGGTCGAGGTCATCCGCGACGCCTACCGTCCCGGAGACCACGACATCGCCTGGGCGCGCAAGGTGCTCTCCGCCGCGCAGTCCGAACGCGGAGTGTTCGCGTTCGAGGGCCGGATGGTCGACGAGCCCGTGCTGCGGCACGCGCGCGCCCTCCTCCGCCGTGCGGGGGACTGACCGCCCGTCTCAGAGCGCGGCGCCGGCGTACGTCAGCATGCTCAGCCGCTCGCGCTCGAGCAGGAAGCGGAAGGTCGCGCCGTTGGCGAGCCGTTCGCCCGTGGGCGGAAGCTTGCCCGCCGTGGCGTGGCGGATCACCTCGCGGATGAGCGCGCCGTGCGTCACGACGATGACGGGCGCCGACGGCGTCTCGCTGCGGCGAGCGTCCCGCGCCACGCGACGCATTCCGCGGATCGCACGGCGGCGAAGGTCGGGCCACGGTTCGGCTCCCGGGATCTCGGCCGAGTGCCAGTCGCCCCAACGGCGGACGAACTCCTCCGTGCCGACGCCCTCAGCCTCGCCGTAGGCCCGCTCGCGCAGGTCCGGATAGGCGCTGCCGAGGGGAACGCCGAGCGTCGCGGCGAGGATCTCGGCCGTCTCACGAGCGCGAATGAGATCGCTCGAGGCGACGAGCGGCTCGGTGTCGCCAAGTTCGAGACGGAGCGCGGCCGCGGCATCCCGAGCCTGCTCTCGACCCGTGTCGTTCAGGGCGATATCGGTCGAACCCTGGATGCGGCGATCGCGGTTCCAGTCGGTCTCGCCGTGCCGCACGAGGAAGAGGGTCGTCACCCTTCGAGCCTAATCGCGGCCAGGAGCGGACAGCGCCTCGGCGAGATGCTCGAGGACCTCGCTCGTGCCCGCATCGATCTTGACCGTCGCGCGGGCGTCGGCCCGGGTCGCGCCGCGGTTCACGATGACGATCGGCAGTCGGCGACGGCGCGCGCGCTCGAGAAGCCGGATGCCGCTGTTGACCACGAGCGACGAGCCCGCGATCAGCAGCGCTTCGCTGCCGCGCACGAGCTGTTCAGCCTCGCGGAACTTCTCGGCGGGGATGAACTCGCCGAAGAAGACCACATCGGGCTTGAGCGTTCCGCCGCACACGGTGCATGCGGGCACGACGAAGCCGTCGGTGCTCTCTGGCAGCACGTCGCCGTCGGGACCGAGAGCGACGTTCTCGGGCACCGTGATCCACGGATTGTCGGCCTCGACGCGGTCGGCGATGTCGCGCCGGTCGAAGACCTGACCGCAGTGCGTGCAGAAGATGCGCCGCATCGTGCCGTGGAGCTCGACGACGCGTCGGCTTCCCGCGCGCACGTGCAGACCATCGACGTTCTGCGTCACGACCCCGGTCGCAAGGCCCCGCTCCTCGAGTCGCGCGATCGCACGGTGTCCGGCATTGGGCTGCGCCGCGGCGAAGGCGCGCCAGCCGAGGTGGCTGCCGACCCAGTAGCGGCGGCGCGCGGCCTCGCTCGAGAGGTACTGCTCCACCGTCATGGGGGTCCGCACGGGCGCACCCTTGCCGCGGTAGTCCGGGATGCCCGAATCTGTCGAGACGCCGGCACCCGTCAGGACGGCGATCCGGCGGCCCGAGAGGGCTTCGACCGCCGCTTCGACCGAGGGCGCGGCATCCTGCTGCATCACCCTCGTCACCCGC
This sequence comes from uncultured Actinomycetota bacterium, assembly GCA_963695125.1. Taxonomy (GTDB): domain Bacteria; phylum Actinomycetota; class Actinomycetes; order Actinomycetales; family Microbacteriaceae; genus Microbacterium. The sequence goes on from CAVOFY010000007.1 coordinate 43,774, forward strand.
ACCACCCCCTCTCGTCGAGTCTAGGGGCGGCGGTTTTCGCGCATGTCGCGCGTGCGATAGTGGGGGAGTGATCCCCGTGCGCATCGAGTCGGCCGACGACGAGCGCCTCGTCGACTACCGGGACCTGACCGATGTCGCGCTCCGCCGCGTGCTCGAGCCTGCGGGCGGGCTCTACATCGCCGAATCGGCGAAGGTCATCGGGCGGGCGATCGGCGCAGGGCACCGTCCGCGATCCGTGCTGGTGCAGGAGAAGTGGGTGCCGGATGCCGAGGCCCTGCTCGCCGGACACCCCGACGTCCCGCTCTATGTCGTGGAGCCCGAGGTGGCCGAGAGCCTGACCGGCTACGCGGTCCACCGGGGTGCCCTCGCGGCGATGCACCGTCCGCCGATCGCCCCCGTCGCCGAGATCGTGCGCGATGCGAAGCTCGTCGTCGTGCTCGAGGACATCATCGACCACACCAACATCGGGGCGATCATGCGCAATGCCGCGGGCCTGGGCGCCGACGCGGTGCTCGTGTCGCCGCGCTGCGCCGATCCGCTCTATCGCCGGAGCGTCCGGGTCTCGATGGGCACCGTCTTCCAGGTGCCGTGGACGCGCATGCCGGAGTGGCGGACGGCCGCCCCGCAGCTGCACGAGCTCGGCTTCCACCTCGCGGCTCTCGCGCTCACGGACGATGCCGTGTCGCTCGACGACTTCGCGGCCGCCCGCCCGGAGCGGATCGCGCTCATCCTCGGCTCGGAGGGCGACGGGCTCAGTCGCCGCGCGATCGCCGCTGCCGATTCCGTCGTGCAGATCCCCATGGCGGGGGGCGTGGACTCGCTCAACGTCGCGGCAGCGAGCGCTGTCGCCCTGTGGGCGCTGCGGACCGTCTAGACCTTCTCGCCGGGAGGGATCGAGGCGTCCGGGCCAGGCGCGAGCGTGACGACCGGCAGCGGCTCCGGCCGCTTGGCCTTGATGTTGTCGCCCGAGGACTCATGCCGCACGCGACGCAGGACCCACGGCACGAGGAACTCGCGCGCCCACACGAGATCTTCCGTGCGGGCCTGCCGCCAGGTGCGGTGCGGGATGCGCTCGGGCTGCATCGGCTGCATGTCGTTCGGCACGTTGAGCGCCCGCAGCACCATGCGCGCGACCTCGTGGTGGCCGAGCGCGTTGTAGTGCAGGCGGTCGTCGTCGAAGAAGCGCATGTCCTGCACCTCCTTGAGCGCCCACTGATCGGCGACGATGCAGTCGTACCGATCGGCGATCGCGCGGATGTTCTCGTTGTAGATCGCGACCTTTCCCCGGATGCCGCGGAAGACCGGCGTGAAGTTCGTGTCGATCCCCGTGAACACCACGACGGTCGCACCGCCGCTCGACAGGCGCACGACGGCGTCCTCGAAGAGCTGCGCGACGGCGTCGGGATCGCTTCCGGGCCGGATCACGTCGTTGCCGCCCGCCGAGAACGTGATGAGGTCGGGCATGAGCGCGAGCGCGGGCTCGACCTGATCGGCGACGATCTGGCCGATGAGCTTGCCGCGGACCGCGAGGTTGGCGTAGGCGAAGTCGTCGACCTGCGATCCGAGCACCTCCGCCACGCGGTCGGCCCAGCCGCGGTGGGCGTCCACCGTTCCCGGGATCGGGTCGCCGATGCCCTCCGTGAAGGAGTCGCCGATCGCGACGTAACGTCGCCAGGGGTGTGGGCCCGCGTTGTCGGCCCGACTGCGCTCTGCATCCTGTGGGGGCATGTCTTCCTCGGTTCGTCGCCAGACCTACGAGGGTAGCCCCGGTCGCACGAGATGTCGGCGTCATCGCCTATCGTGGAGTCTCGCTGTGCCAGGAAGGGGGACGCGTGGAGGACTCGACGAGCGCCGAGCCCGGCGTCGCCGACGCGCACATCGGCGGGTTCGCGGCCGAGCACCTCTCGCCGTCGTACCCGCAGCGCGCACCCTGGGGCACGGCCCAGCGCCTGCGTGCGTGGCAGGCCGAGGCCCTGGACCTCTACTTCGGCCTCGACGGACCCGACGGCCCGGGCGGCGGTCCGCGCGACTTCCTCGCCGCCGCGACCCCGGGCGCCGGCAAGACCACGTTCGCGCTCCGCCTCGCGAGCGAGCTCCTGCGCCGGCGCATCATCGACCGCATCGTCGTGGTCGCACCGACCGAGCACCTCAAGACGCAGTGGGCGGATGCCGCGGCACGCGTGTCCATCCGGCTCGACCCCGGGTTCAGCAATCGCCACGGCATGCCCTCGCGGCAGTTCCACGGTGTCGCGGTGACCTACGCTCAGGTCGCGGTGAAGGCATCCGTCCATCAGCGTCTCGTGCTCGATCGTCGCACGCTCGTGATCCTCGACGAAGTCCATCACGGCGGTGATGCGCTGAGCTGGGGCGATGCGCTGCGCGAAGCCTATGCACGCGCGACACGGCGTCTTCTGCTCAGCGGCACGCCCTTCCGCAGCGACACGGCGCCCATCCCGTTCGTCGAGTACCACCCCGATCAGCACGGCATCCGCGTCTCGCGCACCGACTACAGCTACGGCTACGGGCGGGCTCTCGAGGACGGCGTCGTCCGGCCCGTCATCTTCCTCGTCTACGCGGGTCAGATGCGCTGGCGCACGAAGACCGGCGACGAGATGGAGGCCCAACTCGGGCAGGACAACACGAAGGACATCACCGCTCAGGCATGGCGCACGGCGCTGGACCCCGAGGGCGAGTGGATCCCCGCCGTGCTGCGATCCGCCGATCGGCGCCTCTCCGAAGTGCGAGAGCAGGTTCCGGATGCCGGGGGCCTCGTGATCGCGACGGACCAGACCGCGGCGCGGGCCTACGCCGATATCCTGCACGGCATCACGGGGGAGCGCCCGACCGTGGTGCTGTCGGACGAGCCCGATGCCTCTGCGCGCATCGAGGAGTTCTCTGCGTCGACATCGCGCTGGATGGTCGCCGTGCGCATGGTGTCGGAGGGTGTCGATGTGCCGCGGCTCGCGGTCGGCGTCTACGCGACCTCGGCGTCGACGCCGCTCTTCTTCGCGCAGGCGATCGGGCGCTTCGTGCGCGCGCGACGGCGCGGCGAGACCGCGAGCGTCTTCCTGCCCAACGTGCCGCAGCTCCTCGCGCTCGCGAACTCGATGGAGCTCGAGCGCGACCACGCCCTCGATCGCGACAGCGAGGGCGAGGACGAATGGGCGCTGGACGACGACCTCATGCAGGCCGCCGAGGCCGGCGACAGCGCTTCGGACGCGCTGACGTACGAGTTCACGTATCAGGCGCTCGGTTCACGCGCGCACTTCGACCGCGTGCTGTACGACGGCAAGGAGTTCGGACAGCTGGCGGTGCCCGGCACACCCGAGGAGGAGGAGTTCCTGGGTCTTCCGGGCCTGCTCGAGCCAGAGCACGTGCACGAACTGCTCATGCAGCGCCAGTCGCGCCAGAGCCGGCACCGACGCACGCGCGAGGCCCGTGAGGGCGCCGAGGGGGCCACGACGCAGGCCCCGCCCGCTGCGCTCCACCGCAATCTCAAGGAGCAGCGGCAGCTGCTCAACAGCCTCGTCGGGCTCTATGCGCGCCAGTCCGGCGAGCCGCACGGCGCCGTGCATGCCGAGCTCCGCCGCGTCTGCGGCGGTCCGGCCGTCGCGCAGGCGACCGTTGCGCAGCTGCAAGCCCGCATCGACCTCCTCCGGGGTCGCGTGCGGTCGTAGGCGGTCGTCGTCGCGTGGCCTGCTTCGGATGCCCGAAATGCTGTCAATCCGGGGCGTCCGGGCCGCCCACGGTCGTGGCCCTGGGTAGCGTTGCAGAGTTCCCCCTTCCTCGGCCCTGGAGGCGTTCCCTTGAGCGTGCCCGCGACGCCCACCGCCCGAGATCGACGACGGTGGGCTCAATATCTCGTCGACGAACGTGCGGAGGCGGACGTCTACCGCGCACTCGCGTCCCGGCGCGACGGGGAGGAACGCGAGATCCTGCTCGCCCTCGCCGACGCCGAAGGGCGTCACGAGGCGCATTGGCTCGGTCTGCTCGGAGGTGAGCCGGAGCGGCTGCCGCGGGCGGATGCGCGCACAGTCGTGCTCGGGTGGATGGCGAAGCGGTTCGGGTCGATCTTCGTCCTCGCCCTCGCTCAGAACGCCGAGGCGCGGTCGCCGTACGAGACCGATCCGTTCGCGACGCCGACGATGGCGGCCGACGAGAGGGTGCACCACGAAGTCGTCCGCGGTCTTGCGGCCCGAGGGCGCCGGCGGCTGTCCGGCACCTTCCGCGCCGCCGTCTTCGGCGCGAATGATGGCCTCGTCTCGAACCTCGCGCTTGTGCTCGGCATCGGCGCGACGGGCGTCGGGTCGTCCTTCGTGCTCTTCAGCGGCATCGCGGGACTCCTCGCGGGCGCCCTGTCGATGGGCGCGGGCGAGTTCGTCTCGGTCCGCTCCCAGCGCGAGCTCCTCGACGCGACCGAGCCCGGGCACTACGCGGATGCCGCACTGCCCGACCTCGACCTCGATGCCAACGAAGTCGCCCTCGTGTATCGCACGCGCGGGATGTCGGCCCCCGAGGCCCTCGAGCGCGCGCGTCTCGTCGTCTCGACCGCGCAGCAGGCGGACCGCAGCACGCCCTACCGTCGCCCGAGCGAGGTCGTGTCCGACCACGAGGTCGTCGGCGGCGCGTGGGGTGCGGCCCTCTCGAGCTTCCTGTTCTTCGCGTCCGGCGCGATCGTCCCGGTGCTGCCCTGGCTCTTCGGCCTCTCCGGCCTTCCGGCTGTCATCGTGGCGCTCGTGCTCGTCGGAGTCGCGCTCATGTCGACCGGCGCGGCGGTCGGACTGCTGTCAGGCGGTCCGCCGCTGCGCCGCGCGCTGCGCCAGCTCGCGATCGGGTTCGGCGCCGCGGCGGTCACGTATGCCCTCGGTCTGGCCTTCGGGGTCGCGGTCGGGTGACGGCCTCGATTCTTCGATGGCTCTCAGGCATGGTAATGTCGATGCTCGGTTGCAAAACCGAAACCACCTTGCGCGGGTGGCGGAATAGGTAGACGCGCTAGCTTGAGGTGCTAGTGCCCGTATAGGGCGTGGGGGTTCAAGTCCCCCCTCGCGCACAAAGGAAAAAGGCCCCCGAAAGGGGGCCTTTTTGCTTTGTCCTCAGGGGTCCCCGGGAACGGTCCTGCCGCCCACTCCAGGTAGGTTGGTCCGCATGCCTTCGACCGAGTCCGCACTGCCCGAAGTCGTCCAGGTCGCTCGCGACCTCATCCGCTTCGACACGACGAACTTCGGCGGCGGTCGCGCCAACGGCGAGTGCGAAGCGGCGGAGTACGTGGGTGCGTACCTCGAATCGATCGGCCTGCAGCCCGAGTACTACGAGCCCATTCCCCGACGCACGAACGTCTGCGCACGCGTGGAGGGTCGCGACCGATCCAAGCCCGCGCTCGTCGTGCACGGCCACCTCGACGTCGTCCCGGCGATCGCCGAGGACTGGAGCGTGGATCCCTTCGCCGGCGAGATCCGTGACGACATGCTGTGGGGGCGCGGCGCCGTGGACATGAAGGACATGGATGCCATGATCCTGACGTCCGTCGCGGGCATCCTGCGCGAAGGCGGTCAGCCCGAGCGCGATCTCGTCCTGGCCTTCTTCGCCGACGAGGAGAACGGCGGTGTCGAGGGATCGGCCCTCGTCGTCGCCGACCATCCCGAGTGGTTCGCCGGCGCGACCGAGGCGATCAGCGAAGTCGGGGGATACTCCGTGCCCGTCGGCGATCGTCACGCGTACCTGCTGCAGGTGGGGGAGAAGGCCCTCATATGGATCCGCCTCGTGGCGCACGGGCGCGCCGCGCACGGCTCGAGCTTCCACTCCGACAACGCCGTGACGCGCCTGGCAGAGGCTGTCGCCGTCCTCGGGCGCACGAACTGGCCCGTCCGGCTCACGGCCACCACGCAGGCGACCGTGGAGGGCCTGGCCGCCCTCACGGGGCAGGACCCGTCCGATCCCGACGCCGTCGCGGCATCCGCGGGCCGGGCAGCCGGATTCCTCCGTTCGTCGCTGCGCACGACGACCAACCCGACCGGCCTCACCGCCGGCTACAAGCACAACGTCATCCCCGACCGCGCCGAAGCCCTCATCGACGTGCGTGTGCTGCCGGGGACGGAGGAGGCGGCCCTCGCCGACATCCGCCGCATCGTGGGCGACGACGTCCAGGTCGAGATCGTCCACCAGGACATAGGACTCGAGGCGCCGTTCTCGGGCGCCCTCGTCGAGGCCATGGTGGCATCGCTCGGCCGCCACGATCCAGACGCCCCCGTCATCCCGTACCTGCTCGGCGGCGGCACCGACAACAAGGCCCTGGCCGAACTCGGCATCACGGGCTACGGCTTCGCGCCGCTGCGGCTTCCTGCCGATCTCGACTTCACAGGCATGTTCCACGGCGTCGACGAGCGTGTCCCGCTCGATGCCCTCGTCTTCGGCGAGCGTGTCCTGTCCGATCTTCTCCGTACCTACTGAGGAACGCACATGCACTTCTTCGAGGCGATCTTCCTCGGGCTCGTCCAGGGTCTGACCGAGTTCCTCCCGATCTCGTCGAGCGCCCACCTGCGCATCGTGGGCGCATTCCTGCCGTCTGCGGAGGATCCCGGAGCGGCTTTCACGGCCATCACGCAGATCGGCACCGAGGCGGCCGTCGTCGTCTTCTTCTGGCGTGACATCGTGCGGATCATCGGCAACTGGTTCCGCGCGCTCTTCGGCCGCATCCCGCGCAACGACCCCGACGCGAAGATGGGCTGGTACATCATCATCGGCAGCGTTCCGATCGTCGTGCTCGGGCTGCTGTTCCAGGATCAGATCGAGACGACGTTGCGCTCGCTATGGCTCGTCGCAGGCATGCTGATCTTCTTCGGCGTGCTGCTCGGGATCGCCGACCACGTGGGCGCCAAGAAGCGCAAGCTCAACGACCTGACGATCGGCAGCGGCGTCGTCTACGGCCTGGCGCAGTCGCTCGCACTCATCCCCGGGGTCTCACGCTCGGGGGGCACGATCACGGCCGGGCTGTTCATGGGCTTCGAGCGCGCCGCCGCGGCGCGATACGCATTCCTGCTCGCGATCCCCGCTGTCTTCGGCAGCGGCTTCTACCAGCTGTTCAAGAGCTGGGACGAGCCGGGAGTGTTCACGCTCGGCGAGACGGCCGCAGCGACCGCCGTCGCGTTCGTCGTCGCCCTCGGAGTCATCGCGTTCTTCATGCGCTGGATCTCCAAGCACAGCTTCCTGCCGTTCGTCGTCTACCGCGTCGCGCTGGGCTCGCTCATCCTCGTGCTCCTGAGCACGGGCGTCCTGCAGCCCTAGCAGCCCTCAGCGGCGCGGCTCGTCGCGGCCCGGCTTCGCCGGTCCGTCGCCGCTGTTGCCGCGGCGGAGGTACCGCTCGAACTCCTGCGCGATCGCGTCGCCGGATGCCTCGGGGGAGTCCCACGTGTCGCGCGTGCGCTCGAGCTGGTGGATGTACTCGGTCATCTCCTCGTCGTCGGCAGCAGCCGCGTCGATGGATGCCTCCCATGCGGCGGCCTGCACGGGGAGCTCACCCTGCGGGATCGTGGCGCTCGTGATCTCCTGCAGCCGCTCCAGGAGCGCGAGGGTCGCCTTGGGCGACGGTGTGTGCCCCGCGACATAGTGAGGGACGCTCGCCCACAGGCTCGCCGACGCGATGCCGGCGTCCTCGGCGGTCACTCCGAGCACGCTCAGGATGCCGACGGGACCTTCGTACGTGCTGCGCTCGAGCCCGAGCGAGGCACGCAGCGGCTCGTTGTCGCTGCCCGCGAAGACCGAGATGGGACGCGTGTGCGGCACGTCCGACATCATCGAACCCAGGGAGACGAACCCCGTGATGTCCTCGCGCAGGGCGAGGTCGATGAACTCCGCCGCGAACGCCTGCCAGGCGCGGGCGGGCTCGACGCCTGTGAGAAGCCACAGCTGCGTGCCCTCGGACGGCGTCGTGGGGCGCAGGAGCGTCGCCTCGGGCCACCGGAGGGTCCGGCGCCCCTCGCTGTCGGCTTCGACCTGCGGTCGCGTGTACTGGTAGTCGAAGTACAGCTCGGGGTCTACCGCGAAGACGGGCTCGTAGTCGCCGATCCCGCGCAGGTGGGCGATGGCGGAGGACGCGGCTTCGCCGGCGTCGTTCCATCCGTCGAACGCCGCGACGATGACCCTGCGACCCAGCCCGTCCACGTGACCCCCTTCGCCCGCGGATGCGGGTGAGTTCCAGGATAGGCTCCCGCCCGCCGTGCGGGGCGAGAGATGGCGGCGCGCCCCGGGACGCCGCCGCCGCCTCGATACGATGGAACGATGACCTCTCCGCCCCTCGCCGCCGTCCTGTGGGACATGGACGGCACCCTGGTCGACACCGAGCCGTACTGGATGGCTGCGGAGGGTCCTCTCGTCGAACGGTTCGGCGGCACGTGGTCGCACGAGCAGGCGCTCCAGCTCGTGGGCAAGGGACTCGAGGACTCCGCCCGCGTCTTCCAGGACGCCGGCGTCCGCATGGGAGTCAAGGACATCGTCGATCACCTGACCGATGCCGTCATGGAGCAGCTCGCCGCTGACGGCGTGCCCTTCCGCCCCGGCGCACGCGAACTGCTCGCGAGCCTCCGCGCGGCAGGGATCAAGACAGGGCTCGTGACGATGTCGCTGCGTCGCATGGCGCACCGCGTCGTCGACCTCATCGACTTCGAGGCGTTCGACGTCGTCGTCGCAGGGGATGACGCGACCCGGCCGAAGCCGTTCCCCGACCCCTACCTGCAGGCGTGCGAGGCCCTCGGCGTCGACCCGTCCGAGGTCGTGGCGATCGAGGACTCGCCCACGGGGCTGCGGTCGGCCGTGGCATCCGGAGCCGCCGTCATCGGCGTTCCGCTCATGGTGTCCATCGCGGGCGCGGGTGCGCATGCCGTATGGCCGACACTCGAAGGCAGGACGGCCGAGGATATCGCCGCCTTCCACTCCGCCCACCACGCCCGGGGAGGCGCACGATGACCATCGAGAACGACGAGCTGGACCAGCCGGGACGCCCGAGCGGCCCGTTCCGCATCGGCGACCGCGTACAGCTGACCGGCCCCAAGGGCCGCATGCACACGACGACCCTGCGCGAGGGCGGCGAGCTGCACACCCATCACGGGGTGCTCAAGCACTCGGCGCTCGTCGGGCAGCCCGACGGCTCGGTCGTCGCCAACAGCGGCGGGCACGAGTACCTCGCCCTGCGCCCGCTTCTTCGCGACTTCGTCATGTCGATGCCGCGCGGCGCCGCGATCGTGTATCCGAAAGACGCCGCGCAGATCCTCGCGCAGGCCGACATCTTCCCCGGTGCCGTCGTCGTCGAGGCCGGTGTCGGATCCGGCGCCCTCTCACTGTGGCTCCTGCGCGCGATCGGAGCGGGCGGACGGCTCATCTCGTTCGAGCGCCGAGAGGACTTCGCCGAAGTGGCGAAGGCGAACGTCGAGACCTTCACGGGCGACGTCCCCGCCAACTGGGACGTCGTGGTGGGCGACCTCGTGGACGCGCTGCCCGCGGCCGCTGCCCCGGCATCCGTCGACCGCGTCGTCCTCGACATGCTCGCGCCGTGGGAGTGCATCGATGTCGTCGCCGACGTCCTGACGCCCGGCGGAGTCGTGCTCTGCTACGTCGCGACGGCGACCCAGCTGAGCCGTGTCGCGGAGTACATCCGCGGGACGGGCCTGTTCACCGAGCCCGAGGCGAGCGAGACGATGGTGCGCGGCTGGCACGTCGAGGGACTCGCCGTGCGGCCCGATCATCGGATGGTGGCCCATACGGGGTTCCTCATCACGGCGCGCCGACTCGCGCCCGGCGCCGTGCCGCCTGACGTCAAGCGGCGCGCGACGAAGACTCCGACCTACGGCGACGAGGACGTCGAGGCATGGACGCCGGGAGCTGTCGGCGACCGGCAGATCACCGACAAGCAGCTGCGCAAGCGCGTTCGCGAAGCACAGAAGCACGCCGCAGGCGCCCGACAGGCGGCGGGATCCGCTGACACGACGGCCTCGGAGTAGACCGTTAGGCTGTTGCGGTGCGCAAGATCCCCCTCACCTCGGCCGTCATCGCAGTCCTCGGCCTGACCGCTGTCGGCCTGACCGCCTGCTCCCAGCCCACGACGGGCGCGTGCCCGCGTCCCGCCGCAGACGCCTCGCTCGCGGAGCTCGTGACGGTGTCGGATGACCTGGATGCCGAGCCCGACATCGAGCTCTACACGCCGCTGCACCAGTCGGCGACGGGATCTGTGGACATCGTCGTGGGCGAAGGCGCACCCATCGAGACGGATGCGCAGGTCGTCGTCCTCGATCTCACTCTGCTGAGCGGCGCGGACGGCGAGAAGCTGCTGCAGGGCACGACCCGTCCGGCGCAGCTCAAGGACCTCACGACCGCGATCCCCGGACTGTCCGACGGCCTCCGGTGCGCCACCGAGGGCACGCGCACCGTCATCGCGCTCGCTCCCGACGACCTCAGCCCGCAGGCGGCCGACTCGGCCGGCCTCGCAGAGGGCGACTCGGCCGTCGCGGTCGTCGACGTCCGTCAGGTGTACCTCGCTCGCGCGAACGGCGCCGACGTCTTCAACTCCGACAGCGGTCTGCCGACCGTCGTCCGCGCGACCGACGGTCGCCCGGGTCTCGTGATCCCGGATTCGGCTGCACCCGCCGATCTCGTCGTACAGACGATCAAGCGCGGGGACGGCCCCGCAGTGACGGGCGAGGCGCCCGTGCGCGTGCACTACACGAGCGTCGACTGGTCGACGCGCACGCAGTTGCAGACGACGTGGGACTCTGCCCCCGCAGCGGTCGCGTTCGGTCCCGACGCTCCCGCCTTCGCCGAGGCGCTCGAGGGGCAGACCGTCGGCTCGCAGGTCATGATCGTGGTGCCGGCCGGCGAAGACGGCGGCTCGGCGGTCGTCTACGTCGTCGACATCCTCGGGATCGACGCCACTGCGACGCGGTAGCCGCAACCGGGATCGTCGAGCTCCTGCGACTCTAGGATGAGTGGGTGCCCGCCAACCCCTCCGTCAAGACCCCGCCCGAGGAGCGCCTCGTCAACCTCGTCGTGGCGCTCATGGCGACCGAGCAGGGGCTGACGAAGGACACGATCCTCGCCTCGGTCTCGGGTTATCGCGAGCAGAGCGAGAGCGGCGCATCGAAGGACGCCCTCGAGAAGATGTTCGAGCGCGACAAGGAGAGCCTGCGCGGACTCGGCATCCCGATCGAGACGATCGGCGACTGGGCCGACCCCGACGATCTGCGCGAAGCGCGCTATCGCGTCCCCACGGCCGAGTACGAGCTGCCCGACGACATCACCTTCACGCCCGCCGAGCTCGCGCTGCTCAATCTGGCCGGGGGAGTGTGGAGCGAGAGCTCGCTGTCGGACGACGCCCGCACGGGCCTGCGCAAGATCCGCGCCCTCGGCATCCCGGTCGAAGACCCCATCATCGGCTTCTCGCCGCGAATCAGCACCGGCGATCCCGCGTTCCCCGCCCTGAAGCAGGCGATCGAGCAGTCGCGGGTCGTGCGGTTCTCGTATCTCAAGCCGGGCGACTCGTCCGCTCGCGTGCGGCGGATGCAGCCCCTCGCGCTCGTCGAGTACGAAGCGCGCTGGCACGTGTTCGGCAGAGACCTCGATGCGCGCGCCGACCGGACGTTCCTGCTCTCGCGGATCGTCGGCGCCGTCGAGATCACACGCGAATCCTTCGATGCCGCGCTGCGCGAGGGCGCGGGCGAACGAGGGCTCAACGGCCTCGAAGAGCTCGCCGCCCGCAGCGTCGCCCTCCTCGAGGTCAACCCGGGAACCGAGGCCGCTCTGCGCCTCAGCCGCCGCGCGACTCCGGCCGAGCAGGGCATCCACGTTCCCTACGTCGACGTGCACGTGTTCGCCGACGAGCTGGCCTCATACGGACCCGAAGTGCGCGTCGTCGAACCCGAGGTGCTGCGCGTGCAGGTCGTCGCGCGACTCACCGCCGCCCGAGACCTGAACGGGGGAGACGCATGACGCGCCGCAAGCCGCTCGTCGCGACCGATCGCGCAGCGCTCATCCTCCAGCTCGTGCCCTATCTCATCGGCAAGGGCGAGGTGTCGATCGCCGAAGCAGCGTACGAGTTCGACGTGACGCCCGAGCAGATGCGATCGATGGTCGAGAAGCTCACTGTCATCGGGCTGCCCGGCGAAGGCGGGTACTGGCAGATGGCGAACGATCTGTTCGACATCGACTGGGACCTGCTGGACGCCCAGGACGTCATCGTCATCACCAACGCCGTCGGGCTCGAGCGCACGCCTCGGCTGACGGCCCGCGAAGCCGCGGCGCTGCTCGCAGGCCTGCAGCTCGCCCGAGCGATCCCTGGCGTCGGCGACACCGAGCTGTTCACGGGCCTGCTCGCGAAGCTCTCTCGTGGCGCGTCGGGCGCGCCCGTGGACGTCATCGTCGCGCCGGGACCCGTCGACGCGGTGCGCGACACCGTGGCCACGGCGCTCCAGCGCGGGGTCGCCGTCTCGTTCACCTACAAAGCGCCGGATGCCGAGCCCACGACGCGCACCGTCGACCCCGTCAAGGTGATGATCGCGAGCGGTCAGTGGTACCTGCAGGGCTGGTGTCATCTGCGTGAATCCATCCGCACGTTCCACCTCGACCGTGTGAGCGCGCCGCAGCTCACGAGCATCCCGATCACGCACGGAAGGGATCCTCTGCCGGACTGGTTCGAGCACGGATCGGGCGGAGACGTCATCGTGCAGCTGCGGTTCCGGCACGAGGTCGCGCCGCTCCTCGGCGACTACCTCGACCGCGCGACGCTCGAGACGACCGACGGCGTCACGGTGGCCACCATGCGCGTCGCCGACGAAGTGAGCCTGCGCCGCCTCGTCGCCCGTCGCGGCGGTCTCGTCGAGATCATCAGCCCGCCCGCCGCACGTCGCGCAGCCGCGGCGTGGGCGGAGGCCGCGCTCGCGCAGTACGCATAGGAGTCGCCTGCGAACCGGCCGGGTGTCGGCGGTCGGGTTCTCTGCGGGGTTACACTGAACTCCACCCCGCCGAAAGGACTTCGACATGGGCAATCTCACCGGATGGCACCTTCTGGTCGTCCTCGCCGTCATCCTCCTGCTGTTCGGCGCAGCCAAGCTTCCCGCGCTCGCCAAGAGCATGGGCCAGTCCGCTCGTGTCTTCAAGGGCGAGATGAAGGCCATGAAGGACGAGAACGGGACGGCCACGCCCGACGCCGGCACCGCGGCATCCGTCGAGGCCCCCACCCCTTCGGCGACGACCGACGCCGGCGGAACCACAGCGCCAAAATCCTGACCGAGCGTGACAACGGCCAAGACGCCGCGAACGGTCGATTCCGAGACGCAGCGGCGTGAGAAGCGCATGTCGCTCGGCCAGCACCTGGTCGAGCTGCGAAAGCGACTGATGATCGCGGCGGCGGCCCTCGTCGTCGGCATGGTGGTCGCATTCTTCATCACCGACTGGGTCATCTGGCTCATCACGGAGCCGATCCGCGTCATCGCGGAGCAGTCCGGCGACGCGCAGAAGGTCGAGCTGATGTTCAGCACGATCACGTCGGGCTTCGACCTGCGCCTGCGCATGTCGTTCGCGATCGGCCTGCTCATCTCGGCACCCGTGTGGCTCTGGCAGATCTGGGCGTTCATCATGCCCGGCCTCACGAAGAAGGAGGTCCACTACACGGTCGGGTTCCTCGCCGCGGCCATCCCGCTCTTCTTCGCCGGCTGCTATGTGGGCCTGCTCACGATGCCCCACATCGTAGAGATCATGAACACCTTCGTGCCCGAAGGCGGGGCCTCCTTCTACGACGCGGGCTACTACTACGACTTCGTCTTCAAGCTCCTGATCGTCGTCGGGATCTCGTTCGTGCTGCCCGTCTTCCTCGTGGCGCTCAACTTCGCCGGCGTCATGTCGGGCCGAGGCATCCTGAAGGGCTGGCGCGTCGCCGTCCTGGTCGCGGTCATCTTCGCCGGGCTCGCGACCCCCGCGGCCGACGTCGTCAGCATGCTGCTGCTGGCAGGCATCCTCATCGTGCTGTTCTTCGCCGCGGCCGGGCTCTCGATGATCTTCGATCGGCGCAAGGCCAAGCGCGAATCGCTCCTGCTGCCCCCTGAGGCCCTGTGATCGAGCCCGCTCCTGCCGATCGCTATGCACGCGCTCAAGAGTCGGCGGCAGGCGACCGGCGCCACCCCGTCACCGCTGCGTTCGCGGCGTCGCAGCGTTTCGAGCTCGACCCGTTCCAGATCGCGGGGTGCCGCGCGCTCGAAGACGGGCGGAGCGTCCTGGTGGCCGCGCCGACGGGCGCCGGCAAGACGATCGTGGGCGAGTTCGCGATCCATCTCGCTATGCGGGAGCCGGGCGACAAGGCGTTCTACACGACCCCCATCAAGGCCCTGTCCAACCAGAAGTTCCGCGAGCTCCAAGAGGTCTACGGACCGGATGAGGTGGGCCTGCTCACCGGCGACACGAACATCAACGGCAGTGCCCGCATCGTCGTCATGACGACCGAGGTGCTCCGCAACATGCTCTACGCGGATTCGCCCGCGCTGCGTGGCCTGCGCTTCGTCGTGATGGACGAAGTGCACTATCTCGCCGATCGGTTCCGCGGCGCCGTGTGGGAGGAGATCATCATCCACCTCCCGCCGGCCGTGCGACTCGTGTCGCTTTCGGCGACCGTGTCGAACGCCGAGGAGTTCGGCGACTGGCTCGACACGGTGCGGGGCGACACCGAGGTCATCGTCTCCGAGATCCGGCCCGTGCCGCTCGAGCAGCACGTGCTCGTGCGCGGCGATCTCCTGCCGCTCTTCGACGATCGCGCGGGCATCGCGACGGCGCAGGTCAATCAGGAGCTCATGCGCATCCGGTCCTTCAAAGGACCGAACTTCGAGAACAACCGACGCGCGCAGGGGATGAGCAGCGCTCGGCACAAAGGGTACGAGGCAGCACGCCGTCGGCCGCACAAGGGCGGTCAGCGCCCGGTCCGCTCGGCGAACGTGCAGCGCATCGAGCGACTGGACCGTCCCGATGTCGTCGAACTGCTCTCCCGCGCGAACCTGCTCCCCGCGATCTTCTTCATCTTCAGTCGCGCAGGCTGCGATGCCGCCGTGCAGCAGGTCCGGCGCTCGGGCGTGCGGCTCACGTCGCACGAGGAGCGGCTCGAGATCCGCGCGATCGTCGAGGAGCGCACCCGCACGCTGCGGGACGAGGACCTCGCGGTGCTCGGGTACTGGGAGTGGGTCGACAACCTCGAGCGCGGCGTCGCCTCGCACCACGCAGGACTCCTGCCGGCCTTCAAGGAGGTCGTGGAGGACCTGTTCAAGCGCAAGCTCGTGAAGGTCGTCTTCGCGACCGAGACGCTCGCGCTCGGAATCAACATGCCCGCGCGCACCGTCGTGCTCGAGAAGCTCGAGAAGTTCAACGGCGAGGCGCGCGTCGCGATCACGTCGGGTGAGTACACGCAGCTGACGGGCCGCGCCGGGCGTCGCGGTATCGACGTCGAAGGGCACGCCGTCATCCAATGGACCGAAGGCCTCGACCCGCAGGCGGTCGCCGCCCTCGCCTCGCGGCGCACGTATCCGCTCAATTCGAGCTTCCGCCCGACCTACAACATGGCGGTCAACCTCATCGACCAGTTCGGCCGTCGCCGCGCCCGCGAGATCCTCGAGTCTTCGTTCGCGCAGTTCCAGGCCGACCGCGCCGTCGTCGGCCTCGCCCGGCAGGTGCGCGATCAGGAGGAGTCGCTCGCCGGCTACGAGCGGGCGATGACGTGCGACCGAGGCGACTTCACCGAGTACTCCGGCATCAGGCGCCAGCTCAGCGATCTCGAGAAGCTCAATCGCAAGGACGCCAACGCGTCCCGCGGCACGCGCGAGCAGCGGCAGCGCGAGATCACGAGCCTGCGCAAGCGGATGCAGCGGCACCCCTGCCATTCGTGCCCCGACCGTGAGGACCACGCGCGCTGGGCGGAGCGGTACTGGAAGCTCAAGCGCACGATCGACAAGACCCGCCACCAGATCGACGTCCGCACGGGTGCCGTGGCGCGCATCTTCGACCGCGTCGTCGACGTTCTCGGCGAACTGGACTACGTGCGGGTCGACGACGACGGGCGTACCGTGCTGACGGAGTCCGGCCGCACGATGCGCCGCATCTACGGCGAACGCGACCTGCTCGTGTCGGAGTCGCTGCGCCAGGGCCTGTGGAAAGGGCTGGATGCCGCATCCCTCGCCGCCCTCGCCTGTTGTCTCGTGTACGAGCCGCGCCGCGAGGAGTCGTCGCCGGGTGACCGTTCGCTGCCGCGCGGGGAGTTTCGGCGGGCGCTCGACGCCACGCAGACGCTGTGGCAGCAGCTCGACGACCTCGAGCGTGACAATCGCCTGCCGGGCTCGGAGCCCGTCTCGGCGGGACTGGCGCAGGCGATGCACTCGTGGGCGCGCGGTGTGGCCCTGGACCGCGTGCTCATCGAGGCCGACATGGCCGCGGGCGACTTCGTGCGGTGGACCAAGCAGACGATCGACCTGCTCGACCAGCTGTCGATCGTCGCAGACGGCGAACTCGCCCGGACCGCGCGCAAGGCGCTCGACGCCGTGCGGTGGGGGATTGTCGCCTATTCCTCGGTCTAGCAGAGCTGTACGGGGCACAGTCGCGTGAATCGCGGGTGATCTGCAGACGGGTGAG
Organism: uncultured Actinomycetota bacterium; assembly: GCA_963695125.1. Taxonomy (GTDB): domain Bacteria; phylum Actinomycetota; class Actinomycetes; order Actinomycetales; family Microbacteriaceae; genus Microbacterium. The sequence continues at coordinate 60,415 of CAVOFY010000007.1, forward strand.
GGCTTGTGGCGGGCGCACAGCAAACCCGAACTAGGCTCGTTGCGTGCCCGACGCGAACGCCCGCATCCGCCCTGCGATGCCCCGTCCGCTGCTGCCGCTGTGGGCCGCTCTTCTCGTGAGCGCCGCCGCGGGTCCGATCCTCGACCTCGCGTATCCGTCGGTCGGCTGGTGGCCGCTCGCCTTCGTCGGCGTCGGGATGTCGCTCCTCGCGCTCATCGGCCGTCGCTCATGGTCGGCGCTGCTCGTCGGCTTCGTGTTCGGCGCCTCGTTCTACCTCGTCCACATCATGTGGATCACGCGGTACCTCGGCGTCGTGCCGTGGTTCGCGCTCGCGGGCATCGAGACGGTCTTCCTCGCGGTGGGCTCGATCCTGATCACCCTCGCGTACCGCTGGCTGCCGCGCGTCCTGCCGGGCCGCTGGGCGCGGCTCATCGTCCTCCCGCTGCTCGTCGCGGGCGTATGGACGGCGCGCGAGCTGTTCATGGGCTCGTGGCCCTACACGGGCTTCCCTTGGGCGCGCATCGGCATGAGCCAGTCCGAGAGTCCTCTTGCCCATATCGCGTCGTGGGTGGGCGTCACGGGCCTCACGTTCCTCATGGTCGCCTTCACCGCGGCCGTCATCGAGTGGCTCAGGATGCGGCAGCTGCGCGACATCCGGACCGCGGCTCCCTCGGCGGCGCTCGCCCTCGTGCTGCTGGCCGTGCCGGCCTTCCCCACGACGCCCGCGGGCGCGCTGCGGGTCGGCGCCGTGCAGGGCAACGGCCCGTCCGGCTACTTCGACCAGCGCGACCGCAACGCGGTGCTCAACGCGCAGCTCGCCGCGACGGCTCCGCTTCTCGGCGAGGAGCTCGACGTCCTGCTGTGGCCCGAGGGCGGGATCGACAGCGATCCGCTCCGCAACGAGGGCACCGCCGCGGTCCTCGACTCGCTGTCCTCGCGCCTGGATGCCCCGCTCATCGTCAACGCGGCGACCGAGCGCGGCGACGATGTCTTCAATACGTCGATGCTGTGGGTGGCCGGCGAAGGAGCCGTCCAGCTGCACGACAAGTCGCATCCCGTGCCGATGGGCGAGTACGTGCCCGACCGGTGGTTCTTCGAGGCGCTCGCGCCCGACCTCATCGGGCTCATCCAGCGCGAGTACACGCCGGGCACGAATCCACCGCTGTTCGACCTGGACGGCATCGGCGTGGGCCTTGCGATCTGCTTCGACGTCATCTACGACGACGTCATCTGGGAGGCCGCGCGCGGCGGTGCCCAGGTGTACATGTTCCAGACGAACAACGCGGACTTCCGCGGCACCGATGAGAATCTGCAGCAGCTCGCGTTCGCGCGGATGCGCGCGATCGAGACGGGCCGCGCGGTCGTGAACCTCTCGACGGTCGGCACGAGCCAGGTGATCGCCCCCGACGGCTCGACGATCGAGGGACTGCCGGAGGGCGAGGCAGGGCACATGCTCACCGACGTGCCGCTGCGGACGGGGCTCACCCCGGCATCCGTCATCGGCCCGTCGATCCAGGCGGTGATCGGCTGGGGGAGCCTCACCGCGCTCGCCGTGCTCGGCGTCATCGTCGCCGTCCGTCGCCGGAGCTCGCGCGCGGGCCTATAGACGGAGCGAGCCGTGGACGGCGCGCCGAAACGCCGGCCCCCACTGGGGAGCCGGCGTTCTGGGAGAGTCGAACGTCAGGCGCTGATCTTGTCGAGTGACGAGTCGCCCGCACCGCGCCGTGCACGCAGGTAGGACAGGCGCTCCTCCAGGAGCTCTTCGAGCTCGGGGAGCGTGCGGCGCTCGAGCAGCATGTCCCAGTGCGAGCGCGGGACCTTGTCGCCCGAGTGGTCGACGGTCGCGGTGCCCTCACCGATGCGCAGGAGAGCCTCGGCGCCGCAGGTGCGGCATTCCCAGGCCTCGGGCACTTCGGCGTCCGCAGCGAACGTCATCGTGGTGTCACGTCCGCAGGACGTGCAGGAGTAGGTGTGCTGTGCGCGTTCATGGAACACGACGCCCTCTTCGCTCTGTAGGCTCTGGGCGCCGATCCGGATGCCGCGCAGACTGCGGTCTGCCATTGTGTGGTCCTCTCGTCGCCTTACAGGTATACCTGGGTCACCTGGGTGGAAGGTGCGAACGGCCCCCTCCGGGCGGCATTCACAGTCTATGCTCAGCGGGTCGGGGCCTGTGCAGTCAGGTGAGCACGTCCAGCGCGATGTCGGCGCGGTCCGTGACGATGCCGTCGACGCCCAGCGCGAGGAGTCTGCGCATCTCGGTGGCTTCGTTGACGGTCCACACGTGCACCTCGACGCCGTGTCGATGCGCGGCCGTGACCAGGCGTGGCGTCAGCACCCGCACGCCGGAGTGACGCTCAGGCACCTGAAGAGCGTCGATCCCCGTGAGCGCGCGGCGCACGAGGGAGTCCGAGCGCAGCCGGAGTCCGAGCAGCAGTCGGAGCATCGTGCTCGTGCCTGCCGAGGTCGCGGGCCGCACACCGCCGTGCGCGTGGGCCGTCGCGGCGTCGAGTGCCGCCTTGCGCCGTGCGTCGGAGAAGCTCGTGACAAGCACGCGGGAGCCATGCGCCGCGATCGCGCGGCCGACGGGCGCGGCGGCGGCCGCGGCCTTGACGTCGAGGTTGAACGTCACCGTGGGGAATGCTTCGAGCGCCTGTACGAGTGTGATGAGGCCGCCCTGCGATTCCATGAGCACTTCGAGCTCGTCGACAGTGACGTCGGCGATCCTGCGCGGGTCGCCCGTGACCCGCGACAGGTCGTCGTCGTGGAAGAGCACGACGACGCCGTCGCGCGTGAGGTGGCAGTCGGACTCGACGAAGTGCGCCCCTGCCGCGTGCGCTGCCGCGACGGCGGCGAACGTATTCTCGGCGACGCCGTCCGCCGCGTCCTGCGGAGTCACGAGCCCGCGGTGTGCGAGGACGCGGGGGTGGGGAGTGCAGAACGCGGGATGCTTCGGGTCAGGCATCGGTGGGAGCGACGTCCTTGCCCTTCGGCGCGCTCTGCGCGAAAGCGCCGCCGATTCCCTTGAGGGCTTCGGTCAGCTCGCTCGGGATGATCCAGAGCTTGCTGGACGGGCTCTCGCTGATCTTGGGCAGAGTCTGGAGGTACTGGTACGCCAGGAGCTTGTCGTCGGGGTTTCCCTCGTGGATCGCGTCGAACACGGTGGTGATGGCCTCGGCCTCACCCTGCGCACGCAGGACGGCAGCGGCCTTGTCGCCCTCGGCCTTGAGGATCTCGGCTTGACGACGGCCCTCGGCCTCGAGGATCTGCGCCTGCTTGGACCCCTCGGCGGTCAGGATCGTGGCGCGGCGCTCGCGCTCGGCGCGCATCTGCTTCTCCATCGAGTCCTGGATGGAGTGGGGCGGATCGATCGCCTTGAGCTCGACACGGCCCACCCGGATGCCCCACTTGCCGGTCGCCTCGTCGAGGACCGCGCGGAGCTGGTTGTTGATGTTGTCGCGGCTCGTCAGCGCCTCTTCGAGGTTGAGACCGCCGACGACGTTGCGGAGGGTCGTTGTTGTCAGCTGTTCCACGGCGCCGAGGTAATTGGCGATCTCGTACGTCGCGGCGCGGGCATCCGTCACCTGGAAGTAGACGACCGTGTCGATCGAGACGACGAGGTTGTCCTCCGTGATGACGGGCTGCGGCGGGAAGGAGACGACCTGCTCGCGCAGATCGATCAGAGGACGGACACGGTCGATGAACGGCACGAGGAGATTGAGCCCTGGCGTGAGCGTCTTGTGGTACCGCCCGAGCCGCTCCACGACACCCGCACTCGCCTGCGGGATGATCCGGATCGACCGGATGAGCACCACCAGGACGAAGATGAAGACCGCGATGGCCAGGGTCCACAGGATCGCGGCGGGGATGATCTCTTCGGGGTTCATGCCAGGGGCTCCTCGAGGTGGATGGCGGGGCGCACGACGGCCGTCGCGCCGTCGATGCGGGCGACGATGACGGATGCCCCGGGCTCGATCTCGATGCCCGGGTCGGTGCGGGCGGTCCAGGTGTCGCCGTTGATGAGCTTGACCTGTCCGCCGTGGTTCGTGACGGTGGACAGGACCCGGCCGGTGAGGTCGATGAGGGCGTCGACGTTCGATCTGGTCGGGTCTTCTCCTCTGCGCAGGCGCCGCAGAAGGGGAGGACGCAACGCCAGGATCAGCACCGCCGCGACGGCCGCCGCGATGACGACCTGCAGCCAGAGCGGCGCGCCGAGAAGGTCCGCACCAAGACCCGCGAGGCCGCCGATTCCGAGCATCAGGAAAGTGAAGTCGAGCGTCAGCATCTCGATGACGAGGAAGACCAGGATCAGCACGACCCAGCCGATCCACGCCCATTGTTCGATCGTCTGGATGAGCTCCACGGTATGCCTCCTGTGCGGTCAACCTATCACGCAGGAAAGAGCGCGGATCCATCTCCAGGACCCTCCCAGCAGGCGCTCCACGGCGGGGCCCGTTGCTAGTCTGGACGGCGGTGCGCGCATCGATACGCACCGCCTTCGCACCACGACAGGGAGCACCCGTGACCGAGTCATCCACCGTCCTTCAGCCCGGCTCCCTCGCCGGCAAGACCGCGCTCGTCACCGGCTCCTCTCGCGGCATCGGCGCCGACACGGTGCGCTATCTCGCCGAGGCCGGCGCGAACGTCGTCGTCAACTACCGGAACAAGGCGCCGCGCGCTGAGAAGCTCGGCGCGCAGCTGCGGGAGCTCGGCGTCGAGGCGCTCGTCGTGGGTGCCGACCTCACCGACGACGTGTCGGTGCAGGCGATGTTCGCCGAGGTCGAGCGCGCGTTCGGCAGCCTCGACATCCTGGTCCTGAATGCCTCGGGCGGCATGGAGGCCGGCATGGCCGAGGACTACGCCCTCCAGCTCAACCGCGACGCGCAGATCCGTGTGCTCGAGACGGCGCTCCCGCTCCTCGGACGCGGGTCCCGTGTCGTGTTCGTCACGAGCCACCAGGCCCACTTCATCCGCACGACCCCCACGATGCCCGAATACGAGCCCGTCGCCCTCTCCAAGCGCGCGGGCGAGGATGCGCTGCGTGCACTCATCCCCGACCTCGAGGAGCGCGGCATCGCCTTCGTCGTCGTGTCGGGCGACATGATCGAGGGCACGATCACCGCGACGCTCCTCGAGCGGGCCAATCCCGGCGCCATCTCGTCGCGCCGCGAGTCGGCCGGCCGCCTCTACAACGTCTCGGAGTTCGCGGCCGAAGTCGCGCGGGCGGCGGTCGACCCCGTACCCCACGACAACACGCGTCTCGTCGGTGACACGAGCTCGTTCACGGGGGAGTGACGCGTGCGCGCGGAAGACATCGCGGCGCTCGTCTCGGTCGGCCGGCCGCGCATAGCGCCCGATGGCTCGTTCGCGATCTTCGCGACATCGCGCCCTGATCTGGACGCCAATCGCAACGTGGGCCAGTTGTGGCGCATCGATCTTCCCGACGGCACACCGCGCCGCCTGACGCGCGGCATCGCCGACACAGCTCCACAGCTGTCGCCCGACGGCTCGACGATCGCGTTCCTCCGCGCCGATGCGAAGGGAAAGCCGCAGATCTTCGTCGTCGACGCCGCCGGTGGCGAGCCCGTGCAGGCGACGGATGCGGCGCACGGGGTCCTCGAGTTCGACTGGTCTCCTGACGGCGCGAGTCTCGCCTACACCGCATCGGTCCCGGAGCCCGGCCGCTACGGCAGCGTCGAGGGGCTGGATGCGGCATCCGAGTCGCCGCGACGCATCACGGGCATCCGCTGGCACGCGAACGGACTCGGGTACATCGGGGATCGCCCCGCCCATCTCTTCGTGGTCGGCGCACCGCGGACCGATTCCGAGCCGTTCTACGAGCCGGCTCCCGCGGTGCGCCCCGCAGGCGCAGAAGCCCCCAAGAAGGCCGCTGTGGCGGGGGAGGCGCGTCAGCTGACGGAGGGGACCGCCTCGCATTCGGGCGTCGTGTTCCGTGGCGACGAAATCCTCACGAGCCCCGACGAGATCGAGAGCGACCGCCGCGATCTGCGCACGCGCATCATCGCGGTCAAGGCCGACGGCTCGGGGCAGCGCGAGGTTCTCGGCGTCGACGCCGGCCTTTCTGCGTATGGGCTCGACGTCGCTCCGGACGGCACGATCGCCCTGCTCGCGCATGGCACGGGTCCCGATGGCATCGACTTCATCGCGCCCGGAGTCGGACTGTGGCTCCTCGAGGAGTCGGGACCGCGCGTCCTCACCGATCCCGAGACGATCGATCTGGGCGAATCGCACCTCGGGTTCATCGGCGACGACATCCTCGTCCAGGACCGCACGCGCGGTCGTGTGCGCCTCGTGCGGATCGCACGCGACGGCCGACTCGCCGAGGTGCTGGGCGGCGACGTGGAGGTCGTCGGGCACGACGCCGCGGGGGAGCGGATCGTCGCGGCGGTCGCGACCCCCGCCTCCTTCGGCGAACTCGTCATGATCGAGGATGAGAAGCCCCGCGTCGTCACGGCGTTCGGTGCAGCGGCCGCTGCCGCCGGAATCGCACCTGTGCAAGAGCTCACGATCGACGGCCGCGACGGATATCCCGTCCACGGCTGGGTCGCAGCACCCGAGGGCGACGGCCCGTTCCCCGTGATCCTGCAGATACACGGCGGCCCATATGCCTCGTACGGCATCCATCTCTTCGACGAGACGCAGGTGCTCGTCGATGCCGGCTACGCCGTCGTGTACTGCAACCCCCGCGGTTCGGCCGGCTACGGCCGTGCGCACGGTCGCAGCATCCGCCGGCGCATGGGAACCGTCGATTTCGCGGACGTGATCGACTTCCTCGAAGGCGCGATCGCGTCGGATGCGCGCCTCGACGGCGCGCGGGTCGGCGTACAGGGCGGGTCGTACGGCGGCTATCTCACGGCGTGGATCATCGCACACGACCACCGGTTCGCGGGAGCGATCGTCGAGCGCGGGTTCCTCGATCCCCTCTCGTTCCAGGGCACGAGCGACATCGGCTCGTTCTTCGGCGACGAGTACGTCGGTCTGGATCCCGACGACATCGCACGGCAGAGCCCGCTCGCCGTCGTCGGGGATGTGACGACGCCGACCTTCGTCATCCACTCGGAGCTCGACTTCCGCTGCCCGCTCGAGCAGGCGACGCGGTATTACTCGGCGCTCAAGCGGCAGGGGACCGAGGCCGAGATGCTCGTCTTCCCCGGCGAGGACCACGAGCTCTCGCGCGCGGGACGACCGCGCCACCGGGTAGAACGGTTCGAGGCGATCCTCGAGTGGTGGAACCGCAAGCTGCCCGTCTGATGATGCGAGGAAGGCCCCGGATCGCTCCGGGGCCTTCCTCGTCGTGCTGCTTCGTTCAGCGGCTCTGGATCAGAGGTCGCCCTTGAAGGTGAAGGCACGGATGACGTTCACGATGCCGAGCACGATGAGCGCGATGCCCAGCAGCCACCACAGCGCGACGATGTAGAACGGCGAGAAGAGCAGCACGATACCGGCGATGATGCTGATGATCGCGAAGATGATCGTCCACGTCTTCGAGTTGGCGTCGCCGAGCGTCGACAGCGAGACGATGCCCTCGACGATCCACAGGACACCGACGAGGATGCCGACGAAGACCGCGAGCCCCGCGGTGGTCGCACCCAGGTTCAGGAACGCGACGATACCCGCGATGATGAACAGGATGCCGAGCACGATGTGGCCGACACGGGCCCATCCGCCCTTGGTCTTGGAGAAGATGCCGAGACCCGCGTAGACGAGGCCGGCGGCGATCGCGTAGATCGCGATGATCGCCGTGACGACCATGGCGGTCTTGCCGGGCCAGACGAGGATGAGGATGCCGACGATGACGGCGAGCACGCCGCCGATGCCGAGGGCGGTGCGGATGCCGTTGACCGCGGACTTCGCGACAGAGGATTCAGCGGACATGGGATTGTCCTTCCTGGGAGTTTCCTGAAAAGGGGCGTCTAAACCTTATACCCCAGGTCGAAGTCTGAGTACGACTGCCCAGCGTGTCGCACGGAGGAGGCCCTCGCGCTCGACGATGCCTGGCGCTACCGTGAGCGTGCAGCAGCCAGCTCTTCACGCGACGGAAGGGATCCGCCATGGCCGTGTTCTCCCGGGGATTCGGCGCGCGGCGCCGCGAGAGCGACCCGGCCCTGCCGCCGGGGCAGTACCTCACCGAAGACTTCCCCGTCCTCTCGGCAGGTCCGACGCCGCGGGTCGACACAGCGGACTGGCGCTTCGCGATTCGCACGGAATCGGGCGGTGTGACCTCGTGGACGTGGGATGAGTTCATGTCACTGCCGATCGAGCACGTGCACACCGACATCCACTGCGTCACGCGCTGGTCGAAGCTCGGCACGCACTGGCGGGGAGTGTCTCTCGACACGCTTCTCTCGCACGTCGACTCCGACGCGGCCTTCGCGATGGCGCATTCGTACGGCGGCTACACCACGAACGTGCCGATGAGCGACCTGCGGGACGGCAAGTCCTGGGTGGCTTTCGAGTTCGACGGCGAGCCCCTCGATCCTGAGCACGGCGGCCCCGCACGCCTGCTCGTGCCGCACCTCTACTTCTGGAAGAGCGCGAAGTGGGTCAGTGGGCTGACCCTCATGGACTCGGACGAACCCGGCTTCTGGGAGCAGAACGGCTACAACATGCACGGCGACCCGTGGACGGAGGAGCGGTACTGGTGATCGTCGGCGGCTGGCGGCCCGCGCGGGTCGTCGAAGCGCGCGATGCCACCCCCACGGCTCGCATCCTCTCCCTCGACGTGCCGGGATGGCCTGGCAATGATGCGGGCCAGCATCTCGACATCCGCCTCACGGCAGAGGACGGCTACCAGGCTGAGCGTTCCTATTCGATCGGCTCGTACGGGCCGAGTGAGCGAGTCGAGCTCGCCGTCGACGCGGTGCCCGACGGCGAGGTCTCGCCCTACCTCGTCAACGATGTGCGGCCGGGGGACGAGCTCGAGGTCAAGGGTCCGCTGGGCGGATATTTCGTGTGGCGGCCCGGGGGAGGCGGGCGCGTGCAGCTCATCGCCGGCGGGTCGGGGATCGTTCCGCTCATGGCGATCTCGCGTGCCGCGACGGATGCCTCGGCTGCGGCTTCCGTCCGTCTTCTCTATTCGGTGCGACGCCCTGAGGACGCGATATATCGCGAGGAGATCGACGCCGGCGCCGAATCCGGGGGAGTGGCGGTGACGTGGGCCTACACGCGGGCTGCTCCTGAAGCGTGGACGGGCACGGTCGGCCGGCTCGACGACGAGACGATCCGGGCCGCGGTGTGGGCACCCGGACAACGGCCGACGGTGTACGTGTGCGGCCCGACGGGCTTCGTCGAGCACGTCGCGGACACGCTCGTGCGACTGGGCCATCCCGCGGCGCGGATCAAGACGGAGAGATTCGGAGGCGCGTGATGAACGCGATGATCGTCGACGGAAACGTACTCGCGGGCGTCTTGTCGGAGCTGTTCGAGTCCGACGCCACGATGCTGACGGGAGTCTGTGCGGGATGCGGCGCAGAGGCACTGCTCGCAGAAGCGGTCGTCGAGATCGACGACGTCGGTACGATCGTCCGCTGTCGATCGTGCACGCATACTCTCCTCACCGTGCTGCGGACGCCCGGCGAGACCCGGGTGCTCTTCGGATCGCTGCGCGAGTTGCGCGGCAGCCGGTGATGCCCGTCAGCCGAGGAGGAAGGTCACAGCGAGCAGAACGGGCAGACAGCCGATCGTCGTGAGGAACACCGTGTCGCGCGAGATCGGCTCGCCGATGCCGTACCGCTGCGAGTAGTTGAAGACGTTCTGCGCGGTGGGCAGAGAAGCCGTGACGACGACGACGAGGACGTCGTGCCGGTCGAGTCCGAACACGAACTGCGCGACGGCCCATGCGACGAGCGGCATCGCGACGAGCTTGAGACTCGTGGCGAGCAAGATGTCGCGGCGACGGCCCGACGACGACAGGACGCGCTGCCCGTGCAGGGAGATGCCGAAGCTGATGAGCAGCACGGGTACGCACGCGTTCGCGATCAGCATCGCGGGATCCATCACGATGGGCGGCAGAGTGATCCCGCTCACCGAGACGAGCGTGCCGAGGACCGACCCGAGGACGATCGGGTTCGTCGCCGTGCGCACGATGGCTTTGCCGAACGAGGAGCGGCCGAAGGCGACGGCATCCAGGATCGTCATCGTGACAGGCGTGAAGATCAGCAGCTGCAGGAGCACCACCGGCGCCGTATACGCGGCACTGCCGAGCAGATACAGAGAGAGCGGGATGCCGATGTTGTTCGAATTGACCTGGCCGGCGCTGAGTGCGCCGATCACGGTCTCGCCGACGGAGCGCTTCCACACGAGGCGGGCGACGAGCGTATAGAGGGCGAACATCGCGAGGGCCGCGATGGCGGCAACGGGAAGGTAGGCCGAGAACAGCGTGCTGACATCGGCCTGGGAGAGCACGACGAACAGGAGGAAGGGCGAGAGCACGAAGAAGGTGAGTCGTGCGAGGACGGGCCTCCCGTGCTCGCCGAGCAGATCGATCCTGCCGATGATCCATCCCACGAGGATCGCGACGCCCACGACGACGAACCCGGTGAGCGATTCCAGCACCATTCGAGCCTAGAGCCGCGGGTGGGATGATCTCGTCATGGACGAGATCGTGCTCACGGGAGGAAACATGCAGCGTGTCGTGCGCGTCGGCGACACCGTGCGCCGCGTGCCCGGCCCGTGGACGCCGGCCGTCCACGCACTGCTCGCCACGCTCGCGGCTGCCGGCATCGACGAGGTGCCGCGTGCTCTCGGCACCGACGAGCGCGGGCGCGAGGTGCTGAGCTACATCGACGGGGTCGTGCTCGCCGATTCTCCTGTGCTGTGGTCGGATGCCGTCCTTCGGGGCGCGGGCCGTCTGCTGCGCCGCATCCACGATGCGAGCGTGCCTCTCGCCGGTGCCACCGCCCTCGTGTGGCGCTCGCCCCGACGGGAGCCCGGCGAGGTCGTGTGCCACAACGACTTCGCGACGTACAACCTCATCGCGCGGGGCGGGGATCTCGTCGGCGTGATCGACTTCGACTTCGCGTCGCCGGGGCCCCGCGTGTGGGATCTCGCATACCTCGCGTATCGCATCGTTCCGTTCGCGGAGGACGCGCCGGATGCCGAGGACCTCGACCGCTCCGAGCGGCTCCGCACCCTGATCGAGGCGTATGGCATGCCGTTCCGCGCCGCGGAGGTGCTCGAGGTCGCTGCCGACAGGCTCGATGATCTGCGGGCGTTCACGCTGGATCGCGCTGCCGAGACCGGGCGTCCCGACCTGCGCGAGCACGCCGCGATGTACATGCGGGATGCCGAAGCACTGCGGGTCGTGGCTACCATGGCCGGATGACCGAGGAGTCGTCTTTCGACCTCGCGCGCTTCCACGACCAGGGGAGTACGCCGACTCCGCGGGTCGTGCGCGAACTCGGGGAGGGCGTCGAGCCTGCGCTGTCGTGGCGCAACGAGCTCGGAGGGCTGACGTTCGACCTCGGCGACCGGTTCGTCAAGTGGAGTCCGCGCAGTGCCGGCATCGAGCTCTCGCGCGAGCGGGTACGGCTCGAGTGGCTCGCACGACGTCACCCGGTTCCGAGCGTCGTCTCGTACGGAGGGGACGACGAGGCGGAATGGCTCGTCACCGAGGCGATGCCGGGCGGCTGTGCTGTCGGAGATGAGTGGCGCCTGCGACGCCCCGAGGCGATCCGCGCGATCGCGACCGGGCTGCGTGCGCTCCACGCCGTGTCGATCGACGACTTCCCGCCGTCGTGGACGTCGTGGGTCGACCGTGCGCCCGCATCGCTCGGCAGACGGCCGTCGATCGACGATCCCGTGCTGGTCCACGGCGACGCGTGCGCGCCGAACACGCTCATCGCGGATTCAGGCGACTGGGTCGGCAACGTCGACGTAGGCGATCTCACGGTCGGCGACCGGTGGGCGGATCTTGCGATCGCGTCGATGAGTCTCGACTGGAACTTCGGCGAGGGCCACCAGCAGGAGTTCTTCGACGCGTACGGCATTGCGCCCGACACAGAGCGGATCGGCTACTACCGAGCGCTGTGGGACCTGGAGTCGTAGAACGGGCAATAGCCGATAATGCACATTATGTCAGCTCGATGGAATCGAGGTCTCTCCCATGCTCGTTCAGATCGCGGACGGGGTTCACGTGCACGTGAGCGCTTTCCTCCAGTCGAACTCGGTCGTCGTGGAGGGCCGTGACGGCGTGCTCCTGATCGATCCAGGCATCACGCGCGACGAACTCGCGTGCATCGCCGCCGATCTGCATGCGGCCCGCCTGCCTGTCGCGGCGGGCTTCTCGACGCATCCGCACTGGGACCATGTGCTGTGGGATGCGGCGTTCGGCGACGTCCCCCGCTACGCGACCGCTCGTGGCGCGGCCTCCATGGCGGACGTCCTCTCGCGGCCGGATTGGATCGAAGACATCGCCGAGGGCCTGCCTCCTGAGCACGCCGACGACATCCCCATGGAACTGCTCGGTGCGACCACGGCGCTGCCGGAAGGTGCGGAGGTCGTGCCCTGGGACGGCCCCACGGTGCGGATCATCGAGCACCGCGGGCATTCGGACGGCGATGCGGCGCTCCTGATCGAAGACGCGCGTGTGCTCGTCGCCGGCGACATGCTCTCGGACGCGCTCATGCCCTTCCTGGATCTACAGGCGTCCGAGCCTGTCGCCGACTATCTGTCAGCGCTCGAACTGTTCGACGGCCTCGTGGACGCCGTGGATGTCGTCGTCCCCGGCCACGGCACCGTCGGGAGCCGGGTGCTGCCCGAGCGCATCGCGTTGGATCGTGCATATGTTCGATGCTTGCGCGACGGCGGCGCGTTCGCCGATCCGCGGGTCGGACCCGGCGCTCCCTTGTACTGGCTGCCCGACGTCCACGAGTTCCAGGTGGCGCAGCTGCGCGCGTAGGCGCCAGTCCCCTGTCGCCCGATCGGATCGGACCGCGATTGTCGGGCGCCGGAACGCGCGAACGGCGAAGCTCGTCAGGGAAGGAGAGAGCGTGATCGCGAGCCTGAACCGCGTCGTCGACCACGTCGAGGAACATCTGACCGACGTCCTCGACGTGGCCGCGCTGGCCGCGGGCCTCGGCACGACCGAGTACCACCTGCGTCGGATGTTCTCGTCGCTGGCGGGCATGTCGTTGTCGGAGTACGTCCGGCGGCGACGGATGACGGTCGCCGCAGGCGACGTGCTCGGTGCCGACGACGTGCTGAGCATCGCGGTGCGCTACGGCTACGGCTCGGCCGAGGCGTTCACCCGCGCGTTCCGGGCCGTGCACGGCGTGGGGCCGAGCGACGTGCGCCGTGACGGCGGTCCCCTTCGCACACAACCGCAGCTCAGGTTCCGCCTGACCATCGAAGGGAGCACACCCATGGACACTCGCATCGTCGAACGACCGGACTTCCGGCTTGTCGGCCACGCCGCGCGCGTGCCGCTCATCCACGAGGGCATCAATCCGCACATCCGATCTCACATCACCGCATTGCCCGTGACCGAGCATGAGCGACTCAAGGCGCTGAGCGAGACCGAGCCCCTCGGCCTGCTGCAGGTCAGCGACGACGTCGACCCCGACGACGCCGAAGGCTCGGAGCTGACCTACCTGCACGGCGTCGCCGTCGGGCCCGACACTCCCCTTCCCGACGATCTCGACATCATCGAGGTATCAGAGGGAAGCTGGGCGGTCTTCCGGGTCTCCGGCGATTACCCCGCAGCTCTGCAGGAGACCTGGGCCGCGACCGCGACCGAGTGGTTCCCCTCCAACCCGTGGCGCCTGCGGCCCGGCCCGTCGATCGTGGCGGTACTCGACCGCTCCCCCGACTTCCGCAGCGCGACGTGCGAATTGTGGATGCCGGTGGAACCTGCGCGGTGACGACAGCGGGACAGAACGGCGCGGCCGCCCTGACACACCTGACCGTACGATCACGCGAGCGGTTCCCCGCTCTCGCTCGTGCTGCGACGGGTGACCTGCTCCCCCGCGACGGGGTCGACGGCCGTGCGCGAGACGGTCTCGGTCTGGCGCCGGCGCATGAGGAGGACGATCCCGAGCACGAAGACGAGGAAGCCCGCGCCCATGAGGATGTACCCGATCAGGTCGAGATTCACCCAGTCCACCTGCACATTGACGGCGAACGCGAGGATGGCGCCGATGACGAACAGGACGATTCCTGCACCCATGCTCATGGTGTCGATCCTTTCCGAGGGCGCACCCGCGCCTCCGGCATCCACGATCCATGGCCGGCGTACGCACGACCAACCCGTTGACAGCCCTGTTGCAGGTCGGCTATCGCCCGTCAGCCGGCGTGGTCGAACGTCCCCTGCAGCGGGTCGGCGTGGCTTGCAGCACGAGCATCGGGTCATCGCACCATCGACGCATCCGCCGGGTACTCCACTCGATAGCGTTGAGGCGTGCGTCCCTCCATCGACTCCCGCTCGACTGAGCCGGGGTGGCGGGCCTGGCTGATCTGGACGGTCGGCGTCGCGGCCTACGTCCTCGCGATCACCAACCGCACATCGCTGGGCGCCGTCGGCGTCGAGGCGGCCGAGCGATTCCAGGCGGATGCCTCGACGCTGCGCTCTTCGCCGTGGTGCAGCTCGCGGTGTACGGCGGCATGCAGATCCCCGATCGGCGTGCTGCTCGACCGCTACGGATCGCGGCCCATCATGACGATCGGCATGCTCCTCATGGCCGGCGGCCAGCTCACCATGGCCCTCTCCCCGAGCGTCGGGATCGCGATCATCGCACGCGTGCTGCTCGGCGCCGGCGATGCGGCGATCTTCCCCGGCCGTGCTGCGCCTCGTCGCGACCTGGTTCCCCGCACAGCGCGGCCCGCTCATGGTGCAGTTCACCGGCATCGTCGGCCAGGCCGGACAGCTCGATCGCGCTCGTTCCGCTCGCCGCGCTCCTGCACGCGACGACCTGGACGATCACGTTCGGCAGCATCGCGGGACTCGGCGTGCTCTTCACGATCCTCGTCGCGCTCCTCATCCGCAACCACCCGGCCGAGCGCGGCGCCGACGTCTCGGTCGACACCGACACGGGCGTGATCCGGGTCGTCACCTCGGCGATCGACACGGGTGTCGGCATCCGCGCCGCGTGGGCGCACCCCGGCACGCGACTCGCGTTCTGGTCGCATTTCACGACGCCGTTCGCCGGCACCGCGTTCGTCCTGCTCTGGGGCATGCCGTTCCTCACCGCCGCTCAGGGGCTCGACACCGCCCACGCGGCCGGGATCATCTCGGTCTACGTCGTCGCGGGCATGGCGCTCGGCCCGATCATCGGCGACCTGTCGCGGCGCCTGCCGAACCAGCGCTCGCTCGCACTCGTGCTCCCCGCGGTCGGCGTGCAGGTGGTCGCGTGGCTCGCCGTCATCGCCCTGCCCGGGCCCCGCGCCGCTCTGGCTGCTGTACGTGCTCGCGGTCGCGCTCGCGACGGGCGGCCCCGCGTCCATGATCGCCTTCGACCACGCGCGCACCCACAACCCGTCGCACCGCCTGAGCACCGCGACCGGGGTGACGAACGCCGGCGGCTTCATCGCCGCCCTCATCGCGATCTTGCTGATCGGTCTCGCGCTCGACCTCCAGGGCGCCGGAACACCCGAGACCTACTCGCTCGACGCGTTCCGCATCGCCTTCCTGATGCCGATGCCGCTGTGGATCACTCGGCGTCGACGTTCATCGTGATCGAGCGCAAGCGCACCCGCATCCGGATCGGGCTGGATGCGCCGCGACCGCCACGGCGTCCCGCACCCTAGGCTCGGGGGCACACGCGAGAAGGGTGGCGGCATGGCAGGTGTGCGGGTCTCGGACGAAGTGCGCGCGGCGGTGCACGCGGGGCGTGCCGTCCTCGCCCTCGAGTCGACGATCTTCACCCACGGTCTCCCCCGCCCGCGAAATCTCGAGGTCGCGATGGACGCCGAACAGCGCGTGCGCGCACAGGGTGTCGTGCCCGCGACGATCGGCGTGGTCGACGGGATGCCGACGGTCGGCCTCTCCCCCGTCGAGATCGAACGGCTCTCGAGCGTCGACGGCGTCGTGAAGGCCAGCCTGCGCGACCTGCCCGTGGCCGCCGTCAAAGGCCTGAGCGCCGGCACGACCGTCGCCGCGACGGCGCATCTCGCGCATCGCGCAGGCGTACGGGTGTTCTCGACCGGCGGCCTGGGTGGCGTCCACCGGGGCGCGCAGGAGACCTTCGACGAGTCCGCCGATCTCGGAACGCTCGCCGGCATCCCGCTGGTGGTCGTGAGCGCGGGAGTCAAGTCGATCCTCGACATCCCGCTGACGCTCGAGCGGCTCGAGACGCTCAACCTCGCCGTCGTCGGCTACCGGACGACGGACTACCCCGGGTTCTACATCTCCGACTCGGGCTACGACATCGAATACGCCGTCGACTCCCCCGCCGAGATCGCGAGGATCGCGGCGGCCCGCGATGCGCTGGGCCTGGACTCCACGCTTCTCGTCGCGAATCCCGTCGGGGCCGAGGCCCAGCTCTCGCCCGAGCTTCATGACGCCGTGCTCGCACGCGCTCTCGCCGAGGCCGACGAGCAGGGCGTCTCGGGGCACGATACGACGCCGTTCCTGCTCGACTTCATGCAGAGGGAGACGGGCGGCCGCAGCCTCGACGTCAATATCGCGGTCTACGAGGGCAACGTGGCTCTCGGCGCAGAGATCGCGCGCGCGATGGCGGACGCCGCCTGATGCTCACGGTCATCGGCGATCTCGTCGCCGACCTGATCGTCCTGGGCGGCCTGCGTCTCGAGCGCGGCACCGACAACCCCGCTCAGGTGCGCCTCACGCGCGGCGGAAGCGCCGCCAACGTCGCGGTCGCAGCGGCAGCAGGGCATCCCGTGTGCTTCATCGGGCGCGTCGGCGACGACACGCTCGGTGAGACGCTGACACGCGAACTCGCCGGCGCCGGCGTGGACGTCCGGGTCCAGCGCGCGGGCAGGACCGGCGCGATCGTGATCCTCGTCGACGATGAGGGCGAGCGGACGATGATCACGGATCGCGGCGCCGCCGCGGAGCTCGAGACGATCGACGACGCGTGGGTCGCCGATGCGCAGCACGTGCACTTCCCGCTGTACGGCTTCGCGGACACGGGATCACGCGCGGCGCTGCTCGACGCCGTCGCGGGACTGCGCGGCCGCGGCATCCCGATCTCATTGGACCTCTCGAGCACCGCGACGATGCGGCTCCTCGGTGGTGCACAGCTCGCTGAGCTCGTGGACGCGATCGACCCCGACATCGTGTTCGCGAACGCCGATGAAGCCGCGCTCGCACACCATTTCGGACTGTCGTTCCGCGGCGCGTACCTCGTGAAACGCGGGGGCGATCCCGTGCTCGTCACGATCGACGGCGTCACGACCGAGATCCCGATCGAACGCGAAGACATCGTCGACTCGACAGGGGCCGGGGATGCCTTCGCAGCCGGCTATCTCACGGCCGTGCTCGACGGCGCCGATCCGCTCGATGCCGCGCGGGCGGCAGCCGACCTCGCCCGCACGGCGCTGCGTCGAGCCGGCGCGCTCTAACCAGCGCGCAGTCCGGCCGCGACGCGCTCGATGTCGTCGATGAAGGCGTTGTAGCCCGCGATCGTCGCCGCGACCTGCTCGTCCGTGAAATCGGCACGGTCCTGCCGGACCGTCAGGCGCGTCGCGCCGTCGAGGTCCTCGAGGTCGAACAGCACGGGGAGCCCCGCGTCGTCGCCCGGCTGATCCGTGAGCGTCATCGCCAGATGAGCGGGCGGGTCGACCGCGATGTACTGGCCCTCCCAGTGGATGCGGTTGCCGTCAGGCAGGACCATGACGGCGCGGAACGCGCCACCGGGGCGCACATCCATCGTGAGGCTGTCCTGCGGCACCTCGACTGCGGCCGTGCCGAACCACACCGCGAAGTGCTCGGGTGTCGTGATCGCCGCGAACACGAGGTCGCGCGGCGCCGCGATCTCGCGCGTGATCGTGAAGTACTCAGTCATCGTCGTGCTCCTTCATCTCGGTCGTGGCTTCTGTACCGGTGCTGTCCGTGGTGCTGAGGCTCTGCAGTGCGTTGAGGTAGCCGTCGAGGGCGTCGAGGCTGTCCTGCCAGAACGCGGCGTAGCCACCGATCCATCGGGATGCCGCAGCCAGCGGCCGCGCCTCGAGACGAGCGGGCCGGTACTGCGCGTGCCTCCCCCGCGTGACGAGTCCTGCATGCTCGAGCACACGGAGATGCTTCGACACGGCGGCGAACGTCATCGCGAACGGCTCGGCGAGCTCCCCCACAGTCGCCTCGCCCTGCGCCAGTCGCGCGAGGATCGCACGGCGGGTCGGATCGGCGAGAGCCGCGAAGGTCCGGCTCAGCGGGTCGGTCGACATCGGACTCCTTCATTCAACTGACTCATACAGTACCTACCGGTTGAATACCCGTCAACCCTGCGTCGTGTCGGACGAGGCCGATAGGTTCTCCCGTATGCCGAAGGTCATCTTCTACACAGCCACGACGCTGAACGGCTTCCTCGCCGACGAGCACGACTCCCTCGACTGGCTGTTCGCAGCACCGGGCGGCGAAGGCGGAGACGACTCCTTCGCGCGCTTCCTCGAGGGCATCGGCGTCCTCGTCCAGGGCTCGTCGACCTACGAATGGGTGCTCGAGCACGAAGACCTCCTGGCGCATCCCGAGAAGTGGCCGGGCTACTACGGGACGCGTCCCACGTTCGTCTTCACATCCCGCGAGCTGCCCACCGTCGAGGGCGCCGACGTGCGCTTCGCGTCCGGCGCCGTGCGCGACGCCTGGCCGGCGATCGCCGCCGCCGCCGGCGAGCGGGACGTGTGGGTCGTGGGTGGCGGGGATCTCGCGGGACAGTTCGCGGATGCAGGGCTGCTCGACGAGATCCGCGTCTCGGTCGCACCGGCGACCCTGCCCTCAGGCAAGCCCCTGCTCCCCCGACGCCTCGGCCCCGACGTCCTCGAACTGACGGCCGTGCGCCGGGCCGGGGCCTTCGCCGAGCTGACCTACGCGGTGCGCCGAACATGAGCGACCGCTGGCGCGGCGTCCTCGCGGCGCTCATCAACCCCGAGCTCCGCGCCGCCCTCGCCGAGGTGTCGGCGCGCGAGCTGACCGACAACCGGCGTGAGCGCGCCTTCGCCCGGCTCGACGAGATCGGCCTGGTCTCACGCGGGGCAGACGGCGCATGGGTGTTCGACGGGGCGTTCGTGCGCAGCATCCTGAGCGAGAATCCACCCGTCCGGCGCGTCGGACACGAGCGGTTTCTGACGAGGGACGGCCGCATCGACCGGTATCCGGTCCAGCAGGCCGAGCGCCAGGAGCTTCTCGAGTGGGTCACGGCGCAGGCCTTCGCGGCCGATGACCTGCTCACCGAGAGCGAGGTGAACGAGCGGCTCGCGCCGTACGCGCCGGGCGGTGACGTCGCGGTGCTTCGGCGCTACCTCGTGGACCATTCCCTGCTCGAGCGCACGCGGTCCGGCTCGGAGTACGCGAGGGCGTCGTCAGCCGGCTGACGGCGGGATCGTCGCCCACGCGCCGTACTTCGGCTCGCGGCCGTCCCCCGACGACGTGCCGGTGAGGCGCCGTCGCACCCACGGGCCGACGTGTTCGCGATAGTACGAGACGCCGCGCGAGGCGTAGGGAGGCAGCGGCGGGAGCGACCACCACGCGGGCGGCGGCTCCATGCCGAGCGCCGTGAGCACTCGGGCTGCGACGCGGTGGTGGCCGCGCGAATTCATGTGCAGCCGGTCCTCGGACCAGTACGGCGGGCTCGACAGCTCGCGATCGGGCCAGTTGAAGGCACGCACGATGTCGGCGCGGTCCGCGAGATGGGCGCTCACGGCGGCCGACAGCACGTCGCCACGGCGCTGGATGACCCGGCTCAGAGGCAGCTGGGCCGAGGGATTGGCGCCGGAGAGCACGATGAGCTGCACGCTCTCCTCGTCGCAGCGGCGGATGACATGATCGAACGCCGCGACGATGTGCGAGATGCTCGTGCGAGGGCGGAGCATGTCGTTGCCGCCGCCGTTGAAGGACAGATGCGTGGGCTTGAGCGAGAGCGCGGGTTCCAACTGCTGCTCGACGATGGGCCACACGAGCTTGCCGCGGATCGCGAGGTTCGCGTACTCCACGGCCTCGCCCGACGCGTCGGCCCAGCCTTCCGCGACGAGGTCGGCCCATCCGCGCACGCGGCCGTCGGGCAGCTCGTCGCCGACGCCCTCGGTGAAGGAGTCGCCGATCGCGACGTAGCGGACGGAGGGCATCTCCCCAGCGTACTCAGCGCTCGTCGAGCGCGCGGCCCGCGCGATCCGCCAGTCCCCACGTCGCCGCCGCGGCGATCGCGAAGAAGACGGCGAACATGATGAAGAGGATCTCGGTGCCGCCCTGGACGACGAGGAGCGACGCCACGACGAGCGGCGCGACGATCGACGCGATGCGTCCGACGCCGGCCGCCCAGCCGGAGCCCGTGGCCCGCAGTGACGTCGGGTACAGCTCGGGGCTGACGGCGTACAGGGCGCCCCATGCGCCGAGGTTGAAGAAGGACAGGGCCATCCCCGCGGCGATGACGGCAGCCTCGCTCGAGGCGGTCCCGAAGAAGACGGCCGCGACCGCGGAGCCCACGAGGAACACCGAGAGCGTCACGCGACGGCCCCACACTTCGATGAGCCATGCCGCGACGGCATAGCCGGGCAGCTGGGCGAGCGTGATGATGACCGTGAAGCCGAACGAGCGGACGAGGTCGTACCCCTGCTGCACGAGGATCGACGGGAGCCAGATGAAGGCCCCGTAGTACGAGAAGTTCACGCAGAACCACACGATCCACAGGCTCGCGGTGCGCACGCGGAACTCGCGTGACCACAGCGTCACGAGCCGCGAATGCGCGGTGGTCGCGGCGGCCGGAATCGTGATCGGGCCCGTGGTGAGGCGGCGTCGTGCCTCAGAGGTCACCGACGCAGACGCCTCGAACCGGGCGACGACCGCCTGCGCCTCGACGTGGCGGCCACGGCGGTCGAGCCAGCGCGGGGACTCAGGAAGTCCCCAGCGCACCACGAGGGCATACAGCGCAGGGATCGCACCGATGGCGAACGCCCACCGCCAGCCGTCGTCGGAGCCGGGAATGACGAAGAAGCCGATGACGGCCGCCGCCGTCCAGCCGATGGCCCAGAAGGCCTCGAGGATCACGATGAGCCGACCCCGCATCCGCGCGGGAGCGAACTCGCTCACGTACGTCGAGGCGACGGGCAACTCGGCTCCGAGTCCGAGCCCCACGAAGAAGCGCAGCACGAGCAGCAGTGCGAGCCCGCCCACGAGCGCGCTCGCGCCCGTAGCGACGCCATATACGAGGAGCGTGAGGGCGAAGACCTGGCGGCGCCCGAAGCGGTCGGCGAGCAGACCGCCGAGCGTCGCGCCGACCGCCATGCCGATGAAGCCCATCGAGGCGATCCACCCTGCCTCGGCCGGCTCGAGCTGCCACTGCACCGCGAGGGCGGCGATGATGAACGAGATGAGGCCCACGTCCATCGCGTCGAGGGCCCAGCCGATGCCCGACCCCGTGATGATCCTCAGGTGCTCACGCGTGAACGGCAGACGATCGAGCCGCTCGGCCGTTGTCGCCGCGGGCTGAGGCGCAGTCGTGGCATCCGTCATGGCTTCATCGTAGGGATGCCGTCCACTTCGCCGTCGCGTATCAGGAGAGCATGTCCCGTACGAGCGGGATGACCTTCGTGCCGTAGAGCTCGATCGAGCGCATCATCTTCTCGTGCGAGAGCGTGCCCGTCGAGAACTTCATGTCGAAGCGCCGCGCACCGAGCGTGCGCACGGTATCGGCGATCTTGCGGGCGACCGTCTCGGGTGAGCCCGCGTACACCGCGCCCTCGGGGCCGACATCGTGCTGGAAGCGCAGCCGGTTGTATGTCGGCCATCCCCGCTCGCGGCCGATCGTGTTGTTCAGCGCCTCGAACCCCGGGTAGGCCTCGTCCCATGCCTCCTGGTCGGTGTCGGCGATGTGACCGGGCGAGTGGATGCCGACGGGCAGCGGCTCTCGGGCGAAGGAGTCGAGCGAGCGGTGATAGAGGTCGACGAACGGGCGGAACCGGTGCGCGGGGCCGCCGATGATCGCGAGCATGAGCCCGTAGCCGTAGCGGGCGGCACGGACGACGGACTCCGGACTGCCGCCCACGCCGATCCAGGCTTTGAGTCCCGCCTCGGTCTTGGGGAACACATCGGCATCGGTCAGGCTCGCGCGCGTCGTTCCCTGCCAGGTGACGGGCTTCTCCGTCATGAGCTGCGAGAAGAGGTCGAGCTTCTCGTCGAAGAGCACTTCGTAGTCCCGCAGATCGAAGCCGAAGAGGGGGAACGACTCGATGAACGAGCCGCGGCCGAGGATCACTTCGGCGCGGCCGTTCGAGACCGCGTCAAGGGTCGCGAAGCGCTCGTAGAGGCGCACGGGGTCGTCGCTCGAGAGCACCGTGACCGCAGTGCCGAGGTGGATGCTCTTGGTCGCAGAGGCCGCCGCCGCGAGCACGATCTCGGGGCTGGAGACCGCGAACTCGGGCCTGTGGTGCTCCCCCACCCCGAAGAAGGAGACACCCACTTCGTCGGCAAGCACGGCCTGCGAGACGACGTTGCGGATGGTCTGGGCGTCCGAGAGTCGCACGCCGGCGGCGTCGAGCGTGACGTCTCCGAAGGTGTCGAGTCCTAGTTCGATGTCGCTGGTCATGTCGATCCTTTCCATGCTTGCGCATACAAACGCGGCACTGCCGCAGGGCATTCCCTCGGCGTAGGGTGGGCAACGTGGCCATCTTCGCGGATCGCGTCGATGCGGGCACCCAGCTCGCGGAGACGCTGGAGGCATGGCGCGCGACGGATGCCGTCGTCCTCGGAATCCCCCGCGGCGGCGTCGTCGTGGCCGCCGCCGTCGCCCGTGCGCTCGACCTGCCGCTCGGCGCGATCGCGGTGCGCAAGCTCGGGGCTCCGAGCAACCCCGAGTACGCGGTGGGCGCGATCGCCGAGGGCGTGCGCGTCGTCGATCCCGCGGCCGTCCGCTTAGGACGCGTCACGGCCGAGCAGCTCGCCTTCATCGAGGACCTCGAGCGGGTGGAGCTCGAGCGGCGTCAGCGCGCCTTCCCCGCCGCCGACGAGTTGGCCGGCCGTACGGCGATCGTCGTGGACGACGGCATCGCGACCGGCTCGACGATGACGGCGGCGTGCCACTCGGTCCGCACACGCGGCGCGACCCATGTCGTCGCGGCCGTGCCGGTCGCTCCGTATGACTGGCGGCCCGACGACGCCGTCGACGCGTTCGTCTGCCCGCACCGGGAGCGCGACTTCTGGGCCGTCGGCCAGTTCTATGACGATTTCACCCAGACGACGGACGCGGAGGTCGCCCGACTGCTGTCGGACGACCTCCGCTGAGATCTGCGTCAGTTCGCGAGCGCCGCGCGCAGCGTGTCGAGCCCGACCCCGCCGATGTCGAGAGCGCGCTTGTGGAAGGCCTTGATGTCGAACGCCTCGCCCTCGCGAGCCTTGACGTCGTCGCGCAGCTGCTCCCAGATGCGCTGGCCGACTTTGTAAGAGGGCGCCTGCCCCGGCCAGCCCAGATACCGGTTCACCTCGAACTGCACGAACTCGTCGGGCATGTTGACGTTGCCCCGCATGAAGTCGAGCGCGTACGCGGCATCCCACGTGCCAGCCCCGTCCAGGCGCGGCTTCTCGAGGTGGACGCCGATGTCGAGCACGACGCGGGCCGCGCGCATGCGCTGTCCGTCGAGCATGCCGAGACGGTCGGCCGGGTCGTCGAGGTAGCCCAGCTGCTCCATGAGTCGCTCCGCGTACAGGGCCCAGCCCTCGGCGTGACCCGACGTGCCACCCAGCAGACGACGCCACGAGTTGAGCTGTGCACGGTTGTACACGGCCTGCGCGATCTGCAGGTGGTGCCCCGGAACGCCCTCGTGGTACACGGTCGTGAGCTCGCGCCACGTGTCGAACTCCGTGACGCCCTCGGGCACGGACCACCACATGCGGCCGGGACGCGAGAAGTCGTCGGTCGGCCCTGTGTAGTAGATGCCGCCTTCCTTCGTGGGGGCGATCATGCACTCGAGGCGACGGATGGGCTCGGCGATATCGAAGTGCGTGCGTCCCAGCTCGGCGACGGCGCGATCGCTCGTCTCCTGCATCCAGCGCTGCAGCGCCTCGGTGCCGTGCAGCTTGCGCGACGGGTCCTGCTCGAGGAAGGCGACGGCCTCTTCGACGCTCGCGCCCGCGAGGATCTCGTTCGCGATCGAGGTCTGCTCCTCGACCATCCGGCGGAGCTCCTCGACACCCCAGTCGTACGTCTCGTCGAGGTCGACGGTCGCGCCGAGGAAGCGACGCGACTGCAAGGCGTAGAGCTCTCGGCCGACAGCGTCCTTCTCGCTCGACGCGGGCGCGAGCTCGTCGGCGAGGAACTGCGCGAGCTGGTCGTACGCGACGCGGGCGGCGTTGGCGTTGTCGGCGAGTTCGACCGCGAGCGATGCCGGCAGCTGCCCCTCGGCCGGAGCGGCCTCACCCGCGAACGTCGCGAAGAACCCGTTGTCGGCCGTGTAGCGGTCGATCTGGGTGACCGACTCGACGACCTGGCGCCGCGCAGGCACGACGCCCTTCGCGATGCCCGCACGGAGCGTCTCGACATAGCCCTCGATCGCACCAGGGAGCGCCTTCAGCCGCCTCGAGACGACCGACCAGTCATCCGTCGTCGCGGTCGGCATGAGATCGAACACCGACCGCAGCTCCTGCACGGGCGAGGCGATCACATTGACGTTGCGCAGATGCCAGTCCGCGTCGTGCAGCTCGAGCTGCAGGTCGATCTCGCGGAGCAGGTCGAGTTTGGTCACCTCGTCGATCGCGTCGACGGGGGCCGCGGTCGAAAGGGCGGCGTGCGTGGCACGGGCTTCGGCGACGAGCCGCTCGGTGCCTGCGGGCGAATAGTCGCCGAAGCGGTCGTTGTATTCGAAGCGCCCGATGTACGTCGCCAGCGACGGTTCGAGCTCAGCCAGGGTGTCGACCCACGCGTCAGCGATCGTGTCGATCTGCGTAGGTGTGCGTGAAGCATCAGTCATGCTCTCGAGCCTACGAGCCGCGTGGAGCCGTGCCAAACGCCTGACCGTCAGTGAGCGGCTTCGTCCCAATTGGCGCCGCGGCCGATCTGCACGTCGAGCGGCACGCTGAGCGCCGCGGCATCGCCCATGCGCTCTCGCACGATGCGCTCCGCCTCGTCCCACTCCCCCGGTGCGACCTCGACGACGAGCTCGTCGTGGATCTGCATGAGGACGCGCGACGACATCCCTGCACCCGCGAACTCGTTGTGGATGCGGAACAGCGCGATCTTCATGATGTCGGCCGCGCTTCCCTGGATGGGGGCGTTGAGCGCGGCGCGCTCGGCGTTCTCGCGCAGCACGCGGTTGGGGCTGGCAAGATCGGGGAACGGGCGGCGCCGACCGAAGATCGTCTCGGTATAGCCGTCGATGCGCGCCTGCTCGACCGACGAGCGCAGGTAGTCGCGGACCGCGCCGAAGCGCGCGAAGTACTCCATCATGAGCTGCTTCGCCTCGGCCTGCTCGATGCGCAGCTGCTTCGAGAGGCCGAACGCCGACAGCCCGTAGACGAGGCCGTACGACATCGCCTTGACCTTCGTGCGCATCTGCGACGTGACGTCGGCCGGCGCGACGCCGAAGACCCGCGCGCCTACGAACCGGTGCAGGTCCTCTCCCGAGTTGAAGGCCTCGATGAGGCCAGGGTCCTCGGACAGATGCGCCATGATCCGCATCTCGATCTGGGAGTAGTCCGCCGTCAGCAGGGTCTCGTATCCCGCACCGACCTCGAACGCCGCCCGGATGCGGCGGCTCTCCGCCGTGCGGACGGGGATGTTCTGCAGGTTCGGATCGGTGCTCGACAGGCGCCCCGTCTGGCTGCCGGTCTGCACATACGTGGTGCGAATGCGCCCGTCGGCGCCGATCGCGCTGTCGAGGGACTCGATGATCTGTCGGAGCTTCGTCGCCTCCCGGTGCTGGAGCAGCTGGTCGAGGAAGGGATGCGGCGCCTGCTCTTGCAGATCCGCCAGCACAGCGGCATCCGTCGAGTACCCGGTCTTCGTCTTGCGGGTCTTCGGCAGCTGCAGCTCCTCGAACAGCACCTCCTGCAGCTGCTTGGGCGAGCCCAGGTTCACTTCGCGGCCGATCGTCGCATAGGCCTCCTGTGCGATGCCTTCGGCGCGGAGCCCCAGTTCGGTCGAGAACTCCGAGAGCTTCGCGTGCGAGACCGCGACGCCCGCGAGCTCCATGTCTGCGAGCGTCGTGAGCGTCGGCAGCTCGATGTCAGTGAGGACGGATGCCACGCTCGGTGCGAGCTCGGCGCGCACGGCGTCGGCGACACGCAGGGTGTACCACGAGAGCTGGCCGGGGGTCGCGCCCTCGGTCTCGGGCACGAGCTGGGTCGGATCTGCTTCGGGAAGCTTCTCGTCGAGGTACCGGTCGACGAGGTGCGCGAGGGTCTTGTCGGGGAAGCTCGGCCGCAGCAGCCAGCCGGCGACGATCGTGTCGAAAGCGAGGCCGCCGAGGGGCGCGCCCGCACGGCGCAGCGCCTTGACCTGGGGCTTGGCGTCGCTCAGCACCTTGGGTGCGTCAGAGGCGAGCCAGGGGCCGAGGGATGCTGCGACCTCGGGCGTCCAGTCGGCTTCGGCCGCGGCATCCGCCGTCGCGACGCCGATCCGCGCCGGCAGGCCGCCGTGCACCGTGACCGTGACGGCGATCTCGCCCTGCGCGGCATCCACCCACGCCGCAAGCGCCTCCGCATCGAGATTCGCCGCGGAGGGCGCGTCGACGGCTGCCGCAGACGCGACGGCCGCCATCTGCTGCTCGATTCCGGCGAGCTCGGCGACGCGCGGGATGAGCGTCTTGAACTCGAGGCGCGAGAAGATGTCCCGCACGCCCTGCGCGTCCATCGGCTGGACCTCGAGGTCGGAGATCGTGAGGGGAAGCTCGACGTCGCGCAGCAGACGGTTGAGCGCGCGATTGCGACGCACGTCGTCGAGGTGCTCGCGCAGGTTGTTGCCGACGACGCCCGTGACCTTGTCGGCCTGCTCGAGCAGAGCGTCGAGCGAGCCGAACTGCGTGAGCCACTTGACGGCGGTCTTCTCGCCGACCTTGGGCACGCCGGGCAGGTTGTCGCTCGTCTCGCCCACGAGCGCCGCGATGTCGGGGTACTGCTCCGGCGGCACGCCGTAGCGGTCGATGACGGCCTGGCGGTCGTAGCGCTTGAGCTGCGAGACGCCCTGGACGTTCGGGTACAGGAGCGTGATGTCGTCGTTGACGAGCTGGATCGTGTCGCGGTCGCCCGAGCACACGAGCACGTCGTAGCCCTGCTCGGCGCCCTGCGTGGCGAGGGTCGCGAGGATGTCGTCGGCCTCGATGTCCTCCTTCTGCAGCACCTGGATGCTCATCGCAGCCAAGCAGTCCTGGAGGAGCGGGATCTGGCCTTTGAACTCGGCGGGCGACTCGGACCGGTTCGCCTTGTACTCGCTGTACGCGCGCGTGCGGAAGGACTGGCGCGACGTGTCGAACGCGACCGCGAGGTGCGTCGGCTTCTCGGCCTTGATGAGGTTGATGAGCATCGCGAGGAATCCGTAGATGCCGTTCGTGTGCTGGCCGTCCTTCGTCGAGAAGTTGTCGACAGGGAGAGCGAAGAACGCCCGATACGCCAGGGAATGGCCGTCGACGACGAGAAGGGTAGGCTTTGCGGAGTCCGTCACCCTGCCACTTTAGTCAGCCCGTCCGACACCCGAGAGCGAGTCGCATGAGCGCGCCATCCCACGCCGACACCGCCGGAATGCCCTGGATCGTCGCCGCCGGCAAGGGCGCCCTGGCGGAGAAGATGGGCATCGAATTCACGGAGTTCTCGGTCGAGCGCTGCGTCGCGACCATGCCCGTCGAAGGCAATACGCAGCCCGTGGGGCTGCTGCACGGCGGCGCCTATGTCGTGATCGGGGAGTCGCTCGGTTCGATGGCGGCGAATCTGCATGCGGGCGCCGGTCGGCTCGCGGTCGGTGTCGACATCAACGCGACGCACACGCGCTCCGCGACATCGGGCATCGTGACGGCCGTCTGCACGCCGATCCACCTCGGGCGCAGCATGACGGTGCACGAGATCGTCGTCACCGACGATCAGGGGCGTCGCTGCTCCACCGTGCGGATCACGAACATGATCAAGGACCTGCCGGCCTCCTGATCGCCTCGTCAGCCCTTCTTGGGCGCGAGCTGCTCGATGATCGCCTTCGCGACATCCTGCATCGTCAGGCGGCGGTCCATCGACGCCTTCTGGATCCAGCGGAACGCCTCGGGCTCGGACAGCCCCATCTTCTCGTTGAGGAGGCCTTTCGCCCGGTCGACGAGCTTGCGGGTCTCGAAGCGCTCGACCATGTCGGCGACCTCGGCCTCGAGCGTGATGATCTGGTCGTATCGGGCGAGCGCGATCTCGATCGCGGGGAGCAGATCGTTCGGGGTGAAGGGCTTCACGACGTACGCGAGGGCTCCCGCCTCGCTCGCGCGCTCGACGAGCTCCTTCTGGCTGAATGCCGTCAGCAGCACCACCGGAGCGATGTGGTTCTTACTCAGCTTCTCGGCGGCCGAGATGCCGTCGAGCTGAGGCATCTTGACGTCCATGATCACCAGATCGGGACGCAGCTCGGTCGCCAGCTGCACGGCGGTCTCGCCGTCGCCGGCCTCGCCGACGACGTCGAACCCGTTGTCGCGGAGGATCTCGACGATGTCGAGACGGATGAGCGACTCATCCTCCGCGACAACGACGCGACGGGGAACGGATGCCGCGGGCGCGGTGGGCTCTTCAGGCTCAGTCACCATTGAATCCTACGGCACGTCGCGGGTCTCTCCACGGGAATGGTCCCGCAGCGGGCCGGACTGGGCGCCGCGCCGCGATAGGCTCGACGCGCACCGGCCGGTGTGGCGGAATGGCAGACGCGACCGACTCAAACTCGGTTGCCCGCAAGGGCGTGTGGGTTCGACTCCCACCACCGGCACTCCCCCTGCACCTCGAGTCACACGCAACGGCGCCACCCGCCCGCTCGGGTCCCCCGCGATGCAGTGCCCGCACGATTTCCGGCACTGAGCACTGCCGCGACAGCGCACTCTTTCCGCCGCTTTTCGCGTCTGAAATAGGGCCGAATAGGGCACATTCGAGAAATTCATCCGCTCCCTCACCCGCGCTTCACCCGGCCTCCGATCCCAGTCGTGGCGCGGAAGTCGCCGCAATGGTGCGCATCGCACGCGAACCCGCGCTCGGCGCAGGTCGGGCACTATCCGGCGAGCGGATATCGTGGTGCGCGGTCGGGATAATGCCGATTTCGTGCACCCTCCGGGGAGAATCCCGCCGTATATGCACCGGCACAATTCCGCGAGAGGCGACTGAAGTATGCGCAACGTCTGGCGTGTTTTCACCCGCGATCTCAAGCGCCTCGGGCGCGTGCCTCTCGCGTGGGTCATCATCGGCGGCGCTCTCATCACGCCGTCGCTCTACGCATGGTTCAACATCGCCGCCTTCTGGAACCCCTTCGACAACACGAAGAACCTCAGCATCGCCGTCGTCAACCTCGACGAGGGCGCCTACACGTCGCTCACGGGCGAGGTCAACGTCGGCGATCAGCTCGTCGCCCAGCTCAAGGACAACGACGACCTCGGCTGGCACTTCCTCTCTGAGGATGAGGCGATGGATGCGGTCAAGAGCGGCGATGTCTACGCGGCCTTCGTCGTCCCCGCGACCTTCTCGCAGGACCTCCTGAGCATCACGACCGGCGAATTCACCCAGCCGAAGCTGCAGTACTACGTCAACGAGAAGCTGAACGGCGTCGCGCCGGAGATCACCGACACCGGCGCCACGACGATCCAGACCCAGATGACCGACGCGTTCACACAGCAGGTCGCGGAAGCTGTTGCGACCGCGATCAGGACCGGCGCCGGAACAGCCGAGGACGACCTCCTCGCGGCGGAGGACCGGATCATCGGCGACCTGCAGCACGCTGCCGAGGTCATCGCGCAGACCCGCGCTCACCTGGGGGAACTGCAGGAGGGCATCGCCGCCACCCGGGTCGGCATCCAGAGCAACGTCGCGACGATCGGCGGCGTGAACGCGTCGCTCGGCGGCATCCAGACCACGCTCGCCGATGCGAAGGCGCTTGCGGACCGCGCCCAGGACCAGCTCCTGCGCCTGGCCGGGACGGCAACGACCGGCCACGTCATCGGCTCGGCCGAGGTCGCCGAAGGCGCCGCGAATGCCCTCGCCGCGATCGGCAGGGTCGCCGCTGCGACGGATGCGCTCGCGGCGGCGGTCGATGCGCAGCGCACCATCCTCGGCGAGGCCGCCGGGCTCCTCACCGGACTCGACCGGCAGCTCGATCAGACCTCGGCCGCGCTTGCGAGCCTCGACGGCAATCTGGCCAACGTCGAGGCCGACATGGGCACCGCGATCACCGACCTGCAGACGATCGGCAGCGCCGCGGCGTGGCAGGAGCTCGAGTCGCTCATCGCGCTGAACCCCGAGCAGATCGCCGAGTTCATGGCGACCCCCGTCGAGGTCGACCAGCACACGCTCTTCCCGACCCCGTCGTACGGGTCGCTCATGGGGTCGCTGTTCATCAACCTGTCGCTGTGGATCGGCGCCTTCGTGCTCGTCGTCATCCTCAAGCTCGAGGTGGACCGCGACGAGATCCCCGACCTCACCGACCGGCAGGCCTACCTCGGACGATGGCTGCTCTTCGCCTGCATCGCAGTGGCGCAGGCCATCACGCTCACCATCGGGAACCTCGTCATCGGGGTGCAGCACGTGAACACGTTCATGTTCTTCCTCACCCCGATCCTCATCGGCCTGAGCTACCTCAGCATCATCTACGCGCTCTCGGTGACCTTCGGCTACATCGGCAAGGGCCTGGTCGTCATCCTGGTCATCATGCAGATCCCCGGTGCCTCCGGCATCTACCCGATCGAGCTCATGCCGCAGTTCTTCCAGTCGATGTACCCGTTCTTCCCGTTCACGTACGGCATCGACATGATGCGCGAGGTGGTCAGCGGCTTCGCCGGCACCGCGTACCTGCGCTACCTGGGCACGCTCCTGCTGTTCGTCGCCGGCGCCTTCTTCCTCGGCCTCGTGCTGCGCCGGTCCGTGTCGAACCTCACCCGTCTGTTCACACAGCAGGTGGGCGCGACCGAGCTGTTCACGAACGAGGAGGGCGCGCCTTCGGGCCCCGGCTACCGGCTCAGCCACCTGCTGCGCGCACTCGCCGACCGCGCGCGATACCAGAAGCGACTCGCCAAGCGCGCGCTGCCCTTCGCGCGCTCCTACAAGAAGGTCCGCAGCCGCGGTCGTCGCGGTCGGGCTCGCCGGCATCGTCGTGCTCGCGCGCACTCGCGATGATGTTCCCTGACGACAAGACGACATTCGTGGGCCTGTGGATCCTCTGGCTCGTCATCGTCTTCGCTGCACTCGTCACCCTCGAGTACATCCGCTACAGCCTGCGGTTGTCGAGCGAGGTGGGCGACGATGCCCGAGGCGGAGACTCCGACGTGAGATCGATGCGCTGGAGGCACAGCGATGAACGGCATCCGGCAGATGTTCCTGCGCCGACCTGCGACGAGCCACCAGCAATGTGATGTCGGTCATCGTGCTGTGCGGCCTCATCGTCATCCCCTCGGCCTTCACCTGGTTCAACGTCATCGGCAGCTGGGAGCCGTTCGACAACACGAAGAACCTCAAGGTCGCCGTCGCGAGCGTCGACAAGGGCTACACCAGCGCCATGATCCCGATCCACGTGAACATCGGCAGCATGGTCGAGTCGACCCTGCGCGCGAACGACCAGCTCGACTGGGTCATCACCGACAAGGACGACGCCATCGCCGGCACCGAGTCCGGCGAGTACTACGCCGCGATGGTGCTGCCCGAAGGACTTCAGCGAGCGGATGCTGACCTTCTACACCGAGGGATCGAAGCGCACGAAGGTCGACTTCTACATGAACGACAAGTCGAACCCGCTCGCCCCGCTCATCACGAGCGAGGGCGCGGACGACCTTTCCGCGAAGATCAATGCGACGTTCACCCAGGAGCTCAGCAACGTCGCGCTGAGCCTCATCTCGTCTCTGGCGTCGTCTCTGAGCGACTCCGAGTCGCAGGCAGTGTTCACCCGCGTCGAGGCGCACGTCGGCGACGTCGCGGTGCAGCTGCGCGCCGCATCGGGCACGGCGGACATGTTCACTGCCCTGCTGGAGGGCACCGTGCCCCTCGTCGGCTCCGCGGAAGGACTCCTCGTCGCGGTCGAGAACGAGTTCACCGCCGCGGGCGGCAAGGTGAAGGAGGGCATTGCGGCGGCAGAGAACGCCGGCGTCGCGATCGGACAGGCCACCGAGGCGCTCAGCGCGGCGCTCCGCGCGGGTGCCGACCAGCTGCGCACGCTTCGAGTCCGAGGTCGATCGCATCTTCGCGCGGCTGAACGACGACGCCGCGCAGAGCGCCGAGGCCATCGAGCGGATGAGCGGCGACCTGGCCGCGCTCATCACCCGCCACCAGGACCTGCGCACTCGCCTCGTGAACGACGTCGAGCCGCGCATCCCCGAGGACGAGAGACCCGCGTTCCAGGCTCTCCTGGACAGCCTCGACGCCGCGATCGACCGCGAGCAGCAGCTGCAGTCGATCCTCGACCGGACCGCAGCCGACATCACCGCGGGCAACGCCGATGCGCAGCGCGCTCGGGAGCGGATCGAGGCGCGCATCGCCACAGCCATGTCGGCGGTCGAGAATGCCGGCAGCGTCTACGCGAACGACCTCAAGCCCATCCTCGACGAGCTCGGCCGCACGCTGACCGCCGTGAACGCAGAGCTCGGCGCCGTCGCCGGCGATGTCGCGAGCCTGTCGGGTGCGACGGGCGGCGCGGCATCCCTCCTCCAGAACGCGGCCGCGCAGAACCGCGAGCTGGCGATCGCACTCGCCAACGCCGCGGATGGCGTCGAGCGTGTGCACGGCATGCTGACCGCCGCGATCGACTCGGGCGACTTCACGCAGATCGGGCGGATCATCGGCTCGAACCCGGACGTGCTCGCGAAGGCGCTCGCCCAGCCCATCGGCGTGGACCGCATCGCGGTCTACCCGGTCGTGAGCTTCGGCGCCGGCATGGCACCGCTCTACACGGTGCTGTCGCTGTGGGTGGGCGCGCTCCTCATCGCGGTGACGCTGCGCGTCGACCCGCCCCGGCGCGCCACCGAGGGCGGCCCCGAGCTGAAGCTGCACGAGCAGTTCCTCGGCCGCTACGCGATCTTCGCGCTGCTGGGTCTGGCTCAGAGCACGCTGGTGTTCCTCGGCAACATCCTGCTCGTCGGTCTGGACCCGGTGCATCCGCTCCTGTTCATGCTCGTGGGCTGGACGACGTCGCTCGTGTTCACCTTCATCATCTACACGCTGGTCGTCTCGTTCAGCGACGCCGGCAAGGCCCTCGCGGTCTTCCTCCTGGTCATCCAGGTCGCCGGCGCCGGCGGCGCCTACCCGCTGTCGCTGCTGCCCGCAGTGGTTCCAGAACGCCAGCCCGTTCCTGCCTGCGACGCACGCCATCGACGCGTTCCGGGCGGCCCTCGCCGGCATCTACCAGGCCGACTACTGGATCTCGCTCGGCTGGCTGCTGGCCTTCCTCATCCCCATGCTCCTGCTGGGGCTGGTGCTGCGCAAGCCGCTGATCGGCTTCAACGAGAAGATGGAAGGCATGCTGCAGTCGACCAAGCTCATGTAGGTCGCGGCACGACTGCTACGCGCCGAAGTACTGGTTGCCGAGCGCCTTGCTCTTGAGCGCGTCGAACTCGCCCTGCGAGATGCTCCCGGCATCCAACAGCGCCTTCGCCTTCGCGATGTCGTCGGCGGGGCTCGCCGACGCAGAGGGACGGTAGTCCCCGTCCTCGGGCACGATCCCGCCGCCCTGCTGGGCGCGCGCCGCCATACCGCTCCCCCGCGCGATGAGGTAGACCAGCGCGGTCAGGAACGGCACGAAGAAGAGGAAGAGGATCCACACGGCCTTCCACCAGCCGCTCAACCGCGTGTCGCGGAAGAGGTCGGTGATGATGAGGATCACGACGTAGATGTACGCGGCGATGTAGAAGAACCACAGCAGAAACCAGAAGGCGTCAAAGATCATGGCGTCGTCCCCTTCGGTCGCGTCGCTGCGGACACGCGCGACGGCCGCGCTCAGCATACCGAGCGCGGCCGTCGTGAGGATAGATCCAGCTACTCCCGGTAGATCGGTGCCTTGCCGTGCACGGCGTCGCCGATCTTGTGGATGCGGATGTCGTTGGTCGAACCGATGATCCCGGGAGGAGAACCCGAGATGACGACGACCTTGTCGCCGACCTTCGCGAGGTCGTTCGACAGGAAGTAGTCGTCGACCTGGATGAACATGCGGTCGGTGTGCGCGACGTGCTCGACGAGGGCCGACTGCACGCCCCACGTGAGCGCCATGCGGCGACGGATCGACGGGTCGGGCGTGAACCCGATCATCGGGATGCGGGGGCGCAGGCGCGACATGCGGCGCGCGGTGTCGCCGGACTCCGTGAAGATGCAGAGGTAGCGGGCCTCGACGAACTCGGCCACTTCCAGCGCCGCGAGCGTGATCGCCCCGCCCTGCGTGCGCGGCTTCGTGTTGATCGGCGCGATGCGCTCGAGTCCATGATCCTCGGTCGAGGCGATGATGCGGGCCATCGTCTCCACGACGACGACGGGATACTTGCCCACGCTCGTCTCGCCCGAGAGCATGACGGCGTCGGCGCCGTCGAGCACCGCGTTCGCGACATCGCTCGTCTCGGCGCGCGTCGGCACGGGGTTCTCGATCATCGATTCGAGCATCTGCGTCGCGACGATGACGGGCTTGGCCATCCGGCGGCAGAGCTCGACGGCGCGCTTCTGGACGATCGGCACCGCTTCGAGCGGCAGTTCGACGCCGAGGTCGCCTCGGGCGACCATGATGCCGTCGAAGGCGTCGATGATCTCCTCGAGGTGGTCGACCGCCTGCGGCTTCTCGATCTTCGCGATGACGGGGACGTGGCGTCCCTCTTCTGCCATGATGACGTGCACGCGCTGGACGTCCTTCGCGTCGCGCACGAACGACAGCGCCACGAGGTCGCAGCCGGCCTGCAGACCCCAGCGGAGGTCGGCCTCGTCCTTCTCCGACAGGGCGGGGACGTTGACCGCGACACCGGGCAGGTTGATGCCCTTGTTGTTCGACACGGTGCCCGCGACGATGACCTTGGTCGTGACGACCGGTCCGTCGACGCTCTCGACCTGGACGCGCACCTTGCCGTCGTCGATGAGCAGGAAGTCGCCGGGGGCGACGTCGCCGGGCAGGCCCTTGAACGTCGTCGAGACGATCTCCTTCGTGCCGGGAACATCCTCTGCGGTGATCTTGAAGGTGTCGCCCACCGCGAGGTCGTGCGGACCGTCGGCGAACTTGCCGAGACGGATCTTGGGGCCCTGCAGGTCGACCAGGATCGCAACGGGACGACCGGCGTCCTCGGCCGCCTTGCGCACGTTGGCGAAGTTGTTGTCGTGGATGGAGTAATCGCCGTGGCTCAGGTTGAACCGTGCGACATCCACGCCCGCATCGATGATGGCGCGGACCGATTCGTAGGTGGACGTCGCGGGGCCAAGGGTGGCGACGATTTTGGCGCGTCTCATCCGAGCCTTTCTCCAAGTGGGGGGGTTGCTGGTGGCA
This sequence comes from uncultured Actinomycetota bacterium, assembly GCA_963695125.1. Lineage (GTDB taxonomy): Bacteria > Actinomycetota > Actinomycetes > Actinomycetales > Microbacteriaceae > Microbacterium. The sequence continues at coordinate 96,180 of CAVOFY010000007.1, forward strand.
GAGGAGCCGGGTTCCAGCCTACGCGGGCTGAAGACCGATGGCGAGATCGGTGGGGCGGACGGGCGCGGGCAGCTCGGTCTCGCCCATGAGGTACGCGTCGACGCTGGCAGCGGCGGCCCGGCCCTCGGCGATGGCCCATACGATGAGCGACTGACCGCGACCTGCGTCGCCCGCGACGAAGACGCCCGCGGACGTGGACTGGTAGTCCTGTTCGCGGCGGACGGTGCCCCGCTCGGTGAACTGTGCGCCGAGCTGCTCCTCGAGGAGCGCGCGCTCGGGGCCCGTGAAGCCCATCGCGATCAGAACGAGGTCGGCGGGGATCTCTCGCTCCGTGCCGCTCTTGGGCACGCGGCGCCCGTCGACGAACTCGGTCTCGGCGACGCGCAGCGCGCGCACCTCGCCGGCGCCGTTGCCGAGGAACTCGACAGTCGAAGCCAGGTAGGACCGCTCGCCACCCTCCTCGTGGGCCGACGACACCTCGAACAGCAGTGGGGCCATCGGCCAGGGCTGGTGCTCGGGCCGTTCACCGGGAGGGCGCTTGCCGATCGCGAGGCTGGTCACGCTCAGCGCGCCGTGGCGGTGCGCCGTGCCGATGCAGTCCGCGCCCGTGTCGCCGCCGCCGATGACCACGACGTGCTTGCCCTCGGCCGAGATCTGGTTCGGGACGCTGTCGCCCGCCGTGGCGTGGTTGGACTCGACGAGGTACTCCATCGCGAAGTGGATGCCGGCGAGGTCGCGACCGGGGATCGGCAGCTCACGCGGCACCGTGGCACCCGTCGCGACCACGACGGCGTCGTAGCGCGAGTGCAGGTCGGCCCAGGAGATGTCCTTGCCGATCTCGACGCCTGCGCGGAACCGCGTGCCCTCATCCTGCATCTGACGCAGGCGCGCGTCGATGTGGCGCTTCTCCATCTTGAAGTCCGGGATGCCGTAGCGCAGCAGTCCGCCGATGCGGTCGTCCCGCTCGAAGACCGCGACGGTGTGGCCCGCGCGTGTCAGCTGCTGTGCCGCGGCGAGGCCCGCTGGACCGGAGCCCACGACCGCGACGGTCTTGCCCGTCAGGCGCCCCGGCGGCTCGGGCTCGATCCAGCCGTTGCCGAATGCCTCATCGGCGATCGACACCTCGATCTGCTTGATCGTGACGGCGGGCTGGTTGATGCCGAGCACGCACGAGCTCTCGCACGGCGCGGGGCACAGACGCCCGGTGAACTCCGGGAAGTTGTTCGTCGCGTGCAGGCGCTCGCTCGCAGCGCGGCCCTCGCCGCGCCACGTGAGGTCGTTCCACTCCGGGATCAGGTTGCCGAGGGGGCAGCCCTTGTGGCAGAACGGGATGCCGCAGTCCATGCAGCGCCCGGCCTGCCGGCGCACCACCGCGGTGTCGCCCGGCTCATAGACCTCTTTCCAGTCCATGATGCGCACGGGCACCGGGCGACGAGCGGGCAGCTCGCGCTCGGTGACTTTCAGAAATCCCTTCGGGTCAGCCACCCGTCACCTCCAGAATGCGGTTCCAGACGACATCGCCGTCGGGGTCGAGGCCCTCGGCGACGGCATCCTGCCGCGTCTGCAGGACGGCGGCATAGTCGCGCGGAAGAACACGGACGAAGTTCTCGACCTCGCGGTCGAAATCGGCGAGCAGGGATGACGCGAGCACGGAGCCCGTCTCTGCCTCGTGCTGCACGAGCAGATCGCGCAGGATCGCGGCGTCGCCGGATCCGAGCGGGCCGAGCTCGAGCTCGCCCTGCGTCATGGCCTCGCGGTTCACGAGGGCGGGGTCGAGGCGGTACACGTACGCCGTGCCGCCCGACATGCCGGCGCCGAGATTGCGGCCTGTCTTGCCGAGGATGACGGCGAGTCCGCCCGTCATGTACTCGAGCGCGTGATCGCCCACGCCCTCGACGACAGCGGTCGCACCGGAGTTGCGCACGAAGAACCGCTCGCCCACGACGCCACTCAGGAACATCGTCCCCTGCGTCGCGCCGTAGCCGATGACGTTGCCCGCGATGACGTTCTCAGAGGCGGCGAAGGTGGCGCCGCGCGGGGGCCGGACGACGATCTGCCCGCCTGAGAGGCCCTTGCCGACGTAGTCGTTCGAGTCGCCCTCGAGGCGCAGCGTGATGCCGGCCGGCATGAACGCGCCGAAGGACTGCCCCGCGGATCCGGTGAGGTTGACCTCGATCGAGCCCGATCGCAGACCGTTCTCGCCGTGCGCGCGCGTCACATGGTGGCCCAGCAGCGTCCCCACGGCCCGCGCCGTGTTGCGCACGGGAAGGTCGATGACGACATGGCCGCCGTCGGCGAGCACCGCCCCGGCACGCTGGATGAGCTGGATGTCGAAGTGGTCCTCGATCTCGTGCTCCTGACCGCGCGCGTTGCGGCGAGGCTCGTCGTCGCCGAAGAGCGGTCCCTGCAGGATCGGCGCAAGGTCGAGTCCGCTCGTCTTCCAGTGGTCGATGGCTCCGTCGACGTCGAGCAGGTGGGTGCGTCCGATGATCTCGTCGAGTGTTCGGTAGCCGAGCTCCGCGAGGATCTCGCGCACCTCCTCGGCGATGAACTCCATGAAGTTCACGACGAACTCGGGCTTGCCCGTGAAGCGCTCGCGCAAGAGGGGGTTCTGCGTCGCGACGCCGACCGGGCACGTGTCGAGGTGGCAGACGCGCATCATGACGCAGCCCGAGACGACGAGCGGGGCGGTTGCGAAGCCGAACTCCTCGGCTCCTAGCAGTGCGCCGATGATGACGTCGCGGCCGGTCTTGAGCTGGCCGTCGACCTGCACGACGACGCGGTCGCGCATGCCGTTGAGCATGAGCGTCTGCTGCGTCTCGGCGAGGCCGAGCTCCCACGGGGTTCCGGCGTGCTTGAGGGAGTTGAGCGGGCTCGCACCCGTTCCGCCGTCGTGCCCCGAGACGAGGATGACGTCGGCGAGGGCCTTGGCCGTGCCGGCCGCGACCGCGCCGATGCCCGACTGGCTCACGAGCTTGACGTGGATGCGGGCAGCAGGGTTCGCGCGCTTGAGGTCGAAGATGAGCTGCTTGAGATCCTCGATCGAGTAGATGTCGTGGTGAGGAGGCGGCGAGATGAGCCCGACGCCTGCCGTCGCGTGACGAGTGCGGGCGACCCACGGGTAGACCTTCGTCGGCGGCAGCTGACCGCCCTCGCCGGGCTTCGCGCCCTGCGCGAGCTTGATCTGGATGTCGTCGGCCTCGGTCAGGTAGAGGCTCGTGACACCGAACCGTCCCGACGCGACCTGCTTGATGGCGCTGCGGCGAGCCGGGTCGAGCAGGCGATCGACGTCCTCGCCACCCTCGCCCGTGTTGGACTTGGCGCCGATGCTGTTCATCGCGATCGCGAGCGTCTCGTGGGCTTCGCGCGAGATCGAGCCGTAGCTCATGGCACCCGTCGAGAAGCGCTTGACGATCGCCGACACGGGCTCGACCTCGTCGATCGGCACGGGCGTCCGCTGGCCTGTCTTGAGCCGGAACAGCCCGCGCAGCGTCTTGAGCTCCTGCGCCTGGTCGTCCACGAGCTTCGTGTACTCGCGGAAGATGTCGTACCGTCGCGTGCGCGTCGAGTGCTGAAGCCGGAAGACCGTGTCGGGATTGAAGAGGTGCGGCGAGCCGTCGCGCCGCCACTGGTACTCGCCGCCGGTCCACAGGCGCTCGTGCGCGCGGACGGCGGCATCCTCCGGGTAGGCGAAGTCGTGGCGGGCCTGGTTCTCGGTGGCGACCTCATCGATGCCGATGCCGCCCAGCTTCGTCTCGGTGCCGGTGAAGTACTCGTCGACGAAGTCCTGCGAGAGCCCCACCGCCTCGAACACCTGCGCACCGGCGTAGGACGACACCGTTGAGATGCCCATCTTCGACATGATCTTGAGCACGCCCTTGCCGAGGGCGTAGATCAGGTTTCGCACGGCCTTCTCGGGCGTGACGCCGGTGATGTATCCCGTTCGCACGAGATACTCGACCGTCTCCATCGCGAGGTAGGGGTTCACGGCCGAAGCGCCATAGCCGATCAGCGTGGCCACATGGTGCACTTCGCGCACGTCGCCCGCCTCGACCACGAGACCCACCTTCATGCGGATCTCGCGGCGGATGAGGTGATGGTGGATCGCCGACACCATGAGCAGCGACGGGATCGGAACGAGGTCCTTGTTCGAGTCGCGGTCGCTCAGGACGATGAACTCCGCGCCGGCCTCGATCGCGTGATCGACTTCGTCGCACATCTCGGCCAGACGCGCCTTCATCGTGCCGGGGCCCGCGTCGAAGTGGTAGAGACCGCGGATGGTCACCGAGCGGCGTCCGGGCAGCGCCTTGTCGATGTTCTGGAGCTTCGCCAGCTCGTCGTTGTCGATCACCGGGAAGTCCAGCGTGATCGAGCGCGCGTGGTCGGCGCCCGAAGTCAGCAGGTTCAGCTCGGGCCCGAGTCCCAGCGCCAGCGAGGTGACGACCTCTTCACGGATCGAATCGAGCGGCGGGTTCGTGACCTGCGCGAACTGCTGGGTGAAGTAGTCGAACAGCAGACGCGGGCGCTCGCTGAGAACGGCGACAGGAGTGTCACTGCCCATCGCACCGAGCGGCTCGGCGCCGTTCTGACCCATCGGGGCGAGGAGGATCTTGACTTCTTCCTCGGTGTACCCGAAGGTCCGCTGGCGCCGGGTGATCGAGGCGATGGGGTGCACGATGTGCTCGCGCTCGGGCAGGTCCGCGAGGCGCACGCGGCCCTCGTCGAGCCATTCCTGCCACGGGGAGAGCCCGGCGAGCTCGGCCTTGATCTCGGCGTCCTCGATGATCCGGCGCTGCGCCGTGTCGACCAGGAACATGCGGCCGGGCTGCAGACGGCCCCGGCGCTTGATGCGCTCGGGAGCGAAGTCGAGCACACCCGTCTCGCTGCCGATCACGATGAGACCGTCGGTCGTCTCGGTCCAGCGACCCGGGCGCAGGCCGTTGCGGTCGAGCGTCGCGCCGACGAGCGTGCCGTCGGTGAAGATGAGCGCGGCGGGACCGTCCCACGGCTCCATCTGCATCGAGTGGTATTCGTAGAACGCACGCAGGCCGGGGTCGATGTCGGGCTGCTTCTCGTAAGCCTCGGGCACCATCATCATGATCGCGTGCGGCAGGCTGCGCCCGGTGAGCGTGAGCAGTTCCAGCACCTCGTCGAACGATGCGGAGTCGCTCTGCTCATCGGTGCAGATCGGCAGCAGAGGGCGGATGTCGCCGAGGAGCTCGGACTCGAGTTGCGACTGCCGTGCGCGCATCCAGTTTCGGTTGCCGTTGACGGTGTTGATCTCGCCGTTGTGCGCGAGCATGCGCAGCGGCTGCGCGAGCGGCCACGACGGGAAGGTGTTGGTCGAGTAGCGCGAATGCACGACGGCCAGCTCGGAGGCGAACCGCTCGTCCTGCAGGTCGGGGTAGAACGGCTCCAGCTGCAGCGTCGTGACCATGCCCTTGTACCCGATCGTGCGGGAGGAGAGCGAAACAAAATACGCGCCCAGCTCATGCTGGGCGCGTTTGCGTAGCCGATAGGCCAGACGGTCGAGGACGATCCCGTGCATGGCCGGAGCACCGCCGATCGCGGGACGGGACAGGAACAGCTGCTGGAAGTCGGGACGCGCGGCGAGTGCGAGCTTGCCCAGGTTCTCGTCGGCGGTCGGCACCGAGCGCCAGCCGAGGACCGTCAGGCCTTCCGCGACGGCGAGATCCTCGATCGCCTGCTTCTGTGCGCGCTCTCTCGGCGGCATCGATCGGCAGGAACGCCAGGCCGGCGACGTACTCGCCCGACGGGCGGAAGCTCGAACTCGACGACGTCGCGGAAGAACGCGTCCGGCATCTGCGTCAGGATGCCGGCGCCGTCGCCGGTGCCCGCGTCGGAGCCGATCGCACCGCGGTGCTCGAGGTTGCGCAGCGCCGTCAGCGCGAGTTCGATGATGTCATGGCCGGCCTCGCCGCGGAGGGTCGCGACCATCGCGAGGCCACAGGCGTCCTTCTCGAACGCAGGGTTGTACATCCCCTGCTTCGGGGGGAACGCCGCCGGGCCGGATGCCGGGTTCGCCGCTTCGATCGCGGCGTGTCGGGGTCGATAAGCCATACCAACCGTCCTCACATGTAGTGCTCGAGAATGGGACGACGTCGGCCCTGGCGCGCGCGGAGAGGCGCGTCTATCTGCTGGCGACAGTGCTTGTGGCGTTGCCCTCAGCGACGGCGTCGGTCGGCGGTTCGCTGACGTCGACGTAGTCTGCTGTGTCTTGCGATTGTACAGCGCCGCTCGGCTTCCACTCGCGGCCCGGAGTGTACGGGGACGGCTCGAGGCCCGGGTGGCGTCGCTTCTGGATCAAGAAGATCGCGATTCCGACGACGACGCCGATGATCGCGGCCCACACGTTGGTGCGCAGGCCCAGGATGATGGCACTCGGATCGATGCGGATCGACTCCCACACGATGCGACCGGCGCTGTACCAGATGAGATAGATCGCGAAGAGGCGACCCCATTGCAGCGTGAAGCGGCGACCGAGGAACAGGAGCGCGATCACGCCCAGCGTGTTCCAGATCACCTCGTACAGGAAGGTCGGGTGGAACAGTGTGCCTTCGGGCAGGCCGACGGGCCATGCGGCGTTCGGGTAGTCGATCTGCAGGCCCCAGGGGAGGTCGGTCGGGAGACCGTAGAGCTCCTGGTTGAACCAGTTGCCGAAGCGGCCGATCGCCTGCGCGAGCAGGAGTCCCGGTGCGAGGGCGTCGGCGAAGCTCCAGAACCGGATGCCTGTCCACTTGCAGCCGAGCCACGCGCCGATCGCGCCGCCGATGAGCGATCCGTAGATCGCGATGCCGCCCTCCCAGATGTAGAACGCCGACCACGGGTCCGCGCCCTCGCCGAAGTAGAAGCTCCAGTGCGTCACGACGTGGTAGATCCGCGCGACGATGATCGCGAGCGGAACGGCGATGAGCGAGATGTCGATGACGACCCACGGCTCCGCCCCGCGCTTGGTCAGACGGTGGTTCGTCATCAGCACCGCGATGACGATCCCCGCGATGATGCACAGCGCGTAGAAGTGGATCGTGAGCGGGCCGAGCTGGATAGAGCTGACCGAAGGGCTCGGGATGCTGGCGACGACGCTCGAAGCGGAGGAAAGCATGAGTGCGAGTTTAGTTGCCGGAGGGCGAGGCCGTGACCGTGCCGACCGCGAGGGCCCGCGCCGTCTCTGCGAGGCCGTCGAGACCGCCGTCGCGCAGAGCGCGCACGAGCGCCGTGCCGACGATCGCGCCGTCGGCGTACTCGAGCACGCCGTTCACCTGCTCGGCGTTGGAGATGCCGATGCCGACGCATGCGTGCTCGACGCCGTGATCGCGCAGACGTGCGACGAGCGTGCGGGCCGCGGCATCCAGCTGCGCCCGCTCCCCCGTGATGCCCATCGTCGAGACGGTGTAGACGAAGCCGGTAGAGCTCTTGACGATGAGCTCGAGGCGCTCATCGGTCGAGGTGGGAGCCGCGAGGAACACGCGGTCCAGACCCGTGCGCTCGCTCGCCGCGATCCACACGTCGGCGGCATCGGGCGTGATGTCGGGAGTGATGAGGCCTGCTCCCCCGGCAGCGAGCAGGTCGTCGGCATAGCGATCGACGCCGTACTGCAGCACGGGGTTCCAGTAGGTCATGACGAGCACGGGCACATCCGTGCGGCGCGTGATCTCGCGTACGGCCGTGAAGGTGTCGCGCAGTCGGAACCCGCCCGCGAGGGCGGCCTGCGTGGCCTCCTGGATGACGGTGCCGTCCATGACGGGGTCGGAGTAGGGCGGGCCGAGCTCGAGGATGTCCGCGCCGCTCTCGGCGAGGGTGACGGCGGCATCGATGCTCGTCTGCAGGTCGGGGAAGCCGAGCGGCAGGTAGCCGACGAAGGCCCCGCGCCCTTCGGCACGGGCCGCGTCGATCGCGGCGGCGACGCGCGAGGTCACAGCTGGGTCCCCTCTCCCGCGGATTCGACGGCATCGGGGGCCGGCGGGAGCGGTTCACGGTCGTACAGATCGAAGTAGCGTGCGGCGGTGTCCATGTCCTTGTCGCCGCGGCCGCTCAGGCACACCGCCAGGACGGCGTCGGGGCCGAGTTCCCGGCCGATCCGCAGGGCGCCCGCGAGAGCGTGGGCGGACTCGATGGCCGGGATGATGCCCTCCGTGCGCGACAGGAGCCGCAGCGCCTGCATCGCCTCGTCGTCGGTCGCCGGGATGTAGTCGGCCCGGCCGATCGCCGAGAGCCACGAGTGCTCGGGGCCGACGCCGGGATAGTCGAGCCCCGCCGAGATCGAGTGCGACTCGATCGTCTGGCCGTCCTCGTCCTGCAGCACGTAGGTCATGGCGCCGTGCAGCACACCGGGTCGGCCACGCTCGATGGATGCGGCGTGACGGGGCGTGTCGACGCCGTCGCCGGCCGCCTCGACGCCGTACAGCGCCACGCCTTCGTCGTCGAGGAACGCGTCGAACATGCCGATCGCGTTGGATCCTCCGCCGACGCACGCGAGCACAGCATCGGGCAGACGCCCGACCTCGTCGAGGAGCTGCCGGCGCGCCTCTTCGCCGATGACCTTCTGGAAGTCGCGCACCATGGCGGGGAACGGGTGCGGACCGGCCGCCGTGCCGAAGATGTAGTTCGTGTCCTCGACGCTCGCGACCCAGTCGCGGTAGGCGTCGTTGATGGCGTCCTTGAGCGTGCGTGAGCCGGTCGTGACAGGGATCACCTCTGCGCCGAGCAGGCGCATGCGGGCGACGTTGAGCGCCTGTCGCTCGGTGTCGACCTCGCCCATGTAGATCGTGCAGTCGAAGCCGAACAGTGCCGCCGCCGTCGCCGTCGCGACGCCGTGCTGACCCGCGCCCGTCTCGGCGATGACGCGCGTCTTGCCCAGGCGCTTGGTGAGGAGCGCCTGGCCGAGGACGTTGTTGATCTTGTGCGAACCGGTGTGGTTCAGATCCTCGCGCTTGAGGAAGACGCGCGCTCCCCCGGCGTGCTCGGCGAACCGCGGCACCTCGGTGATGATCGAGGGCCGGCCGGCATACGTGTGGAGCAGGTGGACGAACTCGGCGTGGAACGCGGGGTCGGCCTTCGCGGCGTCGTACTCGGCCGTCAGCTCGTCGATCGCCGCGATGAGCGACTCGGGCATGTAGCGTCCGCCGAACTCGCCGAAGAAGGGTCCGGATGCCTCGCGGAGGCTCACGAACCCGCCTCCAGGAACGCGTGCAGGGTCGATACGGGGTCGTTGGTCACGAGGGCCTCTCCCACGAGCACGACGTCTGCGCCGGCGCTCCGGTAGTGAGCGACGTCCGCGGGCGTGAGCACGGCGGACTCGGCGATCTTCACGGCATCGGCGGGGATCCGCTCGACGAGCCGCCCGAACAGGTCGCGATCGAGCGCGAAGGTCGACAGGTCGCGCGCGTTCACGCCGATGAGGCGAGCGCCGAGGTCTGCGGCCGTGTCGACTTCGCGCGCGGAATGCGTCTCGACCAGGGGCGTCATCCCCAGATCGAGCACGAGCGCGTGCAGGCGCTCGAGCACGGGCTGCTCGAGCGCCGCCACGATGAGCAGCACGAGGTCTGCACCCGATGCGCGCGCCTCGAGCACCTGATACTCGGTCGCGATGAAGTCCTTGCGCAGGACGGGCAGATCGACGGCGGCCTTGACGGCCTCGAGATCGGCGAGGCTGCCCTTGAAGCGACGGCCCTCTGTCAGGACCGAGATCGCAGAGGCGCCACCCTGCTGGTAGCGCTGGGCCTGCAGTGCGGGATCGGGGATCTGCGCGAGGTCTCCGCGCGACGGGCTCGCGCGCTTGACCTCGGCGATGATCTTGACGCGATCGGCCGGGGCGAGGGCCAGGAGAGCGTCGCGTGCCGCAGGCTGCGCGAGCGCGGTGCGCTCCACCGCGGCGATGGGCCGCTCGGCCGAGCGCGCCTCGGCATCCTCAACCGCGCCGGCCGTGAGGTCGGCGAGCACGTCAGTGCGCTTTCGAGGAGTACTTGGCGCCGTTGACGCCGTAGCCCGCCTTGGCGAGGATCCAGCCGACGATGAGACCGACGACGAGCAGCCCTGCCGACGCCCATACGAGGACGGGCATGTCCATCCAGTAGAACACCGTGCCGAGCGTCACCGCGAGGAGCATGATGACGACAGCCGTCCAGGCGGCCGGTGAGTGTCCGTGGCCGGGGTCGCTGATGTCGTTGCTCATGGAATCCTCCGAGTAGTCGCGGGTGTCGTCAGTCTAGCGGGCGTGCGGTCGGATCCTCGCCACGCGAGAGTCCGTCCCAGTCGTCGATCGCGTCGTGGGGGCGGGAGCCTGCCTGGCCCGCGGCGGCTGAGTCGTCCGTGCGGTAGCGGCGCCCCGTGCGCGTCCAGCCGTGCGCGGTCGCGAGGGTGAAGAACCCGGATGCCAGCAGCAGGATCCACGCGATGAAGGCCGCGACGGGCCACGCGGTGTCGGTGATCGACACGACGAGCGCCGAGATCGCGGCCTCGCCCGTGATGCCGGTCGCCTCGGTGACGGTCGAAGCGACGTTCCCCACCTGAGGCTCGGCGAGCAGCTGCCAGGTCGGGATCAGCAGCATGACGCCGATCGCGACCATGAGCGCGCCGAACACGTAGCGCAGGACCCGTCCGACGATCGACAGGGCGGCGCCGAGGGCGAGCACCGCGAGGCTCAGGGGCGCCAGAACGGGGATGGCCTCCGCACCGGGGACGGGCAGCGCATGCTGCGCTCCGTCGGTCAGTGTCACGACGAGCCACGTCTGGGTCGACGAGATGATGCCGATCGCTCCCGCCAGCACGGTGACGACGACAGCGAGGAGCCGCGCCCGGCGGATCATGCCGCGGGCTCGCCGACGATGGGCGCGAGGTCGCCCGCGTCGAAGCATGTGCGCGTGCCCGTGTGGCACGCGGCGCCGACCTGCTCGACCTGCACGAGGATCGCGTCGCCGTCGCAGTCGAGCCGCGCGCCGCGCACATACTGCGCGTGACCGGACGTGTCGCCCTTGCGCCAGTACTCCTGGCGCGAGCGCGACCAGAACGTGACCCGGCCCTGCGTGAGCGTGCGCCGGAGGGCTTCGGCATCCATCCACCCGAGCATGAGGACCTCGTTCGTGTCCCACTGCTGGATGATCGCGGCGACGAGCCCGTCCCCGTTGAACGAGACCCGCTCGATCTGCTCCTGGACGCTCATGCCGCGACCTCCCGGACCGGCACGCCGACACTCATCATGGCCGCCTTGACGTCTCCGACCGTCAGCTGGCCGGAGTGGAAGACGGATGCCGCGAGTACGGCGTCGGCGCCGGCGGCGACCGCGGGCGCGAAGTCCTCGACGCTGCCGGCGCCTCCCGACGCGATGACCGGGACGCTCGACACTTCGCGCATGCGCTCGATGAGCTCGAGGTCGAAGCCTTCGCGCGTGCCGTCGGCATCGATGGAGTTGACGAGGAGCTCGCCGGCGCCGCGCTCGATCGCCTCGCGCGCCCAGACGAGGGCGTCGAGGCCGGTCTCGGTGCGCCCGCCGTGGGTCGTGACGACGAAGCCCGACGGCGTCGTCGTCGCGCGCTTGACATCGAGCGAGAGCACGAGCACCTGCGCGCCGAAGCGGTCCGCGATCTCGTCGACGAGGTCGGGGCGGGCGATCGCGGCCGAATTGACCCCGATCTTGTCGGCGCCGACGGCGAGCAGGCGCGCGACGTCGTCGGTCGAGCGGACTCCCCCGCCGACCGTCAGAGGGATGAAGACCTCTTCGGCCGTGCGCCGTACGACGTCGTACGTCGTGGCGCGCTCATCCACCGTCGCCGTCACATCGAGGAACGTCAGCTCGTCGGCGCCCTGGCGGAAGTACTCGCGAGCGAGCTCGACGGGATCCCCCATGTCGCGGAGGTTCTCGAAGTTGACGCCCTTGACCACGCGTCCGGCTGCGACGTCGAGGCACGGGATAACCCGGCAGACGAGTGCCATGGTCAGAGCCTCGCGTTGTGGATCGCCGTCACGAGGATCGCGCGCGCGCCGATCGCGTAGAGGGCGTCCATGACCTGGTTGACGCCCTTTCGGGGCACCATGACGCGCACGGCGACCCATTCCGGGTCACGCAGCGGCGAGATGGTGGGCGACTCGATGCCGCCCGCGATGCGCACGGCGTCGTCGAGCAGCGCGACCGGCAGGTCGTAGTCGACAAGGACGTACTGGCGGGCGACCATGACTCCGCGCAGGCGGCGCAGAAGCGTGTCCATGCCGTCGACCTCGGTCGGGCCCGAGATGAGCACCGCCTGGGACTCGAGGATGACGGGACCGAAGATCTCGAGGCCTGCCTGCTTGAGCGTCGTCCCCGTCGAGACGACATCGGCGACGGCATCCGCCACCCCGAGCCGCACGGCGGACTCGACGGCGCCGTCGAGGGGCACGAGGTCGACGGCGATCCCGCGCTCGTCGAGGAAGCCGTCGACAAGGCCCGGGTAGGCCGTCGCGACGCGCACGCCGTCGAGGCCGGCCAGGTCGGTGAACCGGCCCGGCGTCCCTGCGAAGCGGAACGTCGAGTCTCCGAAGCCCAGCGCCTCGACCTCACGGGCACCCGGCATGCGGGCATCCAGCAGCAGGTCGCGGCCCGTGATGCCGACGTCGAGCGCGCCCGAGCCGACGTATGTCGCGATGTCCTTGGGCCGCAGGTAGAAGAACTCCACGTCGTTGACGGGGTCGATGACATGCAGGTCCTTGGGATCCCGTCGACCCACGTAGCCCGCTTCGTGGAGCATCTCGTGGGAGGTGTCGGCGAGCGAGCCCTTGTTCGGCACGGCGATTCGCAGCATCAGGTGTGTGCTTTCGGTTCGAGGAGTGAGGTGTGCGGGAGCGCGCCTCACAGATGTCGGTAGACGTCCTCGAGCGAGAGGCCCTTCGCGATCATGAGCACCTGCAGGTGGTAGAGCAGCTGCGAGATCTCCTCGGCCGCGGCATCCGTCGACTCGTACTCGGCGGCCATCCAGACCTCGGCCGCCTCTTCGACGATCTTCTTGCCGATCGCGTGCACTCCGGCATCGAGCTGCGCGACGGTGCCCGATCCTTCGGGTCGCTCCGCCGCCTTCGCGGTGAGCTCGGCGTACAGCGCGTCGAACGTCTTCACCCCTCTAGATTAGCCACCGCGCGGAGTCCGCGTCGCCGCGTGACGCTCGCTCAGTGCGCGTGGGCAGCCACCGCGCGCAGGCCGGCGATCGCGTTCTCGGGGTCGTCGGCGCCGAAGACGGCCGATCCCGCGACGAACGTGTCGGCACCCGCCTCAGCCGCCTGAGCGATCGTGGACGCCGAGATCCCGCCGTCCACCTGCAGCCAGACCTGCGAACCGCGGCGCTTCGCCTCGTCGGCGAGGAGCCTCAGCTTGGGCATCGTCTCGGGCATGAAGGACTGCCCGCCGAAGCCGGGCTCGACCGTCATGACGAGAACCTGATCGAACTCGTCGAGCACGTCGAAGAGCCCCTCGACGGCCGTGCCGGGCTTGACGGCGACGCCCGCGCGAGCGCCGATGGCACGCAGGCGACGCGCGAGCGAGACGGGCTCTGCAGCGGCCTCGAGGTGGAACGTGACCGACGCCGCTCCCAGCTCGGCATAGCCGGGAGCCCAGCGCTCCGGATCGGTGATCATGAGATGCACATCGAGCGGGACAGGGCTCGTCTGCTGGATCCGCTCGACCATCTGCGGCCCGAACGTCAGATTCGGCACGAAATGGTTGTCCATGACGTCGACATGGACGAAATCGGCCGCGGCGATGCGGGCGAGGTCCGTCTGCATGTTGACGAAGTCTGCGGCGAGGATGCTGGGATTGATTCGGATGCCGCGGTCGCGGCCGTTCTGGTCGGGTCGGGGCACGATCTCATTATCCGACAGGCCGCGCTAGGTTCGAAGCGTGGACCCGATCACCGCCCTGCTCGATGACGTTCTCGCAGAGATCGGGCCGCTCGATTCGGGCGAGCCCGCGTCGTACATCCCCGAGCTCGCCGCCGCCGACCCCGACCTGCTCGCGTTCTCGGTCGTCGGTCCGCACGGTCGTGTGCGCTCCGTCGGCGACGACGCGGCCGAGTTCACGATCCAGTCGATCTCGAAGCCCTTCGTCCTGGCCCTCGCCCTGCAGGAGCACGGCCGTGAGCGCGTGCTCTCGCACGTGGGGGTCGAACCCAGCGGCGAGCCCTTCAACGCCATCAGTCTCGAAGCCGGCACCGGCAGACCCGCGAACCCCATGATCAACGCGGGCGCGATCGCCGTCAGCTCCCTCGTTCCCGGCGACGACGTCGACTCCCGCACGGCCCGCATCGTGGAGTGCCTCTCCGCGTTCGCAGGGCGCTCGCTGTGGGTCGACGAAGCCGTCTACGCATCGGAGTCCGCAACGGGCGATCGCAACCGCGCGCTCGCGCACCTGCTTCGCTCGCACGACGTGCTGGAAGGCGACGTCGACACGGCCGTCGAATCGTACTTCCGCCAGTGCTCCGTTCTCGCGACCGTGCGCGACCTCGCCGTCATGGCGGCGACGCTCGCCTTCGGCGGCGTCAACCCCGTGACGCGGCGCCGCGTGATCGACGCCGCTGTGGCCCGCGACGTCCTGTCGATCATGGGCAGCTGCGGCATGTACGACTTCTCGGGCGAGTGGATGCTCCGCGTCGGCCTCCCCGCCAAGAGCGGCGTGAGCGGCGGTGTGCTGGCGGTCGCCCCCTCGCAGTTCGGCGTTGCCACCTACAGTCCTCGCCTCGATGCACACGGCAACAGCGTGCGGGGCGGGCTCATCGTCGAGACGCTCTCGGAGCGGTTCGGGATGCATCTGCTCGAGCCGCACGAGAGCGTCGCAGTGCCCGCCGTCACGATCGAGAGGGGCGAGCACGGGCGCATCGTTCGCCTCGGAGGGGAACTGGGGTTCGCGGGCACCGAGCGCGTCGTGGCCATCCTGCGGGGCTTCGCCGACGAGCTGCCACAGGGGGCGACCCTCACGGTCGATGCGACGGGCCTCGGCGCGGCGCACCCGGGCGCGGTCATCGCCCTGAAGGCCGAGTTCGAGACGATGCCCGAGGGCTTCGTCCTCGTCGTATGAGCTAGATCCGCCGCAGGAGCGAGATCGACATCGCGTCGGTCCCGTGACGGTGGGGCCACAGCTGCGCACGACCGGTGCCGTCTCCCTGGGGCAGCAGGCCGGGATCGATGAGGGATGCCGCGGTGACGGCATCCCGAGCCGAGATCTCCTCGACGGCGTCGCCCCATTCGCGCCGGACCTCCGCGACGACCCCCGCCGTCTCGGCGAGATGCGGCGAGCACGTGACGTACGCGACGACGCCGCCGGGCTTGAGCGCGCCGACCGCACTCGACAGCAGCTCGCGCTGGAGCTCGGAGAGCTCGGGCACGTCGGCCGGCGCCTTGCGCCACCGCGCTTCGGGACGTCGGCGCAGCGCACCGAGGCCGGTGCAGGGTGCGTCGACGAGGATCCGGTCGTAGATGCCGGCGCGCGCGGCCGCGAGCTCGCGGCCGTCACGCTCGGACACCTCCACCTCGAGCGGCACGGCCGCGAGGGCGTTGCGCACGAGCCCTGCGCGGGCGGGCGCGACCTCGTTGGCATCGAGTGCCGCACCGCGCTCGAGCGCCTCCGCCGCGAGGAGCGCCGTCTTGCCTCCCGGGCCGGCGCACAGATCGAGCCACCGCTCCCCCGGCTCGACCGGCTTCGCGTGGACGAGGGCGAGGGCGGCGAGCTGCGAGCCCTCGTCCTGCACGCGCAGGCGTCCGTCGGAGCCGCGGATCGCGGCATCCGGGTCGCCGCCTCCGAGGCGGAAGCCGAAGGGCGAGTACGGCGTGCGAGCGGCACCCTCGGGGATCTCGGCGAGGCCCGGGAGCGCCGCCATCGTCACACGAGGCGAATCGTTGTCGGCGGCGAGGAGCTCTTCGAGCTCGCCGGCACGTCCCTCGGCGGCGAGGGCTCGACGGAAGGCGCGGACGACCCACACGGGATGCGAGAACACGAGCCCGAGGCGCTCGTCGTCGGAGCGCGCGCTGTCGGCGACGCGCGCCATCCACTCCTCCGGTGTGTCGCGGGCGACCCGCCGCAGGACGGCGTTCGCGAATCCCGCCGCGCCGCGCCCGTGCGCTTCGCGCGCGAGCTCGACCGATTCGTTGACGGCTGCGTGCGATGCGACGCGCGTCGCGAGCAGCTGGTGCACGCCCAGCCGAAGGGCGTCGAGGACGGCCGAGTCGATGTCATGCGTGGCGCGGTCGGCCGCGATCGCGATGACGGCGTCATACGTGCCCTGCCTGCGAAGCGTGCCGTAGGCGAGCTCCGTCGCGAGACCCGCGTCGGCAGGACTCAGCCCTGCGCGCGAGATCGCGACGGGAAGGTGGAGGTTGGCGTAGGCATCGGACTCGTGCACGGCACGAAGCGTGTCGTAGGCGACCCGGCGCGAGCTCTGGACGACGCTCATGAGCCCACCTCGGCAGGAGCGTCGCGAAGACCGCGCCACCAGTCGGCGGCGCGCATCGCGCCGCGTCCGGCGGGTTGCACGGACTCGAGCTGCACGGGGTCCGTCGCCGTGCCGACCAGGACGCGCTTGCCGTCGCCCGTGATCTCGCCTGGACGCAGCGACGGAGCATCCGCCGCGGTCGCGCCGAGGATCTTGAGCCGGGCTCCCCCGATCGTCGTGTGCGCCCCGGGTTCGGGGGTCACGCCGCGGATGCGGCCCAGCACGGCGGATCGGGGCTCGTCCCATCGGATGCGGCCGTCGTCGTCGCCGAGCTTCGCGGCATACGTCGCCTCGCCGACCTGAGGGGTCGCCGTCGCGGTGCCGTCACCGATCGCCGCCACGACATCGGCCAGCAGATCGGCCCCTGCGAGAGCGAGCTCGTCGAGCAGGTCCCCCGCTGTCGCGCCCGACGGCACGGGGATCTCGAGCTCGCCGAACACGTCGCCGGCGTCGAGCTCGGCGACCAGCTGGAAGACGCTCGCGCCGGTCGTCGCATCGCCCGCGATGAGTGCGCGCTGCACGGGTGCCGCTCCGCGCCAGCGCGGGAGGAGCGAGAAGTGCAGATTGATCCAGCCGTGGGTCGGCGTCGACAGGAGCGGCTCGCGGACGAGCCCGCCGTAGGCGACGATGACGCCGAGATCGGGCTCCTCGGCGGCGATCCGCTCCGTCACAGCGGCATCCAGCCGGTCGGCGCGGACGACGTCGACACCCAGCTCCTCGGCCGCCACTGCCACGGGGGACGGCGTCAGGATGCGCTTGCGGCCGAGCGGCGCATCGGTGCGCGTGACGGCCAGCCGGATGTCGTGCCCTCTCGCGGCGAGCGTGCGCAGAGAAGGCACGGCGGGCGCGGGAGTGCCCGCGAAGACGAGACGCATGGGGTCCTCACAGATCGAGATCGGGCACATCGACCCGCACTCTGAGTGTATTGCGGGGTGCCGGCGGGCGCCCCTGGGTCTCGCGCCGGCCCTTGCGCACCCGGCGGGCCGACAGGGCGTCGGCGACGACGGCCGCGCGCAGCACCTCCGCGACGTGCGCGCCTGCCGCGTAGTCGAACCGCACGAGCGCACGCAGCCCCGCGTCGGTCGGCACGGGACCGAGCACCCACGACGGGTCGGCCTCGGGCACGCCGTCGCGCAGCGCCGCGAGCGCCGAGTCGACGGCGACGCGATCGCCCTCGATCGACGCGACCCGCACGGCGGGCGGCATGCGGAGCGGGATGCGGTCTTCGAGCTCGGCGCGCGCGTACGCGGGCTGGGTCCAGGTCGCGAGCGCACGCGCGACGGGGCCCGCGACGCCCACGAGGTGCACGGGGGCGTGCGGCGCTGCGAGGGCAGCCGCGTTGGACCACCAGCGCAGGCAGGACTCGCCGATACGCAGGTCGTCGGCCTGCAGCATCCGGTCGCCGTCCAGCAGGATGACGGCACGGTAGCCGCCCGCTGCGATGGGCTCAGCTCCGCGAGTGGCCACGACGAGCGCGGGACGGGCATCGACGTGGAGCACGGGATGATCGCCGTCCGCCACGATGATGCGAACGCCGGGGAACGCCCGGCCGAGCTCATCAGCCGTGCGCTCGCTGCCCGACGACGCCATCCGCACCTTCTCGGACGAGCAGTCTGGGCACTTCCAGCCCGTAGCGGAACGGCCACACCACGTGCATACCGGCACGGCGCGCGAGGCGCGGGCGTGCAGGGGTCCGCCGCAGTGCAGGCAGCGGGCGGGATGCCGGCACTCCGCGCACACGAGCACGGGCGCATACCCCGGCCGGGCGACCTGCACGAGCACGGGGCCCGTCCCGAGGGCCTCGCGTGCTGCCGCGAAGGCCGACGAGGGCACGCGAGCGCCGCGGGACTCGCCCTCGCGCGTCGCGCTGAGCACGACCCGCGGGCTCGCCCTGCGCTTGGCCGGCAGGTCGCGGACCCAGCCCAGTCCGACGAGCCGCTCGACGTCGGTCGTGCGCGTGTGACCAGCGAACAGCAGTGCACAGGCGTCGAGTTCCTGACGGATGAGCGCGGCATCCCGGGCATGCACGCCGGGGCTCAGCGGCTCGGCGAGCAGCGGATCGCCGTCGTCCCACACGGCGACGAGACCGATGTCGTGGACGGGCGCGTACACGGCCGAGCGGTTGCCGAGCACGATGCACGGGACATCGGCCAGCGTGCGCAGGAAGGCGGCATACCGGGCGGGCGAGCTCTGCCGGGCATCCGTCTCCACGATCGCCTCGGGCGGCGCCCACTCCGCGAGGGCCGCAGCGACCTGAGCCTGGTCGCGATGATCGGGCACGACGATGACGGCGCTGCGGCCCGCCGCGAGCGTCCGGACGGCGGCCGCCGCGAGGAGCACCGCCCATGCGCCGACCGTCGGCCGGGCGAGATGCGGATCCGCATCGACGGCCACGCGGCCGCCATCGAGGATCGCCGCCTCGAGCCCCGGATGCTCCGCCAGCACGGCGGACGCGCGTGCTGCCGCGTCGGGGGCGACGGCCGGCGCCTGGGTCACGGGCGACGCGAGCCAGGCCTTCTCGGCGCGGACCATGCGCTTCGGGATCGCGAGGCGCAGGATGTCGCTCGCGGATCCGGCGGCGCGGTCGGCTGCGCGGCGGGCGAGCGCATACAGGCGCGGGGTCAGCACAGGAACGGTCGACACGACGGCGTCGAGCTCGGACAGCGGGCGGTCCGCGTCATCCTGCTCCCCCACGTCGACGAGATACGCCTCGACGACACGACCCGCCGTGCGCAGCGGAACCTTCACGCGCACGCCTGGGAGCGCCTCGGCCGCAAGGCCGTCGGGAATCGCGTAGTCGAACAGGCGGTCCAGCTGCGGGAGCGGCGAATCGATGAGGACGCGCGCGACGCGGCGTGTCGTCATCTCACCTCACACGCCTGCGGCGGCACGCAGCTCTTCGACGCGGTCGGTGCGCTCCCACGTGAAGTCGGGCAGTTCGCGGCCGAAGTGGCCGTACGCGGCCGTCTGCGCGTAGATCGGGCGCAGAAGATCGAGTTGATCGATGATCGCCTTGGGGCGCAGATCGAAGACCTCGCGGATCGCCTTCGCGATGACCTCGTCCGACACCGTGCCCGTGCCGAACGACTCGACATAGAGCCCGACGGGCTTGGCCTTGCCGATCGCGTACGCGACCTGCACCTCGAGCCTGTCGGCGAGTCCGGCCGCGACCGCGTTCTTGGCGACCCAGCGCATCGCGTAGGCCGCCGAACGGTCGACCTTCGACGGGTCCTTGCCGCTGAATGCGCCGCCTCCGTGACGCGCGGCCCCGCCGTACGTGTCGATGATGATCTTGCGGCCGGTGAGACCTGCGTCGCCTTTGGGCCCACCGATCACGAAGGCGCCGGCCGGGTTCACGTAGTACTTGACGTCGGGAAGCTCGAGACCCGTCGTCTCGAGGACGGGGTCGATCACGAGGCGGCGGACGTCTTCGCGGAGCCGCTCGAGCGAGACCTCTGCGTTGTGCTGTGTCGAGAGCACGACGGCCTGCACCGTCTTCGGCACGCTGCCGTCGTAGCCGAGCGTCACCTGGGTCTTGCCGTCGGGACGCAGGTACGCGAGTTCGCCTGACCGCCGGACCTCGGTGAGGCGCTCTGCCATGCGGTGCGCCGTCCATGCCGCCATCGGCATGAGCTGAGGCGTCTCGTTCGTCGCGTAGCCGAACATGATGCCCTGATCGCCCGCACCCTGAAAGTCGTGGGGATCCTCGGAGCCGTCCTCGCGCCGCTCGAACGCCTTGTCGACACCGGCCGCGATGTCGGACGACTGCGCGCCGATCGAGACGCTGACGCCGCACGAGTTGCCGTCGAAGCCCGTGTCGCTCGACGTGTAGCCGATGCGGTTCACGACGCGGCGCACGATCGCCGGGATCTCGACGTACGCCTTCGTCGACACCTCACCTGCGACGTGCACGAGGCCCGTCGTGACGAGCGTCTCGACGGCGACGCGACCGTTCGGGTCTTCGGCGAGGATCGCGTCGAGGATGCTGTCGCTGATCTGATCGCAGATCTTGTCAGGGTGCCCCTCGGTCACGGACTCGGACGTGAACAGGCGCAGCTCGGGCATCGGCTCTCCAGATCGGGCGGGGTGGGGACAAGTATGCCCCCGGGTCGCGACAGAGCCGCGGCCGAGGGCATCACACCGTCACAGGACGGCGTGGAGCGTCACTCGACGTGACGCAGGCGGAGCTTGTCTTCGTGGATCTCGTGAAGCGCGATCGTGAGCGGCTTGTCCTCGACGTTCGAGTCGACGAGGGGCCCGACGTTGTCGAACAGGTTGCCCTCGTGCAGGTCGGAGTAGTAGTCGTTGATCTGGCGCGCACGCTTGGATGCGTAGATCACGAGCTGATACTTCGAGTCGACCTTCTCGAGAAGTGCGTCGATGGGGGGATCGATGATCCCCTGGTTCGTTCCGGCCATGGGAACCTCCTGGTTCGGCGGTGCAAGAGTGTGGGAGCCCGGGCGCGCCGAGGCATCCACTGAGTCTACCCGACGGGGCTGGGAATCAGCGCGCGAGGGCGGCGACGTCGGCCGCCGCCTTCGCGACATCCTCGTTCACGACGCGGTAGTCGAACTCGTTCTGCGATGCGAGCTCGACCTTCGCGGTCTTGAGCCGGCGCGTGCGCTCTTCGGGTCCTTCGGTGCCCCGGCCCACGAGCCGGTCGACGAGCTCGTCCCAGCTGGGCGGCAGGAGGAACACGAGCGTCGCCGAGGGCTCCGCCTCGCGAACCTGCCGGGCACCCTGCAGATCGATCTCGAGCAGGACCGTGCGGCCCTCCGCAAGAGCGGCATCGATCGGCCGGCGGGGCGTGCCGTACCGGAAGCGATTGTGCACCGTCGCCCACTCGAGCAGCTCGCCCTGGTCGATCATGCGGTCGAACTCTGCATCGTCGACGAAGAAGTAGTGCTCCCCGTCGACCTCGCCCGGACGCGGCGGACGGGTCGTGGCCGAGACCGACAGCAGGATCTCGGGGTGGTGCTCCTTGATGTGCGCAGCGACCGTGCCCTTGCCGACGGCGGTCGGGCCGGCGAGCACCAGCAGACGGCTGCGCGCGCCTCGCGGCTCGCGCTCGGGCCACCGAGCGTCGAGGTAGGCCGTCAGAGCGATGCGCTGGCGCGCGCCCAGTCCGCCGAGCTTCTTGACCGGCGAGATCTCGAGGTCGGCGAGGATGCGGTCGCGCTTGCCCTCGCCGATCGCGGGGATGCAGGTGAGGAACTCGGTGACGCGCATCGCCCCTGCGGGCGAAGCGGGATCGGCTAGGGCTCTGCGCAGCAGCTCCTGAGGTGTGATGACGCGCATCGCGACATCCTTCTTGAGTGCGGCTCGGGCTCTGCGGGCTGCGACGGCGCGACGGGATGCGGCGACGCGGTCGACCTCGGGTGGGGTACGTGAATCAGGCATCGGAACCACTACGGTACATCGCACTGCGCTCCTCGATGCGCGCGACGAGCCCGGCCGGGCCGGCCGAGAGGATGCTGCGGCTCTCGCTGGCCACGACGTTGCGGGAGAGAGCGCCGAAAAGCCGCACGAGATCGCCCGGCTCGGCCCCCTGCGCCCCGAATCCCGGCGCGAGAAGAGGCGCGCCCTGCAGGGCGTCGTCGGGAAGCCCGATGACGGCACGGTCGACCGTGGCGCCCACGACGAGTCCGACGGGCCCCAGCCCGCCTTCGAAGGCCGCAGAGCCGTTGATCCACGAGATGTCGCGTGCGACGCGCTCCGCGACGGACTCGTCGTCGGTCGCGGCGACGTCGATCGTGCGCGCGCTCTGCACGGGATAGGCCTCGGGGTTGCTCGTGGCCGCC
Source organism: uncultured Actinomycetota bacterium (assembly GCA_963695125.1). Classification (GTDB taxonomy): domain Bacteria; phylum Actinomycetota; class Actinomycetes; order Actinomycetales; family Microbacteriaceae; genus Microbacterium. Next base: position 118,447 of record CAVOFY010000007.1, read on the forward strand.
AGCACGAACGCGCCCTTGTCGTGCCGCACGGCCGTCGTGAGCGTCGCGCGCAGCGACTCCGCCCCGAGGTACGGGCTCAGCGTCACGGCATCCGCCTCGAGCGGCGCGCCGTGCGCGAGCCACGCGGCCGCGTAGCCGTCCATCGTCGAGCCGATGTCGCCGCGCTTGGCGTCGGCGATCACCAGGAGGCCGGCCGCGCGACCGGCCGCGAGGACGTCTTCGAGTGCCGCGAACCCCTTCGCGCCGAAGCGCTCGAAGAACGCCACCTGCGGCTTCACGACCCCGACCCGGCCGGCAGCCGCGTCGATGACGCGCAGCCCGAACTCCCGCACGCCGTCGGCCGAGGCATCCAGCCCCCACGACTCGAGGAGCGACTCATGGGGGTCGATGCCGACGCAGAGCGGCCCGTGCACGTCGAGCGCCGCGCGCAGACGGGCACCGAAGCCGGTCATGCGCGCGCTGCCCGGTCCGCGGCGTACTCCTGGAGGCTCCGCACGCGGAAGCCGTCGCGCAGCACCGGCAGGGCGCTCACAGCGGCACCGAGCACGGCCATCGTCGTGAACAGGGCCTTGTCGGCCGCGACCGCCGCAGCGCGGATCTCGTAGCCGTCGGCACGCGCCATTCCGCCGCTCGGCGTGTTGACGATCATGTCGATGCGGCCGTCATTGATGAGGTCGACGATGTTGACCTCGCCCGACTCCTGAGTCGCCGAGTACTTGTTGACGATGTCGACCGCGATGCCGTTGCGAGCCAGGATCTCGGCCGTGCCCTCGGTCGCGACGAGCGTGAACCCGAGCTCCTGCAGGCGGTGGGCGGGAAGGATGACGGCGCGTTTGTCGCTGTCGGCGACGGAGATGAACACGGTCCCCTCGAGCGGCATGCCGCCGTACGCGGCCTCCTGCGACTTCGCGAACGCGGTCGGGAAGTCGCGGTCGATGCCCATCACCTCGCCGGTCGAGCGCATCTCGGGTCCGAGCACGGAGTCGACCATGAGACCGTCCTTCGTGCGGAACCGCTTGAAGGGCAGCACGGCCTCCTTGACGGCGACGGGTGCGTCGAGCGGGACGCGCGAGCCGTCGCTCGCGGGCAGAAGCCCTTCGTCCTTGAGCGTCGCGATGGTCGAGCCGGCCATGATGCGCGCCGCGGCCTTCGCGAGCGGGATGCCGAGCGCCTTCGAGACGAACGGCACCGTGCGGCTCGCGCGCGGGTTCGCCTCGATGACGTAGAGCACGCCCGCCGAGATCGCGAACTGCACGTTGAGCAGCCCTCGCACGCCGACGCCCTCGGCGATCGCGAGGGTCGCGATGCGCACACGATCGATGTCGCTGCGGCCGAGGCTCACCGGCGGGAGCGTGCAGCTGGAGTCGCCGGAGTGGATGCCGGCCTCTTCGAGGTGCTCCATGACCCCGCCGATGTACAGCTCGCTGACCGTCGTACAGCGCGTCGACGTCGATCTCGATCGCATCGTCGAGGAAGCGGTCGACCAGCAGCGGCTTGCCCGGCTCGACGACGACTTCGCCCGCGGTCCGCACGAAGTAGTCGCGCAGGCTCGCGGTGTCGTAGACGATCTCCATGCCGCGCCCGCCGAGCACGAAGCTCGGGCGCACCAGGACGGGGTAGCCGATCTCCTCGGCGATCTCGACAGCGCCCTCGACGTCGACGGCCGTGCCGTGCGCGCGGCGCGACGAGTTCCGCGTCGTCGAGCAGGCGCGAGAACAGCTCGCGCTCTTCGGCGAGGTCGATCGCGGCGGGGCTCGTGCCGAGGATGCGGTAGCCCGCGTCCTGGATGCCCTTCGCGAGACCGAGCGGCGTCTGACCGCCGAGCTGGCAGACGACGCCGAGGATCTCTCCCGAACGCGCTTCCGCGTGCAGCACCTCCAGGACGTCCTCGAGCGTCAGCGGCTCGAAGTACAGGCGGTCGGACGTGTCGTAGTCGGTCGAGACCGTCTCGGGGTTGCAGTTGACCATGACGGTCTCGTAGCCCGCATCCGACAGCGCGAACGAGGCGTGCACGCACGAGTAGTCGAACTCGACGCCCTGGCCGATGCGGTTGGGCCCGGAGCCGATGATGACGACCTTCGTGCGGTCCGACGGCGTGACCTCGGTCTCGACGTCGTAGCTCGAGTAGTGGTACGGCGTCAGTGCGGGGAACTCCCCCGCGCACGTGTCGACGGTCTTGTACACGGGCCGGATGTCGAGGCCGTGACGGACGCCGCGCACCTCGGCCTCGGGGATCCCGCGCAGCTCGCCGATCTGCGCGTCGCTGAAGCCGTGCTCCTTCGCGATGCGCAGGGTCGCGGCGTCCAGCTCGGCGGCGGCGCGCACGTGCTCGGCGACCTCGTTGATGAGCACGATCTGGTCGAGGAACCACGGGTCGATCTTCGTCGCGTCGAAGGCCTGCTCGATCGTCGCGCCCTTGCGCAGCGCCTGCTGGAGCACGACGATGCGGCCATCGGTCGGCACGCTCGCGATCTCGAGCAGCTCGTCGACGGAGCGCTCCTCGGCGCCCCAGTGGAAGCTCGAGCCGCGCTTCTCGAGCGAGCGCAGCGCCTTCTGCAGCGCGGTCGCGTAGTTGCGGCCGATCGCCATCGCCTCGCCGACCGACTTCATGGTCGTCGTGAGCGTCGTGTCGGCGGCGGGGAACTTCTCGAAGTTGAACCGCGGCACCTTGACGACGACGTAGTCCAGCGTCGGCTCGAAGCTCGCGGGCGTGACCTTCGTGATGTCGTTCGGGATCTCGTCGAGGCGGTAGCCGATCGCGAGCTTCGCGGCGATCTTGGCGATCGGGAACCCGGTCGCCTTCGAGGCGAGCGCCGACGAGCGCGAGACGCGCGGGTTCATCTCGATGACGATGATGCGCCCGGTCTCGGGGTCGACGGCGAACTGGATGTTGCAGCCGCCCGTGTCGACGCCGACGGCGCGGATGATGTCGATGCCGATGTCGCGGAGCTTCTGGTACTCGCGGTCGGTCAGCGTCAGCGCCGGGGCGACCGTGATGCTGTCGCCCGTGTGCACGCCGACGGGGTCGACGTTCTCGATCGAGCAGACGACGACCGTGTTGTCGGCGGTGTCGCGCATGAGCTCGAGCTCGTACTCCTTCCAGCCGAGGATCGACTCCTCGAGGAGCACCTCGCTCGTGGGCGAGTCGTGCAGACCCGCGCCGCCGATGCGCCGCAGGTCGGCCTCGTCGTAGGCGAAGCCCGAGCCGAGGCCGCCCATCGTGAAGCTCGGGCCGCACGACGAGCGGGTAGCCGAGCTTCTCGGCGCCCGCGAGCAGCTCGTCCATCGAGTGGCAGATGACGGATGCCGCGACATCCGCCCCGGCATCGAGGACCAGCTGCTTGAAGATCTGGCGGTCCTCGCCCTTGTTGATCGCCTCGAAGTTCGCGCCGATGAGCTCGATGTCGTACTTCTCGAGGATGCCGTGGTTGTGCAGGTCGATCGCGGCGTTGAGCGCCGTCTGGCCGCCGAGGGTCGGGAGGATCGCGTCGGGGCGCTCCTTCGCGATGATCGTCTCGATGACCTGCCACGTGATGGGCTCGATGTAGGTCGCATCGGCGAAGTCGGGGTCGGTCATGATCGTCGCGGGGTTCGAGTTGACCAGGATGACGCGCACGCCCTCCTCGCGCAGCACGCGGCACGCCTGCGTTCCCGAGTAGTCGAACTCGCACGCCTGGCCGATGACGATCGGCCCGGAGCCGATGACGAGGACGCTCTTGATGTCGTCGCGCTTAGGCATCAGTTCTTGTCTCCGTGTCCCGAAATCTCTGCATCATGTCCCGAATCAGCTCGCTCTGAGGTGTCGATTCCGGCGGAATTGGGGACACGGTCGGTCTGGTTCGCGATCACCATGTCGCGGAAGCGGTCGAAGAGGTAGTTCGCGTCGTGCGGGCCGGCGGCCGCCTCGGGGTGGTACTGCACCGAGAACGCGGGGATGTCGAGCGCGCGCAGACCCTCGACGACCTGGTCGTTGAGGCCGACGTGGCTCACCTCGACCCTGCCGTAGCCGTTCGGGCAGTCGAACGCGCCGTCCAGCGGCGCCTCGACCGCGAAGCCGTGGTTGTGCGCCGTGATCTCGACGCGACCGGTCTGCCTTGTCGAGCACCGGCTGGTTGATGCCGCGGTGGCCGAAGGGCAGCTTGTAGGTGCCGAGGCCCAGCGCCCGCCCGAGCAGCTGGTTGCCGAAGCAGATCCCGAAGAACGGCAGGCCGTCATCGAGCACGGCGCGCAGCAGCTCGACGTGATCGCCGGATGCCGCGGGGTCGCCGGGGCCGTTGGAGTAGAACACCGCGACGGGATCGATCGCGCGGATCTCGTCGATCGTGACGTCCTGCGGGAGGACGTGCACCTCGAAGCCGCGGGCGGCGAGGTTGTCGATCGTGGCCTGCTTGACGCCGAGGTCGAGGACGGCGAGGTTGCCGATCCGCTCCCCCTGCGCGGGCGTCACCTCGGCGACCGCGACCGACACGGCGGCCGAGAGGTTCTGACCGGCCATCTGCGGGCGCCTCGCTCACGATCCGCAGCTGCTCCTCGGGGTCGATGGCCGCGGCCTCGCCCGAGAAGATGCCGCCGCGCATGCTGCCCGCCGAGCGGATGTGACGGGTGACGGCGCGCGTGTCGATGCCGCTGATGCCGACGACGCCGTCGTGCACGAGCGCGTCGTCGAGCGACTCGTCGGCACGCCAGTTCGACACGACGCGGGAGGGATCGCGGACGATGTAGCCCGACACCCAGATGCGCCGGGACTCGGGGTCCTCGTCGTTCATGCCGGTGTTGCCGATGTGGGGTGCCGTCTGCAGCACGATCTGGCCCGCGTACGAGGGGTCGGTGAGCGTCTCCTGGTAGCCGGTCATGCCGGTCGCGAAGACGACCTCGCCGATCGTCGTGCCGGTCGCGCCGTAGGCGCGGCCGACGTGGCGGGTGCCGTCCTCGAGGACGAGCACGGCGGGATCGGAGCGGAAGAGGGAGGTCATCGGAGGTTCCCGTCTGAGTCGTGATGATGCCGGCGATGGCGTCGCTGAGCGCGCGGGCCGAGGCATCCTGAGGGCGAAGGTAGGAGTCGACCGTCGTGCCGACGTCGGTGCGCCAGACGAGGCGCGTCAGGCCGTCCTTCTCGACGACGCGGTCGATCGCGACGGTGGACTGGCCCACCTCCTCGATGCGGTCGGCGGCGATGACGAGCCGTGGCTGGCCGGTGAGGTCGAGGGCGACGCCCGCATCGCTCACCGTGACGGTGACGCGCGAGCGCATGCCGAGCCCCGGCGCGGCGATCCGCTCGAGCGGCGTGTCGTGGCGGGTCGTGGCGACGTAGAGCACCGTCGTGGACGGCGACGATCCGTGGCTCCCGCGGGCAGCTCGCCGGGTGCGACGAGCGGCTGTCGCGTCGCGCCGTCGTGCGGCGGGACCAGGCCCACACGCCGAGCGCGACGAGCGTCACCGCGACGGCGACGATGACGGCGAGGGCTCCTTCGCGGGTCATGCGCGCACCCCCGCGCGCTCGAGCAGCGCGCCGTCGGCGACGGTCGTGCGCACCGCCGGTACACGGTCCAGCGCACGTCGCCGGGCAGCTCGCGGCCGAGGTACGGCGAGTTCACGCTGCGGCCGTGCAGGTCCGTCGACCGTGAACGGCCGTGCCGGCGAAGGGTCGTAGAGGGTGAAGGATGCCGGGTGTCCCGACCTCGAGCGGCGTGCCGTGCCCCCGCCAGGCGACCGATGCGCGCGGGCTCGCGCGACATGACGCGGGCGACGTCGGCCCAGTCGAGCAGTCCCGTCTCGACCATCGACGCGTGCACGACGCGCAGAGCGCTCTCGAGGCCGACCATGCCGTTCGCGGCGGCCTGCCACTCGCACGCCTTGGCCTCGGTGGGATGCGGCGCGTGGTCGGTCGCGACGATGTCGATCGTGCCGTCTGCGAGTCCTTCGCGCACGGCGAGGACGTCCTCTTCGCGGCGCAGCGGCGGGTTCACCTTGAAGCGCGCGTCGTAGCCGCGTACGAGCTCGTCGGTCAGGAGCAGGTGGTGCGGGGTGACCTCGGCGGTGACGTCGACACCGCGCTTCTTGGCCCAGCGGATGATGTCGACCGATCCGGCCGTCGAGAGGTGGCAGACGTGCAGGCGCGAGCCGACGTGCTCGGCGAGGAGCACGTCGCGCGCGATGATCGACTCCTCGGCGACGGCCGGCCAGCCCGCGAGGCCGAGCTCGGCCGAGACGGCGCCCTCGTTCATCTGGGCGCCCTCGGTGAGGCGCGGGTCCTGCGCGTGCTGCGCGATGACGCCGTCGAACGCCTTCACGTACTCGAGCGCGCGGCGCATGATGAGCGGATCGAAGACGCAGAATCCGTCGTCGCTGAAGACGCGCACGCGCGCGCGGGAGTCGGCCATCGCGCCGAGCTCGGCGAGGCGCTCGCCCTTCTGCCCGACCGTGACGGCGCCGATCGGCTGCACCGTGACGAAGCCCGCGGCCTCGCCGAGCGCGAGCTCCTGCTCGACGACGCCGGCCGTGTCGGCGACGGGCGAGGTGTTCGGCATCGCGAAGACCGCCGTGAAGCCGCCGGCCGCAGCCGCGCGGGAGCCGGTGAGGATCGTCTCGGATGCCTCGTAGCCGGGCTCGCGGAGGTGCGTGTGCAGGTCGACGAGTCCCGGCAGGGCGATGAGGCCGTCGGCGTCGATGACGGTCGCGCCCGCGCGGCTGAGGCCCGTGCCGACCTCGGCGATGACACCGTCCTCGACGATCAGGTCGGCGGCATGTCCGCCCTCGAGGCGCGCTCCGCGGACGAGGAGGACCTCTCGGGTCATGTCATCCGTCACAGCACGTCCACCCTCTCGTCGCCGTCGCGTTCGCCCGCGAGCAGCAGATACAGCACCGCCATCCGCACCGAGACACCGTTCGCGACCTGCTCGAGCACCGTCGAGCGAGGGGAATCGGCGGCGTCGGCGGAGATCTCCAGCCCCCGGTTCATGGGACCCGGGTGCATGACAATGCTATCCCGCGGCAGGGCCGCCATTCGCCGCGCGTCCAGACCCCACCGGCGGGAATACTCCCGTTCAGTGGGGAAATACGCGGCATTCATGCGTTCCAGCTGAATCCTCAGCATCATGAGCGCGTCGGGTTCCGCCGCGATCGCCTCGTCGAGGTCGTACACGATCCGCACGGGCCAGCCCGACACGTCCTGCGGCACGAGCGTGGGCGGTGCGACGAGCGTCACCTCGGCACCCAGCGTCGTCAGCAGCCACACGTTCGAGCGCGCGACCCGGGAGTGCAGCACGTCGCCGACGATCGTGACGCGCATCCCCGCGAGGTCGCGACCGCGGCTGTCGGCGCCGAAGCGGCGCTTGCGCATCGTGAACGCGTCGAGCAGCGCCTGCGTCGGGTGCTCGTGGGTGCCGTCGCCCGCGTTGACGACGCCGGCGGTGATCCAGCCGCTCGTCGCGAGCGTGCGCGGAGCGCCCGAGGCGCGGTGGCGGATGACGACGGCATCCGCCCCCATCGCCTGCAGGGTCTGCGCCGTGTCCTGGAGCGACTCGCCCTTCGAGACGCTCGAGCCCTTCGCCGAGAAGTTGATGACGTCGGCCGACAGACGCTTGGCGGCGGCCTCGAACGAGATGCGGGTGCGCGTCGAGTCCTCGAAGAAGAGGTTGACGATCGTCTTGCCGCGCAGCGTCGGGAGCTTCTTGACCTCGCGCTGCTGCGTGTCGGCCATGTCTTCGGCGACGTCGAGGATGCGGATGGCGTCCTCGCGCGAGAGGGACTTCGTGTCGAGCAGATGCCTCATGACTCGATCGTCACCTCTTCGAGTCGGTCGACTTCGGCGAGGCGCACGTTGACGCGCTCGTCGCGGGCGCTCGGCAGGTTCTTGCCGACGAAGTCGGGCCGGATCGGCAGCTCGCGGTGGCCGCGATCGACGAGGATCGCGAGACGCACGGCGGCGGGTCGGCCGATGTCCTGCAGCGCGTCGAGGGCGGAGCGGATGCTGCGGCCCGAGAAGAGCACGTCGTCGACGAGCACGACGACCTTGCCGTCGATCCCCTGCTCGGGGATCTGCGTCGGGTGCGGCGCACGCGTCGGGTTGCGGTGCAGATCGTCGCGGTACATCGTGACGTCGAGCGCGCCGACCGGAACGGTCGTTCCGCTGAAATCGGCGATGAGAGCGCCGATCCGCTGTGCCAGTGCGACGCCGCGCGTGGGGATCCCCAGCAGGACGAGCCCGTCGGGGCCCTTGTTGGACTCGAGGATCTCGTGCGAGATCCGAGTCAGGGCACGGGCTATGTCGGCTTCGTGCAGCACGGTGCGCGTGCTCATCCGCCGCTCCCTTCTCCGCCTCACAGGACGGTGTTAAAGGTTGCTGTGCCTCCAGTCTAGACGAGAGGACGGGGCCGGTCCGTGAGGACCGGCCCCGAGCCATGTGACTGTTCCGTTCAGCCCTTCGCCGTCGGGCCTCGCAAGACCCGGGATGCCACGACGAGGGCCGCGGCGATGAGCACGGCATTCTTGAAGATGTACTGGCCCGTGAGTGTCGGGCCTGCCGAGCCGAAGACCTCGCCCGGCAGCAGGACGATCGGCGAGAGGATGCCGACGAATGCGAAGGCGAGCACGACGAGTCCGACGCGGGCGAACGCGCCGCCGGCGATGAGCAGGATGCCGGCGATCACCTCGATGGCGGCGGTGAGGACGAGCGCCGCCGGACCGCCGACGAGCCCGAAGGTCAGCTTGTCCCATGTGCCGACGACGAGCGCCTCGACGGGGCTCGCCCCGGGGATGACCTTGAGCGCGCCGAAGACGAGGAAGACGGTGCCGAGGGCGACGCGCAGGGCAGGGATGCTCCAGCGCTGCAGGAAGAGCTGGAGGCCTTCTTCGGCGCGCGCTGCGGCGGCGATGGCCCGCCGGGCGACGGAGTCTCGGCCGGAGCGGGTCGGGTAGGCGGGGACGCCGCCGTGGCGGACGGGAACGGTGGTCATCGTGACTCCTGGAATCGGGTGCGGGCGCCGGACGATCGCCGGCACACACACTCAGGAGCGGGGCTCAGCTCTCCTGATACGCGCGACGCGGACGACGGAATCTCCCGAGAGCTTGACACCTAGTCTCACTAGGCCTAGTGTCTCTAGGTATGAACGCTGAATCGCTCAAGGGACACCTGGATCTGCTGGTGCTCGCCGTCATCTCCGGCGGGCCGCTCCACGGGTACGGGGTCATCGAGCACTTGCGCGAACGCAGCGGGGGGTCCTTCGACCTCGCCGAAGGCACGGTCTATCCCGTGCTGCATCGGCTCGAGCGGGCGGGCCTGCTCGAGCACGAATGGTCGGAGGCATCCGGCCGCCGTCGGAAGCTCTACCGACTCACACAGACAGGCGCTGCCCGGCTCGTCGAGCAGCGCGCAGGATGGCGCGAATTCGTCGACGCCGTCGATTCCGTTCTCAGGAGGAACCCATGGCCGCAGACGGCCTGATCGATCAGTACGTCCGCGCGCTCCGCGCGAGCCTCACGCGCCCGGCGCGATCGCGACGATCTCGTCGACGAGGTGCTGGACCACCTGCTCTCGACCACCGAGCGCCTCGGGGCACTCGGGGTCGACCCCGACACGGCGGCGCGCCGAGCGCTCGCCCGCTTCGGCGAGCCACGGCTCGTGGCATCCCTCCTGAGCGATGTTCCCTCGAAAGGCAACCTCATGTCCCTCTTCTTCTCCCGCCATCTGCCGTCGGTCGCCGTCGCGGCTGCGATCACCTGGATCGCCGCCGTCGTCGTCGCCCTCTACGGGCAGACCGATCTGCTCGCGCCCTGGACGCAGGACGCCTACATGCTCTCGTCGATCGTGATCGCCCTGGCGTGCGTGCTCACGACAGCCGCGCTCGTCGGACTCAACATGCGTGCGACCGGGCAGTTCGACGGCCCGACGATCGTGATCGCGGCGATCGGCCTGCTGTCGGCGGTCTCCGCCGCCCTGGTGTCCTGGTTCGTCGCGATCTGGCTCCCGCTCCTCGCGATCGCCGTCGTCTGGACGCTTGCGCGCTCCTGGGCGACCCATGCCGGGTCGCGCCCGTTCGCGGTCGTGATGCTCGTGCTGATGCCTCTCGTGGCCGTCGGGGCGATCGTGACCACCGTCATCGGCCAGATCACGGACGTTCGACAACGAGCGTGCTCGGCTGGCTGGTGTTCTCGGGCCTGGCGATCGTGCTCACGGCGACGCTCGTCGATCTGGCCGTACGCCTGGGCCGCCGCGCCTCGCACGTGAAGGCCGCCGTCACGGGCTGACCCGCCGGCGACAGAAAGGGCCGGGGACCGTCGTGGTCCCCGGCCCTTTCGCGTGGGTCAGCCGGCGTGCGCGGTCGCCTCGCGATGCAGCGCGTCTTCGACCGCGTGGGCACGGATGGGGTGCCCCTGGCTCGTCAGGCACTTGCCGCTCGCGAGGTCCCACTTCCAGTCGTGGAGCGAGCACGTGAGCACACCGTCCTCGATCTTGCCGGTCTTGGTGAGGTCCGCGCGCAGGTGCGGGCACCGCCGCTGCACGATCCAGTCCCCCAGCTGCGCGTCCTCGGTCTGGTCGGTCTGCTCGGCGTACCAGTTCTCGACGTATTCGATGCGATCCCGCGAGAGGCACTTGAGGAACGTCGTGAGGAACTCGTTGAACTTGCCGCTGCGGCCCACCTCGAACTGCATCGACAGGAAGATCGAGTTCGACCAGTCGATCTCGTGGTCGCGGATGTTGGTCGAGACGAGATCGGCGGGGATCGTGTACCAGTAGATGCACTCCTCCCCCGCGTATTCGCGCACCTTCGCCTTCGGGAAGTCCACGACCATGTCGAGCTCGCCGATGCGGAAGCGCACGTTGCCGCCGACGCCGTTGCGGATCGTGCGCGCGCGGCGCAGGAGCGGCTCCCACCACTCCTGGATCGCTGCGAGCATCTCCGTCAGGCGGCAGCACGGGGGCACGGGATGCCTCCTCCTGCGCGACCTCGTCCTGACGGGCGTCGCGCTGCTCGGCGAGGTAGTCCCACTTCTCGTCGAAGATGCGGTCGATCTCGGCCTCCGTGTACAGCGTCTGCGTCACCGAGATCTCGCCGTGGTTCAGCTCGACGACCGTGCCCGGGATGAACTCGTACCCCTTCTGCTCGGGCCGCTCGTCGCGCCATGTGCGCGAGGAACTGGCGCTGAGTCGGTGAAGATCGAGTCGTCCTCGACGCCGTAGCCGTTGAAGCGGAAGAGGTCCTCGCGCAGGAACATGGGCGGTCCCGCCATCGGGAAGACGTGCGCGGCATCCACCTTCTCGATGTAGTACATCGCGCGCTTGTTCTGCGCGTCGCGCTTGAGCCGGGCGAAGTTCTGCTTCGCGTCCTGGGGCAGGTCGTAGACCATGGGCCACCAGATCGCGCCCGAGACCTGTGTGAAGTACACGTCGGGCTTCGAGAACGACATGAGCGTCTCGAGGTCGAGCGGGTGCGAGTCGTTCTGGTTCAGCAGGCTCGCCGTGCCGTCGTCGACGCTGAGCGACGAGTCGCCGATGGGCCCGTCGCTCGGCGCGCGAAGCGGCGTCACCATGACCTTCAGCTCGCCGAACTCGAGCGGAACACCCGCCTGCGTGTAGACGATGTTGTCGTAGCCGAGGTTGCGGAGGTCCTGCTCGAGGTCGTCCGTCGGGTAGTCCGGCAGCAGGACCTTGATGTCCTTCGGCACGTAGCGCTCCATGAGCGCCGGGTCGAAGTGGTCGCGGTGCCGGTGCGAGATGTAGAGGAAGTCGGCCTTGCCGTACTTCTCCCAGTCGAGCGCGCGGTTGTCGGGGAACGGGAACCAGGAGCCGAAGAACGATCGGCCCGATGACGGGATCGCACAGGATGCTGCCGCCCCGCGTCTCGATGAACATGCCGGCGTGGCCGAGCCCGGTGATCCGCATGGCGCTCCTGAATCCTCGTCTTGTGAACCCGTCGATTCTACGGCGACGCGTCTGAGATGATCCGGTGACGGGCCGTCGAAAACCGTCGCTCCGGTGTCAGGACGAGCGCGCGATCCGGCCGAGCACGCCGTGCACGAACGAGCCCGACTCGTCGGTCGAGAACTCCTTCGCGAGCTCGACGGCCTCATCGATCGCCACCGCTGTGGGCACCTCGTCGTTGTACAGGATCTCCCACACGCCGATCCGCAGAACGGCCCGGTCGACGGCGGGCATGCGCGCGAGCGTCCAGTCCTTCGCGAACGTCGTGATCTGCTCGTCGATCGCTTCGCGGTTGTCGATGACGCCGTCGACGATCTCGCGCGCATAGAGCCACGACGCCTCGCGGGCGGGCTCGCTCGCGGCGCGCTTGGCTTCAGCGGCGAGCGTCGTCGACAGTTCGTCGCCGCGGACGTCGGACTGGAAGAGGATGTCGAGCGCGCGCTTGCGCGCCTTGCTTCGTGCGCTCAAGATCAGTTGACGCGGCCGAGGTAGTCGCCCGTGCGGGTGTCGACCTTGACCTTCGTGCCCTGCTCGACGAACAGCGGCACCTGGATCTCGTAGCCCGTCTCGACGGTCGCGGCCTTCGTGCCGGCCGACGAGCGGTCGCCCTGCAGACCCGGCTCGGTGTAGGTGATCTCGAGGACGACCGATGCCGGCAGCTCGACGTACAGCGGGTTGCCGTTGTTGAGCGCGATCTGCACCTGCTGGTTCTCGAGCAGGAAGTTGGAGGCATCGCCCACGGTCGCGGCGGGGACGTTGATCTGGTCGTAGTCGTCCACGTCCATGAAGACGTAGTTGTCGCCGTCGTTGTAGAGGTACGTGAAGTCACGCCGGTCGACGTTCTCGATGTCGATCTTGGCGCCGGCGTTGTACGTGCGGTCGACCGTCTTGCCCGAGACGACGTTCTTGAGCTTCGTGCGGACGAATGCGCCACCCTTGCCCGGCTTGACGTGCTGGAACTCGATGACGTTCCAGAGCTGGCCGTCGATGCTGAGGACGACGCCGTTCTTGATGTCTGCGGTGGATGCCATGAGGGAAGAGTGTCCGTTCGTATGGGGAGGCCGGCTTCCGAGAGCGCGGGCCGGCAACCGATTCTACGGGATGCCTCGCAATTCGCTCCGATCAGCCTTCCGCGACGCCCGCGATGATGTCGATGAGCTGCGTGACGGCCGTCGCGTACCCCTGCACGCCTTCGCCGATGACGTGCACCGCCGCGACATCCGCGACGAACGAGTGATGGCGGAAGGCCTCGCGCTCGTAGACGTTCGAGATATGGATCTCGGCGACGGGAAGCGCGACCCCCGAGAGCGCGTCGCGCAGGACGACCGACGTGTGCGTGAGCCCGCCCGGGTTGATGACGATCCCCGCGCAGTCCGCGCGTGCATCGTGGATCGCGTCGAGCAGGACGCCTTCGTGATTGCTCTGGACGGCGCGGACGTCGAAGCCTCGGGATGCCGCGGCATCCGTCACGATCCGAACGACGTCGTCGAGCGTCGCGGTGCCGTACACCTCGGGCTCGCGGGTACCGAGCAGATTGAGGTTCGGGCCGTTGACGAGGAGGAGACGGTGTTCGGTCACGCGATCACCCTAGTCCGGCCCGTGCGGGGAAACCCGCCCATGTCGGAGGATTCGGCGCTGATCCTCCGACATTCCCCCGATCCTCCGACGCAGCGAAGGCGGAGCTAACCCGCGACCTCCTGGTAGGCAGCGAAGAGCAGGGACTCGTCGGGCGCCTGCAGCACCGTGGGGCGCGCGAGGTCGTCCAGCACGATGAAGCGCAGCATCCCGCCCCGGCTCTTCTTGTCGCGCTGCATCGAGGCCTGAAGCTGCGGCCAGGCTCCCGCACGATAGGTCGTGGGCAGCCCCAGGAGCTCGAGGATGTCGCGGTGCCGCTGCGCGACGGCGTCGGGCAGGCGCCCCGCGAGACGCGAGAGCTCGGCGGCGAAGACCATGCCGACGGAGATCGCGGCGCCGTGACGCCAGCGGTAGCGCTCGGCGTGTTCGATCGCGTGGCCCAGCGTGTGGCCGTAGTTCAGGATCTCGCGCAGGCCCGCTTCGCGGAAGTCCTCGCTCACGACGCGCGCCTTCATGTCGATCGCGAGCTCGAGCGTGCGGCGGAACGCGTCGCTGCTCGGGTCGACGACCTTCTCGGGATCGGCCTCGATGAGGTCGAGGATCTCGGGCGCCCAGATGAAGCCGGCCTTGACGACCTCGGCATAGCCCGCGACGAGCTCGTTGCGCGAGAGCGTGTCGAGCAGGTCGAGGTCGCACACGACGGCGTACGGCGGCCAGAACGCCCCGACGAGGTTCTTGCCCTCCGCGGTGTTGACGCCCGTCTTGCCGCCCACCGCGGCATCCACCATCGCGAGCACGGTGGTCGGCACCTGCACGACGGCGACCCCGCGCAGCCAGGTCGCCGCGACGAAGCCCGCGAGATCCGTCACGGCTCCCCCGCCGAAGCCGATGACCGCGTCCGTCCGCGTGAAGTCGGCCTTTCCCATGACCTGCCAGCAGAACGCCGCGACCTCGATCCGCTTGCCGGCCTCGGCATCAGGGATCTCGGCGAGGAGCACTTCGCGCTCGCCGACGAGCGACGACCGCAGCTGCTCGGCCTGCGCCGCGAGGGTCGGCGGATGCACGATGAGCACCTTGCGGGCCGATTCGGGCAGCCGATCGGCGAGCGATGCGAGGATGCCGCGCCCGATCGTGATGTCGTAGGCGGCGTCGCCCGTGACGCTGATGGTCGTCGTCTCGCTCACGCGTTCTCCTCCTGGGCCGGATCGGTCGCGAGCACCCATGCCACGACCGCGTCGACCACCTCCTGCAGCGGGCCCGTCGAGGTGTCGAATGTCACGTCGGCGAGCTCCTCGTAGACAGGCCTGCGGGCCTGGTAGATCTCGTTCCAGCGCTCGCCGGCGTCGTCGCCCTGCAGCAGAGGCCGCTTGGAGTCCTTGACCCGGGCCGCGACGACGCGGGGCTCGACCGTGAGGAGCGCGACGCGGCGCGCGGCGAGGTCGGCGCGCGTATCGGCGTCGAGCACGGCTCCCCCGCCGAGCGACACGATGCCGCCGCGCTCGAGTCCCTGCGCCACGGCGGCGCGCTCGAGCGCGCGGAAGTACGGCTCGCCGCGTGTCGCGAAGAGCTCCTCGATCGGGCCGTGCTCGAGCTTGACGGCGATGTCGGTGTCGAAGAACGGGCGTCCGAGCGCCTTCGCCACGCGTCGGCCGACGCTCGTCTTGCCCGCGCCCATAGGTCCGATCAGGACGACGGCCTCAGAGCGCGAGGTCATGCTCGCCGAGGGCGACGTCGCTCGCGGTCGCCGTTGTGAGGGTCGACGGGATGGCCGCGAGGTAGCCCTCGATGTTGCGACGCGTCTCGGCGACGCTGTCGCCGCCGAACTTCTCGAGCACGACGCCTGCGAGCACGATCGCGACCATCGCCTCCGCGACGACGCCCGCCGCCGGTACGGCGCACACGTCGGAGCGCTGGTGATGCGCCGAGGCGGTCTCGCCCGTCGCGACGTCGACCGTCCGCAGGGCGCGCGGCACCGTCGCGATGGGCTTCATGCCCGCGCGGACGCGCAGCACCGTGCCGGTCGACATGCCCCCCTCCGTGCCGCCCGCCTTGTCGG
Organism: uncultured Actinomycetota bacterium; assembly: GCA_963695125.1. Classification (GTDB taxonomy): domain Bacteria; phylum Actinomycetota; class Actinomycetes; order Actinomycetales; family Microbacteriaceae; genus Microbacterium. The sequence continues at coordinate 133,998 of CAVOFY010000007.1, forward strand.
AGGAGCGAGTGATGCCGTCGTCCGTGACGAAGAGCTCGTCATGCGCGGCAGAGCCACGGCGGCGCGTCGTCTCGAAGCCGTCGCCGACCTCGACGCCCTTGATGGCCTGAATGCTCATGAGGGCCTCGGCGAGTTTCGCGTCGAGGCGACGGTCCCAGTGCACGTGCGAGCCGAGACCGGGCGGCAGGCCGTACGCCAGCACCTCGACGATGCCGCCGAGCGTGTCGCCGTCCTTGCGCGCGGCATCCACTTCAGCGACCATGGCCTCGCTCGTCGCGGGGTCGAAGCACCGCAGCGGGTCGGCGTCGAGCGCGTCGACGTCTTCCGGGCGAGGGAGCGGCGAGCCCTCGGGCACCTGGACGGGCCCGATCGAGAGTGTGTGCGAGACGAGGCGGATGCCGAGCTCGGACAGGAACGCGCGGGCCAGCGCGCCGAGGGCGACGCGAGCCGCCGTCTCGCGGGCGCTCGCGCGCTCGAGGATCGGGCGCGCCTCGTCGAAGCCGTACTTCTGCATGCCCACGAGGTCGGCGTGACCGGGACGCGGACGCGTCAGGGCGGCGCCGCGGCCGCGGGACTTGTCGGTGAGCTCGACCGGCTCGGGGCTCATGACCTCGACCCACTTGGGCCACTCGGTGTTGCCGATGCGCAGCGCGATCGGGCTGCCGAGGGTGGCGCCGTGCACGACGCCGGACGAGATCGAGAGCTCGTCCTCCTCGAACTTCATGCGCGACCCGCGGCCGTAGCCGAGCTTGCGGCGCGCGAGATCAGCCTGGATCGAGGCACGGGAGATGGGGACGCCGGAGGGAAGGCCCTCCATGATGGCGACGAGTTCGGGGCCGTGCGATTCGCCGGCCGTGAGCACGCGGAGCATTGCTCTAGTCTTCCACGACAGCCAGGCGCATCGCGGCGAGCACGGCCGCTTCGTCATCCAGTGGAACCTCGACCTGCCCCGAGACGAAGATCCGCACCTGCAGCAGGGCCTGATGAAGCAGCATTCCGAGGCCCCACGTCGAGCGGGCCTCTGCACGCTCCCATGCGGCGGCAAGGGCCGTCGGCCAGTGGCCGTAGACGACGTCGAGCAGGAATCCCCCGTGCTCCGCGAGCGCGTCGGCCGCGGCATCCGGCACGTGCGCGTCGCCGGGCAGCGTCGCGATCGTCACGTCGACGGGCGCGAAGGGGCGTGCATCGAAGGATGCCGCGGCCACCGCGACCCCGAGTTCGCCGCCCAGCACCTGCAGCGGGACGATCGCCTCGGGCCGTCGGGCGATGACCTCGACGTGGTCGGCGCCGAGCTCGGCCAGGGCGACGAGCGCCGAGGTCGCGGTCGCGCCCGCCCCGACGATGCGGGCCCGCGAGACGTGCGGCAGGCCGTCCTCGCGCAGCGAGGCGACGATGCCCCCGATGTCGGTGTTGAAGCCGTAGGGCCCGTCATCGCGCAGCAGGAGCGTGTTGACAGCGCCCGTCAGGGCAGCACGACGGTCGTGTGCGAGCGCCGCGAGGAAGGCCTCACCCTTGAGCGGGAAGGTGAGCGACAGACCGCGCCACGAGGCGTCCAGGCCCGAAAGGGCATCGCTGAACCCGTGCTCGGTCACGCGCCGCCGCTCGTACTGCCAGTCGAGCCCCAGGACGCGGTACGCGGCGCCGTGCAGTCGGGGCGACCGGCTGTGGTCGATCGGGTCGCCCCAGACGGCGAGGCGGTTCCTGCCGGTCAGCACCCGGAGTCCGGATGGTCCCGGCACCACGAGATCCACTGATCGCGTGCACGATTGTGGTCGGCGAGGTTGTTCGTGAACACCGTCTCGCCGGTGTCGAGATTGACCGTCACGAAGTACAGCCAGTCCCCCTCCGCGGGATGCATCGCGGCGTCGATCGCGACGTCGCCCGGATTCGAGATCGGCCCGATCGGCAGACCCGGATGCTTGTACGTGTTCCAGGGGTTGTCGTCGGCGAGGGCGGCGCCCGACGAGCTGACCGAGCCGTCGTGCATCTCGCCGTAGCCGTACTGCGCGGTCGAGTCCATCTGGAGCAGTCCGAACGTCTCCTGATTGCTCGGGTCCAGTCGGTTCTGGATGACGGTCGACACCTTCTGCATATCGGTCTCTGAGCGCGCCTCACGCTGGATGATGGAGGCGATCGTGAGGATGCGCTGGCGGTCCTCGAGCGGCACCCCCGCGCTGTCGAGCGACTGGATCGTGCGGTTGACGAGGGTCTGGATGACCTCCGCCGCCGATACGCCGGGGTTGAAGGTGTAGGTCGCGGGGAACAGCCAGCCCTCGAGCGACGACTCTGGAACGCCGTAGTCGCCGGGGTTCGCGACGGCGGCCTGCAGGTCCTCGAGCGGCAGGCCGATCCCCTCCGCGAGGATCGGCAGCGACTGCTCGACCGTGAGGCCCTCGCGCAGCTGCGCCGTGTTCTCGAGCTTGTTCGCCGGGTCGAGGATCGCCTCGAGCGCGGCGGCCGAGGTCATCTGCTTCTGCAGCTGGAAGGCGCCGGGCATGAAGGGAGGATTCAGGTTCTCCTCGACGAGGTAGTCGTAGAAGGCGTCGGGGGTCTTCGTGACGCCCGCCTCGAAGAGCTTCGGCGAGATGGACTGACCCGTGTCGCCCGAGACGATCGTCAGGACGGCCTCGCCGTTCGCGAGCCCCTCCTCGAAGTCCTTCGGCTCCTCCCAGCCCATGACCTCGCGGATCTTGTCCTCGTAGGTGTTCCAGACGTACCAGCCGCCGCCCGCGAGACCGCCGAGGATCACCAGGACGACTCCCAGGGCGATCCAGCCGCCGATACGCCTGCGGCGCCTGCCCTTCGGCACGGGCTCAGCGCCCAGGTCGTCGGTCGAGCGCGCACCGCTGAAGAGGTCGTCGAGGCCCTCGACGGGGGCCGCCGGCGGAATCGTCGCCGTCGCGCCGCTGCGGGCGTATCCGGCCGTCGAGGCTGATTCCGACGACACCGGCGCGGAGACCGCGGATGTCGCGGAGACTGCCGAGACGGGAGCGGATGCGGGCTCGGGCTGGACGGGCTCGGGCTCGCCCGGCGCGTCGTCGATGCGGGCGCCCTCGTCCTGTGCAGCGGGGCGATCGGCGGCGGCCGCTTCGCGGGCGGCACGCCGCGACAGCGGCGGTGCGGGCGGGGCGGAGGGTTCGCTCACCGGCTCCGACGTGCCGGATTCGCCGTCGATGCGGCGTGCGCGGGGGTCCGGAAGCTTGCCGAACAGGTCTGCGAACGGGTCGTCGGATGTGGGATCGGGCATCTCAGGCGGGCTCCTGGAGAGTCGGGGTTCCGGCCGGGCGGCCTGTGCTCTTCTCGACATCGAGTGCTTGCTGAAGAAGGACGACGGCGGCGACCTGATCCACAATGCTACGAGACGAACGCTGAGATCTGCCCGACTGACGAAGCGCGGCGTGCGCCGAAACGGTCGAGAGCCGCTCGTCGACGAGGCGCACGGGCAGCTCCGACGCGCCCTGGACCGCGGCCGCGAACTCGCGCGCATCGGTCGTCGAGGCAGTGTCCTCGCCCTTCAGATTGAGCGGCAGACCGACCAGGATCTCGAAGGCGGAGTGCTCCTTCGCGAGCGCCGCGACGCGTGCGACGGCCTGCTCGTCCCGCGCCACAGTCTCGACGGGCGTCGCGAGCAGGCCGTCGGGGTCGCACCTGGCGACCCCGACGCGGGCCTGGCCGACATCCACGCCGAGGCGCACACCCCGCCGGAATCCGGTCATCGAGCCGCGAGGTCCGCCGTGATCGCGTCCAGCGCCGCAGGCAGCGCCGAGGCATCCGTCCCGCCGCCCTGGGCGACGTCATCGCGTCCACCGCCGCCGCCGCCCAGCACGCCGGCGGCGAGCTTCGCGAGGGCGCCCGCCTTCGCACCCGCCGTGCGCCCTGCCTCGTTGGTCGCGACGATCACGACGGGACGGTCCCCCACCTGAGCGCCGAGCGCGACGACGGCCGCGGGCGCGCCGAGGCGGTCGCGCACCTGCAGGGCGAGCGTCCGCAGATCGTCGCCTGAGGCGACCGTTCCGACGTTCGCGGCCACGACGCGGTAGGCGCCGACGGATGCCGCAGCCTCGGCGAGGCCTGGAGCCCGGTCGCCGAGTGCCTTGGCCTCGAAGGCCGCGATCTTCTTCTCGGCGGCCTTGAGGCTTGCCGTGAGCTCCGCGATGCGGGCGGGAAGCTGCTCGCGCGGCGTCTTGAGGGTCGTCGTGAGCTGCGAGACGAGCGCGCGCTCGGCCGCGAGCGAGCGAAACGCGTCGAGACCGACGAGCGCTTCGACGCGGCGGTTGGACGCGCCGACCGACTGCTCGCCGACCAGGTTGATGAGCCCGATCTCGGCGCTCGACGACACGTGCGTTCCGCCGCAGAGCTCTCGCGACCACGGACCGCCGATGTCGACCATGCGCACGACATCGCCGTACTTCTCTCCGAAGAGCGCCTGCGCGCCGAGCGCCTTCGCGTCATCGAGGGCGAGCACGCGCGTCGTCACCTCGAGGTTGTCGCGCACGGCGTTGTTGGCGATCTCCTCGATCTCGGACTTCGTCGCGTCCGACAGAGCCTGACCCCAGGCGAAGTCGAAGCGCATGTAGCCCGCCCGGTTGAGCGAACCGGTCTGCGTCGCGGACGAGCCGAGCGTGTCGCGCAGCGCCGCGTGGATCAGATGGGTCGCGGAGTGCGCCTGCTGCGCCGCGCGGCGGTTGACGGCATCCACCACCGTCGTCGCGGGCTGCCCGACGCCGACTTCGCCCGTCGTGACCTCGACGGTGTGGCTCACGAGACCAGGGACGGGCCTCTGGACGTCGAGCACCTCGAGCTCGTAGCCCGGACCGACGATGACACCCTTGTCGGCCACCTGGCCGCCGGACTCGGCGTACAGAGCCGTCTCGGCGAGGATGACTTCGGCGACCTGACCGTTCGTGGCGCGGTCGACCGAGACGCCGTCGATCAGGATGCCGAGCACGCTCGATTCCGTCTCGAGATCGGTATAGCCCGTGAAAGACGTCTCGCCGAGCGCCCGCAGGTCGCGGTACACGCTCGTGTCGGCGAGCTGGCGCTTGCGCGACTTCGCGTCGGCCTTCGCCCGCGTGCGCTGCTCGTGCATGAGCGCGTCGAACGCGGCGCGGTCGACCGTGAGGCCCGCCTCTTCGGCGATCTCGAGGGTCAGATCGATCGGGAATCCGTACGTGTCGTGGAGCAGGAACGCCTCGGAGCCCGAGATCGCCGCGCTGCCGGCGTCCTTGGACTGCACGATCGACTCGTCGAGCAGGTTGGAGCCCGCCGCGAGCGTGCGCAGGAAGGTCGCCTCCTCCGCGAGGGCGTACTGCTCGATGCGCGGGTAGTCGGTCTGGACGATCGGGTACGCGTCCTTCATGGCGTCGCGGGATGCCGCGAACAGCTCCGCGAAGGTCGGCCCCTCGACCCCGAGCAGGCGCATGGACCGGATCGCGCGCCGCATGAGACGGCGCAGGATGTAGCCGCGCCCGTCGTTCGAGGGCGTCACCCCGTCCGAGAGCAGCATGAGCGAGGAGCGGATGTGGTCGGCCACGACACGGAAGCGGACGTCGTCCTGGTGGTCGGCGCCGTAGATGCGTCCCGTCAGCTCGACGGCCTTGTCGAGCACCGGCCGCACCTGATCCGTCTCGTACATGTTGTCGACGCCCTGCTTGATGAAGGCGACGCGCTCGAGACCCATGCCCGTGTCGATGTTCTTGTTCGGCAGTTCGCCTGCGATGTCGAAGTCGTACTTGGACTGCACGTTGGTGATCTCGTACTGCATGAACACGAGGTTCCAGATCTCGACGTAGCGGTCGTCGTCGGTCGCCGGTCCCCCGTCGATGCCGTACGCGGGCCCGCGGTCGAAGAAGATCTCGGAGCACGGCCCCGCCGGCCCGGGAAGACCCGTCGACCAGTAGTTCGTGTCCTTGCCGAGGCGCTGGATGCGCTCCTCGGGCAGGTCGGTGAGTTCGCGCCACAGCGCGTGCGCCTCATCGTCCTCCTCGTACACCGTGACCCACAGGTCCTTGGGGTCGAATCCGAGTCCGCCCTCGGCATCGGGCGTCGTGAGGAGCTCCCACGCGAAGCGGATCGCGCCTTCCTTGAAGTAGTCGCCGAAAGACCAGTTGCCGAGCATCTGGAAGAACGTTCCGTGTCGCGGCGTGTGGCCGACCTCTTCGATGTCGAGCGTGCGCAGGCACTTCTGCACGTCGGCCGCGCGCTTGTACGGCGCGGGCACGTCACCGCTCAGGTACGGGATGAACGGCACCATGCCGGCGACGGTGAACAGGAGGGCCGGGTCGTCCGTCACGAGCGAAGCGGACGGGACGATGACGTGGTCGTTCTTCTCGAAGTAGTCGAGAAAGCGCTGCGCGATCTCAGCGGTCTTCATGCGTGGGTTGTTCCTCGGGTCGACGCTCGACCGCCCTCGGGTGGGCGGGCGAGCGGATGGATCGTGGGTCAGTCGGCGAGCTTGTCGGCGGCCGCGGCGGCGGCGTCCTGAGCCTTGTCGAGCGTGTCGGATGCGGCGTTCTTGACGGCGCTCGCGGCGCCCGCCGCGGCATCCTTCACTTCGTCGACCATGCCCGTGAAACGGGACTCCTGCTCCCGGTAGGCATCGCTCATGCGGTCGGCGAACTCCGTGATGCGGGCATCGACCTCGGCGAGGAGCTCGTGCCCCCGCGGGTCCTTGTTCACGAAGTGTGCCAGGACGAATCCACCGGCGATGCCGAACAGGAACCACAGCACGTTCTTCATGACACCACTTCCTTGGCTCGCCGCCGGACGCGGCTTTTCCCATCGTAGGCGGAAACGGCCCATCGCACGCCTTAACGACGAAGGGCGCCGGGTTTCCCCGACGCCCTTCGTGCGCTGTTCTGCCGCTTGTACGCGTCGCTTAGCGCGCCGCGTAGCTGTACCGCTGGCCGCTGCGCGGCTGTACTCCGCGTCGCTTAGCGCGCCGCGTAGTACTCGACGACCAGCTGGACGTCGCAGACCACGGGAACCTCGGCGCGCTTGGGGCGACGCACGAGACGCGACTGGAGCTTGTCGAGCTCGACCTCGAGGTAGGCCGGGACCGGGGGCAGGACGTCGGCGTGACCGCCGGCGGCTGCGACCTGGAAGGGCTCGGTGCCTTCGGACTTGGCCCTGACGTGGATGAGCTGACCCGGCTTGACGCGGAACGACGGGCGGTCCACCGTCTGGCCGTCGACCAGGATGTGGCGGTGCACGACGAGCTGGCGCGCCTGCGCCGTGGTGCGGGCGAAGCCCGAGCGCAGCACGAGGGCGTCCAGACGCATCTCGAGCAGCTCGACGAGGTTCTCACCCGTCAGGCCGTCCTTGCGGCGGGCCTCGTTGAACGTGTTGCGCATCTGCTTCTCGCGGATGCCGTACTGCTCGCGCAGACGCTGCTTCTCACGCAGGCGGACGGCGTAGTCGCTGTCCTGCTTGCGCTTCGTGCGACCGTGCTCGCCGGGAGCGTAGGGACGCTTCTCGAGGTAGCGGGCGGCCTTGGGGGTCAGCGCGACGCCGAGCGCGCGCGACAGACGGACCTTGCGGCGGTCCTGGGACTTCGTAGCCACGAAGTGTTCCTTCCGATGACGTGGCCGCGTCTCTCGCGGCTCACGGACGTATCTCCGCCTCTTCGCCCTGTCCGGACTGCACGCCGGGGCATGCCGGAAGGTCGTTCAAGAAGAGAGGGGATGCCCGAAAACTGCGTTTCGAGCCGATCCAGTCTATCAGGTGCGCGGACTTCGCCCGGATCCGCCCTCATTCCCCGTCGAGGATGCGGCGGATCTTCTCGAGCCGGGCCTGCACATCGCGCTCCTGGCCGTGGTTCGTCGGCTCGTAGTAGCGCTTGCCGCGCAGCTCGTCGGGCAGGTGCTGCTGCTGGACGACGCCGATCTCGGTGTCGTGCGGGTAGCGGTAGCCCTTGCCGTGCCCGAGTCGCTTCGCACCCGGGTAGTGCGCGTCGCGGAGCGCCGGGGGCACACGGCCGAAGCCGCCCGCGCGCACATCGGCGATCGCGTTGTCGATGGCGAGGTACGCGGCGTTGGACTTCGCGGTCGTCGCGAGGTACGCCGTGGCCTCGGCGAGCGGGATGCGGCCCTCCGGCATCCCGATCAACTGCACGGCGTCCGCCGCCGCGACGGCGAGCGGGAGCGCCTGCGGGTCGGCGAGCCCGATGTCCTCGGCGGCCGAGATGATGAGCCGCCGCGCGATGAAGCGGGCATCCTCGCCCGCCTCGATCATGCGAGCGAGGTAGTGCATCGCGGCATCCACGTCGGAGCCTCTGATGGACTTGATGAAGGCGCTGATGACGTCGTAGTGCTCGTCGCCCTGTCGGTCGTACCGCAGGAGCGCCCTGTCGACGGCCTGCGAGACGTGATCCGGCTCGACGGTGGGAGTCTCCCCTTCTGCGGCGGTCTCGATGGCGAGCGATGCCGCAGCCTCGAGCGTCGTGAGCGCGCGCCGCGCATCGCCCGAGGCGAGCCGCACGATCGCGTCACGCGCGGGGGCGCCGAGCACGGCCGCACCGTTGAGTCCGCGCGCATCGGTCACGGCGCGATCGAGCAGCAGGGCGAGGTCATCGTCGGTGAGAGCCGTGAGGGTCAGAAGGAGCGACCGAGAGAGCAGAGGCGAGATGACCGAGAACGAGGGGTTCTCGGTCGTCGCGGCGATGAGCACGACCCAGCCGTTCTCGACGCCCGGAAGCAGGGCATCCTGCTGAGCCTTTGTGAAGCGGTGGATCTCGTCGAGGAACAGGATCGTCGACTGTGCGTAGAGGTCGCGCTGGTTGAGCGCGTCCTGCATGACCTCGCGCACGTCCCGGACCCCCGCTGTCACGGCCGAGAGCTCGACGAACCGGCGGCCGGACGAGCGGGCGATCGCCTGGGCGAGCGTCGTCTTTCCCGTGCCGGGCGGACCCCACAGGATGACGGAGGCCGCCGACCGAGACGATGCCTGAGGATCGGCGAGTGTCACCAGCGGCGAGCCCGCTCGGAGCAGGTGGCCCTGACCGGCGATCTCGTCGAGGGATGTGGGACGCATCCGCACCGCGAGCGGGGTCTGCCCTTGGAAGAGCGCGGTCGGCCTGTTCACGGGTCCAGGCTAATCGTGCCCGCGGACAGCGACGCCGCTCTCGGGGCCGGTTTGTCCGGGCAACGGCCAGTGAATAGGATCAACCCGGTTCCGGGACGCACCCGGCCGAGGGAGGTTCCCGTGTCCGCCGGAGGCAAGGATCGCACCAGCCGCGAGGCCCGGGAGCGTGCACGTCTGTACGACGCGCGCCGCGCGCTGCACGAGGGCATGCGCCGCCGCCGCACGCGCGACAACCTCATCGCGGGCATCGCGGGAGGCGCCGTCATCGCCGCGATCGTGATCGCGCAGACGATGTACTTCACGACCGGCCCCGGCGCGCCCGCCCCCGAGCCGACGCCGACGGTGACGACTCCCGCATCGACGCCCTCCGAGGCTCCTGCGGAGACTCCCACCGAGGAGCCGTCGACGCCCGCCGAGCCCGAGCCCAGCGCGACTCCCTGAGCGGCGGGGTCTGCCGTACTAGGCTTGACGGGTCCAACCCCCCACAGGCGGCGCCAGGCCGCGATGAGGTGCATACCGTGTCTGCTCACGAAGACCCCACTCCCGACTCCCCCGCTGCCGATGACGTCATCGAGGAGACCGCCCAGGCGACTCCCGAGCCCATCGAGGTGAACGCCGACGAAGAGGCCCGCGTCGAGGACGCCGCTGCGGGCGATGCCGCCGCGCAGCCGACCTCCGACCGGACCGGGACGGAGGTCGCCGTCGACGAGATCGCTGCTGCCGAGGAGGTCGTCGCGGAAGAGGTCGTCCCCGAGGAGGCTGCTGCCGCGCCTGCCGGCTCCGACGAGCCGTGGGGCCGCGTCGACGAGGACGGCACCGTCTCGGTGCGCGAGGCGTCCGGCTGGCGCGTCGTCGGACAGTACCCCGACGGCTCGTCCGAAGAGGCGCTCGCGTACTTCGAGCGCAAGTACAACGACCTCGCGAGCGAAGTCACGCTGCTCGAGGTCCGGCACCGCCGCGGCGGCGCTTCGGCTTCAGACCTCCGCGGTGCCGCACGCCTCGTGCAGGGCAAGCTGAAGGATGCCGCGGCCGTCGGCGACCTCGCGTCCCTCCAGGCGCGTGTCGCGGCGCTCTCGACCGCCCTCGCGGCATCGACGGAGACGGAGGCTGCGGCCGCCCGCGAAGCCGTCGACGAAGCCGTGCGTCAGCGCACGCTCCTCGTCGAGCAGGCTGAGGCCCTCGCCGCACGCGACCCCAAGTCCGTGCAGTGGAAGCAGGCCTCGGCAGATCTTTCGTCGCTGTTCGACCAGTGGCAGGCCCAGCAGCAGAACGGCCCTCGTCTGCCCAAAGCCGCCTCGCAGCAGCTCTGGAAGCGATTCCGCGACGCGCGTGCCTCGGTCGACAAGCACCGCCGCGAGTTCTACGCCGAGCTCGACGAGGTCCACAAGGGCGTCCGCGACCGCAAGTCCGCGCTCGTCGCGAAGGCCGAGGCGCTCGCGCCGAAGGGTGAGGACGGCATCGGCGCATACCGCGAGCTGCTCGACCAGTGGAAGACCGCCGGGCGCGCCGGCAAGAAGGTCGACGACGCCTTGTGGGCGCGCTTCAAGGCTGCCGGCGATGCTCTCTACACTGCCCGCGGCGAGCGGGAGTCGGCCGAGGCCGAGGCATCCCGCGAGAAGATCGCCGAGAAGAAGGCGCTCCTCGAAGAGGCGAAGGCCGTCGCAGACGAGCCCCAGATCGCAAAGGCCCGGGCACTGCTGACCAGCATCCAGCGCAAGTGGGACGACATCGGGCGGATCTTCCCTCGCGAGGCCGAGCGGAGCCTCGATGACGAGCTGCGCAAGATCGAGCAGGCTCTGCGCACGCGCGAGGACGCCGACTGGAAGCGCAACAACCCTGAGACCAAGGCGCGCGCGAACGACATGACGCGGCAGCTGACCGAAGCGATCGAGAAGCTCGAGAGCGAGCTCGCGGCGGCGGAGAAGTCCGGAGATCAGCGCGCCATCGCCAAGGCCAAGGAGGCGCTCGAGGCCCGCCGCGGCTGGCTCAAGGCGCTCGGCTTCTGATCCGTCCCCGCACTCCTCTTCGATCGGCCGGGTTGTCCACAATCCGGCCGATCCGCTCAACGGGCAGGATCCGTGCGCGCAGACTGCTGGAGTGGGCTCACCCTTCCTGTACTTCGCGGATGACCGCCTCTCCACCGCTGAGCTGTCGGCGGCGCGCCTCGACGGGCACGTGATCGAGCTCGGCGACGCGTACATCCCTGCGGATGCCGTCGAGACGACCGCTCTGCGGGCCGGCTCGCTCGGCGCGATACTCGGCGACACGCTCGCCGCGACGCATCTGACAGCGGCCTGGATCCACGGATCCCTTCACGATCCTCCCGCCCGGCACACGGTTCAGCGCGCCGTGAGCAGACGCCTCCACCACGTCATCGGGCAGCGGCTCGTCTACCGCGATCCCGCGGTCGGCCACGACGACCTCGTGCTCATCGGCGGCGTGTGGGTCACGTCGCCCACGCGCACGCTCGCGGATCTGGCACGGGTGGCGGATGCGGCGCACGAGCACGCGGCCCGCCTGTTCGCGGCGGACGTGGAGGGGCTGGCCGACGCCGCGATCGCGTGGCTGGAGCATCGCGGCGCGGTGCCGCACAAGAAGCGCGCCCGGGCGTTCCTCGAGCGACTCGCCCCTGTCAGGACGACGTGACGCGGTAGACGTCGTAGACGGCGTCGATGCGCCGGACGGCGTTGAGCACGCGGTCGAGGTGCACGATGTCGCCCATCTCGAAGACGAAGCGGCTGAGCGCAAGCCGATCGTTCGTCGTCGACACGCTCGCCGAGAGAATGTTGACGTGGTGCTCGCTCAGGACGCGGGTCACGTCGCTCAGCAGGCCTGAGCGGTCGAGCGCCTCGACCTGTATCTGCACGAGGAAGACGCTCTTGGTCGTGGGTGCCCACTCGACCTCGATCAGGCGCTCGGGATCGTTCATGAGCGAGGCGACGTTGGTGCAGTCGGTGCGGTGCACCGAGACGCCGCTCCCCCGCGTCACGAAGCCCATGATCTCATCGCCCGGCACGGGAGTGCAGCACTTCGCAAGCTTCACGAGAATGTCCGGCGCTCCGCGCACGAGCACGCCGGAATCGCCCCCGCGCGGGGCTCGCGAGCGTCCCACCTGCGGCAGATCGATGGGTCCCGTCGAGGTGTCGCTTGCGCCGACGAGCGCCGTGACCTTCTCGATGACCGACTGCGTCGAGACGTGGCCCTCGCCGACCGCGGCATAGAGGGCGGAGATGTCCTCGTAGCGCAGCTGGCGCGCGACCTCCGAGAACGAGTCCTGGCTCATGAGGCGCTGCAACGGCAGGTTCTGCCGACGCATCGCGCGTGCGATCGCCTCCTTGCCCTGCTCGATGGCCTCTTCGCGACGCTCCTTCGTGAACCAGCCACGGATCTTGTTGCGCGCCCTCGTGCTGCGGACGAACGACAACCAGTCCTGACTGGGCCCGGCATCCGGATTCTTCGACGTGAAGACCTCGACGACGTCGCCGCTGTGAAGCTCGGACTCGAGCGGGACGAGCCGGCCGTTGACCTTGGCCCCCATCGTCCGGTGCCCGATCTCGGTGTGCACGGCGTAGGCGAAGTCGACGGGGGTCGCACCGGTCGGAAGACCCACCACACGGCCCTTCGGCGTGAAGACGTAGACCTCTTTCGCGCCGATCTCGAAGCGGAGCGAGTCGAGGAACTCCCCTGGGTCGGCGGTCTCGGCCTGCCAGTCCGAGATGTGGGCGAGCCAGGCCATGTCGGTGTCGACGGCCTTGGCGTCGTTCTTGCCGCCCGTCATCCGCTCCTTGTACTTCCAGTGGGCCGCGACGCCGAACTCGGCCTGCTGGTGCATCTCGTTGGTGCGGATCTGGATCTCGACGGTGCGGCCGCCGGGGCCGATGACGGTCGTGTGCAGCGACTGGTAGAGATTGAACTTCGGTGTCGCGATGTAGTCCTTGAATCGGCCGGGCAGCGGCGTCCACCGGGCGTGGATCGCGCCCAGGACGGCGTAGCAGTCGCGCACGCTCGCCACGAGGACACGGATGCCGATGAGGTCGTAGATGTCGTCGAACTCGCGGCCCCGGACGACCATCTTCTGGTAGACGGAGTAAAGCTGCTTCGGGCGACCCATGACGCGACCGCGGATGCGCAGATCGCGCAGATCGCCGTCCACGGCGTCGATCACGCTCTGGACGTACTGCTCGCGCTGCGGAGTGCGCTGCTTCACGAGGCTGTCGATCTCGGCGTACAGCTTGGGGTGGAGCACGGCGAACGACAGGTCCTCGAGCTCGGACTTGATGGTCTGGATTCCGAGACGGTGCGCGAGCGGCGCAAAGATCTCGAGGGTCTCGGTCGCCTTCTTCTGGGCCTTCTCGGGGGGCACGAAGCCCCAGGTGCGGGCGTTGTGCAGGCGATCGGCGAGCTTGATGAGGAGCACGCGGATGTCGCGCGACATCGCCACGATCATCTTGCGCACCGTCTCGGCCTGCGCGCTCTCGCCGTACTTCACCTTGTCGAGCTTCGTGACGCCGTCGACCAGCATCGCGACCTCGTCGCCGAACTCGGCCGTCAGGGTCTCGAGGCCGTAGGAGGTGTCTTCGACCGTGTCGTGCAGCAGCGCCGCGGCGATCGCCTTGGGACCGAGTCCCATATCGGCCAGGATCTGCGCGACCGCGAGCGGGTGCGTGATGTACGGCTCGCCGCTCCGGCGCGTCTGCCCCTTGTGGGCGGCCTCCGCGACGCCGTAGGCGCGCTCGATGATCGCGAGGTCGCCCTTGGGGTGGTGCGTCCGCACGGTCCGGAGCAACTGCTCGACGCCGTCCCGACGGACGGAGCGCGAGAAGATGCGGGGCACGAGCCGTCGCAGCGACGACGGAGCAGGAGGGACGGTCTCAGTCATCAGAGCGCCTCCCCTCCCGAGAATCCTATGCCCGCTGCGCGGAGGCTCAGGCCGAGACGACTGCCTGTTCGCGTGCAGCGAGCACGCGGGCATCCCGCGCCTTGATCTCGGGCTCGTTCTCGCGCAGGAGCGAGTAGAGCGGCGAGGCGACGAAGATCGTCGAGTAGGCCGCGACGATGGTGCCGACGAAGATCGACAGCGAGATGTCGGTCAGCGTCTGCGCACCGAGCCACAGGGCGCCGATGAACAGGATCGCGCCGGTCGGCAGGATCGCGACGACCGTCGTGTTGATCGACCGCACGAGGGTCTGGTTGACGGCGAGGTTCACCGATTCTCCGAACGTCCGGCCGGATCCCTCGCCGTCCTCTGTCGTATTCTCTCGGATCTTGTCGAAGACGACGGTCGTGTCGTACAGCGCGTACGAGAGGATCGTGAGGAAGCCGATGACCGCGGCGGGCGAGATCTCGAACCCGCACAGCGCGTAGATGCCGATCGTGATCACGAGGACGTCGACGAGGCCGATGATCGAGGCTGCCGACATCTTCCACGTGCGGAAGTACAGCGCGAGGATCAGGAAGGTCAGGGCGAGGAATATCGCGAGTCCCCAGAGCGACTGACGCGTGACGTCGGCGCCCCAGCTGGGACCGATGAAGGATGACGTGACTTCGCTCGCGGGGACGCCGTACGCCTCGGCGAGGGCAGCCGTGACCTCGCGGGTCTCGGTATCCGTCATCTGATCCGTCTGCACACGCACGGCGGTGCCGCCGATCGTCGTCACCTTCGTCGTCGCGTCAGGCACGACGGACTGCACCGCCTCGGTGGCGATCGACTGGTCGGGGTTCTCGACGCCAGACACCGTGAACTGGGAACCGCCCGTGAACTCGATCGAGAACTGGATGGGACGGAAGAGCGGCACGAGCGCCGAGCCGATGACGAGGATCGCCGCGATGAGGAACCACAGGCGGCGGCGCCCGACGAAGGGGAAGGAGGACTTGCCCGTGTAGAGGTCGTTTCCGAGCTGGCTCATGGAACGCATCAGTCGTCTGCCTTCTTGCCGTTCTTGGCGTCTGCGAGCTCCGCCTGCTTGCGTTCGGCGATCGTCTGGCGTCGTTCGGCCTCACCGCGCGACTTGGCTTCGCGGCGTCCGGCCCCCGTCGTCGCCGTCGCTGCGACGGGCGCGCGGAACTGCGCGCGCCCCCGGTAGACGGCGCCGAGTGCCTTGGGGTCCATGCCCGACAGCGGGTGGCCCGAGCCGAAGAACTTCGTGCGGGCGAGCAGCTGCATGACAGGGTGCGTGAACAGGATGAAGATGACGACGTCGATCACCGTGGTCAGACCCAGCGTGAACGCGAAGCCCTTCACGGTCGCGTCGGCGAGGATGTAGAGCACGACGGCCGCGAGGATGTTGATCGACTTCGAGATGTAGATCGTGCGCTTCGCGCGGTTCCAGCCGTCCTCCACCGAGGCGGTGATGGACTTGCCGTCGCGGAGCTCGTCGCGTATTCGCTCGAAGTAGATGATGAACGAGTCGGCCGTGAAGCCGATCGAGACGATGACACCCGCGACACCGGCGAGCGACAGGCGGAAGCCCATCCGCCAGGCCAGGATGCAGAGCGTGACGTACGTCAGCACGCCCATCACGATGAGCGATGCGATGATCACGAAGCCCAGCGCGCGATAGACGATGATCGAGTAGAGCGCCACGAGCACGAGGCCGATGAGGCCGGCGATGAGACCGATCTGCAGCTGCTGCGAACCGAGGGTCGCCGAGATCGTGTCGGAGCTCACGACCTCGAAGCTCAGCGGCAGGGCGCCGTACTTGAGCTGGTCGGCGAGCGTCTTGGCCGTCTCCTGCGTGAAGCTGCCCGTGATGCTCGGCTTGCCGTCGAGGATGACGCCGTTCATCGAGGGCGCGGACAGCACGTAGCCGTCGAGGACGAACGCGAACTGGTTGAGCGGCGGAGTCGCACCGTAGAGGCGCTGGCTGATCTCGCCGAACACCTCCGTGCCCTGGCCGTCGAAGACGAGATTGACGGCCCAGCGGCCGTCGTTCTGCTGCATGCCGAACGTCGCATCGGAGATCGACGAGCCGTCGAGCTCGACCGGGCCGAGGATGTACTTCACCGTGCCGTCGGGGTCGCACGTGATGAGCGGCTGGTCGGCGGGCGCGTTGGCCGGGTCGTTGTCGGGACTCGCGCAGTCGTACGCGAGGAACTCCGCCTCGAGGGCCGGAGTGATCCAGCTGACGTCACTGCCGTTGGTGGGCGCGGTCGTGGGCGTCGCGGGCAGAGACGGGTCGGGGGTCGGATACGGCGTTTCGACACCGTCCTCACCGACGAACGTCGTGGCAGGCGAACCGGCGTAGAGCACGGCGCGCAGCTGCAGCTGCGCGGCCGACTCGATCCGCTCGCGCGTCGCCTCGTCCGCCTCGCCCGGAATCTGGACGACGATGTTGCGGCCGCCCTCGGTGGTGACATCGGCCTCGCCCACGCCGGACGCGTCGACGCGCTGACGGATGATCGTCACGGCCTGGTTCATCTGCTCGGGCGAGGGGTCGGCGCCGTCGGCCGTCTTGGCCTCGAGGATGATCTGCGTGCCGCCCTGCAGGTCGAGGGCGAGCTCAGGCGTCCACGAGCTCTCCTGGAAGACATACACGCCGAGCGCATTGATGCCGAACAGCACAGCGGTGGTCACAAGGAGACCGGTCAGCGCGCGCCAGGCATGCCGGACAGGGGTGGATGTCGCCACAGTGGGTCAGCTTCTCTCAGCGGGGTCGTGCAGGACCGGGGTCAGGCCTCGGGCTTCTTGGGCTCCGTGCCGGGCTCGGGCTTCTCGTCCGCTGCCGCGCGTGCGTGGTCGTCGCTGATCGAGGTGATGTCGCCGCCCGCAACACCCGCGACGTACTCGTCGCGCGACTCCTCGGCCTCGATGAAGTCATCCTCGGTGACGAAGCCGGCCGTGGGCTCGACGATGCGCAGGATCGCCTGACTGTGGACCTTGATCTCGACGCCCGGCGCGATCTCGACGATCGCGGGCTGGTCGAGGTTGTCAGCGTCGTACGAGACGACGGTGCCGTACAGGCCGCCCTGGAGCAGCACCTCGGCCCCGGGAACCGTCTGACGCGCCTTGGCCTCCTGCTCCGCCTTCTGCTTCTGCATCCGGCGACGCGAGCTCCAGAACATGAAGACCAGGAGCAGAACAAGAAGGATGATGAGGCCGTAGTTGGCGAAGAAATCCTGGAGGCTCATGAGTGAGAGCGCCTTTCGGGTGAGGCACGCGCGATGGCAGCGCTGCCTGAGAGAGGGGTGGGCGAAAGCCTTCAGCGATTATAGGTCATCGAGTCCGAGCATCGAGTCGACCGCCGCGATGCCCACGTGCGCGTACGCCGACGGCGTAGCGATGCGCCCGCGCGGCGTCCGACCCATGAAGCCGATCCGCACGAGATACGGCTCGACGACGGACTCGATCGTGTCGGGCTCCTCGCCCACGGCGACAGCGAGGGTGCTGAGGCCCACGGGACCGCCTTGGAAGCGTTTGACGAGCGCGTCGAGGACGGCGCGGTCGAGGCGGTCAAGGCCGATCGCATCGACGTCGTAGAGCTCGAGAGCGGCGTGCACGTCCTCGGCTGTCGCACTGCTGCCCGCACCGTGCACGATCGCGTAGTCGCGCACGCGGCGCAGCAGCCTGTTCGCGATGCGGGGCGTCCCGCGCGAGCGTCGGGCGATCTCGCTGCGGGCTTCGGGCGGAACCTGCACACCGAGCATGACGGCCGAACGCTCGATGACGCGCTCGAGCTCGTGCGGCTCGTAGAACTCCAGATGCGCCGTGAAGCCGAAGCGATCGCGAAGGGGATTGGGCAGCATCCCCGACCGGGTCGTCGCGCCGACGAGCGTGAAAGGCGCGAGATCCAGCGGGATGCTGGTGGCCCCCGCGCCCTTTCCGACCATGATGTCGATGCGGAAGTCCTCCATCGCGAGGTACAGCATCTCCTCGGCCGAACGCGCCATGCGGTGGATCTCGTCGATGAAGAGCACCTCCCCCGGGGTGAGACTCGACAGGAGGGCCGCGAGGTCACCCGCGTGCTGGATCGCCGGACCGCTCGAGAGCCGCAGCGGCCTGCTGCTCTCGTGCGCGACGATCATCGCGAGGGTCGTCTTGCCGAGCCCAGGCGGGCCCGACAGCAGGATGTGGTCTGCAGGACGCTGCTGCAGGCGCGCGGCATCCAGCAGCAGCTGCAGCTGACCGCGCACCTTCTGCTGGCCCACGAACTCGGCGAGAGAGCTCGGGCGCAGGGCGCCCTCGATCGCGAGCTCCGTCTCGTCGACGGGCTCGGAGGGGTCGCGGAAGTCATCCACCGACGGGCTCCTTGCGTGCGGGGCCGAGCGTCGTGAGCGTGAGGCGCAGGAGCGCCGGCACCGACGCGCGGTCGGCGTCGCCCGCCCCTTCGGCGACGGACGCCACGGCCTCGGTCGCCGTCCGCTCGGACCACCCGAGGCCGACGAGCGCCTGCACGACCTGCGGCGTGACGGCGGAAGCCGCCGGCGTGCGGGAGGACCCTGCGGACGGCGCCGCCGCGAGGATCTTGCCCGCGAGCTGCACGACGATGAGCTTCGCCGTCTTGGGGCCGATGCCCGAGACGCGGCGGAACGGCGCGTCGTCATCCGATCCGACGGCGTCGGCGATCTGCGCGACGGTCAGCGTCGCGAGGATGCCGAGCGCCGACTTCGGCCCGACGCCTGTGACCCCGAGAAGCAGAGTGAAGACCGCGAGCTCTTCGCGGGTCTCGAACCCGAAGAGCGAGAGAGCGTCCTCGCGCACGATGAGGCTCGTGTGGAGGAGCACGTCGTCGCCCACGTGGACGGCGCGTGTGATCAGCGGCGTGACGGCGACCGAGAGGCCGACGCCGCCGACCTCGACCACGACGGAGTCCGTGTCGATGTGCGCGACAGTGCCGCGCAGCGAGGAGATCATGCCCCGAGCCTACGTGCCCGTTCGTAGATGTGTTCGAGCGACACGCGCGCCCTCACCGGCGTGCGAGTCGCTCGGCATCCGCCCATGCCCGCTGCGCGGGCGTCAAGGTCGCCGCTGCCGGTGCGGCGGGCGAGCCGCCCCGCCACGCGTGGCACAGCGCGATCGCGAGGGCGTCGGCCGCGTCGGCGGGCTTGGGCAGTTCGTCGAGCCGCAGGATGCGGGCGACCATCGTCTGCACCTGGCGCTTGTCTGCGGCGCCATAGCCCGTGATCGCGGCCTTGACCTCGGTCGGCGTGTGCGTGGCGGCGGGGAGCCCGCGCTCCCCCGCGACGAGCAGCGCGATACCGCTCGCCTGGGCCGTGCCCATGACCGTCTGGGTGTTGTGCTGCGCGAAGACGCGCTCGACCGCCACGACGGCCGGGCCGTGCGCCTCGATGATCTCGCGCAGACCCGCGGCGATCGTCGCGAGCCGGTTCTCGATGCGCGCCGCTGGGTCCGAGCGGATGACTCCGACGTGCACGAGCGTCGCCGACCGGTCCGGCGCGACATCCACGATGCCCACGCCGCACCGCGTCAGCCCCGGGTCGATGCCGAGGACGCGCAGGAGATGACGACGGGCCACTCCCCCACGCTACGTTCGATGTCCTCCGCCCCGGCCGAGGCGCGCGGCGTCAGTCCTCGGCTTCGAGTTCGGCCTGCACCTCGGGGGTGAGGTCGAAGTTGCTGAAGACGTTCTGGACGTCGTCGCTGTCTTCGAGCGCGTCGATGATGCGGAAGATCTTGCGAGCGGTCTCGGCATCCACCTCGACCTTGAGATTCGGCACGAACTCGATGTCGGCCGATTCGTAGTCGATCCCCGCGTCCTGCAGCGCCGTGCGGACCGTCACGAGGTCGTGCGCCTCGGTGATGATCTCGAAGCCCTGGGCGTGCGGCTCGACCTCTTCGGCGCCCGCCTCGAGGACGGCCAGCATGATGTCGTCCTCGGTCGTCCCCTCGTCGGAGACGACGATGACGCCCTTGCGGCTGAAGTTGTACGCGACGCTTCCGGGGTCGGCGAGGGTCGCGCCGTTGCGGCTCAGCGCCGTGCGCACTTCGGCCGCGGCACGGTTCTTGTTGTCTGTGAGGCACTCGATCATGAGGGCGACGCCGCCGGGACCGTAGCCCTCGTACATGATGTTGAGGTACTCGATCGACTCGCCCGAGATCCCGGCTCCGCGTTTGATCGCGCGATCGATGTTGTCGTTGGGGACCGAGGTCTTCTTCGCCTTCTGGACGGCGTCGTACAGCGTCGGGTTGCCTGCGAGGTCGGCGCCGCCGAGCTTCGCGGCGACTTCGATGTTCTTGATGAGCTTGGCGAACGACTTCGCACGGCGCGCGTCGATGACGGCCTTCTTGTGCTTCGTGGTCGCCCACTTGGAGTGGCCGGACATGGGGCCCATTCTAAACGAGCGCACCGCCGCCGGCATGTGCGCGCCGGATGGTTGTATCACGGCGCCGCCACGAGAACACTCTGTGTACATGAATGAACGCGAACGCGCCCTCGACGCGGCTCACCGCAGTGCGACGGCATTCCTGGATTCCCTTGACGACCGGCCCGTGTGGCCACGCGCCGATCTCGACGACATGCTCGCGGTGTTCGGCGGCGACCTGCCCGAAGAGGGGATGGATGCCGCGGATCTCGTGACAGACCTCGCCGCCCGCGCCGACCCGGGCCTCGTCGCGATCCCCGGCGGCCGGTTCTTCGGGTTCGTGATCGGCGGTTCGCTCCCCGCCGCGCTCGCGGCGGACTGGCTCGTCTCGGCATGGGACCAGAACTCGGGATCCAGCACGCTCACGCCCTCGATCGTCGCACTCGAGCGCGTCGCGGGCGCCTGGGTGTGCGATCTGCTGGGTCTGCCGACCGCGTCGTCGGTCGGCTTCGTCACGGGCGCACAGGTCTCGAACTTCGCGTGCCTCGCGACCGCCCAGCATGCCGTCATGCGCCGCGCGGGGTGGGATCTCACGACCCGCGGGCTGCGCGGGGCTCCGCCCGGTCCGCTTCGTCGTCGGCGAGCATCGGCACGGCTCGATCGACCGCGCGGCGCGGTTCGCGGGGATCGGCACGGACGAACTCATCGTCGTCGCCTCGGACGGTGAAGGTCGGATGCTGCCCGAAGCGCTGTCGGCCGCGCTCGAGAGCACTCCGGCGGGGCCGACGATCGTGTGCCTGCAGGCCGGCGAAGTGCACACCGGCGCTTTCGACCCGTTCCGAGAACTCATCCCGATCGCGCGGGCGCACGACGCCTGGGTGCACGTCGACGGAGCGTTCGGTCTGTGGGCCGGGGCATCCCCGTCGCTGCGCGCTCTCGTCGACGGCATCGCGGACGCCGACTCGTGGACGACGGACGCGCACAAGACGCTCAACGTGCCGTACGACTGCGGCATGGCCATCGTGCGCGATCCCGAGGACTCCATCGCGATGTTCCGCACCGGCGGCGACTACCTCATGTACTCGGGCCTGGATCCGTGGGATGTCACGCCCGAGCTCTCGCGCCGCGGACGCGGCGTGCCCGCGTGGGCGGCCCTGCGCAGTCTCGGTCGGCGCGGCGTCGCGCAGCTCCTCGACCACCTGCACGCGAACGCCCTCCGGCTCGAAGCGGGCCTTCGCAGGATCCCCGGGGTCATCGTGGCCAACGAGGTGCCCTACACGCAGGTCATGTTCCGCCTCGGCGACGATGCGGCCACGCGCGCGCTCGGCGCCGCGATACTCCAGGAGGGGACGGCTGCCCTCACGGGTGCCGAGTGGGACGGCCGCGCGACGCTGCGCTGCTCGATGTCGTCGTGGGCGACGACCGAGGCGGACGTCGACGCGACGCTCGACGCGATCGCGCGACTCGTCGCCGATCCGGCGATCAGCCCACGATCTTGACGAGCGTCCGGAGGTTCCGGTTGGTCGTGCGGGAACGGTAGGCGGACTTCGCCAGCACCTTCGCGAACGGCGTGTCCGTCGAGGAGCCCTTCGGCGGGTTCCAGTAGACGACGCCGGGTCCGGCGGCGACGGGATCGAGGTCGGCGTCCTCCGCTGCGCCGAGCAGCTCGTCGCGCGTCGCGTCATCGACGCAGAAGACGACCCACGGCTGGCGCGCGGCATCCGTCTCATCGAACGGGAACCCGTCGATCGCCGCACGCATGTCGTCCACGCTCACGAGCACGATCCAGGCGCCGTAGTCGAACTCTGCACGCAGCGCCTGCTCGATCGTGGTCTTGAGCGCCGCGTGGGCGCCGGATGCCGAGAAGGCGACGTTGCCGCTCGCGAGCACCGTGCGGACCTCGTCGAACCCGAGGTCGCGGAACACCCGCGCGAGATCGGCGCTGCGGATCGTGACTCCCCCGACGTTGACTCCGCGCAGCAGCGCCACCCAGGCGGTCATCAGAGCGCGAATTCGAAGCCGAAGCGTGAAGACAAGAGGGCGAACAGGTCCCGCGGGACCTTCGTCAGATACGCGGGCGCCGGCGCGAGCGTCTGGGCCGAGCCGATGAACGGGAAGTACACGGGTCCCTCGGTCGAGCGCTCGAGCGCTTCGCGGATCGCGACGATCTCGGCGCCGATGCGGCGCAGGGCCAGGATGTCGATCGGGTTGGCAAGAGGCAGCGTCTCGCTCACGGGCATGCGCCAATGCGGCAGATCGTCTCCGCGCCGGCTCTGCACGTCCTCGCTGAGAGGACCGAGCACGCGGCCCCATGCGCCGATGCCCGGAACGGGCAGCGAACGATCCCACACGAAGAGCGTGTCGCCCGGAAGCGTCGCCGAGACGAGCTCGTGCGACCACTCGAACCTGCTGCCCTCACGAGGCTGCGGCGCCGAGAGCGCATCGCCGACGATCCCGCGCGAGGGCGCCATCATCCAGTACCGCTCTTCGGCGCGATCCTTCCACCACTCGTTCACGCCCATGGAGGGAATCTACCGATCCACCGGTGACGAGCGTGCCTCCTCGACCATGTCGAGGAAGAGATCGTGGAAGCGGTGCTCCCCCGACACCTCGGGGTGGAACGACGTGCCCAGCAGCGGCCCCTGGCGCACCGCGACGACGCGGCCGTCGGGGAGCGCCGCGAGCGTCTCGACGTCGGGGCCGGATGCCTCGACGAGCGGTGCCCGGATGAACACCGCGTGCACGGGCGGAGCCCCGAGAGCCGGCACGTCCAGATCCGTCTCGAACGAGTCGACCTGCGCTGCCGAAGGCGTTGCGCCGCACCGTCACATCGAGCCCGCCGAAGGTCTGCTGACCGGCGATGCCGTCGGTGATCCGGTCAGCGAGCAGGATGAGGCCTGCACACGTGCCGTAGACCGGCATTCCGCCGGCGATCGCCGCGCGCACGGGCTCCTGCATCCCGAACGCCCGGGACAGCTTGTCGATGACGCTCGACTCGCCGCCGGGGATCACGAGACCGTCGACCGAGGCCAGCTCGTCGGGGCGCCGCACGAGCACGACGTCGGCACCGAGACTGCTCAGCACGCGTGCGTGCTCGCGCACGTCGCCCTGCAGGGCGAGCACGCCGACCTTCATGTCGCGGCCCGCGGTCACCAGCCGCGCTCGGCGAGGCGATGGGGAGCCGGCAGGTCCGAGACGTTGATGCCGACCATGGCCTCGCCGAGGCCGCGTGAGACGTCGGCGATGACCTTGGCGTCGTCGAAGAACGTCGTGGCCTTGACGATGGCCGCCGCGCGCTGCGCGGGGTTGCCGGACTTGAAGATGCCCGAGCCGACGAACACGCCGTCCGCACCCATCTGCATCATCATGGCGGCATCGGCAGGCGTCGCGACGCCGCCCGCGACGAAGAGCACGACGGGCAGCGTGCCGGTCTCGGCGACCTCGACGACGAGGTCGTACGGCGCCTGCAGCTCCTTCGCGGCGACGTACAGCTCGTCCTTGCTCATCGAGCGCAGGACGTTGATCTCGCTCTTGATCTTGCGGATGTGCTTGGTCGCCTCCGACACGTCGCCCGTGCCCGCCTCGCCCTTCGATCGGATCATCGCGGCGCCCTCGTTGATGCGCCGGAGCGCCTCGCCGAGGTTGGTCGCGCCGCACACGAACGGGACGGTGAAGTTCCACTTGTCGATGTGGTTGACGTAGTCGGCGGGCGAGAGCACCTCGGACTCGTCGATGTAGTCGACGCCGAGCTCCTGCAGTACCTGCGCCTCGACGAAGTGGCCGATGCGGGCCTTGGCCATGACGGGGATCGAGACGGCGTCGATGATGCCGTCGATCATGTCGGGGTCGCTCATGCGCGAGACGCCGCCCTGCGCACGGATGTCGGCGGGGACTCGCTCGAGCGCCATGACGGCGACGGCGCCGGCGTCCTCGGCGATCTTCGCCTGCTCGACCGTGACGACGTCCATGATGACGCCGCCCTTGAGCATCTCGGCGAGCCCGCGCTTGACGCGGCTGGTTCCGGTGTCGGAGTTCGTCACGACGTTCCCTTTCGAATGGATGCCGCGCGTGGCGCCGCACATGCCTCTGGATTGACCTAGGCCAAAAGATAGCATGTACCGGCACATAGGATCGGACGAGGAGGTGAGTGATGGAGCACGAGATCAGGGGCACGACGGCGGCCGAGATCGCCGAGAGCCTGCGCGGACTCGTCGAACGCGGCGACCTCCGGCCCGGCGACGTCCTGCCCCCCGTGCGCTCGCTCGCCGAGGCTCTCGGCGTCAACCGCAACACGGCGGTCGCCGCGTACCGTCAGCTCACGCAGGCCGGACTCGTGGTGACTCGTGGGCGCGGCGGGACCCTCGTGGCGGGCGGTTCGCCCGTCGCCCAGGAGGGTTTCGCACTCGACAGCGTGCTGCGCGATGTCGGAACCGGCAATCCCGCGCCCGACCTCATCCCCGATCCGTCCGAGGCGCTCGCCCGCATGGGCGGGCGTCCCGTGCTCTACGGCGAGCCCGTCATCGACCGCGGGCTCGAGGAATGGGCTCAGGGCTGGATGAGCGACGGTCGCCCGCTCCCGATCGCCGCATCACGATCACCAGCGGCGCCGCCGACGCCGTCGAGCGACTGCTCGCCCAGGCGCTGACGCGCGACGACGCCGTCGCGCTCGAGGACCCGTGCTTCCTCACGAGCATCCACACCGTGCGTCTCGGCGGGTACCGCGCCGTGCCCGTCCCGGTCGACGAGGAGGGCATGACGGTCGACGGGCTCGACGCCGCCCTCGCCCAGGGGGTCCGGGCCGTCGTGTGCACACCGCGCGCGCAGAACCCGACGGGAGCGAGCCTGACCGAGGAGCGCGCGGCGCAGCTGCGCGCCGTGCTCGCGAGGCATCCCTACGTCCTCGTCATCGAGGACGACCACTTCTCGATGCTGTCGCGGCGGCCGTACTTCTCGCTCGTCGACCCGTCGCACAAGCGCTGGGCGTCGTGCGCTCGGTGTCGAAGTTCCTCGGTCCCGACATGTGCCTCGCGGTGACGGCCTCCGACCCCGACACGGCCGACCGGCTCGCGATGCGCCTGACGCCCGGCACGACGTGGGTCAGCCACCTCCTGCAGCGGCTCGTACACGCTCTCGTGACGGATCCCGAGGTCCTCGCAGGCGTCGCGCGAGCCGGGGCGCACTACGGCGACCGCAACGACGCCTTCGCCCGCCTGCTGACCGACGCGCGGACTCCCCGTCGAGGCCGGCGACGGGCTCATCGGTGTGGGTTCCCCTGCCGGCCCCCGCGCGCGCCGTGTCGGAGCAGCTCATGCGCCGCGGGTGGCTCGCCCGCGGCGGCGACGATTTCGTGCTCGCGGATCTCGGAGCATCCCGACGCCTGCGCCTCACGGTCCACGACCTCGACGACGAGGACGCCGAGCAGCTCGCCGACGATCTCGTCGCGTCCGTCCAGGCGGCACGCGGCCAGGCAGCCGTCCGTGAGGTCGGCTAGCGGGATGGGATGATCGAACGGTGAAGATCCTCTCGATCCAGTCGGCCGTCGCCTACGGTCACGTCGGCAACTCCGCGGCCGTGTTCCCCCTGCAGCGCATCGGCGTCGAGGTGCTGCCGGTCTACACGGTGAACTTCTCGAACCACACGGGCTACGGCGCGTGGCGCGGGCCCGCTCATCGCCCCCGACGACGTCGCGCGACGTCATCACCGGCGTCGAGGAGCGCGGCGTGTTCCCGCAGATCGACGTCGTGCTGTCCGGCTATCAGGGCGGCGAGGGCATCGGCGACGTCATCATCGACGCCGTCGCGCGCGTCAAGGCCGCGAACCCGCGGCGCGTCTACGCGTGCGACCCCGTCATGGGCAACGCGAAGTCCGGCTGCTTCGTCGCTCCCGCCATCCCGGTGCTCCTGCGCGAGCGTGTCGTGCCGGTCGCCGACATCATCACGCCGAACCAGTTCGAGCTCGGGCTTCCTCACCGACACCGAGCCCGACACGACTCGACTCCACCCTCGCCTCGGTCGACCTCGCCCGCGCGATGGGACCGCGCACGGTGCTCGTCACGAGCGTCGAGCGCCCCGACCGCGAAGCCGGCACGATCGAGATGCTCGTCGGTCGACGACAGCGGTGCGTGGATCGTGCAGACCCCGCTCCTGCCGATGAAGGCGAACGGCTCGGGCGACGTCACGGCCGCGCTCTTCACGGCGCACTACCGCGAGACCGGCGACGCCGCAGACGCCCTCGCGCGCACGGCGTCGAGCGTCTTCGACCTGCTCGAGCAACACGCTACGCGTCGGGCGAGCGCGAGCTGCAGCTCGTCGAGTCGCAGGAGGCCTACGCCCACCCGCGCATGCAGTTCACGGCCCGCCAGGTTCGCTGATCGCGCGGGTCTCGCGCGCCCACGAGGCCGTCGACGTCGACGGGAACGCCCTGGCCGGCTGAGCCCGCCCGGTCGGTGCACGGCCACCCGCGTGCACAACTTCGGAGATCAGGCCCGACACGCCGGTCATGAGGCTCCCCCCACGGCGTGTCGCCCGGTGCGTCCGCACTTCTGCTCGGGCAGACGGCGCGGGATGCCGCGGCTCAGTCGTTCCAGGCCTCGGCGACCGTCCGGCGCACGTCGCCGAGGAGCTGCGGCAGCGCCTTCGTGCGGGCGATGATCGGGAAGAAGTTGGCGTCCGAGCGCCCAGCGCGGCACGACGTGCTGGTGCAGGTGCTCGTCGACGCCGGCACCGGCGACGCGCGCCCTGGTTCATGCCGATGTTGAAGCCGTCGCAATGCGACACCCGGCGCAGCACGCGCATCGCCCGCTGCGTGAGGGCGCCGATCTCGGCCACCTCTTCGGGCGTCGCCTCGTCGTAGGTCGCGACGTGGCGGTACGGACAGACGAGCAGGTGGCCGGAGTTGTACGGGAACAGGTTCAGCAGCACGTACGCCGTCTCGCCGCGCGCGACGATGAGCCCGTCCTCGTCGGACTCTTGCGGGGTGCCGCGCAGAACGGGCACTCGTCGCGGCAGCTCCTCGGGTCGGCGTTGATGTACGCCATCCGGTGCGGCGTCCACAGCCGCTGGAAGCCGTCGGGGACGCCCGGCCAGTTCGCTCGCCTCGACGAGCTTCCACGTCCCCGTCGGCATCCGTCACGCGAGGTCCTCGGCCGAGTTGACGAGCGCGTGCGACGGCGATGGCCTGCTGGATGCGGCGCACGGCGTCCTCGACGGGCACGCCGTTCTCCTGCGTGCCGTCGCGGAACCGGAACGACACGGTGCCGGCATCCCGGTCCTGCTCCCCCGCGATGAGCTGGATGCGGCACCTTCAGCGTCGTGTGGTTGCGGATCTTCTTCTGCATCCGCTCGTCGCTGCGGTCGATCTCGGCACGCACGCCCTCGGCCTGCAGCGCCGCGATGACGTCCTCGAGGTAGTCGGCGAAGTCCTCGGCGACGGGGATGCCGACGACCTGCACGGGCGACAGCCACACGGGGAAGGCGCCCGCGTAGTGCTCGAGCAGGATCGCGAAGAACCGCTCGATCGAGCCGAAGAGCGCGCGGTGGATCATGATCGGGCGCTTCTTCTGCCCGTCGCGGTCGGTGTACTCGAGCTCGAACCGCTCGGGCAGGTTCGGGTCCACCTGCACGGTGGACAGCTGCCACGTGCGCCCGATCGCGTCCTTGGTCTTGAGGTCGATCTTCGGCCCGTAGAACGCGGCCTCGCCGGGGACCTCGGTGAGCTTGAGGCCGCTCGCGAGGGCGACGTTGCGCAGGGCGTTGGTCGAGTACTCCCAGAACTCGTCCGAGCCGATCCACTTCGTCCTTCTCGTCGTCGCGCATCGACAGCTCGAGCTCGAAGTCCGTCGAGGCCGAAGTCGCGCAGCATCGACAGCACGAACTCGAGGACGCGGGTCGCCTCGGACTCGAGCTGCTCGGGCGTGACGAACAGGTGCGAGTCGTCCTGAGTGAAGCCGCGCACGCGGGTGAGGCCGTGCAGCGCGCCCGAGAGCTCGTTGCGGTAGACCGTGCCGTTCTCGGCGAGCCGCATCGGCAGATCGCGGTAGCTGCGCGCCCGCTCCTTGTAGATCAGGATGTGCATCGGGCAGTTCATGGGCTTCAGGTAGTAGTCCTGGCCCTGCTTCGTGATGTGGCCCTCGTCGTCGCGCTCCTCGTCCATGACGATCGGGCGGGAACATGCCCTCCTTGTAGGTCACGAGGTGATTGGATGTCTGGAACAGGTCCTGCTTCGAGATGTGGGGCGTGTAGACGTAGGTGTAGCCGCCCGCGATGTGCCGCTTGCGGGCGTGCTGCTCCATCTCGCCGCGGACGACACCGCCCTTGGGGTGCCACACCGACAGGCCCGAGCCGATCTCGTCGGGGAACGAGAAGAGGTCGAGCTCCTTGCCGAGCTTGCGGTGGTCGCGCTTCGCGGCCTCGTCGAGGCGCTCCTGGTAGGCGCGCAGCTCGTCCTTGGTCGGCCATGCCGTGCCGTAGATGCGCTGCAGCTGGGGGTTCTTCTCGCTCCCCCGCCAGTACGCGCCCGCGATGCGGGTGAGGTCCCAGCCGTTGCCGACGTAGCGGGTGGCCGGCACGTGCGGGCCGCGGCAGAGGTCCTTCCAGACCGTCTCGCCCGTCGCGGTTCGACGTTGTCGTAGATCGTGAGCTCGCCCGCGCCGACCTCGACGGACGCGCCCTCGACCTTCTGACGCCGTCTCCCGACGCGGTCGCTGTCTGTCGGATCCGCCCTTGAGGCCGATGAGCTCGAGCTTGAACGGCTCGTCGGCGAGCTCGGCCCGCGCCTCGTCGTCGGTCACGACGCGGCGGACGAAGCGCTGGTTCTCGCGGACGATGCGCTCCATCTCCTTCTTGATCGCCTTGAGGTCCTCAGGCGTGAAGGGCTCGGCGATGCCGAAGTCGTAGTAGAAGCCGTTCGTCGATGGGCGGGCCGATGCCGAGGTTCGCCTGCGGCTTGATGCGCTGTACGGCCTGGGCGAGCACGTGCGCCGTCGAGTGGCGCAGGATGCTGAGCCCGTCGGCGCTGTCGACGAGGACCGGCTCGACGGCATCCGTCTCTTCGACGATCGTGGCGAGGTCCTTGAGCTCGCCGTTCACCCGAAGGGCGACGACCGAGCGGTCGGGGAAGAGGGCGAAACCGTCGGCGGGATAGGCCACGGCCGACGGGTTGACGACGTCAGTCACAGGAACTCCAGATTCGGCTTGGATCAAGGCTACCGGGCGGCGTGCGCAGTCCTGCGCAGTCCACTCTGCAGCGTGGTCGCTCAGCTTCGGGCGCTCGCGGCGCCCCGCCCGCTCAGGCGCCGCGCGTTCGCGGGGTGGTGGCCGCTGCGACGACGGTCGCGAGAGCACGGCGGAATCCCATGACCCCATGGTACCGCGGCACCGTCCGCCGGGGTCGATGATGGATGCCGTGCGCCTTGCGATCATCGGCGGCATCCTGCTGCTCTCCGGCGTCCTCGCCGTCGTGTTCGGCGTGCTCCCGATCGAGGACGCCCTCGCGATCGGCGACCGCGTCTGGCCGATCCTCGTCTTCGTCGTCGCGGTCACGATCGTCGCCGAACTCGCCGCCGTCGCAGGCGTCTTCGATGTCGCCTCGGACTTCCTCGCCCGCCTCTCGCGCGGGCGCACGTGGCTCCTGTGGGCGCTCACGGTCGTGCTCGCGATCCTTGCGACGGCATTCCTCTCGCTCGACACGACCGCCGTGCTGCTCACCCCTGTCGTCATCGCGAGCGCCCGCGCGCATCGTCTTGATCCCCTGCCGTTCGCCCTGGCGACGGTGTGGCTGGCCAACACGGCATCCCTCCTCCTGCCCGTGTCGAACCTCACGAACCTCCTCGCCCTCGAACCGCTCGGGCACCCGGATCCGTTCTCGTTCCTCGTCCTCATGGGACTGCCCGCTCTCGTCGCGATCGCCGTGACCGTGGCCATGCTCGTGATCGTGAGCCGCCGCAGCCTGCGCGGCCGCTTCGCGCCGGCACCGCCCCCCGAGGTCGCCGATCCCCTGCAGCTGCGCGTCGCCGCTGTCGTCGTGATCGTGCTGCTGCCGCTCCTCGTGAGCGGCCTGCCGCCCTGGATCCCGGCATCCGTCGCCGCCGTCGTGCTCGTCGCGTTCTTCGCGTGGCGCTCCCCCGACGTCCTGCGTGTCTCGCTCGTTCCGGGCTCGCTCGTCGTCTTCGCCGCAGGCCTCTTCCTCGCGGTCGGGGCGCTCGAGGCGTGGGGCTCCGGTGCGCTCGTCGCGGGCATCGCCGGGCAGGGCGAGGGACCGCTCGATCTGCTGCGACTCGCGGGCGCCGGGATGCTGGGCGCGAACGCGATCAACAACCTCCCCGCCTACCTCGCCCTCGAATCCGTCGCCGGATCGCCCGACCGCATCGGCGCGCTGCTCGTCGGCGTCAACGCAGGCCCCCTCATCACGCCGTGGGGCTCGCTCGCGACCCTGCTGTGGCATGCACGGCTCACAGCCGCGGGCGTCGACGTGTCGTGGCGGCGCTTCATGCTGCTCGGGC
Organism: uncultured Actinomycetota bacterium; assembly: GCA_963695125.1. Lineage (GTDB taxonomy): Bacteria > Actinomycetota > Actinomycetes > Actinomycetales > Microbacteriaceae > Microbacterium. Next base: position 164,836 of record CAVOFY010000007.1, read on the forward strand.
TCGTGCTCGCGCCACTCGTCGTCGCACTGCCGGTGATGGCACTCGCGTTCGCGTGAGGCCTGGTCCTCAGTCCCCGAGGTGCTTGAGCGCCTCTCGTCTGCTGAGCGGGCTCAGGGCGTGCGCATCGGCATAGATGCGCACCCATTCCGGCGCGACCCGCGCGTAATCGCGCAGCGCCCAGCCGATCGCCTTGCGGATGAAGAACTCCCGGTCGGCGAGGTTCGGCGCGATGACGTCCGCGAGCAGACCGACGTCGACGCGGTCGCGCCGGCCGAGCTGCGAGATGATCGCGACGCGGCGGATCCACTTATCGGAATCGGCGCTCCACGTGCGCACGAGCTCAGCCGTCTCCGCCGGCCGGGCATCCAGCAGATCCGCGACGCGATGCGCGAGCTCGTCGGTGTAGTCCCACCATTGACCCGTGCGCACCATGTCGTCGATGATCGGCACGACCGCGGAGTCGCCCTTGAGCGCGCCGCTCGCGAGCAGGGCCATCGCCGCGTAGCGCTCTTCGCGATGCGTGGCGTCCTCCCAGAGAGCGACGGCGGCGGCGAGCAGTTCGGGGGCCGTGGCGTCGCGGGATGCCGTGCGCGTGATCCTGCGCGACTCGGGCACGCTCACGCCGAGGAACGGCATGGCCGATTTCATGTACGCCTGCTGGCCGGCCGCGCGCGAGGGATCGGCCGCATCGCGCAGGGCGATCCGGATGGCTGCGGCGAGCGGCGAGACGTCCGACGGCATGTGTCTCCCCTCGACAGTGGCATCACTCTAGAGCTCTCGCCGGGATGCCCGTGCGCCGAAGCCGGTGCGGCCGTCGCCGTGCGGCATAGTGGGCGCATGCGCGAACTGTCCTCGGCCGATCTCGGCATCCTGCTCCAGGTCTTCGCGGTTCTGCTCATCGCCTTCGGGATCGACTTCCACGTGTCACGCCGCGCGATCGTGCTGCACCGCAGGCGGGCGTTCTTCTTCGCTGCGACGAGCCTCACGGGCGAGGCGATGACGGCTCTCGCCCTGGCGCTCACCTGGGTCGCGATCTGGAGCCCTGCCGCGTGGGAGCAGATCGACGATCTGCTCGTCTTCATCCCGGGATCGATCGCCATGCTGTGCGCCGTCGTCCTGGCGGGTGAGAAGACGATCGGCCGCGTCATCGCGATCCGCAACGAAGACGCTCAGGCGCCGCATCCCGACTCGTGAGCCGCGTCCGACGACGCGCCGAAACGGGGTATATGAGAAATCTCTCATCTTCGGTATGCTGGCGCCGTCGGGATGGATGCGCTTCGCGCTCCACCCCACGCCGGGGGGCGCATGCGACGGGTTCGAATCTTCGGACCCGTCGCTCGGTTAACGCGAACCCGGACGCCCTACGGAAGAGGCCCGGCCGCCGCCTCCGGGTGGGAGGTGACGGCCGGGCCGAAGACCGATCCGATCAGGAGCGGTGGTCGCTCAGGGTCAGCGCGCGGCTGAGCCCTCGACGTAGTCCGCGTCGGACTGCTTCCACGCGAAGAGCGCGCGCAGGTCGCGGCCGACGGCCTCGATCGGGTGCGCCGCACCCTTCTCGCGCAGCTCGAGGAACTCGACGGCGCCGTTGTCCTGGTCGCCGATGAAGCGCTCGGCGAAGGCACCGGACTGGATGTCGGCGAGCACGGCGCGCATGTTGTCCTTGACGTGCGGGTCGATGACGCGGGGGCCCGAGACGTAGTCGCCGTACTCGGCCGTGTCGGAGACCGACCAGCGCTGCTTGGCGATGCCGCCCTCCCACATGAGGTCGACGATCAGCTTGAGCTCGTGGAGCACCTCGAAGTAGGCGATCTCGGGCTGGTATCCGGCCTCGACGAGCGTCTCGAAGCCGTACTGCACGAGCTGCGAGGTGCCGCCGCACAGAACCGACTGCTCACCGAAGAGGTCGGTCTCGGTCTCCTCGGTGAAGGTCGTCTTGATGACGCCCGCGCGGGTGCCGCCGATGGCCTTCGCGTACGACAGGGCGGTCGCCCAGGCCGTGCCCGAGGCGTCCCGCTCGACGGCGATGATGTCGGGGATGCCGCGGCCCGCGACGTACTCGCGCCGCACCGTGTGGCCGGGGGCCTTGGGCGCGACGAGGATGACGTCGACGCCTTCGGGAGCGTCGATGTAGCCGAAGCGGATGTTGAAGCCATGTGCGAACGCCAGCGTCTTGCCCTCGGTCAGGTAGGGCTTGATGTGGTCGCTGTAGATGCCGCGCTGGTGCTGGTCGGGCGCGAGGATCATGATGAGGTCGGCCCACTGGGCAGCCTCGTCGACGGTCTTGACCTCGAAGCCCTCCTCTGCGGCCTTCTGGATCGACTTCGAGCCCTCCTTGAGGGCGACGGCGACCTGGACGCCCGAATCGCGGAGGTTCTGGGCGTGGGCGTGGCCCTGCGAGCCGTAGCCGACGATCGCGACCTTCTTGCTCTGGATGATGGACAGATCGGCGTCGGCGTCGTAGAAGATCTCAGCCATGGGGGTGTTCTCCTTGTTCGTGGTTCAGGAAGCGCTGTCGTTGCGGAAGAGAGCGCCGTTGTTGCGGAAGGGGATGTCGTCAGCCGCGCAGGACGCGCTCGGTGATGCTCTTGCCGCCGCGACCGATCGCGAGCAGGCCGGACTGGGCGAGCTCCTTGATCCCGAAAGGCTCGAGCGCGCGGAGGAAGGCATCCACCTTGCCCTTGTCGCCCGTCACCTCGACGACGAGAGCGTCGGCCGCGTAGTCGACGATCGAGCCGCGGAACAGGTTGACGACCTCGAGCACGTTCGAGCGGGTCTGGTTGTCGGCGCGCACCTTGACCAGCACGTGCTCGCGCTGCACGGACGACGTCATGTCGAGCTCGACGATCTTGATGACGTTGATGAGCTTGTTGAGCTGCTTCGTGACCTGCTCGAGCGGCAGCTCCTCGACGTCGACGACGACCGTGATGCGCGAAAGACCCGGCACCTCGGTGACGCCCACCGCGAGCGACTCGATGTTGAAGCCTCGACGGGCGAACAGGCCCGCGACGCGGGTCAGCAGACCCGGCTTGTCCTCGACGAGAAGACTCAGCACGTGACTCGACATGTCAGTCCTCCTGATCGAATGCGGGCGCGTGGTCGCGCGCGTACTGGATGTTGCTGTTGCTGCGCCCCTGCTGGACCATGGGCCACACCATCGCGTCGGCGCTCACGACGAAGTCGATCACGACGGGGCGGTCGTTCGTCTCGAGCGCCGTCTTGATCGCGGCATCCACGTCCTCTTCCTTCTCGACCCGGATCGCCAGGCAGCCGTAGGCCTCGGCGAGCTTGACGAAGTCGGGGATGCGGATGGTGTTGTGGCCCGTGTTGAGGTCGGTGTTGGAGTAGCGACCTTCGTAGATCAGGGTCTGCCACTGCCGCACCATGCCGAGCGACGAGTTGTTGATGATCGCGACCTTGATCGGGATGTTGTTGATCGCGCAGGTCGCGAGCTCCTGATTGGTCATCTGGAAGCAGCCGTCGCCGTCGATCGCCCAGACCACGCGGTCGGGCTCGGCGACCTTGGCCCCCATCGCAGCGGGGACCGCGTAGCCCATCGTGCCTGCGCCGCCCGAATTGAGCCACGCGTTCGGACGCTCGTACTTGATGAACTGCGCCGCCCACATCTGGTGCTGGCCGACGCCCGCGGCGTACACGCCCTCGGGCCCGGTGAGCTCGCCGATGCGCGAGATGACGTACTGCGGCGACATGAGTCCGTCGGTCGGCTGTGCGTAGCCGAGCGGGAACTCGTCCTTCAGGCCGTCGAGGTAGGCCCACCACTCCGTCATGTCGGGGGTCTCCCCCTTCGACGCGACCTTGTAGGCCGCGGCGAGGTCCACCAGGACGTCCTTGAGGTCTCCCACGATCGGCACGTCGGCCGTGCGGATCTTGGAGATCTCCGCGGGGTCGATGTCGACGTGCACGACCTTCGCGTTCGGCGCGAAGAGCGCGGCCTTTCCGGTCACTCGGTCGTCGAAGCGCGCGCCGAGCGAGACGATCAGGTCGGCCTCCTGCAGCGCGAGCACGGCCGGCACCGTGCCGTGCATGCCCGGCATGCCGAGGTGCTGCGGGTGCGAGTCGGGGAACGCGCCGCGCGCCATGAGCGTCGTGACGACGGGTGCGCCCGTGCTCTCGGCGAGGGCGTGCAGCTCGTCGGACGCCTGCGAGCGGATGACGCCGCCGCCGACGTACAGGACGGGCTTCTCGGCCTCGGCGATGAGCTGAGCGGCCGCCTGGATCTGCTTGCCGTGCGCCTTGGTGACGGGACGATACCCGGGCAGATCGATCTTGGGCGGCCAGACGAAGGGCACCTCGTCCTGCTGCGCATCCTTCGTGATGTCGACGAGCACGGGACCGGGACGGCCCGTGCTGGCGATCTCGAACGCGGCGGCGATCGCGCCGGGGATCTCGGCGGCGTCCTTCACGAGGAACGAGTGCTTCGTGATCGGCATCGTGATGCCGACGATGTCGGCCTCCTGGAAGGCATCCGTCCCCATGAGGGTCGAGAACACCTGACCCGTGATGCACACGATCGGGACGGAGTCCATGTAGGCGTCGGCGATCGCCGTCACGAGGTTGGTCGCGCCGGGGCCGGACGTCGCGATCGCGACGCCGACCCTGTTGGATGCCGAGGCGTATCCCTCGGCGGCGTGACCGGCGCCCTGCTCGTGACGCACCAGGATGTGGCGCAGGTCGGTCGAGTCCATGAGCGGGTCGTAGACGGGAAGGATGGCGCCGCCGGGCAGACCGAAGACGTCGGTCACTCCGAGCAGCTCGAGTGAGCGGACGACCGCCTGCGCACCCGTGAGCACGGGCGCAGTGGCGGTGCGGGCGGGCGGCCGAGGTACGGCCGTCAGTGAATCGGCAGTCATGTTGATGATCCTCGAATGATCGAAGCGGAGGAGGAGCCGAGAGCTACCCCGTCACCGCGCCCTCTGCAGCGGAGCGCACGAGACGGGAGTACTTGGCAAGGACGCCACGGGTATAGCGCGGAGGAAGGGGCTCCCAGCCTGAGCGGCGGGAGGCGAGCTCTGCATCGTCGACGAGTAGATCGAGAGTGCGAGCCGCGATATCGACCCGTATCAGATCACCATCGCGCACGAAGGCGATCGGACCTGCGTCCACCGCTTCGGGTGCTATGTGGCCGATGCACAGGCCGGTTGTGCCGCCTGAGAATCTGCCGTCCGTCAAGAGTAATACATCTTTCCCGAGCCCGGCGCCCTTGATGGCGGCAGTGATCGCGAGCATCTCGCGCATGCCAGGACCGCCCTTGGGCCCCTCGTAGCGGATGACGACGACATCCCCCTTGCCGATCTCGCCGGCCTCGAGGGCGTCCATCGCGGCACGCTCGCGCTCGAACACGCGGGCCGGCCCCTCGAACACCGAGGCGTCGAAGCCGGCGGTCTTGACGACGGCACCCTCCGGCGCCATCGACCCATGCAGGATCGTGATGCCGCCGGTCGCGTGGATCGGGTTGTCGAACGTGTGGATGACGGTGCCGTCCACGGGGTCCGGGTTCAGCTCGGCGAGGTTCTCGGCGAGCGTCTTGCCCGTGACGGTGAGGGCGTCGCCGTGCAGCAGACCCTCGTCGAGCATGGCCTTCATGATGACCGGGATGCCGCCGTGACGGTCGACGTCGTTCATGACGTACTGGCCGAAGGGCTTCATATCGGCGACGTGCGGAACCTTGTCGCCGATGCGGTTGAAGTCGTGGAGGCTCAGCTCTACGTCCGCCTCACGGGCGATCGCGAGGAGGTGAAGGACGACGTTGGTCGAGCCGCCGAGCGCCATCGCGAGCGCGATCGCGTTCTCGAACGCCTCGGGCGTCAGGATGTCGCGCGTCGTGATGCCCTGGCGGAGCAGGTTCACGACGGCCTCACCCGAGCGGTGGGCGAAGTAGTCGCGACGGCGGTCGGCCGAGGGCGGCGCGGCCGATCCCGGCAGCGACAGGCCCAGTGCCTCGGCGACGGAGGCCATCGTGTTGGCCGTGTACATGCCGCCGCACGCGCCCTCACCGGGGGCGATCGCGCACTCGATGCGCTTGAGGTCGGCTTCGCTCATCTTGCCTGCAAGACACGCGCCGACGGCCTCGAAGGAGTCGATGATCGTGACGTCCTTCTCGGTGCCGTCCGACAGCTTGACCCAGCCGGGGGCGATGGAGCCCGCGTAGAGGAAGACGCTCGACAGGTCGAGTCGTGCCGCGGCCATGAGCATGCCGGGGATCGACTTGTCGCAGCCCGCGAGCAGCACCGAGCCGTCGAGGCGCTCGGCCATGATGACGGTCTCGACCGAGTCGGCGATGACCTCGCGCGAGACGAGCGAGAAGTGCATGCCCTCGTGGCCCATCGAGATGCCGTCCGAGACCGAGATGGTGCCGAACTGCAGCGGGTAGCCGCCGCCCGCGTGAACGCCTTCCTTCGCACCCTGCGCGAGCCGGTCGAGGCTCAGGTTGCAGGGGGTGATCTCGTTCCAGCTCGACGCGATGCCGATCTGAGGCTTGTCCCAGTCCTCGTCGCCCATGCCGACGGCACGGAGCATTCCACGTGACGTGGTCGCTTCGATGCCGTCCGTGACGACTCGACTGCGGGGTTTGATGTCGATCTGGTTCTCAGTCCCGGGCATCCTCGCAGTCTATTCCCGGTTATATGCCCTCGCGTTCGCAAGCTCGCCCAAGAGCGCCGCAAGGTCCTCGACGCTCGCGACGCAGAGCGTCGCCGCGCTCTCCCCGTCGCCCACGTGCACGCCGAGGTCGCGCGGACCGAGACTGCGCAGCGCGTCCTCGTCGGTCACGTCGTCGCCCGCGAACAGCACGGCCGTCGCGCCGACCCGCCCGCGCAGCGCAGCGACGGCGGAGTCCTTGCCCTCGTGACGGAATGCGTACTCGACGATGTTCTTTCCCGTGCGGCGGCGCCAGTGCGGCGCCTCGGCCGCGACGATCGCGTCGACCGCGGCATCCGCCGCAGCCGACGTCTCGGGGCTCGCGAGGCGCGTGTGCACGCCGAGACCGAAGGTCTTCGGCTCGATCCAGACGCCGTCCATCTGCGTCGTGGCCCGGATCGCGTGCTCGTAGAGCTTCTCGCGCAGTTCGGCGTCGACCTCGTCGGGGGCGGGTTCGAGCGCCCCTTCCCCCGGCACCCAGAACTCCGCGCCGTGGCTTCCCGCGAGCAGGACGGGCGAATCGTCGTGGTGCTCGGCGATCTCGCGCAGATCGCGCAGGCTGCGGCCTGAGACGAACGCGACGGTGGTGTCCGGCAGCGCCGTCAGCCGGTCGATGGCGGCCCGCGCGGCCGGGATCATGCGGGCCTTCATGGGCTCGTCCGCGAGGTGCGAGATCGTCCCGTCGAAGTCGAGCGCGACGAGGAGCCGATCCGCGTCCGCCATCCGGCGGACCGCCTCGGCGCGAGAGCTCGATCCGGTCATCGTGCGGACTCCTTGGCGTGGGATGCCGCGTCCAGAGCGGCCAGGAATGCCTGCGACCAGGCGGCGACGTCGTTGTCGAGGACCTTGCGGCGCAAAGAGCGCATGCGCCTGCCCTGCTCGGCCGGCGGCATCTCGATTGCGCGCACGATCGTCTCCTTGAGCGCATCGATGTCGTGCGGATTGACCTGCAGCGCGGTGCCCAGCTCGTCCGAGGCCCCCGCGAACTCGCTCAGGATGAGCACGCCGCGGTTGTCGACGCGTGCGGCGACGTACTCCTTCGCGACGAGGTTCATGCCGTCGCGAAGGGCGGTCACGAGCATGACGTCGGCCGCGAGGTAGAGCGCGACCATCTCGTCACGTGGGAATCCCTGATGCAGATAGCGGATCGCCGTGTGACCGAGCGTGTCGTAGTCGCCGTTGATGCGGGTGACCATGAGCTCGATCTCGTCGCGCAGCTGAATGTAGGCCTGCACGCGCTCGCGGCTCGGGCTCGCGACCTGCACGAGCGTCACGTCCTCGACGTCGATGCGACCGTCCTGCACGAGCTCGCCGTAGGCCTTCAGCCGATGACGGATGCCCTTGGTGTAGTCGAGCCGGTCGACGCCGAGCAGGATCCGCTCCGGGTTGCCGAGGCTCTCGCGGATCTCGGCGGCGCGGGCCTGGATCTCGGGCCGGCGGGCCATCGCGGCATAGGACTCCGCGTCGATCGAGATCGGGAACGCCTTCGCGACGGCGACGCGCGTCGTACCGTCGGCCTGAGGGACCCGGATGCCGGAGGCCCGGGTCTCGTAGCGCAGCTGACGCCGCACAGCGCGTGCGAAGTTGCCGGCATCCGCGACTCGCTGAAACCCGATCACGTCGGCGCCGAGCAGGCCCTCGAGCACCTGCCGACGCCACGGGAGCTGCGAGTAGAGCCCGTATGCAGGAAACGGAATGTGATGGAAGTAGCCGATCGTGAGGTCGGGGCGGGCTTCGCGCAGCATGCGCGGGACGAGCTGCAGCTGGTAGTCCTGCACCCACACCGTCGCGCCGTCCGCGGCCGCCTCCGCGGCGGCCTTCGCGAAGCGCTCGTTGACGCGCACGTACGCGTCCCACCACACGCGGCGGTACCGCGGGGCGGCGATGACGTCGTGGTAGAGCGGCCAGAACGTGTCATTCGACATGCCCTCGTAGTAGAGCTCGACGTCGTCGGCCGAGAGGGGAACAGGGATGAGCATCGTGCCGTCGAAGTCGAACGGCTCGAGCTCGAGACCGGCCTGGCCCGGCCAGCCCACCCACGCGCCGTGCGTCGCACGCATGACGGGCTCGAGGGCCGTCACCAGGCCGCCGGGCGACGTGCGCCACGACTCCTCACCGGGCCCGTCGTCCACCCGGTCGACGGGGAGGCGGTTGGCGACGACGACGAAATCTGCCTTGGTCACTGGACTCCAGACGGCTGCGGGCGACGGGTCCAGGCTATCGCAGGGCCGATTCGACCTCCGGCCCTTGACGGACGGCTCCCGAACTGTCAAGGGCGGCGCCGCGCAGGGTCGCCACGGTAGCGTGGGCGCATGCGCAAGTACATCTTCGGCACGGGAATCATCACCGCCATCACGGGCGGGCTGACCCTGCTTCGCGGCCTGCGCTCGGACGAGCGGTTCACGTGGCGCATCGCCCTCGCCTGGATCAGCTGGGGCATCTCTCTCGCTCTCGCGATCGGCGCGATCGTCGACACGCGCCGCGCATCGCGCGGGCAGCTCATCGCAGACGACTCCCCGGTGCACGGCAAGGAGCAGAAGCTCCTCAAGCGCCGACTCGTCCGCTAACGCGCCTCCGCGAGCTCGCCGCGCACGACGTCGGCGACCGCGTCGGCCCCGGGATCCGACATCACGATCGTGTAGTGGTTGACGCGGTCGATCCGCTCATGCTCGACGGCGTACTGCGCGAGCACCCGCTCGAGATGGGCCGGTGCGTACAGGCCGGGCTCCTCGTCGCGCAGGCCGCGCGGCGCCGTGAGGAAGCGGACGGGATGCCGCAGCCCCGCCAGGGCGTCGGGAAGCGTCGAGCCCGTGTTCTGGTCGATGCTGTCTTCGAGCGTCGTCGCATAGCTGGTCGCGGGCCGCAGGGCGCCCTCGCCGTCGTCGACGAGGTCGTACGCGAGGTAGGCCACGAGCTCGGGCGTCCAGGCGTCGCGGAAGGCGGGGTGCTCGCGCCAGAAGTCGAGGTAGGACTCTGTGTCGGCGAAGCGCATCGAGAGCCGAGCCGCCGTGGGACCGAGGATCGTCGAGACCATCGTGTCGGGGTCCAGTCCCTGCGGCACGTCGAGGGGCAGTCCCCCGTCGACGAGCACGAGGCGCGACACGCGCTCGGGGTGCAGGTGCGCGAACACGACCGAGACGAAGGCGCCCATGGAATGGCCGACGACGACGACGCGCTCCAGGCCGAGCGCGTCGAGCACGGCCTCCAGATCGTCCGCGTGGGCGCGGAGCCCTGCGGGCCCCTCGAGACTGTTGCTCGCGCCCCGGCCGCGCAGATCGGGCGCGATCGCGCGAACCCCCGGCAGCCGATCGACGATGTACGGCCACGCGAGATGCGACGACGTCACCCCGTGGATGAGGAGCACGGAGGCATCCCGCTCCCCCACCGGGTCCCAGACGCCGACGCGCAGGTCGCCGCCCGAGACGGGGACGTCGATCGTGCGATACGTGTGATCGTTCATCGAGCCGTCCACCCGCCGTCCATCGTGTAGGAGGCGCCCGTGACCATGCCGGCCTTGTCGGAGGCGAGCCACCCCGCGAGCGAAGCCACCTCGTCGGCCTCGACGAGCCGCTTGATCGCGGTCTCGGTCAGCATGATCTTCTCGACGACCTCGTCCTCGGGGATGCCGTGGATCTTGGCCTGGTCGGCGATCTGCTTCTCGACGAGCGGCGTGCGGACGTAGGCGGGATTGATGCAGTTGCTCGTGACGCCGTGCGGGCCGCCCTCGAGCGCCGTGACCTTCGACAGGCCCTCGAGGCCGTGCTTGGCCGAGACGTAGGCGGACTTGAACGCCGAGGCCCGCAGGCCGTGCGCGCTCGAGATGTTGATGACGCGGCCCCATCCCTTGGCGTACATCGACGGCAGCGCCGCGCGCACGAGCAGGAACGGCGACTCGAGCATGAGCCGCAGGATCAGCCGGAACATGTCGGGGTCGAACTCCTCGATGGCGCTCACCCGCTGGATCCCGGCGTTGTTGACGAGGATGTCGACCTCGAGCGTCAGAGTGTCGAGCGCCGTCGTGTCGGAGAGATCGACGACCCAGGCATCTCCGCCGACCTCGGCGGCGGCGGCGGACGCTGCGTCGGCGTTCAGATCGGCGATCGTGACGTGGGCGCCGCGCCGGGCGAACTCGTGTGCGCACGCGAGTCCGATGCCGCTCGCACCGCCCGTCACAAGCGCGTGCCGGCCTGTGAGATCCTGATCCGTCATGGCAGTTCGCCCTTCTGTGGTGCTCTCGGAGCGAGTGCGTTGTCGATGAGCCGGGTCATCCCCTCGAACACGACGGGGTCGAGCTCGACCGGCGGCTTTCCTTCGGTGTCGCGCTCCCACAGCAGGAAGCGCATGCCGATGAGCTCGCCCATTCCCATGAGCGCCCACGCGGTCGTCTCGGGGTCGAGCGCCCGGTCGACGTCGCCCGCGTGCTGCGCTGCGCGGAGCCCGGCCTCGTAGCCCTCGACGATGCGCGTGTAATGCAGGCGCAGCACCTCGGGCGAGACGAACTCGGCTTCGCGCACGACCCGGTACAGGGCAGGGTGCTCGGCCGTGAAGCGGAAGAACCCCCGGAATCCCGCGCGCTCGGCCTCGAGCCGTGAGCCCGCGCCCTCCATGGCCTCGGACATCGAGTGCCGCACACGACGGTTGAGGTCGATGACGAGGGCCTCGAAGATCGACTGCTTGCTGTCGAAGTAGAGGTAGAAGGTGCCCAGGCCGATGCCCGCCCGCTCGGTGATCTTGACGATGGATGCCTCGTGGTACCCCTGATCGGCGAACACGACCTCCGCGGCCTCGAGCAGTCGGCGGCGCGTGGCCTCGCCGCGCTTGGTCAGCGGCCGGCCGGTCGCGGGCGAGACGAGTCCCGTCTCGCCCGAGTCATCGGGAAGGCTCATGGTGCACCTCTTCCATCAGTCGTCGGGCTCGGTCGCGCAGGCGCGATCGTGCGAGCTTCTCGATCGTCGAGCGCGGCAGCGACTCGACGAACTCGATGTGCACGGGCACCTTGAACGACGCGAGATTGCGCCGCGCATGCGCGAGTACCTCGTCCCCCGACAGGACGGTACCGGGTTCGGGCACGACGAAGGCGACGCCGCGCTCGCCCCACACCCGGTCGGGCACTCCCACGACGGCGGCTGCCGAGATGAGCGGGTGCAGGCACAGCGCGAACTCCACTTCGGCGGGCGCGACGTTCTCACCGCCCGAGATGTAGATGTCCTTGAGACGATCGACGATCCGGATGACACCGGACGGCATCGCGGTGCACGAGGTCGCCCGAGCGCAGCCACGGGCCGCTCATCGCGGCATCCGTCGCGGCATCGTCGCCGAGGTACCCCGCGAACACGCTCGGTCCGCGCACCCACAGCTCGCCCGTCGCCTCGCCCTCGAGCGGCAGGCCGGATTCGACGTCGACGACTTCGACCGCGACGTGCGGGTACGGCCGCCCCACGGCGCCGGGGTTGTCGGCGGCCTCGTCGGCCGGCAGGTGCAGCACGTTGGGCGCCGCCTCCGTGAGCCCGTAGCCCTGGGTGAGCGGGATGCCGCGCTCGGCCCATTCCCGCTGCAGAGCGGGCGGCATCGTCGCGCCGCCCACGAGCGCGAGGCGGAGCGACGAGGCATCCGTCGCCGGCCAGGCACGATCCTCGGCGAGCAGCGCGTACTGCGTGGGCACACCCATCATCGCCGTGACGCGGCGCTCGTCGATGAGCTGCAGAATGCGTGAGGGCTGGAAGGACCGCTCGAGCACGACCGTCGCGCCGACCCACCATGCCAGGAGCGGCTGGCAGTTCCAGGCTGCGACGTGGAACTGCGGCAGCATCGAGAGCACGACGTCGTCGTGCGTGAGCGGCAGCGCCTGCGCGAGTGCGAGGTTGTTCCAGAAGCAGTTCGCGTGCGTGAGCACGACCCCTTTCGGCGCGGCCTCGCTGCCGGACGTGAAGATGACGAGCAGCGGGTCGTCATCGCGCACGTGTCGCCGTATGCGCGGCGACCGCGACGGCGGGACGGACGCCTCGATCCCCGTCGTGCCGAGCGCGGCGACGGGCGGCGTGTCGGAGACGCCGCGCAGCGCCTCGCTCGCGAGGGAGGCGTACTCCTCCTCGACGAGGACGAGGGCGGGCTGCGATCGGTCGAGTGCACGCCACGAGCTCGCGCGGCGTCGACCGCCACGAGAGCGGCACGAACGCGACCCCCGCGAGGGCGCTCGCGAAGAACGCCACGACGTGGTCGGTCGAGTTGCCCGAGACGGTCGCGACCCGGTCACCGGGCCCGTACCCGGCATCCCGAAGCGACTCGGCGAGCGACGTCGCGCGGAACGCGAGCGTCGCGTAGTCGATCGTGACGCCGCGGTCGTCGATCGCGATGCGACGCGGGGACGCCGCGGCACGGTCGGTGAGCCAGCGGCCCACCGTGTGCGCGTCGTCCTCGACGATGTCGATCCACATCAGACGCGCACCTCTGCAGGGATGTCGGCGGCGTCTTCGAGGGTCTGCAGCGAGGAGCGCGTGCGTTCGCCCTTGCGACGCCGGATCGCGGAGTCGACGGTACCGGCGATGCCGCCGGGCAGGAACATCACGACCAGGATGAACAGCACGCCGAGGATGAACAGCGGCTCCGACAGTGGGATGCGAAGCACGTCGGGCAGTCCCGCGATGACCTCGGAGCCCGCGAGGACCGTGAGGCGCTGGTCGAGCAGGGTGTAGAGCACACCGCCAACGATGGCACCCCACCGGAACCCGACGCCACCGAGGACGACCATCACGAGGACGGTGATCGTGAGATCCGCCGAGACCGCACGGGGCACGGTGCCCGACTGCAGGAGCATGTACGCGACCCCCGCGAGGCTTGCGAGCACCGCCGCGATCACGAACGTGACGAGTCTGACGGTGTACGGCCGCAGGCCCAGCACCGTGACCCGCTGCTCGTTCTCGCGCGTCGCCTCTGCGAGATGCCCGAGGCGCGAAGAGTCGACCCAGAGGGTCACGAGATAGACGATCACGAGGATCGCGAGGCACAGCCAGTACAGGTTGCGGGTGTTGACGACCCCGATGAGGAAGTCGGGCACATGCTCGGTCGGCAGGCTGAGGCCTTCCTCGCCGCCCGTCACCTGCGGGGTTGCGGCGGATGAGCACCGAGCCCGCCTGGGCGAAGGCGAGGGTGACCATCGCGAACGGGATGCCCGACACCCGCATCGCGACCGCGCCGGTCGCGATGGCGATCACCATGCCCCCGATGAGGGCGATGAACACGCCGGGCCACAGCGGCACGCCGAAGTACTCGAGCGCGATGCCGAGCCCGTACGCGCCGGCGCCGAAGTAGAGGGCGTGACCGAAGGAGAGCATGCCGGCCGATGCCCAGCAGCATGTTGTACGACAGCGCGAGGGCGGCGAACACCATGCACAGCGACAGCAGCGCGAGCGTGCCGGGCATGTAGGTCGGGGTCGGCAGGATGCCGGGCAGCGACAGGTTCAGCAGCGGCAGGACCGCCATGAACACGATGAGGGCGAGTCCCACGATCGCGGGGACGAAGCGACGAAGCGACACGGTCATGCCTTCTTCCCGAGCAGGCCCGCGGGGCGGACGAGCAGCACCAGGGCGAGGAGGATCGACGACGATGAAGTCGCCCGTGCCGCCGAGGTAGAAGTTGGCGAACTGCTGCAGCACCGCGACGAGGACGGAGGCGATCGCCGCGCCCGTCAGCGAGCCGAGGCCGCCGACGACCGTGACGATGAACGCGAAGATGAGCAGCGTCTGTCCGAGGTGCGCCGACACGAAGGTCGAGTAGTGCATCGCGAGCACGCCGCCGATCCCTGCGGCCGCGCCGCCGATCGCGAACACGAGGGTGAACGAGCGCCGCACGTCGATCCCGAGCGCGGTGACCATCGACCGGTTCTCGACGCCGGCCCGGATGATCATGCCGTAGCGGGTCTTCTTGAGGAACAGCACGAGGGCCGCCAGCACGAGGATCGCGGCGATCATGAGCACCCAGTACGTGTTCGGGATCTTCGCCCCGAGCACGTCGGTCGTCTGCTTGAGCCACGGCGGACCGGCGATGTGGATGGCATCGGTCCCCCAGATGCCCTCGAACAGCGCGACCGCGGCGAACGAGAGGCCGACCGTCACGAGCACCTGCTCGATGTGCCGCTCGTAGAGCGGGCGGATGAGCACGAGCTCGGTGAGTGTCGCGAACACGGCGCCTACGCCCGCGCCGACGAGCGATCGAGAGCAGGAACGACCCCCACGATTCGGTGCCGAGCGCCGGAGGCGACCCACCAGCCGATGAAGGCGCGACAGGGTGAGGAACGCACCGTGCGCGAAGTTCAGGACGTGCATGAGTCCGTAGATGAGCGACAGGCCCGAGGCGACGAGGAAGTAGAGGGCGCCGAGGCCGACGCCCGTGATGAGGGTCAGGATCAGGGTGCTCATGCGTGCTGCCTCCGTGTGGACGCCCGAGCAGGCGCCGGGTGAGGTCCTCGTCGTCGAGGATGCCGACGGCGTCGCCCGTGTGGACGACCCGGCCGCCGCTGATCACGATCGCTCCCGTCGGCCAGGCGGCGGACGACCTCGAGGTTCTGCTCGACGAGCAGGATGGGCACGATCGTGGATGCCTCGGCCAGCGCGTCGGCGACCTCGGTCACGAGCTTGGGCGCGAGGCCCTTCGTCGGCTCGTCCACGAGCAGGATCCGGTTGTCGTTCAGGAGCGCGCGCGCGACCGAGACCATCTGCTGCTGGCCGCCCGAGAGGTGCCTGCCATCTGGTCGCGGCGCTGCACGAGGTCGGGGAAGAGCTCGGCGACGAACTCGCGGCGCGGGTTCCTCTGCCGCTCGGCCAGCGCGAGGTTCTCGGCGACGGTGAGCTTCGCGAAGACCTCGCGGTCCTCGGGCACGTAGCCGACGCCCCTGCTGCACGATCTTGTGGGTCGGCAGTCCGTCGATGCGCTCACCGGCGAGGCGCACGTCGCCACGGCGCTGGATGAGGCCGAGGATGCCGCGGATCGTCGAGGTCTTGCCGACGCCGTTGCGGCCGAGGACCGCGGTGATCCCGGTCGACGGCACTTCGAACGTGACGTCCTCGACGACCTGCTGGCCTGCGATGGAGCAGCGCAGGCCCGCGACGGTGAGGATCGGATCGACGGAGGTCATGCGGCGGTGCCCGTTCCGAGGTAGGCGCTCTGGACGAGCGGGTTGTCCATGACGGCCTGCGGCGTGTCGTAGGCGATGATGCTGCCGAAGTACATGACGGCGACCTTCTCGACGAGCCCCATGAGCACGTCGATGTGGTGCTCGACCATGAGCACGGTGCAGTTCTTCTCGCGCTGCAGCGTCGCGGATGTTCTCGACGAGGCCTGCCACGTCGCCCGACGCGACGCCGGCCATCGGCTCGTCCAGGAGCACGATGCGAGGCGTCGGTGGCCAGCAGCACGGCGATCTCGAGCTTGCGCTTGTCGCCGTGCGAGATGTCGCCTGCGAAGGCGTCGGCCTTGTGCGCGAGACCGACGGCCTCGAGCTGCTCGCAGGGCGAGCTCGGTCGCGGCATCCGTCGTCCGCGGAAAGCGGAACAGGGATGCCGAGCCGCCGAGCGCCGACCTGCGCGGCGAGCCGTACGTTCTCGAGCACGGAGAGTCTCGGGAACAGGCTCGAGGTCTGGAAGGTGCGCCCCAGTCCCGCCCGCGCACGCGCGGGCACCGACGCCGACGTGATGTCGACGCCGTCCATCAGGATGCGCCCTGCGGTGGGCTTCATCAGGCCGGAGATCACGTTGAAGAGCGTGGTCTTGCCGGCGCCGTTGGGCCCGATGACGCCGACGAGCGAGCCGGCGGCGACGTCGAGGTCGACATCCTTGAGGATCGTCGCGCCGCCGATCTGCAGGCCGAGGCCCGTGATCGTGAGCGCGGACGGGACGGGGGTGCTCATGCTGGCTCCGGTCACTCGGCCTCGGCGGGAGCGACGTCGTCGGCCGCGACCGTGTCGACGAGCTCGGGCGTGAAGCCGCCGCCGTCGGCGACGAGCTTGACCTGGTACATCTCCTGGATGAGGGCGTGGTCGCCTGCGCGGACCGTCATCGTGCCCTTCGGGCCCTCGAACTCGAAGCCCTCGAGCGCTGCGATCATCGCGTCGACGTCGCCCTTGCCCTCCTTGATCGCCTGGACGATCATGAGGGCCGCGTTGAAGCCGTCGGGGCTGAAGAGGTCAGGCGTGCCGCCGGCCGCCTCGATCGCCTCGATCATCGCCGTGTTGACGTCGTTGTCGGGACCGCCCGGGAAGTAGTGGTTGAGGAAGCTGATCTTCTCGGATGCCTCGCCGTACGCGCCGAACGTCGCCGCGTCGCCGAGGCCCGTGACGACGGGGATCTCGTCGAGGACGCCCTGCTGGCTCATCGCCTGCCACATCGCGCCCGACGTCGCACCCGCCCACGCCACGAAGACGAGGTCGGGATGCGCCGCGAGCACCTGCTGCGCGAACGGGGTGAACTCGGTCACGTCCTCGGGGACGAGGACGGAGTTGACGGTCGCGCCCTTGCGCACCGAGGATCGCGTTGACGGCGGCCTCGTTGCCCTGGCCGAAGGCGGTGTTCTGCGCGAAGACCGTGATGTTCTTGCCCTCGATGTCGTCGAGGAACGTGCCCGCGGTCGCGACATCCTGAGCGCGACTGACGGCCAGAGCGGAAGGTGTACTCGTTGATGCCGGTGAGCGCGTCGGCTGCGGCGGGGCCGGAGATGTAGAGGACCTTGTTCTGCGCGGCCTGCTCGGCCACCGCGAGGGCGACGCCCGAGGATGCGCGTGCCGGCGATGATGTTGACGCCTGCGCCGATGAGCTCCTTGACGGCGGTGACGGCCTTGTCAGGGTCGCCCGCGTCGTCGCGGTACTCGACGACGATCTTCGTGCCGTCGACCTCGTCGGTGCCGTCGGTCGCGTAGTCGAGACCCGCCTTGAATGCGTCGAGGTACTGCTTGCCGTAGCCGGCGAGGGCACCGGTCTCGCTCGTGACGATGCCGACCGTGATCTCGGCAGGACCGGCGGCGGCCCGAGGACTCGCCACCCGCAGGCTCAGTGGACGGCGCGCACGCCGCCAGGACGAGGGCAGCCGTGGCGACCACGGACCCCAGGAGCAACTTCTTCGTAACCCGCATGTGCGTGCCTTTCACCATTGGAAGGATCTGGTGCCCGCGAAGGGCAACCTGAAAACTGATTCAGGTAATGGCAACCTAGGAAATCGGGACGGGATCGTCAAGCCCGGCGGCAGGTCGTTACCGTTTCGCGACGAATGGCGAACGGCCCCTCCGCGCTCTGCGGAGGGGCCGTTCTGGGCGGGGATCAGGCATCCGTCCGTCGGCGGCCCGTCACGACGAGGGTCACGATGCCCGCGACGATGATGACGAGTGCGGCCACGGGACCCGCGAGGTGGAGCTCGCCGCCGGTCGTGGCGAGTTCGCCGGATTCCGTGAGCGGCGCGGTCTCGGGCAGAGGCTCGGGGTCGACGCTCGGCTGCGGCGCGGGGTCGACGCCGGGCTCAGGCTCGGGCTCGACGACGACCGGGAGCGTCCGCGCGGATGCCTCATCCGTCGTCGTGAGCACCGCGCCCCCGCCGGCTGCGGCGGTGTAGCGCTCCCCGATCGACTGCCCGGGTGCGAAGGCGCCCGGCCGCGTCGGGTCCACGATGTCGGCGGTCACCGTGACGGGCCGGACGATGCCGTCGAGCGCGTTCGTGAGCGAGGGCGTGGCGGTGCGGAACGTCTGTGTCGAGCCGATCGCGAGCGTCGTGTCGGCAGGCAGGTCGGGGTCGGTGAGCGCGACGTCCTGAAGAGCGAGGTTGCCCGTGTTGTACACCGTCGTCCGCCAGTAGACCGCGGAGCCGTCGGGCACCGTGACGTCCTTGCCCCAGACGGCGTCGTCCGCGATGTCGCACGCCGCATCCGCGCCGGGCGTGCCGGACTGCAGGCAGACCTCCTTCAGGATCGACAGGCCGGGCTGCGCGACGGCGAGGTACGCGCTGTCGCTCACGGTCATGTCGATGCCGGGGTTGGGGAACGCGAGCGGGTTCACCGAGCTGTTGTTGCCGAACCACACGCGGGTCGGCGCGGTGGCGCTCGTGAAGGGCCCGAGCACGGCATCCCCCGTGAACTCGAATTTCGGCGCGGTGCCGCCGTCGCCGTTCGCGATGTCGACGACCTTCCACCAGGAGCCGAGGGCGAAGACCGCTCCACCCGGATCGGTGCCGTACTGCTCGAGGAACCTCGGCGGCGTCGAGGAGGCGGCGAGGTCCCACGCGCCCTCGGCATCGCCGTGCACGCCCGAGGCGGTGTTGCACGCGGCTTCGGTGCCGAAATAGTGGATGCGGTCACCTTCGGCGATCCACGTCGTGATGTTCGCGTCGCTGCCGGCGGGGCCACCCGAGGTGTTGACGCGAGGGGTGAACTTGGCCTGGCCCATCGCCTGGGAGCTCGCCGGCTCGTCTCCGAAGAGCGGCGAGTCCTCCCAGCACCACATGGGCGTCGGCGACAGCGCAGGACGCGCCGTGGGCTCCATCGTGACGTTCGGCAGGGTCGGCACGACGGCGGCGACCGGCGTGTAGTCGGGGGTCTCGGCGTGCGCGGCAGTCGTCGTGGCGAGAACGCCTCCGACGGCGAGCAGCGGCGCGAGAGAGAGTGCGGCGATCCGCGAGGCATCCATGATCCAGCTCCTAGGTCTCCTGCGTCTTTTCCGCAGGTAAGTCGTTGATTCGACGCTAGGAGCGGGCGGGCGTATGCCTCGGGCGAGCGCAAGCCGAGCCGTGCGGACAGGCGTGCATTGCGTAACGCGTTGCGGGTCTGTGCGTACTGGGAGGGCGGGCTTCGGTAGTCGGGATCGATCTGCTGATCCGGCACCAGGCGCTGCCGCCCCGTCTGAGCCGTACGGCTGAGGAATGCTCGTTACATCGGCGTTACGGAACGTTACGAACACTTAACTCGTGATAAGTCCGGCCTCGCTCTCATGCAATACTTCTGTGGACCGGGCTAGTAGCAGTGGCGTGCGTATCACCTCTGCTGACGGCACGAGATCACGTGTCCACCACGAGGAGAGATATGTCTGCAATCAAGAAGAGGGGCCTGGTGGGCGTTGCCGCGCTCAGCGCGGTCGCCCTGCTCGCGAGCGGCTGCGCCGCATCGCAGCGCGACGAGGGTTCGGCCGCGGCGTCATCCGACGCCACGTTCACGTTCGCCGCCGCCGGCGCCCCGAAGATGTTCGACCCGTTCTACGCGTCGGACGGCGAGACGTTCCGCGTCACCAACACCATCTACGAGGGCCTTCTCACGTTCAAGCCCGGCACGGTCGAACTCGCACCGAGCCTCGCGACGGACTGGAGCTCGACCGAGGACGGGCTGGAGTGGACCTTCACCCTGCGCGAAGGAGTGAACTTCCACGACGGCACCGAGTTCAACGCCGATGCCGTGTGCTTCAACTTCGAGCGCTGGTACAACCAGACCGGTGACGCACAGAACGCAGGCGTGAGCTACAGCTGGATCAACGACTTCGGCGGGTTCGCCGACAGCGACACGCCGTCCGTCTACGAGTCCTGCGAGGCTCCGGACGACACCACCGCCATCATCACGCTCACGCGCGCGACCTCGCACTTCCCCGTGAACATGGCGTACTCGTCGTTCGCGATGGCGAGTCCGGCGGCTCTGGTCGAGTACGACGCCGACAACGTCGTCGCTCAGGGCGAGGGCTTCACGTATCCCGAGTACGCCACGTCGCACCCGACGGGCACCGGCGCGTTCAAATTCGTCGAGTACGACAGCGCCAACGGCGTTGTGACCGTCGAGCGCTTCGACGACTACTGGGGTGAGCCGGCGGGTGTCGAGGAGATCATCTTCCGCATCATCCCGGGCGAGACCGAGCGTCGCCAGGAGCTCGAGGCCGGTCGCATCGACGGCTACGACCTGCCGAGCCCCGTCGACTGGAACGCACTCGCGGATGCGGGTAACCAGATCCTGATCCGCGACGCCTTCAACGTCATGTATGTCGGCCTGAACGCGACGACGGCACCCGAGCTCCTCGACCTGCGCGTGCGCCAGGCGCTGCTGCACGCGATCAACCGCGAGCAGCTCGTCGAGACGCAGCTCCCCGAGAACGCCTACGTCGCCTCGCAGTTCCTGCCGCGCATCATCACGGGCTACAACCCGGATCTCGAGCCGTATGCGTACGACCCCGAGCTCGCCCGCGAGCTGCTCGCCGAGGCAGGCCAGTCGGACCTCACGATCGAGCTGTGGTACCCCACTGAGGTCACCCGCCCGTACATGCCCGCACCCCAGCGCGTCTTCGAGGCAGTGCGCGCCGACTGGGAGGCGGTCGGCATCAACGTCGTGCCCGTGAGCAAGCCCTGGTCGGGCGGCTACATCGACGGCGTCTACGGCAACCAGGCGCCTGCGTACCTGCTGGGCGGCACCGGTCACTACAACGCCGCCGACACGCTGCTGGGCCCGTACTTCGGTACGACCAACACCACGTTCGCGACCGGTCTGCACCCGTTCGGCGACGAGCTCGCAGCACTCGTGCACGCTGCCGACGAGGAAGCAGACCCTGAGGTCCGCGAGGAGCTCTACAAGGAGCTCAACCGGAAGATCATGGAGGACTACCTCCCGGCCCTTCCGATCAGCCACTCGCCGCCCGCGATCGTCGTCGCCGGTTACGTGGACGGCCTCGTGCCCAACCCGGTCACCAAGGAGGACTTCTCCAAGGTGACGGTCTCGAAGTAGGTCACGCCTCATGTTGCGGTGGCGGGAGGAATCCCGCCACCGCAACATGAGTCGGCTCGCTCAGGAATGAGTCATGACGAAGTTCATCGTTCGGCGTGTCCTCCAGACCGTCGTCACCCTCCTCGCGCTCAGTGTGATCCTCTTCGCCTGGCTGCGCTCACTCCCGGGCGGCCCGGTCTCGGCGCTCCTCGGAGAGAACAGCACCCCTGAGGATCGTGCGAAGCTCGAAGCGACGCTCGGGCTCGACCAGCCGCTGCCGGTTCAGTACCTCCGGTTCGTTCAGCGCGTTCTGAGCGGCGACTTCGGCGTATCGACGGGCGTTCTCCCCGGCGAGGACGCGTTGGCTCTCTTCGCCGCCCGCCTTCCCGCCACGATCGAGTTGAGCGTCTTCGCGCTCCTCATCGCGATCTCTCTCGCCATTCCGCTGGGCTATCGCGCCGCGACTCGCAAGGGCGGCCTGTTCGACACGAGCTCGATCCTCGTCTCGCTCATCGGGGTCGCCGTCCCGGTCTTCTTCCTCGCCTTCCTGCTCAAGTTCGTCTTCGCGATCCAGCTCGGCTGGCTGCCCGCGTCCGGGAGGCAGACACCGGGCATCGACGCCACCGAGGTGACGGGCCTCATCGTGCTCGACGGCATCCTCACGCGCGAGTGGGATGCCGCTCTCGACGGCCTGGCGCACCTCATCCTCCCCGCGATCGCACTTTCGGCCATCCCGTTCGCCGTGCTGTTCCGCATCACCCGCGCATCGGCGCTCGACGTCCTCAGCGAGGACTACGTCCGAACCGCACGCGCCAAGGGTCTGATGGACGGAACGGTGCGCAACAGGCACGTCCTGCGCAATGCTCTGATCCCCGTGACCACCACGATCGGCCTTCAGGTCGGCGCGCTGCTCGCCGGCGCGGTCCTCACCGAACGCGTGTTCACGTTCCGCGGCATCGGCCACGCACTCGCCCACGGGTTCGAGACACGCGACTATGCGGTGCTGCAGGTCCTGATCATGATGGCCGCGCTCCTCTACATCGTCGTGAACCTGATCGTCGACATCTCCTACGCAGTGATCGATCCGAGAGCGAGGACGACCCGATGAGCTCCCCCGTGAAGTCCGGTCGCTCCCTGCTGACACGCAAGCGCGACCGCATCGACCAGCTCGTGGCGGCCTCCGCAGAGAACAGTCGCGGCACGAGCCAGTGGGCGATGACGTGGCGGCGGCTGAGGAGCGACAAGCTCTTCATGGTCGGTCTCGTGATCACTGTCGCGTTCGTGCTCCTCGCCGTCATCGGCCCGTGGATCGCGCCGCATCCACCCGAGGCGCGACTGCTCCTGGACCAGATCCGCCCGCAGTCCAACCCGATCCCCGGCCCCCAGCCCGGCTTCCCGCTGGGAGCCGACTGGGACGGCCGAGACCTTCTCTCGCGCCTCATCGTCGGCGCACGGCAGACCCTCATCGTCGGGGTCCTTGCGACACTGGGCGGACTGCTCGGCGGACTGATCCTCGGCGTGCTCGCGGGCGCCATCGGAGGGTGGGTGGATGCCGTCGTGATGCGCGTGGTCGACGTCATGCTCGCGATCCCCTCCCTGCTGATGGCCTTCTCGATCGCGGCGCTGTTCGCTCAGCCGTCGCAGACCACCGTCATCATCGCGATCGCCGTCGTTCAGATGCCGATCTTCGCGCGTCTGCTTCGTGGCTCGATGCTCGCGCAGCGCGCGAGCGATCATGTGCTGGCGGCGACCGCTCTCGGCGTCCGGCGCACCCCCATCGTCTTCCGGCACATGCTTCCCAACTCGATCGGGCCCGTGGTCGTGCAGGCGACGATCGTGCTCGCGACGTCGATCATCGATGCCGCCGCGCTCTCGTTCCTCGGGCTGGGCAACCCCGACGACCGGATGCCCGAGTGGGGCCAGATGCTCGGAGCGTCCGAGAAGTACTTCAACTCGTTCCCGCACCTCGCCGTGTACCCGGCCCTGTGCATCGTCGTGGTCGCCCTCGGTTTCACGCTGGTGGGCGAATCGCTCCGCAGCGCGCTCGACCCGAAATCACGGAGGGCCTCATGATCAGCTCTGCCACGGCGTCCGGATCAGGGCGCGGACCGCTGCTGGACGTACGCGATCTGCGCGTCGCATTCGACATGGGCGAGGGGAGGATGTTCACCGCCGTCGACGGCGTGAGTTTCACCCTCGAAGCGGGCCAGTCGATCGGACTGGTCGGCGAGTCGGGATGCGGGAAGTCCGTCACCTCCCTCGCGATCATGGGGCTCCTCCCCCGCCGGGGCAACACCGTGACCGGCGAAGTGCGCTTCGACGGCGAGGATCTGCTCGGGCTTCCCGAGGCAACCCTCCGCGACAAGCGCGGCTCCGATCTGTCGATCATCTTCCAAGATCCGATGAGCTCGCTCAATCCCGTCGTCAAGATCGGCATCCAGGTGGCCGAGGTGCTCGAACGCCACAAGAAGATGAGCCGCTCGGCAGCCCGCATCCGCGCGGCCGAACTGCTCGACGAGGTGGGTATCCCCGACCCGACCCGCCGGCTGAAGGACTACCCCCACCAACTGTCGGGCGGTATGCGGCAGCGCGCCATGATCGCGATGGCGCTCGCGTGCGAACCGCGGCTGCTCATCGCGGACGAGCCGACAACGGCGCTCGACGTGACGATCCAGGCCCAGATCCTGGGCCTCTTGAAGCGCCTCGTGAACGAGTCGGGTACTGCCCTCATCATGATCACGCACGACCTGGGCGTCGTCGCAGGGCTGTGCGACGAGGTCAACGTCCTCTACGGCGGCCGCGTCGTGGAGCGCGCGGACAGGTACTCGCTGTTCCGCGAGCCGAGCCATCCCTACACGCGCGGTCTGCTCGGTTCCATCCCGCATCTCGACGGCGATCGTTCTCAGCGACTCTCGCCCGTGCGCGGATCCGTCGCAGACAACATCCCCTGGTCCCAGGGATGCGCCTTCGCCCCGCGCTGCGACTTCGCAGCCGATGCGTGCCTGACCGCCGATATGACACTGACGACACGGTCGGATGACACCGCCCACGCGGTCCGGTGCGTTCGCCATGAGGAGCTGACGACATCATGAACGGGACTGCGACCGCGAAAACCGAAGCAGCCCCCCTGCTCGAAGTCTCGAGCCTGGCCGTGCACTTCCCCATCAAGCGCGGAGTGATCATCGATCGCGTCGTGGGCCACGTCTATGCAGTGGATGACATCAGCCTCACCGTGAACAGAGGCGAGACCTACGGCCTGGTCGGCGAGTCCGGATCCGGCAAGTCGACGTTCGGTCGCGCCATCCTCCAGCTCGAGCACATCACCTCCGGTTCCGTGACATTCGAGGGCACAGACCTCTCGTCGCTCCGCGGCGAGCGGCTGCGGACGCAGCGGCGGCACATGCAGATGGTCTTCCAGGACCCGCTCGGCAGTCTCGACCCGAGGCAGACGGTCGAGCAGCTGCTCGCGGAGGGCATGCAGGCGCACGGCATGCGTGCGCGCGACGAGATGCGGCCCCGCATCCGGGAGCTGCTGAGCGCCGTCGGGCTTCCCGAGTCCGCGCTCGGGAAGTACCCGCACGAGTTCAGCGGTGGCCAGCGCCAGCGCATCGGCATCGCCCGAGCCCTGTCGGTCGAGCCGTCGCTGATCGTCGCCGACGAGCCCGTGAGCGCGCTCGACGTGTCGGTGCAGGCGCAGGTCATCAACCTGCTGCTGGATCTTCAGAAGCAGTTCGACCTGACCTATCTGATCATCGCGCACGACCTCGCCGTCGTCCGGCACGTGTCGGACCGCGTCGGCGTCATGTATCTCGGATCGCTGGTCGAAGAGGCAGACACCGATGATCTCTTCCACGCGCCGCTGCACCCGTACACGCGCGCTCTCATGTCGGCCGTGCCGCTTCCCGACCCCCACCTGGAGGAGTCGCGCGAGCGCATCACGCTCGTCGGCGACCTTCCGAGTCCGATCGATCCGCCATCCGGATGCCGTTTCCACACGCGCTGCCCGTGGCGCCAGGAGACGCGCTGCGACACCGAGCGCCCTCAGCTGCGCGTGATCAGCGCGGGCCCCGCGCGCGAGCGGCGTGTCGCGTGCCACTTCGCCGAGGCCATCGCCGCGGGCGAGCTCGCGCCCACGATGGCGGACAGTGCTTCCACCGCGGTGCCGGTGTCCATCCCACAGTCGAGAAAGGCAGACCATGCAGGAATTTGAAGGATCACACGCGGTCGTCACCGGTGCCATGAGCGGGATCGGGCGCGCCGTCACGGCGCGTCTCATCGAACTCGGCGCGTCGGTCACCGGAGTGGACGTCAACGCTGCCCCGATCGCGGAATGGCCGCTGTTCCATCCGGTTCGTGTCGACGTGGCAGATGTCGGCGCGGTGCGCTCCGCCCTTGCGGACATCGCCGCGGTCGACTTCCTGGTGAATGCGGCGGGCGTGCTGCGCTCCGCCCCGATCGAGGACGTCACCGAGGAGGAGTGGGACTTCATCTTCGGCGTCAACGCCAAGGGCCTCTTCTTCCTCACCCAGACACTCGCGCCCAGGATGACCGACCGGCGCGGCGCGATCGTGAACGTCTCCTCGATCGGGGCTGTGGGCGCTGTGACGACGAGCGCGGCCGCCTACCACGCATCCAAAGGCGCCGTCGTGACGCTGACGAAGTCGTGGTCACGCGCACTCGCACCGCGAGGCATCCGCGTCAACTGCGTTCTTCCCGGCCTTACCGCCACGCCGCTGCTCGACAAGATCTACGAGGACAAGGCCGACGCGACGGGCGGCGACGCATCGCAGCTGATGGACTCGGCCTCGAGTGGCGTCCCCTTGGGCCGGCTCGCCGACCCGGCGGAGATCGCCGATGCGATCGTCTACCTGCTCTCGCCACGCGCGAGTTACATCACCGGCACGAGCGTCAACGTCGCCGGCGGCGTGGGGATCAGCTGATGGCTCTCGCTGTTTCGCACGATCCGGCTTCCCTCCGATGAAGTCATCCAAGCGCGACCTGTCGGTGGCGATCATCGGTGCCGGTCTCGGCGGCATCGCCGCCGCGATCTACATCCGCCGCGCCGTGTCGGCTGACATCACGATCTTCGAGGCCGAGGCCTCGATCGGCGGTACGTGGTATCGCAACCGTTTCCCCGGCGCCGAGGTCGACACCCCGTCGCACATGTACTCCTACTCATTCCAGCGCCACGACTGGCCGCGCCCCTACGCGACGCAAGCCGAGCTGCTCGACTACATGAATGGTGTCGTCGACAAGTACGGCCTGCGGGACCTCATCCGACTCTCGACCGGCATCCGCTCGGTCACGTGGCACGCATCGCGCCAGCAGTACGAGCTCGTGACTACCCACGGTGAGCACCTCTGGTTCGACAGCGTCGTGAGCGCGGTCGGGATGCTGAGCAACCCGCTCCTGCCCTCGTGGGCGAAGAGCCCGTCGTTTCGCGGTCGCGTCTTCCACTCCGCGCAGTGGCCCGCCGATGTGGATCTCACCGGCAAGCGCGTCGCCGTCGTCGGCACCGGATCGACGGCCGCGCAGATCGTCCCCGCGATCGCCCACATCGCCGCGGAGGTGCACCTCTACCAGCGCCAGCCCGGCTGGGTCGGGCCGAAAGCCGAGAACGTCTTCACGCTCGAACGGCGGACGGAGCTGCAGCGGCCGGGGGCGTATCGCCGCCTCCGCATGCAGGAGTTCTGGAAGCGGGAGAAGCGCGCGTTCGGCGGTCGTCTCAATCGCGCAGGCGGAAAGCACGACACTGCTGCCCGCGCGGCGGCGGTGGAGCGCATTGCCGCCGTCTTCGCCGAGCGGCCCGATCTGCGGGCAGCCGTCACCCCCGATTACCCCTACATGGGCAAGCGGCCCATCCAGTCGAGCGTCTTCTATCCGAGTCTCCTGCGCGAGAACGTCCGCTTGCATCCGTTCGCCGTCGAAGAACTGGAGGGCGACGAGATCATCGACGCATCCGGCGCGTCGACCGCCGTCGACATCGTCGTGTGCGCCACAGGGTTCACGGCGACCGAGTACCTGGCGGGACTCCCCGTCGTCGGCGAGGACGGGAAGACCCTCCAGGAAGTCTGGGCGGGCGAGCCCGAGGCGTTCCTCGGAAGCGTCGTACCGGGCTTTCCGAACTTCTTCATGCTGTATGGCCCGAACACGAATGGGTACGCCGTGCTGTTCAACCTCGAACACCAGGCACGATTCGCCGCGGCGAGCCTCAAGCGAATGGTCGCGGCCGGAGCGACGACCATTAGTGTGAGGGTCAGCGTGTATGACCGTTACCAGCGTTGGCTGCAGAAGCGGCTGCGCGCCACGGCCTACAGCAAGACACGCAACTACTTCACGACGGCGTCAGGGCGCGTCGTCACCCAGTGGCCGGACGGGATCATCCTCTTCGCAGCTCTGACGCGGACGGCCGCGTCGTGGGGGATGTCGCGTTCGCACCGGGAGGATCGACCCGAGAGAAAGCAGGACCGGTGACCCGAGTGAAGACCGCTCCGGTGTGCGAAGACGGGAACACACGATGATGACTCCTACATCTCCTGACGACCGCTCCCCCGACGACGTGCGTCTCGGCGCTCAAGTCCGCTCATTCCGAGAGATGCGGGGCATGAATCTGCGGCAGCTCGCCGAGAAGGTCGAAGTCTCCGCCGGATTCCTCAGCCAACTCGAGAACGGTCGTACCGGCGCGAGCCTCGCGACGACGAAGAAGATCGCACACGCGCTCGGCGTCACCCTCGCCGAACTGGTGGAGCCCAACCCCGACAACCATCGCGGTGTCGTACGACGGATGGACCGGACGCGGATCGCGAGCGAGCACGGTGTCGTGAAGTACGTGATCACGAAGCCCCCCATGCGCAACTTCGAGGCCTACGCGTGCACCTTCGAGCCGGGCGGATCGTCGGGTGACGGCCTTTTCGCGATCGGAAACAGCCAAGAACTCGTGATCTGCCTCTCCGGCACCGTCGAGGTCACGGTCGATGATGAGGTCTTCGAACTCACCAGCGGCGACAGCATCGAGTTCCTCAGCAAAGCGCCGCACGGCATCGCGAACAACGGCACAGAGTCGGCCGAGATCATCTGGATGGTCAGCCCTCCCCTGAACTGACGCGTTGCATCCGACGCTGATCCTGCTGGCCAGGCAGGCCGTCAGGCGACGATCCCGGGCGCGATCGTCTTGCGCATGACGGTCTTGCTCTTGCCGATGTGCCGCTCGAACGTGAAGCCGGCCTTCTCGAACATGGCGCGTGTGCCGTTGTGGAGGAACGACGACGAGGTCCTCTTGCCGGGCGCGAAGCTCGTTGGGGAACGAGACGACCTCGCCGCCGCCCGGCCTGCGCGATGAGGTCGAGCGCGCCCTCGAGAGCCTCGCGCGCGACGCCCGACCGCCGGTGGTCGCGGTCGACGAAGAAGCACGTGATGCGCCACGGCGCCGGATTCGCCTCGCCCGCGTCGTACTGCTTGCGGTGGTAGATGCGCGGCAGCTCTTCGGGACTGCCGTACTCGCACCACGCGATCGCATGGTCGCCGTCGAAGACGAGCGCGGCGTGCGCGATGCCCTCTTCGACGAGCCGCAGCTTGAACTCGGGATCGCCGTAGTCTCGCCCGCGTGGTCGTCTCGGTGTCGTCGTGGAAGTACGTGCAGTAGCAGCCGCCCCACACGCCGTTGTGCTTCTGCGGCGAGCGCCAGCCAGGCCGGGATACGTCTCGGGCGTGAGCGGCCGGATCACGTGCGCCGCCCTCTGTTCGTCCGCCATCACGGCCTCCTCGCCTCGCTCGTCAGTCTGCCCACGGGTCCCGACACCGACAAGACCGATCGCCGCCTGACCCTTGACGGCTTGCCGCGCACTCACGATCGTCGTATGCATGCCTGGAGCACTGACATGACCCGCGTGCGCGTCGACCTGTTCTCATCCCTCGACGGCTACACGGCCGCACCCGAACCCGGCGGTGACAATCCCATGGGCGAGGACTGGGGTCCGCTGACCGCCGCGTACGCGGCCACCCGCACATTCCGCGAGAGGGTGTTCGTCGACACGTCGGGCGCGGGCACCACGGGGGTCGACGAGGCGTACGCCTCCGCGTTCTTCACGGGGGTGGGCGCTGAGATCATGGGGGCTGCGATGTTCGGGCTGCATGCGAACCCTGACGACCCGGAGTGGCGGGGCTGGTGGGGTGACGAGCCTCCGTTCGGCTTTCCCGTCTTCGTCCTCACGGGGACGGCGCCGCGGGCACCCATCACGATGCCCAACGGGACGATCTTCCACTTCCGCTCCGGCGCGCTCGAGGACGTCCTCGCCGAGGCGACGGGCGCGGCGGGCCGGCTCGACGTCCGCGTCGGAGGCGGGATCCGGACGGCACAGGCGTTCCTGCGTGCAGGTCTTGTCGACGACCTGCACGTCGCGATCGCGCCGATCGTGCTCGACCGCGGCAACCGGGTCTGGCACGACCTGCGCGGACTCGAGCACACGCACCGCGTGACGACGGAAGTGTCCGAGAGCGGCACGATCCACGTGACGTTCTCGCGGTAGGGCACCGTCTGGCGTAGCGGCCCCGTCAACGGCAGAAGCCCGGCCTCTCGCACTGCTGCGAGATACCGGGCTTCTTGGTGGTGCACCCCCTGGGACTTGAACCCAGAACCCACTGATTAAGAGTCAGTTGCTCTGCCGATTGAGCTAGAGGTGCGGATGATCCGCACGAGGCGAACCGAGGACAAACGTTACCATCACGATGCGGTCACGCGGAAATCGAGGCCCCTCTCGCCCGTATCCTGGAGACGTGACCTCCCCCGCCTTCACCCCGTCGTTCGACGCGCCGTTCGCGGGAGACCTGCGCACCGACCTCGAGCTCGCTCTGCAGCTCGCCGACGCGGCGGACGCGGCATCCATGCCACGCTTCGACTCGGCAGATCTCGACGTGCAGGCCAAGCCCGATGCGACGTTCGTGACCGATGCCGATCTCGCGACCGAGAGGGCGATCCGCGCCATCCTCGCCGCCGAGCGTCCCACCGACAGCGTGCTCGGCGAGGAGTACGGCACCTCGGGCGAGTCCGACCGGCAGTGGATCATCGACCCGATCGACGGCACCCACAACTACCTCAAGGGCATCCCGATGTGGACGACCCTCATCGCCCTTGCGATCGACGGCGTGCCCCGCGTCGGCGTCGTGAGCCAGCCGGCGATCGGACGGCGCTGGTGGGCGGCGTCAGGCCTGGGCGCGTGGACCAACACAGCATCGGAGCCCAAGCGAATCTCGGTCTCGAGCGTCGACAGCGTCGAGCGGGCGAGCGTGAGCTTCCAGAGCATCGAGCAGTGGCGGGATGCCGGCGAGCTCGACGCACTGGACCGCCTGACGAGCGCCGTCTGGCGCGACCGCGGCTACGGCGACGCGTGGCCGTACATGCTGCTGGCCGAGGGCCGGCTCGAACTCGTCGCGGAGTTCGGCGTCAAGGAGTACGACATCGCCGCGCTCATCCCCATCGTCACCGAGGCCGGTGGACGCTTCACCGCGTTCTCCGGCGCGGACTCCCTCACCGAGCGTTCCTCGCTCGCGACGAACCGCATCCTGCACCAGCCCTTCCTCGATCTGCTTCACACGTCCTGACTCCTCCCCTATCCCACGGAGCCTTCTCGATGACTCTCCCCGTCACCCGCCTCGGCGCTGCACTCGTCCTCGCCGCGACGGCGCTTCTCGCGACCGCCTGCTCGTCCAGCGCGCCCGATCCCGAGTCCAGCGCCACCCCGACCCCCACGACTGCGCCCTCAGCCCCGACGCCCGAGCCCACCGAGACAGCCGCGGCCGAAGCGGACGATCCGACCTGCGAGACGATCATCCCCGCGTCGACCGTCGCCGACTTCGCGTCCGTCGGGTGGACCGCCAACGCCGCGCCCTTCTACCTCGGCGACCTCGAGATCACTGAGGGACTGCAGTGCGTGTGGGCCGACTACGACGGACCCGCGGGCGACCACCTGCAGCTGTTCGGCTGGGCCCCCATCGATTCCGGCGACGCGGCGGCCGCGCAGGATTCGCTCGTGAACCAGGGTTGGATCCGCGAGGATTCCGCCGAGGGCGTCTACATCACCGAGAATCCCGAGACGACGATCGCGACCGATGAGAACGGCTACGGCATGACGTACCTCTTCGTCGCCGGCGCCGTGAAGCTCGCCGATACGAAGCAGGGACTCATCCTCATCGACTGGCCCAAGAGCTAATCCACGTTCGCGTGTCCGACCCCGGGGGTAGACACGAGGCATGTCGCAGACGAACAAGTGGCTCGACGGTTACCTTCGGGCCTGGAAGACGAACGATCCCGCCGATGTGCGTGCGATCTTCACCGACGACGCCGAGTACTGGTTCCGACCAGATGACCCCGACCCCGTGCGCGGCATCGAGGCCATCATCGCGATGTGGAGCGACGAGCCGACGGTTCCGGAGTACGGATTCGAGGTGCTCATCGAGAACGATCGGCTCGGCATCATCAGGGGCCACGTCGACTACCCGGGGCATGCGTCGTACTCGAACCTCTGGGAGGTGCACTTCGCCGACGACGGTCGGGCCGAGAAGTTCGTCGAGTGGTTCATGACACCTCCCCATGACGAGGAGGGGGATGCATGACGGCAGATTTCCACAGGCTCGGCGCAGGTCCAGACAGCCCGAGGTAGGCTTCTCGCCTACTGAAAGCATCGCGGATCTGGGGAGAAACGATTGTCGGACATCTGGGTGCGCTGGGGAGCGCTCACGAAGTCACTCATAAGCACGCGCATCGCGATCGAGCGCGAGAGGTCCTTGTGGCAGGACCTCGACGTCACGAACACGTCGCAGCTGAAGCTCAAGGCGGCCGCGCACGACAGCAAGCTGACTGTCAGGCTGGCTGAGCACGTCGAGGCTCTGGGCGACGAGGACACCATCCTGGCGGCGACGTTCGTGCTGTCGTACGCCCTCGCCGAGGCCGAGGCGCTCACGCATCTGCGGCTCGACGCGCGCCACACCTCGGGAGTCGAGGACTGGGGCACACGCCTGCTCCTCGGAGCCGAGCGCACGTGGTCGGATGTGCCGGACGGCCTCACGGGAGCCGTCGAAGTCGATGTCGTGCGCAACCTGATCGTGCACGGGCAGACGACCCTCGACGAGCAGAGCCATACGCGGCTCGTCAAGGTGGGGTGCATGTCGTACCAGGTGGGCGACCGCATCCATCTGGACTTCGCGCAGGTCGCCATGTACCGCACGCGTCTGCGCGATCTGCTGACCACGGGCGGCGTCGGCAAGAAGCGGTGAGTCCCCATCGGCTCACGTCGCGCGCCGACCCGGCGGCTGCGCACGAGCGCTAACGTCGGTCACGGAGGTTCGACGATGGAGAGTTCCGACACGATCGTGGTGGGCGGCGGGGTCTCCGGCCTGACGGCGGCTCGACTGCTCGCGAGGACGGGACGAAGGGTCGTCGTCCTCGAGGCTCGCGACCGCATCGGCGGACGCGTCTACACCGATCGCACCGCCGGGATCGCGACCGACCTCGGAGCATCCTGGATTCACGGCATCAACGACTCCCCCGTCCATGCGGCGGCTCAGGCCTTCGGCATGCGCATGATCGAGTTCACGGTCGGCGGCTACCAACCCGATAGCCGCCCCATCGCGTACTACGGCCCCGATGGCACGCGGCTGCCCGACGATGTCGCTCAGGGCTTCATCGACGACATCCACACCGTCGATGAGGCACTGCTCGGCGTCGTGGCCGATTCGTCTCGGGATGCCTCGTACCTCGACGTGACCGATGAGGCCATCGCCGCGCAGGGATGGGATGCCGAACGCGCCGAGCGCGTGCGGGAATACATGCAGCACCGTTCCGAGGAGCAGTACGGCGCGCGAATCGAGGACCTCGCGGCGCACGGCCTCGACGACGACGTCGTCGACGGCGACGAGGTCGTCTTCCCCGACGGCTACGGCCGACTGCCCACCCACCTGGCTGAAGGCCTCGATGTGCGGCTCGAGCATGTCGTGTCGCAGGTCACCTGGTCCGCCGAAGGCGTCGTCGTCTCGACGACCGGGCACGGCGAGTTCTCCGCCCGCGACGCCATCGTGACGGTGCCCGTCGGCGTGCTGCGGTCGGACGAGTTCCGCATCGATCCTCCGCTGCCGGAGCCCAATGCCCAAGCCCTCGGCCGCCTCACGATGAACGCCTTCGAGAAGGTGTTCCTGCGATTCGACACGAAGTTCTGGGATGACGGCGTCTACGCGATCCGCCAGCAGGGCCCCGAGGGCGTGTGGTGGCACTCCTGGTACGACCTCACCGCGCTGCACGGCCCGCCGACGCTCCTGACCTTCGCGGCCGGGCCGGCGGCGATCGAGACCCGGGAGTGGGACCGGCGGCAGGTCGTCGACTCGGTCCTCGAACAGCTGCGTCGCCTTTACGGAGACCGCGTCGGGGAGCCGACGCACGTCGACATCACCGATTGGCAGGATGACCCGTTCGCGCACGGGTCGTACGCCTACATGCAGCTCGGCTCAGTGACCGACGACCACGATGTGCTCGCGACGCCGATCGGCGGAGTCCTGCACATCGCGGGCGAGGCGACGTGGACAGAGGACCCCGCCACCGTGACGGCGGCGATGCTCTCCGGCCACCGCGCGGCGCAGAATGTCTCCGGGCACGAGATCCCGATCGAGGCGCTCTGGTCGTGATCGGCGCGCGACGCGACGGACGAAGCCGCCCGCCTCGACGCTCGGCGGCGGGCAGCGCGTCGCGCGTCGGTTAGCATTTCGGGATGACGAACCCGCCCCGGATCGACGACATCTCGATCGGCGGCGACGGCATCCGCCTCGGCCAGTTCCTGAAGTACGCAGGCCTCCTCGACTCCGGCGGCGACGTGAAAGAAGCCATCATCGACGGCTTCGTGACGGTGAACGGCGAGGTCGACCGCCGCCGCGGACGGCAACTGCAGCTCGGTGACGTCATCGGTTTCGAGGGCCGCTTCGTCCGCGTCTGTCCCTGACCGGGCGCTCTACCCGTCTGCAAGGGCAGGCGGGGCCTGAGAGTCCGCGGGCGCCGTCCAGGCCCATCCCGACCATCTACGCACATCGATCGACACGACCGGACCCAGCGGGCGGCGCGCGACATAGGCGGGATAGCGGGCCGCGAGTGCATCGATGGCGGTCGCAGCATCCACCCCCTCCGCAATTGCGGCGGTGCCGTCGGCGCGGGCCCACCACAGGCGGGTCCAGTCGTCGTCGTAGGAATCGGCGAGGACGCTGACGGCGGGGTTCGCGTGGATGTTCGCGAGACGCTGGAGCTCTCTCGTGCTCTTGGGCTTGTCGTCGACGACGAACACGATCCGGTCTCCCCAGACCGCGAAGGTCACGGGCACGAGGTGTGGCGTGCCGTCGGCCGATACGGTCGCCAGGCGGGCGACGCGCTCGAGGCTGAAGCGTCTGCGCGCCTCGGCAGGGGTCAGACGCATGGACGACCTCTCACGGCGCCTCCCCCTCCACGCGCGGCAGCCGCAGCTCGAACGTCGTGCCGATGCCCGGCGCACTGTGGACGGCGACCCTGCCCGCCATCGCCTCGGTCAGTGAGCGGGCGACGACCAGACCGAGCCCGGCACCCGGTTCCGTCGGGTCGGCACCGAGGCGGTCGAACGGGGTGAAGAGACGATGGAGCATGTCAGACGGGATGCCGCGGCCCGAGTCCCGGACGGTCGTGACCGCCGTGGCTCCCCCATCGGCGAGGGAGGTCGTGACCGTGACCCAACCGCCCGGGCGGTTGTAGCGGATCGCGTTGCCGACCACGTTGATGAGGACCTGGCGAAGACGTCGACGATCGGCGACGACCCAGCACTCCGCCCCCTCGGCGCGCATCTCGACGTCGTGGTCGGCGGCGAGCGGTCCGAGAATCGCAAGCACCTCCCCGTGCAGTGCGCGGAGCTCGAGCATCTCCATGTCAAGGGCCAGCGCATCGGCCTCGATCCGCGAGATGTCGAGCAGGTCATCGACCATGAGGAGCACGTGGGACGCGGCGGTGCCGATGTGCTCGAGCGCGAGCTCCTGCCGCTGCGGCGACAGATCGATCGTGCGCAGCAGCTCCGTGAATCCGAGGATCGCCTGCAGCGGCGTGCGCAGCTCATGGTTCAGCGTCGCGACGAACTCCGACTTCGCCTGACTCGCCGACTCGGCGGCCGCGCGCCCGACCTCGGCTTCGCGCCGTGCACGGCGCTCGCGCTCCGCGGCGTTGCGCTGCGTGATGTCGATCAGATTCACGCTCAGGTAGACGGGGCTGCCGTCCGCTCCATGCACGGTCGACGCCGCGACGGCCAGGTCGATCGAGCGCCCTCGCGCATTGCGGCCGGTCGCTTCGTAGTGAACGCTGCCGTCGCCGCCCTGCCAGAGCTCCTGCAGGCGACTGCCCGCGCGCGGGCCCGGCACGACGAGGTCGTCGAAGACCCTCCCCACGAGCTGGCTCTCGTCGAAGCCGAACGTGGTGCGCAGCGCATGGTTCACCCGCGCGATCCGCCCGTCCGCCCGCACGAGGGCCATTCCCACGGCGTTGTCCTCGAACGCACGGCGGAAACGTTCCTCGCTCTCGGCCAGCTCGCCGAAGAGGCGCGCGTGGTCGATCGCGATCGAGGCCAGATGCGTGAACCTCGCAACGAGCCGCTTCTCGCGCTCCGGCGGGTCATGCGGCTCGTCGTGGTAGACAGCGAAGGTGCCGAGCGTTCCCGTTTGCCCGACGATCGGACTCGACCAGCATGAGCGCAGGCCGAAAGGCTCTGCGAGACCGCGGAACTGCGCCCATCTCGCGTCGACCCGGATGTCGCGCGCGATCACCGGCATCCCGAGATATGCCGCCGACCCGCACGATCCGGCCTCGGCGCCGATCTTGAGCCCGTCGATCTGAGCCGAGTAATCCGGATGAAGCGACGGCGCAGCGCCGAGGCGCAGGGTCTCTTCGACCGGATCGAGCAGCAGGATGGAGCACCGGCTGCCGTCGATGAGATCCTCGAGCGCGGCGACGACGCACGTCAGGACGTCGACGAGTGGCGCGCCCGCCGAGATCCGCTCGAGCACCGAGGTCTGGTGGGTCAGCAGCGCCAGGCTGTCGACGTGATCGAGGTCGAACGGGATGCTCGCCAGCGGCGGGTCACTGAGGCGCATCGGTCGCCTCCAGGCGGTAGCCCACGCCCCGCACGGTCTTCAAGACGTGGCCGTGGCCCGCGCCCCGGGGTTCGATCTTCTTGCGCAGGCGGTGGATGTGCTCGGTCACGGTGGCTTCGCTCTGCCAGCCGTGACCGCTCCCCCAGACACGGTCGAGCAGTTGGGCGCGTGTGAAGACCTGCCCCCGGTGCCGGTCGAGGAACATCAGCAGATCGAACTCCTTCGCTGTGAACTCGAGAGGTCGGCCGTTGAGGCTCGCCCTGCGACTGGACTCGTCGATCCACAGACCCCGGTCGGGCTGGTCCCGTTCGGGATCACGGCTCGCGCGGCGCAGGAGCGAGCGGACGCGGGCGGCGAGCTCCGCGGGTGAGAACGGCTTCACGAGGTAGTCGTCGGCACCGAGATCCAGTCCGACGATCCGGTCCGTCTCGCTGCTGCGTCCCGACAGCACGATGACGGGCAGCCGCTGCGCGGCGTTCTCAGCCGCTCGCACGCGACGCAGCACGTCGAGGCCGCTGAGACCCGGCAGGGTCAGATCGAGGACGACCACGTCGGGCCGCTTGCGCGCGATCTGCGCGAGGGCATCGGCGCCGTCCCCCGACTCCGAGACGAGGTAGCCGTCCTCCTCGAGCTGCCAGCTGACGACCGTCCGCGCACGCGTGTCGTCGTCCACGACGAGCACGCTCACGCGTCGGGCTGACTCCATCGGTGCGTCTCCTCACCCACCGCGCGACGGCGTCGTCGCCCGGTGCACAACACCCTAGCCGCGCCGCTGCCGCCAGTCAGAGGCGAATTCTGCGAACCAGAGCAGGTTCTCGGGCGAATCGACCGACGCGAGATTGGCGGCCTTCTCGAGCGGCTGCCCCGCCATCAGGCGCTTGATGGGCACTTCGAGGCGCTTGCCGGTGAGGGTGTGCGGGATGCCGGGTGCGCTGACGATCTCGTCGGGGACGTGGCGAGGCGACAGTCGTGTGCGCAGCGTGCTCTCGATCGTGCGCCGCAGGTCGTCGTCGAGCTCGGCGCCGTTCGCCGTCACGACGAAAAGCCCGAGCCAGTACTCGTCGTCTGGCAGGTCCACTCCGATGACGAGCGACTCGGCGATCTCGGGCATGGCTTCGAGCACGTCGTAGAAGTCACTGCTGCCGAGCCGCACGCCCTGACGGTTGAGGGTGGAATCCGAGCGTCCGTGGATCGTGACGCTGCCGTCGGCGTGCATCGTCACCCAATCGCCATGCCGCCAGACCCCGGGCCAGGTGTCGAAGTAGGCGTCGGTGTATCGCTCGAAAGCCGGGTCGTTCCACAGATGCACGGGCATGGAGGGCATGGGCTGCAGGATCACGAGGTCGCCGACCTCGTCGATGACCGGCTCACCCTCGTCGTTCCACGCGGCGCTGTCCACGCCGGCGACCTTGCCTGCGATGCGTCCTGCCCGCACCGACGCGTATTCGTTCGCGCCGACGAACGAGCCCGAGATGTCGGTGCCGCCGCTCGTGGAGTCGATGCGGACGTCCGAGCTGACGTGCTCCATGATCCAGTGGTAGCCGGCCGGCGGGAGCGACGATCCGCTGACCATGACCGTGCGCAACCGGCTCAGGTCGTACTCCGCTTTCGGGTCGACGCCGGCGTTGGCGGTGGCCATGATGACGGCCGCCCCCGTGAGCAAGGCGTTCGCGCGCGAGCGCGCCGTGACGTCCCACACCGACCCCGGCGGGAAGTTGGGTGCGCCTTCGTACAGCACGATCGCGGCGCCCTGCAGCATCGCGCCGAGCTGGATGTTCCACAGCGCCCACCCTGTGGACGTGTACGTGAACATGCGATCGGCCTCGCGCAGCTCTCCGTACAGCCCCGACCACATGAGCCCCTGCAGCGTCATGCCGCCGTGCCCGTGAACGAGTCCCTTCGGCAGGCCGGTCGTGCCCGAGGTGAAGAGCACCCAAAGGGGATGCGAGAACTCCACCGGCTCGAAGCGCGGAGCTTCATCCACCGCCAGCAGATCGGACCAGGGGGTGCGGCCGTCGGGAGCGTCCTCATCGAGGATGTTCGACACGTGCACCACGTGCTGCACGGTCGGGAGCCCGTTGATCAGCTGATCCACGACATCCCGACGGTCGATCTCCTTGCCGTTCCAGCGATACCCGTCCGCTGCGATCAGCACGACGGGCGAGAGCTGCGCCAGCCGGCCGATCGTGCCGTCGGCGCCGAAGTCGGGCGAGCAGCACGTCCACACGGCCCCGACCGAAGCCGCGGCGAGACAGCCGATGACGGCGTGCTCGGTGTTCGGCAGGTAGGCCGCGACGCGGTCGCCGGGCTGCACACCCGCCCGGCGGAGCCATCCCGCCGCGGCGCTCACGGCTCGACGGAGCTCGCCCCACGTGATCGCCCGCTCGGGTGCAGCGCCTTCCGTGAAGCACAGCACTGCGGGGGCGTCGTCCTCACCCTTGCGGAGCATGTGCTCGGCCCAGTTGAGGGTGCCGCCGGGGAACCAGCGCGTCTGCGGCATCGGGCTCTGCGTGCGCACGCGCTCCCACGGCTCGGTGAAGACGACGTCGTAGTAGTCGATGACCGAGAGCCAGAACCTGTCGATGTCGGCGATCGACCATTCCCAGAACGCGTCATGGCTCGGGAAGGCCCGCTGTTCTCGCTCCTCGAGCCAGTCGAGATACGCACGAAGATTCGAGGTCGCGATTCGCGCCGGCTCGGGGCTCCACAGGACGTCGGTCATCGCAACTCCTCGTTGAGGGACTGTCGGCCCCATGATGCCGTGCGAGAGCCAGAGGCGCGCAATCTGTCCGTGCCGGTTGATGAATTGTTGAGAATCGATTGAGCCGGCGTTGTGGGGCCGCGAGCACCATGAGAGGCAGTGCCGCGATGCGGACCCACCCGACAACGACGTCTCGGAGGACTCTGATGAAACTCGCCCTCTATCTGCCCAATTTCCGAGACGACGTATCCGTCAAAGAACTCGAAGACCTCACCGCGCTCGCCGAAGACCTCGACTTCGACTCGGTCTGGACGCTCGACCGCATCATCGTGCCCGAGGCCTCGGACCACGCCGAGATGGCGTACTCGTTCGGCATGATGGACGGCCTGCCCAAGAGCCTGCCCGTCATATCGCGGGGCAAGTGGTTCCAGGGGATGCCGCTCATCCCGTGGCTCGCGGCAAAGACGACGAAACTCCGCATCGGCATGAGCATCATCGACACCCCCTACCGCTCCCCGGGGTGCTCGCCGCCGAGCTCGCGACGCAGGACCACCTGTCGGGCGGGCGCCTCAACGTCGGCGTCGGATCGGGGTGGATGCCGGAGGAGTTCGCCGCCGCGAGCGCGAGCCACCTCTTCCCCCGACGCCACGCACACGTGCGCGAGACGATCGAGATCATGCAGGGCATCTGGAGCAACGACCTGTTCGAGTACCACGGCGAGTTCGCCGACTTCGAGCTCAGCGGGTTCGGTCACAAGCCGCTCCAGAAGCCCGGGCCCCCGATCTTCTTCTCCGGTCTCAAGGACCCCCTGCGGTCCGCGCGACGGATCGCGAAGTACGGACTGCAGGGGTGGATCGGCATCCAGGACTCCCCCGAAGACATCGTCCGCTGGAAGGGCGAGATGGAGCGCGAGCTCAACGAGATGGGTCACGGGTTCCCCGACGGATTCGAGATGTGCAGCATGATCTGGTTCGTCATCACCGATGAGCCCATGGATCAGACCCCGGCCGGCAAGGTCACCAACCTCCTCGCCGGCAACGCGCAGCAGATCGAAGACATGCTCAAGCGCTACCGCGACGCCGGCATGACCATGCCGCTGCTGTGGCCGCCATTCCGCGATGTGCCGACGTCCAAGACGATGGACGACCTCAAGCGGCTCACCGAAGAGATCCTCCCGAAAGTCAACGAGAGCTGAGGATGTCGCGTCCCGACGTGTCCACGGGCGACCCGACGTCCGTGGACACGTCGGGGCGTGCGATGCGGCATCCATCGGCGCGGAGGTCCACATGGACGATTTCAAGGTCTTGAGGACCCTGGTCGCTGTCTACGACTGCGGATCGGTCGTGGCCGCTGCGCGCGAGCGCCGATATAGTGCGGCGGCCGTGTCGAGGCAGATGGCGGTGCTCCAGCGGCGGCTCGGCCTGGAGCTTTTCGTGCCCGATGGCCGTGGCATCAGGCCGACACCCGAGGCAGCTGACCTCGTGCGGCACGTGAGAGGTGTGCTCGCGCAGGTGGACGAGCTGGAGCAGCATCTGCGCTCGATCCGTTCGCGCGAACGGGTCATGCCCTCGGGCTAGGGGAAGTCGATGACGTCGAGCGCGAGCGGCAGTGCGTTCTTGCGCGCTCCCGAGCCCGGCGCCTCGATCAGCTCTCCCGTCTCGTCCGAGATCCCCCCGACGAGAGTGAACTCCTCGATCTCGTACGGAACACTGTCGGACGAGAAGATCAGCGGCGTGCGGCTCACTTGAAAGTGCAGGTGCGCGGCCGAGGTGTTGCCGGAGTTGCCGAGGAGAGCGATCTCCTGGCCTTTCGACACTCGATCCCCCACCTTCACCGACGGTGAGCCCGGCGCGAGGTGGTAGTAGACGGCGAAGAGGTCGGGGGCGAGCTCGAGCACGACGACGTTGCCGCCGAGGTTCCCGAGCGTGAAGCCGGGGCCGATGGGCAGTGTGCCTGCGACCGTATCGGGCACCTCCTTCTCGACGAAGACGACGGTCGCGTCAGCGACAGCGAGCACCGACGCCCCGTACGCCCGATAGTCCTCGTTCACGGCGGGATCCCCGTGTACGACCGACTCCTGGGTGAAGCCGTTCTCGCGGATCCCCTCGACGTCCACCTGGCTGAGGTCGAGGGCGTAACGCTCGCCGCCGTTGATCCTTCCGCCGACCGGAAGCAGGACGTTGCGGTGGACGTTGAGCGTGCAGCACGCGGCCGAGACGAGCCACCCCGACCCGCTCAGCGGCGAGCCGATCACGACAGGCTCGTCCGTCGAGATCGTCACCTCGCCGCCGCGCTGCGACGCCGTGTCGGGCCAGAGCTCAGCGATCTTGCCTCCCCCGGTCTCGGCGGCGCCGTACGAGGCCGAGATCTGATGCGAGACGGATGCGGGAAGGCTCGCGCGGTCATCGGCGGTGACTTCGAGCACGAGGAGCGCCGTCTTTCCGGACGGGATGCTGATGCCCCCGTCTGCGGGCGGCGCGTAGTCGGCGACGACCATGGTCCGTTCGGCGACCTCCTGCTGCGACAGCGTGCTGAGCACCGTGCCGTCGGGGGCGAGGATCTGCACTTCGGTGATCGTCGCGGGCCGCGGGGCGAAGTTCAGCACCGTGAGTTCGTAGGCCGCGTGGAACCGCTCGTCCGACCCGCGCACGGGGATCGGATCGGGCGTGAGCGCCTCGATCAGAATCGGGCTCATCTCATCGGCCTGGGTGCTCCAGTCCGTCGGGTCGCTCGGCGCGGCCTCGCTGCACGCTGTGATGACGGCGGCTACCGCGAGCAGGACGACCGCACTCCACCCGCGCCGGCGGGCGGGGCGCACTTCACGAGCCGTGCGGATGTACTCATGTGCATGCATTTAGCCAGTTAATCGGTTCATTTCGCTGGCGCGCAACAAGTTCGCACATCGCAAGCCACAAGCACATCGAACTGTCCGGGATGCGCGCTCGTAGATCGCAGGGGTGCCCGCTGCAAGCTCCATGCCGCACAACCTGCAGGTCCCCGCGTAACTCAGCTTCATGGGCTTGTCGTCGGGCATCAGTTCCCCTGTCACGTCGCTGAACGTAGCAGTGCACCCCGCGAGATCCCGTAGGCGAGCACCATTTGCCGCTAGCGTTCGAGAAAGTCTCACGATGATGGAGTCGAGATGGCAGAAGAGAAGCCCTGGAATGCAGCGCGTCTGATCCCGACGTCAGGGATCAACGGTGCCGAGGAGCAGGAGCGACGGGCGACGTCCGCACTTCTGGCGGTGATGAGCTCGGTTAAGGAGTACGGACGAGCAATCACCAGCAAAATGGGCGCCCCCGCCGGAGCGATGGAGACGTACATCGAGGTGCCCTTCCTCCTCGGTGACAAGAAGGTGTTTCCGGACGGACTGATTCGAGTCAAGCGAGGATCCAAGACGTGGACGGCTCTGCTCGAGGTGAAGACCGGAGCGAACGACTTGCAGCGCGAGCAGCTCGAGAACTATCTCGACGTGGCCCGCGAGCACAAGTTCGACGCGTTGCTGACCATCTCCAACGAGATATCCCCCTCGGCGGGCACTCACCCGACTGCCGTCGACAAGCGCAAGCTCAAGTCGGTCTCCATCCATCACCTTTCGTGGACGGAGGTGCTCGCCGCGGCGGTCATGCAGAAGGAGTTCCGCGGCGTGGCAGACCCCGACCAGGCATGGATCCTCGGCGAATTGATCCGCTACCTCGAGCACCCGAAGTCGGGCGCAGTCGAGTTCACCGACATGGGACCGAGCTGGGTTCCCGTTCGGGATGCCGTAGCGACAGGGACGTTGCGAAAGTCGGATAAGGATGCCGCGCAGATCGCCGGGCGCTTCGACGCCCTCCTCCGATACGGCACGCTCAAGCTCGGCCAGCGGCTCGGAGCGGATGTCACCCAGGTGCTCTCGAAGACAGAGGTTGCGACTCCCGCGCTTCGGATCGCGTCCTTGATGGAGATGCTGGTGAGCGAAGGAAAGATGCACGGGGCGATCCGGATTCCGAACACGGTCTCGCCGCTCACGCTCACCGTCGACGTCCGGGCCGCCCAGGTGACTGGGTCGTTCACCGTAAGTGCACCTGCTGACGGGCGGCCGACCACGCGAATCAACTGGCTCCTCCGCCAGCTGAAGGACGCACCCGACACGGTGCGCATTGAGGCGTTCGCGGCTCGTCAACGAGGTGGCAATGCGGAGCTCCTACGAACCGTTCGCGAGAATCCCGCCATCTTGATCGCCGACCCGGCGAAAGAGATCAAGTCGTTCACGATCACGTACCTGGGAAAGATGGGCGCGAACCGCCTATCCGGGCGCTCGGGCTTCATCGACTCGGTCATCGACTGCATGTTCACCTCCTACGACCTCATCGGCCAGCAGCTCAAGGACTGGGCTGCCGCTCCGCCGCGCCTCCGCAAGCCAGATGAAGTCGTCGTCGACGAGGCTCTTCGCAGCGACCTGCCATCGGCAGCCCTGTCCTCCCAAGACGACGAATTGGCGACTGCACCCGCCCCGGCGGCGGCTGAACAAGGGTAGCCGCGCAAGATTTCGCTTCTATGCGTCGTCCGCGAGGGCGGCTCGTTTGCTCGACGCCTGGCGGCTGCGGCCGGTGCGCACGGCTAGGGAGGACCACGGCATCCGATTACTGAGCGGTCCTCTTCTGCCAGGTGTCCACGCTCGCGATCGACTCTGGGTTGGGACAGGCGCCGTAGAACGAGACTCGGCCGCGAGCGTTGACTCCGATGGCCCTAACGGCGGACGTCGCCCCGGTTGCGCACGAGGTGCGGCAGGATGACGGGGTGAGTTCC
The DNA here is from genome assembly GCA_963695125.1 of uncultured Actinomycetota bacterium. Lineage (GTDB taxonomy): Bacteria > Actinomycetota > Actinomycetes > Actinomycetales > Microbacteriaceae > Microbacterium. The sequence goes on from CAVOFY010000007.1 coordinate 208,822, forward strand.
TACGTGCGGCCCTCGATCGATGGGCCGGTGTTCCGCGACGCCGAGGGCGAGGTCATCGACTACGGGAACCGGTGGGGCGGGTCGCCCCCGGAGGACACCTACTCGGTGGAAACACACCCCGAGAGGTTCGCGCCGCTCCACGCCGTCGCGGATGCCCTCATTGCGCACGTCGCTGCAACCTACGACGTCGAAGTCGATGAAGGCCTGGCGACGGCGGCGGATCTGCTTCGCCCCGCGTATCACGACGTGGTGCGCGCCGTGCGGATCCGACCGAAGGACCCGGCCTCCGCACCCCTGACGATGGTCTTCACCGCGTACCCGGGGATTTACGTGCACGCCGGGCTTCTCAACGACTTTCAATACCCGGTCTGCGGTTGCGACGCCTGCGACTCGAACTGGGAAGGGGAAGCCGACGACCTCGAACGACAAGTGCTCGCCGTCGTCACCGGGCACTATCGCGAGAGCATCACCCACGGCGTCCGGCCTTGGGTAGAGCACAGCTTCAGCTATCCCGACGGGGGTGGACGTGGTGGCCGGTCTCGCGCGCACGACATCCCTGCGGCGCGCGTCAAAGCGGCTAAGCCCCTCCTCCGAAACGCACCCGACGGGTGGTCCGCATGGCCTCCCTCAACCTCGTGCTCATGAACAACACCGGGTGAGACCATGCGAGCCCACGGCGGTCAGCGTCCGATCGATGACCCCTGGCCTGGGCCCCGGAGTCTGCTGCGGTGTCGGCGCCGCGCGCGCGAACTACGCTTCGCCAGTCAGCATGCTGACGAGGAGGGCGATCATCAGGTCCTTCTCCTTCGGGTCACTCATCGCGACCATCAGGGTGACCGCCGCGAGAGCGTTGTTGGAGATCCGCGCGACTCCGCGCTCGTCATCGAGCACGCCGTTTCGGGCGAGGAAGTGGACGAACAGGGCCGCGACGCTGCGCTTGTTCCCGTCCGTGAGCGGGTGATCCTTGACGACGAGGTACAGCAGATTCGCGGCCTTGTCCTCAACCGTCGGGTAGAGCTCGACGCCCCCGAATCCCTGGTAGAGCGTTGCGACTACGCCGCGCAGCGCTTCGCCGCGCGCGCTTCACCGCGCTCGCCTCCGAAGAGATTGTCTTCGGGGAAACGTCGGCGGATGTCGTCGATAAGCGATCGTTCCGAGTTGTTCGAGCCGACGTTGGTTGATCGCAACGCCTTGGAGCACGTAGCGCTTGAGAACGTCGTTCGCCCAGCGCCGGAAGTGCACTCCTTCGGGTGACTTGACACGGTATCCGACGGACAGGACCATGTCGAGGTTGTAGTGCTCGACCCGATAGCGTCTTGCCGTCCGCGGCAGTTGTCGCAAATTTTGCGACAACTGAGACTCCCTCGAGTTCTTCTCGTCGAGCGTTCGCCACGTGCTTGCCGATGGTCTTCACGTCGCGACCGAACAGCTCGGCAAGCTGCGCGCGGGTGAGCCACACCGAATCGCCGTCAGTGCGAACCGCGAGTTCGAAGTCGCCGCTCGCTGATGCGTACAGCTCAACGTGCTGCGCCTCAGTCATCCGTCACCTTTGCTGATGGGGTCCGCACCCACGGTAGCGGTCGACCTTCGCATGAATGGGGTGGCGTACTGCGGCGCGCACGGATCCATCGTTCCTGCGTCACACTGCCGCGAGCCTCGTGATCTCGTCGGGTGCGAAGGTGAAGGCCGTGCAGCGGATGCTCGGCCACAAGTCGGCGGCCACGACTCTCGACGCGTACGCCGATCTGTTCGACGACGACCTCGCCGACGTCGCCGCACGCCTCAACCAGGGTGCTCTCGCCGCCGACGTCGACGCGGATCGTCAGGTATGAATCGTGGGCAAGCCCGAAAAGTGTGGGCAAATTGTGGGCAGATCGCGAAACCGCAACCGACTCACGACAACGAAAAGGCCCCGAGATCCGCGTGATTACGCGGCTCTCGGGCCTTCGTTCCGTGACAGCGGTTCGTGGAGATGGGGGGAATCGAACCCCCGTCCATCGCTGAATGTCTGCGCATTCTCCGGGCGCAGTCTGTGAAGACGTTCTGCTCGGCTCCGACATTTGTCACAGACACCTAAGTCGACAAGCCCAGCCTGGGAAGAGTCCCGCGTGACGTCCAGACGCCGTCACGCAGCAAGTCCCCTAGATGACGCGAGGGTCCGTAGCGGGAACGCCTACGGTCTCACGGAGTTCAGGCTCGCTTATGCAGCGAGGGCGAACTCATTGCGATTTGCATCGGCAATTATGTTTTTGCAGAGGTCGTTTACGAGATAACCCTGCATCCTCGGCCCGCTTCTCGTAGATTCGCAGGCGATGTCGAAACCGATCATCCCCGTGGTCTTCTTTCGAAGTGGCCGCTGTCACGCTGTGGAGTTTCCAAATCGGATGCCGAGGCATCCGAGCACATCAGTCTATAACGACTCCGCAACCCGGGCCATTCCTCACGGACCACACCCCTATGCCCGATCCCGTACCGACAGCATCGGTCGAGCAGACCGCATCACCGACACCGACACCGACACCGACGCCTGAGGCCGTTGCGCCCACGTGCGACAACATCATGTCCGCCGACTTCGGCACCTCGTGGGACTCGGTCGTCAGCGAGGGAGACCCGATCTTCGCAGCCGGAATCGTGTGCCGCTGGCAGGCCGATATCTCTTCACGGGCGATGCGGTCATCTACGCCATGACCAAGGACGATACGCGCTTCGTCGTCGGCCCGCCGACGGCATCCTGAACCCAATCTGACGACCGTCGCCGCCTACACGTAGGCTCACTGCATGAGCGAAGTCATCATCACCGTCCGGGGCGAGCACGAGACCCGCGTCGCCCCCGAAGAAGCCGTCGTGCACCTCTCGGTCCGCGCCGAGGGACCCGAGCGCGGAGAGGTCGTCGAGAAGATCTCGGCGCTCACGGCTCCTCTGCGAGACGACCTCGCAGCCCGCAAGACTCGCCGGCGGTGTGAGCGACTGGTCGAGTCAGCGCGTATCGCTCTGGGCCAACCGCCCGTGGAACAGCGAGGGCAAGCAGCTCGCCCTCGTGCACTACGCCTCGGTCGAGGTCACGGCGACCTTCACCGATATCGCCGCCCTGTCGTGGTGGATGAGCGAGGTCTCGCGAGCGCGACGGCGTGCAGATCGACAACCTCGTCTGGCGCCTCTCGTCCGACTCCGCGCGCCTGACCGAAGGCGCGGTCGCATCGCAGGCCGTGCGCGTCGCCGTCGACCGCGCGACGGCGTACGCGAACGCGATCGGGCTCGGCAACGTCACGCCGCTCGAGATCGCCGACCTCGGACTGCTCACCCGACGGCGACTCCGCACAGCCCGCTCCCCAGGGCATGCTGCGCATGGCCAAGGCATCGTTCGCCGCCGACAGCGCGGGCACGCCGGCGATGGAGTTCCAGCCCGAAGACATCGTGGTCTCGGCAGCCGTCGAGGCGCGATTCAGCGCGCGCTAATCGCCCAGGCGGTTGCGGGAGCGCATCGCGCGCTCGGCCTCGCGCTTGTCCTCGCGTTCGCGCAGCGTCTGGCGCTTCTCGTACTCGCGCTTGCCCTTCGCGACCGCGATCTCGACCTTGGCGCGACCGTCCGAGAAGTACAGCTTCAGCGGAACGAGCGTGTACCCGCCGGCCGAGATGGCGTGCGAGAGCTTGATGATCTCGTCCTTGTGGAGGAGCAGCTTGCGCGTGCGCTTCGTCGCGTGGTTGGTCCAGTGGCCCTGCGAGTACTCGGGGATGTGCACGGCATCCAGCCACGCCTCTCCCCCGTCGATGTACGCGTAGCCGTCGCTGAGGTTCGCACGCCCCTGACGGAGCGACTTGACCTCGGTGCCCGTGAGCACGATCCCCGCCTCGTACGTCTTCTCGATGGCGTACTCGTGCCGGGCTTTACGGTTGGTCGCCACGACCTGCTCACCGCGTTCCCTGGGCATGATTGACTCCTCGATCGGATGCCGCGGGGCCGCGGCAGCCTGTCAGTCTATCCGACGCCTGCGCTACGCGCGCAGCCAGCGCCGGATGGCGAAGCCGGCCGACAGCGCGGCCAGCAGCACCCCGATGCCGATGATCACCGGCACGACGGTCCAGGCCTCCGGCATCCCGACCCACGTCGTGACGAAGGTGATGCGTTCGCGAAGGTATCCGTTGACGCCGAACTGCACGCCGGCGATGATCGCACCGCTTGCGAGGATCGACCCGATGAGCGCCGCGAACACGCCTTCGAGCACGAAGGGGGTCTGAATGAAGCGATTGGATGCTCCGACCAGCCGCATGATGCCGATCTCACGCCGTCGGGCATAGGCGGAGAGCCGGATCGTCGTGGCGATCAGCAGCACGGCCGCGATGAGCATGAGCGCGGCGATGCCGACGGCGATGTAGGTCGCGACCGTGAGGGCTGAGAAGAGAGGCTCGAGGTATTCGAGTTCGTCCTTCACCTGCTCGACGCCGTCAGTGCCCTCGAACGCCTCGATGAGCACGTCGGATCTCGTCTGATCGACGAGGTTGACCGAGAACGAGTCATTGAACTGCTCGGGGGTGAGAATGCTCGCGTAGTCCTCGGGGAACAGATCGAGGGCGTTCTCGTACGCCTCCTGCTGCGTCTCGAACGTCGTGTCGCGGACGAGCGCGGCAATCGCGGGACTGTCGAGCTTGGCCTGCACGTCGGCGATCTGCTCTTCGCTCGCCGCGCCCTCGGTGCACGTGGTTGCGGTCGAGAGCTCGCTGCACATGTAGATCGAGACCTGGGCGCGATCGACCCAGAAGTCCTTCATCGTGGCGATCTGCATCTGCATGAGGATCGCGGCCCCCACGAACGTCAGCGACACGAACGTGACGAGCACGACCGAGATGACCATGGAGGCGTTGCGGCGCAGGCCTGAGAACGCCTCGCCGAGGATGAGTCCTACCCTCACGACGTGGGCCCCACTTCATCTTCGCCGTCGGTCGAGCCGAGACCCAGGCGGTCGGCGAGACCGAGCTCCGAGACATCCATCTCGAGCGCCTCGACGACCGGGATGGGATTCGTCCGCGGTGGCGGCGGCTGCTTCGTCAGAGGCGCTTCGGGCTCCTGCTCCGCGGCATCGAGCAAGACAGCGGATTCGGCGTTCGCGATCTCCTCCGCGACGGCGGCCGCGACCTCGCTCGGAGCGACCTCGGACTCGCCGTCGCCTTCGTTCTCGACGATCTCGCGATGCAGTTCGAGCACAGCGGTGAGGGCGGCGACAGCGGCTGCTCCGCGCTCGGGCTCGGGGGCGAGACTCGGCAGGCCCGACGTGTCGCCGTAGCCGCCGTGGCGCTCGTCACGGATGAGATCGCCGTGCTTCAGCTCGATGACGCGGCGCTGCATCTGGTCGACGAAGCCCGCCTCGTGGGTCGCCATGACGACGGTGGTTCCGGCGGCATTGATGCGCGCGAGGAGCTTCATGATGTCGACGGATGTCGCGGGGTCGAGGTTTCCCGTGGGCTCGTCTGCGAGCAGCACCTGCGGGCGGTTGACGAGAGCGCGGGCGATCGCGACGCGCTGCTGCTCTCCACCCGACAGCTCGTGCGGGAACCGCTTCTCCTTGCCCTCGAGACCGACGAGCGCGAGCACCTCGGGCACCGCCTGCTGGATGAACGCCCGCGATGAGCCGATCACCTGGAGCGTGAAGGCGACGTTCTGGAAGATCGTCTTGTTGGGCAGCAGGCGGAAGTCCTGGAACACCGCCCCGACGTGCCGGCGGAAATACGGCACCTTGCGGTTGGACAGCGTGCGCAGGTCGTGCCCGAGCACGATGATGCGGCCGTCGCTGGGCGTCTCCTCGCGCAGGATGAGGCGGAGACACGAGGACTTGCCCGAGCCCGAAGCGCCGACGAGGAACACGAACTCGCCGCGCAGCACCTCGAAATCCACACTGTTCAGGGCGGGACGGGCGGTGCCTCGGTAGCGTTTCGTGACGTTCTCGAACCGGATCATGGCTCAGCCAGCCTAGGCAGAGCAGGGCCGATCCCTTCGAGCGACACCCGTGTTCGTGTTCGCGGCCACCTCCCCCCGATGCCGCTTGCGGTCGTCGCCTCCTCCCCAGCTACCACTGAAGCGGGTTCTCCACAGGCTCAAAAATATTGGCTCATCTGGACTGTTTCGGCGCCCGGAATGTCGGAGGGGGTCACCAGAATGTGAGTATGCAACCGCTCCTCGATCGCCTCGACGCACTCGATGTGCTCGCGCGCGATCTGGTCGACGACGATCCGTTCCGCGGTGTCGACGATGAGCGTCTGCTCACACTTCTGGCGCTCGCGGCGCGGGTGCAGCGACGAGTGGATGCCGTGCTGATCGACGCCGTCGGCGAGATCGCGGAGCGGTCTTCGACGGGCGATGTGGCCGAGCGCATGACGAGCCGGTTCGGGTGCCATGACGTCAACGAGCTCGTCCAGCGCACGACGCTCCTCGCCCCGGCCTCAGCCGCGCGGCTTTTCCGCGCCTCCAAGGCCGTGTGCGGTGAGCGGGCGCTCGTGAGCTGCGAGCGGCTCGAACCGAAGCTTCCCTCGCTCCGCGCGGCGCTGCAGTGCGGCGGTGTCGGAGTCGACGGGGTGCTCGCGATCGCCACTCCCCTGCTGGCGACCGGCACTCGCGCGAGCCGCTCGGCGCTCGAGGCCGCCGACGAGAGTCTCGCCGCCGCCGCGTTGGGCACGGGTCCGGATGCCGCGCCGCCGGCATGCGCCGACCTGCTGCGCGTGCAGGCCCAGGCGTGGCAGCTCGCACTCGACCAGGACGGCGGTGAGCCGCGCGACCGCCTCATGGCCCACCGCCGGAGCATCAGGCTCGGCGCGCCGACCGAATCGGGCGTGCCGATCCGCGGGATGCTCCTGCCCGAAGTGGCCGCACAGTTCGAGCGCCTGTGCGACTCGCTGCTGTCGCCGCGGGTCCGGGTCGGTTTCGTCGACGATGCTGCCGAGCCGGTCGCGCCGCTCGACACCCGCACGCGCCCGCAGAAGCAGCACGACGTCCTGGCATCGGTGCTCACGGTCGCTGCCGCGAGCGGCGATCTGCCGACCGTCGGCGGCGCCGTCCCGACGCTCGTCGTCTCTGTGCGCGAACAAGACCTCGGCCGCGGCCCTGCTGATGTCGCGGGCCACGCGATCTCGGCGACGGCGACCCTGCACGTCGCGTGCGGTGCGGTCATCCAGCGGGTCGCGCTCGGCGCAGACGGTCGCATCCGCCGACTCGGCAGCGAAGAGCGGGTCTTCAACCGTCACCAGCGCCGTGCGATCGCCCTGCGCGACGGCGGATGCGTCATCCCGGGATGCGGCGTCTCCGCCGGCTGGTGCGAGATCCACCACGTGCGCGACCACGCGCTGGGCGGACCGACCCACACAGACAACGGCGTGCTCCTGTGCTGGTTCCACCACCGATTCCTCGACCGGAGCGGATGGGAGATCCGCATGAGCCGCGGAGTCCCTGAGATCAAGGCACCGCCGTGGTGGGACTCGAGTGGCCGATGGCGCCCGGTCACGAAGTCGCCGACGCGATTGCGGGATGCCGTCGCCCGCATGTGACGAGAGCATCCCGAGCACGCGAGCATCCCGGGCGCGCGAGCACGCGAGCATCAGTGAGCGGGAGCGCTCAGTCGTCGTCCTTGCGCTTGCGCCAGCGGATGCCCGCGGCGATGAAGCCGTCGAGGTCGCCGTCGAAGACCGTCGCCGGGTTGCCGACTTCGTGGCCCGTCCGCAGGTCCTTCACGAGCTGCTGACCGTAGAGGAAGTACGAGCGCATCTGGTCGCCCCAGCTCGCCGTGATGACACCGGCGAGTTCCTTCTTCTTGGCTGCTTCCTCTTCGCGCTGCAGCAGCATGAGGCGCGTCTGCAGGACGCGCATCGCGGCGGCACGGTTCTGGATCTGCGACTTCTCGTTCTGCATCGAGACGACAAGGCCGGTCGGAAGGTGCGTGATGCGCACAGCCGAGTCCGTCGTGTTGACCGACTGACCACCGGGACCGGACGAGCGGAAGACATCCACCCGGATGTCGCCCTCGGGCACCTCGACCTCTTGCGCCTCCTCCATGACGGGGATCACTTCGACGGCCGCGAACGACGTCTGGCGCTTGTCGGCCGAACCGAACGGGCTGATCCGCGCGAGGCGGTGCGTGCCGGCCTCGACCGACAACGTGCCATAGGCGTAGGGGGCGTCGACCTCGAACGTCGCAGACTTGATGCCCGCACCTTCGGCGTACGACGTGTCCATGAGCTTGACGGGGTACTTGTGCCGCTCAGCCCAGCGCAGGTACATGCGCAGGAGCATCTCGGCGAAGTCGGTCGCGTCGTCGCCGCCCGCGCCGGAGCGGATCGTCACGACAGCGGCACGATCGTCGTACTCGCCGTCGAGCAGGGTCTGCACCTCGAGCTGGCCGATGATGTCCTCGAGCTCCGCGAGCTCCTTGCGGGCCTCGTCGGCGGAGTCCTCGTCATCCATCTCGTTGGCGAGCTCGATCAGCACGTCGAGATCGTCGAGCCGCGCCTCGATGTCGGTGATGCGCTTGAGCTCGGACTGACGGTGACTGAGCGCACTCGTCACCTTCTGCGCCTGCTCGACGTCGTCCCAGAGATCGGGAGCACCGGCGGCCTCGCTGAGCCGATCGATCTCGGCGGTGAGTGCGTCGACGTCGACGACGGCGCGAATTTCGCCGAACGTGGAGCGCAGCGCCTGGATATCGGCGGACAGATCGAGTTCGAGCATGACACTCCAGACTAACGTGGATACACGTGACCGAATCTCCGAGCCTCGCGCACGCGACGTCCTGTGGCGATTCGGTCCGATGATCTACGGACCCACCGTGCTCTTCGCCCTCGGCGAAGGCGCCGTCATCCCGCTCATCCCCGTCATCGCGGCCGAGCTCGGCGCCGATCTCGCCACCGCGGCGCTCGTCGCCTCGGCGCTCGTCGTCGGACAGCTGTGCGGCAACATCCCGGCGGGCTGGGCCGTCGCCCGCATCGGCGAACGCCTCACGATGGCGATCGCCGGCACGATCGCGCTCGCGGGCGTCATCGTCCTCGCTCTCGCTCCCTCTCTCGGCGTCTTCGCGCATCGCGGTGCTGCTCATCGGATTCTGCGCGGCGGCCTTCGGCCTCGCCCGGCATTCGTTCATGACGACCCGCGTGCCGCTACGCGTTCCGCGCCCGGGCCCTGTCGCTGCTGGGCGGTACCTTCCGCCTCGGCATGTTCATCGGCCCGTTCGTCGCCGCCGTCCTGCTGTCGCTCTTCGGCGACGAGCACGCGACGATCTGGTTCTTCGGCGTCTGCCTCGTCGCCACGGTCCTCCTCGTGGTGCTCGGACCCGATCCCGAGCGCGAGTTCGCCGTCACAGCCGAGCCCTCCGCGCTTGGACGATGCCCTCCCGAAGACACCGGCGAACCCGTCACGGGCTCGATCCCGACCGTCGAGCGCGTCGGCGTGTTCCGCACGATGTGGCGCTACCGCGGCGTGCTCTCGCGGCTCGGCGTCGCCGCGGCATCCCTCTCGGCCGTCCGCTCCGCACGCCAGGTCGTGCTGCCCCTGTGGGGCGTGTCGATCGGCCTCGACGCCCAGACCATCGCGCTCGTGGTCGGCGTCTCGGGCGCGATCGACTTCGCGCTCTTCTACGCGAGCGGCCAGGTGATGGACCGCTTCGGGCGCCTGTGGGCCGCGCTCCCCGCGATGGTTCTGATGGGTGCGGGGTTCGTCGCGCCTCGCCTTCACGCACGACACTCGCCCAGTCCGCGATGTGGTTCGCCATGTTCGCCGCCGTCCTCGGCGTCGGCAACGGACTCTCGAGCGGCATCCTGCTGACATTCGGGGCGGATGTCGCGCCCAAGGCCGATCCCGCGCCCTTCCTCGGGTCGTGGCGCACCCTGACCGATGCCGGCGGCGCGGCGGCCCCGCTGCTCGTCTCGGCGATCGCCGCGGCGTCGACGCTGGCCGTCGCATCCGGCGTCATGGGCGCGATCGGACTGCTCGGCGCGCTCGCGTTCGTCCGCTGGGTGCCGCGCGCGGCACCGCGGCCCGACCGGTAGGGCTCAACGCAGCGCCGTGCGACTCGTGGCCGTCGCTTCGAGCGCGACCCCCTCCGGCACGAAGAGCGTGAGGACGGGTGGATGCCACGCCCCGGCGACCGTCACCCGTGCCGAGACGCCGTCGGGCGCGTCGGCTGAGACGAGCACCGCTCCCCCGCCGATCGCCGCGACGACCGCGTCGGCCTGCGTCCGCACATCGTCGGCGTGCAGCGTCGCGAGCGGCGAGCCGTCGACCACCTCGAGCGTGAAGCCGTCGGCACCCGCGAGCGCCGCGGCATCCGCCAGCGAATCCAAGCGCTTCTGTGCGAGGTACAGACTCGTGGCATCGACGCAGACGAGCACGGCGGCGAGCGCGAGCACGACGTAGCCGATCGTGAGGAGCAGCACGCTCCCTTCGTCATCCCCGCGGCGCCTCATCGCGAGCCCCACAGCCGCGAGACCTTCTGCCCCGCCGACGCCTCGATCGGGATGCTCACGAGCTGATCCAGCCCGAGCACCGGCGGAACGAGCGGCAGGGTCACCGTCGTCCGCAGCGTCACGACGAGCACCGCGCCTGCCTCGGGACACGGTCCACCCGCGGGCGAGCACGACAGCGAGACCGCGACGGCATCGGGTGCCAGCCCGTACTCCTCGACGACGGACGAGAGCACGCGATCGGCCCGCTCTGCGGCATCCCGCGCGTCGGAAGCCGTCGAGATCGCCCGCGCGATGTGCCGCGCACCGGCCTCGGCGCCCAGCGACTGGCCCTGGATGAGCCCCAGCGCGACGACGAGGTACACGACGGGCACGAGCAGCAGCAGTCCCACGACGATGAACTCGAGCGCGGCCGATCCGCGATCGTCCAGTTCAGTCGAACGTCTCGACCGGCGCATGCGCGGTCACCTCCATCGATCCGCGGAGCACCGAGCAGCCCCACGAGCGGCAGCACGGCGCGGACCGTGACCTCGATCGTCGCGGCACCCCGCAGCGCCGCGACTCCCGCGCCGAGACGTCGGTCGCGAAGTCCGCGCCGACGGTGCGCGCGATGACCTGCCCGCGTGCGCTCGACCCCGTCGGCGAGCGACGTGTCGGCCAGTGCCGCGTGATAGGCCCCTTCGACGGCCGCGTCGTGGACGACGTTACGGACGTACACCGCGAGTCCGAACTGCAGCACCCCCAGGGTCAGGAGCGTCAGCATCGTTCCCACGAGCACGAACTCGACGGGACTCGACCCCGTGTCGTCGCCGAGCCACGCACGCATCGACACGCGCATCGGCTAGAAGCCGCAGACCCGCGAGATGGCCTGCTCGAACAAGCCCGACAGCGCGGGTCCGGCGACGGCCCAGATCAGCACGACCAAGCCCGCCGTCATGAGCGTGATCAGCACCCAGCCGGGCACGTCGCCGCGCTCGTCGCGGTCGAGGTCGTGAAAGGCCGCGGATGCGCGGGCGAAGAGCGAGCGGAACATGATTACCCCCTTGATCGGTCCGGCTGACGGGTTCAGCCGATACCGAGACGAAGCATGAAGATCCCCGGGAAGACCGCGAACAGGACGCTCAGGGGAAGGATCAGGAACACGAGCGGCAGGAGCATGTAGATCTCCTTGCGCCCGGCACGCTCGATGAGACCGCGCTTGGCGTCCTCGCGCGCGTCGCCCGCCTGCGCGTGCAGCACCTGCGCGAGCGGCGCACCGCGATCGATCGCGGCGACGAGCTGGTCGATCGTGCGCGTGAGCGACGGCGATCTCGAGCCGTGCCGACAGCCGCACGAGCGAATCCGAGAGCGACGACCCCGTGCCGACCGCGAGGACGACACCGCGCAGCTCGCCGGTGAGCTCGCCCGAGCCGACGTCGCTGACCCGCCGGAGCGAGTCGAGGATGCCCTCACCGGCCGACAGGCACAGCGTCAGGAACTCCAGCACGGTCGGCAGCTCGTCTTCGATCCGCGCGACGCGTGACCCGCGCCGCGTGGGTCAGCCGGGCATCCGCACAGGAACACGGCCACGACCCCGAAGACGGGCGGCAGAAGCCAGACGGCGGCCGAGGACCGCCCCGTCAGCACGAGGACGACCAGCGAGCACCCGCCGAGACCGACTCCGGCGATCGCCCACGCGAGCTGGCGACCGCGGACGGCCGAGGCATCCATCGCCCAGCCCGCTCTGACGCAGACGGCGCTCGAGCGACGCGGACGCGCCGACGACCCGCGCGAATCGCGCCTGCGCGCTGCGCCAGCACCGACGCGAGGTCATGGCCCCCGCCGAGCGCGGTCGTCTGCAGCCCCCGCGGCTCGGTCGACATCGCGCAGGTACGGCGCGATCCGGCGGGCAAGACTCGGCGCACCCCACCGCGGAGCGACCGCGAACAGCAGGCACACGCCCGAGACCGAAGGCGACGCCCCAGCACGATCGGCGTAGGCGAGATCGCGTCATCCGAACCACCGCCGGGGCTCCGGCAGCCGACCCGAGCCGGATCATGACGCGGTACGCGACGACCGAGACGGCGGCACCGCCGAGGATCAGCGCGACGCCCTCGGGACTCCCGTACGCGCGACGCCCCCTCGGGACGCAGCGCGAGCAGCGCGAGGATGACCCAGGGCGCGGCGACCCCGAGCACGGCTGCGCCGCGGATCCACGACTGCCGCGCCTCGACCTCGCCGCGCAGCGCCGCATCCGCACGCACCGACGCCGCGAGCGCACGCAGCACCGGCGTGAGCTCGGTGCCGCCGACCTGCCGCGCCATCCGGAGCGTCTCGACGATGCGGTCGGCGACCGGATCGGCGAGCACGGTCTTGAGCCGCAGGGCACTCGAATCGAAGTGACCGGACGCCGACAGGTCGCGCGCGAACGACGCGAACGCCGGGCGCAGCTCGGTCGGCGCGGACTCGCGCGAGCGCACGCGACCGCGTCGGGCAGCGACATCCCGGCACGCACGGACGCGATGAGCAGGTCGCACACGTCGGGCCACAGCCCGCGACGCGTGCGCTGCAGCTTCGCGCGCCGAGCGCGCAGCCACGCGAATGGAGCGAGCCCGCCGGCGACCGCTGCGACCAGAGCGAGCGCCCCGACCTGCGTCACGAGCCAGGCGACGGCAGCCGCGAACGCGGCGGCACCGAGGCTCACGGCGGCGAACGCAGCGGTGACACACGCGCCAGGCCCGCCTCTTCGAGCAGACGTGCCGAGCCGCCTGGATTCCGACGTGGACGAGCGCTCGACGCCGCCGGCCACAGCCACGGCGAGACGGTCAGAAGGATGCCGGCGGCGAGCATCGCACCCCACACGAACGTCATGCCTCGACCAACCGATACAGGGTGCGCGCCGCGATGGCGCCCTTCGCGACGCCCGTCGGCTCGACGATCTCGACGACCCGGCGGCGGCCCTCGGCATCCCGCGCACAGTGCACGACGAGATCGACCGACGACGCCACGGCGGGCAGGACGAACCCGCTGTCGATGTTGCGCCCGGCCAGCAGCGGCAGCGACGCGAGCTTCGCGAGCGCCTCGCGCGCCGAGTTCGCGTGGATCGTCGCGGCGCCCGGCATGCCGGTGTTCAGCGCGAGCAGCAGGTCGAGCGCCTCGGCATCGCGCACCTCGCCGACGACGAGCCGATCGGGACGCATGCGCAGCGCCTCCTTGACGAGCCGGCGAAGCGTGACCTCGCCCGTCCCCTCGAGACTCGGCTGCCTCCCCTGGAGCGCGACGATGTCGGCGCGTCGACCGCGAGCTCGAACGTCTCCTCGACGGTGACGATGCGATGCCCCGGCGGACACGCGCCGATGAGCGCACCGAGGAGGGTCGTCTTGCCGGCGTGCGTCGCACCCGAGACGAGGATGCTGCGCCCGGTCGCCATGGCGTCGGCGAGCAGGTCTGCGGCTCCTGCGTCGAGCGATCCAGCGTCGACGAGGTGGTCGAGCGTGCGATAGGCCGGCAGGAACTTGCGGACGTTGACCGCCCAGTGCCGCCGCGTGATGTCGGGGATCACGACGTGCAGCCGGCTGCCGTCCGGCAGCGAGGCGTCGACGAACGGCTGGCTGAGATCGACGCGCCGCCCGGTGGACTGCAGCATCCGCTCGACGAGATCCCGCACGGCCGTGTCGGTCAGCACGAGCGGCACCCGCTCGGCGACGCCACCCCGAGCGACGAAGATGCGATCGGGCGCGTTCAGCCACAGCTCCTCGACCGTCGGATCGTCGAGATACGGCTGCAGCGGACCGTAGCCCGAGACCGACGCGAGCACGTCGCGCACGCACGCGGCCTCGTCGTCGACGGGCGCGAGACCCCGCGCGAGCGCGAAGTCGTTGTGCCGGCGCACTTCGGCGCGCGCGAGCCGCGCGACCGCCTCGGGATCGCGCGCCGGGTCGGTCTGCTCGGCCCGCAGCCGCTCGCGGACGCGCTCGACCACGGCGGCAGCGGGAGCGGAGCGGAGCAGCGGCGAAAGACACGGGAGGATCATCGCCCGGCGCTGTCGCGGCATCCCGAAGTTATCCACAGCCTCGACGCCACGGGTCCGGGGGGCAGCCCCACAGCGGCGGTGCAGGTGCTCAGTAGACTGAGCCCACACGCGGGAGTGGTGGAATTGGCAGACACGCAGGATTTAGGTTCCTGTGCCTCCGGGCGTGTGGGTTCAAGTCCCACCTTCCGCACAGCACGCTCGTTCTGCGCCGCTCGACCGCCGACCGATCAGACCGACGGGAACCCCTTTGCACTCCGATAGCCCTCATCCCCTGGCTCGACCCCGAGACGATCATCGGCGCGGCCGGCCCGTGGGCCCTGCTCGTGGTCTGCTTCATCGTCTTCGCCGAGACCGGCCTGCTCGTCGGCTTCCTGCTGCCCGGCGACACGCTCCTCGTGATCGCGGGACTGCTCTCGCACCCGCAGCCGTACGCGCCCGACGGCGTCTTCGGCATCAGCGTCTGGTGGGTCGCGCTGCTCATCGGCCTCGCGGCCTTCGTCGGCGGCGAGGTCGGCTACCTGATCGGCCACAAGGCCGGACCGGCGGTCTTCGAGCGCAAGGAATCCGGCCTCTTCAGCGTCAAGAACGTCGAGCGCACGAACGCGTTCTTCGAGCGCTTCGGCGGCCTCACGATCATCCTCGCCCGCTTCGTGCCGATCGTGCGCACGTTCGCCCCCGTCGCCGCCGGCGTCGGCCACATGCACAAGGGCAAGTACACGCTCTACAACCTCATCGGCGCGGTCCTCTGGGGCTTCGGCCTCACGATGTTCGGCTACCTCATCGGCTTCATCCCGCCCGTCGCGTGGTTCGTGCAGGAGTACATCGACCTCATCCTGCTCGCCGCGGTCGGCGGCACGGCGCTCGTCACGCTGTGGCACTACCTCAGCGAGCGGCACAAGGCGAAGAAGCTCGCGGCGGCCGGCGCCGACGTCGTGACCGACCCCGACGAGGCGCAGGCGCTCGTGCTCGACCCCGAGGTCTTCGAGCGCGGCCCCGAGACCGCGACGGCGACGCGCCCAAGGCCTGACCGCGCGACCGCGGCACCGTCGCGGACCGACGTGAGCCGGAGCGCGGTCAGGACGCCTTCGCGGTCTTCTTCGCCGCCGGCTTCTTCGCGGCGGGCTTGGCGGCGTCGGCTTCGCGGCCTTGCGGGCTTCTCGGCCGGCTCGGCCTTGGACTTCGCGGCGGTCTCGGCGTCGGCCGGAGCATCCGACCCCTTCCCCGATCGCGCCGCGCGCGACCGCTCGACACTCGCCCGCAGCGCCTCCATGAGGTCGATGACCTCTCCGCCCGTGTCCTCCTGCTTCGTGGTCGCCGAACGTCTCGGCCGTGTCGAGCGCGTCGCCCTTCTCGAGCTTCGCCTCGATGAGCGTGCGCAGCTCCTCCTGGTACTCGTCGGTGAAGTCCTCGGGATCGAAGTCGCTCGCGAAGCTCTCGACGAGGGATGCCGACAGCTCGAGCTCCTTCGCCGAGATCCGCACCGTCTCGTCGAGCGCGGGGAACGCCGCCTCGCGCACCTCGTCGGCCCACAGCAGCGTCTGCAGCACGAGCACGTCGCCGCGCACGCGCAGCGCCGCGAGCCGCGTCTTCTGGCGCAGCGAGAACCGCACGATCGCGGTGCGGTCGGTCTGCTCGAGCGTCTTGCGCAGCAGCACGTACGCCTTCGGCGAGGCCGAGTCGGGCTCGAGGTAGTACGCCTGGTCGAGGGTCAGCAGATCGACCTGCTCGCTCGGCACGAACTCGACGACGTCGATCTCACGGCTCTTCTCCGACGGGCAGCGACGCGAGGTCCTCCTTCGTGAGCACGACCGTCCGCTCGCCGTCGTCGTAGGCCTTGTCGATGTCCTGGAACGGCACGACCTCGCCGTCGATCTCGCAGATGCGCTGATAGCGGATGCGACCGCCGTCCGCCGCGTGCACCTGGTGCAGCGACACGTCGTGGTCCTCGGTCGCGGAATAGACCTTCACCGGCACGTTGACGAGACCGAACGTCAGCGCACCCTTCCAGATCGCTCTCATCACACCAGTACACACCAGTCACACCCGTCGCGGCTACCCTGAACCCATGCCGGCCGGCGAGCAGCTGGTCCGCGTCGACGGCCGTCGTCTGCGGCTGACGAACCTCGACAAGGTGCTGTACCCCGAGACGGGCACGACCAAGGGCGAGGTCATCGACTACTACACGCCGCATCGCCCCGCTGCTCATCCCGCACGTCGCCGGCCGACCCGTCACGCGCAAGCGCTGGCCCGAAGGCGTCGGGACGCGCGGACGACCCCGGCATGGTGTTCTTCGCGAAGGATCTCGAACGCGGCGCCCCGTCGTGGGTGCAGCGGATGCCGATCCAGCACTCGGGCGGCACCAAGGACTATCCGCTCGTCGGCGACGGCCCGACCCTCGTCTATCTCGCCCAGGTCGCGAGCCTCGAGCTGCACGTGCCGCAGTGGCGCTTCGCGCCGGACGGCTAGCGCGGCCCCGCCGACCGGCTCGTGCTCGACCTCGACCCCGGCCCCGGCGCGGGCCTCGACGGAGTGCGCGACGGTCGCCCAGTGGGCGCGCGGCATCCTCACCGACATGGGGCTCGAGCCGTATCCCGTGACGAGCGGGAGCAAGGGCATCCACCTGTACGCCGCGCTGCCGCCGGGGCAGACGAGCGAGCAGGCATCCGCGCTCGCGAAGGAGCTCGCGCGCGTCGATCGAGGCCGACCACCCCGACCTCGTCGTGAGCAGCATGAAGAAGGCCGAGCGCGGCGGCAAGGTGCTCATCGACTGGAGCCAGAACAACGGCGCCAAGACGACGATCGCCCCGTACTCGCTGCGCGGACGCATGCATCCGACGGTCGCGGCGCCGCGCACGTGGGAGGAGATCTCGGAGCCCGGACCTGCGCCACCTCGCGTTCACCGAGGTGCTCGAGCGCATGGAGTCGCTCGGCGACCCCATGGCGCCCTCG
This sequence comes from uncultured Actinomycetota bacterium, assembly GCA_963695125.1. GTDB lineage: Bacteria > Actinomycetota > Actinomycetes > Actinomycetales > Microbacteriaceae > Microbacterium. The sequence goes on from CAVOFY010000007.1 coordinate 226,217, forward strand.
GATTTCCCGCCCTCGGGCGCGGGATGCCGAGGCCGGCCCCCTGTCGACGTACATCTCCAAGCGCACGGCCGGCCGGACGCCCGAGCCCGTGCCGTCGAATCCGCTCGGCGAGACGCCGGGCGGCGAGCTGCCGATCTTCGTCATCCAGGAGCATCACGCGACCGCCCTGCACTGGGACTTCCGGCTCGAACACGACGGCGTCCTCGTGAGCTGGGCGGTGCCGCGCGGCATCCCGCCGACGCCGCACGCGCAACAACCTCGCGATCATGACCGAGGACCACCCCATGGACTACGCGCACCTTCGAGGGCACGATCCCGGCCGGCGAGTACGGCGGCGGCGACGTCACGATCTGGGACGACGGCCACTACGAGCTCGAGAAGTGGCGCGACGACGAGGTCATCGCAACCCTCGAGGGGCGGCCGGGCGGTCCGCTCGGGCGCGTGCGGCTCGCGCTCATCCGCACGAACGGATCGGGTGAGAAGTCGAGCTGGCTGCTTCATCGCATGAAGACGGATGCCGCGGGCCGGCCGCAGCCCGCGGGGCAGCCCGTCGTGGCCCGGCCGAAAGCGCAGGCGCCGACGGGCGCTGCCGCCCCCGTCCCGGACTCCGACGCGTTCCGTCCCATGCTCGCGACGAGCACCACGGCAGGGATCGCGCGCAGCGCCGCCGCACCGGTGGGGACCATGGGTCGAGGCCAAGTGGGACGGCGTCCGCGCGATCGGCTTCTGGGACGGCGAACGCCTGCACCTGCGCGCCCGCAGCGGCAACGACATCACGTCGAAGTACCCCGAGCTCACGGGTGTCGATGCCCGTCTCGGGCCAGAACCCGCCATGTTCGACGGCGAGATCGTCGCGCTCGACACCCACGGCAGCCCGAGCTTCCCGCTGCTGCAGCACCGGATGAACCTGACCAAGCCGCGCGAGATCGCGCGCGAGGCTCCGCGCACGCCGGTGCACTGGTATCTGTTCGACGTGCTCTCGCACGGGGCGACGGACGCCGCATCCCTGCCGCTCGCCGAGCGCCGCACGCTGCTCGAACGACTGACGCCGCGAGGCGATCGCGCCGATCGTGGTGCCGCCCGTCTTCGACGACGTGGATGCCGCGCTCGCAGCGAGCCGGGAGTTCGGACTCGAAGGGATCGTCGTGAAGGATCCCGCATCCACGTACCGGCGCGGCATCCGCACCGAGTCGTGGCTCAAGGTCAAGCTCACCCGCACGCAGGAGGTCGTGATCGGCGCCATCCGCCCCGGCAAGGGACTGCGATCGGGCTCGATCGGATCGCTCCTGCTCGGCATCCCGGGACCCGACGGCCTGCAGTACGCGGGACGCGTCGGGTCGGGCTTCAGCGACAGCACCCTCGCGCTGCTGCGAGAAGACCCTCACGCCGCTGCGCACAGACGAGAACCCCTTCGTCGGCATCCCCCGCCAGGACGCGGCGGACGCGCTGTGGGTCAGACCCGAGATCGTCGGCGAGGTCGAGTACGCGGAGTTCACCCCCGGCGGCATCCTGCGCCACTCCCGGTGGCGCGGGCTGCGGCCCGACAAGTCGCCCGACGAGGTGTCGCGCGAGGACTAGCCTCGCCGCGGCTGCGGTGGCAGCGAGATGAGCGCCAGGGCGATCCCCACGGCAGCCCCGGCGGTGTTCGCCAGGATGTCGAGCGGACTCGGCGTCCGCTCGATGAGGAACATCGCCTGGCCGGCTTCGCAGACGACCGAGACGGCGAAGGCGATCGTGAGCGAGAGGACCGCCCGTCGGCGCAGCGTCGCGACGAGCAGGAAGCCGAACGGCGCGAAGAGTCCGACATTGGCGATGAACTCGATCCGCGCGTAGGTGAGCCAGGGCGCGGCCGCCGTGATCGCATCGAGCGTTCCCCGCGCGTCGCGATCGATCGGCACGGGCCAGAACGCCACGAAGGCGAGCGTCACGAGGTAGAGCGCGAGCCAGAGTCCCGGCTCGGTCAGGATGCGCGAGCCGACGCTGCGCGGTCGCGACGAGGGTGCGAGGACGGCCGCGGCCCCCTCGGACTCGATCGACGCGGTCATAGGGCTCCCGTTCTCATGCGCTGCCGAGCGCTGCCCCATCACCGCGCGCTAGCGTGAGCATAGCGTCACGCGTGAGCGTCGTGTTCGACGTGCCCCGCCGGTTCGAGCTGGAACGTCGAGTGCTCGACGTCGAAGTGGTCCGCGAGGCAGTTCTGCAGCCGCGCGAGGATCGCGGCCGACCGGCCGTCGCGCGAGGGCGCCGTCCTCCACCACGACGTGCGCGCTGAACACCGGCGCACCGCGGGTCAGCTGCCACACGTGCACATCGTGCGCGTCGACCACGCCCGGCGTCGCGAGGAGGTGATCGCGGATCTCGTCGACGTGCATGCCCTTGGGCGTGGACTCCGAGAGCACCGAGAACACCTCGCGCAGCAGCGTGATGGCGCGCGGGACGATCATCGCGGCGATGAGCAGCGATGCGATCGCATCGGCGGGCGTCCAGCCCGTCGTCACGATGACGATCGCCGCGACGATGACGGCCGCCGAGCCGATGAGGTCGCCGAGCACCTCGAGGTAGGCGCCGCGCACGTTGATGCTGCGTCGCTGCGCGGAGCTCAGCAGCCACATCGCGACGGCGTTCGCGATGAGGCCGACGACGGCGACGACGAGCATGAGCCCGCCCGCGACCTCGACTTCGCCCGGGTGGAGGAGCCGCGAGACGCCCTCGACCGCGACCCACGCCGACAGCGCGATGAGGATGACGGCGTTGATGAGCGCACCGAACACCTCGGCGCGCTGGTACCCGAAGGTGCGGCGGTCGTTCGCGGGCCGGGCGGCCACGACGCTCGCGATCAGCGCGATCACGAGCGCGGCCGCATCCGTGAACATGTGGGCGGCATCGGCGAGCAGCGCGAGCGAGCCCGAAAGCGCGGCGCCGACGATCTGCACGACCATGACGACGGTCGTGATCGCCAGCGAGATCGCCAGCAGGCGGCGGTTGCTCCCGCCGCGGATGCCGCTCGGCGCGTGATCGTGCATGCAGCCAGGCTATGCCGGAGCGGCGGACCGACGGCGCTTCACGCGCAGTCGGGAATGATCCGATTCTCGCTCTCAGCGGTCTTTCGCCGAGCCGGCGCAGCGTCAGAGCTCCGCGAGCAGCGGCACGAGCGCCCGGAACGCACGCGAGCGATGCGAGTGCGCGTTCTTCTCCTCGGCCGTCCACTCCGCGACGCGTCGCGGTCCTGCCCGTCCGGGATGAAGATCGGGTCGTAGCCGAAGCCGCCGGCGCCGGAGGCCGCCGCGGCGAGCCGCCCCGGCCAGACGCCCTCGACGACGTGCTCGGCGCCGCCCGGCACCACGAGCGCGATCGTCGAGACGAAGCTGCGCGGTGCGGTGCGGATCGCGGATGTCGGAGAGCTGGTCGAGCAGCAGTGTCAGGTTGGCGGTGGCGTCCTTCGCGTGCCCGGCCCAGTAGGCCGAGAAGACGCCGGGCGATCCGCCGAGCACGTCGACGCAGATGCCGGAGTCGTCGGCGAGCGCGGGAAGCCCGGTGTGCGCCGCGGCCGCGCGCGCCTTGATGAGCGCGTTCTCGGCGAAGGTCACACCGTCCTCGACGGGCTCGGGACCGTCATAGCCGATGACCTCGAGATCGGGCCGCGTCGCCGCGACGATCGCGGCGAACTCCTCGACCTTGTGCGGATTGTGGGTCGCGAGGACGATCCGGCGACGGCATCCTCAGTCCTCCGCGGGCGCCAGCGCCGCGAGCTGCAGTTCGCGCAGGTCGGCGCAGCCGGCGACACCGAGCTCGAGCAGGGCGTCGAGCTCGCGCTTGTCGAACGGCGCGCCCTCGGCGGTGCCCTGCACCTCGACGAACAGGCCGCGACCGGTCACGACGACGTTCATGTCGGTCTCGGCGCGGACGTCCTCGACGTACGCGAGGTCGAGCATCGGCTCGCCGTCGATGATGCCGACCGAGATCGCCGAGACGGAGTCGATCAGCGGCGTCGACTTCTGGCCGATGAACTTCTTCGCGCGGCCCCACTCGATCGCGTCGGCGAGCGCGACGTACGCACCGGTGATCGCAGCGGTGCGCGTGCCGCCGTCGGCCTGCAGCACGTCGCAGTCGATCACGATCGTGTTCTCGCCGAGCGCCTTCGTGTCGACGACGGCGCGCAGCGCGCGACCGATGAGGCGCGAGATCTCGTGCGTGCGACCGCCGATCTTGCCCTTGACGCTCTCGCGGTCGTTGCGGCTGTTCGTCGCGCGCGGCAGCATCGAGTACTCCGCCGTGACCCAGCCCTTGCCCTTGCCGGTCAGCCAGCGCGGAACGCCGTTCGTGAAGGATGCCGTGCACAGCACCTTGGTGCCGCCGAACGAGATGAGCGCCGAGCCCTCGGCGTGGGCGCTCCAGCCCCGCTCGATCGTGACGGGACGAAGCTGGTCGGTCGAACGGCCGTCGGCGCGGACGATGTCGGTCATGAAGTGCTCATTTCTGGTTCGGGAGGGTTGCCGGGGGCAGGTCGATGACGCCGGTCTGCACGAGCTGCACGTCGCGCACCTCGCGGCCCATCAGGCGGTGGGCGAGGCGCAGGAAGTCGTCGGCGGAGTCGCCGGTCGCCTCGTAGACGTGGCGGGATGCGGCATCCGGCCCGGCGAGCAGGTCGCGCGGACGAGCTGACGGTAGACGTCCTTCGCCGTCTCGGTGTCGCTGGAGACGAGCGAGACGCCCTCGCCCATGACGTAGCTGATCGCGCCCTCGAGGAACGGGTAGTGCGTGCAGCCGAGCACGAGCGTGTCGACGCCGGCGTGGCGCAGCGGAGCGAGGTACTCCTCGGCGACGGCGAGCACCTCGGGCGAGTCCGTCACGCCCGCTTCGACGAACTCGACGAATCGCGGGCAGGCCTCGGCGAACACCGTGAGCCGCTCGTTCACCTCGAGCATGTCCTGATAGGCGCCCGAGCCGATCGTGCCGACCGTGCCGATGACGCCGATGCGACCGTTGCGGGTCGTCGACATCGCGGTGCGCACGGCGGGGCCGATGACCTCGACGACGGGCACGTCGTAGCGCTCGCGCGCGTCGCGCAGCATCGGCGGCGGATGCCGTGTTGCACGCGATCACGAGCATCTTCACGCCCTGCTCGACGAGGGTGTCGAGCACCTCGAGCGAGTAGCGGCGCACGTCGGCGATCGGCTTCGGACCGTAGGGCGAGCGCGCGGTGTCGCCGATGTAGAGGATCGATTCGCGGGGCAGCTGGGCCGAGATGGCCCGGGCCACGGTGAGTCCGCCGACACCGGAGTCGAAGATTCCGATCGGTGCGTCGTTCACGATCGACCAGCCTACGCCAGCTGCGCTCAGTAGGCTGACCGACATGCCCGGCTCGAGCGCCGCTGCACACCGACCGCTACGAGCTCACGATGCTCGACGCCGCACTCCGCGACGGCACGGCTCATCGCCGCTGCGTGTTCGAGCTGTTCGGCCGCCGGCTCTCCGGCGGCCGCCGCTTCGGCGTCGTCGCCGGCACCGGCCGCCTGCTGAGCCTCATCCGCGACTTCCGCTTCGGCGACGACGAGCTGCGCTTCCTCCGCGACGAGAAGATCGTGGATGCCGCGACCCTCGCGTTCCTCGAGGACTACCGCTTCACCGGCTCGATCACGGGCTACCGCGAGGGCGAGCTCTACTTCCCGGGGTCGCCGATCCTCACGGTCGAGGGCACCTTCGCCGAGGCCGTCGTCCTCGAGACGCTCGCGCTGAGCGTGCTGAACCACGACTCCGCCGTCGCGACCGCCGGCGTCGCGCATGAGCATCGCCGCCGGCGACCGCCCGCTCGCCGAGATGGGCTCGCGCCGCGCCGGCGAGGAGTCGGCCGTCGCCGCGGCACGCGCCGCGTACATCGCCGGGTTCGGCGCGACCTCGCAACCTCGAGGCCGGCCGCGCTGGGGCATCCCGACCATGGGCACCGCCGCGCACTCCTGGACGCTGCTGCACGACACCGAGGAGGACGCCTTCCGCTCGCAGATCGAGGCGCTCGGGCGTCGGCACGACGCTGCTCGTCGACACCTACGACATCCGCACGCGGCGTCGAGACGGCCGATCCGGGTCGCCGGCACCGAGCTCGGCGGCGTGCGCATCGACTCCGGCGACCTGCCGATCGTCGCCGCCGAGGTGCGCGCGCAGCTCGACGAGCTCGGCGCGACGGGCACGCGGATCACCGTCACGAGCGACCTCGACGAGTACGCGATCGCGGCGCTCGCGGCATCCCCCGTCGACTCCTACGGCGTCGGCACGTCGGTCGTGACCGGCTCGGGCACGCCGACGGCGGGCATGGTCTACAAGCTCGTCGCGCGACAGGACGCCGCCGGCGCCTGGGTCGGCGGTCGCGAAGGCCTCGACCGACAAGGCGTCGAACGGCGGCCGCAAGGCGGCCTTCCGCACGCTCGATCGCGGGACGGCGACGAGCGAGCTCATCGTCGTGTCGGACGGCTTCGAAGACGTCGCGACTGCGGCCGAGCATCCCGATGCCCGCGCGCTGCAGGTGCCGCTCGTCGCCGACGGCGAGATCGACGCCGCGTTCGAGGGACCGACCGGAGTCCTCGCGGCGCGGGCGCATCACGGCCGCGTGCGCGAGGAGCTGCCGGTGCGGGCGCTCGCGCTCAGCCGGTCGGATCCGGCGATCCCGACGGTCTACGTCGACGCGACTGATCTGAGCGGGCGTCAGCCGACGAGCGACTCGTAGATCTCCTTGCACGTGGGGCAGACCGGGAACTTCTCGGGGTCGCGACCCGGCGTCCACTTCTTGCCGCACAGAGCGCGCACCGGCTTGCCGGTGATCGCCGACTCGAGGATCTTGTCCTTCTTGACGTAGTGCGAGAAGCGCTCGTGGTCGCCCGGCTCGATGTTCTCTTCGCGGATGAGCTCTTCGAGCTCACGGTCGAGAGTCGCCACGCCGCCCTGATCGGGGCTGTCGAGCGGGGTGCTCATGGTCAGTCAGTCTAACCGCGCCTGACCCCTGCGGGGGCATGGTCGGGATGCCTCGTCACGTCGCCTCGGCGAACTCCATGAGCCGGCTTCCGCGGCGCTCGAACGCGATCGAGCCGAGCGCGACTCCGGCCACGCAGACGCACGAGCCCGATGACGACGCCGACCCACAGCGCCGTCATCGCCTGAGTCGATGTCGCCGTCGATCGCGAGCCACGCCCAGCCACAGCGACCGGCGCGCTGAGCACGATCGCGCCGAGCATGCACGAGGGCCTGGGCGATCGCACCGGACGACCCGTGCGCTGCGGCTGCTGGAACGGGCTCTCGCCCGGCCGCGACACCGCGTAGGGCGCGACGACCGACGAGATGCTCGAGAGGCCGAGGCCGCGACAGGAACAGGCTCGCGCAGACGCCGATCAGCGCCGGCAGGACCGCCCAGCGGCCGATGCCGCCGATGGCGACCGGGATCGCGACCGCGAGCAGCGGGATGCCGACGAGCAGGACGGGAACGAGACGGCCGACGCGGTCCGAGACGCCGCGCACGCCGCTCGCGATGTGCATCCAGACGGCGGTCGAGTCGTAGGCGACGTCGTTGTGCGGCAGCCAGCCGAGGAACAGCGCGGCGAACGGCACCGGCACGAGGGCCACGATCTCCAGCGGCACACCCGCGATGAGCAGCGGGACGGTCGTGACGGCGGCCGCGATCGGGATGACCACGAGGTTCACGAGGTAGCGGCGGTCGCGGAGCCAGTAGACCAGACTGCGCGCGGCGATCGCACCGCCCGGCGTGCCGGGCGCGACAGCGAACCAGCCGAGTCCGCCGCGCTCGCGGACGGAGGCGGGCCGCTCCGTCGTCGTGAGGAGGCGATCGACGAGCCACGACCACAGCAGCACCAGGAGCGCGACCGAGAGCACCGCGATCGCGAGCGAGAGCCACGCCCCCGAGTCGCCGCGTGCGAACCGGCCGGGCAGCGCCCACGCCGCACCGAGCGGCGTCAGCGCCAGGGCGCGACCGCCTCGGCGAGCTGACGGGCACGGAGCCGTCCCACTCCAGCGAGGCGAGGAAGACGCCGACCGGCACGACCACGACGAGGATCGCGAGCGCGAACAGACCCGTGAGCTCGCGCGAGCGCCGCTCGCGCAGGAACAGCGACGTGAGCGCCATGCAGACGCGCGCGAGGAGCACGCACGTCGTGACACCGAGGACGACGGATGCCGCAGCGGCGACCCACGGCGCGCCGTGGTCCGTCCAGACGACGCGCCGCCGACGTGCGAGCGCCGTGAGCGCGACGATCGGCACGCTGATGAAGCCCGCGACGACGAGCACGGCTGCGAGCCGTCCGCCCGACGAGCCCGAGCACGGCGAAGCGGCGCGGATCGAGCGGATCGTTCGACCGCCGCGATGAGCGGAGCGAGCGCGAAGCCGAGGGTCATGGCCGACCCGCCGAGCACCGTGACGGCGAGCACGACGTCGATCGCGGCGTCTCGCAGCGTCAGCAGCGCCCAGCAGGCGGCGATCGTCGCCGTCGCGAGCAGGATCAGCCCGATCACGATGCGCGTCGAGCGACTCGCGTCGCCGCGCAGGGCACCGACCAGCAGCGCGATCCTCAGTCGGAGAACGTGTGCAGCCACTCGAGGCCCTCCACGTCGCTGAGACCGCCGGCGAGTTCGATGAAGCGCTGCTCGAGCGTCAGCTCGCCGCGCACCTCGTCGACCGTGCCCTCGGCGAGCACCTGGCCCGCGACGATGACGGCGACGCGCGAGCAGACCCGCTCGACGAGGTCCATGCCGTGGCTGGAGAGGATGACGGTGCCGCCGTGCGCGACGTACGCCGAGAGGATGTCGAGGATGACGGCGCTCGAGACCGGGTCGACCGCTTCGAACGGCTCGTCGAGCACGAGCACGCGCGGCGAGTGGATCATGGCGCCGGCGAGCATGACCTTCTTGGCCATGCCGGCGGAGTAGTCCGAGACGACCCGGCCGAGCGCGTCGGTGAGGTCGAAGGCGCGCGCGAGGTCGGCCGTGCGCTCTCGACGACGGCCGGGGAGAGCCCGCGCAGCACGCCGTAGTAGTACAGCAGCTGGCGCCCGGTCAGCCGGTCGAACGTGCGCAGCCGGTCGGGCAGCACGCCCATCCGGCGCTTCGCCTCGAGCGGCTGGGATGCGGCATCGACCCCCGCGACGTGGATCGACGCCGCGATCGGGCTGCAGGAGCCCGGCGATCATCGACAGCGTCGTCGTCTTGCCCGCGCCGTTCGGTCCGACGAGGCCGTAGAACGTGCCGGCGGGCACCGTGAGGTCGATGCCGTCGACGGCGCGCGTCTCGCCGAAGCTCTTCGTGACGCCGCGCAGGACGAGCGCGGCTTCGGCGGGCTCGGCGGATGCCTCGGCCTCGGACTCGGCGAACACCGACGCGATCGCCGCCTCCGCCTCGTCTTCGGCGAAACCCGACCGCGACGGGCTCAGGCTCGCTCGATGTCGGCCTCGGGCTCGAGCTCGAGGTCGGGCGCGGCCTCGGGCTCGACCTCGACCGACGGCGCTCGCATCGATGTCGTCGGCGATCCTGCGTCGGAGTCGGCCGCGACCTCAGCGCCGCTCGGCATCCGTGTCCGGTCAGCGGGAAGCGGCGGCTTCGGCGGGATGACGAGGTCGTCGAGGTCTGCGACGGTCGACCGGTGCGGCGGGAGTCGTCTCGGTGACTTCGGGCGGCAGCGGCGGCGGCGGCCCGGGATCGACGGGAGCCTTCTTGGCGCTCGGCGCGCGGGCTTGCGGGGCGCGGCGGGACGCTTGGCGCGGGGTGACCTGCGGGGCCGGCTTCGCGCGGCGGCTTCGGGATCTCGACGACCTCCGCGACCTTCCGCAGGCTCGACCGTGTCGTCCGGGTCGTCCGGAACCGACTCGTCCGGCACGGGCAGGGAGGCTGTCACCGTCCAACGCTATCAACCACGACACCGCCCGCGGCAAGGCGCGACGAGATGTCGTCCGGATCGCGAAATGTCACGAAACGGCAACGGGCGCGCCGCATTCTGCACGCTTCTCAGGCGCTCTCGCTAGCATGGTCGCGGCACGAAGGAGTGTCGCGTCGGTGAACCGCCGATGAATCCACACACTCCAGGAGCAGACCTTGACTCTTCAGACCGTCATCCTCGCAGCCGGCATGGGCTCGCGCCTCGGCCGCAGCCTGCCGAAGCCGCTGACCGAGCTCAGCGACGGCCGCAGCATCATGCAGCAGCAGCACGACAACATCCGTGCCGCCTTCGGCGACGAGGCCCGCATCACGACCGTCGTCGGCTACCGCGCCGAGACGATCGTCGAGGCCTTCCCCGACGTCGACTACGTCTACAACGACCGCTACGACCAGACCAACACGTCCAAGAGCCTGCTGCGCGCCCTCGCCGCGACCGGCAAGGGCGGCGTGCTGTGGATGAACGGCGACGTCGTCTTCGACCCGCGCATCCTCGGCCGCGCCGATCGCGCTCATCGAGCGCGACCAGTCGTTCGTCACCGTCAACACCTCCAAGGTGAGCGACGAAGAGGTCAAGTACACCGTCACGGCCGAGGGCTTCATCAACGAGCTCTCCAAGACCGTCAAGGGCGGCATCGGCGAGGCCGTCGGCATCAACTACATCTCCAGCGCCGACAAGAAGGCGTTCATGCGCCAGCTGCACGCGCGTCGACGACCAGGACTACTTCGAGCGCGGCCTCGAGCTCGCGATCGCCGAGGACGGCCTGCTGCTCGAGCCGATGGACATCTCCGACCTGTACGCGGTCGAGGTCGACTTCGCCGAGGACCTCGAGCGGGCGAACCTCTTCGTCTGACCGCGTGTCAACGCCCGGCGCGTCAGGTCGCTCCGGCGTCGCGGCGCACTTAGGATCGGCGCGATGGCCGACAAGGTGCACCGCATCCACTCCCTGCCCGACGACTCGCCGTGGGCAGGGCGGCCTGCCGCCTGCCGGCTCCGACGAGCATCCGCGCATCGTCCGCGCGCCTCGACCGCGTGCTCGCGATCCAGCGCCCCGTCGTGCTCGCGCACCTGCGCAGCATCCGACTGCGTCATCCGGACGCCACGCCCGGCGCAGATCGTCCGCATCCTCGAGCGCCGCTATCTCGCCGCCGTCACGACCGGCGGTGCCGCCGTCGGCGCGACCGCCGTCGTCCCGGGCATCGGCACCGGCGTCACGCTCGCGCTGAGCGGCGTCGAGACCGTCGGCTTCCTCGAGGCGACGACGCTGTTCGCCCAGTCGGTCGCCGAGGTGCACGGCATCCCCGTCGCCGACCCCGATCGCGCCCGCGCGCTCGTGCTGACGCTCATGCTCGGCAAGGAGGGCGTCGACCTCGTCGCCCAGCTCGCCGGGCAGGCCGCCGGGCAAGGGCGTCGCGCGCGACCGCGTACTGGGGCGAGCTCGTCACCAAGACGCTCCCCCGCGCCGCCGTCGGCCCGCTCGTCGATCGGCTCAAGACGCACGTTCATCCACCAGTTCGCCGCGCGCGGCGGCGCGTCGTGGATCGGCAAGGCGCTGCCGTTCGGCATCGGCGCCGTCGTCGGCGGCGCCGGCAACCACATCCTCGGCCGCCGCGTGCTCGTCAACTCGCGCCGCGCCTTCGGCGCTCCGCCCGCTGCTGCTGCCCGCGGATCTCGAGCCGCGGCCCGGCACGCTGCCGCTCGAGTCGGCCGCGCTCGCGCGCGCTCCGCCGCGCCGGCGGCGCCATCGCGGGCGGCGTGAGCAAGAGCGCGGGCGCCGTCGGCAGTGCAGCGCGCAAGGCGACGGGCCGCAAGAAGGAGCTCGCCGCAGCGCCCTCGGACGATCTCGGCGACGACTGAACCTCCCCGCTGCCCTGCGGTGGGACGATGGCGTCATGGGCCTATTCCAGAAGCTCCCCGAGGATCCCGTCGAGTGGGCGGGGCTGCCGTCCGAGCCGCTTCCCGACCGCACGGCGGCCGAACAGCTCGTCGAGGCCGCGCCCACCGCCGATCTCGGACTCGGCTTCGGCGACATCGGATCGATCATCATCCCGGTGCCCACAGAGACCGCGACCGAGAAACCCGGGCCATAGTCCGACCCTGTCAAGAGCCGCCCCTGCGGCGGCGCGCGGGACCTGCTGCGGAGAATAGGCTCGAAGGGTGATTTCGCTCCTCGCCGGTCTTCTCATCGCCAACGCGGTCTTCAACGTGCTCGTGTGGCCCGCGTTCTATCGACGGATCGCGAAGGATCCGCGCGCGCGCGATGCCGAAGGTCGCGCGACCCGCTTCTACACGGTGCACGTCGTCCTGATCACGACCGCCCTCATCCTGGCCGCGGCATCCCTCGTGGCGGGGATCGTCGCACTCGCGCAGTAGACGCGACCACCCGCGGCGATCGAATCGCGGCACTCCGGCTCTGTAAGCGCTTGCAATCTGTTCTCGACAGGCCACGCCCAGCGCCCTAACCTCGCATATATGGACAGCACGCTGGCGTGCCTGGCGGCGTGGATGCCGCGGCAGCGGTGGTACGCCGCGAAGGGGCGACCTCCGAGCCTGCGTCTGATCGCCTGGTGGGAGCTCGGCAACCCGTTCCCCGGCGACGACGCGCGCCTGCGCACGCTCCTCGTCGTCGGACGAGGGGTCGCTGCCGCCCGTGCTCTACCAGATCCCGATCGTCGGAGCGCGCGACGGCGCCGCGTCGAGGCCGAGCCCGAGCACATCATCGGCAGCCCCGAGCCCGGCACGACGTTCGTCGACGGCGCCGTTCGACGCCGCCTACGCCCGCGCGCTCTTCACCCTCGTGACGCAGGGCGGCGAGGCCCGGGGCCCGAACATGATCGTGCGCGGCATCCCGACCGCTCCTGTCGCGCCGAGCGGGCGAACCGCACGCGACCGTGCTGCGCGGCGAGCAGTCCAACACGTCGCTCATCTTCCGCTGCGAGGACGGCGGGACGCCGATCATCTGCAAGGTGTTCCGGCAGCTGCATCCGGGACTCAGTCCCGACATCGAGCTCGCGACGCGCGCTGGCGGACGCCGGGTCGGCGCACGTCCCGCGAGCGATCGGCTCGATCGAGGCACGCTGGCCCGATACGGCGACGTCGGGGGGAACGGTCCTGGGCTCGCTCGCCTTCGCGCAGGAGTTCCTCCCGGGCGTCGAGGACGCCTGGCGCGTGGCGCTTCGGGCCGCGGCACGTCGGCGACGACTTCAGCGAGCGCGCGCGAGCCCTCGGCGCCGCGACGGCGGACGTGCACCTGTCGCTCGCCGAGCTCTTCCCCACGCGTGCGACCGATCCTGAGTCGACCGCGCCGGCACGGCAGCGATGTGGCGCGGCCGGCTCGCGATCGCGATCGCCGAAGTGCCGGCGATCGCCGAGCGCCGCGAAGCGATCGAGGCCGTCTACGAGCAGCGCCGCGGCCACCGAGTGGCCTGCGGCGCAGCGCATCCACGGCGATTACCACCTCGGACAGGTGCTGCACGTGCCCGGCCGCGGCTGGGTGCTCCTCGACTTCGAGGGCGAGCCGCTGCGACCGATGGCGGAGCGCACGCGCCGCGATCTCGCTCTGCGCGACGTCGCCGGCATGCTGCGCTCGTTCGACTATGTCGCGGGCTCCATCCGGCTGGATGACCCCGACTGCTCCCCCGGTGCGGTCCGCGAATGGGCGCAGAACGCCCGCGCCGCCTTCCTCGACGGGTACGCGGACGCCTCGGGGACCGACCTCGGAGCCCAGCGCTCGCTCCTGGCCGCACTCGAGCTCGACAAGGCCGTCTACGAGGCGATCTACGAGGCCCGCAACCGGCCGACGTGGGTCAGCATCCCGCTGCGGGCGATCACACGTCTGGCCGATCGACCCGACACGGCAGCCTGAGCGTCAGGCCGTCATCTCGTCGTCGAGCTCCGCCTCGTCGGTGTCGGGCTCCTCGCCCTCGTCCTCGTCCAGCGCGCGGTCGTGCCAGTCGTCCCATCGGCGCATGAGCGTGCCGACGGCATCGTGGAACCGCGCCGTCGCCGCGCCCGGGGTCGTGTCACCGAAGTAGTGCCGCACCCATTCCTCGAGCCGCGCCGTCGCATCGGGGTCACCGAGGACGCGATCCGTCTCGGCGACGATCGCAGGGGCGCGGGACACATCGAGCCACTCGCACGCCGAGAGGTAGCCGTGCGTGTCGATGAGCGCGGCGGGATCGACGGGCCGCGTGATGAGGAGGGGCTTGTCTGCGGCGAGCCGGTCGTACACCATCGCCGAGATGTCGACGACCGCTGACGTCGGCCGCCGCGAGCTGCCAGCCGAGCTCGGGCCCGTCGTCGAACACGTGCTGCGCGGTCGGATCAGCCGCGTTGGCCGCAGCGATCGCCGCGATGATCCGCTGGTTGGCGGCGCCGTACTCGGGATCGACGACGCCGGAGCGCGGGTGCGGACGATAGATCACCCGGTGGCGTCCCGTCGCGAGCAGAGCGGATACGAGCGCCTCGCCGTGCGTGCGGATCGAGCCGTAGTGCGCCGACGGGCGATCGCCCTCCCACGTCGGCGCGTACAGCACGACGGTGCGGTCGTCGGGCGTGTACGGCAGCACTCCCGAGTAGTGATCGGCCTGCGGACGCCCGATCTCGATCGTGCGGCGCATCGAGGTCGTAGTCCCACAGCACGCGTGCGAGGCGCTCGCGCGCCGCATCGCCGGCGATGAAGGCGTAGTCGTACGCCTTGTACTGGTTGGTGGTCATGTACATCTTGTCGGACTCGCCGTGGTTGATGAACACGTGCCAGCGGCGGCCGTACCGGAACATCTGGAAGTTGCGGGTGTTCTGGTTGACGTACAGGACGACGCGGATGTCCTGCCCGCGATGAAGCGCTCGAGATCGCGCACGGTGGGGACGTACGCGACGGGGAGCGCGTCGTCCGCGACGAGGGCCTGGGCCCCCGTCGCGGCGCGGCTCAGCACGACGACCGGCCACGTGCGGGCGAGCTCGGCAAGCGGCTTGTACCACTGGCGCATCTGGTACATGTTCACGGCGCCGTCGGCGAAGTACACGGCGACCTGGAAGTGGTGAGGGGGCGCCGGCGGAAGCGCCGCGAGATCGCGACGCACATCGCGCACGGCGGAGCGATTCGTCAGTGCCCTTCGGAGGAGGGCGACCGCCTTCTTCACATCCGATGCAAGACCCACTCATCCAGGGTACCCAGCCGCGCATGACATGATCGACCCGTGCAAGACGTGGATCCCGGACGAAAGGATGCCCCCGTCGTCCCCCCGGGCGCCGGTGTCACCTTCGTCATGCCCGTCCTCAACGAGGTCGGATACCTCGAGCGCGCCGTGCAGACCGTCCTGGCACAGGATGTCGACGGCCCCCATCGAACTCGTCATCGCCCTGGCGCCCTCGACCGACGGCACGACCGAGCTCGCCCGTGCCCTCGCGGCGCAGGACGACCGCATCGTCCTGATCGACAACCCGGCGGCCGACATCCCCGTCGGCCTCAACCTCGCGATCCGCGCGGGCCGGTTCCCGACGATCGTGCGCGTCGACGCGCATTCCGAGCTCGAGCCCGACTACACGCGCCGCGCGCTCGCGACGCTCGATCGCGTCCGCGCGGCCAACGTCGGCGGCGTCATGCGCGCCGACGGGCGCTCGCCGTTCCAGCGCGCCGTCGCGCGGGCGTACAACTCCCCCATCGGCCTCGGCGGCGGCGCGTACCACGGCGGCACGCAGGAGGGCGAGGCCGAGTCCGCATACCTCGGGGTCCTGCGCCGC
Source organism: uncultured Actinomycetota bacterium (assembly GCA_963695125.1). Taxonomy (GTDB): domain Bacteria; phylum Actinomycetota; class Actinomycetes; order Actinomycetales; family Microbacteriaceae; genus Microbacterium. The sequence continues at coordinate 241,884 of CAVOFY010000007.1, forward strand.
GACGTGCTCGACGAGGTCGGCCTGTTCGACGAGTCGATCCGCCGTGGCGAGGACTGGGAGCTCAACCTCCGCATCCGCCGTGCCGGCTATCGCGTCTGGTTCGACCCGACCCTGTCGGTCACGTACTGGCCGCGCGAGAGCTGGACCCGGCTCGTACGCCAGTTCCACGCGACGGGACGGTGGCGCGGCGAGCTCGTGCGCCGCTTCGGCAGGGGCAACTCGCTGCGCTTCTTCGCCCCGCCCGCGCTCGTCGCAACGATCGCGCTGGCCGTCGTGGTCGGCATCCTGCAGGCGACCGGCGTGATCTCGGGCTGGGGGTCGGTCCTGGCATCCCTCGTCTACGTGCCGCTCGTCGCCTACGCCCTGCTCATCGTCGCGGTCGCCCTCGGAAAGGGCGGCGGCACAGGCTGGCGCGACAAGCTCTGGACGATCGCCGTGCTGCCTTCGATGCACGTCTCGTGGGGCACCGGATTCCTCATCGGCGTCGCCCGCGGCGCGCACGACACCGTCGACACGTCGCGACTGGGCAGCCGCAACACTCCGCTCCCCTGACGAGGAGAACGCGGTCAGCGGTCGATGAACCCCTGGTCCAGGATGCGGGCCACGACCCGCTCGGCGGCCTGGCCGTCATCGCGCTCGTTGAACTTCGCCTGCCACACGCGGTACTTCTCGGCATAGCTGTCGGTATCGCTCGCCGTGAGCGCCGCAAGCAGCTCCTCCTGCGAGCGGACGATGGGCCCCGGCGCGTGCGCGGCGAGGTCGAAGTAGAAGCCCCGCAGCTCTCCGCGGTAGTGCTCCATGTCGGGCACCAGGAAGTACATCGGCTTGCCGGTCACCGAGAAGTCGAACATGACCGACGAGTAGTCGGTGACGAGCTCGTCCGCCACCAGGAGGAGCTGCGACGTGTCGGGGAACGCTGTGACGTCGATGACGCGCGGGCCCTCGGCATCCCTCCCCGGCTGCAGCGTGCGGGAATGGCCCCGCACCAGGACGACGGCGTCCGCGCCCTCGGCGAGGGCTGCGGCGTCGACGAAGTCGACGATCTCGGTGCGATCGTCGCGCCACGTCGGCGCGTACAGGATCACGCGTTCGCCGGGTCGGATTCCGAGCGCTTCGCGCGTGGCGGTGCCGTCGCCCGTCACGAGCACGTCGTTGCGGGGATAGCCCTCGACCCAGATCGGCCGAGAGAGGAACGCGTACGCCTTGCCCAGCGTGCGCGCGGCGTACGGGTTCTGCGCGAGGAGGACGTTCCATCGGCGTGATTCGCGCAGCACGGCGAGCATGCGCCGCGGGTCGAACCCGGGACGGTGCAGCGCCAGCCGCTTGAGGGGCGTGCCGTGCCAGGTCTGGAGGACGGTCTGCCCGGGTCGGCGGGCGAACCGCCGTCGGAGCCAGTCGTTCACGACGAGGAGCCGCGATGCGCCGCGTGCGCGCCACCACTCGGGACTGCCGTCGACGACCGGGATGGCACCCTCGGGCACGCGCACCGAGAGATCGACGACGCTCCAGTAGCGCCGCACGTCGGGCGCGCGCCGGGCGAGCTCGCGATCGATCGCAAGCGGATTGCAGCTCGCGTTGCGGCCGTAGAAGCTCTCGAAGAAGACCGCGTTCTCGAGGCCTCCAGGACGCGTCTGGTACCGGCGCTCGAGGGCGTCCTGCCCCTCGCCGGAGTCGTACGCAGGGTCGATCGGCGGCCCGATCCGCACGCTCCATCCGTCGAGGCCTGCACGGAGTGTTCCCAGCTGCGTGAGCGGCACGGTGGCGGGCGGATCCTGGTCCCCCACGCCCTCGATGCGGTACGCGCCCGACGGGAGCGGGAGCTCGGGACCATTCCAGCGGGCCGCCCGCAGTGGCAGCACGGCTTTCCAGGTCGTCCCACGACCCACGAGGGTCGCAGAGACGCGGGCGCGAGGCCCGACGAGCTCGATGGCTGCAGGACGCGGGCCTTTGCCCGAGAGCACGAGTGCAGGCCCATCGCCGGCGGTCAGAAACCGGGCGTCGGTCATCGAAGTCCCTTCGTCGAATCGCGGGCGAGGCCCGCCAGGATCGCACGGTACACCCTGGAGGTGTTCTGACCGTCTCGGAACGCGTGCACCCGCTCGTCGAGAGCGCGGGATTGCGCAAGGCGACGCTCGCGTTCGGCAGGGTCGCCCAGCACGGCGGCGAGCTCGGCTGCGGCATCCGCCCAGGTCAGCGACCACGTCGGCCCCGCGACGTCTGCGTAGGTCCCGTAGAAGCCTCGACGCTGCGCGTACGCCTCGACATCGGGCGCGAGGTAGACGACAGGGAGCGGCACGAGCGAGGCGTCGAAGGCGAGCGACGAGTAGTCGGTGACGAGGACGTCGAGCCCCGGGAGGAGCGGCGTGACGTCCGCGACGAGATCGCTCCCGAGCGCCCGTACTCTGTCGGTCGGCGTCGCGGGAGCGTAGTCGCCCGCGCCGAGAGGATGCGAGCGCACGAGCAGGACCGCGTCCTCGCGCTCGAGCACCTCGAGCAGAGCCGCCCACTCCCCCTCGGACGGGATCGCGGGGTCGGCCTCGCCGTCGCGCCAGGTGGGGGCGTAGAGGACGAGCCTCGTGGCCGGGCCCAGGTCGCCCGTGAGCGATGCGACGGCGGCGCGCGCCCGAGCGCGACGCGACGCGGGATCGCCCGTCGACAGCACGTCAACGCGGGGCTCCCCCGTGACCGGCACGTGGGTATCGGCGAGGGCGAACGCCGATTCGAGCCGGCCGCGCACGACGTGCGATGCAGCCGGCAGCACGTCGATCCGCTGAGCGGCGCCGCGGTACATCGCGCCGAGCAGCCGGCGCGCGATCGCGGCGCCGGGGAGTCGTGCGATGACGCCCGGCAGCCGAAGCGTCTCGGGTGAATCGAGGCCGATGCGCTTGAGCGGGATCCCGTGCCACAGCTGCACGACGAAACGCACCCGTGACGGCGTAGCGGTTGACGTCGCCGAACCCGTGCGTCACGACGACGACGCGCGCCCGCGCCGTGCGCCAGAGGCCGCGCAGAGAATGCTTGCGCACGTACGGGATGCCGCGCTGCGCCGCATCCCAAGCCTCACGCTCGGAGCCGACGAGCCACAGCGCTCGGTGCCCTTCGCCCGCGATGCGCTCCCACAGCGCGAGGGCGCCGTCGCCGATCCCTGCCGCCGAGCCGAAGACCCAGTCGTCTCGGGAACGCGGGACGATCGCGGTGAGCATGCGTCCAGCGGCATACAGCGGCAACGCGGCGAGCTTTCGCGCATTGCCCGCGCCGAATGAGAAGGACGCCACCCCGCGAGCCTATCGCGGGGTGGCGTCCGGAGCCTGGAGAGGCGCCTGCTACTTCAGCTCGCCGAGCGTGACGTCGACCGTCTGGGTCCTGCCATCACGGACGAAGGTCACCGTCGCGTCCGAGCCGGCCGCGGCCGCACGCACCTGCGCGGTCAGGTCGACCGAGTCGGTGATCGGGATGCCGTTGAATGCCGTCACGATGTCGCCGCTGCGCAGGCCCGCCTCGTCGGCAGCACCGCCGGAGACGGCCTCATCGATGTAGGCGCCCATGATCGTGGCGCCCTCGACATACTCGGCCGACTTCACGTTGGCACCGAGCAGCCCGTGCGTCGCGACGCCGTTCTCGATGATCTCGTCGCTGATGCGCTGCACGATGTCGGAGGGGATCGCGAAGCCGACGCCGATCGAGCCGGCCTGGCCCGACGAGCCGCCGGCCGAGGCGATCGCGACGTTGATTCCGATGAGCCGACCCTCGGAGTCGACGAGCGCGCCACCCGAGTTGCCCGGGTTGATGGCCGCGTCGGTCTGGATGACCGCGATCTTGATCGACTCGGCCGCGGAGCGCTGCTGCTGGCCCTGACCGAAGTCGAAGAAGAAGGGCGACTGGTCGCCGGGGGTCTGCTCGCCCTCGCCGTCCTCGGGATCGGCGCCCTCCGGGGCGGCCGAGGAGGCGATCTCGATCGAGCGGTTGAGCGCGCTCACGATGCCCGTCGTGACGGTGTTATCGAGGCCGAGGGGGGCACCGACCGCGATGGTCTGGTCGCCGACGTTGAGCTTCGAGGAGTTGCCGAACTCGATCGGCGTGAGGTCCTCGGCATCCTCCAGCTTGATGACGGCGAGGTCGTACGTCGGGTCGGTTCCGACGACCTCGGCGTCGAACACCCGGCCGTCAGAGGTCGTGACACGGATCATCGCGTCGCGCGAGGCGCCATCGAGGGTGACGACGTGCGTGTTCGTGACGACGTAGCCGTCGCTCGTGAGCACGACGCCCGAACCCGTGCCCGCGGCGCTGGCGCCGGAGGCCGCGATCGTGACGACGCTCGGGAGCACCTTGGCGGCGATCGCGGTGGTCTGGTTGACAGAGTCGGAGTCGTTCACGGTGACGGTCGTCGGTCCGGCAGCGGGGCCCGCACCATCGGGTGCGAACATGTTGACGCCCACCCACGCTCCGCCGACACCCGCGGCGCCGCCGACGAGCGCGGCCGCGACGATGAGCCCGGCGATCTTGGCGCCCGTCCTGGGCTTGTGCGGCGCGGGGGCCGTGGCCACGGACCCGGTGAGCGGAAGCGTCGGCTGCGCGTCCGCGGACGCGGCCTGGCCGAACGACCCGCCGTAGGGCGGCTGACCCGCATACGCCTGGGGCTGCGCGGGCCGGCCCGCATAGCCCTGGGGCTGGGAGTACGCCGGGGCGGCACCGGTGGGGGCCGCCGGGCGGGCAGGGATCTGCCAGCCGGCGGGCGGAGCGACCGGGGGCTGGGGTGCAGCGCCCGGGGTGACCGGGGTCTGCGGGGCCGCAGCCGCGGGGGCCGAGGGCGCCGCAGGAGCGGCGGCCGTCGGCGTCGGAACGGCAGGGGTCTCTGCGGCGGGGACGGTCGTGTCGCCCGCGGCGGTCTCGTCGATGGGACGGTCGCCCTGGTTGTCACTCATGATTGCTCCTTCTGCCAAGCTTCCTCCACTGTGCCCGCGGATGCTGTGCGTTTTCTATGCTGCGGATGGGATCCGCCTATGCGAAGCGTCTGCAAAGAGCGAGTACGGTGAACAGGATGCAGCAGATTCCGGGCGCCTGGCGCCGCACGGCGGCCGGAGCGGGCCTCGTCGACCAGGACGGCGCGATCCGCCCCACCATCTTCGCCGAGATGTCGGCCCTCGCAGCCCGCACGGGTGCGATCAATCTGGGTCAGGGTTTTCCCGACGAGGACGGTCCCGCCGCCGTCCTCGACGTCGCACGCGAGGCCATCGCGAACGGGGTCAACCAGTACCCGCCGGGACGCGGCATGCCGGACCTGCTCCACGCGATCGCCGACCACCAGCAGCGCTTCTACGGGATCGCGCTCGATCCGCACCGCGACGTCATCGTGACGGCAGGAGCGACCGAGGCGCTCGCGGCGGCCGTGCTCGCCCTCGTCGACGGCCCCGACGACGAGGTCGTGGTGTTCGAGCCCTACTACGACTCCTATGCGGCCGCCGTCGCCCTGTCCGGCGCCAGACTCGTGACCGTTCCGCTGCGGTGGCCCGACTTCCAGCCCGACCTCGATGAACTCGCTGCGGCCGTGTCGGACCGCACGCGCATCATCCTCGTCAACGACCCGCACAACCCGACGGGCGCGGTGTTCACCGATGAGGTGCGCCGCGAGGTGGTGCGCCTTGCCGAACGGCACGACGCGACGATCGTGACCGACGAGGTGTACGAGCACCTCGTCTTCGACGCGCCGCACGTGCCGATCGCGACGCTGCCGGGCGCGTGGGGTCGTACCCTCTCGATCTCGTCGGGCGGCAAGACGTTCTCGACGACGGGGTGGAAGATCGGCTGGATCTCGGGCCCCGCCCCGCTCGTGGACGCGGTCCTCGCCGTCAAGCAGTTCCTGACCTACGTCAACGGCGCCCCGTTCCAGCCCGCCATCGCGACGGGCCTGCGCCTGCCGGACGACTTCTACACCGGCATCGCCGAGACGCTGCGGGCGAAGCGCGACCTCCTCGGGGCGGGGCTGCGCGCCGCGGGATTCGCGGTCTCGGTGCCACAGGGGTCGTACTTCACCGTCGCCGATGCCGCGAACACCGGGGCGACGGATGCCTCGGCTTTCTGCCGCGAGCTGCCCGATCGCGCGGGGGTCGTCGCGATACCCCTGACCGCCTTCACCACGCCCGCGCGCAGAGCCGGAGTACGCGACACTCGTGCGATTCGCCGCCTGCAAGCGCGTCGAGGTGCTCGAGGAGGCGGCTGCCCGCCTCGCGCTGCTCGGAACCGGCTAGGACCGGCTCCGCGGGACGACCGCGAAGCGGCGCAGCCGCAGCGCCGGGTTGACCCGACGGACCCGCTCGACGGCATCCCGGTCGAGATGGGCGACGGCGACTCCGGTCCCCGTGCCGACTGCGGCGAGCTCGACCCCCTGCGGGTCGACGATCATCGAGAGTCCCACCCCGAGCGGGGGCGGATGATCGGACGCCGCGACGAACAGCGTGTTCTCGATCGCCCGGGCGTGAACGAGAGTGCGCCAGTGGTGCTCCTTCAGCGGCCCGCGCACCCACTCGGCCGGTACGAGCACGACATCCGCCCCCGCGTCCGCGAGCAGCCTGCCCACTTCGGGGAAGCGCAGGTCGTAGCACGTCATGAGACCGAAGATCAGTCCGTCGAGCGTGAACGTCTCGGGCGCGGCGATGGCTCCCGGCTCGACCCAGTCGGACTCGCGCTGACCGAACGCGTCGTACAGGTGCAGCTTGCGGTAGGTCGCGAGCAGGCCCGTCGCGTCCACCGCGACGACGGTGTTGCGGACGCGGCCCTCATCGCCGCGTTCGAGGAGCCCCGCGACGATGTGGACGTCGTGCGCCGCCGCGAGCGCCGTGAGCCCGTGGACGAACGCGCCGTCGACGTTCTGCGCGTGGGCGGCGAGCGACTCGTCGAACGGGTCGATGAAGTAGCTCGCGTACTCGGGCAGCACGATGAGGCGTGCGCCGCGGCGGGATGCCTCGGCCACGAGCTCCGCGATGATCGCGAGATTCGCGCCGGCATCGGCGGTCGGGGCGAACTGGCCCACCGCGATGGGGATCGTCGCCGCCGGGGTCATTCACTGTCCTTGAGCGAGTGGCGCAGACGGATGACCGTGGGGATGCCGACCCACAAGACCACGAGGACGACGCACAGCGCCACGACGGACAAGGTCGCCGCCGTCCCATCCACGACGACGTCGAAGACGAACGCCACGACGCCCATGAGCAGGACGGCGACCGTCGCGAGCGAACCGATGAGTGCGACGTGACCGTACTTCACGACACGCGGCTTGGCCCGGCGCTGGAACAGCGCTCGGTGAAGCGCAACGGGAGCCAGCGCGATGATCGTGCTGAGGGCCGCGAGCACGACGAGGACGAGGTACAGCGCGCGTTGTCCGTCGCTCAGATCGGCGAAGGCCGGCTGGAAGGCGAGCGCGAGCAGGAACCCCGTCAGGATCTGCGTGCCCGTCTGCAGCACGCGGAGCTCCTGCAGCACTTCGACCCAATTGCGATCGGCACGCTCGGCAGGGCTCTCGTCGCGACCGTCGGGGATGCCGTCGTCCTCGTCGACATCGCGTGGTGAGGTCATCCTCCCACCTTGCCCGCAGGTGCGGATGCAGGCAAGCCGCGGCCCGGGACAGGCGGCCTCTGGCCTCAAGACAGCGGTCACGGAACCAACGAAGAAGGCGCCCCGTAAAGGGACGCCTTCTTCTTTTCGTTGCGGGGACAGGATTTGAACCTGCGACCTCTGGGTTATGAGCCCAGCGAGCTACCGAGCTGCTCCACCCCGCGGCACAAGAAAAAGCCTAACACGGGAATCCGCGTGCCGGCGCCACGGGCTATTCGGTGTCGATCGCGCGACCGATCTCCATCATGAAGCGGGAGATCGTCTGCAGTTCATCGTCGCGATAGCGGACAGCGACGTCGCGCATGGCCTGCAGCCGCTGCGCCGAAGTGCTGGAAGAACGCGGCACGCGACTCGGCGGTCAGCACAACGACCCGCGCACGACGGTCCCTCGGGTGCGGACGCCGCTCGAGATGACCCGACGCCGAGAGGCGATCGATGAGCTTCGTCGTGGATGCCGTCGAGATCCGCAGATGCTTCGCGACCTGGTGCGGACTCACGCTCTCTCCGCGCTGTTCGCGCATGATGAGCATCCGCAGGGCCGCGAGATCGCTCGCGTTCATGTCCATGTCGCCCTTCATGTCGCCGTACATCCGGTCCAGGGCGTCGCTGAAGGCGCGGATGGCGACGAGCACATCCATCACGCTTTCTTCGTGAGACGTCTGCGGCAGCCACGGCTGGCTCATGGTTGGACACTCCCTCCCTTCCCTTGTAGCATCGGCAACACAAAGATCGCTAGCCAAACTAGCGAATTCAAGGAGGATTCCATGATCGACACAGAGCACGTGGTCCTGCTTGACGAGGAAGGCCGCGCGATCGGCACGGCGCCCAAGAGCAGCGTGCACGGGACCGACACCGCTCTCCACTTGGCATTCTCGTGCCATGTGGTCAATGACGACGGACACGTCCTCGTGACACGCCGGGCCCTGCACAAGAAGACGTGGCCGGGGATCTGGAGCAACTCGTTCTGCGGACACCCCAAGCCGGCCGAGCCCGTCGTGGCCGCCGTCCACCGTCGCGCCGAACACGAGCTCGGCATCACCCTCACCGACCTCGAGCTCGCGCTCCCCCTTTTCCGGTACCGCGCGACCGACGCGAGCGGCATCGTCGAGCACGAGGTCTGCCCCGTCTATACGGCGCGGACGACAGACGAGCTCACGCTCAATCCCCTCGAGGTCATCGACGCGAAGTGGGTCGATCCGGCCGACCTCGCCACGGCGCTCACCGCGACACCCTGGGCTTTCAGCCCGTGGCTCGTTCTGCAGGCCGAGCAGCTGCACCTCTTCGACGCGGGTGCCGTTCCGCAGCGACGAGCATCATGATCGCCCGCACGACCCGTGAGGCGATCGACGACGCGATCGCCTGCGCACTCGCGCGCCTGCGCAGTCGCGCCGATGCCCTGGGCGGTGGCTTCAGCACCCTCGGTGTCGCCGTCACCCGGTCGACAGCCGGGGGCAAGCGCCTGCGACCCGCACTCGTCACGGCGTCATTCGAGGCGTTCGGGGGCGATCCCGCGCGCATGAAGGCCGTCTACCAGGTCGCCGCCGCGTTCGAGCTCCTGCACACGGCCTTCGTCATCCACGACGACGTGATCGATCACGACACCGTGCGGCGGGGCATTCCGAACGTCGCCGGCGAGTTCCGCGCGCGAGGCGAGCAGCAGGGGGCGGATGCCGCCGGCGCTGCGCTGCTCGGGGACGCCGCAGCGATCCTCGCCGGCGATCTGCTGCTGCATGAGGCATCCCGTCTCATGGCACTCACCGATGTCCAGCCCGCCGTGCGCGAGCGCCTCCTCGGATTTCTCGACGACGCCATCTACGTCTCGGCCGCGGGTGAACTCGCAGACGTCGAGCACAGCGTCACGGCTGCTTCCGCCGAGTCCGACGCGATCCTGGGCGCCGCCTTCAACAAGACCGCGGTCTACTCCTTCCGCGCGCCCCTCGCCGCGGGAGCCGTGCTCGCGGGCGCCGACGAAGACGCCGTCGCGGTGCTGGAGGTCGCCGGCGGCGATCTCGGCCTCGCCTTCCAGCTCGTCGACGACCTCATCGGCGCATTCGGCTCAGACGAGCAGGCGGGCCGCGAAGCCGGCGGAGACCTGCGGGAGTCGAAGCAGACGCCCCTCGTCGCGCTCGCCCGCGACACCGCGTCCTGGCCGCGGGTGAGCGACGCCCTCGCCCTCGCGCACACAGGACCCATCGCTGTGCGGGAGGCGCAGCGCATCCTCGAAGAGAGCGGCGCGCGCGACGGCTTGCGCGAGCTCATCGCGACGACGCTGGCGCGCGTCCGCTTCACGGCGGACGATCCCTCGCTGCCGCTGCCGGCGGGCGACCTCCTGCGCGTCCTCGCCTCACGCGTCGAAGAGAGGGTGCCGTGACCGATCGCACCGTGCGCATCGCGAACACGACGGGGCTCGCGCTGTACGACCAGACGGCTCGGGATGCCGCGGCCGCCGTCATCTCGCAGTACTCGACGTCGTTCGGCCTCGCATGCCGGCTTCTCGGCGCCCGCCCACGTCCGCACGTGCGGAGCATCTACGCCCTCGTGCGCGTCGCCGACGAGATCGTCGACGGACCCGCCGAGGCTGCGGGACTCAGCCCGGCCGAGACCCATGGCGTGCTCGACGAACTCGAGAGCGAGACGATGCGGGCGATCGAGCGAGGCTTCAGCGCGAACCTCATCGTGCACGGATTCGCGCTCACGGCACGCGAGTGCGGAATCGGCTCAGACCTCATCGGGCCGTTCTTCGCCTCGATGCGCACCGACCTGTCGACCTTCGACCACGACGATGCATCGCACGACGTCTACGTCTACGGCTCCGCGGAGGTCGTCGGGCTCATGTGCCTGCAGGTGTTCGTCAACGCGGGTTCGAAGCATCCCGTACGCCCCTCCGACGAGCTCATCGAGGGCGCCCGACGACTCGGCGCGGCGTTCCAGGACGTCAACTTCCTTCGCGACCTCGGCCACGACGAGGCCGCCCTCGGCCGCGACTACCTGGGCATGACCGCGGGAACGACGACCCGCGAAGAGGTCCTCGACCGCATCGACGGTGATCTCGCGGCGGCTGCTGCCGTCATCCCGCTGCTGCCCGCCGACTGCCGGCGCGCCGTCACGGCCGCGCACGACCTGTTCGCGGCGCTCTCGACGCGGCTGCGACGCACGACGGCCGAAAAGAGGGTGCGCGTACCCGACCCCGTGAAGGCCGGCATCGCGCTGCGCGCCGTCCTCGGCGGATCCCCGAGGGGCCCGCGCGCATGAGCGCACGCAGATCGGCGCCCACCGCTCCCGGGCGCGCCGTCGTCATCGGAGCGGGCATCGCAGGCCTCGCGACCAGCGCGCTCCTGGCGAACGAGGGCTGGCAGGTCACGGTCGTCGAGGCGACCGACGACATCGGCGGCCGCGCCGGATCGTGGGAGCGCGACGGCTTCCGCTTCGACACGGGTCCGAGCTGGTACCTCATGCCCGAGGTGTTCGAGCACTTCTTCGCCCTCCTCGGCACGAGCGCGACGGCCGAGCTCGACCTCGTGCCGCTCGATCCCGCGTACCGGGTCTATTCGGGCGAAGCGGGCGCCCCGATCGACGTCCGCTCGGGCCGGGCCCACGCGACGGCGCTCTTCGAGGCGATCGAGCCCGGCGCAGGCGCCGCACTCGCCGCCTACCTCGACTCGGCGGGCGAGGCATACGACCTCGCCGTGAGCCGGTTCCTCTACGACACCTACGAGACGACGGCCGGACTCCGCGATCCCGCGGTCGTCCGACGCCTCCCGACCCTCGCCCCGCTCCTGACCCGGACGCTCGCGTCGCACGTCGACCGCCGGTTCGAGGATCTGCGCCTGCGTCAGATCCTCGGCTACCCCGCCGTCTTCCTCGGCGGATCGCCCTACGGCGTGCCGAGCCTCTACCACCTCATGAGCCACCTCGACCTCGACGAGGGCGTGCTGTATCCGCAGGGCGGGTTCAGCGAGGTGATCGGCGCCATCGAGCGGCTCGCGCGCGGGAGAGGCGTCGACATCCGCACCTGCTCCGAGGTCGTCGAGATCGAGACGACGGATGCCGCGAGGGATGCCCGAGGACCCAGGCGCACCGCCACCGGCATCCGACTCGCCGACGGAAGCCGGCTCGCGGCCGACCTCGTCGTGTCTTCGGCGGACCTCCACCACACCGAGACGGCGCTGCTCCCCCGTGCCCTGCAGACCTACCCCGAGTCGTGGTGGGCCAAGCGCACACCGAGCCCGGGCGCGCTGCTCGTGCTCCTCGGCGTGCAGGGCGAGCTGCCCGAGCTCGCACACCACACGCTCCTGTTCGCGGAGGATTGGCGGACGGGCTTCGACGACATCTTCGGCACGCCCTCCCGCATCCCTGATCCCGCGTCGCTCTACATCTGCCGCCCGAGCGCGAGCGACCCGAGCGTCGCCCCCCGGGGAAGCGAGAACCTGTTCGTGCTCGTGCCCATCCCGGCCGACCCCGCTCTCGGCCACGGCGGCCCCGACGGCACGGGCGACGCCTTCATCGAAGCGGCCGCCGATCGCGTCATCGAGCAGATCGCCCAGCGCTGCGGCATCCCGGATCTCGCCGACCGCATCGTCGTGCGCCGCACGATCGCCCCGGGCGACTTCGAGCGCGACCTGCACGCCTGGCGCGGAAACTCGCTCGGCCTCGCACACACGCTCGGGCAGAGCGCCGTCTTCCGGCCGCGCAACGCGTCGCGAAAGGTGAGCGGGCTGCTCTATGCGGGAGGCTCGACGCTCCCCGGCATCGGACTGCCGATGTGCCTCATCTCGGCCGAGCTCGTACTCAAGCGAATCCGCGGCGACCGCACGGCGGGCCCGCTCGCCGAGCCCGACCGTGCGAGAGTGTGAGCGTGCCCGGCCTCTACCTCGCGATCATCCTGGTGAGCGCCGCCGGCGTCGCGGCACTCGATTGGCGCCTCCGGCTCATGGCATGGCGCTCCCCCGGCCGCACCGCCACCGCAGTCGCGATCGGCACGCTGTTCTTCCTGGCGTGGGATGCCGCAGGCATCGCGCTCGGCGTCTTCGTGAAGGGCGACAGCCCTGCGCTCCTGGGCATCGACCTCGCGCCGCAGCTGCCGCTCGAGGAGCCGTTCTTCCTCGCCTTCCTCAGCTACCTCGCGCTCGTCGTGTGGGCAGGAGTCGCACGTCTGCGGAGCCCGCGCCGCGCGCAGGATGCGGACGGAGAGCAGTGACGTACGCGCTCCTGGTGATCCCGTTCGCCCTCGTGACGGCAGTCGTCGCTCTCTCCACGGTGCGCCGGCCCGCGTTCGCGCGCCGCATGGCGTCCTCGGGCATCACGGCCGTCGTGCTCGTCGTGCTCACCGCGATCTTCGACAACCTCATGATCGCGGCGGGCCTGTTCACGTACCCCGAGCACCACCTGAGCGGGGTGCGGATCGGCCTCGCCCCCATCGAGGACTTCTCGTACGCCGTGTGCGCCGCGTTCCTCGTCCCCGCCGTCTACACCCTCCTGGCACGCCGCACCGACGGAGAATCCGCATGACGACCCGCCCATCCCTGCCCGCGGCGACGATCGCCAAGCAGCTGTTCGTCTCCTCCCGTCCCGTCAGCTGGATCAACACGGCGTACCCGTTCGCGGCGGCCTACCTGCTCACGACGCGCGAGATCGACGCGACCCTGATCGTCGGGACGCTCTTCTTCCTCATCCCGTACAACCTCGCGATGTACGGGATCAACGACGTCTTCGACTACGAGTCGGATCTCCGAAACCCCCGCAAGGGCGGCGCGCACGGCGCGGTCCTCGACCGCCGCATGCACGGCATCACGCTGTGGGCGGCAGGGCTCTCCTGCCTGCCTTTCGTCGTCTACCTCGTGCTCGTCGGCTCCCCCGCGTCGTGGATCGTGCTGGCGGCGAGCCTCTTGTTCGTCGTGTTCTACAGCGCGCCCCCGCTGCGACTGAAAGAGGTGCCGTTCGCGGACTCGCTGACCAGCAGCATCCACTTCTTCTCACCCGCCGTCTACGCCCTCGTGCTCGCGGGCGCCACGTGGACGTGGCAGCTCGTACTCGTGATCGTCGCGTTCGCCCTGTGGGGCGTCGCGTCGCACGCGTTCGGCGCGGTGCAGGATGTCGCGGCCGACCGAGAAGCCGGCATCTCGTCCATCGCGACGGCGCGCGGCGCGCGCTGGACCGTCTGGTTCGCCCTCGCCTGCTACGCCGCCGCGGGTCTCGTGATGCTCGGCACGGTCTGGCCCGGCCCGCTGGCGGCGATGGTCGCGCTCCCCTATCTCGCGACGGTGTGGCCGTTCCGCCGCGTCACCGACGAGACGGCGGTCGACGCGACCCGGGGCTGGGACCGCTTCCTCTGGCTCAATCAGCTTTCGGGGTTCCTCGTCACGCTGCTGCTCATCTGGTACGCGCTGCTGACCGGGTGACGCCGGGCTGACGCACATCGCCCGCCCGACGGACCAGGCGGTCGTCGGGCGGGCGATGTGCGTGCGTCGCGCCTACTGGTTCGCGGTGAGCTCGAGCAGGCGGGTCACGGCGTCCGTCAGCCGCTCATCCGCCTCGGCGAACGCCGTCAGATCCCCGGCCTTGAGCGCGGCGTCGCGATCGACCATCGCCTGGCGGGCCGCCTCGAGAGCGGCCTGCAGCTCGTCCGACGGGACATCGGTCTCGCCGCCCGGCTCGGTGGGCGAGGGCGTCGGCTCGCTGCCGTCTTCGGGTATCACGGTGCCGTCGCCGGTGTCCACACCCGAGTCGCCGCCGAAGAGCACGTCGAGGGCTTCGTTCAGGGTCTCCTCGAAAGCGATGTTGTCGCCGAACGCGACGAGCACCTTGCGCAGCTGCGGCAGCTGCGTGCCCTCGGCCGCCTGCACGTACACCGGCTGGACATACAGCAGACCGCCGCCGACCGGGAGCGTCAGGAGGTTGCCGTTGAGCACCTCGGACTGACCGATCGTGAGGACGTTGATCTGCTGCGAGACCGCCGGGTCGGAGTCGAACCGGTTCTGCACCTGGCCGGGGCCGGGCACGGGCGTATCGGCAGAGATCTCGAGCAGCCTGAGCTTGCCGTAATCCTCGCCCTTCACGCCCGCCTCGCGGCCCGCGTTCGAGTCGGCCGCGAGGTACCCGAGCAGCACGTTGCGACTCGTCGTGCCCGTCGTCGAGGACGGGATGAACGACGTGAACATCGAGAAGGACGCGGCGTCCTGACCCGGCATCTGCATCGTCAGGTAGTAGGGCGGCTGCAGCGTGTTGGGCGTCTGCGGGTCCTCCGGCGTCGCCCACGCGTTGTCGCGCTCGTAGAACGACTGCGCGTCGTCGACGTGGTAGATCTGCAGCATCGCGCGCTGCACCTTGAACAGGTCCGTCGGGTAGCGGACGTGACTGATGAGGTCGGCCGACATCTCGCTGATCGGCTTCGTCGTCGCCGGGTAGACGTTCTGCCACGCCTGCAGCACGGGGTCTTCGGGATCCCATGCGTACAGCGTCACGGAGCCGTCGTACGCGTCGACCGTCGCCTTGACCGAGTTGCGGATGTAGTTGATGTCATCCAGCGCGAAGCGCGGCTGCGTGTTGTTCGAGTCCGCGATCGCCTGGGACAGCGGCACCGTCGTCGAGTACGGGTAGTTCGCACTCAGCGTGTAGCCGTCGACGACCCACTTGATCCGTCCGTCAACGACCGTGGGATACGGGTCGTTGTCGAGCTCGAGGTACGGCGCCACCTTCTGCGACGCGGTCGAGCGGATCGCGGTCGTAGAGGATCTGCGAGGCCTCGTTGACGTCGTCGGAGAAGAGGATCTGCTCGGACTGGAACTTCAGCGCGTAGATGATCCGGTTGAAGACGTTGCCCACCGAGGGTCCGCCGTCGCCCTCGAACGTCGTGCGGGGTCCGCCCGTGCCATCGCTGCCCGACGGGTAGTCGAGCTCGATCGGCGTCGTGCCCTCGGGCGCCCCGACGATCGAGTAGACCGGCGAGGACTCGCCGAAGTAGACGCGCGGCTGGAAGTCGGGGTTCTCCGAGAGGAAGCCCGTCGCCGGGATGCCGCGCTCGAGGAACACCGGGTTGCCGTCGGTCGTGCGCTCGTTGCCCGCCGCGGCGATCATGCCGTAGCCGTGCGTGTAGACGAGGGTCTCGTTGACCCACGTCGCACCGGCGCCGAGCTGCGCCATGTTGAGGTCGCGGACCGAGACGATCGTGTCCTGCATCTCGCCGTTGATCTCGTAGCGGTCGACGTCGAGCGGGTCGCCGAACTGGTAGTACGCGCGGTACTGCTCGAGCTGGCGGACCGTCGGGCCGATGATCGCGGGGTCCATGATGCGGATCTGCGCCGTCGTGTCGGCGTCGGCGCGCAGCTGACCTGCCTCTGCCGTCGTCTGCGGCGCTGAACTCGGTCTTCTCGAGTCCGTCGATGCCGTACGCGGCCTTGGTCATGTCGAGGTTGCGCTGGAAGTAGGGCCGCTCGAAGTTGGCCTGGTTGGGCTGCACCTGGAACGTCGTGACGACCCACGGATAGCCGATGCCGAGCACGATCGCCGAGACGATCAGCAGACCCGTCGCGATGAGCGGGTAGCGCCAGCGGCCGATGATCGCCGTGACGAAGAAGAGGAGCGCGACGATGACCGCGACGACCGCGAGGATCGTCTGCCCCTGGATGACGGCGTTGGCCTCGGTGTAGCCGGGGCCGGTGATGCGCCCCTGCGCGCCGGGCTCGACGAGCGTCTGGTAGCGGTCGAGCCAGATGCTCGCGGCCTGCACGAGCAGGTAGAGACCCGCGATGATCGCGAGCTGGATGCGCGCGGCCTTCGAGATGCGCAGCTCGCGCTGGCCGACGCGGACCGATCCGTACAGGTACGACACGACCGCCGTCACGAGCAGGCTGATGAGGAGCACGGCAGAGGCGAAGCCCAGCACAGCGGCGTAGAACGGCATCGCGAAGAGGTAGAAGCCGGTGTCGAGACCGAACTGCGGGTCGGTCACCGCGGTCGCGACGCCGTTGAACCACAGCCACGTGGTCTCCCACTGGGCCGAGGCTGCGAACCCGGCGAAGAATCCGAAGAAGATCGGGATGCCCCACATCGCGAGGCGACGCAGCGGCTCCACGACCTCCTGGTAGCGG
Organism: uncultured Actinomycetota bacterium; assembly: GCA_963695125.1. Lineage (GTDB taxonomy): Bacteria > Actinomycetota > Actinomycetes > Actinomycetales > Microbacteriaceae > Microbacterium. The sequence goes on from CAVOFY010000007.1 coordinate 258,578, forward strand.
TCGAGCTGCGAGCTCAGTCGCGCGTAGACGGGTCGGAGCCGGTAGGCGAGCTGGATCGCCAGCCAGACGGGCACCGCCATCCCGAGGAATCCCACGACGAACATGACGACGCGCGCCGTCCATTGCGTGAGGAGCACCTCGGTGAAGCCGAGCTGGTCGTACCAGAGCCAATCGGCGTAGAGGTTCGCGAAGGCGAAGAACGCCACCACGAGGGCGACGATGATCGCCAGCGTGATGGCGATGACGCGTCGGGAGCGGGAGGGCGTGGCCTGGTTCGGCGCTGAGGTCGTGGTCACCCTTTCATCCTACGTGCGCCATGCCGCTGGTTCGCCGTGTCCGCGTCGGGCGTACGCTCGGGCGGCTCAATCGGTCGAGCAGGTCGGCAGCGCGTCGAGGTCGCCATCGTCCGCGATCGCAGCGAGCACGTCGAGCGAATCGTCGAGCGTCTCGACCGCGAAGACGCGCAGTCCGGGCGGGATGTAGCCCACGACCTCGTCGCAGTTCGAGGCGGGTGCGAGGAACCAGTCCGCGCCCGCGCCGACAGCGCCCCACATCTTCTGTCGGATGCCGCCGATCGGTCCGACCGCGCCGGCCGATGAGATCGTGCCCGTGCCGGCGATCTGCTCGCCGCCGTTGAGCTCCCCCGGAGTGAGCGTGTCGATGATGCCGAGTGCGAACATCAGTCCGGCGCTCGGCCCGCCGACGTTGTTGAGCTGGATCGTCACGTCGAACGGGAAGTCGTAGTCCGAGAGCAGGGTGATGCCGATGAGCCACGTCTGCTCCCCGTCGATCTCGGTGCCCTTCGGCGTCACCGAGACCGTCTGCTGCGTGCCGTCTCGGTCGATCACGAGTTCGACGGGGGCACCCTCGCCCTCATTGATGATGGCGCGCAGCCCCGTGGCATCCGTCACCGGCGTGCCGTTGGCCGACAGGATGACGTCGCCCTCTTCGAGGATCCCGGATGCGGCGGAGTCGTCCGTGAACGAGTACACGCGGATGTGCGGGTTCACGTCGTAGCCGAGGCTCGTGAGCGCGGCGGCCGTCGCCTCCTTCTGCGAGTCGACCATGAGCGCTGCGCTCTCTTCGTTGCGCTCCTCGCTCGTCTGACCGCTCGGGAAGACGGCGTCGATCGGGAGCACCGCCTTCGTGGGGTCGAACCACGCCAGCGCGAGCTCGAACCACGACGGCGTGCGCTCGCGGTTGCCCACGACCTGCACCGTGAGAAGGTCCAGAGCCCCTTCGGTCGGGAAGGTCTCAGCCCCCTCGACCGAGATGAGCGGCACCTGCGTGCCGTCGGCGGATGCCGCCGTGCCGAGCGTGTTGTAGACGGGACCGGGTCGCTGGATGACGTACGAGGTCGGCAGGAACGTGATCACGAGCAGGATCACGAGTGCGATCGCCAGGGCCCAGATGCCCGCGAGCGCGCCCTTGGACATGCTTCGACGCGGCGGGGGCGTCACGGAAACGTTCTCATCGAACAGCGCCACGTCTGGGGACCTTCCTCGAGCCTGGTCGTTCGCGACCGGCGTAAGGGTGTTCGGGTCTCGGCCGGAGGGTGCGATCGATGGTGCCACTAGCGTAGAACGCGACGTCATGAACCGGCTGAAAGGCGGCTGAAGTGGCAGACGACGACCGCAGTCCCGAGGACGAGTTCCAAGAGCTCATCCGCCAGCTCTTCGGTGCGACCGGGGGCGACTTCGACCCCGAGCAGCTCGAGAAGCTCACGGGCATGAACATCGATCCCGCCATGATGCAGACCGTCATGCGGCACCTCCAGGGTGCCTTCGCGGGGTCCGATGACGGGATCTCGTGGGATGCCGCGAAGCGCCAGGCGCTCCACATCGCCAATCAGGACGACAAGGGCGTGACCGCCGGTCAGCGGACCGACCTCGACCAGGCGTTCGCCCTCGCGACGCTGTGGCTCAGCGAGGCCACGACGATCTCGGAGCTGTCCCACCCTGCGCAGGCCCTGACCCGCGGCGGATGGGTCGAGGCGACGCTCCCCGTCTGGCAGGAGCTCGCCGCCCCCGTCGCGACGAGCATGGCCGACGCCATGACCTCGGCGCTCAGCGAGCAGGCGCCCGACGACATGCAGGGCATGATCCAGGGCGCGGGCCGCCTCATGCGCATGGTCGGCGGCTCGCTGTTCGCCGCACAGCTCGGCCAGGTCGTCGGCGACCTCTCGAAGGAGGTCGTGAGCGGCGGCGACGTCGGCATCCCGCTCATGCCCGACGGCGAAGCGGGCATCCTCCCCCAGAACTTCGCCGACTTCGGCCGCGATCTCGAGGTGCCCGACGACCAGCTCGCGCTGTACGTCGCGACGCGCGAACTCGCCCACGCGCGTCTCTTCCGGCACGCCAAGTGGCTGCGCCTGCACGTCATCGCGCAGGTCACCGAGTACGCCCGCGGCGTGCACGTCGACACCGAGGCCCTCGAGGAACTGGCGTCGCGCTTCGACCCCTCCGAGCCCGAAGAGCTCCGCCGCGCGATCGAGAGCGGCGCGCTGCTCCCGCCCAAGTCCGACGCGCAGATCGCCGCACTCGGCCGGCTCGAGAACCTCCTCGCGACGATCGAGGGCTGGGTCGACGTCGTGACCGAGGATGCGACATCCCGACTGCCGTCCGCCGCGCGCATCTCGGAGGCCGTGCGGCGGCGCCGAGCCGTCGGAGGCCCCGCTGAGCGCGCACTGGGGTCGCTCGTCGGCCTCGAGCTGCGACCGCGTCGCATGCGCGAAGCGGCGGCGATGTGGCGTCGTGTGACGGAGGCCGTCGGCGTCGCGGCACGCGACGCGCTGTGGGACTACCCCGACCTCATGCCGATGCCCGAGGACATCGACGATCCGGCCGCACTCGTCGCGCGACTCGAGGCGCGCGCACGCGGCGAAGAGCCCGTGCGCGACGACTTCGACGACGCGCTCGAGCGCCTCCTCGCGGGCGATGACCCCGGCGACGAACCCGAGACCGGCTCGGACGACCCGAAGCCCGTCTAGCGGCATCCTCTCCTCCACAGGTCTGCGCAGCTGTGGAGGACGTTCGCCGCGCCTTCCGGCAGGGCGATGATCAGGGCATGCTGCGACTCGATCCCGCCCATCCACCGCTCTGGCGCACACCGACGACGCTCCAGTTCGGGCTCGACCCCGTCGCGGTCCTCCGCGACCCCGCACCCTGGCAGGAGCGGCTGCTGCGCGAGCTGGAGTACGGCATCCCCGACTCGGCCCTCGCCGCCGTCGCCGCCGTGCTCGGAGCCCCCGACGGCGCCGCCCCCGCATTCGTGCAGCGCATCCGACGCGCCCTCGTCCGGCCCGCAGCGGTCGCCGAGCTCGCCCTGCTGTTGCCGGACGACACGACCGAAGAGCTGCGCTGGGCACTCATCCACGCGATCGAGCTGGCCGGCGGGTCGGTCCGCGTCGTCCATCGGGACGAACCCGCGGATGCCGCGACGATCGTCGTCGCGCACCATGTGCTCGGGCCGCGCGCCGTCGCGCCGCTCATGTCGGCCGATCGTCCGCACCTTCCGATCGTGATCGGCGCGGGGTCGATCGAGGTCGGGCCGTTCATCGTCCCCGGACGCACGGCCTGCGCCTCGTGCCTCGCACTGCACCGACGGGATGCCGATCCCGAGTGGCCCGCGGTCGCCGCTCAGCTGATCGGACGACCCGCTCCGGCGCTGGACGGCGCGCTCGTCGTCGAGGCGGGCATCGCGGCCGTCCGGCTCATCGCCGAGGCGGAGCGCCGCCCTCGCCGGCAGTCGGCACCCGCGGTGCTCCTGCGATCCGGCGCCGTCCATCGTTCGACGAGGACCCGTCCGCCGCACGCAGAGTGCCGCTGCCGATCTCTCGCAGGAATCGCGACCCCGCGCGTTCCCGCGGTCCTCGCGCCCACGACACCGAGAGCGTACGCGCGGCCCGCGTGATGCCGACGTAGGCGAGGCGACGCTCCTCGTCGATCTGCTCGAAGGTCGTGGCGTACGAGATCGGCAGCTGCCCTTCTGCGAAGCCGATCAGGTGCACGTGGTCCCACTCGAGGCCCTTCGCTGCGTGCAATGTCGCGAGCGTCACGGTCCGCATCGCGGGCTCGTCCTGCGCCTTCGCACGCACCATCAGCTCGTCCGTGAATCCGCGCAGCGTCGTACCCGGCGGGGCCTCCTCTGCCAGCCGGAGCACGGCCGCGCGCGCCTCCCACGCATCGCGCAGCGCCCCGCCCGCCTCGGGCGGCTCGTCGGTGAGGCCGCGCGCGCGGAGGATGTCGCGCACCGTGTCGACGAACGACGTCTCGATGGGCGCGACCGTCGCGGCGCGCAGCTCCATGACCGCCTGGCGCACCTCGGGAAGGTCGAAGAAGCGCCGACCGCCGAGCACGCTCGACGCGATGCCGCGATCGGCGAGGGACCGGACGATCTCGGCGGACTGCGCGTGGGCACGGTAGAGCACCGCGATGCGGCGGGGATCGATGCCGTCGGCAAGCTGCTGCGCGATCGCCGCCGCGACGCCGTGCGCCTCGGCCACGTCATCGCGGTACTCGCGCACGATCGGGACGGGATCCGACCGGGACGGCCGCTCGGCAGGCAGCAGGTGCAGCGCACCGGGGCGTCCGCGCATGAGGGCGTTCGCGACGCCGAGGATCGCGGCGTCCGAGCGATAGTTCGTCTCGAGGCGCACGATGCGCGCATCGGCGTGGGTGCTCGCGAAGTCCAGCAGGAACCGTGCGTCTGCACCCGCGAAGGAGTAGATCGTCTGGCTCGCATCGCCGACGACGCAGAGGTCCCGGCGATCGCCCAGCCACAGCTCGAGCAGGCGGTGCTGCAGCGGCGAGACGTCCTGGAACTCATCGACCGTGAAGTGCCGGTACTGCTCGTGGACGGCTTTCGCGACGTGCGGCTCCGCCTCGAGCATCCCCGCGCACGCGAGCAGGACGTCTTCGAAGTCGATCTGCCGACGCTCGTCCTTGAGCTTCTCGTACGCGCGCTGCAGATCGGCGACGCGCCCGCTCGACAGGCGGCCGATGCTCTGCGGCCGGGCCGCGACGTACTCGTCGATCGAGCGCATCGTGACCTTGCGCCATTCGATCGCCGATGCCACGTCACGCAGGGTCGGAGTGTCCGGATCGATCCCGATGCCGTCCGCCGCGTGGGCGAGCAGGCGCACCTTGTTGTCGACGATCCCCGGCGCGGTGTCGCCGGCGAGCGATGGCCAGAAGAAGTTGAGCTGCGCGAGCGCGGCCGCGTGGAAGGTGCGCGCCGCGACCCCCTCGACTCCGAGTGCGCGGAGGCGTCCGCGCATCTCGCCCGCGGCCTTGGCGGTGAAGGTCACGGCCATGACGCGACCGGGCGAGTACGCGCCCGTGTCGACACCGTGCGCGATGCGGCGGGTGATGACACGGGTCTTGCCCGTGCCGGCGCCCGCGAGCACGGCGACGGGGCCGCGGAGCGTCGTGACGGCCTCGAGCTGCCGTTCGTCGAGTCCTTCGAGGGCGCGGTCGCTCACGCCGACCCCTCGTGCCACGAGCTGATGAGGCGGTGCGCGATCGAGGCGCGACCCGGCAGGAGGATGTCACCGCGTCCCGCGAGGTGTTCGCCGATCTCGTCGCGCGTGAACCAGCGGACGGCGGCGATCTCGTCGCCGTCCGCGCGTGCCGCATCGTCGTCGATCGCGGTGGCGAGGAACCCCAGCATGAGCGAGCGCGGGTAGGGCCACGCCTGCGAACCGCGGTAGCGGATGTCGGTCACCTCGACACCGGACTCCTCGCGCACTTCGCGCAGCACCGTGGACTCGAGCGACTCGCCCGCCTCGGCGAATCCTGCGAAGCACGAGTACCGGTTCGCCCCCCACAGCGCGTTCGATCCCAGGAGCAGGATGTCGGGATCGCTCGCGCTGGTGATCGCGACGATGACGGCGGGATCCGTGCGCGGGAAGTGCTCGCGCCCGCACTGCGGGCAATGACGGGACCAGCCCGCGTTCTGGAGCTCCGTGCGCGTGCCGCACGCGGGGCAGAACGGAGCATCCAGCAGCCACCGGCCGAGACTCAGCGCCTCGACGAAGACGCCCGCCTCGTCGGCCGACAGCACACCGCCCACGACACGCAGGCCGGACCATCCGCCGGGTGCGGCGAAGAGCTCCTCCTCCGCCCGGGGGAAGACCGCTCCCAGGATCGCCGCACCGGCCGCCGCGCGACCGAGGAAAGCCCATTCGGCACCCGCGGGAACGTCATCGACGGCGAGCCACTGCAGGCGGCCGCGCTCGGCGAGCGGTGCCGCGTCGCCCGCGATGACGAGCACGCGGGTCCCTGCATCCGTCTTCGCACTCTCGATCAGACCGTCGTTCGCACGTTCCTCGGCGGCGCGGTCGAAACCCGCGAGTTCGGGAGCGGAGGTGCGCTCGAGCATGGACGAGAACCCTTCTGCATCGCTGACGGCACGGGCCGAGGCTCTGATCGGCGGCGGTCGCTCCTCAGCCACCGGCAGCCTGCGAAGGCTCGGGCGTGGCGCGAGGGCGGGCCCGCACACCCGACCTACCCTGGGCACATGGCACGCTCACCCCTCACTCTAGCCGCGTCCGTCACGTCGGCTCTTCCGCGGGTCGGGGTCGTCGGAGTCGGGGCCCTGACCGAGGGCACGACCGGCCGCTACGACACCGCCGTGGTCCAGCTCGACGATGGGCGACGCGTCGTCGTGCGCGTCCCCGCGGAGTCGGATGCCGCGGCCGACCTCGCCGCCGAAGTGCGTGCTCTTCGGGCCTTGACGCCCGGCGTGCGTGGCCTGCTGCCCTTCCGCGCGCCGGAGCTCCTGGGCGAGACCGGGATCGACGACGTCCGCGCGGTCGTGGTGGATTTCCTCCCCGGCTACCGCGTCGACGCGGCGCACCTGCCGCCGGGACGCGGTGCCTCCACGTCGCTCGGCGCGGCCCTCGCGGCCCTCCATGGCCTGCCCCTGTCGATCGTCCGCACCGAGGGTCTGCCCGTGCGCACGCCGCAGCAGATCCGCGACGATGTTTCTCGCCTCATCGACCGCGCCGATGCGACCCGCGCTCTCCCGCGCGTCCTGCGCGACCGGTGGCTGCGCGCGGTCGCGAGCCCGGAGCTGTGGCGGTTCGAATCGGCAGTCGTTCTGGGCGGCGCCGGCGCGGCATCCTTCCTCTTCGAGGACATCGCGGGCGTACCCGAGGTCACCGGCCTGCTCGACTGGCACGGACTGTCGGTCGGCGACCCCGCGACCGATCTGCAGTGGCTCGCTTCCGCGCCCACCGCGGCCGACGACGTCTATGCCGCATACGTCGTGGCAAGCGGTCGCGCCCCCGACGAGCACGCGCGGGATCGCGCGCGTCTGTACGCCGAGCTCGAGTTCGCGAAGTGGCTCATCCACGGTCACGAGACGGGACGCCGCGATGTCGTCGACGATGCGACCGTCCTGCTCGGATCGCTCGCGGAAGGCGTCGGCGGCGGTGACATCGTGACAGATTCACCGCTCGACGTCGACGACGCGATCGCGCTGCTGGAGCGGCTTCCCGAATCTCCCGAGCCTGCGGCCGACACGTCGATGCACACCGACGCATACGACGCCGAGGAGCTGTCGCTCTGGCTTCCCGACGAGCCCGAGCGCCCTGCGTCCGAACCCGCGACCACGGCCGAGGCTTCGGCGCGCGTGGAGGCCGACGTGTGGCGGGACGACGACGTGTCGACAGCGCCCATCGAGCTGCCGCTCGCGGCGCGCGAGGAAGCCGGCGACGACGCATCGACGGATGCCGCAGCCGACGCCGAGCGCGCCTCGGACGCCGCCCTGCGGCGCTGGATGTCGCAGTAGCCGCGTCTCTCCAGGGCTTCACGCCGCAGCAGCCGCGCCTGCGAAGGTGTCTCACCCGCGCAGGACGACGTCCTCGGCGACGTAGTACAGCACGACGTCGATCTGATCGAGCGGCACGCCCCGCCCGACGTGATAGGCCTGCCGGTACAGCTCGAGCTGCAGCATCCGCTCGTCCTTCTCGGCGTCCGTGCGGGGCGCCGCGCCTGTCTTCCAGTCGACGATCTCGATGCGCCCGTCGCGCTCGTACACGGCATCGAGCTTGCAGATGACGACATGCTCGCGACCGTCGAGCGCCGTGATCGTGAAGTCGATCTCGGTCTCGACCTCGATCGGCTGGAGCGGTGCCCACTCCGAGCCGAGGAACCTCGTGCGAAGGTCGGCGAGTGCCACGGCGTCCTCGAGGGAGGCATCCGTGCCGGGTGCGTCCTCGTCGAGCTCCCACAGCGCATCGTCGAGCGAGCCGCCGATGCCGACGCGGCCCGATCGCTGCTCGACCCACGCGTGGAAGAGCGTTCCCAGACGGGTCTGGCGGAATGGCCGCTCGGGCAGTGGACGGGCGATGCGCGCGACGGTGCCTGCGTAATCGGCGACGAACTCCTTGTAGCGGGATGCCGCGATGCGCGTGGGGGCGAGCAGCTCGGGAGCGCTGCGACGGGCCTCGCGCTCCGCGAGGAGGAGCGCGATGTCGTCGTCGGGCTCGGGCCGAGGCTGCTCGAGCGCTGCCACGACCGTCTGCGCGGCATGGGTGACGGCGTCACGCCGTGAGCCGAGCGGGTCGATCGGCCACGTGAGCAGGCGCCGCTCACCCTGATAGGGGTCGTCGCCCGGTTCACTCACGGGCGTCTCGATGCGCAGCGCCTCAGCCGCTTCGAGGAAGAACGGACTCGCCTCGCGCGGGCGCTTCGTGCCCGACCAGCTCGATCCCGTCAGGAGCAGATGATCGCGGGCGCGGGTGATCGCGACGTACGCGAGCCGTCGGTCTTCGTCGAACTGACGCCGGCGGTTCGCCTGGACGAATGCCTCGATCGCGCTCTTGAGGTCCTGCTGGGTCGCGCACCCGCGCCACGCGAGCTCCGGCAGCCATCGCGCGTCGCCGCGGAAGGAGTACGGCAGCACGCCGAAGCCGAGCCACCCCTTCGTGTCGCGGGGCGCACTGGGCAGCTCGTCCCGGACGAGACGCACGACGGCCACGGCATCCCACTCGAGCCCCTTGGACCCGTGGATCGTCAGGAGCTGCACGACGTCATCTTCGGGCGGCTCGGTGCGCGGCGCGAACTCGTCGAGCTGCTCGGCGTGATCCAGCCACGCGAGCAGACTCGACAGCGATCCCGTCTCGTCCGCCGCGAGGAAGGCGTGCAGCTCGTCGACGAACGCGCGGAGCTGAGCCGACGCGATGCGGGCAGGGCCGCGGGACTCGTTCGCGGCGAGCTCGACGTCGAGGCGCAGCTCGAGCTCGACGAGCCGCACGAGGTCGGGGATCGGCATCCCGATCGCCTGCCGCAGACCCGTGAACACGGAACCCGCCTCGCGCAGCCGCTCACGTGCCTCGGCAGTGAACCCCGAGAGCCAGCCGTGGTCGGGCTGATGGCGCAGGACGAAGTCGAGCGCGTCGACGAGCGAGGCCCCGTCGTCACCGGCACTCCCCCGCAGGCGCTCGACGACCTCGGGCGCGAGCGGCTGGAGCGCCGAGTCGTGCCGCGAGATGCGCCGCGCGAGGGCCGCGAGCTCGCGCAGATCGGGCAGGCCGATCGACCAGCGCGGACCTGCGAGCAGGCGGATGAGCGCAGAACCCGCACTCGGCTCGCTCAGGACGCGCAGCGCGCACACGACGTCGACGACCTCGGGCGTCGAGAGCAGTCCGCCCAGACCGAGGATGCGATGAGGGATGCCGCGCCGCCCGAGCGCGTCTGCGAATCGCACCATGTGCTTCTTGCTGCGGAACAGGATCGCACCCGTCGTCGGCGTGCCCCGGCGCTCCGCGCGAACGCGCCTGAACCACTCCGCAACGCGATCGGCCTCGGTGTCGAGGTCCGTGTCGAACGCGAGCTCGACCTGCCCCGCGGGGGCGCCCGGCCGAGCGCGCAGCTCTTCGACCGGCACGGCCGCGGACTCCGCGAGCGGCGCGAGCACGGCGTTCGCCGCCACGAGCACGTCTGCACTGTTGCGCCAGCTCGTGAGCAGCGAGAACTGCAGGCAGGGTCCCTCGGTCGAGAAGGCGTGGGAGAACCCCCCGAGGTTCCCCGCGCTGGCCCCTCGCCAGCCGTAGATCGCCTGATGCGGGTCGCCGACGGCCATGACACCCGTGTCGGCGAAGAGCGCCGCGAGCAGATCGGTCTGGACGACCGACGTGTCCTGATACTCGTCGAGCAGAACGACGCGGTAGCGATCGCGCAGCTCGGCGACCACGGCGGGATGACTCGACACGACCTCGAGGGCGCCCGCGACCTGGTCCGAGAAGTCGATGACGCCGAGCCTGCGCTTGCGCGCGGCGTACTCTCGGGCGAGATCGGTCAGCATCGCGAGCGCCGAGACCTTCTCCTCGGCCTCGGCGACATCGGCGTACACGACGGTGCGGGCGTTCGTCGACGGCAGCTCGAGCACCGCACGGAATTCGTCGGGGAACGCCGCGAGCGCCTCGAGGTCGACGAGGTTGTCGACGCCGTCGCGCGCGATGCGCAGGGCGGCATCGATGATCGACCGCACGGCCTCCCCGCGGCCCTCCAGCCGGTGATCGTCGGAGGCGAAGACGACCCGGCGCATGAGCAGCCAGGCCGCCGACTCCGAGAGCACGGCGGCTTCGGCATCCCGGCCGACACGCACGGCGTGCTCGCGGACGATCTGGTCGGCGAAGCTGTTGTAGGTCGAGACCGTCGGGCGGTGCAGGAGTGCGTCGTCGTCGGCGTCCCGAGCCGTCGCACCGACCGCGCGCGCGAGCGTCTCGAGCGCCGTGCGGCGGTCGGCGGATGCCTTCGCGCCGTCGCCGCCGGCCCGCTCGAGCTCGCCGAAGACGTCGAGGGCACCGCGCTCGTGCAGCGCAGGGAGATCATCCATGAGGCCGAAGCGCTCGAACTCGGCCAGCCGCGCGAGCCGACGCTGGATGCGCTCGGCGAGCTCGCCGGCCGCCTTGCGCGTGAAGGTGAGTCCCAGCACCTCGTCGCGGCGTACGAGGCCGTTCGCGACGAGCCAGACGACACGGGATGCCATGGTCTCGGTCTTTCCGCTTCCCGCACCCGCGACGACGAGGGCGGGGGCGAGCGGCGCCTCGATCACCGCGACCTGCTCGTCCGTGGGCGGGAACTGGCCGAGGGCTGCGGCGATGACGCGCGCCGAGACGCGCGATGCGACGGTGACGGTCACGACGCGCTCACCGCGCCGATCGTGTGGATGCGGCACAGCCCGTAGGAGTGCTCGTCGCGGCAGTGCTCCTCGTACGGTGCGCTGAAGCTCGTGCCCCGCATCTTCGCGACGGCCGTCTGCAGGCGCGCGACGAAGGCCGCGCGGCGCTCGTCGTCGAAGGGCGGCTGCGTCGGCGTCACATAGTCGTTCTTCGCTGCGGTGGGACGCAGCACGAGCAGGCGCGCGCCGCCGGAGGGCAGTCCCTCCGCCGCGGGGATCGCACCCGACTCGAACGCGAGCTGATAGGCGCCGAGCTGCGGATTGTCGATGACCTTGGCATCGGTCTGCGGTTCGCGCTTGCCGGTCTTGAGGTCCATGATGACGACGGTCCCCTCGGGGGTGAGCTCGACGCGATCGATGTAGCCCGAGAGGATCGCGCCGTGCTCGAACGCGTCGGCGTCCTCGAGCGGGATCGCGACCTCGAAGTGCGGCTCGGCACCGATGAGCGAGCCGCCGGACTGCTCGAACCGACGCAAGTACACATGCAGGCGTCGAACCAGATCGCGCGCCCTCGCCTGTTCGGCGCGATCCCGCCACGGCGCCTCGAAGCTGAGCTCGCCCCAGCGCGATTCGACCTGCTCCCACAGCGCCGCTTCGCTCGATTCGGTCGCATGCTCGAGTGCTGCGTGGATGATCGTGCCGAGGCCTGCGGTCGTACCGCCCGGGTCGCCGCCCAGGTCGCCGATGACCCAGTTGAGCTCGCACTCCTCGAGCGTGTGCAGACGCGACGGCGAGACGCGCACGTCCTCGCGCGAGAGGTCGCGCAGCGGACCCGTCGAGGTCGGCGCGGCGACGCCGTACCACTCGCGAGGATGAGCGCCGGGCACGCCGGCATCCGCCAGCACCGCGAGCTGTCCGGCCGCGCGCGATGCGCTCGCGCGGCTCAACGGATCCGTGAGGGTCCTGCGATGCCGCGCGACGAGTCCGCGCAGCGTCAGCGGATGATCGACGGTGTACTTCTCCGCGCCTCGGCGCTCGGCATCCGGAAGGAACTCGAAGAAGACGCTCGGCCCCGTGTCGTCATCGTCGACGGCGGTCACGATGATGCGCTCGGTCGCGCGCGAGAGGGCTCGTGCGAGAAGGCGCAGCTCGTCGTGCATCGCCGCCCGGCGTCGGTCGATCGTCGCAGCACGGTCCCCCGGTGCGCGCGCCGCGGCGTCCGCGAGCCGCCACGTCTCCAGCAGGCTCCCCCGCAGCCGCGTGTTCGGCCAGACGGAGTCCTGCATCCCCGCGATCACGACGGTGTCGAACTCGAGCCCGAGCGCGCCCGCGGGGGTCAGCACGCGCACCACGTCGTCTCGCGCCGGTGCGTCCAGCCGGTCCTCGGCGACGTCGCTGTCGAGGATCGTGCGCACGAAGACGCGCGGATCTGCATCGAGCGAGCGCTCGACGAAGCGCTTCGCAGCCTGGAAGACCCCGACCACGGCGTCGAGATCCCGGTTGGCCTGATCCGCGAGCGGCCCGTTGCCCCGCGCGAGCTCGGACCACGCCCGCTCGAGTCTGCTGCGCTCCCACGCGGTCCACAGCAGCTCGTGCGCCGTGGCTCCGCGGGCGAACCCGTCGCGCAGCGCCGCGAGGGTGCGGGCGAGCTCGGCCGCCCTGCGCGCTTCGCGCGTGTCGACGAGGTCGAACTCGAGCGGCTGCCGCATCGCGGAGAGCAGGAGCTCGCGCCCCGACGGCTCGATGCGCGGGCCTTCGGCGTCCTGGACGGGCTGCGCGAGCATCCCCTGCCGGAACGCCGCGAGGAGTCGTCGCAGCTCGATGGGATCGAGCCGTCCGTACGCGCCGAGGAGGGCATCGGCGACGTCGTCGAAGGTCCACTCGTCGCGCGCGGCGAGGTCGACCAGGCGCAGCAGGTCGCGCACGGCGCGGAGACCGCCGAGGGGACGCCCAGGACCGCTCGCGCGCGCGGGCACCTCGCGCGCGGACAGCTCGGCCTCGAGAGCGATGACCTGTCGCGTGTCGTGCGCGATGACGGCACACGCGCCCCAGGGGACGCCGTCGTGCACGTGGCGCTCCCGCAGCAGGCGCGCGACGGCGTCGTACTCCTCCGCCGTCGAGCGAAGCGTCAGGGCGCGCACCGAGGCATCGGGCTCGGCATCCGTTCCCGGGCCTCGATGGCCGACGACCCCGACCGCGCCGATCCGCTGCGTCACGCGCCGCACAAGCTCGGCCTGCCACGGCGTGCCGCGGTGCACCGTCCCGAGCACGAGCGTCTGCGAGAGCGAGCCCGCGAGCCGGGCGAAGTTCTCGGGGGTCGCGCCGCGGAACGCGCCGGATCCGACGTCGGGATCGCCGAACGCCAGCACCGCGATGCCTCGCGCCCGGGCCGCCTCGACGAGCTCGACGCCGCCGAGCGTGAGCTCCTGGGCGTCGTCGACGAGGACGACGCGCACCCGGTCGACTGCGTCGAGCCCCGGCGGTGCCGAGCGCAGGATGCCGACGGCCTCGCGGACGAGCCCCGCCGCGTCGCGGTGCGCGCCGCGCATGTCGGCGCGCACCTGCAGGTACTCGGCGAAGAACGATGACAGCGAGATCCACACGGGCAGCTCGTGACGCTCCCCGAGGTCGCGAAGCGCGGGCGGGTCGATCCCGAGCGTCGTGCACTCCGCGAGGAGCGCGCGCACTTCGGAGCGGAAGCCGGGTGTCGACCGGATGGCGGCGGGCAGCCAGTCGGGCCAGCGCGCGACCCCGGACAGCTCGTCCTCGGCGTCGCCCGCGAGCAGGTCCTCGATGATCTGGTCCTCATCGCCGCCCGTCAGCAGCTGCGGAGGCTCGGCGCCCGCTGCGACGGAGGCTGCGCGCACGAGTTGGAAGGCGAAGGAGGCGACCGAGCGCGCGAGTGGACCCGACGTCGCCCGGCCGACGGCGATCGCCAGGCGGTCGCGCAGAGCCGTCGCCGTCTGGCGCGACGGCGTGAGGACGACGATCGAGTCGGGATCGACGCCCGACGCGACGACGGCCGCGACCCGGGCGACGAGGGTCGCGGTCTTGCCCGTCCCGGGCGCGCCGACGACGACGCCGGATGCCGCGGGGTCGAGCTGCACGACGGCGTCCTGCTGTGAATCAGGGGTCCTCTGCGAGGGGTCGGGCGCCGGCGCGACGGTCGCCCCGGGCAGCGACCCGTGCGGCCCGGCATCCTCCCCTGCGATCATGCCTCCGACGCTAGCGCGACGCGCCGACATCCGCGTTCGCCCAGAGCGTTCGGCGACCGCCCGGACTGCCCTGCACCGTGTCGTAGAGTTGCCATGCGCCGGGGACGCGCCCCGGCACGCAGGAGGTAATGACGTGGAGATCCGCATCGGCATCGCGAACACCGGCCGCGAGCTTTCATTCGAGATGAACGAAGGCGCAGCCGAGGTCAAGAAGTCCCTCGCCGCGGCCCTGGACTCCGCCGCGACCCACGTCACCTTCGCCGACAGCAAGGGCAACTCGTACGTCATCCCGACCGCGAGCCTCGCCTACGTCGAGATCGGCACCGAGGAGTCCCGCCGCATCGGCTTCGTCGCCTGACGTCCGAGTCCGGGAGACACCGTGCAGATCCTCCTCGCCTTCATCTCGGGCGCCGTCATCGGCCTCGCGATCCACTTCCTCGCCCCGCACCGCGAGACCCGCGGTGCGGTCGTCGCCCCTATGATCGGCGCCGCCTCGGCGGGCCTCGTCTGGCTCCTCCTGACCTGGGTCGGCGTCGGGATCGACACGCCGTGGCCATGGCTGTCGGCGCTCGTCGTGCCGATCATCGTGACCTGGCCCGCGATCACGCTGCTGAGTCGCCTGCGCGTCGCGGCCGACACGCGCCGCAAGGCGAGCCTGCGCCTGAGCTGACGACTCCTACGCCGCGAGGCCCATCGCGTCCATACGACGCGAATGCGCGGCCATCAGTTCGGTGAACACCGGCTCGACCTTCTCCTCGTCCGCGATGCGCAGCTCGGACGGGCGCAGTGCCGCCCGCGCGATGAGCAGCGTGTCTCCCACGAGGCGTCGCCCCCACATCGCGAGCAGCGACTTCCACTCCGGATCGCTCTCGATCGTCTGGACGATGATCTCGACGATCGCCTGCCGATCGTCGTCGGCCTGCAGGATGCGGGCGACCCGGCGTCCCGTGTCGGCATAGCTCGCCGACAGCGCGAGGTAGAAATCATCGAGCATGCCGGCCGTGATGTGCACCGACAGCATCGTCTCCTGGGGTCGCACGCCGTGCGTCGCACGCCGGAAGGAATCGAGGGGCTCGCGGAACGGCAGCATGAGCGCCGTCGGGTCGTCTCCACGCTCGCGGATGACCGCGACGAGCTCCTGGTGCTTCGTGAGCGCCGCTCCGGCCGCCTTCGAGAGCGACTCCTTCTGCGCCAGCTCGGGCGTCAGCGCGATGAGCTCGCTGAGCGTCTCGAAATAGCCGAGCTGCAGATACGCCGCCTGACCGAGGAACGTGTCGATGTCAGGGGCGAGCTCTTCGAAGTCGACGCGCGTCGCGTCCCCGAAGTCGCCCCTGGAGCGCAGCTCGAGCTCTCCGCTCGAGGGCCGCGCGCGCTGCCAGAACCACTTCACCACGCCGAACAGCCTACGGCCGCGGGCATACGACGACGAGGCCGGTATCCTTGAGTGGTCCCGGCGATGGATCGGGACCCCCGCGCCTGTGGCTGAGTGAAGGGCGTGGACCTCTCTCACCGGCGGCCTCTCACCGCCAGACAGGCACTTATCGTGACGACCTTCGCCGAACTCGGCGTCGATCAGGACATCGTGGATGTCCTCGCAGCGCGGGGCATCGTGGATGCCTTCCCCATCCAGGAGCAGACGATCCCGCTCGGCCTTCCGGGCCAGGACATCATCGGCCAGGCCAAGACCGGCACCGGAAAGACCTTCGGCTTCGGCATCCCGGTCGTGCAGCGGCTCGGCCTCGACCCGGCCCCGGGCGTCAAGGCGCTCATCGTCGTCCCGACGCGCGAGCTGTGCGTACAGGTCTACGAAGACATGGACATGCTGACCTCCGGTCGCTCGACGAGCGTCGTGGCGATCTACGGCGGCAAGGCGTACGAAGGGCAGATCGACCAGCTCAAGGCGGGCGCGCAGATCGTCGTCGGCACGCCCGGTCGCCTGATCGACCTCAACAACCAGCGCCTGCTCGACCTGTCGAACGCGACCGAGGTCGTCCTCGACGAAGCCGACAAGATGCTCGACCTCGGATTCCTGCCCGATATCGAGAAGATCTTCTCCAAGGTGCCGGCGATCCGTCACACGCAGCTCTTCTCCGCGACGATGCCCGGACCGATCGTGGCACTGGCCCGCCGCTTCATGAGCAACCCGATCCACATCCGCGCGACCGACCCCGACGAGGGCCTCACGCAGGCGAACATCAAGCACCTCGTCTACCGCGCGCACTCGCTCGACAAGGACGAGGTCATCGCACGCATCCTGCAGGCCGAGGGTCGCGGCAAGACGGTCGTCTTCACGCGGACCAAGCGCGCCGCCCAGAAGCTCGTGGACGAGCTCAACGATCGCGGCTTCAACGCCGGCGCCGTGCACGGCGACATGAGCCAGGAGGCGCGCGAGCGCTCGATGGCCGCCTTCAAGGCGGGCAAGAAGGACGTGCTCATCGCGACCGACGTCGCCGCGCGCGGCATCGACGTCGATGACGTGACGCACGTCATCAACCACACGATCCCCGACGACGACAAGACCTATCTGCACCGCGCCGGCCGCACCGGCCGCGCCGGCAAGACCGGCATCGCCGTCACGTTCGTGGACTGGGACGACCTGCACAAGTGGGCGCTCATCAATCGCGCGCTCGAGTTCGGCAAGCCCGAGCCCGTCGAGACCTACTCGTCGAGCCCGCACCTGTTCGAAGACCTCGACATCCCCGCCGGTACGAAGGGCCGGATCACGACCGCTCCCAAGACGCAGGCCGTGCGCACGCAGCAGCCGGCCCGGGCGACCGACGTCTCGGCCGAGGGCACGACGACGGCGGGGACGAGCCGGCGCCGCCGCCGCCGCTCCGGCGAGGAGCGCGTCGGCGCGACGTTCGCGGCCGACGCGGCGACCGAACCCGCCACCCACAGTGCCCCCGACGCGTCCGACCGCGGGGCGGAGGGCGCCGGCACGCACGACGGCGGAGGCAAGGAGCACCACGACGGACGCCCCGCGCCGCGCCGTCGTCGCCGCCGCGGCCCACGGGCCGGTGGAGCAGCGCCCACGGCATCGTAGGCGCACCGACCGTCGTCATGTGCGGCGAGGTCTGTGCGCCGAAATGGCGCGAGGCGATATGGTGAGCGCTGGCGACGCCTTACGCGTCGCGTCCTTCTGAAGAAAGGCACACATCGTGCGATTCATCGATGCCGTGACGACCGGCTACGAGTACCAGGGATTCTGGGGCTCGTTCTGGGACCTCATCTGGTGGTTCCTATGGGCATTCGTGTTCGTGGCCTACCTGTTCGCGCTCTTCGCGATCATCTCCGACCTGTTCCGCGACCACAAGCTGAGCGGCTGGTGGAAGGCCGTGTGGATCTTCTTCCTGATCTTCTTCCCGCTCATCACGGCGCTCATCTACCTGATCGCGCGCGGCGGCGGAATGGCACAGCGCAGCGCGGCGCAGGCGAAGCAGTTCCAGCAGGCGCAGAACGAGTACATCAAGCAGGTCGCCGGGTCGAGCCCGTCCGACGAGATCGCCAAGGCGAAGGCTCTGCTCGACGCAGGAACGATCTCGCAGGCCGAGTACGACGCCCTCAAGGCCAAGGTCCTCAGCTAGAGCCTGAGCACCTTCGAAGCGCCCTCGTCCGCCCTCAGGGGTAGACGGGGGCGCTTCCCGTTCCACGGTCGATGATGCGCGCGACCATGTCGTCGGCCGTCGTGTTCTCGCCGGGCAGATTCGGCTTTCCCAGGCCGTGGTAGTCGCTCGAGCCCGTCACGATGAGGTCGCGGTCACGGGTCAGTCGTTCGAGGGTGCGGATGCCGGCCTCGACGTTCTCGCGATGTCCGAGCTCGAACCCGGCGAGGCCCGCGTCGAGCATCCGCTCCAGCAGGCCCATCGACAGCACCCCCGCGCGTCCCGCGGGGTGCGCGACGATCGGCACGCCGCCCGCGGCGGCCACGAGCTCGACGGCCGTCACGGGATCGGGCGCGTAGAGAGCGACGTAGTAGTCGCCGCGCGGGCTCAGGATGCTCGCGAATGCCTCTGCGCGGTCCCGCACGAGGCCGCGTGCCACGAGGGCATCCGCGATGTGCGGTCTGCCGACGGTCGCCCCGTCCGACGTCTGGGCGACGATGTCGTCCCACACGAGGTCGTAGTCGCGCGAGATCCGGTCCGCCATGAGCCGCGCGCGGTCGAGCCGCGACGACCGGATGCGGGCCGTCTCGGTCCGCAGGCCGGGCGCATCCGGATCCGGCAGGTACGCCAGCACATGGACGCTGCGCGACTGGTCGCGCGCCGAGAGCTCCATTCCCGGCAGGAAGGTCATGCCGAGGGAGGAGGCCGCTTCGGCCGCCTCTGCCCAGCCCGACGTGGTGTCGTGGTCGGTCAGGGCGACGGTGCGCAGGCCATGACGATGTGCCGCGGCCATCACCTGCGCCGGGGGCTCGGTGCCGTCGGACTGCGCGGAGTGCAGGTGCAGGTCGCTGGGACCCCGGAATCGGGATTCTTCGAACCCTCGCACACGCACCACGCTTCGAGCGTACCGGGACGGACCTCACAGCCTGCCGACATAGGCTCGAAGAGTGCTTCGTCTGCTGGGGATCCTCTTCACCGTGCTGTGCGCCATCGGCGCCGCGGTCCTGACGTTCCCGGGCTTCTTCCGGGTCGACCGCATCTTCCCGATCGCGCAGATCGTGTCCTTCCGAGGCGTGCTGGCGCTCGCCTTCGCGACGGCCGCCGTGCTGATGCTCCTCTTCGCCCTCGTGCGGCCCATGCGCGGCATCGCCCTCTCCCTCGCCGTCGTGGCGGGCATCGCCGCCGCGGCGAACGGCGTGATCCTCGTCTCGCGCGGGCTCGGGGTCGAGCACCTGCCCGCGAAGACCGAGAGCAGCATCCGTGTGCTCACCTGGAACACCGCAGGCCCTGCGACCTCGCCCGACACGATCGCGCGGCTCGCCGTCGCGATGGATGCCGACATCGTGGCCCTCCCCGAGACGACGATCGAGACAGGGACGAGCGTCGCCTTCGCGATGCGCGACCTCGGACATCCCATGTGGGTCCACCACGCCGAGGACCCCTCGACGGAATGGGATGCCGGATCGACGACCCTCCTCATCTCCCCCGATCTCGGCGACTACTCGGTCATCGCGTCATCCCAGGACGGCTCGAGCAACACCTCCACGGTGCCCAGCGCCGTCGCGATGCCGATCTCGGGCGACGGCCCCATCATCGTGGCGGCGCACGCGGTGGCTCCCCGCCCGAACTACATGCGCGACTGGCGCGACGATCTGCGGTGGCTCGCCGATCAGTGCACCGACGGCAACGTCATCATGGCCGGCGACTTCAATGCGACGATCGACCACATGTCGGGCCTCGGGATCGACGGCGGCGACCTCGGGCGGTGCCGGGATGCCGCGGCATCCACCGGCAGCGGTGCCGTCGGCACGTGGTCGACCGACTTCCCCGCACTCCTGGGCGCGCCGATCGACCATGTCATGGCCTCGACGAGATGGACCGCGACCGGCTCGGTCGTCGTCCGCACGACGGACGATTCGGGCAGCGATCACCGACCCCTCGTGGTGCAGCTCGAGCCCGCCGACTGACCGGGACGCGCACGCCCCACCGTGCGAGACTGGGAGCATGAACACGGCAGGCGACACTTCGACCGAATCGGCTCCCGCCACGACCTCGTCGACCAACCGTCGGCAGGCCTACGGCGAGGGCTTCCTCGAGGGGATCTCGACCGGCTGGGCGGAGCGTCCCGACCTCGCGCCGCCCCTGCGCGCGCAGGCCCCGTTCGCCAAGGCGCGTCGCGACGCCGTGTCAGCCGCCTTCCCCGGCCAGCGCGTCGTGATCCCCGCCGGCGAGCTCAAGCAGCGCAGCAACGACACCGACTACCCGTTCCGCGCGCACTCCGCGTTCTCGCACCTGACGGGCTGGGCTTCGGACTCCGAGCCGGGCTCGATCCTCGTCTTCGAGCCGACCGCCGACGGACACGACACGACGCTGTACTTCCGCGAGCGGGCCGATCGCACCACGAGCGAGTTCTACTCGGACGCCTCCATCGGCGAGTTCTGGATCGGCCCCCGCCCGTCGCTCGCCGGCGTCGCAGGCGAGCTCGGGATCGCCACGGCGCACATCGACTCCTTCGCGCCCGCCGAGGGCGAGCTGGTCCTCGGCGAGGACGACGACGTGACGCGTTTCGTCTCGGAGCTGCGCCTCATCAAGGACGAGTACGAGCAGGCGCAGCTGCAGCTCGCCGTCGACGTCACGGCCGACGGGTTCGACGACATCGTCGCGAACCTGCCCGGGATCATCGAGCACCCGCGCGGCGAGCGCGTCGTCGAGGGCGTGTTCCACCAGCGGGCGCGCAGCGACGGCAACAGCGTCGGGTACGACACGATCGCCGCATCCGGCCCGCACGCGTGCTACCTGCACTGGACCCGCAACGACGGGGCCGTCCTTCCGGGCGACCTCATCCTGGTGGATGCCGGCGTCGAGGTGGACAGCCTCTACACCGCCGACATCACACGCACGCTGCCCGTGAGCGGCAGGTTCACCGACGTGCAGCGCCGCGTCTACGAGGCCGTGCGCGAAGCCGCGGACGCCGCGTTCGCCGCGGCGCGGCCCGGGGCCAAGTTCAGCGATCTCAACAAGGCGGCGTGGGAGGTCATCGCCCAGCGCACCGAGGAGTGGGGCCTGCTGCCCGTCACGGCCGCGGAGTCGATGGATGCCGAGAAGGGCCACCACCACCGCCGCTGGATGGTGCACGGCACGAGCCACCACCTGGGCATCGACGTCCACGACTGCGCGCAGGCGCGACGCGAGCTGTATGCGGGCGGGACGCTCGAGCCGGGCATGGTCTTCACGATCGAGCCGGGCCTGTACTTCCAGATCGACGACATCACCGTGCCCGAGGAGTACCGCGGCATCGGCGTGCGGATCGAGGACGACATCCTCCTGACCGAGGACGGGCCGGTCAGCCTCTCGGCCGCGATCCCCCGCACGGCCGACGAGGTCGAGGCCTGGATCGCCCGCCTGAGCGCGTGAGCCCGACTCCCCCGCCGTCGTTCACGACCCGTCCGACGCTGACGGGGACGTTCGGGATGACGGCATCCACCCACTGGCTCGCGACGGCCGCGGCGCAGGCCGTGCTCGAGCGCGGCGGCAACGCGTTCGATGCCGTGGTGGCGGGCGGCTTCGTGCTGCACCTCGCCGAGCCCCACCTGAACGGGCCGGGCGGCGATCTCGTCGGCATCTTCGCGACCGCGGAGGACCCGGGCACGCCGGTCGTGCTGATGGGCCAGGGGCCCGCTCCCCTTGGCGCGACGATCGAGCACTTCCGCGCGGAGGGGCTCGACCTCGTGCCCGGAGCAGGCGGCCTCGCGGCGGCCGTGCCGGGCGCCGTCGACGCGTGGCTCGTGCTGCTGCGCGACCACGGCACATGGGAGCTCGCCGACGTGCTCGCCTATGCCATCGGGTACGCACGGAACGGCATCCCGCTCGTCCCGCAGGCGCTCGCGACGATCGAGCGTGTTGCCGATCTCTTCCGCGACGATTGGACGACGTCGGCCGACCTGTGGCTTCCCGCGCTGTCGGGCGGACTCTTCCGCAATCCCGCCTATGCCGATGTGCTCGACGGGCTCGTGCACGCCTCGTGCGCCGTGCGCGACGACGGACCTGTCGGCCGCCAGGCGCGGATCGACGCGGCGCGACGCGAGTGGAAGACAGGACTCGTCGCGCACGCGGCATCCGCCTTCCTCGCGACGCCTCACCGCCACGCGACGGGCGGCGAGCACGCAGGCGTCATCGGGCCCGATGACTTCGCGGCGTTCGACGCGGGGTACGAGGATGCCGTGACCGCAACCTTCCGCGGTGCGACGATCGCGAAGGCCGGACCCTGGACGCAGGGTCCCGCCCTCCTCGAAGCGCTGCGCATCCTGGACCCGCTCCCGGACGACGCGATCGACCCGTCGACCGAGCAAGGCGCGCACACGATCATCGAGGCGCTGAAGCTCGCCCTCGCCGACCGCGACGCGCATTTCGGCGACGGCGCCGCGATCGCGTCCCTGCTCGCGGACGACACGATAAACGCGCGGCGCTCCCTGATCGGCGAACGGGCGTCGCACGAGTTCCGGCCCGCGGCGATCGCGGGCCGTGCCGCGTTCCGGCCGCCGCTGCGCCGGACGAGCACGGCCTCGGGCGCGGGCGAGCCCACGGTCGACCGCTCGGGGCAGACCCGCGGCGACACGTGCCACATCGACGTCGTCGACCGCTGGGGCAACATCGTCGCCGTCACGCCGTCGGGCGGATGGCTGCAGTCCTCCCCCACGATCCCCGAGCTGGGTTTCTGCCTCGGCACGCGCCTTCAGATGACGTGGCTCGACGAGACCTCACCGTCGGCCCTGCGGCCCGGCGTCCGCCCGCGCACGACGCTCACTCCGACACTCGTGCTGCGCGGCGGCCGCGCCGTCATGGCGATCGGCACGCCGGGCGGCGACCAACAGGAGCAGTGGCAGCTTCCCGTGCTCGTGCGCATGCTCGCGGGCGGCTGGACGGCGCAGCAGGCGATCGACGCCCCGAACCTGCATACGACGGCCCTCGTCGACTCGTTCTGGCCCCGCACGTGGGAGCCCGCGGGCGTCGTCGTCGAGGATCGCCTCGGCGTCGACGTCGTCGAAGGGCTCGAGCGCCGGGGTCACGTCGTCACGCGCGCGGGCGACTGGTCGCTCGGCCGCGTGTCGGCCGTCGGGCGGGATGCCGCGACG
This sequence comes from uncultured Actinomycetota bacterium, assembly GCA_963695125.1. GTDB lineage: Bacteria > Actinomycetota > Actinomycetes > Actinomycetales > Microbacteriaceae > Microbacterium. Next base: position 281,657 of record CAVOFY010000007.1, read on the forward strand.
GGAGAGGTCTGGGCGGCGGCCAACCCGCGTGGGATGCAGGGCTACGCGGCCGGACGCTGAGCCCCCCGTCGCGAACTCAGGCCGAGCAGCCGCGGCGGTCCGTCCGGCCGGCCCTCGACGTACCTGAGCCTGAGTGAGCCGCGCTCAGGCGTGGTGTCGGAGCCACTGTGCGACGAGGGGCGCGAGGTCCTCGCCGATCTCGTCCGCGGGGCGCTTGCGACCCTTGACCTCGAACGAGTGCCCGCCGCCGTCGATCCACGCGATCTCGGCCCGGCTGCAGGACGCGACGGCCGCCTCGAGCTGGTCGTGCGGATCGATGAAGGGGTCGTTCGTGCCCTCGACGAACAGCTGGGGCTGGACGATGTCGGGAAGGTGCGCCGTCCGCGCCTTCGAGGGATCGCCCGGCGGATGCAGCGGATAGCCGAGATAGACGAGACCGCGGGGATCGATCGTGCCCTCCGCGGCCGCCATGGACGCCATCCGGCCCCCGTACGACTTCCCGGCGGCCCACACGGGCAGGTCGGGCGCCCGCTCGGCGAGGTGGGCCGCGACCGCGCCCCACGTCGCCACCGCGTGCGCGGCCGGGCCGGGCATCCGTCGCCCCGCCTCGACGTAGGGGAAGTTGAACCGGAGCGTCGCGAGGCCCTGTGCCCGCAGGCCGCGCGCGAAGCCGACGAGGAAGGGATGCCCGTACCCTGCGCCCGCGCCGTGCGCGATCGCGACGACACCCCACGCGTCGTCCGTGGACTCGAACGCCGACGAGACGTCGACGGTGCCCGCCGGCAGGCGCACCGCGAGGGTCATCAGGATGCGGGCTCGGAGCGATCGCCCGGCGCAGCCCCGTCCGGGTCCGCAGACCCGGGCGACTTCGGCGACGGCTCGGGCGATCCTGGCTCCGGCACCACCTCGGGCTCGGCGCGCTCGTCATCCGATGCGACACGCTGCCCGTACTGCGGAGGCTCATAGGCGGGCGGACCGGCCGGGCCCGAGTCGACGACCGGGGGCGCGGCGACCGACATGGGGCCGAGGATCTGGCGCGCGCGCTGCACACTGGATGCCGAGACGTTCACCTCGTACCGGTCGGCGACGACCTGCGTCACGGACGCGAAGTCCCGGCGACGTCGCACGAAGGAGTACGTGATGATGCTCAGCATCATGCCCAGGGCGATGCCGACGAAGAGCACTCCGACGAACGCCTGGATCGGCACGGACGGCGAGCCGATCACGAGGATGGCCGAGAACAGCAGTCCCAGCAGCACGCCGTTGATGGCGCCCGAGCGTGCGGCGGTCGCATAGCCGAGGCGTCCTGTGACGCGCTCGACCGAGCGCAGACCCTGACCCACGATCGCGATGTCGCGGGCCGGGACGTCGGCGGCGATGAGCGTCGAGACGGCCTTCTGGGCCTTCTCGTAGGAGGGGAAGCTCGCGACCATCTGGCCGACGTCGTCGGGTCCTTGCGGGAAGCGGCCGCCCATCATGCTCATGTCCCCATTGTCCCACGCGGGCAGGGTTACGCTGGGACCCGTGAGCACGCAGAGGGTCTTCGTCGCGCGCCTGACCGGGTGCTCCGTCTTCGACCCCGCGGGCGACCGCCTGGGCAAGGTCAGAGACGTCGTCGTGATCTATCGCAAGGACGATCCGCCGCGCGTCATCGGTCTCATCGTCGAGATACCCGGGCGTCGCCACGTCTTCGTCTCGATCGGTCGCGTGACCTCGATCGCGACAGGACAGGTCATCACGACGGGCCTCATCAACGTCCGCCGCTTCCAGCAGCGAGGCGGAGAGGTGCGTGTGCTCGCGGAGCTCATCGGGCGGCGCGTGTTCTTCACCGACGGCTCGGGCGAGGCCCAGATCGAGGATGTCGCGATCGAGCGCAATCGCCTCGGCGAATGGGATGTCGGGCAGCTGTTCCTGCGCAAGCCCCGCACGAGCGCCGCGCCCTTCGCCAAGGGACCGACCACGTTCGCGAACTGGAACGACGTGCGCGAGAGCGCCGTGCCGGGCGAGGCGCAGTCCGCCGAGCAGCTCGTCGCGACCTACTCCGAGCTCAAGCCCGCCGATCTCGCGAACACGCTGCTCGATCTTCCCGAGGACCGCCTCTTCGAGGTCGTGGACGAGCTCTCCGACGACCGCCTCGCGGATGCCCTCGAAGAGATGCCCGAAGACGAGCAGGTGCACATCCTCGAGAGCCTCGACGACGAGCGTGCCGCCGACATCCTCGACGCGATGGAGCCGGATGATGCGGCCGACGTGCTCGGTCAGCTCTCGGAGGCCCAGCGTGAGGAGCTCCTCGACCTCATGGAGCCCGAAGAGGCCGATGACGTCCGCGCCCTCCTCAAGTACGGCCCCGACACGGCGGGCGGCCTCATGACGACGGAGCCGATCGTCCTGTCGGCCGACGCCACGGTCGCCGAGGCGCTCGCGCTGATCCGGCGCCACGAGCTGCACCCCGCGCTCGCGGCAGCCGTGTTCGTGACCCTGCCGCCGTACGAGACGCCGACAGGACGACTCCTGGGCACTGTGCACTTCCAGCGCATGCTCCGCTACCCGCCGCACGAGCGGCTCGGCACGATCATCGACGACACGCTCGATCCCGTTCCCGCCGCAGCGTCCGCCGCCGAGGTGGCCCGCATGCTCGCGAGCTACAACCTCGTCTCGCTCCCCGTCGTCGATCAGGCCCGCCGGCTCGTCGGCGCCGTCTCGGTCGACGACGTGCTGGACTACCTGCTGCCCGAGGACTGGCGCTCGCACGGCGAGCGACGAGGAGGCGCACGCGCGGCCGGTCGGGCGGAGGCGCTGATGGCCCGTTCGTCCCGCACTCCCTCCCTCGACGCGCCCCGCGGGCCGCTCGGGCATCGTCATCCGCAACCCGCAGCCCTCACGCGACCGGTTCGGACGGTTCTCCGAGGCGTTCGCCCGCGGGATGGGCACGTCGGGCTTCCTCATCGGCATGACGGTCTTCGTCGCGGTCTGGCTCGCGTGGAACACGTTCATGCCGATCGAGCTGCAGTTCGACCCGCGCGCGACGAACTTCACGCTGCTGACCCTCATCCTGTCGCTGCAGGCGTCGTACGCCGCACCGCTCATCCTGCTCGCGCAGAACCGTCAGGACGACCGCGACCGCGTGCAGATCGAGCAGGATCGCCAGCGCGCCGAGCGCAACCTCGCCGACACCGAGTACCTCGCCCGCGAGATCGTCGCGCTGCGCATGGCGGTGACCGACTTCCAGAGCGAGGTCGTCACGAAGGACGTCCTGCGCGCCGAGCTGCGGCTCGCTGCTCGACCGGCTCGACGAGCGCGACGACGGCGCGCGATGACGCCCGCGTCGCCCGAGGACGTCCGTGCGCGCCGTCGGCGCCGTCGTCGACCCCGAGCTGCGCCGGCCGCTCGCCGAGCTCGACATGCTGCGCGACATCTCGGTCGAGGGCGACACGGCGCACGTCGGGCATCGTCCTGACGATCGTGGGCTGCCCTGCCGCCGATCGCATCGCCGCCGATGTGCGCGCGGCCGCGGCATCCGTCCCCGGCGTCGCGCGAGGTCGCGCTCGAGGTGGGCGTCATGTCGCCCGCCGAGCGCGCGGCCCTGACCGAGCGCCTGCGCGGCGGGCGGCCCGCGCGCGAGATGCCGTTCGGCCCGGACTCACTCACGCGCGTCATCGCGGTCACGAGCGGCAAGGGCGGCGTCGGCAAATCGACGATCACGGCGAACCTCGCCGTCGCGCTCGCCGCGCGCGGGCTCGCCGTCGGCCTCGTCGACGCCGACGTGCACGGCTTCTCGATCCCGGGGCTCGTGGGCCTCGTCGACGACGAACGGCTCCGTGCCGCAGCCCACGCGCATCGACGACCTCATGCTGCCGCCCGTCGCGCACGGCGTGAAGGTCATCTCGATCGGCATGTTCCTGCGCCGCTCACGAGGCGACGAGCCGCTCGGCGCCGTCGCGTGGCGCGGCCCGATGCTCCACCGCACCGTGCAGCAGTTCCTCACGGACGTGTACTTCGGCGACCTCGACGTGCTGCTGCTGGACATGCCTCCCGGCACGGGCGACGTCGCGATCTCGGTCGGCCAGCTGCTGCCGCACGCCGACGTGCTCGTCGTCACGACGCCGCAGTCCGCGGCATCCGACGTCGCCGTGCGCAGCGGGCTCGTCGCCCGCCAGACCGGCCAGCGCGTCATCGGCGTCGTCGAGAACATGGCCGCGATGACGCTTCCCGACGGCACGCGCCTCGACCTGTTCGGCGACGGCGGCGGCGCCGAGGTCGCCGCGGCGCTGTCGACGGCCGAGGACGCCGTCCCGGTGCTCGCGTCGATCCCGCTCAGCCCGGCGCTGCGGGCGGACGGGGACGCCGGCGCCCCGGTCGTCGTCGGCCGACCCGGCCGACCCGGCGGCACTCGCGATCCAGCGCTCTGGCCGCAGGCGATCGCGTCGGAGCCGCGCGGGCTCGCGGCAGGACGCTCGCTGCCCGTTCCGCCGCGCTGCGTAGGGCCCTACGTCGCCTCGGAGTCGAACGGCGGCACGATCGCCCGCGCGGAACGGCGACGTCGCGCTCGCGACGCGGCGGGGTCGCCACGGCCGGCGCGGCGGCACGACGGCGCTCGCGGCCCGCTCGGTCGGCACCGGCGCGTCATCGAGCAGCGCCTCGCGGATGATGCGCCGCGGGTCGTACTGACGCGGGTCGAGCTTGCGCCAGTCGACGTCGTCGAAGTCCTCGCCCATCTCGTCGCGCACGCGTCGTGCGCGCCGTCGAGATAGTCGCGGGCGCGCTTCGTGAAGTTCGCGAGGGCCTCCGCGTAGCGCGGCAGTCGCTCGGGACCGATGAGGAGGGCGGCGATCAGTCCGATCAGCAGCAGCTTCTCGATCGTGAGCCCGAAGAACATGAACTCCAGGTTACCGCCGCGCCTGAAGGGCACGCGCAGCGCGCGGCCGCGTAGGCTGTCAGCGGAGGAGCCACGATGAGCGAACAGGACGCGAACCAGCGGTTCGCCGCCGAGGCGACGGTCGAGCCGGACCACATCGCCCGGGCGCGCGCGCACGCGCTCGAGCTCGGCGCCGACGCCGATCAGCCCCCCGGTCGGCGCGCAGTGCGCCGTCCTCGCCGCGGCATCCCAGGCGCTCAACATCGTCGAGATCGGCACCGGCGCCGGCGTGTCCGGGCCTCTGGCTGCTGCACGGCTCGCCGCGCGCGACGCTCACGACGATCGACAGCGAGCCCGAGCACCTCGGCGCCGCGCGTCAGGCGTTCGCCGACGCGCGGATCCCGCCCGCCCGCGCGCGCTTCATCACCGGCCGCGCGCGCGACGTGCTCCCGCGCATGAACGAGGCGTCGTACGACATCGTCCTGGTCGACGCCGATCCCGAGGGCGTCATCGAGTACGTCGAGCACGGTCTGCGTCTCGTCCGCGCCGGCGGCACGGTGCTCGTGCCGCGCGTGCTCGGCGGCGGCGCCGTCGCCGACCCGGTGCGGCGCGACCCCGTCACGACGCGCCTACCGCTCGCTCATCCAGGAGACGCAGAGCTCCCCCGCCGTCATCGGGGCCCTCTCGATCGTCGGCGAGGGGCTGCTGCAGCTGACGACGCTGGCCGCAGGACTGAGTCGCCGCGGAGCATCCCCGCGGAACGCGAGAACGGCCGGTCCGAAGACCGGCCGTTCTGCGTGTGGAAGACGTCTCAGGCGGGTGCGACGACCCCGCCGAGCACGTCGTAGAGCTCCTTCGCCTCAGCGTCGTTCACCGAGACGACGAGGCGTCCTCCACCTTCGAGCGGTACACGCACGATGATGAGGCGACCCTCCTTCACGGCCTCCATCGGCCCGTCTCCGGTTCTCGGCTTCATGGCTGCCATCGCGGCTCCCTTTCGTCGAGGTCTGCCGGTCAAGTTTACCGTAACACAGGCGCGCCGTCGGGCGCGAGCCATGCTCACACGCGCGTCAGGGAATCTGCCAGTACGTGTTCGCCGAGCGCGTACATGTTGTAGATCCACCACCACTGGCCGACCAGGCACAGCGGCCAGCACGCCGACCCGCCACGCGCGTCGAGCGCGGCATCGGCGACCGCTCCCCACAGGGGCGAGAGCGGCACGAGCAGGCGGAAGATGCTCGACTGCGGGAAGAACACCGCCAGCAGGTAGACGCAGGTAGCTCGCCGTCCACAGCCGCGATCTCCGCGCCCGAGCCGGCGCACGTGCGGCTCGAACAGCAGCAGTGCGGCGAGCGCCAGCACGAGGATGCCGCGAGCACGACGTATCCGGCGACCGCGCCGAGCCCCCACGGCGCGAACCAGAACGCGCCGCCTGCGAGCGAAGCCCTCGAACGGGACGAAGCCGCCCGACGCGTCCGGGATCCAGTTGCGCCGCCACGCGAGCTCGGTCGCGAGGTAGGCGCCCGGGTCGCCCGTCACGACGCCGGCGATGCACCTGCCACGAGAAGCCGACGACGACCGCGAGCAGCGCCCGAGCGCGACGATGTGGACGATCTCCGGGCCGGGCAGCGGCTCCGCGGCGTCGCGAGAACCAGCGCCAGATGCCGTAGCAGCCCGAGGAACAGCGCGAAGGCGAGCACGCCGGGCCGCGTGAAGCCCATGAGCGGGATGAGCAGGTAGAGCCAGCCGTACCGCCGCCGCATGCACGCACCAGAGCGACGAGGAACAGCCAGCAGCAGGAACAGCGACTCGGCGTACCCGACCTGGAACAGCGCCGCGAGCGGGCCCGACGCGAAGAACAGCGACCGCCCACAGTGCGACGTCCCGTCGTCCGGACGCGTCGCGCAGCATCCGGTACAGCACGAGGCACGCGAGGTAGCCGGCGACGAGCGAGATCAGCACGGCGCCGGCGCCCCACGACCCGAGGAGGCAGCCCGACGAGCCTGCGCCAGATATGCGTAGATCGGCATGAACGCCCACTGGTTCTCGGCGACATGCCCCGGTCGCCGTGAGCGGCAGCGTCGGTCGGGTAGCCGTTGCACGGCGACGAACCAGTACCACTGCGCGTCCCAGCCGAGCGACGAGGTCGCCGAGGTTCGCGTCCTCGCCGAACCGCGAGCCCGGGCCCGACAGCTCCGCGGCGAGCAGCAGGAACACCGTCGTGACGAGCGCGGGCGGCCAGGTAGAGGATGCCGATCCGCAGCGGCGACGGGCAGCGCTCGCCACGCCGCGGCGCGGGCGGTCCTCGCCCGTCAGGGCACGCTCAGCCACGCCCGCAGTCCGCGCTCGACGTCCTCGATCTGCGCGAGCGGCACGCGCTCCTCGTCGTGGTGGGCGAGGTGCGGGTCGCCGGGGCCGTAGTTGACGGCGGGGACGCCCAGCGCCGAGAAGCGCGCGACGTCGGTCCAGCCGTACTTCGGGCGCGGCTCGGCGCCGACCGCGGCGACGAACTCCTGGGCGAGCGGCGCGTCGAGCCCGGGACGGGCGCCCGCGGCGACGTCGACGACCTCGACCTCGAAGCCCGCGAAGACGTCGCGCACGTGCGCGCTCGGCCTCCTCGGCGGTCGCGGCTCGGCGCGAAGCGGTAGTTGACCTCGACCTCGCACAGGTCGGGGATGACGTTGCCGGCGATGCCGCCGCCGATGCGCGACGGCGTTGAGGCCCTCGCGGTAGACGAGCCCGTCGACCGCGACCTCGCGCGGGCGGTACTCGGCCAGGCGCGCGAGGACGGGCGCGGCCTGGTGGATCGCGTTCTCGCCGATCCAGGCGCGTGCGCTGTGCGCGCGGACGCCGTGCGTGCGCACGATCGCGCGCAGGTTGCCGTTGCAGCCGCCCTCGACCTCGCCGTTGGACGGCTCGCCGAGGATCGCGAAGTCGCGCCGCGAAGAGATCGGGGCGCGTGCGCGCGAGACGCGTGAGGCCGTTGAGGTCGGCATCGACCTCTTCGTGGTCGTACCACATCCAGGTGATGTCGACGCGGGGGTCGGTGAGCTCGGCGGCGAGCTTGAGCTGCACGGCGACGCCCGCCTTCATGTCGACGGTGCCGCGGCCCCACAGGTACGGCTCGCCGTCGATCTCGATGTCGCGCGTGGGCAGGTTGTCGTTGATCGGCACGGTGTCGATGTGACCGGCGATCGCGACGCGCTGCGGCGCGGCCGAGCTGCGGTGCGCGCGACGATCGTGTCGCCGTCGCGGTAGACCATCGAGGTGCGGCAGAGCGGCACGACGGCCTCTCGATCGCGTCGGCGAGCGTCGTCTCGTCGCCCGAGACGCTCGGGATGTCGCAGATCGTCCGGGTGAGGTCGACGGAGGTCGCGGTCAGATCGAGCGCCGGCATCCCCCGAGTCTATCGACGCGGCGCCCGCTGCGCGTTCGGTAGCCGTGGAGGCATGAGCGACGAGCGATGGGTCTGGGGTGTCGGACTCGCGACGACGTCGGCGGACGGGACGGTGCTCGACACCTGGTTCCCGACGCCGGCGTCGGGCCGCATCCCGCTCGGGCTTCGACCCCGCCATGCCGCCCGGACGAGCTCGAGCGCCTCGCGGTGCCCGACGCCGCGCCGCGCGGTCACGGTCGAGGTCGTCGCGGTCGAGATCGACCTCGACGCCGCCCCGACCTCGACCTCCGACGCCTACCTGCGCCTGCACGCGCTCTCGCACCGGCTCGTGCGCCCGAACGAGGTCGAACCTCGACGGCATCTTCGGCCACCTGCCGAACGTCGCCTGGACGAACGCCGGGCCCGATGCATCCCGACGACCTCGGCCCGCCTGCGCCCGTTCCTCCTGCGCGACGGCATCCAGGTGCAGGGCCTCGACAAGTTCCCGCGCCTGCTCGACTACGTCACGCCCGCCCGGCGTGCGCATCGCCGACGCGTCCCGCGTGCGCCTCGGCGCCTACCTCTCCCCCGGCACGACCGTCATGCACGAGGGCTTCGTCAACTTCAACGCCGGCACGCTCGGCGCCTCGATGGTCGAGGGTCGCATCTCGCAGGGCGTCGTCGTCGGCGACGGCAGCGACATCGGCGGCGGCGCCTCGATCATGGGCACGCTCTCCGGCGGCGGCACGCACCGCGTCTCGATCGGCGCGCGCACGCTGCTCGGCGCGAACGCCGGCATCGGCATCTCGCTCGGCGACGACTGCGTCGTCGAGGCGGGCCTGTACGTCACGGCGGGCACGAAGATCGTCCTCGCCGACGAGCCGCCGCCGCCACGACGGCATCGCCGCGCCACGGTGAAGGGCGCCGAGCTGTCCGGGCGCGACGGCATCCTCTTCCGCCGCAACTCGCTCACCGGCGCGTCGAGGCGGTCCGCCGCGCGGGCGTCGGCGTGACGCTCAACGACGCGCTGCACGCGTAAGCTCGCACGACCGTCGCGATGGATCGCAGGGCAGGCGCATGTCGAAGACAGACTGTACGAATCCGAGCTGCTGACGCCCTGCAGGCGCAGCTCGTCGACATGCAGGCCTGGGTCCAGGCGACGCGGCGCGCGCATCGTCGTGATCTTCGAGGGGCGGGATGCCGCCGGCAAGGGCTCCACGATCAAGCGCGTCGCGGAGTACCTCGAATCCGCGCGTGACGCGGATCGTCGGCCCTGCCCGCGCCGACCGAGCGCGAGCAAGACCCAGCTGGTACTTCCAGCGCTACGTCGCCGCATCTGCCGGCCGCGGGCGAGATCGTCCTGATGGACCGGTCCTGGTACAACCGCGCCGGCGTCGAGCACGTCATGGGCTTCTGCACGAACGCCGAGTACCACCGCTTCCTGCATCAGGCGCCGATCTTCGAGCGGATGCTCGTCGAGGACGGCATCATCCTGCTGAAGTACTGGTTCAGCGTCGTCGGACGTCGAGCAGGAGAACCGCTTCCGCTCGCGCAGCGAGGACCCGATGCGCCGCTGGAAGCTGAGCCCGAACGACGTGCCTGTCGATCACGAAGTGGGAGGACTACTCCCGCGCGAAGGACACGATGTTCGTGCACACCGACATCCCCGAGGCACCGTGGTTCGAGGTCGACAACGAGGACAAGCGGCGCGGACGCATCAACATGATCGCACCACCTGCTCTCGAGCGCGAGATCCCGTCGCGAGAGGTCCGTCCGAGCGTCGCCGCGAGATCGAGATCCCGCACGACGGTTCCCGACGCCAGCGGCGAGCTACGAGCGTCACCGCGCAAGCCGCGAACGAGCGGTCAGCTCGGATAGTCCGGCGACGTACGGCTCGCAGCACGCGTGCGGACTCGGGCCGGAGCTGCGCGCTGCGGCTCAGACGAGCGCCGGGGTAGTCGCGCTCGCGGCGCTCCCATGTACAGCTGCTGCGGGCGGCCGATCTTCGTCTGCGGGTCGTACTGCATCTCGCGCCAGTGCGCGAGCCAGCCCGGGCAGGCGGCCGATCGCGAACAGCACCGTGAACATGCGCGTCGGGAAGCCCATCGCCTTGTAGATCACGCCGGTGTAGAAGTCGACGTTCGGGTAGAGGCGACGCTCCTTGAAGTAGTCGTCGCTCGAGCGCGATCTCCTCGAGCTCCTTCGCGAGGTCGAGCAGCGGGTCGCTGACGCCGAGCGCCGCGAGCACCTCGTCGGCGGACTCCTTGACGAGCTTCGCGCGCGGGTCGTAGTTCTTGTAGACGCGGTGCCCGAAGCCCATGAGCTTCACGCCGTCTTCCTTGTTCTTCACGCGCTCGACGAAGCGCTGCACGCTCTCGCCCGAGTCGCGGATGCGCGCGAGCATGTCGAGCACGGCCTCGTTCGCGCCGCCGTGCAGCGGGCCGTAGAGGGCGTTGATGCCGGCCGAGATCGACGAGAACTGGTTCGCGCCCGGTCGAGCCGACGAGGCGCACCGTCGAGGTCGAGGCGTTCTGCTCGTGGTCCTCGTGCAGGATGAGCAGCCGCTCGAGCGCGCGCGACATGACCGGGTCGACCTCGTAGACCTCGGAGAGCACGCCGAAGTTGAGCTTGAGGAAGTTGTCGACGAAGCTCAGCGAGTTGTCGGGGTACAGGAACGCCTGGCCGATGCTCTTCTTGTGCGCGTACGCCGCGATCACCGGCAGCTTCGCGAGCATGCGGATCGTGTTGAGCTCGACGTGCTCGGGGTTGTGCGGGTCGGACTCGTTCTCGTAGTAGGTCGAGAGCGCCGACGATCGCCGACGACAGCACCGACATCGGGTGCGCCGTGTGCGGCAGCGCCGAGAAGAAGCGCTTGAGGTCTTCGTGCAGCAGCGTGTGGTGACGGATGTGCTCGTCGAACGCCGCCGAGCTCGTCGGCCGTCGGCAGCTCGCCGTAGATGAGCAGCCAGGCGACCTCGAGGTAGCGTGCTGTTCTTCGCGAGCTGCTCGATCGGGTAGCCGCGGTAGCGCAGGATGCCCTGGTCGCCGTCGATGAAGGTGATCGCCGACTTCGTCGCCGCGGTGTTCACGAAGCCGTAGTCGAGCGTCGTGTGCCCGGTCTGGCGGGTGAGCGTCGAGATGTCGATGCTCGGCGACGCCGTCGGTGCCGCGCAGCGATCGGGAATTCGGCGGTCCGATCACCGATGGTCGAGGGTGGCCTTGTCCTGCTGGGTGCCCGCGTCGCTCACGGCGCCTCCTCGCGATTTCTGGTCGGTCGGGGGTGTCGTCCGGCCCTGCGATCCGCCGATGGCGCGTCCGGAGCGGATCGGCGCGAGGACGAGGGGATGCCGCGTCGCCGCGTCCCTACAGCCTAGTGGGCCGCCGGAACCTATCGCGGACACCGCCAAACGGACGGCGGATCCGCTGGAGGAATCCTCACGACCTGGGCGCGCGCTCAGCCGCGCGCGCCGCGGCGCGCGATGCGCTCGTCGGTCGCCGTGAGCGACAGCCGGATGTGCTGCGGGAAGTGCGCGCCGTAGAAGTGCCCGGGCCCGGCCAGGATGCCGAGGTCGGCGAGGCGCCCGATGCTCTCCCACGCGTCGCGGCCCTCGGTCGCCCACAGGTAGAGGCCCGCCTCGCTGCCGTCGATGCGGAAGCCGGCGGCCTCGAGCGCGGGCTTGAGCACCGTCGCGCCGCGCGCGGTAGAGCTCCTTCTGCGCGGCGACGTGCGCGTCGTCGCCGAGCGCGGCGATCATCGCGCGCCTGCACGGGCGCCGGGCAGCATGAGCCCGAGGTGCTTGCGCGCCGTGAGCAGGCGCTCGACGAGCGCGGGATCGCCCGCGAGGAACGCCGCGCGGTAGCCGGCGAGGTTCGACTGCTTGCTCAGCGAGTACACCGACAGGATGCCGTCGAGGTCGCCGTCCGTCGACCCGCGGGTCGAGCACCGACGGGATCGGCTCGGCGTCCCACGGGGCGTCCCAGCCGAGCTCGGCGTAGCACTCGTCGCGAGGCGAGCGACGGCGCCGAGCTCGCGCGCGCGGGCGACCGCGGCGCGCAGGGACGCGGCATCCAGCACCCGCCCGTCGGGGTTGCCGGGCGAGTTGATCCAGACGAGCGCGCGTGCCCGCGGGCCACTCGGCCGGATCGTCGGCCGCGAACGGCGTCGCCCCGACGAGCCGCGCGCCGACCTCGTACGTCGGGATAGGCGGCGCGCGGATGCACGACGACGTCGCCCGGGCCGAGGCCGAGCAGGAGCGGCAGCAGCGCGACGAGCTCCTTCGAGCCGATGGTCGGCAGGACGTGGTCGGGCGTGAGGCCCGGCACTCCGCGGCGGCGCGCGTACCAGTCGACGATCGCCTCGCGCAGCGCGGGCGTGCCCACGGTCTGCGGGTAGGCGTGCGCGTCGGTCGCGCGCGGCGAGCGCCTCGGCGACGACGGCGGGCGTCGGGTCGACGGGCGAGCCGATCGACAGGTCGACGATGCCGTCGGGATGCGGCCTGCGCGCGCTCCGCGTACGGCGCGACGGCGTCCCACGGGTAGTCGGCGAGGTCGGCGACCCCCACGCTCAGTGCTCCTGCGGCGGGAGGGCGGCGATGATCGGGTGGTCCTTGTGGATCACGCCGACCTTGGCCGCACCGCCCGGGCGAGCCGACGTCGTCGAAGAACTCGACGTTGGCCTTGTAGTAGTCCTGCCACTCGTCGGGCAGGTCGTCCTCGTAGTAGATCGCCTCGACGGGGCAGACCGGCTCGCACGCACCGCAGTCGACGCACTCGTCGGGGTGGATGTAGAGCGAGCGCTCACCCTCGTAGATGCAGTCGACGGGGCATTCGTCGATGCAGGCGCGGTCCTTGACATCCACGCACGGGAAGGGCGATCACATACGTCACGCGCTCAGTCTAGTTCGCTGTCGGAGCGCGAGCCGTCGGCCACGGCGAGCGCGGCGAGCGTCGGGCCACGCGACGACGATGCCCACGAGGATCGGCGACCGCGATCGTCCGACACGACCGCCGAGCGGTCGCCTCGCGGCACGATGACCGAGCCGCCCGGCCCCTCGCCCGAGAACACGAGCGTCGCGACCATCATGCCGAGGCCCGTCGCCGAGCGCCGCCCAGCGGTCGGCGGTGAGCAGCCGCACCGCGACGAGGAGCGCGGCGCAGCCGATGAGCGCGAGCACGAGCCCGAGCGGGAACCAGCCGATCGTGAAGGCGTGCGCGATCGTGCCGGCGACGACCGTAGACGGCGCCCACGACGAGGGCGATGACCCACGTGCCGACGCGAGCGCAGCCCGAGGACGCACCGACGCTCTACGCGGCCACAGGTCAGGCCGCCCAGCCCCACAGCCGCAGCAGCGCCGCGACGAGCGCGGCGGCCACGACCACGACGAGGAACGGCGCGCGCAGCAGCAGCAGTCCGGCGGCGACGAGCACGGCGGGGATGCGGGCGTCGACGACGATCGCCTGCCCCGCGCCGAGCGTCTGCACGGCGACGAGCGCCGCGAGCAGCGCGACGGTGAGCAGGTCGGCGATCCGCGCCGGCCGCGGCGCCTCGAGCCAGCTGCGGCGGCACGAGGTAGCCGAGCGTCTTGAGCGCGACGCAGATGATGGCCGCGACGAGCATCGCGGTCCACAGCGTCACGGCAGCCCCTCCCGCTCGGGCACGTCGTCCGGCTCGTCGGGCGGCGCGCTGCCTCGTCCTCGCCCAGCCAGTTGAACCAGCCGACGACGATCGCGACGACGCGCCGCGACGAGCACCGGGAGCCCGGGCATCAGGACGGGCGTGAGGAGCGTCGCGACCACCGCCGCCGCGACCCCCACCGCGATCGGCTGCCGCTGGCGCAGGCGCGGCCACAGCAGCGCGAGGAAGGCCGCGGCGGCCGCGGCATCCAGCCCGTACGCCCTCGGGTCGCCGAGCACGTCGCCGAGCAGCGCGCCGGCGAGCGTGGAGAGGTTCCAGCCGACGTAGATGCCGATGCCCGGTGACCCAGAAGCCGAGCGAGCCGCGCGCGCCGCGTCGTCTGCGCGAGCGAGACGGCCGTCGACTCGTCGATCGTGAACTGCGCGGCGGCGGCGCGCCTCCAGCAGCCCGGGGCCGATGACGGGCGACATCCGCATGCCGTAGGCGACGTTGCGCACGCCGAGCAGCGACGCCGACGCGATCGCGGCGGGCGCCGCGGCGAGCCCGCCCGCGCCGATGACGCCGACGAAGGCGAACTGCGACCCGCCGGTGAACATCAGCAGGCTCAGGACGCAGGTCTGCCAGACGTCGAGACCGGAGGCCACCGCGAGCGCGCCGAACGAGATGCCGTACGCGCTCGTCGCGAGCGCGACGCCGAGCGCGTCGCGCACGGCCCGCGCGACTCCCCCGGCGCATGCGCGTCGTCGAAGTGCGCAGCGGTCGTCACCTGCCGAGCCTACCGAGGCGCGACGGCACGTGCCGCCGGTCCGCATCGCCGTCCGTGGCGCGGTCGCGCGGGTCAGGCGTTGGCGTCCTGGCGCTTGAGGCGTGCCGTCGCGCGGGCGCGCTCGGTCGCGTCGAGGTTCACCTTGCGGATGCGGACGATCTCGGGCGTGACCTCGACGCATTCGTCGTCACGCGCGAACTCGAGGCTCTCCTCGAGCGAGAGCTGACGCGGCGGCGTCATCGACTCGAACGTGTCGGAGGTCGACGAGCGCATGTTGGTGAGCTTCTTCTCCTTGGTGATGTTGACGTCCATGTCGTCGGCGCGCGAGTTCTCGCCGATGACCATGCCCTCGTAGACCTCCTGCGTGGGCTGCACGAAGAACGACATGCGCTCCTGCAGGGCGATGATCGCGAACGGGCGTCACGACACCCGAGCGGTCGGCGACGATCGAGCCGTTCTGACGCGTCACGATGTGACCCGCCCAGGGCTCGTAGCCGTGCGAGATCGCGTTGGCGATGCCGGTGCCGCGCGTCGTGGTGAGGAACTCGGTGCGGAAGCCGATGAGACCGCGCGAGGGGACGATGAACTCCATGCGCACCCAGCCGGTGCCGTGGTTGGTCATGTTGTCCATGCGGCCCTTGCGGGCCGCGAGCAGCTGCGTGATCGCGCCGAGGTACTCCTCGGGCGCGTCGATCGTGAGGTGCTCGAACGGCTCGTAGGTCTTGCCGTCGATCTTCTTCGTGACGACCTGGGGCTTGCCGACGGTCAGCTCGAAGCCCTCGCGGCGCATGTTCTCGACGAGGATCGCGAGGGCGAGCTCGCCGCGGCCCTGCACCTCCCAGGCGTCCGGGCGCCCGATGTCGACGACCTTGAGCGAGACGTTTCCGATGAGCTCGCGGTCGAGGCGGTCCTTGACCATGCGCGCGGTGAGCTTGTGGCCCTTGACCTTGCCGACGAGCGGGGACGTGTTCGTGCCGATCGTCATCGAGATCGCGGGGTCGTCGACGTGGATCTGCGGCAGCGGGCGGACGTCGTCGGGGTCGGCGATCGTCTCGCCGATCGTGATGTCGTCGAAGCCGGCGATGGCGACGATGTCGCCGGGGCCGGCGCTCTCGGCGGGGTAGCGCTCGAGCGCGCGGGTCTTCAGCAGCTCGGTGATGCGCGCGTTGCTCGTGGTGCCGTCGGCGCGCACCCAGGCGACCGTCTGGCCCTTCTTGAGCGTGCCGTTGAAGACGCGCAGCAGCGCGAGACGGCCGAGGAACGGGCTCGAGTCGAGGTTGGTGACCCACGCCTGCAGCGGCGCCTCGTCGTCGTACGACGGAGCGGGCACGTGCTCGAGGATCGCCTCGAAGAGCGGCTCGAGGTCGTCGTTGTCGGGAAGCTCGCCGTTGGCGGGACGGTTGCGGGATGCCGCGCCGGCGCGACCGCTGGCGTAGACGACCGGCACGTCGAGGAGCGCGTCGACATCGAGGTCGGGCACGTCGTCGACGAGGTCGGACGCGAGACCGAGCAGCAGGTCGTGCGCCTCTTCCTCGACCTCGGCGATGCGCGCGTCGGGACGGTCGGTCTTGTTGACGAGCAGGATGACGGGCAGCTTCGCCTCGAGCGCCTTGCGCAGCACGAAGCGGGTCTGCGGCAGCGGGCCCTCGCTCGCGTCGACGAGCAGCACGACGCCGTCGACCATCGACAGACCGCGCTCGACCTCGCCGCCGAAGTCGGCGTGGCCGGGGGTGTCGATGACGTTGATCGTCACCGGGACGTCGGTGTGGATGCCGCTGTAGGTGATCGCCGTGTTCTTGGCGAGGATCGTGATGCCCTTCTCGCGCTCGAGGTCGTTCGAGTCCATCGCGCGCTCTTCCATGTGCTCGTGCGAGCCGAACGAGCCGGTCTGGCGGAGCATGGCGTCGACGAGGGTCGTCTTGCCGTGGTCGACGTGCGCGACGATCGCGACGTTGCGGAGGTCCGGACGGAGGGCGCGCGCCATGAAAGATCCTTGCGGTGGGTGGGAGAAGAGGGCGGTCCGGGCTCGACACGACGAGCGTGTCACGCGAACCGACATTCCAGACTACCGCAGCCCTCCTGAGAGCACGCCTGCGTACGGTGCCGCGCCGCGCTTACGCGTGCGGGAGCTGCGGCGGCGGGGTGACCTCGCCGGGCGCCTCATGCCTGAACGACTCCGTCTCGTCGTTCGCGTCGATCCGCTCGCCCGTCGCCTTCTGCTCGTCGAGCACGCGGCGTCGCTCTTCGCGGCGGACGCGCCTGCTGGTCCGGGTCGGGCACCGGGACCGCCGCGATGAGGCGCTGCGTGTACGGGTCCTGCGGGTTGCGGAGGATCTGGTCCGTCGTGCCCTGCTCGACGAGCTTGCCGTGTTGCATCACGACGATGCGGTCGGCGAGCCGATCGACGACCGCGAGGTCGTGGCTCACGAACAGGCACGCGAAGCCGAGCTCCTTCTGGATGTTCTCGCAGCAGGTCGAGGACGCGCGCCTGCACCGAGACGTCGAGCGCGCTCGTCGGCTCGTCGGCGACGAGCAGCTTGGGCTTGAGGGCGAGCGCGCGCGCGATGCCGATGCGCTGCCGCTGACCGCCCGACAGCTCGTGCGGGTAGCGGTTGCGGAACGACGCGGGGCAGCTCGACCTGGTCGAGCAGCTCCTCCACCCGGTTGCTGATCTCCTTCGCCGTGAAGTCGCCCAGCGAGGTCGCAGCGGCTCACCGATCGACTCGCCGACGGGCCAGCGCGGGTTGAGCGACGAGCCCGGGTCCTGGAAGACGATGCCGATGTCTTGCGGAGCTCGCCGCAGCGCATTCGGCTCGATGCCGACGAGCTCGATGCCGTCGACCTGCGCCGTGCCCTCGTCGAACGGAAGGAGGCCGACGACGCCACGGGCGATCGTCGTCTTGCCCGACCCCGACTCGCCCACGAGACCGACGATCTCGCCCGGGTGGATGGCGAAGCTCACCTCGTCGACCGCGCGGAAGGCGGGCACGCGGCCGCGCCCCGGGTAGTCGATGACCGCGTTCTCGAGCGAGAGCACGGGCTCGGCCCGCCCGCGACCGTCTTGCGCCTCGGCCGTGCAGCCGAGGTGCGGCACGGCGGCGAGGAGCTCCTTCGTGTAGGCGTTCTTCGGGAGCCGTGAAGATCTCGCGCACGCTGCCGCGCTCGACGATCTCGCCCGTCTTCATCACGATGACGTTGTCGGCGAGGTCGGCGACGACGCCCATGTCGTGCGTGATGATGATGATCGCGCAGTTGAGGCGCTTGTGCAGGTTCCGCAGCAGGTCGAGGATCTCGGCCTGGATCGTGACGTCGAGCGCCGTCGTCGGCTCGTCGGCGATGAGCAGGTCGGGGTCGCAGCGAGATCGACTGCGCGATCATCGCGCGCTGGCGCTGACCGCCCGAGAGCTGGTGCGGGTAGGAGTTGAACGCCTTCTCCGGATCGGGCATCTCGACGAGGCCGAGCAGCTCGATCGCGCGCTCCTTCGCCTGCGCGGGGGTCATGGTGCGGTGGACGCGGATGCGCCTCGGTGATCTGGAAGCCGATCGTGTAGACCGGGTTCAGCGCCGTCATGGGCTCCTGGAAGATCGACCGCGATGCCGTTGCCGCGGACCGTTGCGCAGGTCTCCGTCGGCGCGTCGAGGATCTCGCGGCCGTGCAGCTTGACGCTGCCGCGTGACGCGCGCGTTCGGCGGCAGCAGGCCCAGGAGCGACATCGAGCTGACGCGACTTGCCCGAGCCCGATTCGCCCACGATCGCGAGCACCTCGCCCGGGATGGACCTCGTAGTCCATGCTCGACGACGGCGTGACCCATTCGCCGTCGACCCAGAAGTCGACGCCGAGGTTCTCGACCTCGACGATGGGTCGCTCGTCTGCTGTCTGGGGCGATGGCGTCGCCGCGCTGTCGACCGTGCTCATGCGAGGGCACCGTCCTCTCGGGGGTTCGTGGAAACATGGAAGCGTGGACCAGCCTGCAGAGCCTCGAATCGTCTTCCGCTCCCGCTTCGGACATCGGGCTGACGATCGTCATGTGGGCGATCTGCGCCGCCGGCATCGTCTCGCTCGTGATCATCGGAGCCGGCTTCGCGCCGGTCGTGCTGCTGGCGAGTCTCGGCTGGTTCGTGTGGCTCGCCTTCTGGCGTCCGCAGCGTCGTGACCGACGCCCGGGGTCGTCGAGCTCCGCAACCTCGTCCGCACGTCGCCATCCCGTGCGACGACGTCGACGACGTCGACACCCGCTACGCGCTCGATCGTGCGCACGGGCGACGCGCAGCTATTCGCGCGTGGGCCGCTCCCGCTCCCGGCGAGCGTCGGCGCTGCGCGACTCCCTGCGCGTCGTCGCACGGCCGGCACCGACTGGCGCGACGTCGCCGCGCTCCGTGCGCGAGGGCGGCACGGCGCGGCCCGGCGATGTCGCCGACTCGGCCTCGGGTGCGCCGCGACGGTCATCCGCCGCGAGCTCGAGCGACGCGACCGCGAGGGCGTCCGCCGCGACCGGACGGCACGCGCCGTGGTCACGACGCGACCGCTGCTCGTCGCGACGAGTGTCTGGCGCTGGCCGCGAGCGTCGCGGCTGATCGTCCTGTCCCGCGGGCGTGAGCGCCCCGTGCATGACGGCCTCGCACTAGTCGGACTCCTTGCGGAGCAGGTCGTCCTCGTAGGCACCGCGACCGACGTCGGGGTGCTCGGCGTCGTCGCGATCGGTGTCGTAGCGACCGCCGCCGCCGGATCCGCCGAGCATCGCGCCCAGCACCTGACGGTAGGGCCGCGACTGACCCGGCATGCGCTGCTGACGCGGGTCGAACGCGTCGCGCAGGCCGTCGCCGATGAAGTTGATGCACAGCGCGATCGACGATGATGAACAGACCGGGCCACCAGAACAGCCACGGCCGCGTGCGGAACGCCCCCTGGTACTCGTTGATGATCTGGCCGAGCGAGACGTCCGGTGCCTGTGATGCCGAACGCCGAGGAAGCTCAGCGCCGCCTCGGTCAGGATCGCGCGCGCTCATCAGCAGCGTCGTGCTGACGATGATGACGCCGACCGCGTTCGGCAGGATGTGGCGGAAGATGATCCGCGGGTTCGAGGCTCCGGCGACGCGCGCCGCGTCGACGAACTCGCGTTCTCGCAGCGACGAGGAACTCGCCGCGCACGAGTCGCGCGAGAGCCGTCCAGCCCGAGGAGCCCGAGGAAGATGCCGAGGACGAAGGCGCCCTGCCGCCGTAGCATGCGGCCGATGATCGGCGGCGATGACGATGATCGGGATGATGATGATCACGTCGGTGAAGCGCATGAGCAGCGAGTCGATCCAGCCGCGGTAGAAGCCCGAGACGGCACCGAGCACGACGCCGAGGATGCCAGCGACGATGCCGTACGAGGAACATGACGATGATCGACTGCTGCGTGCCGCGCATGACGTGCGCGAAGATGTCCTTGCCGATCTCGTCCTGACCGAACGGGTGCTCGCCGAAGCTGAACGGCCAGCACGCCACGTCGGGCTGCCGCCGTTGACGATCGGGCGATGTCGACCAGTCAGCGGCCACGGTCCGGGGTGCGGAACCAGCCGCGGCACCTGCGAGGCCGAAGATCGTCGAATGCCGATCGGACGACGTCCGACCGAGGTGAAGGCCAGCAGGATCACGAGGACGATCACGCGCGCGAGTCATCGCGCCCGGTGGCGGAAGAAGCGGCGGCGGACGATCGTGCCCTGGCTGAGGCCCTCGACCTCGCTCTGCTCGATCGTGGCGACTTCGCTGATCCGCGGTCCTGCGGGGCGTCGGTGGGGATCTTTGCGTGCCATGTCAGCTCACCCGGATCCGCGGGTCGAGCGCCGAGTACAAGAGGTCGGCGATGAGGTTGAAGATGACCGTCGAGGATGCCCGTGACGACGAAGAATGCCCATCACGAGGTTGAGGTCGACCGGCTCGACGGCCGTCGGATGAACAGTGCGTCCCATGCCCTTCCAGGCGAAGATCGTCTCGGTGATGACCGCGCCGCCGATGAGGCCGCCGATGTCGAACGCGATGATCGTCGCGATGGGGATCAGCGCGTTGCGAATCGCGTGGCGCATGATGACGGTGCGCTCGGTGAGGCCCTTGGCGCGCGCGGTGCGCACGTAGTCCTGGTTCATGACCTCGAGCAGGCTCGCGCGCGAGTACCGGGTGTACGCCGCGAGCGAGAGCGAGCATGAGCGCGATCGTCGGCAGGAGGAGGTGCGTGAAGCTGTCGACGATCTGGAACCACACGTCGCCCTGCAGGTTCGGGCGTCGCCGAGCCGATCGTCGCGATCGGACGCCGCTTCGTGAGTTGGACGTAGTCGGGCCACGATGCATGACGCGGTCGATGATGAGCAGCGACGACGAGATGATCGCGACGATGATGCCCGCGCGGATGCGACGAGCGCCGCTCGTCGCCGCCGAAGCTGAACGCGGCGATGATCGCGATCGCGATCATGACGACGAACACGATGACCCAGGACAGGTAGCTCGGGACGTAGAAGAAGAGGTAGTGGAACGGGTACCAGAGACGCCGCCCGGCGACGACGGTGAGCGCCGTGTAGATGACCTTGCGGTTGGAGAACCCGGTCGAGATCGACGTCACGGCGAAAGCCGCCGCGATGCCGATCACGAGGATGCCGACGATGCCGAGCGACGGGGTGTCGAGCCAGTCCCGTGTCGAGGATGAAGAACAGCCCTGCCCCCGTGACGACGGTGGCGACGCCGAAGGTGAGGAAGTACTTCTTGGCCGCTCCGCCGACGATGCTCGCCCAGGCGAAGCCGACGGCGAGAGCCGTGACTATCAGCGATCCATGGGGCTATCACGGGATCGGCGAGGAAGTCGTTGAAGCCGATCGCGACGTACATCTTGAGGAGCTGAGCGATCCAGAAGACGGGGAGCGAGAAGAAGACGAAGGCGATGAAGGTGACGGTGTAGTCGAAGCCGCTGTACTGGCGCAGCGCCGTCGCCATGCCGATCGAGACGCCGAGCAGGATCGCGAGCATCGTTGCCGCGACGACGAGCTGCACGGTCTGGCCGATGCCGATGCCGACCTGGGCCGCGACCTCCTGGCCCTTGATGTTGTAGCCGAGGTCGATGTTGCCCGTGAAGCCCTTGAGGACTCCTCCGAGCCAGATGAAGTAGCGCAGGAAGGGCGGGACGTCGAGGTGCAGCTGCTCGCACCTTCGCCGCGATGAGCGCTTCCTTGTTGGGGGCGGTCGAGCCGCGCAGATCCTCGAGCGGGTCGCCGGCGTTGGCGGCCAGGATGTAGATCAGATAACTCGCCGCGAAGACGATCAGGACGGCTGCGATGAGCCGCCGCACGATGATAGCTGAACACGTGGGGTGGTGCCCTCTCTCGCTGGGCTCGTTCGGAGCCACGCGTACGACACTACGGTACGGGGGTGGGAAAGCCGCAGTGACCAGGGGAAGGGGGGCGCCGGGCATCCGGCGCCCCCCTTGCTGTGCAGAACTAACTGCTGTACTTCTGCGGGAGGATTACTCCGCGGCCGCCGTCACCGGCGCCCACTCCCAGAAGTTCCAGAAGTAGGTCGGGCTCAGGAAGCCCGGAACCACACCCTCCGTCTGGTCGCTCCACGCCGTGATGCCGGGGAACTGGAAGATCGGCACCGACCACGCCTGGGCGCCGACGATCTCCTCGGCCTGGACGCGCAGGTCGTCCTGCGTCGCCTCATCGGCCGTGCCACCGAGCTCGTCGAACAGCGCGTCGAGCTCAGGGTCGGACCAGCCGTAGTAGTTGTTCAGGCCACCGGTCTGGTAGTTCGCCGCCGACTCGCCGACCGCGGTCGAGGTCGACTGCCAGCCGAAGAGGGCTGCGTCGTACTCGGTCGTGGCCGTCTGGAGCGCCGAGCCCCAGTCCTGGCGCGATCGCGTCGACGAGGTTGAAGCCTGCCTCCGCTGCGTAGGGCTGGATGAGCGCGAACTCCTGCTTGCGGCGCTCGTTCGTGCTCGAGAACAGGAAGCGGACCGTCGGGTTGGCGACGCCGGCCTCGGCGAGGAGCGCCTTGGCGCCCTCGACGTCGGGGTCGAGCATCTCGGGGTAGCCGTTGACCTCGGCAGCCGCCTCGGCACCGGGGGTGCCGGGGAGGAAGATCTGCGAGTTGCGCAGCTCTGCGTCGGGCTGGAGCGGCTTGATGAGCTTGTCGAGGATCTCCTGACGCGGGATGACCTTCAGGAACGCCTGGCGGACGGCGAGAGCCTTCGCCTCGTCGCCACCGTAGGTCGCGGCGTCGAACGGACCGCCGTTGCCGACCTGGAGGTCGATGTGCTCGTACGTGCCCTCGGGTGCGCCCGAGTACTCGACGCCCTCGACGCCGGCGCCGAGGAGCGCGGCGATGTCAGCCGTGGGCTGGCCCGACGCGATCGAGATCTCGCCGTTCTCCAGAGCCGTGATCTGCGCCTGCATGTCGGGGATGACGCGAACCGTGATCGATTCGTACTTGGGCGAGGGGCCCCACGTGAAGTCGGGGTTCGCCGTCAGCGTCGTGTAGCCGTCGGTCGCGTTGATCTCGGTGATCGTGTAGGGACCGTTCGAGAGCAGCTGCAGCTCGTTGTCGGGCGTGCCGTTGCGAGAACTTGTAGTCCTGGTTGAACGCCTCGGAGACGGGTGCGAGCCACGCGAGGTCGTTGTCCTGGACGGCCTTGATGAAGTCGTCCTTGGCCTTCTGCTCGTCGCCCTCGGAGTACTCGTCGGGGTACGCGAGCATGACGGTGCCGTGCGTCGCGACGCCCGGACCCGAGAAGACGAGCTCCCAGTCGACGTAGAAGTTGTCGTACGTGAACGTGAGCGAACGGCCGTCGTCGCCGATCTCGGGAACGTCGACGACGTTGTCGAGGCCGTAGCCCTCCGACGCGCCGGTGTTCCAGAAGGTGCCGCTCTGGCCGGTGAGCTCACCGGTCTCCTCGTCAGCGGTTCCCTCGCCGTCCTGGCGGTGGGTCGTGAACGCGGCCCAGATGAGCAGGAGGTCGGCGGCGTCGACGGCGGTGCCGTCGGTCCACTTGACGCCCTCGTTGATCGTGTACTTGACGGTCAGCGGGTCCTCTTCGACGACCTCGTAGGTGCCGAAGTCGGTGTCCTTGAACGAGCTCGCTGTCGGCGTTGTAGTGCCAGAAACCCGACTTCGCCATGTAGTTGACGACGGCGTTGGACGTCGCGTTGGTGTCCGCGAGACCGTCGTTGAAGTGCGTAGTAGAAGTCGTTCCAGGCAACGGTGATGCTCGTGCCCTCGATGACCTCCGACTCGCGCGGGGGTGTGCATCCGGCAAGGGCAAGTGCCCCCACCGCGACGATGCTCACGCCCGCAGCCAGACGTGTGATCTTCACTCTAGATTCCTCCTGTGCAGGGATGAGGTGTGCCTACGACAGCCGAAGGGCGGCCGGGCACGGGTAGGGAAACCATAAGCAAACGGTGCATCCCTGTTCAAATCAGAACGAGAAAACGTTACAAGCCCTTTACTCAAACCGCCTCGGATGTGACATTCTGACAACGTGAGCACGCCCGACGCCCTTTCCGAAGGGCTCCGGCCCCGGTCGAACGCGCGTCTGTGGTGGGAGATCGGCATCGTCCTGGCCCTCTCGGTGGGCCGATCCGCGCTGTACTCCGTGCTGCAGCTCGTCCGCGCGCTGCAGCGGGAGCAGGCGCTCGGCGATCAGCAGACGTCGCTCAACCCCGGTGCGAGCGCCGCCGAGTTCTGGGACGTGCTCTACCAGTTCCTCGCGCATCTTCTTCTCGCTCGCGCCGGTCGCCCTCGCGATCTACCTGCTGTGGGAGCCCGGCGACGTCGGCGTTGCGGCGCATCGGGCTGGACTTCCGCCGCTTCGGCGGCGACGTCGGTCGCGGCGTCGCTGCTCGTCGCCGTCATCGGCATCCCGGGCCTCGGTCTCTACGCCCTGGGGCGGGCTCTGGGCATCACGGTGCAGGTGGATGCCGCGCCCCTCGATCCCGTCGTGGTGGACGATCCCCCTCCTGCTGCTCGCCGCGCTGCGCGCCGGCCTCACCGAGGAGGTCATCTTCATCGGCTACCTGTTCGACCGGCTGCGCCGGCTCGGGTGGGGCTGGTGGACGATCATCCTCTCGACCGCCGCGCTGCGCGCGGCGTACCACGCCTACCAGGGCTTCGGTCCGATGATCGGCAACTTCGCGATGGGCGTCGTCTTCGGCTGGTGCTACCGCCGCTGGGGCCGCGTCATGCCCCTCGTCATCGCCCACACGCTCATCGACATCATCGCGTTCGTCGGCTACCCGATCGCGGCCGGCCTCTGGCCCGGCGTCTTCGCACCCGCGCCGACGCCCGCCGCCGACGCCGGCCCCGACGCCGTAGCGGGGTGCCGCGCTCTGCGTACGGAGCGCGGCATCCCCCTCAGCGGCTCAGGCGAACGCCTCGATCGGCGGGCACGCGCACACGAGGTTGCGGTCGCCGTACGCCTGGTCGATGCGGCGCACGGGCGGCCAGTACTTCGTGCGCACGAGCGTGTGGACGGGGTACACGGCCTTCTCGCGCGAGTACGGGTGCGTCCACTCGCCCTCGATGACCGACGACGCCGTGTGCGGCGCGTTCACGAGCGGGTTGTCGTCGGCAGGCCACTCCCCCGCCGCGACGGCGTCGGCCTCGGCCTTGATCGCGATCATGGCCTCGATGAAGCGCTCGATCTCGGCGAGATCCTCGGACTCGGTCGGCTCGACCATGAGCGTGCCCGCGACGGGGAACGACATCGTCGGGGCGTGGAAGCCGTAGTCGATGAGGCGCTTGGCGACGTCGTCGACCGTCACGCCCGGTCGCCTCCTTGAGCGGTCGCAGGTCGAGGATGCACTCGTGCGCGACGAGGCCGCCCTCGCCGGCGTACAGCACCGGGAAGTGGTCCTTGAGGCGGGCCGCGATGTAGTTGGCCGAGAGCACGGCCGCCGCCGTCGCATCGCGCAGACCCTGCGCGCCCATCATGCGCACGTACGCCCACGAGATCGGGCAGGATCGAGGCCGAGCCGTGCGGTGCCGCCGAGATCGGCCCGCCGTCGAAGACGAAGCCGCCCGCGTGGTCGGCGCGCTGCGAGAGCGGGTGCGAGGGCAGGTGGGGCGCGAGGTGCGCCTTCGCCGCGACGGGACCGACACCCGGTCCGCCGCCGCCGTGCGGGATCGCGAACGTCTTGTGCAGGTTGAGGTGCGAGACGTCGCCGCCCAGGTCGCCGAAGCGGGCGAATCCGAGCAGGGCGTTGAGGTTCGCGCCGTCGACGTAGACCTGGCCGCCCGCGTCGTGCACGGCCTGCGTGATCTCGACGACGTCGTGCTCGTAGACGCCGTGCGTCGACGGGTAGGTGATCATGAGCGCCGAGAGCTCGTCGGCGTGCGCCTCGATCTTCGCGCGCAGATCGTCGAGGTCGACGTTGCCCGCCTCGTCGCACGCGACGACGACGACCTTCATGCCGGCGAGCACCGCGGAGGCGGCGTTCGTGCCGTGCGCGGAGGACGGGATGAGGCACACCGTGCGGTCGAGGTCGCCGTTGGCGCGGTGATAGCCGCGGATCGCCATGAGACCTGCGAGCTCGCCCTGCGAGCCCGCGTTGGGCTGCAGCGAGACGGCGTCGTACCCGGTCACCTCGGCGAGCCACGTCTCGAGCTGCTCGATCATCGCGAGGTACCCGTGCACGTCGGCCTCGGGCGCGAAGGGATGCACGCGGGAGAACTCGGGCCACGACACCGCCGCCATCTCGGTCGCCGCGTTGAGCTTCATCGTGCACGATCCGAGCGGGATCATGCCGCGGTCGAGCGCGTAGTCGCGGTCGGCGAGCTGCTTGAGGTAGCGCATCATCGCCGTCTCGGAGCGGTGCGTGTTGAAGACGGGATGCGTGAGGTACTCGTCCTCGCGGCGCAGCGCCGGCACGACGCCGGCGAGCGGCTCGGCATCCGCGAACGGGATGTCGCGCACGTCGTGCTCGTCCGCTTCAGGAAGCCCGAACGCCCACGCGACGACGGCGAGGTCGTCGGCGGTCGTCGTCTCGTCGACCGACACTCCCACGGTCGCGTCGTCGGCCCAGAACAGCTGGTAGCCCTTCGACCGCGCACGCTCGACGACCCGCGCGGCGGGACCGGGCGTGTGCGACGCGGATCGTGTCGAAGAAGGAGTCCGACACGAGCGTGAGTCCGTACGAGCGCAGGCGGTCGGCGAGCGCCTCGGTCTTCTTGGCGACGTCGGTCGCGATCCGCCGGAGACCGTCGGGCCCGTGGTAGACGGCGTACATCGCCGCCATCACGGCGAGCAGCACCTGCGCCGTGCAGATGTTCGAGGTCGCCTTCTCGCGGCGGATGTGCTGTTCGCGCGTCTGCAGCGAGAGCCGGTACGCGGGGTGTCCCTCGGCATCCTGCGAGACGCCCACGAGGCGTCCGGGCAGCTGTCGCTCGAGACCCGTGCGCACGGCCATGTAGCCCGCGTGCGGACCGCCGAAGCCGAGCGGCACGCCGAAGCGCTGCGTCGTGCCGACCGCCACGTCGGCGCCGAGCGAGCCCGGCGACCGCAGGAGCGTGAGCGCGAGCAGGTCGGCCGCCACGACGACGAGTCCGCCCTGCGCCTGGACGGCGGCGATGACCTCGGTGGGGTCCCACACGCGACCCGAGGCGCCCGGGTACTGGATGAACGCGCCGAACACGTCGATCTCGGAGGGCCGTAGGCCCTGGTCGAACGACGTGTAGCGCAGGTCGATCCCGACGGCGGATGCGCGGTGGGCGAGGAGCGCCTTGGTCTGCGGCAGCGTGTCGGCGTCGACGAGGAAGACGTTGGACGTCGACTTCGAAGCGCGCCGGGCGACGAGCATCCCCTCGACGACGGCCGTCGACTCGTCGAGCATCGACGCGTTGGCCGTCGCGAGACCCGTGAGGTCGGTCACCATCGTCTGGAAGTTGATGAGCGCTTCGAGGCGCCCCTGCGAGATCTCGGGCTGGTACGGCGTGTAGGCCGTGTACCAGGACGGGTTCTCGAGCACGTTCCGCGCGATGACGGACGGTGTGAACGTGTCGTAGTACCCGAGCCCGATCATGGGCCGCGCGGTGCGGTTCTGCGACGCGAGCGCGCGCAGCTCGGCGAGCGCCTCGGCCTCGGTCGCGGCGGGCGGGATGTCGCTCGTCTCGCGCGGGCGGACGTGGATGGATGCCGGCACCGCCCGCTCGACGAGCGCCTCGACGCTGTCGTAGCCGAGCGCCGCGAGCATCGTGGCCTGGGCCGCGGCATCCGTCCCGATGTGTCGTCGCTGGAACTCGCCCGTCATTCGTCGCCACCCGTGAGCGCGACGTAGGCGTCTCGGTCCAGGAGTCCGGCGAGGGCGGCGGCGTCGACAGTGAGCTTGATGAGCCACCCGTCGCCGTAGGGATCGGAGTTGACGAGCGACGGGTCGTCGACGACGGCGTCATTGACCTCGACGACCTCGCCGTCGAGGGGCGCGTAGAGCTCGCCGACGGACTTCGTCGACTCGATCTCGCCGACGACGGTGCTGCCTGCGACGGAGGATCCGACGGCGGGGAGTTCGACGAAGACGACGTCGCCGAGCTTGTCTGCCGCGTAGTCGGTGATCCCGATCGTCGCGACATCGCCGGAGACGGCGATCCACTCGTGCTCGGCGGTGTACTTGAGGGCGTTGAGGTCGGTCACGAGTTCCTCCGGTAGAAGGGCAGGGTGGTGACGGTCGCGGGAATGCGGGTTCCGCGCACGTCGATGGACAGTTCTGTTCCGGGCTCGCTCACGGCGGGTGAGACGAACGCCATGGCGATCGGATGGCCGAGGGTCGGGCTGAGCGCACCGCTCGTGATCTCGCCGACAGCGGTGTCGCCGTGGAGCACGGCGTAGCCCGCGCGGCCCGCGCGCCTGCCTTCCGCGACGAGGCCGACGAGGACCGGGGCGTCGGCGGCGATGACGCTCTCGAGCGCCGAGCGACCGACGAAGTCGGCCTCCTTGGTCTTGAGCGGCACGACGCGCGCGAGCCCGGCCTGGGCGGGGATGACATCGAGCGACAGCTCGTGGCCGTAGAGCGGCATCCCCGCCTCGAGCCGAAGCGTGTCGCGCGAGGCGAGGCCCGCAGGACTCAGGCCGAACGGCTCTCCCGCGGCGCGGAGCGCGTCCCACAGCGACTCGACGTCGGCGCTGCCGATGCTGATCTCGAACCCGTCCTCGCCGGTGTAGCCGGTACGGCTGACGAGCACGGGGGTACCGGCGTAGCGCATGCCCATCGCGGTGTAGTACGGCAGGGTCTCGAGGGTGTGGCCCATCGCGAGCGCATCGTCGTGGACGAGTCCCGGCGTCGCTTCGAGGATCTCCCGTGCCCGCGGCCCCTGCACGGCGACGAGCGCGTCGTCGAGCTCGATGAGCTGCGCATCGAAGCCCTCGAGCCGCTCGGTCAGCGCTTCGCGCACGGCCTCGCGGTTCCCCGCGTTCGCGACGATGAGCAGGCGGTCCTGCGCGATCCGCGTCACGATGAGGTCGTCGATGATCCCGCCGCTCGGGGCGAGGATCATCGTGTACTTCGCCTTCGAGAGCGCGAGCGTGGAGGGGTCGAACGCGAGCGCGTAGGCGAGGAACGCGTCTCGATCGGGACCTGCGACGCCGAACTGCGCCATGTGCGAGATGTCGAACAGACCGGCCGCCGTGCGGACGGCGTGATGCTCGGCGAGGTCCGACGTGTAGCGGACCGGCATCATCCACCCGCCGAAGTCGGTGAAGGCGGCGCCGAGTTCCTCGTGGCGCGCGCGCAAGGGGGTCGAGCGGGGTTCGGACATGAGTTCTCCCGAGATCGGCGGGGCGTCGCCGGATACGGCGACGGTGAACTCCCCCTCTGTCATTGGCCTGAGAGTTTCACCCGGTGGGGCTTTCACCTTCGGCACGGCACCCCGACGGGTGTCGTTTTCCAGAGCGGCCGGACGTGAACGGTACGCGGACCTGAGAGATTGGCGGGGAGGCTTGCTCCTTCGGTGCCCGGCACGGCGACCGGGGCTCTCCCGCACACGTCATGCGGCCTGTCTTCAGTTTGGGCACCAGCATAACCCTCAGCCGCACACGCTCGTGCCAACGGTTTGCCTTCTGGTCGGGGTGACTATAAGATCGCAGGACGAGTTAGGGTCACTATGACACGAACAGGGATCTCCCCTCAGAGCGCCGGCACTCCGGTCGCCGACGACGTCACGCGCGTCGCGGTGTCGACCGTGATCTTCTCGCTGCGCCGCCTGCCGGGTCACGACAGCGCCTCCGTCGTCCTTCCGCTCGTGCGCCGCACCCGCGATCCGCATGAGGGCCTGTGGTCGCTTCCCGGCGGATGGCTCGACGTGCGTGAGAGCCTGGATGCCGCGGCCTCGCGCACCCTGGCCGAGACGACGGCGCTCACCCCGAGCTACCTCGAGCAGCTCTACGCCTTCGGCGCCGTCGACCGGTCTCCGAGCCGCGTCGTGTCGATCGTCTACTGGGCGCTCCTGCGGCCGGCCGAGGCGATCGAGTCCTCCGACCTCGAGAACGTCGCGTGGTTCGACGCGGCATCCCTCCCCCCTCTCGCGTTCGATCACAACCAGATCGTCGAGTACGCGCTCTGGCGCCTGCGCAACAAGGTGGGCTACAGCCGCATCGCGCACGGCCTGCTCGCTGACGAGTTCACCCTCGCCGAGCTGCGCGAGGTGTACGAGTCGATCCTCGGACGCCGCCTCGATCCTGCGAACTTCCGTCGCCAGGTCGAGGGATCCGGGACGCTCATTCCCACCGACCGCTTCCGCACGGGGAGCCACCGCCCCGCCCGCCTGTACCGCTACAACCGCGACGTCGAGCTCGCCGACCTCGGTCCGCTCGCCGCGCCCGCTGACTCGCACGAGAAGAGAAGGCCATGACCGCCGTCATCATCCAGCCCCGCCCGACCGATCCGTCCGTCGACCACGCCATCCAGTCGATCGTGGCCGGCGCCTCGACCGCCGAGACGTGCAACACCGACCTCGCGGCCGCGCCGTGGACGTTCGACACGCGCCCCGGGTACGGCCCCGGCTCATCGATGGGCGATGTGATCCCGACGGGATCCCCGCGTCAGGGCGAGCTTCCCACGGCCTACCGCGAGGCATCCCCCGAGGAGCTCGACGCGAGGATCGTCGCGGCGAAGGCGACCCTCGGCGACCGCGTCGTCGTGCTCGGCCACTTCTACCAGCGCGAAGAGGTCGTGCGGCACGCCGACTACGTGGGCGACTCGTTCCAGCTCGCGAACGCGGCGCTCGAGCATCCGGGCGCCGAGGCGATCGTGTTCTGCGGCGTGCACTTCATGGCAGAGACGGCCGACCTGCTCTCACAGCCGCAGCAGTCGGTCATCCTCCCGAACCTCGCGGCCGGCTGCTCGATGGCAGACATGGCCGACATCGACCAGGTCGAGGAGTGCTGGGAGCAGCTCGCCGAGGTGTACGGCGACATGGACGCCCCGGATGCCGACGGCCTCGTCCCGGTCATCCCGGTGACGTACATGAACTCGTCCGCGGCGATCAAGGGCTTCGTCGGCCGCAACGGCGGCATCGTCTGCACGTCCTCCAACGCGCGGACGGTGCTCGAGTGGGCGTTCGCGCGCGGGCGCCGCGTGCTGTTCTTCCCCGACCAGCACCTGGGGCGGAACACCGCCAAGGCGATGGGCGTGCCGCTCGAGCAGATGCCGATGTGGAACCCGCGCAAGCCGCTGGGCGGGTCATCGGCAGCCGACCTCGCAGATGCCAAGGTCATCCTGTGGCATGGCTTCTGCTCCGTGCACCGGCGCTTCTCGGTCGCTCAGATCGACAAGGCCCGCGCCGAGCACCCCGGAGTGCGCGTCATCGTGCATCCCGAGTGCCCCATGGACGTCGTCGACGCCGCTGACGAGTCGGGTTCGACCGACTACATCCGCCGCGCGATCGAGGGCGCGACCGAGCCGACCACCTTCGCGATCGGCACCGAGGTGAACCTCGTGCAGCGCCTCGCCGCGGCGAACCCGCAGCACGAGATCTTCTGCCTCGACCCCGTCGTCTGCCCCTGCTCGACGATGTACCGCATCCACCCGGGGTACCTCGCGTGGGTGCTCGAGGGGCTCGTCGAGGGCGAGGTGCGCAACCGCATCGAGGTGCCCGCGAGCGTCGCCGAGCCCGCGCGTCTCGCGCTCGAGCGCATGCTCGCCGCCAAGCCGCCGGCCGCCCCCGCGAGCGACTGGGCGCACGCCTCATGACCGTGTCCCCTTCTTCGCGCAACGTGTCCCACGACACGCCGCGACGGAGCGTCCATTCCGCGGGAAGCGGGGACATGGATGCCGCAGCCCCGCCGACGCACGCCGTCGTCGTGGGCTCGGGAATCGCGGGCCTCACAGTCGCCCTCCATGCCGTCGAGAACGGCTGCCGCGTCACCCTCGTGACCAAGGATGTCCTCGACCACGCCAACACGAGATTCGCCCAGGGCGGCATCGCGGGCGTCATGTTCGCCGACGACAGAGTCGAGGACCACATGCGCGACACACTCGTCGCGGGTGCGGGCCTGAGTGCTCCCGCAGCCGTCCGGGTCCTCGTCGAAGAGGGACCGGCACGCATCCGCGAGCTCGTCGAGGTCGGCGTCGCGTTCGACCGCGCCGCCGACGGCTCCTACGTCAAGGGGCTCGAGGCGGCGCACTCGTATCCGCGCATCCTGCACTCGGGCGGCGACGCGACGGGCACCGCGATCGAGCACGCCCTCGTCGAGCGGCTCCGAGCGAGCGACGTGCGTGTGCTCGAGCACGCGTTCCTCGTCGACCTCGTCGTGCGCGACGGACGTGTGCGCGCCGTCGACCTGCTGATCGGCGATGCACCCGGCGTCGCAGGGACGCGCGAGATCGTCGAGGCCGACGCGGTCGTGCTCGCGACCGGCGGGGCGGGCGAGCTGTATGCGCACACGACGAATCCACCTGTCGCCACGGGCGACGGGATCGCCGCGGCGCTGCGCGCGGGCGCCGTCGTCCAGGACCTCGAGTTCTTCCAGTTCCACCCGACGATCATCGGGGCGGGCGAATCGTTCCTCGTCTCGGAGGCCGTGCGCGGAGAGGGCGCGACCCTCGTCGACGAGCACGGACGCCGGTTCGCCTTCGACTCCCACCCCGACGGCGAACTCGCGCCGCGCGACATCGTCGCTCGGGCGATCGCCCGCCAGATGGAACTGCAGGACGGGCGGCCCGTCTTCCTCGACGCGACGCACCTGCGCCCGACCCAGACCGAGACGCGCGCGTTCCTCGCGGAGCGGTTCCCCACGATCGACGCCGCCGTTCGCGCGCGCGGATTCGACTGGGCGACCGCACCGATCCCCGTGACGCCCGCCGCCCATTACCTCATGGGCGGGATCACGACCGATCTGCACGGCCGCGCGTCGCTCCCCGGCCTCTACGCCGTCGGCGAGGTCGCCCGCACGGGCGTCCACGGCGCGAACCGCCTCGCCTCGAACTCGCTCCTCGAGGGCGCCGTGTTCGGCGCTCGCGCGGGCGACGCGATCCCGCTCGACGCCGCCTCGGGCCAGTGGCCCGCGTTCGACGAGGCCGCACCGACCGACTCCCCCGCCGTCGCGGCGGGCGACGCACCCGCATTCTCCCGCGAGGCGCTGCAGGAGCTCCTGTGGGAGGATGCCGGGCTCGTCCGCGACGCCGAGGGGCTCGAGCACGCGGCATCCGTCCTCGCCGCCTGGGCGGCCTCGGCACGCGCGCCCCGCACCGAGGCCGAGTTCGAGAATGAGAACCTGCTCGACGTCGGCACGGCGCTCGTCGCCGCGGCCCTCGCACGACCCGGCTCCGTCGGCGCGCACTTCCGCACCGACGATCCCGCGCACGCGGGCGGACCATGGACCGGCGCACGCGTCGCCGAGAAGGCGAGCATCTGATGCTGACCCCCGCCACGATCGACCGCGTCGTCGCCGCCGCGCTCGAGGAGGACGCACCGTGGGGGGACCTCACGAGCGAATACCTCATCCCCCCGACCGCCACGGCGACGGCTGAGCTCGTCGCGCGCGAGCCGGGCGTCTTCAGCGGCGGCACCGTCTTCGCAGCCGCCTTCCGGCTCACCGATCCCGGCGTCGAGGTCGAACTCCTCACCGCCGCCGGCGAGCGCTTCGAGAGCGGCGCCGTCCTGGCCGTCGTCTCGGGCTCTGCCCGGTCGGTGCTCACGGCGGAGCGCATCGGCCTGAACTTCGCGCAGCGGATGAGCGGCATCGCGACGCTCACGGCCCGCTACGTCGCCGAGGTCGCCCACACCCGCACGCGCATCGCCGATACGCGCAAGACGACGCCCGGCCTGCGCGCCTTCGAGCGTCAGGCCGTCCTTGACGGGGGCGGTCGCAACCACCGCCACTCGCTGTCGGACGCGGTCATGGCAAAGGACAACCACCTCGCGATCCTCGCCCGCACGCACGCCTCGGTCACCGAGGCTCTCCGCGCTGCGAAGGAGCGCCTGCCGCACACGACCCACATCGAGGTCGAGGTCGACCGGCTCGACCAGATCGACCCCGTCCTCGCGGCGGGCATCGGCACGATCATGCTCGACAACTTCTCGCTCGACGACCTTCGCACGGGTGTCGCCCAGGTCGCCGGCCGCGCCGTCGTCGAGGCGTCCGGCGGGGTGAGCCTCGAGACCGTGCGCGCGATCGCCGAGACGGGGGTCGACGTCATCTCGGTCGGCGCTCTCACCCACTCCGCGCGGGCGCTCGACCTCGGCCTCGACATCCGGATCACGACGCCCGAGGACTGACGTGCTCTACCTCGACAACGCCGCGACGACCCCTGTCAGGCCCGAAGTGCTCGAGGCGATGATGCCGTACCTCACGCACTGGTTCGGAAACCCCTCGAGCCACCACACGGTGGGCGAGGCCGCCGCCGGCGCCCTCTCGGACGCTCGTGCGCGCGTGGCGACGGTGCTCGGGATGCGGGCATCCGACATCGTCTTCACATCGGGCGGCACCGAGGCGAACAATCTCGCCGTCAAGGGCATCTCGCTCGCCTCGCGCGGCCGGCAGCTCGTGACGACCCCCATCGAGCACGAGTCGATCCTTGAATCGGCGGACTACCTCGCGCGCCTGCACGGCTTCGTCGTGACGCTCGCCCCCGTCGACGAACGCGCCCGGCTCTCGGCCGACATCCTCGCCGAAGCGCTGCGCGATGACACCGCGCTCGTCTCGTTCGGGCTCGCCAACAACGAGGTGGGGACGATTCAGGATGCCGCGGCTCTCGTCGCCGTGGCGCACGAGCGCGGCATCCCGGTCCACCTCGACGCCGTCCAGGCGGCCGGCTGGATCCCGCTCTCGGGCACGGGGGCCGACGCGATCTCGCTCGCGGGCCACAAGCTCGGTGCCCCGAAGGGCACGGGGGCGCTCGCGGTGCGCGGGCGCATCCCGCTCGAGCCCCTCCTCCACGGCGGCGGGCAGGAGCGTGGGCGGCGCAGCGGCACGGAGGACGTCGCGGGAGCCGTCGGCCTCGCGACGGCGCTCGAGCTCGCCGAGGCCGAGCGGGCGGAGTCGTCCGTGCGCGTCGCCGCCGTGCGGGATGCGTTCATCGCCGGCGTCCTGGCCCGCGTGCCGAGCGCGCGACTGACGGGCGATCCCGCGCATCGGCTGCCCGGCACGGCGAGCTTCACGTTCGAGGGAGTGAGCGGCGAGGCCGTGCTGCTCGAACTCGAACGCCGCGGCGTCGTCTCGTCGAGCGGGTCGGCCTGCGCGGCCGGCAGCGACCAGCCCTCCCACGTGCTGATCGCGATGGGAATCGCACCCGAGGTCGCGCAGACAGCGGTGCGGTTCACCTTCGCGCACGACGTCTCCGTCGAGCCGCACGCGCTCGCGGCGGCGACTGAGGCATCCGTCGCGGCAGTAGCATCGGGCTGATGAGCTCCTCCCCCGCGATCACCGTCATCGTGCCGGGCTTCGACGTGTCACCCTACGCGCGCGAGGCGCTCGAGTCGCTGCGCGCCCAGACCCGCGACGACTGGATCGGCGTCCTCGTCGACGACGGCTCGACCGACGGCACGGGCGAGATCTTCGAGGCCGCCGCGGCGGCCGATCCGCGCTTCCGCGTCGTGCACCACGAACGGCAGGCCGGGCTGAGCGCGGCGCGCAACACGGGCCTCGAGCTCGTGGGCACGCCGTACGTCGGATTCCTCGACGCCGACGACGTCATGACCCCCATCGCGATAGAGCGGCTCGTCGGCACCCTCGAGCGCACCGGCAGCGACCTCGCGGTAGGCGCTTACGTTCGCCTGCGGCCCGACGGCACGGGCGGCTATGCCCCCGGGCCCGTCCAGCCGTGGGTCTCGGCGGCGACGGATCCCGCGCGCGACGGCACGACACTCGCGGAGCATCCGGATGCCTCGGGCAACATCGTCGCGTGGTCCAAGGTCTCGCGCGCCGACCTGTGGCGGAGTGTGCGCTTCCCCGTGGGGCGGGCGTACGAGGACCAGCTCGTCGCGCAGCTGCTCTACACACAGGCTCGCGCATTCGACGTCGTCCCCGACGTCGTGGTGCAGTGGCGGGAACGTGCCGAGGGCACGTCGATCACGCAGGGCAAGGACGCACTTCCCGTGCTGCGCGATTACCTCGACGCCCTCGCGGGCGGTATCGGCATCCTGGACGACGCGGGCATGGCCGATGCCGCGGCATCCCGCGTCCGGCTGATCCTCGCGATGGATCTTCCGCCCCTTGTCGAGCTCGCCCAGGCCCACCCCGACCCGGCCTACCGCACCGAGCTCGGCGCGTTCGTCCGCGCCCTGCGCGCCCGATCCCCCGAGCCGCTGTCGCCCGTGGCGTCCCGTGCCGCAGCCTGGTAGGGCTGGCGCTCACGATCCCGCGCAGTTCCCTGCATCCCGCGCACTGATATCCACGCGGGATGCCTCAAAGTGCGCGCGACGGCGCGGCCCGGCCTAGTTCTCCGGCAGGCCGGGCGCGACCCAGACGCGGGACTCGGCCAGGGCGACAGGCACCGTCACGGGAGGCTCGGCCAGGGGCGCCAGCGGGCGCGCGATCGGCGCGCCGGTCGGGAAGATCCGCCGGCGGGTCCGCCTCTTCGACCTCGAGGATGCGCGAGGCCGCGAGCTGCTGGGCTGCGAGCTCGGCGTACAGGCCTCCGCGGGCGATCAGCTCGGAGTGGGTGCCGGATTCGACGATCCTGCCCGCCTCGATCACGTGGATGACGTCCGCCGCGATGACGGTCGAGAGCCGATGCGCGATCGACAGGGTCGTGCGGCCCCGGGCCGCGGCATCCAGCGCCTCCTGCACGACGCGCTCCGAGACGGTGTCGAGCGCGCTCGTCGCCTCGTCGAGCAGCAGGACGGGCGGGTCCTTGAGCAGGACGCGGGCGATCGCGATGCGCTGCTTCTCACCGCCCGACAGGCGATAGCCGCGCTCGCCCACGACCGTGTCGTACCCGTGCTCGAAGCCCTCGATGATGTGGTGGATGTTGGCGGCCCGGCACGCCTCCTCGAGCTCGGCATCCGTCGCATCGGGCTTCGCGTAGCGCAGGTTCTCGCGGATCGTCGCATGGAAGAGGTAGGTCTCCTGCGACACGATCCCGACGCTGTCGATGATCGACTCCTGCGTGAGCCGGCGGACGTCCTCGCCCGCGAAGAGGACGTCGCCTCCGGATGCCTCGTACATGCGCGGCGTGAGGTACAGCACGGTCGTCTTGCCGGCGCCCGAGGGCCCGACGAACGCGACATGCTGCCCGGGCTCGGCGGTGAAGGTCACCCCCCGCAGCGTCGGGCGCGCATCGGGCGAGGCATCCGGATAGCGGAACACGACGTCGCGGAACTCGATGCGCCCGAGCGGCCCGGGGGCCGCTGAGACGGGGACGGCATCGGGGTCGTCCTTGATCGCGGGGACGAGGTCGAGGTACTCGAAGATCCGCGCGAAGAGCGCGGCCGAGGTCTGCAGATCGAGCGCGACCCGCATGAGACCCATGAGCGGCATGAGCAGCCGCGCCTGCACGGTCGTGAAGGCGACGATCGTGCCCGCCGTGATCGCGTCGGTGCCGCCTGTGATGAGGTAGCCCGACACGAGGTAGATGACGGCCGGAACGCTCGCCATGAGCACCTGGACGACGGCGAAGAAGCCCTGGCCGCTCATCGCGCGTCGCACCTGGAGCCGCACCTGGTTGGTGTTCTCGTCGGCGTAGCGGGCCGACTCGGTGCGCTGGCGGTTGAAGGACTTCGAGAGCAGGATGCCCGAGACGCTCAGGGTCTCCTGCGTGATGGCGGTGAGCTCCGAGAGCGACTCCTGCGTCTCGCCCGCGATGCGCGCGCGCACCTGCCCGACGCGCCGCTGCACGATGACGAGGAACGGCATGAGAACGACGGCGATGATCGTGAGGCGCCAGTCGATGATGATCATCGCGACGAGCGACGCGATGACGGTGACGACGTTGCCGAGGATGCTGGTCACGGTGTTGGTCAGCACGCCGGCGACGCCGCCGACGTCGTTCTGCAGGCGCGACTGGATGACACCGGTCTTGGTCCGCGTGAAGAAGCCGAGCTCCATCGCCTGCAGGTGGTCGAAGAGCGTGACGCGGAGGTCGCCCGTGACGCTGTTGCCGACGGTCGATGTGAGCCACGTCTGCCCGACGCCCAGTGCCGCCGACAGGAGGAACA
The DNA here is from genome assembly GCA_963695125.1 of uncultured Actinomycetota bacterium. Lineage (GTDB taxonomy): Bacteria > Actinomycetota > Actinomycetes > Actinomycetales > Microbacteriaceae > Microbacterium. The sequence continues at coordinate 319,896 of CAVOFY010000007.1, forward strand.
GCGCGACCATGACGACGACGAGGCGCCACAGGAGCGGCAGGTCGACGCTGCCGCCTCCCGCCGGGAAGAGCGCGTCGTCGAAGATCCGCTGCACGAGGAGCGGCGGGATGACGGCGATCGCCGCCCCGGCGACCACCAGCAAGGCCGTCAGGACGATCCGGAGGCGGTACGGCCGGAACAGCGCGACGACCCGGCTGCCGAGGTTCGTGATCTTGGGCGCATCGGCGTTGAGCTTCTTCTGCGCCTCGATGTCGACGCCGCGGAATCCGCCGCCGCCGCCTCCGCCGCGCCCTCCGCCCATGCTCATGATCCGAGCCTAATGAGGCGTCGCGGCACGAGGGCTAGGCTGAGCGCATGACCTCCACGCCTGAGACCCCCGAGCACGACGGCAGCGATCTCGCCGAACTGCGCGCCGAGATCGACGCGCTCAAGGCGATCCCCGAGGAGGATCTCCTCAGCCCGACGCCCCCGTTCATCGAGGAGCTCGAGCCCGAGGCGACGCCGACCGACGCGATCGGCTCCGAGAAGTGGGACCTGCCGGCGTCCGAGGAGTCGCTCGACCAGGACTGACCCGGCTCAGCCGAGTCCCGTCACGAGGTTGATGACGGTCGCGAGGATGACGGCGCCGAAGAGATAGGCGAGCAGCGTCTGCGCGATGACGATACGACGGATGCCGTTGGTCGACACGTTCGTGTCGGCGACCTGGTATGTCATCCCGAGGCCGACCGAGAAGTAGGCGAAGTCGCTGTACATCGGCTCCTCCTCCTGATTGAAGTCGATGCCGCCCTCGGGGTCGGCGTAGTAGACGTGGGCGTAGCGCACCATGTAGTCGACCTGGATGAGCGCCCACGACGACGCGACGGCGAGCACCGCTATGCCCGCGAGCAGGAACGACTCCCTCTCGCCGACGGAGCGCGTCTGCAGGAGCACCACCGCGACGGCGCCGAGGCTCGCGATGCTCCCCGCGATGGCGACCACGCGGGCGGCGCTGCGGCCCGGGTCCTCTGCTCTCGCGTGCGACGCGTGTCTCGGCGGCATCCATCCGCCACGTCATGGTCAGGATCCACGTGACCGACGTGAGCGCGGCGACCGACCACCCCGCGAGGAGACCCGCCACGACGCCGAGCGCGAGGCCGACGAGTGTGCCGGCGGGCACGCCGATCGCCACCGAGACCGCCGCGCGTCGAAGGATGGTGGAGGAGCTGCGAGCCGCCATGAGGGCATGTTCGCACGGGATGCGGGAATGCAGTGTCCGACCCGGCGGTTATCCTGGAGGCTTGCCATCCTCGGGTGGCCTTCTTCTTTCCCCCCGAGCTCCGAGGAGGCGACCTATGGCCGCGACCGACCTGCATCCCGCGACCGGCACAGCCAGCGTGACGCTGCCCGCGCGCGGCGGCGCCATCCTCACGCGCGAGGACAGCCGGATCATCTGGCTGCTCCTGGCCGCGGCCTTCGTCGCGATCCTCAACGAGACGACGATGGGCGTCGCGATCCCGCACCTCATCGTCGACCTCGGCATCACGGCCGTCGCCGCGCAGTGGCTCACGACGGCGTTCATGCTCACGATGGCGGTCATCATCCCGATCACGGGCTTCCTGCTGCGCCGGTTCACGACGCGCGCGATGTTCATCTCGGCGATGTCGCTGTTCTCGGCGGGCACCCTGATCGCGATCGTCGCGCCCGGCTTCGAGGTGCTGCTCGTCGCGCGCGTCGTCCAGGCTTCCGGTACCGCGATCATGATGCCGCTGCTCATGACGACGCTCATGACGATCGTCCCGCCGCACTCGCGCGGGCGCATGATGGGCCGCGTCTCGATCGTGATGTCGCTCGCCCCCGCGATCGGTCCGACGCTCTCGGGCTTCCTGCTCGAGACGGTCGGCTGGCGCTGGATCTTCGGCATCGTGCTGCCGATCGCCCTCGTGAGCCTCGCGATCGGCGCGCGCTGGATCCACAACCTCGGCGAGACGACCCGCGCACCGATCGACATCCTCTCGGTCATCCTCTCGGCCTTCGGCTTCGGCGGTCTCGTCTACGGGCTGAGCCAGATCGGCGGCGCGGGCAGCCACGGGACGGGGCCGGATGCCGCAGCAGCCGACGCCGTGTCGACCCTGACCCTGATCATCTCGCTCACGATCGGCGTCATCGCGCTCGGGCTGTTCGTCTGGCGCCAGATCCGCCTGCAGCGGACCGACGACGCCCTGCTGGACCTGCGCGTCTTCCGCTCCGCGAACTTCTCGCTGTCGATCGGGCAGATGGCGATCCTCTCGATCGCGTTCTTCGGTGCGATCACGGTCCTGCCGCTGTACCTGCAGCAGGTGCTCGGCGTCTCCGCCCTCGAGACCGGTCTGGTCGTGCTCCCGGGTGCGCTCGCGATGGGTCTCGCGGGTCCGCTCATCGGCCGCGTCTACGACCGCTGGGGCACGCGGGTCCTGCTCGTCCCCGGCGCGTTCATCGCCGTGGCGATGCTGTGGTTCTACACGACGATCGACGAGTTCACGTCGGTGTGGGTCATCGCCGTCGCCCAGACGGTGCTGTCGATCGGCCTCGCGCTGTCGTTCACGCCGCTGTTCACGGCTTCGCTCGGGTCGCTCGAGCCGCGGTTCTACTCGTACGGGTCGGCTGTCGTGGGCACGATCCAGCAGGTCGCGGGAGCCGCCGGCATCGCCCTGCTGATCACGGTGATGTCGGGCGGTCACGGCGAGCGCCGAGGCATCCGGAGTCGATCCGATCGCCGCAGGCGCCGCAGGGCGCCCGCACGGCGTTCCTCATCGCCGCGATCGTCTCGCTGCCGCTGCTGGTCGGCGCCTTCCTCATCCGCAAGCCGGCCGACTCGATCGGCGAAGCGCCCCTCGCGCACTGAGGTATCAGCGCGCTCGGCTCCCCCCTCGCCGGGTGTGCGCACGTATGCCAGGCTGATCCCTGGCCGCACCGTCGCCGCCGAGGGAGGGAGCTTCCATGATCATCACGCCGCCTGCGCCCGAGAGCCACGAGCTCGTCGCCGAGATGTACGCCTCCGACCTCCGCGACGACGGATTCGTGTACAGCCGCACGCAGGCCCTGGCGGTCAACCCCGAGGCGCATGAGGTGTTCGAGGCGCTCATCGGGACGGTCGTGCACCTCGCTGGGCGTGCGCACCTACGAACTCGCAACGCTCGGCGCGGCACGCGCGCTCGGCTCGCCGCACTGCATGCTGGCGCACGGCCGCAAGGTGCTGCGCGCCGATGTGCTCGACGAGGACGCCCTGGCCGCCGTCGCGCGCGGCGACGACTCGGGATTGGAGCCCGCGGACGCTGCGGTCGTGCGGTTCGCCGAGAAGCTGTCGACGGATGCCTCGGCCATGACCGATGCCGACAGCCGGTCGCTCCGCGACCACGGATTCACGGACCGGCAGATCGTCGACATCGCACTCGCGGCGGGGCTGCGCAACTTCCTGAGCCGCACGCTGCAGGCCCTCGCCGTGCCCGTGGAGGACGTGCCTGGGCTCTCCCCCGCACTCGTGGACGCGCTGCTGGTGCCGGCCCGCCGCGTCAGTGGTGGATGAGCGCCTTCAAGGCCACGAGGACCAGACCGAACGCAGCCGTGATGATCGCGCTCAGGATGCGCGGCCAGATGTGGACCGTCCACCGCGAGACCGCGAGCCAGCCGAGCAGTCCGAGCAGGACAGTGTCGATGATGAGCGCCGTCCAGATCGCCGCCTCGTCATCGACGATGCGGGTCGCTCCCAGGAGCAGCACCACGAGCGGAGCGATGGATGCCACGAGCATCCCGAGCGAGTGCCGGAGGGATGCACGCACGGACGGCAGGAGACCCGCAGCGCCGTCCGTGGCGGCCAGTCGCGCGAGCGTTCCGGCGTAGACGTGCGCCGCGAAGAAGACGATCACCGTGACGAGGACCGTGATGAACGCGTTGAGCGACGTCCCGACGAGGCTGTGGCTGACCACGATCATCCCCGAGACGAGGATGAGGCCGTACACGGCCTCTTCGGACTGAAGGATCCGCGTGACGGAGGGCGTGAAGAACTGCTCGTCTGCCATAGCGGTTTCAGCCTGCGGCGATCAGTCGGTGCCGCAGGAGCCCCCGCCGCAGCACGACCCCCCATTGTCGATGACGGTGAGGAGCTTCTCCTCCGCGACGGGCGTGACGGTCGTGGGCGTGCTGAGGTGCTGCGTAGTCATGCAAGCCATGCTACTCGTGCCGCGCGGCCGCTTCGCCGAGCAGCAGGCCGCGCGTCTGGCATGTCGGGCAGTACTCGGCCGTCGTCCCGCCGAACGTGAACGTGCGCACCGTGTCGCCGCACACGGCGCACGCCCCGCCGGTGCGGCCGTGCACCCGCATCGCTGCGACCTTGGCGGCTTTCAGCAGATCGATCGGGATGCCGCGTCGCGCGGCGATCGCACGGCGGATCGTCGAGAGGATCGCCGCGAAGAGCCGTGCGCGTTCGGCCTCATCGAGGGTCGCGGCGTGCGCGACCGGAGAAAGCCTGGCTTCGTGCAGGATCTCGTCGGAGTAGGCATTGCCGATGCCCGCGAGGGACTCCTGCTCCTGCAGGACGGCCTTGAGCTGCTTCCGGCGGCCGACGAGGACGGCGTCGAGGTCGGCCTGCGAGAACGCAGGGTCCGCGGGGTCGGGGCCGAGCTTGGCGATCGCCGGCACGTCGCGAGGGTCGTCCACGACGAACAGGCCGAGCGAGACCCACGAGCCGGCGTCGGTCAGCGCGAGCTCGGATCCGTCGTCGAAGGTGAACGTCGCGAGCGCGGGAGGCGCGTCGGCGGCGAGCTCGGCCGCTCCGCCCGGCGGGGTCCACCGCGCCCAGCCATGGCGGCCGAGCGAGACATCCAGGTGCCGCCCCGTCACTGCGAGGTCGAGGTGCTTCCCGTACCGTACGACCCCCGTGACGTGCTCGCCGACGAGCGATGCCGGTGGAGCGCCGCGCGTCTTGACGGCGCGGAACTCGAGCACGTCGACATCCTCGATCGTGTGCCCGACCAGGCGCTCATCCAGGAACTCGGCCAGCGCCTGCACCTCGGGGGACTCGGGCATGCCGCCATCCTGCCACCGGGCGCCGACAGCCGCGACGGGTCACGACGACGCCCCGAGATGTCCTTCCGCAGATAGACCTCCGAGATGCCGCCGCCCTGGTCGACGCGCTCGGTCTCGCGATAGCCGAGGTGCTCGTACAGCGAGATGTTCGCCGCGCTGTACGAGCCCGTGAACAGCTCGGCTTCCCGGCATCCGGCATCGCGCCCCCGCGCCTCGACCGCCGCGAGCAGGTCGCTCCCGATCCCGCCGCCCTGCATGTCGGGCGCGATCGCGATCCTCCCCACGAGCAGCAGTTCGCCCGCCGCTCGCGCGCGGGCCGCGCCGACGAGCCGCGTGCCGATGAGCGCGACGCAGCCGAGGTTGTCTCGCAGCTCGGCCTCGAGCTCCTCGAGGGTCTGCGTCAGAGCGGGCATGTCGGGGTCGCCGTAGATGAGCGCCTCCTGCGTGAACGCTGCACGCTGCAGCGTCAGCACCTCGCCCGCGTCGTTCGCCGCGATGGGCCGGATCTCGTGCCTGGTGTCGTGGTCCACGGAACCTCCTCCAGCGAGGCTAGATCACCGCGCCGACCGCGTGGTGGGGCGGATGCGTGCGCTCGAGATCGGCACCCTCGACGTCGACGTTCGGGATCACCCTGTCGAGCCACTTCGGCAGCCACCACGCCGAGCGGCCGAGGAGGTGCATGACGGCGGGCATGAGCAGCATCCGGACGAGGAATGCGTCCAGCAGCACACCGAGCGCCAGCCCGAAGCCCAGTGACTTGATGATCGTCGACTCCGATGTGATGAAGCCCGAGAAGACGGCGATCATGATGAGCCCCGCGGCGATCACGACGGTGCGTCCCGCGCGGAATCCCTGCGCGACGGCGAGGCGCGCGGGCGAACCGTGGACGTAGGCTTCGCGCATCCCCGTCGCGAGGAACAGCTGGTAGTCCATCGCGAGGCCGAACAGGATGCCGACGAGGATCACGGGCAGGAAGCTCAGCACGGGCCCTGTGCTGTGGATGCCGAAGAGCTCTGCGCCCCAGCCGAACTGGAAGACGGCCGTGATCGCGCCGAATGTCGCGAACAGCGACAGGATGAATCCGCCCGTCGCGATGAGCGGCACGAGGAGCGAGCGGAAGACCATCACCATGATGAGGAACGACAGGCCGATGACGACCGCGAGGTAGAGCGGCAGGACGTCGGCGAGCGATTCCGAGATGTCGATGTTGATGGCGGCCTGGCCCGCGACCCGCAGAGGCTCGCCGTCGAAGCCGAGTCCGCGCAGGTCGCGGACGAGGGCGTCGGTCGAGACGCTCGTCGGTCCCTCGGCCGGGACGACCTGGAAGGCCGCGAGACGACCGTCGTCCGACACGGCGATGGGCGCGACAGCGACGACATCGCGCTGCTCGGAGATGAGGCGCGCGACCTCGAGCTGCCGGTCCAGCACCTGTGCGTCGTCGAGTCCCTCCGGGAAGCCGGTCGTGACCAGGAGCGTCCCGTTGGCGCCTTCGCCGAACGCCTCGGCCGTCGTCATGAAGGCCGTGTAGGCAGGCGAACCCGCCGGCTCCGACGAGCCGTCAGGGAGCCCGAGGCGCATCGACAGCGCCGGGATCGCGACGACGAGCAGGGCGAGCACCGCGACGAGCGAGGTGACGACAGCGCGTCCCGTCGACATGGGCCGGACGGCGGGCGGGGGCGCCGCATCCGCCTTCGCCTTCGCCTTCGCGCGAGCGCGGCGCGAGAGGATCCGCAGACCCGCCGCCCCGAGCAGCGCGGGCGTCAGCGTGATGGCGATGAGCACCGCGATCGCGACGCTGATGCCGCCGACCGTGCCCATGAGCCCCAGGAACGGGATGCCGGTGACGTTGAGCGCGAACAGCGCGATGATGACCGTCGAGCCGGCGAAGACGACGGCGTTGCCCGCCGTGCCGTTGGCGAGGGCGATCGAGTCGGCGACCTCGACACCCTGCAGCAGCTGCGTGCGATGCCGGTAGAGGATGAAGAGCGAGTAGTCGATGCCGACCGCGAGGCCGAGCATGACGCCCAGGACGGGCGTGACCGAGGCCATCTGCACGACGCCCTGAGAACGCGAGGGTCGACAGCGCCGCGACCGCGACGCCGAGGATGGCCGTGACGATGGGGAACGCCGCTGCCAGGAGCGATCCGAGCATGACCACGAGAACGACGCCGGCGAGCGCGACGCCGACGACTTCGCCGACGCCGAGGATCTGCGGGACGCCCTGCGAGATCTCGGTCGAGAACGACACCTCGACGCCCGGGATCGACTCCGACTCGAAGTGCTCCACGACGGCCTGCCTGGACGACTCCTGCAGCTCCATCCGGGTCTCCGAGAAGGCGACGTTCACGAGTGCCGTCGATCCGTCTTCCGACACGACGCGGATGCCGTCGGCGAGACCGAGGAGCTCGGCACCCGACTCGAGCTGACCGGCCTGCGCGTCCGCTTCTGCGCGGCCGTCGTCGAGCTTCGCCTGCTCGGCCTCGATCTGCGCACGCTGCGCGTCGAGGAGGGCCTGCTGGGCATCCAGCTGCTCGAGCGGGAGTCCGGCCGCCTGCGCCTGTGCGCGGGCCTGGTCGAGCTGCGTCTGCGCGGCATCCAGCTGTGCCGTACCGGCATCCAGCTGCGCCTGTCCGGCGTCGAGCTGCGCCCGCGCGTCGGCGAGCTGCGCGCGCCCCGCTTCGATCTGCTGCTGCCGGTCGGCGCGCTCCTGCTCGGTCGCGAAGGGGTCGATGACCTCCGTCACGTCGGGCAGGTTCGCCGCTGTCGGCGACGAGCGCGCTGATCGCGCCTGCTGCTGCGGCCGTGAGCGCCGAGCCGTCGTTCGTCGCGAAGACGACGGTGCCGGCCGCGCCGCTGTAGTCGGGCAGTTTCCTCCGGAGCTCGGCGACGACGTCGCCGGAGGCGGTGCCCGGCACGTCGAAGCTCGACGTGAGGCCTTTGAAGCCGATGAGGAAGCCGCCGACCGCGATCGCGAGGATCGCGATCCAGCCGATGATGACGATCCAGGCGCGCCGCGCGGCGAAGGTCCCCAGTCGGTAGAGCAGTTCAGCCACGGCGCGCCCTCTCGATCGATCTCCATTAGATGATACGCAACGTCTCGTCTAGCTCTTCCGCTAGGATGAGCGATGAGCCAGCAGTCGCTCCTCAGCGCCGCACGCGGCCCCGTGCGCAGCGAGGGCGCGCGCATCGCGATCCTCGAGGCGACGGCCCGCCAGTTCGCCGCTCGCGGCTACGACCACCTCACGATCGAAGGCATCGCGGCCGATGCGGGAGTGGGCAAGCAGACGATCTACCGGTGGTGGGCGTCCAAGGGCGCGCTCGTCGCGGAGTGCCTGATCGAGGGGATGCTGCTCCCCCGACGCCTGTCCCCGCCGGACACGGGCGACATCCGCGCCGACCTGACGGCCTGGCTCGACCGCATCCTCGCGCTCCGCGCCGACCCGCAGGGCGAGACGCTCCTGCGCTCGATCGTCGCCGCGGCGGCCGAGAACGCCGACATCGGAAGGCGCCTGCGCGACAGCCTCGCCGGTTCGCAGTCGATCGCCGGCCGGCTCGAGGCATCCATCGGGCAGACGCCCCAGCTCTCGCCGCCGACGCGCCGTTCGACGAGCTGAGCGAGACGCTCGTCGGCGCGATCGTGCTGCGCGCCCTGAGCCGGGCGCCGCGCGAGCCCGGCGACGCGGAGCGCATCGTCGCCGCCGTGCTCGGGCCGGCTTCGGGGCGTAGCGCAGCTGGTGCCGCGCGTCAACGGGACTGCTCCGCCGCGACGTCGGGGGCATGCTCGATGCTGTCCGGGAGAAAGGTCGTGGCATCTCATGCGCACAATCCGGAGGGCCGCCTGATGGCCGGCCTCGGCAACATCACGTTCTACGCCGACGACCCGCCCGCGCTCGCGCGGTTCTGGTCCGCCGTGCTCGGCTATCCCGAGCAGACCTGGGAGGAGCCGCTCAAAGGACAGCTCCTCGCGGCCGGCCTCACCGAGGCGGATCTCGCAAAGCGCGGACTCGCCGAGGACCCTGACGGTGTCGGGCCACGACTCTTCTTCCACCACGCGGCACACGAGAAGGACGGACGCAACCGCATCCACCTCGACATCAGCGCAACGCCCGGCCGCGCTCCGACCCGAGAAGAGCTCGAGGCCGAGAAGGATCGCCTCGTCGCCCTGGGGGCCCGCGTCGTGCGGCTCGTGGATCAGTCGTGGGGTCCGTGGCCGGAGCGCTACTACCAGCTGCGCGACCCCGAGGGGAACGAGTTCTGCCTCCAGTAGGCCGCGCGCCTGCCCGGAGTAGGATCGAGGCGACGGCACCAGGACCCAGCGCCCGTTGCGACTCAGGGACGAGGCGGTGCGGCATGAGTGCGGTCCACGGTTGGGGCTCCCCCGCGCTTCGCGCGCGCCGCGCAGCGACTCGGCGACGGAGGCGACCTCTGCGGACCTCTCATGAACGCCGTCGGCGATGCCTGGGGCGGTCGTCTCGACGCTGGGCACGCCGCTCGGCTCGCAGATCGTCTGCGCGAGCACGCCGCTGGCCGCGCGCATCGACGAGATCCAGATCGACATGGGCGAGGGTCCGTCCTGGGATGCCCTGCGCTCTCGCGAGCCGGTCATGTCGCCGGACCTGCAGCTGAACGGGGGCGAGCTCTGGCCGCACGCGTGGTCCGCGCTGCGGGCATTGAGAGTGGGCGGGCTCTACGCGTTCCCGCTCCATGTCGGACCGATCGGCGTGGGATGCCTCGTCGTCTATTCCCTGGTCGCCCGCGTGCTGTCGCGCGCCGAGGTCGAGGGCATGAGCGGGCTCGCGACGATCGTGTCGCGACGCCTGCTGCGCCACGCTCTCGATCGCGCGGCCGAGGAGGTCGGCGAGATGGAGACCGGCCCCTACTCGCGGCGCGAGATCCATCAGGCATCGGGCATGATCGCGGCGCAGACCGGGCTCGGCGTCGACGACGCCCTGGTGCTTCTGCGAGGGCATGCCTACGCGACAGAGCGGACGGTGTCGGAGGTCGCGGCCGACGTCGTCGCTCGGCGCATCGACTTCGGTGCGTGACGCGCGGGCGAGACCTAGGATGACGGCATGACGGCCGTGACCCGCGAACACCAGCTGGTGGGGACGTTCGTCGCGCTCGCGGACTCGCTCGTCGACGAGTTCGACGTCGTCGAGGTGCTCCAGCACCTGATCGACGAGTGCATCCTCCTGTTCGACGCGAGTGCCGCGGGCATCCTGCTGCTGAGCCCCGCGGGTCATCTCGAGGTCATCGCGTCGACGAGCGACCGCAGCGAGCTCGTCGGACTCATGCAGCTGCGCGTCGGCGAGGGCCCCTGCGTCGAAGCCGCGACCACCGGCCGGGTGGTCTCGGTGGCGGACCTGGATGCGATCACCGAACGCTGGCCGGCGTTCTCGACGGATGCACGGCGATCGGGATTCTCGTCGATCCACGCGATCCCGTTGCGCCTGCGCGACTCGACGCTCGGATCGCTCAACCTGTTCCGCGAGAAGACCGGTGAGCTCAACGACCGGGACGCCACGGCGGCGCAGGCACTCGCCGACATCGCAACGATCAGCATCCTGCAGCAGCGGCTCGTCGAGGAGTCCAGCATCGCGCAGGCGCAGCTGCAGCGCGCGCTGGACAGTCGCGTCGTGATCGAGCAGGCGAAGGGCTACCTCGCCCAGAAGCAGGGACTCGACATGGATGCCGCATTCGCCCGCATCCGGTCCCACGCGCGATCGACGCAGACGCGCCTCAGCGACGTCGCCGCGGAGATCGTCGCGGGCCGACTCACCCTCTGACCGTCAGATCGACTGCCGCTGCTGCAGGAGCGGGCATTCGAACGGATCACGCTCGCCGAGCCCGACGCGATTGATGTAGCGCACGACGATCCCGTACGACTGCCACAGCCCCATCTCGGTGTAGGTCACGCCGTGCTCGCGGCAGAGGCGGCGATCATGCCCGATGCCTGGCGCAGGTGCGGGCGCGGCATCGACGGGAACAGGTGATGCTCGATCTGGTAGTTGAGCCCTCCCATCGCGGTGTCGATGAACCGGCCGCCGCGGATGTTGCGGCTCATGAGCACCTGTCGCTGGAGGAAGTCGACCTTCACGTCGGCGCGGGACGAGCGGCATCCCCTTGTGATTGGGAGCGAACGCCATTCCCATGTAGACGCCGAACAGGCCGAGCTGGACGGCGAGGAACGCGAACGCGATGCCCGGAGACAGGACGAGGAAGACCAGCGGCAGGAGCCGACGAGCCGCGCCACCAGGAACGCGATCTCGACCGGCCGACGTCGAAGCGGCTCGCGGACACGACGCGGCGCATGCCCGACGCGTGCAGCGACAGTCCTTCGAGCAGGAGGATCGGGAAGAAGAACACGCCCTGATGCGCCATCACCCAGGCGAGCGGACCACGGCGGTCGCCCGTCGACGCGCCGCCTGCTCGGGGTGAACGAGATCACCGGCAGGTCGATGTCGGGATCGGAGCCGATCTTGTTCGGGTTGGCGTGATGGCGCGTGTGCTTGTGCTGCCACCAGCCGTAGCTCATGCCGACCAGGAGATTGCCGATGACGAGCGAGTCCAGTCGTTCCACCGGCCGGACCGGAAGATCTGACGATGGGCGGCGTCGTGGCCGAGCATCGCGATCTGCGTGAGGACGATGGCAAGACGGCGGCCGTCACCAGTTGCCACCAGGTGTCGCCGATGAGGACGAACGCGACGAGCACGCCGCCGAGGACGACGGGGCGCGAGGATGAGCCTCGTCCAGTAGTAGGCGTAGCGGCGGCGCATGAGCCCGCTGCCGGTGACCTGATTCGACAGCTCGGTGTAGTGATTCTCGGATCGCCCGCCCGTCGGGCGTACGCGCCCCGGTGCGATCGCGGGAGCGATGGTGGACATGTCGTCGCCCTCTCGTCATGTGCGCGACACGCGGCGTGCCGCTGAATGACGGGGTCCAGGACATCCACCGCGATTCTACGTCCGCCCGCAGGGCGACGGGCTGGGAGTCTGCTCAGCGGACGCGGATCGCGCCCGGCTGGATGGTCACCGTGAACGCGCGGGTCTCGCCGATCTGCTCTCCATCGATCTCGAAGGCCCGAGGCTCGGGAAGGGTGACATCGAGCTTCTTCGCGCGGCCCAGATTGACCGAGTCGGTGCGGGTCGTCGCTTCGGACTTGCTGATCAGCCGCCTCAGCCCGTTGTCCCACATCATCGTCTTGAGAGTGCCCGCCCACTGGGCGAATCCCTCGGCGCTGAGCACGAGGTAGTCGAGCTCACCATCGGATGGATCGGCGTCGGGCAGCAGGGTGACGCCGCCCTGCAGCATCCCGCAATTGCCGATGAGCAGGGTGTGCCCCTCTTCGTCGCGTGCCGGCTCCTCATCCTTCGTGATGTGGAACGGCACGATCTCGCTTGCGGTGAGGGCGCGTCCGAGCGATTCGACATAGGCGAGCCAGCCCGCCTTGTCCTTGAGGTCCTCATCGGTCTCGGCGATCATGTGCGCGTCGATGCCGAACCCGATCATCACGACGAACGCGTGCCGCTCACGGCCGTTCTCGAGGTCGAGCTCGACCCACCCGACATCGAGCGGACGGGACTCGCCGTCCAACGCGCGCGCCAGCGCGGCGGGGACGTTGTTGATGGGCACTCCCAGGTTGCGCGCGAGCAGATTGCCGGTCCCCAGCGGCACGATCGCGAGCTCGGTGCCGGCGGCGTTGTCGGCGAGGTGCTCGGCCACAGCACGCACCGTGCCGTCGCCGCCGGCGACGACGACCAGGTCAGCGCCTGCGGCGAGCGCCTGTCGCGTCACTCCCTGTCCCGGATCGTCCGCGGTCGTCTCCCACCACCGGACGTCGGGGCCCGTGTCGCCGTCCGGTGCCACGGCGAGCCCGTCTCGAGCGTCTCGCGTTCGGTCTTGGTCGGGTTCCAGATGATTGCGATATCGGTGATCACGGGACTCCCTCGGCACGACGGGTCGATGCCCTGAACACGAACGATAGAGCAGCGCGCCGCCTTTCCCCAGGCTTGACAGCGCCCGGGTCCGATCCGTACGTCGTGTCCTTTGCACAGGTCGCCGGGCCGCGCCGCAATCGGATCACGTTCAAGGCCGATCACCACGCCGGACGGACGTCAACCCCCTCGACACCCTCTCGCCGGCCCGGTGGATCGGAGCAGACGAGAGGAGTCGCCATGAGCGAGCGATGAAGAGACCCGCGAAGACCAGGAGGAGATGCCCGGCGACGAGGTCCTGGAGGAACCGAGCACGGAGAAGGACCCCGGCGCGGAGCCTGAGAAGGCTGCGAAGGATGATCCGGACGAGCACGAGGCCAGTGATGAGGCGGTCGGATCGGCGTGATCGGCGGTGACCTGAACGACGCCATGCCCAGTGAGCGCTCCTCGAGCGCGGCATCAGTCCCAGTCGAGGTACTCCTCGACGATGACGGCGGTCTGCATGACGTGGGTGAGCGGGAACAGGTGGCCGGCTCCTCGACGTGCTTGATGCTGGCACGCTCGGGCGCCGTGGCCTGCAGCAGGCTCGGCGTGCACCGGCGGCGTCACCTCGTCCTCCGTCGCCTGGACGATGAGCACGGGGATGACGGGAGGAAGCGGGATGTCGGCATCCTCCACACCCAGCAGAAGGAGTCCGTTCGCACGGTCGGGATGGGCGGCGACGGTCGCCCGGGCGACGTGCCGCCGTACCCGTGCCCGCCGATCCACGTGTGGTCGAGGCCGAGATGGTCGATCACCGCGATGACGTCGGCGGCGCGGTCGTCGAGCGAGAGCGTCCCCTCGGCATCCGGCCGATACCCGATGCGGATCACGTGGAGGCCCGCCTCCTCGGCGAGGTAGTGCCCGACGACGCCGAGGGCGTCCTGACCGGGCTCCGGGATGAGGACGAGCGGGACCGGGCCCTCGCCCTCCACGATGTACGGGATGGCGCGGCCCTCGGGGTCGAAGGTCTGGATGTCCGTCATCGTGGCATGTCCTCTCGTGCGTCCTGGCCCCTCGGGCGTCTGTCGTCGAGGCCGCGGGGCGGGGCGGTTCGACCCCTCGACGTTACGGCCCGACCCCGAAGTCGGCAAAGTCGATGAGGTCGCTCAGCCGCGGCGCCGTCGCGCGACCGCGAACCCGATGAGCACGATCCCCACGACGATGACGATCGGGCCGATGACCGCCCACAGGGTCGAACCGCTCATGGCCGATCCGCCGAGCACGCCGATCCCCTGCAGCGTCCATACGGCTCCGATGGCGATCACGATCACGCCGATGACGATCAGCGGCCAGATTCGCTTCATCGTGTCCACCTCGCTCGACTGTCGCGGCGCGCAATCGCCCCCGCCCAGGATGCACCCGCACTCCGCGGCGCGCCAGTGCCGATCGCACCGCGTGCGGTTCGGCATGCCCGGACTCCTCGCGCACCGCATCCCGGGCATCCGTTTCGGCACTCCGCTCTTCGTGCGCCGACTCGCCCCGTTGTTGCCGACTCCGCCCCTGCATGCGCGGCCATGACGGGGCGACTCGGCACCGACGGGATGTCTCGGCATCAACAGGCAGGATCGGCGAACGGGAGGCCTCGGCGGAAACGCGGCCGATATGATGACTTCATCATATGGAAAGGTGACGCCGTGGAAACGTCGAATGCCCATCGACCCCTTTACGAGGTGAAGGCCAGGATCTGTTCAAGGGGCTCTCACATCCGGTCCACGTGCGCGTCCTCGAGGTGCTGTCGGCACAGCCGGAAGCATCCGTCACAGAACTGCCCTGACCGACACGGGATCGAGGCGTCCGTCTCTCCCAGCACCTCTCGGTGCTGCGCCGGCACCACCTCGTCGTGGCGGAACGGCGGGGCAGCCTCGTCTTCTACGGCTCGCCCATCCGCAGGTGGTGGATCTGCTCCGCGCCGCCGCGCGCTTCTCACGGAGGTGCTCCACAGACACAGCGGCATTCGGCGTCGGCCGGTGAGCTTCCGCGCATTCCCGCAGTATGGCGCTGAATCGCGCACGCAGGCCGATCGAGTCGTTCGATGCGCTCACTGTGGCCGAAGCCTCGCTGACTTCCGGGAGGTGCCGCGGTTGGCGCGGCGACCTGCGTCGCGGGCGTCACGGTCGGCGCATCGTCGCCCTCCCGCTGGCCCTCGCCTTCGGGGTCTCGTCGGGAGCGGGCGCGGCGAGCGGCTTGGTCACGGCGATGATGGCGGGAGTCGCCGCGGCGATCTTCGGCGGTCGAACGTGCAGGTCTCCGACCCCACGGGCGCGATGGTGGTCGTGCTCGGCCGGTGCTGGCCGACCAGGGGCTGCCGCGCTGCCGGTCCTGTGCCTGCTGGCCGGGATCATCGTGCTCGGCTCAGGACTGCTCCGCCTGGGGCGCGCCGTCTCGCTCATCCCGTGGCCCGCCGTCGAGGGCTGCACGCTCGGCATCGCGATCATCATCTTCCTGCAGACGATCCCGTCGACCGTCGGCGCCTCCGCCGCCCACCACAGCAGCGACGCCGCGCTCGCGGCGATGGATCGTTGCGCGAGGTGCAGTCGCCGCAGGGTGGTGGTCGCTCGGCGTCATGGCCGCCGTCGTGGCGGTGATGGTGCTGGCTTCGAGATCCACCGGGCCGTCCCCGGGTCGCTCGTCGCGCTCGTGATCGTCACGGTGCTCACGGTGCTCCTGAACGCTCCCGTCGCGACGATCGGCGACTTCCCGCGTCGCTCCCGCACCTGCACTCCGGTCTTCGACCCGCGACGGCTTCTCGCACTGGTGGGTCCGCATTCACGATCGCCGCGCTCGCCGCGATCGAGTCGCTCCTCTCCGCCCGCGTCGCGACGTCCATCTCCGACACGGGCCCGTACGACGCCGACCGTCGAGCTCGTCGGCCAGGGCATCGCCTCGATGGCCGCGGACTCTTCGGTGGGATGCCGACCACCGGCGCGATCGGCCACGGTTCGCCGTCAACATCCGCTCCGGTGGCCGGACGCGATTGGGCGATCGTGCACGCCCTCGTGCTGCTGCGGTCGTCTACGTCGCGAGCGGCGTCGTGTCCGCCATCCCGCTGGCGGCACTGTCGGCGTGCTCATGGTCACCGCGACCCTTATGGTCTCCCCTGCGACGGTCCGGATCATCCTGCGGTCCACGCGCGCCGACGCCGCGGGTGCCGTGCTGACCGCGGTCATCACCGTCAGCGTCGACCTCATGTACGCCGTCGCGATCGGGATCGTCGCGGCAGGCTTCTTCGCCCTGCGTCGCCTGGCCGGGTCCGCGCTCGTGACCGCGAGGAGCTCCCGGGCCGGCCGCACCCGGCGATCAGCGGATCGCGCTGTTCCGGCTCGAGGGCGCGCTGTTCTTCGGCGCGGCCGAGCGCCATCGCGGGTCAGATCGCGGACGTCGAGGGCGTGGAGGTCGTGGTTCTTCGCCTGTCGGGAGTGCAGAGCCTCGACGCGACGGGGGCGCAGGTCCTTCGCCGGCTCGGTCCACGTCGCTCGAGCGACGCGGGATCACCGTGATCATCAAGGGCATCGGGCCCGAACTCGTCGCCCTCGCCGCCGAGGTCGGCGTCTTGTCGTCGCTGCGGCACGAGAATCACCTGATCACCGACCTGTCGTCCGCGATCGCGCACGGACGCAGTCACGTGCGCCGCGCGGCGGCCGACCGCCAGGCGATGTGACGCGTTCGGCGACGACCGGTCAGAGAAGTACGGCGCGCCCCTGCGACGCATCGCCCACGCGGGCCACGAGCGCATCGACGACGTCCTGCGCCACACGCACCGTCAGCACGACATCCACAGCAATACGTACTCGTCGAGCAAGCACA
>CAVOFY010000008.1:0-128102 GCA_963695125.1 uncultured Actinomycetota bacterium
AACAACCTCGAGTTCGACCTCCTGGTGCGTCCCGAGCATCGCGAGCAGGGCGTCGAGGACGCTCTGCTCGCGGCACTCGAGTTCGAAGCGCGCAGGCACGGACGGCCTGTCCTCCAGACGTGGACACTGCACAGGGCCGATCGCTCTGGCCCGCAGCTCGAGTCGCCGACGGGCTGGGGCTCGATCCCGGCGAACGACGCCCAGACGCAGCTCATGCTCTCGCGCGGCTTCACGCTCGAGCAGACCGAGCGCAACAGCGTATTCGACCTCACAGGGTCGTTCGACGGCGTCCGCCGGATGCTCGACGAAGCGCTGCGCATCGCGGGCGACGACTACCGCGTCGTGGCGTGGACGGCGCCGACGCCGGACGAGTACAAGGACAGCTATGCGTACGTCGTCTCGCGCATGTCGACCGACGTTCCCACGGGCGATCTCGTGTGGGCAGAGGAGACGTGGGATGCCGCGCGGGTCGAGCGTCGCGACGCGCGCCTGCTCGCCGGCGGCCACACCGTGTCGGTCGCGTGTGTCCAGCACGTGCCGACGGGGGCGATCGTCGCGTACAACGAGCTCGTCATCGGCGCCGACCACACGGCGCCGACCCACCAGTGGGGCACGCTGGTGCTCAAGGAGCACCGCGGTCACCGGCTCGGCGCGATCGTCAAGTGCAGCAACCTCCTGCGCTGGCGCGAGATGATGCCGGGATCGCCACGCGTCTCGACCTTCAACGCCGAGGAGAACCGGCCGATGCTCGACATCAACGAGGCCATCGGCTTCGTTCCGGCCTCCTACGCCGGGGCATGGAAGAAGACGATCGATGTCTGACGTCAGCGCCGCGGGAGCTTCTGGCAGTGCGGGCAGTAGTGGCTCGAGCGGTTCATGAACGACACCCGCATGATGGGGCGCCCGCAGCGATCGCACGGCTGCCCCGTTCGCCCGTAGGCGTGGAGGGAGTGCGCGAAGTAGCCCGAGCACAGCACCTGGGTACATTCACGTTTGGCCTCGCGCCCAAAGGCACCCCGAGCAGCTGCCGGCTACCTCAAACCTCTGCCATACTCGCGGCGGAGAAGCCACCGCTCGCGCGGTGGGCTCTCGCATGTAGACCCCTACGCGACCTGGAGCCGGCGGTCGCCATCGACGAACTCGAGGGCGAGATCACCGCCTACGAGGAGACGAAGAGAGCGACTCGATGAACTCCACGCTTCCGGACGCGTGCCGACGCGCTCGCGAGCAGGTTCTGTTCGACGAGAGGTCAGCAGGAGGCTCGCGACGTCGTCGCGGAGGCCCACGACCGAAAGGCGCGTCGGCATCGACGTCGACTCGAGCGACGGCTCGACCATCTCGCTACCCGCGGAGCTGAGGCCGAGTCGCTCGTGTTCGCCCTGAGGGGCATCGACGCAGGGCAACGGGACGATGCGCGCGATCGCCCGAGGATCTGACCTCCTCGACCGCTGCGGGAATCGTCGGTGTCTCGCGGACGACGCGGATGAGAGCGCATCGCCTCGACGGAGCTGCCGTCCACGATGGTGAGCAGCCATCGTGATCACTTGCCATCGGTCCGCGACGTTCTTAGCTCTTCGCGAGAAGCGCGAGCAGGCTGAGCGGCCGCGTTCGAGGAACTGCGTCGGATCGAAACAGACCTCGACCTCGACTGAGTCCTGCAGATAGCCCCGGACCTGTGCAGGCCGGGGGCCACCAGTCATGCTCGCGGCTGTCGCTGTGCGTCGACGGCGAACGTCCTGTACATCCGCACGCTGCGCGACTGGACACTTATGCTCGGCATGGAGTGCCGGCGCTTCGCCGTGATCAGCTCCCGCGACTGCCTCATCGTAGGCGGTCGCGAACATCCGCGATCGCAACCGCGACGCACCCGACGGGATGATCAACCAGCATCCACGAGCTGATCGAGCAGTCGCTGCACGACCTGATCACCGACTACGACGGCGGCCCGATCGACGGGCTGCCTACGACAAGGACTGGCACGTCGTGCACGTCGCCCGCGAGGCGGGAGCGACGATCCTCGTCATCGACAACATGAAAGACTTCGCCGCCGTCGCACGAGTCTCCAGCCGTTCGACCTCTACTCCCCCGACGAGCTGTTCGACCTCATCGGGGAGAGCGACCCCGCGGCGGTCGAGAGCGGTCGCGATGAAGCAGGTGCAGCGCTGGCAGAATGCCGGGCAGAGCGGTACGTAGCGGAGGGCAAGGTCGCGCCGAAGGATCTGGTCCAGGCACTCCACGACGCAGGAGCGATAGAGTTCTCGTCGCGTGATTCGAGCGAGACCGTCCGTCAAGCTCGCGCGGTCCCGACGAGCAAGCCGTGCGTCACCTGCGGCCGTGAGGCTCAGCGCCGCGGGAGCTTCTGGCAGTGCGGGCAGTAGTGGCTCGAGCGGTTCATGAACGACACCCGCATGATGGGTCGACCGCAGCGGTCGCACGGCTGACCTGTGCGTCCGTAGGCGTGGAGGGAGTGCGCGAAGTAGCCCGCCTGGCCGTTGACGTTGACGTACTGCGCGTCGAAGCTCGTGCCGCCCTCAGCCAGAGCCTTGTCGAGAACGACGCGCACTTCTGCGAGCAGGCGGTTGACGGCACGCGTCGAGAGGGCGGACGCCGGTGTCTCAGGATGGATGCGCGCGGCCCACAGCGCCTCATCGGCGTAGATGTTGCCCACGCCGCTCAGAACCGTCTGGTCCAGGAGCACGCGCTTGATCGCCGAGTCCTTGCGTCCGAGCAGATGACGGAACCGCGCATCGTCGAACGCGGGATCCACCGGATCGCGCGCGATGTGGGCGACCTGGGCGGGGACGACGGCGTCGTCGGAGCCGAACCCGCCGGGAGCGGCATCCTGTGTCGGCACCAAGGGGTCGATCGCGAGCGAGCCGAACGTGCGCTGGTCGGCGAAGACGATCGACAGTTCGCCGTGGATCGGATTCGCAAGGTCGATGCGCACGCGCTCGTGCCGCTCGAGCGGAGCGCCCGGGGCCCGCAGGAGCAGCTGACCGCTCATGCCGAGGTGGCCGACGACCGCTTCGGAGGCGGGGCCGGCGACGGGCGGCTCGAGGGGCAGCCAGAGGAACTTGCCGCGTCGTGCTGCGGCGCGGATCGTTCGGCCCGTGAGCGCCGCCTCGAAATCGAGGCCGCCGCCGGGATGCCGCGTCAGCGCGCGCTCGTCGAAGACACTGACTCCCACGACGAGGGCACCCGTGACGGCCGGAGCGAGGCCGGCTCGCACGACCTCGACTTCGGGGAGCTCAGGCACGCGCGCTGAGGACCTTCCAGGCGGTCAGTGCGGCGGCCATCTCGGCCGCCTTCTTGCTCGTGCCCTCGCCCTGGGCGGAGGTGTCGCCCACGAAGACCGTCGCCGTGAAGCGTCGCTCGTGGTCGGGTCCGCTCGAGGTCACTTCGTACCTCGGCTGACCAAGTCCGTCGCGCGCGGAGAGCTCCTGCAGGCTCGTCTTGGGGTCCACGGCGGCACCGTACCGGTCGGGATCGTCGAGCAGTGGATCGATGAGCCGCAGCACGAGCGCGGTCGCGGCATCCTGCCCCATCGACAAGTACGTGGCGCCGATGAGCGCCTCGGTCGTGTCGGCGAGGATCGAGTCCTTGTCGCGCCCGCCGGTCTGGTCTTCACCACGACCGAGCTTGAGGTACTCCCCCAGGCCGATGCCGCGCGCGACCTCGGCGAGGGCGATCGTCGAGACGACGCTCGCACGGCGCTTGGCCAGCGCGCCCTCTTCGAGCTCGGGATTGGTCATGAAGAGGCGGACCGTAACGGCCTGCCCCAGCACGGAATCTCCGAGGAACTCGAGACGCTCGTTGTGCGGGACCTGCCCGTTCTCATACGCCCACGATCGATGCGTGAGCGCAAGCGACAGAAGCTCGGGGTCGATGTCGACCCCGAGCTTGTCGGTGAGGCGAGCGAGCCCCGATGTGACGTCGGTCACTTCATGACTCGCTGTTCGATCAGACGTCGGCGACCTTGCGGCCCTTGTACTCGAGGAACAGCTCGGTTCCCTGCGAGTCCGTGACGACCTTGGCCTGGTGGGGACGGCTGTAGACGACCTTGCCGTTCTCGACCGTGGTGGTCAGCGTGATGGGCGCCGCCTTCCACTGCGCGCGGCGCGAGCGGGTGTTCGAGCGGGAGACCTTCCGCTTCGGGGGGTTACCTGCCATGACTAGCTCTCTTCTGTGTTCTCGGCGGCTCCGCTCACGGCCTGTGGGCGCGGAGCATCGTCGTCGTGGTCTGTGGTGAAGTCCTGAAGCGCTGCCCACCGTGGATCGACGGGCACACGCGAGTCTGCGCCGGTGCTTTCCGCCAGCCTCTCGCCCGTGGCCGGATCAAGGCCGGGGCAATCCGGCTGACACACCGGTTGAAACGGAAGCGACAGGACAATCGCATCCCTGACCAGATTTTCAAGATCCACGTGGTCGTCTTGAACTTCGAAGTCAGATGCTTCCCGTCCAGGATACGCGAAAAGCTCCTGAATCTCGACTTCGAGGGGCTCGGCGATGTCGGTGAGGCACCGGCCGCACACTCCCGTGTACTCGGTGTCGATCGTCGCCGAGACGAGAATGCCCTCATGGACCGACTCCACGCGGCCCTCGATCACGAGCGGCTCGCCCGCGGGCACGGAGACGAGCCCCTCACCCCACTTCTCGGGCGTGGGCAGTTCGAGGTTCAGCTCGCGCATCTCGCCCGCGCGGTGCACGATGTCGCGGACGGGGACGGCGAAACGGCCGTGTCGGTGCCTGGTCACGAGCATCGATCTTACCGGGAGCGGACACCCGCCAGGACCTGTCAGGCGGGCTGCTCGCCCGTCGAGAGGAAGCGGGCGACCGGTGCCGGCACGTAGGGCGCCACGTCGCCGCCGAGACTCGCGACCTGGCGCACGAGCGAGCTCGACACGAGGGCGTGCGACGGGTCGGGCAGCAGGAACACGGTCTCGACGTGGGCGAGGTGCCGATTCACGATCGCCATGGGCGTCTCGTACGCGACATCGACCTGCGAGCGGATGCCCTTGACGAGCACCCCTGCGTCGACGTCGACGGCGTAGTCGACGAGCAGTCCCACGCTCCACGAGGCGACGATGACATCGCCTTCGATGTCGGCCTCCTGGATCGACTGCTCGAGGAGTGCCAGGCGCTGGGCGATGGGCAGCATCGCCTCTTTGCCGGGGTTGTGCACGACGAGCACATGCAGCTGGTCGTATAGACCCGCAGCGCGACGGATGACATCGAGGTGGCCGAGCGTCGGCGGGTCGAAGGAACCGGGGACGACGGCGATCCGGGGATTCACCTCTCCAGCGTAGCGGCCTCAGTTGCGTGCCAGCGCCGCACGCTCGGCTGTGCCGACACGGCGCTCGATCGCGGCCGCGAGGCCGGGATGCCGCAGGAGTTCCGGGTCGTCGGCGAGCACGATCTCCGCCGCGACCCGCGCCTCGGCGATGAGATCGGCATCCTTCACGACGCGCAGCAGGCGAAGCGACGAGCGCGCGCCGGACTGCGCGTCACCCAGGACGTCGCCCTCGCCGCGCAGGTCGAGGTCGACCTCGGCGAGCTGGAAGCCGTCGAGGGTCGCCGCAACAGCCTCGACGCGCTGGCGCGCGGGCGATCCGGGCGGGGCCTCGGTGACGAGCAGGCACAGCCCCGGGACTCCTCCGCGGCCGACGCGTCCGCGCAGCTGGTGCAGCTGAGACACGCCGAACCGGTCGGCCTCGAGGATCGCCATGGTCGACGCGTTCGGCACGTCGACGCCCACCTCGACGACAGTCGTCGCGACGAGGACATCGATGTCGCCCCTCGCGAACGCCTGCATGACGGCATCCTTCTCGTCGGAGGGCATGCGCCCGTGGAGCGTTGCGACCCGGATGTCGGCGTAGGCGGGATGCCGCGCCAGCAGATCGGCGACCTGCACGACACCCCATCGCGTCTTCTCGGCTTCGCCCTCGAGCGGTTCGGCCTCGGCCTTGTCGTCCTTCGTCAGAGCTTCGGCGTCGATCGCCGCGCACACGACGAACGCCTGGCGCCCCTTGGCAACCTCTTCTGCGATGCGCTCCCACACGCGCCCGAACCAGGCCGGGCGCTCGGCGATCGGGGCGACGAACGTCTCGATGCCGGCGCGTCCGGCGGGCATCGTGCGGATCGTCGACACATCGAGATCGCCGAACACCGTCATCGCGACGGTACGCGGGATGGGCGTCGCGGTGAGCACGAGCGCGTGCGGCGCGGAGCCCTTCGCACGCAGCGCCTCGCGCTGCTCGACGCCGAACCGGTGCTGCTCGTCGACGACGACGAGACCCAGGTCGGCGAAGGTCGTGCTCTCGCTCAGCAGCGCATGCGTGCCCACGACGATGCGCGCCTGGCCCGACGCCGCGCGCAGGGCGGCCTTGCGCCGCTCGGCGGCGGGCAGCTGTCCTGTGAGGAGTGTCGGCATGATCTCGGGCGCGAGCTCGGGGCCGAGCATCCGCGCGATGGATCGGAGGTGCTGCCCCGCGAGCACCTCGGTCGGGGCGATGAGGGCGGACTGACCACCGCTCTGTGCGACCTGGAGCATCGCCCGCAACGCGACGAGGGTCTTGCCCGAGCCGACCTCGCCCTGCACGAGGCGGTTCATGGGCCACTCGCCTTCGAGGTCGCGCGCGATCTGATCGCCCACCGAGACCTGGTCTGGCGTGCGCTCGAACGGCAGCCGCGCGTCGAAGCGCTCGAGCAGCTCGCCGGGTGCGCGGCTCGTGGCCGACAGCGCGCGTACGAACTGGCGCTGCTGCAGGAGCGCGGCCTGCAGCACGAAGGCCTCGTGCATCCGCAGCGT
This sequence comes from uncultured Actinomycetota bacterium, assembly GCA_963695125.1. Classification (GTDB taxonomy): domain Bacteria; phylum Actinomycetota; class Actinomycetes; order Actinomycetales; family Microbacteriaceae; genus Microbacterium. The sequence goes on from CAVOFY010000008.1 coordinate 6,809, forward strand.
CGCACGGGCGAGCTCGTACTGCTCCTCGGTCTCGGGCCGGTGCATCCACTCGATCGCCTCGCGCGCCCGGGCGAGCCCGTGCCGCTCGCGCAGGTCGTCGGGCAGCGGGTCGGGCACCTCGCCGAGCCCGTCGAGGGCGAGCTCGACGATCTTGGTCAGCTGCCAGCTCGCGACGGTGCTCGTCGCGGGGTAGATCGGGATCGGGACGGTCGCGTACGCCTGTGCGTTCTGGCGCGCCTGGTCCTCGTCCTCGAAGAGCTCGTAGTCGGGATGCGCGAGCTGGGTCGCTCCGCGGTACTCCCCCACCTTGCCCGCGAAGATGCCCCGTCGACCCGGGCGGAGGTCCTTCGTGCGCCAGGACTGGTTGAAGAACGTGAGCGACAGGCTTGCCCTGGCCGTCGCTGATGACCACCTCGAGGAGCGAGCCCTTGCGGTTCTGCATGCGCCGCTCGTTGACCCGCACGACCTCGGCGACGATCGTGACAGGCTCGCCGAGCGGCAGCGACGAGATCGGCGTCAGCTCGCCGCGGCGTGCGTACCGCCGCGGGTAGTGCGACACGAGGTCGCCGACCGTCCGCATCCCGAACGCCTTCTCGAGCGCCGAGGCGGTCTTGCCGCCGACGACTCCGTCGAGACGCGACTCGAGGGTCAGATCGGCCATGCTCCGAGTCTAGAGAGCGCCGCCGACCTCGGGGCGGCCGCGGGCGCATGCCCCGAGCGACATTCGCGGAAGGCGTACGGTTGCGGCATGGTCCGACGACTCCTCGCGCGCCTCTACTGGGCGTGCAGCCGCTGGAGGCTCGTCACGACTCCGGCTCCCACCACTCCGACGATCCTCATCGGCGCGCCGCACACGTCGAACTGGGACTTCGTCCTCATGCTCGCGATCGCCTGGCGCCTGGGCATCCCGTTCCGCTGGCTCGGCAAGGACAGCCTCTTCCGCGGCTGGCGCGGCCCCCTCATGCGCGGACTCGGCGGCATCCCCGTCGACCGAGCCGATGCCTCGCGCGTCGTCGGGGAGGTCGTCGAGCGCATCCGCCGCGGCGAGGTCTTCGGACTCGTCGTGACGCCCGAGGGAACGCGTGGATCGGGACGGTACTGGAAGTCGGGGTTCTACCGGATCGCCCGCGAGGCGGGCCTTCCCGTGACGCTCGGCTACGTGGATCGCACGACGATGACGACCGGGCTCGGCATCACGATCGAGCTGACAGGCGACGTGTCCGCCGACATGGAGCGGATCCGCGATTTCTACGCCGACAAGGCCGGCCTGCGGCCCGCCCTGCGCACCACCCCGCGCCTGCGCGAAGAAGACGGGCCCGCAACGCCGATATCGTGAGCGTGTGACACGCATCATCTCGGGACGCGCGGGTTCGCTCGTGATCGACGTGCCGGATGCCGGCACGCGGCCCACGAGCGACCGTGTGCGCGAGTCGCTCTTCAGCGCCCTCGAGTCGTCCGACGCCGTCCGCGGAGCGGCCGTGCTCGACCTCTACGCAGGATCGGGGGCGCTCGGGCTCGAGGCGCTCAGCCGCGGCGCGGCATCGGCCGACCTCGTCGAGAAGGCGCCGCGTGCCGCGAGCGTCGCCCAGCGCAATGCGGGCCGGGTCGTCACGGCGATCGGCACGGACGCCGTCGCGCGCATCCACCGGGTCGCCGCCGACACGTTCCTTCGCGCAGCGCCCGGCCCGTTCGACCTCGTGTTCCTCGATCCGCCCTACGACCTCGGCGAGGCCGAGCTCACCTCGACGCTCGACCTGCTCGTGCCGCTCCTGTCGGAGGACGCGACCGTCGTCGTCGAGCGCGCTTCACGGTCGCCCGAGCCCGCGATGCCCGAGGGCCTCATCACCGCGCGGTCGAAGAAGTACGGCGACACGACCCTGTGGTGGGCTCAGCCGAGCGCGGCGTCCCAGTCCTGATACGGGTCCCATCCGCCTCGTCCGTCGAACGGCGCGCCGTCGACGAGGACGGCCTCAGCGCCCCGCTCGAGGATGCGTCCGATCGCCCGGAAGCCCGCAGGAAGCGCGTCCGTCGACGGGAAGGTCGCCAGGAGCGCGTGGTCCTCACCGCCCGCGAGAGCCGAGGCGGGATCTTGGCCGAGGGTGCGCGCGTCGAGCGCGACGGTGACGCGGGATGCCTCGGCCAGCCGCGTCGCGTCGAGCACGAGACCGTCCGACACGTCCATCATGGCGGTCGCTCCGGCGTCGGCCGCCGCGACGCCGCGCGCGATCGGCGGCACGGGCCGCAGCTGAGCCGCCACGTCTTGGCGCTCGCCTTCGCTGAGCACCGACACGTCGATCGGGACGGGGCGGGCCGCGGCATCCCGGAACCTGTCGAACAGCACCGCGAGCCCGCGGCCCGCGGCACCCAGCTCTCCCGCGACCGCGACGACGTCGCCGGGACGTGCTCCCGAGCGGAGCACCTGCGTGCGGCCGTCGAGCGAGCCGATCGCCGTCACGGCGATCGTGAGGGTGTCCGAGACCGTGAGGTCGCCGCCTTCGACCGCGCAGCCCGGCGCGAGGGCATCGCAGGCTGCGCGCAGGCCGTCGGCGAACCCCGCGACGAAGGACAGGCGCGTGTCATCGGGCATCGCGAGGGCCACGAGGAGCGCCGTGGGCCGAGCGCCCATCGCCGCGACGTCGGCGAGATTGACGGCGGCCGACTTCCAGCCGAGATCGAACGCGCTCGACCATGCGAGGCGGAAGTCCGGACCGTGCACGAGCGTGTCGACGGTCGCGACGATGCGTCCGTCGGGCGCCGCGAGCACCGCCGCGTCGTCGCCGGGACCGACGAGCGCGCGCGACGCGCCGAGCCGAGCGAGGATCGCGCGGAGCACCGTGCCCTCGCTGAGCTCGCCGACGGTGGGATCGTCCGCGTCAACTGTCACGCTTTCACGCTAGCGGGCATCCGGCCCGGGGCCGTTCCGCTGCGCCCGCCCGAGTTAGCCTGGAACCGTGCGTCTCACCCGTCTGATCGTCTCCGCCGCTCGTCGCCGCCGTCCTCGCGACCTCTCTCGCGGGGTGCGCCTCGACGGTGTCGATGGATGCCGCTGCCGACGCGAACGACCCGCTGTGCGCCGAGGTCTCGGTCCGGCTTCCTGGCACCGTCGACGGCCAGCAGCGCCGGTGGACCGACGCGCAGGCGACCGGAGCGTGGGGCGACCCGGCATCCGTCCTCCTCACGTGCGGCGTGACGCCTCCCGGCCCGACCGAAGCGCGCTGCATCACGATCGGCGGCGTCGACTGGATCGTCGACGAGTCCGAGGCGCCGACGCTACCGCATCACGACGTACGGCCGCACGCCCGCCGTGCAGGTGTACGTCGACAACGAGGTCGTGTCGTCCAACGCCGTCCTCGACCGCCTCGGACCGATCATCAGCGGCACGATCGCCGCCGAGAGCGCGTGCGTCGCCTCGAACGAGGTCCTGCCCGACGACTGAGCGGCCAGCGCGCTCGAGCGCGCCGCGTCGATGAGCTCGCTGATGAGCTCGGGATACGTCATCCCCGAGGCGATCCAGCACTTCGGGAACATCGAGATCGGCGTGAAGCCGGGCATCGTGTTGAGCTCGTTGACGATAGAACTCGGTGCCGGTGAAGAAGAAGTCGACGCGGGCGAGCCCTTCGCCGCCGAGCGCCTCGAAGGCCTGCGCCGCGATCCGCTGCATCTCGGCGAGCTCGCCGTCGCGCAGGTCGGCGGGGCACACGAGCTCGACGCCGGGCGCATCGAGGTACTTCGCCTCGAAGTCGTAGAAGTCGCGGCCCGTCACGACGATCTCGCCCGCGACGCTCACGCGCGGCGCACCGCCGTCGCGGCCGGGCAGCACGCCGCACTCCACCTCGCGGCCCGTGATCGCCTCCTCGACGAGCACGGTGGCGTCCTCTGCGAAGGCGACGTCGAGCGCGGCATCCAGCTCGCTCCAGTCCGACACCTTCGACACGCCGACGCTCGAACCCGCGCGAGCGGGCTTGACGAACGCGGGCAGGCCGAGCGACCGGATGCGGCGCACGCCACAGGTCGCCGTCGCGCGCGAGATCGCCGCGCGTCACGGTGACCCACGGCACGACCGGGCACGCCGGCGGCCTTGAGGATGCTCTTGGTCGCGTGCTTGTCCATGCCGATCGCCGACATGAGCACGCCGGCACCGACGTACGGCAGGCCGAGCAGCTCGAGCATGCCCTGGATCGTGCCGTCCTCGCCGAAGCGCCCGTGCAGGATCGGGAAGACGACGTCGATCGTCGCCGAGCGATCGCGTGCCCGAGGCATCCGTCACGCGCAGCTCGCGCGTCAGGGTCGAGTCCGGCCAGAGGATGCGCGTGCCGTTGTCGACGACCTCGGGAAGCCGGTCCTTGTCGAGCGCGAACTTGTCGGGATCGTCGTCCTCGAGGACGAAGGCGCCGTCGCGGGTGATGCCGATCGGGATGACGCGGAAGCGGTCACGATCGATCGCCCGCAGCACCCCTCCCGCCGTGGCGGAACTGATCGAGTGCTCGCTGGAGCGACCGCCAAAGAGCACCGCCACCGCCGGCCTGTCCATTCTGCGTCCTCTCGCCCTTCGGGGTGTCGTCGTCCGTCGTGAGGTGCGGCGCGATGTCGCGCGGGTTCATCGTGCCGTCCAGCACCATCTTGACCTGCTCGACGATCGGCATCTCGACGCCCACTTCGCGCGCCAGCTGGAGGACGGGGCGACGGATGCGAGGCCCTCGGCGGTCTGGTTCATCTGCTTGACGACGTCGTCGAAGCGATAGCCCTGACCGAGCAGACGCCCCGCGGTGTTGTTGCGGCTGAGCGGCGACTGGCACGTCGCGATGAGGTCGCCCAGGCCCGCGAGGCCCTGGAGCGTCTCGGGCTGCGCGCCGAACGCGACGGCGAAGTCGGTCATCTCGACGAGCCCGCGCGTGATGATGGAGGCCTTCGTGTTCTCGCCGTAGCCGACGCCGTCGACGATGCCGATCGCGACGGCGATGAGGTTCTTGAGGACGCCGCCGAACTCCGTGCCGATGACATCGGTGTTGACGAACGTGCGGAAGTAGGCGTTGCGCGCGCGGCGGGCGACGGCCTCGGCCGTCTCCTGGCTCGTCGAGGAGATGACGGCGGCGGTGGGCTGCTCGCGCGCGATCTCGAGCGCGAGGTTGGGGCCCGAGGCGACGGCGATCCGCGCGGGATCGCAGTGCGAGCTCCTGCTCGATGACCTGGCTCATGCGCAGTCCCGAGCGTCGCTCGACGCCCTTCATGAGCGAGACGATGGGCGCATCGGTCTGGGCCACGAGCGGGCGCACGGCCTTGAGGTTCTGGCGCACGGCCTGGCTCGGGATCGACAGGTACACCTGCGCCGCGCCCTCGAGGGCCTCGGACAGGTGGTGGGTCGCCGACATCTCGCGCGGCAGGTTGATGCCGGGCAGGTACTCGCTGTTGCGCTTGGCCTCGTTGATCTCGCTGAGCCAGCTCAGGACGCCGCGCCCACATCGTGACGTGGGCGCCGCCGTCGGCGAGGATCTTGCCGAACGTCGTGCCCCAGCTGCCCGCGCCGATGACGGCGACGCGAGGCAGGGAGGATCGCCCTGGCGGGTCGGACCTAGGCTCAATGCGACCCGTCTCCTTCTGCCCGTGGACCGACGGGTCCCAGCGCTCGGCGGGGGCCTTCTCGTCGCGGAGGTCTTCGAGCAGGGCCGTGATGGCGTTCATGAGCCGGTTCGTCGCCTCGTTCAGCGCTGCGGGCCTGCCGTGCTGTCCCGCGAGGTCCGACAGGTCGACAGGGTCGCCGATCGCGACCGTCGACGGGCTTGCGCAGCGGCCACAGGCTGAGCTTGCCGTAGCGCGGCATGATCTTCTGCGCGCCCCAGTGCGCCATCGGGATGAGCGGGATGCCGGCTTCGAGCGCGAGCCGCACCGCGCCGGTCTTGCCGCGCATGGGCCACATGTCGGGGTCGCGCGTGAGCGTTCCCTCGGGGTAGACGATGACGCCTCGGCCGTGCTCGACCAGCGTCTCGGAGGCGGCGAGCGTCTGCTTCGCCGACGCGCTCGACGACTGGCGCGCGACCGGGACCATGCCCGTCGCGCGCAGCGCCGCACCCGAGCACGGGCACGCGGAACAGGCTCTCCTTCGCCATGAAGCGCGGCGGCCGCCCCAGACGCCACACCGCGACGGCGACGACGAGCGGATCGATCTCGCTGTAGTGGTTCGGCGCGAGGACGTACGGCGCCGTTCGCGCGGCAGCGAGTCGCCGCGGCCGGATGCGGATCTTCATGATGATGCCCACGAGCGGCACGACGATCGCCGCGAGCGCCCAGAAGATGAACGGGCGCGGCTTCTCGCGGGCCCCGCTCCCTCGCCGGTCACGACGTCATCCGATGATGTCGACAGTCGGCACCCAGGGCATCGAGCTTGGCGAAGAACTTCTCGTAGCCGCGGCGGATGATGCCGACGTTGCTGACGGTCGATCGCCTTCGGCGGCGAGAGCGGCGATGACGTAGCTGAAGCCGCCGCGCAGGTCGGGCACCTCGACGTCGGCGCCGTGCAGGGGCGTCGGGCCGTTGATGACGGCGGCCTGCTCGAGCGCACGGCGCGGGACGCGGCGATCGGGGCTCTCGATGCCCTGGGGGTGCACGACGATGTCGGCGCCCATCTGCACGAGCGCATGCGGTGAAGCCGAGGCGGTTCTCGTACACCGTCTCGTGCACGATCGACTGGCCGTGCGCCTGCGTCAGAGCGACGATGAGCGGCTGCTGCCAGTCGGTCATGAAGCCGGGGTGCACGTCGGTCTCGACGACGACGGGCTTGAGCTCGTCGCCGCGGCGGAATCGGATGCCGTCCTCGTGCACGTCGAACGCGCCGCCCGCCTTGCGGAAGACGTTGAGGAAGGTCAGCATCTCCTGCTGCTTGGCGCCGCCGACGTAGATGTCGCCGTCGGTCGCGAGCGCGGCGCACGCCCACGACGCCGCCTCGTTGCGATCGAAGATCGCGCGGTGGTCGTAGCCCTGCAGCGAGTCGACGCCCTCGATGAGGATGACGCGGTTCGGCTCGTACGAGATGATCGCGCCCATCTTCTGCAGGACGGCGATGAGGTCCATGATCTCGGGCTCGATCGCGGCGTTGCGCAGCTCGGTCGTGCCCTTCGCGCGCACGGCCGTCAGCAGCACCTGCTCGGTCGCGCCGACGCTCGGGTACGGCAGCGCGATGTCGGCGCCGTGCAGACCGTGGGGCGCCGTGATCCGGATGCCCTCGTAGCTCTTGTCGACGACGGCGCCGAAGGCGCGCAGCGCGTCCATGTGGAAGTTGATGGGCCGATCGCCGATGCGGCAGCCGCCGAGGTCGGGGATGAGTGCTTCGCCGAGCAGGTGCAGGAGAGGCCCGCAGAAGAGGATCGGGATGCGGGATGCTCCGGCGTGCGCGTCGATCTCCTCGAAGTGCGCCGTGACCGCGCCGCTCGGGTCGAGGTGGAGCGTGCCCTCCTCTGCGCCGTCGCGCACGGTCACGCCGTGCACTTCGAGCAGTGAGCGGACGACGTTGACGTCGCTGATGTCGGGGACGTCGCGCAGCGTGCTGGGCGTCTCGCCCAGGAGAGCTGCGACCATCGCCTTCGTGACGAGGTTCTTCGCGCCCTTGACCTCGACCCGGCCGCTGAGAGGTCGCCCGCCGCGGATCGCCAGCGTCTCGCCGGTCGCCTCCTGGTTGCCTGACGGGGCGGTGTCGCCGAGAAGGGTCTTCATCCAGTGAACCTCATTTGTGTCTTCGAGGGGCGGCTGCGGGGACGGGCCACCGTTGTGCGGTGGTCCTCCCTGGCTCAGCGGACGGGGAGCGTCCGCGGTCGCCATGCCTCGCGTCGAGCCTCGAACTGCGAGATCTTGTCTTCACTGCGCAGCGTGAGCCCGATGTCGTCGAGCCCTTCGAGAAGCCGCCACCTAGTGTAATCGTCGATCTCGAAAGCGATCTCGAGATCGCCGATCGTGGCCGTGCGCGCCTCGAGGTCCACGGTCATCCGGATGCCCGGGTCCGCCGCGACGGCAGCCCAGATCGCCTCGGCCTCGGCTTCGGTGATGACGCCCGTGACGAGGCCCTGCTTGCCCGCGTTGCCGCGGAAGATGTCGGCGAAGCGCGGGCTCAGCACGACGCGGAAGCCGAAGTCGCGCAGCGCCCAGACCGCGTGCTCGCGGCTGGAGCCGGTACCGAAGTCGGGACCGGCGACCAGGATGCTCGCGCCCTGGAACGCGGGCTGGTTGAGCACGAATCCGGGGTCCTGGCGCCAGCTCGCGAAGAGCGCGTCGTCGAAGCCGGTCTTGGTGACCCGCTTGAGGTAGACGGCGGGGATGATCTGGTCGGTGTCGACCGCCGAGCGCTGAAGCGGCGCGACGATGCCCGTGTGGGTCGTGAACTTCTCCATGGTCAGGCCTCGACCTTCTCGAGTGCGGGCAGATCGGACGGGCTCGCAAGGCGCCCCGCAACCGCCGTCGCGGCCGCGACGAGCGGCGAGACGAGGTGCGTGCGACCGCCCTTGCCCTGCCTGCCCTCGAAGTTGCGGTTGCTGGTCGAGGCGCAGCGCTCCCCCGGCGCGAGCTGGTCGGGGTTCATGCCGAGGCACATCGAGCAGCCGGCGAAGCGCCACTCGGCGCCGAAGTCGGTGATGATCTTGTCGAGGCCCTCGGCCTCGGCCTCGAGGCGCACGCGGGCCGAGCCCGGCACGACCATGACGCGGACGCCCTCGGCCTTGGTGCGGCCCTGGATGACCGATGCGAAGGCGCGGAGGTCCTCGATGCGGCTGTTCGTGCACGATCCCATGAAGACCGCGTCGACCGCGACCTCCTTGAGCGGCGTGCCCGGCGTGAGGTCCATGTACTCGAGCGCACGCTCGGCGGAGGCGCGCTCGGTGGGGTCGGCCATGTCGGCGGGCGTCGGGATGACCCCGCTCAGCGACACGCCCTGGCCGGGGTTCGTGCCCCACGTCACGAAGGGCTCGAGCTCGTGCGGCGTCGAGGTACACCTCGGCGTCGTAGACCGCACCCTCGTCGGAGGGCAGCGTGCGCCAGTAGGCGACGGCCTCGTCCCAGTCCGCGCCCTGCGGCGCGTGCGGCTTGTCCCTTCACGTAGGCGAACGTCGTCTCGTCCGGCGCGATCATGCCGGCACGGGCACCCGCCTCGATCGACATGTTGCAGATCGTCATGCGGCCCTCCATCGAGAGGGACGCGGATCGCGCTGCCGCGGAACTCGAGCACGTAGCCCTGTCCGCCGTTCGCGCCGATCTTGGCGATGATCGCGAGGACGATGTCCTTCGCCGTGACGCCGGGCTCGAGCTCGCCCTCGACGGTGATCGCCATCGTCTTGAAGGGCTTGAGCGGCAGCGTCTGGGTCGCCATGACGTGCTCGACCTCGCTCGTGCCGATGCCGAACGCCATCGCGCCGAACGCGCCGTGCGTCGAGGTGTGGCTGTCGCCGCACACGACCGTGATGCCGGGCATCGTGAGGCCGAGCTGCGGACCGACGACGTGGACGATGCCCTGCTCCTTGTCGCCGAGCGAGTGCAGGCGCACGCCGAACTCCTCGGCGTTGCGGCGCAGCGTCTCGATCTGCGTGCGGCTCGTCAGATCCGCGATCGGCTTGTCGATCTCGAGCGTCGGCGTGTTGTGGTCCTCGGTCGCGATCGTGAGGTCGAGGCGGCGCAGCGGCCGCCCCTCCGCGCGCAGGCCGTCGAACGCCTGCGGGCTCGTCACCTCGTGCACGAGGTGCAGGTCGATGTAGATGAGGTCGGGTTCGCCGTTCTCGCCCTTGACGACGAGATGGTCGTCCCAGACCTTCTCGGCGAGCGTGCGCGGACGGTCGGGGATGCCGGAATCAGGGGTGCTCATTGCTCAGTGTTCTCCTCGAAAGGGACGGTGCCCTGTGAAAGATCAAGCCCGCGAGAGACTCCGCGACGAGAGAGGCCTGGGAACTAGGTCTCGTCGCGGCCGCTAAGGAGGAGGCGAGCGATCCGCACACGCTCAGACTAGCACCGGCTCATGTGAGGCTGTCGTCGCCCGGCGTGGCCGGACGCCCGCCGCTCGGGCGGTGCCCGGTCAGGGCTGCTGCTCGTCGAGCGACGCGGCGGCGGCCCGCTTCTCACGGGACGACGCGATGAGGCTCGCGACCGTCGCGACGCTCATCGCGATGACGATGACGGCGAGCGACATCCATGTCGAGATCTCGGGCGCCCACTCGATGTGCTCACCGCCGTTGATGAACGGCAGCTCGTTGACGTGCATCGCGTGGAAGACGAGCTTGAGCCCGATGAAGGCCAGGATGAACGCGATGCCGTAGTGGAGGTACGCGCAGCCGGTCGAGCAGGTCGCCGAGCAGGAAGTAGAGCTGGCGCAGCCCCATGAGGGCGAAGATGTTGGCCGTGAAGACGATGAAGGCGCTCTGCGTGATCCCGAAGATCGCGGGGATCGAGTCGATCGCGAAGAGCAGGTCGGTCACGCCGATCGCGACGAACACGATGATCATGGGCGTGAACATCTTCTTGCCGTCCACGACCGTGCGGATCTTCGCGCCGTCGTAGTGGTCGCTGATGTCGATCGTGCGGCGCAGGAGCCGGACGATGAGGGTCTCCTGTTTGATCTCGGAGTCGTGGTCGCCGCCCGGGAACGCCTGCCTCCACGCCGTCCACACGAGGAAGGCGCCGAAGATGTAGAACACCCAGCTGAACTGCTCGATGATCGCCGCGCCCGCCAGGATGAACAGTCCGCGAAGCACGAGGGCGATGATGATGCCGACCATCAGGACTTCCTGCTGGTAGCGGCGGGGCACCGAGAACTGCGTCATGATCAGCACGAAGACGAACAGGTTGTCGATCGACAGGCTGTATTCCGTGAGCCAGCCCGCGACGAACTGCCCGGCATACTCCCCACCCGCGAAGATCCACATGAGCACTGCGAAGATGAGGGCGAGCGTCACGTAGAAGACGACCCACAGCGTCGACTCACGGGTCGACGGGATGTGCGGCCGCTTCAGGATCAGCAGCAGGTCGGCGGCGAGGATCAGAGTCAGCACGACGAGCGAGCCGATCTCGAACCAGAGGGGAAGTTCGAGGTCCATTCAGGGCCTTTCGGATGCGGGAGGGGTCGGTGGAACCCGAAAGTCTCTCCCCATGGGCCTGATCGGCTCACGACACGCACCCGGGGCCGCTCTGTCGGGGCCCGTGATGACGGATACGCGCTGTCGGGATACTCCCTCTCGCGGGTCCCACCCTACTCGCCGCGCGAGGCGTCCGGCGACGCACGCGAGTGAGACGATCCGGGATGCCGCGACACTGACAGCCTGAGAGACAATGGTGCGCACCCGACGGGGCGCCGAGAGGACGGGGCGGTGGTGGAGGCGACGCGCAGCGATGCCGAACTCGTGGCGATGGCCGCGAGCGGCAGCGAGCATGCCTTCCGCACGCTGTACCGCGCCTACGTCCGCCCCGTCTACTGGATGGCGCACGGCCTCGTCGGTGATCCCGCCGACGCCGAGGACGTCGTGCAGGAGACCTTCCTCGTGGCGTGGCGCAAACTCCCGGGCATGCAGCTCGCGGGCGACTCGCTGCTGCCGTGGCTCGCGACGATCTGCCGATTCCAGGCCGCCAATCGCATCCGCCGTCAGCGGCGCGACCGCGATCACACGGCCGCGCACGTCGACGACACGATCCCGTCCACCGTCGACGTGGAGCAGCAGGTCATCGACGGCGACCTCGCCGAGCGGATCCTGCGCGAGGTCGAAGGGCTCAGCCCGCTCGACCAGGACATCTTCCGCCTGTGCGCCGCCGAGGGCTACGCGTACCAGGCCGCCGCCGACGAGCTCGGGGTCGCCCACGGAGTCGTCCGCAATCGTCTCTCCCGCATCCGCACGCGTCTGCGGACGGTCGTGAAGGAGAGCACATGAACATGCAGCAGACCTCCGCTTCGCTCCCCGAGCTCGCAGCGCAGCGCATCGACGAGATCGAGGACGCGCTCTTCGCCGATATCGGCCGGGAGCGCCGAGCGGAACGTGAGCGCCGGGCCAAGCGCGGTCGCATCTGGATGGCCGGTGGCGCCGCCGCGGCGGTCGTCGCGATCGCCGCGATCATCGCGCCCTCGGTCGGCGGGCTCGTGGGGGGTGTCGCGACCGACGAGGCGGGTTCCGCCCCGGCCATCGCTCCCGCATCCGACAGCGGACTCGAGCTCGGCAGCCTGCCCGAGGACGGCTCGCGCTCGGTCGCCGAAGCGGCGGGTGCCGCCGACACCGAGCGCGCCATCATCACGACCGGTTCGGCCACCGTGGTCGTGACGTCCGTCCCCGAGGCGGCGCGCGATGTCGCGGCGGCCGCAGAGGCGCGCGGCGGCTACGTCGAGTCGATGAACATCGGGTCCTCGGGCACCGTGATGCCGGTCGATCCCGGCACGGGCGATCACGCAGGACTCCCTCATCCGCCCGTCCGCGATCGACGGCGCGTGGGTCACGGTGCGCATCCCGACCGACGAGCTCACGCCGGCGATCGACGAGCTGTCGCAGCTCGGCGAGGTCACGGCATCCTCGATCACCCGTCAGGACGTCACCGACCAGACGGTCGACCTGCAGGCGCGGATCGATTCCGCCCAGGCATCCGTCGACCGTCTGACGGAGCTCATGGCGCAGGCGGGCAGCCTGTCCGACCTGATCGCGGCCGAGGCTGCGCTGTCGGAGCGCCAAGCGACGCTCGAGTCCTACCAGCAGCAGTGGGAGCTGTTGCAGGGCCAGGTCGAGATGTCGTCGCTGACGGTCACGATCATGCCGCTCGTCGAGACCGTGACGGCGGATCCCGCGGGGTTCTGGGACGGTCTGCTCGCCGGCTGGAACGGTCTCGTCGCGACGCTCAATGGCATCGTGGTGGCTCTGGGCTTCCTCATCCCGTGGATCGTCGTGGTCGGTCTTCTCGGCGGGGCGGTGTGGGCGATCGTCCGGGCGGTGCGCCGCCGGCGGCGTGCGAAGGCGACCGCGGCCGAGGTGTCCGAGGACTGAGCGCGGTCCGCGTGGTCGACCGTACCGGCGCGGGCGCGGCATCCGCTCCCCGCGCGCCCCGCACGATAGCGTCGGGCCGTGGCAGCCAGTCAGACCCGCAGGGCGCGCGCGGCGCGGCGGCGGACGCAGCGGGTCGCGGCATCCGGAAGCGATCTGACGGATGCCGAGTGGTTCCGCATCCTCGACGCGTGGGCGGCCTGCGCGTACTGCGGCGCCGAAGGCATCGCTCTGCAGAAGGACTGCGTCCTGCCCATCTCGCGCGGAGGTCGGTACACGCTCGAGAATGTCGTGCCGGCGTGCCGGTCGTGCAACGCGAGCAAGTCGAACGACGAGGTCACGTCGTGGATGCGGCGCAAGCGCCTCGATGAGCCGGGCTTCCTGCGACGCTGGGTCGACGTCATCGCGGGGTTCCGGTCCGACTCGGTCGCGTAGCAGAACTCACGGCGCGCTCCCAGCTTCGCGGGACCAAATGGTCCACCCCGTCTGTTCTCTTCAGTGACGCCTCAGCCAGGGGTGCTCATACGAGGGGAATCCCATGAACGACTACCGCAAGACCCCCGAGGCGCTGAGCCGACTCACCGACCTGCAGTACGCCGTGACGCAGGACGCCGGCACCGAGCCGCCGTTCCGAAACGCCTACTGGGACAACCACGAGGACGGCATCTATGTCGACATCGTGTCGGGCCAGCCGCTGTTCGCGTCGACCGACAAGTACGACAGCGGCACCGGATGGCCGAGCTTCACGCGGCCCCTCGACACGGACGCCGTCACGACGAAGACCGATTGGAAGATGCTCATGCCCCGCACCGAGGTGATCTCGTCGGGAGCCGAGAGTCACCTGGGCCACGTCTTCCGCGACGGCCCCCGCGAGGCCGGCGGCCTGCGATACTGCATGAACTCGGCCGCACTGCGCTTCGTCCCCGTCGCCGAACTCGACGACCAGGGCTACGGCGTCTACCGCACACTCTTCACGACCGATCAGGAGAACGCATCATGACCAGCGGACCCACCGACACGGGAGCCATCACCCGCACCCCCGGCACCGAGACCGCCGTCCTCGCGGGCGGCTGCTTCTGGGGAGTCGAGGACCTCATCCGCCGCCAGCCCGGCGTGATCAGCACACGCGTGGGCTATACGGGCGGCCGGAACGACCACGCGACGTACCGCGACCACCCCGGCCACGCCGAGGCCGTCGAGATCGTCTTCGACCCGACCAAGACGAGCTACCGCGACATCCTGGCGTTCTTCTTCCAGATCCACGACCCGTCCACCAAGGACCGCCAGGGCAACGACATCGGCTCGAGCTACCGCTCGACGATCTTCCCGCTCTCGCCCGAGCAGGAGCAGATCGCGCGCGACACGATCGCCGACGTCGACGCCTCGGGCCTCTGGCCGGGCAAGGCCGTCACGACGATCGAACCCGCGGGTCCGTTCTGGGAGGCCGAGCCCGAGCACCAGGACTACCTGATCCGGTACCCCAACGGCTACACGTGCCACTTCCCGCGTGCCGGGTGGGTGCTGCCCACCCGCGCGGACGCCACCGCGTAACGAGTTCGAGAACGGATGCCGTGGCCCTGCCGGGTCGCGGCATCCGTCGTATCCTCTGATGCATGTCCCCCGCAGCACCGGCAGGCTGGTACGACGACGGCACGGGCGCGCAGCGCTGGTGGGACGGATCGCGCTGGACCGAGCACTACGCCGACTTCACCGAGCGGGATGTGGCCCTGCGCGCTGACGCGGTGGCGCCCGCCGTCGGCGCGGGAGTCGAAGCGGGCTGGTACGACGACGGCCGCGGCAGGCAGCGCTGGTGGGACGGCACGCGCTGGACGAGTTCGTCGCGCTTCAGCGGCGAGGAGCGCCAGTTCGCGGGGCTCGTCGTCGACGGTCGCTGGATCCACTTCGGCGCGCTGAGCGAGCCTGCGGCGGGCGCGCGCGCGTCGCTCGAGTCTGGCGCAGAACTGCTCCGGCGGGGACGCCTGGAGAAGCCCGCCGTCGCGCGGGCCTTGATGGGCCCGGCCGGCCCGATCACGCCGCACCAGCTCAAGCGCGCCGTAGACCCGCAGTCGAGCCACCTCCTCGTCGACGTCGCGGGGCAGGTGTGGCTCACGCACGTGGCTGCGGGTCGGGATGCCGAGGCCCGCACGTTCGCCGCCTGGATCAACTCCGTCTCGGACCACTATCGCTACCGCTGACACGCAGGGCGGCATGCTACTGTGAGAACGCCCACTCGGGTCACGCGTCGACTCCGCCAGAGCGCGAGGTTGCAGACAGCTTGACGCCCGGGCGGTTGCTCACTCACCGCCCCCTCCGCCCACACGCGCATCTCGCGCCCCACATTCGTCCGCTTCGCACACGTCGGAGTGGCACACACGGTCGCTCAGCGGCCCGAAAAGTAAAAGGAAAGACACGATGGCCACTGGCACCGTGAAATGGTTCAACTCCGAAAAGGGCTTCGGCTTCATCGCTCCCGATGACGGCGGCGCAGACCTCTTCGCACACTTCAGCGCGATCACCGGAGACGGCTACAAGGAGCTCCGCGAGAACCAGAAGGTCGAGTTCGAGGCGGAGCGCGGCCCCAAGGGCATGCAGGCTGCCAACATCCGCCCGCTCTGATCTCACCGATCTCGATTCGACCGGGGTGGCCTCGCGCCGCCCCGGTCGTTTTCGTTTCCCGCGGAACCGGCCCCAGAGGCCCTGACAGTCGCTAGCCTCGGTGCTGTGAACGACGTCGAGTTCGACCCGGTCCAACGTCCCGCCCTCACCGATGCGCAGTGGGAGCGACTTCTCACCTTCGGTGCGCCTGCCGAGGCGGAAGCCGGCGAATACCTCTTCCGCTCGGGAGAACCCACGTACGAGCTCATCCTCATCGAGTCGGGCGAGGTCGAGATCGTGCGCGATTCCTTCGGCTGGGTCGACGAGGTCATCATCGCGAAGATGGGCCCCCGCACCTTCGCCGGCGAGCTCGGCGTCCTCAATGGGCAGAGCCCATTCCTCTCGGCTCGCGCGACCGTGCCCTCCCGCATCCGCCGCGTCGGCTTCGCGTCGCTGCGTCGTCTCATGGCCGAGGACGACGAATTGTGCGACATCATCCTGCACGCCCTGTGGGCGCGCAGGGAGTCGCTGCGAAAGGGCCCGGCATCCCTCACGCTCAAGCTCGTCGGCCCTCCGTCGTCGCGCGATTTCATGTACCTCCGCCGCTTCGCGGAGCGGCTCGACCTCGTGCACACCGCGATCGAGCTCGCGCCCGACTCGCTCGGCCCCCTTGAAGATCACGGCATCACGGCCGCGGATCTGCCCGTGGCCTTCATCCAAGGCGAGCCGATGCTGCGCGCGACGCCGGGCATGGTCGCCGAGCGACTGGGGCTCAGCTATGAGCCGCACGGCGACGAGGTCGTCGATCTCGTCGTCGTCGGGGGCGGACCTGCGGGCCTCGCCGCCGCGATCTACGGGGCCTCGGAGGGTCTCAGCACCGTGCTGCTGGACTCGGTCGCCCCCGGTGGCCAGGCGGCGGCGACGTCGCGAATCGAGAACTTCCTCGGCTTCCCGTTCGGCGTCAGCGGCGGGAGCCTGATCGGCCAGGCCTCGCTGCAGGCGCTCAAGTTCGGCGTGCGGGTGTACGCGCCGTGCGAGGCGGTCGCGCTCACTCCCGTCGGCGACGACCTCGACATCGCGCTGACCGACGGCCGGGTCATCCGCGCCCACAGCGCCATCGTGACCTCGGGCGCCGCGTATCGCCGACTCGACCTCGAGCGCTGGAGCGACTTCGAGGGGGCGGGCATCTTCTACGCTGCGACGCCGCTCGAACTGCGTCAGGTGTTCGAATCCCCCGTCGTGGTCGTCGGGGGTGCGAACTCGGCAGGTCAAGCCGCCCTCTACCTCTCGGCAAACGGCTGCGCCGTGCGTCTCGTCGTCCGCGGCACAGATCTGGGCGCGCGCATGTCGGCGTATCTCGTCGACCGGCTGCAGGAGGATCCGAACGTCGAGGTGCTCACACAGTCGCAGGTCGTGGGGCTCGACGGCGGATCCTCGCTCGAGCGCGTGCAGATCGACCGGGTCGGCCAGGTCGATGCCCGCGGCCTGTTCTGCTTCATCGGCGCGGAGCCCGCCACGACGTGGCTCTCGAGCCTCGACCGCGACGAGGACGGGTTCTTGCGGACAGGAACGGATGTCGCCATCCAGACGCTCGAGCAATGGCAGCGCATGGGACGCGAACCACTTCCGTTCGAGACCTCGACACCGCGCGTCTTCGCAGCCGGAGACGTCCGACGCGGATCGATGAAGCGCGTCGCGGCGGCCGTGGGCGAAGGATCGAGCGCCGTCGCGTCGGTGCACCGCGCGCTGGCCGGCTGACCGGACGAAGGAGACGCACGAATGAGCGAGATCGACCCCGAAGTCCCCCCGAGCGGCACGGGCTGCGTCGAATGCGAGACGAGCGGCAGCTGGTGGGTGCACTTGCGCCGCTGCGCGAAGTGCGGGCACGTCGGATGCTGCGACGACTCGATCGAGAAGCACGCGACGGCGCACTGGCGCGAGACGGGGCACCCCATCATGCAGTCGTTCGAGCCGGGCGAGGACTGGTTCTGGGACTACCGCACGGGCCGCACGGTGAGAGGACCCGCGCTCGCGTCGCCCACGAGCCATCCGGACTCGCAGCCGGCGCCCGGACCGGCGGATCGGGTGCCGGCCGACTGGCGCGAGATCCTCGAGGGCTAGCGGGATTCGGTCCTCTAAAACAGAGAATCCCGGTCCTTTCGGACCGGGATTCTTGCTGGTGACCCCAGCGGGATTCGAACCCGCGTTACCGCCGTGAGAGGGCGGCGTACTAGGCCGCTATACGATGGGGCCGTTCGCGACAACCGTTCGATTATGCCATGCGTTCGGCACCCCGGCCAAATCGAGGCGACGACGGCGCGCGCGCTTGCCGCGCACTCCCCCCGGGCGCTTGACTCGTGTCATGCGAGTAACCAAATATCGAGCACGCTGCCCTGCGCGTGGACCTCGAGGGAAGCGCCCTCATCATCGATCCGGGATCGTTCACGATGCCGATGGACGAGCTCGCGGGGGTGGTGGCCGTCGTGCTGACGCACGAGCATCCGGACCATTGGACGAGCGATCACCTCGACCGCATCCGCAAGGCTGTGCCGGACGTGCCGATCTACGGCCCCCAGGGAGTCGCTGACGCGGCGCCCGGCTACGACATTATCGTCGTGAACCCCGGCGACACCGTGACGGTCGGCCCCTTCACGCTGCGGTTCTTCGGCGGCACGCACGCCGTCATCCACTCGTCGATCCCCGTCATCGACAACGTCGGCGTGCTCGTCAACGAGGCGCTGTACTACCCCGGCGACTCGTACGCCGTGCCTGCGGGGGTCGATGTGCGGCTGCTCGCCGCTCCCCTCGGCGCACCCTGGCTCAAGGTCGGCGACGCGATGGACTTCGTGCTGGCGGTCGCTCCCCAGTCGCGCTTTCGGCACCCACGACATGACACTGTCGGTCATCGGCCGCGACATGCACCGGGCGCGTCTCAGGTGGGCGACGGAGCAGGGCGGCGGCGAGTTCGTCGCCCTCGAGCCGGGCAACTCGATCGAGCTCTGAACGACAGGCGAAAGGGCGACGAATGCCGTGGCATCCGTCGCCCTTTCGCATGAGCTTGCGCTACTCGGCGTCGAGATCCGTCTCGAGCAGTGTCACGAGTTCGTCGAGCGCCTGTTCAGCTCCCTCACCCTCGGCCTTGAGCGTCACGACCGTGCCGTGAGAGGCCCCCAGCCCCATGAGCGACAGGATGCTGCCGGCGTTGAGGTCGGTTCCCCCCTCCACCGCGATCGTGACGGGAATCTTCTTCTCCTGCACCGCCTGCACGAACAGCTTGGCGGGCCGGGCGTGAAGCCCTGAACTGCTGGCGATGGTGGCCTGACGTTCTGCCATGGGAATCTCCTTCGTTGGCGTTCCGGTCGCTCCACTATTTCGCATGCGGAGGGCGGATGCGAGTGATCAGGCGGTGGCCGCGACGGCCGAGGCGCTTTCGGCCGCGACCAGCTCCTTGGGTGCGACGTACTTCTTGAGGGCGATGATGAGGAGCGCCGAGACGACGGTTCCGATCAGCAGCGCCAGCACGAAGCCCCAGATGGGCTGGATGGCGAAGAGCACGAAGATGCCGCCGTGGGGCGCGTACGACTGCACGCTGAAGAGCATGCACAGCGCACCGGTGACCGCACCGCCGACCATCGACGCCGGGATGACGCGCAGCGGGTCGGCCGCGGCGAAGGGGATCGCGCCCTCGGAGATGAAGGATGCACCCAGCAGCCACGCCGCCTTGCCGTTCTCACGCTCGACGGGAGTGAAGAGCGGCCGAGCGAGGACGGTGGATGCCAGGGCCATCGCGAGCGGGGGGACCATTCCGGCGCACATGACGGCGCCCATGATGAGCAGCGGGGCCGGATTGTCGACGGAGCCGGCGGCGAGGCCGGCGACCGCGAAGGAGTAGGCGACCTTGTTCACCGGTCCGCCGAGGTCGAAGCACATCATGAGGCCGAGGATCACGCCCAGGCCGATCGCCGCTCCCCCGGACTCGGTCAGGCTCGTGAGCCAGTCGGTGAGCCATTCCATGAGCGTCGCGATGGGGCGACCGAGGAAGACGATCATGAGCCCCGACGCGATGATCGAGCCGACGAGCGGGATGATGACGACCGGCATGAGTCCGCGCAGCCAGCGCGGAGCGGCCAGACGCCCGAGCCACCACGCGACGAAGCCGGCGAGCAGACCGCCGAAGATGCCGCCGATGAAGCCCGCGCCCATCAGGACGGCGATGGCTCCCGCCACGAAGCCCGGCGCGATGCCTGGCCGATCGGCGATCGCGAAGGCGATATAGCCGGCGAGGGCCGAGACGAGGAACCCCATCGACGTGGAGCCGATGACGAAGAAGACCGATCCGAGATACTGGCCGAGCGGCCCGAGGTCGGAGGTGATGTTCTCCGTCGGCAGGTTCCACAGCGCGTTCTCGCGCACGACATCGAAGGCCCCGGCGGTCACCTCGTAGCCGCCCAGGAGGAAGCCCAGGGCGATGAGAAGACCGCCGCCGGCGACGAACGGGATCATGTAGCTGACACCGGTGAGGAGGATGCGCTGGATGTTCGCGCCCCACGAGAGCTTCTGCGTCGAGCCGCCGGCGCCGGCGGCCTCGGCCGTGCCGGGCACCCGCGCCCCGTTCGGGTCCTTCGCGGCGGCGATCGCCTCGGCGATGAGCGCGTCGGGCTGTTCGATGCCGCGCTTGACCCCCGAGCGCACGACGGGTTTGCCCGCGAACCGCTGCGCTTCGCGCACGTCCACGTCGTTGGCGAAGATGACGGCATCCGCCCCGTCGATCACGTCGCGCGGGAGCGCCTGGTAGCCGCTGGATCCCTGCGGTTCGACGACGAGATCGATGCCGGCCTTCTTGCCTGCGGCGGTCAGGGCGTCGGCGGCCATGAAGGTGTGTGCGATGCCCGTCGCGCACGAGGTGACGGCGACGATCTTGGCGGGCCGGCCGTCGATCGTGAGCTCCGGCGGCACGCTCGGCGCCGATCGCGGGGCCGGCGCCACGGGTTCGCCCGCAGGGGGCGCGACCGTCGCGGAATCACTCGCGGCGGCGCCGGTTCCGGCAGACGCCGCTGAGGCGTCCGTCTCGCCGATCGCCGCCCGCACGATCGCGACGACCTCGTCGTTCGTGCGAGCGGCGCGCAGACCGGCGGTGAAGTCATCCTGCATGAGGCTCCGCGCGAGCTTCGAGAGCACCGCGAGATGCGCCTCGGCGGCTCCCTCGGGGGCTGCGATGAGGAAGACCAGGTCGGCAGGACCGTCGCTCGCGCCGAAGTCGACGCCCGGGCTGAGCCGGGCGAACGCGAGCGACGGCTCCGTCACCGACGCGCTCTTGGCGTGCGGGATCGCGATGCCGCCCGGCAGACCGGTCTCGTCCTTCTCCTCTCGGGCCCAGGCATCGGCGAACAGGGCATCGGCGTCGGTGGCCCTGCCCTCGGCGACCACGCGCTGCGCGAGGGCACGGATGACGGCGGCTTTGTCGGCGCCGAGGCCTACGTCGAGGCTGACGAGGGCTGGTGTGATGGTGTCGGACACGATGACCTCCAGGGGGTCTATGTGGTTTCGTGTGGTTTTCAGTCGAGTGCCGTGATCGGCACGTCGCCTGTCGGGAGATCGTCGGGCGCGGGCGCCTGGGTTCCGGGGAGGGATGCCGCGGCCGCGCCGTAGCGGATGGCACGGCGCACGCGCTCGTGCGCAGGAGCGCCTTCGGCCTCGGCGAGGAGGTACCCGGCGAGCGAGCTGTCGCCCGCGCCGACGGTGCTCGCGACGTGGATGCGCGGCGGGGTCCCGATCCACGCACCGTCGGCGTTCACGAGGATCGCGCCGCGCGAGCCCAGCGTGACGAGTGCAGCCCTCGCGCGCGCGGGAACGATCGAGCGCGCGATCTCGAGGACGGCCGCGTGCAGATCGTCGCTGGGCAGATCGTCGCCGGGCAGGCGGGTTCCGGCGAGCTCTGCCAGCTCCTCGTCGTTGGGCTTGATGAGATCGGGCGCGCCGTGTTCGACGACGGCGCGAAGCGCAGGCCCAGAGGTGTCGACGGCGATGAGGGGCGCCGCATCGCCGTGGGCGGCTCGCACGGCGCGGATGACATCGACGTAGAACCCGTCGGCGACCCCGGGGGGCAGCGAGCCTGCGAGGGCGAGCCACCGTGCACCCGCGCACGCCTCCACGACGGCCGACACGACGGCGGACGCCTCGGAGCCCGAGAGCGTCGCGCCCGGGAGGTTCAGCTTCGTCGTCGTCCCGGCCGGATCCGTGATCGTGAGATTCGCGCGGGCACGGCCGGCGACGGGGACGCGGCGGGTGGGGATGCGGGTGGCGCGCAGCGCCGCGTCGAAGGGATCGTCGAGCGCGAGCGGCAGGACGGCGAGCGTGGGATGCCCCGCCGCCGCGACCACGCGCGAGATGTTGATGCCCTTGCCTCCGGCGTCCTCGCGCGACCCTGCGGCGCTCTGCACTTCGCCGGGGCGCAGCGGGCCGTCGAGCAGGATCGCCCGGTCCAGGGACGGGTGCGCCGTCAAGGTGACGATCATGCGAGCCACAGCTCCACCCCGGCCTCGTCGAGTGCTTCCGTCAGTGCGGTATCGGGCGCGGTGTCGGTCACGAGCACATCGATGTCGCCGAGCTGCGCGAACGAGACGAGCAGTTCGCGGCCGAGCTTCTCGGCGTCCGCGACGAGCACGACCCGGCGCGCGGACCGCACGATCGCCGATTTCACCGCCGCTTCGTCGGGGTCGGGCGTGCTCGCGCCGAATCCGGCGGACAGCCCGTTCGCGCCGAGGAAGGCGACGTCGGGACGCAGGGTGCCGATCGTGCGGACGGTGTCGGCGCCGACGGCGGCCTCGGTGAGGGGCCGCACGCGTCCTCCGATGACCGAGAGCGACATCTGGGGCACCGCGGCGAGCGCAGTGGCGACGGGCAGCGCATGGGTCACGACGTCGATGCGCGACGATGCGAGTCGGGGCGCGAGTTCGGTCGCCACGGCGGCCGTCGTCGTGCCGGCGTCGAAGAACACCGAACCGTGGAACCCGTCTCCGAGGGCGTCGAGGGCTCGGCGGGCGATCGCCGCCTTGGCCTGGGCATGGCGGCGCGTGCGGTCGCCGAGCGACGGTTCGGTCGTGCTCGCCCGATCGAGGGGCACCGCGCCGCCGTGGACGCGGCGAAGGGCGCCGGCCTGCTCGAGAAGGGCGAGGTCGCGACGCACGGTCTCCGTCGTGACCTCGAAGCGGCGGGCGAGCGCGACGACGCTGACGCGCCCTTCGTCGGCGAGCAGCCGTTCGATCAGGTCCTGCCGCTCCGTTGCGTACATGCGCTCAGCCTCCGTGAGATTTCCCACACAGTACAACACATTTCAACATGCCACAACAGTCGTATCGCGACGAGGGGCTCGATAGGGTCGAGAGATGCCCGACAAGCCCGCCGCCGAGGTGCGCATCGACGAGGACGTCGTCCGGGACGTTCTGCGGCAGGCCGAGACCGCGGTGCCGGGCGTCGCGATGCGGCCCCTCGACAAGGCCTCAGAGGGCTGGGATTGCGAAGTCTGGCGCCTCGGCGAGGATCTCGCCGTGCGCCTCCCCCGGCGCGCGGCCTCCGCTCCGCTCGTGCTGCACGAGCAGGCGGCGCTGCCCGTCATCGGGCCCCGCATCGAGGCGACGGGCCTGCGGGTGCCGCTCCCGGTGTTCGCGGGACGACCGAGCGACGCGTACCCCTGGCACTGGTCGATCGTGCCGTGGTTCGCGGGAGCCGCCGGCCTCGCCGTGCCGCGCGCAGACCGCACGGGCTGGGCGGCGCCGCTCGCACATGCGCTCACCGCTCTCCACGTACCCGCGCCCGCCGACCACCCCGTCAATCCCGTCCGCGGCGTGCCGCTGGCCGTGCGCTCCCCCGCTGTCCGCGACCGCCTCGCCCTCCTGCGCAGCACGGGCGCTCTGCCACCCGCGACTCTCGACACCCTCGAGTCCGCCTGGACCGAGGGCCTTGACGTCGAGGCGTGGAGCCGCGACCCCGTGTGGATCCACGGCGACCTGCATCCCGGCAACCTCGTCGCCGACGGCGGACGACTCATCGCGATGATCGACTTCGGCGACGTGACGGCGGGCGACCCCGCCTACGACCTCGCCGCAGCCTGGGTCGCGTTCGACGCCACCGGCCGAGAGGCGTTCCGTCGCGCTCTGGGCGACCGGTACGACGCGGCGACGTGGGCGCGCGCACGCGCCTGGGCCGCTGCCGTGGCGATCGTGTTCGTCACGCACAGCGACGACAATCCCGATTACGGCGCGCTGGGCGTCGAGTCCTCTGATGAGCTGCTCAACGGCTGAGTCTCGCGCGCGGGCGACTCGCGCACCCATACGTCGACGCGGTCGTCCCGAGCCACGAAGCGCAGCAGTGTGCCGTCTCGCAGCTGATCGTTGAGGATGCCGAGCATCCCGGACTGCACCGTGAAATCGACGACAGGGTCGAGGTCCTGAGACGCGCACCCGAGAGCGAAGGGGCGCCCGCGGGACGACAGGAGCACGCACGGCGCGCCGATGCGACTGCGTACGGCCCACACGTCGATCTGGCGGAAGTCACCGAACGAACGGGTCGTCGACGGATCGAGGTCCCAGCCTCGGAGCATCTCATCCCAGTCGGCGGGCGCCGTCGGGTCCGACGCGACCGGACCGAGCGTGGCATCCGGGCGGTCGGCGGTGAGGTTCACTGCCGAGAGCGCGACGAGCGCGCCCAGGACGGCACTCACGAGCGCGATCACCCAGACCGGCACGCGCCGCCACCAGGGCGACGAAGTCGCCGCGGAGGGCGGCGGGCGATGCGCGCCGGGATGCCTCGTCCGGCTCCTCGGACGCGAGCTGAGGCGCTGCCGCCGGTTTCGTCGCGACTGGCGCCGGCGGCGCCTCGCGCACGGCGGGCTCGTGAGGAACAGGCTCGGGCCGCTCGTCGTCGCGCTGGAGGGCCTCGAGCTCGTGGAGCCGGGCGAGGGCGTGCGGGTCTCGCGCGATGTCGGCATCCGGTCCGTACGCGCGACGACGCAGGTCCGCGAGTTCGCGGGACCGTTCAGGCGACGTCGGCCGAACCTCCATGGCCCCATTATCGTCTGCGTCCGCGCACGACGGCTGAGCGTCTATGGAATGAGCACCAGACATCGAGTCTCATGGTCGGTGACACGTGGGGTCACCATAGAGGACGTGGACAGCAAACGAAAAACCCCCGAATGATCGGGGGTTTTTTCGAGCTGGGGTACCTGGACTCGAACCAAGAACAACGGTACCAGAAACCGCCGTGTTGCCAATTACACCATACCCCAACGGCATCAGACCGAGGTCGTGCCGAAGATCAAGTCTAGACGACGTGGGCGGTCATTCCAAACCGGCCGCGCGTCAGCCGACTCGCTCGACGAGGAGTCCGAGGCGGCGGATCGACTCGGCCTTGCCCAGCAGCTCCATCGACTCGAAGAGCGGCGGCGAGATGCGGCGACCGCTCAGCGCGACGCGCAGCGGACCGTACGCGACGCGCGGCTTGAGCCCGAGACCGTCGATCAGCGCGGCTGCCAGGGCCTCCTGCACGGCGGCGGCGGAGAACTCCGTCTCGGGGACGAGTTCGAGTGCGCCCACCGAGGCCACGAGCACCTCGCCCGCGTTCGCAGGGCAGCGACGACAGGGCGTCCTCGGCGTAGTCGACCTCGTCCGTGAAGAGGAACCCGAGCAGTCCTGGAACCTCGCCGAGGAGCTGCACGCGTTCCTGCACGAGCGGCGCGGACGCCGCGATGAGCGCCGTCTGCTCGGCCGTCGGCGGATCCGCCACGACCCCGGCGGCCGCGAGATACGGCACGATGCGCGCGGCGAAGTCGGCGGGCTCCAGCATCCGGATGTGGTCGCCGTTGATCGACTCGGCCTTCTTCTGGTCGAAGCGGGCCGGGTTGGGATTGACGTTCGACGATGTCGAACGCGGCGGTGAACTCGTCGAGCGAGAAGACGTCGCGGTCGGGACCGATCGACCAGCCGAGAAGCGCGAGGTAGTTGAGCAGCCCCTCGTGGATGAAGCCCTTGTCGCGCTGCAGGAACAGGTCGGCCTGCGGGTCGCGCTTGGACAGCTTCTTCGTGCCGGTCTCGCCCAGGACGAGCGGCATGTGGCCGAAGCGCGGCACGAAGTCGGTGATGCCGGCGTCGATGAGCGCGGCGTAGAGCGCGAGCTGTCGTGCAGTCGAGGGCATGAGGTCCTCGCCGCGGATGACGTGGGTGATGCCCATGAGGGCGTCGTCGACGGGGTTCGTGAACGTGTACAGCGGCTGGCCGCCCGCGCGCACGACGACGAAGTCGGGGAACGAGCCGCCGGGGAAGGTCACCTCGCCCCGGATGAGGTCGACGTAGGTGAGGTCGTGCTCGGGGACGCGCACGCGCCACGCGGGCTCGCGGCCCTCCGCGCGGAACGCGGCTTTCTGCTCGTCGGTGAGGTCGCGGTCGAAGTTGTCGTACCCGAGCTGCTTGGCGCGGCCGGCCGCCTCGTTGCGCGCGTCGATCTCTTCGGCCGTCGAGTAGGACTCGTAGACGGCGCCCGACTCGATGAGCCGCTGGAGCACCTCGGCGTAGATCTCGCCACGCTGGGACTGGCGGTAGGGCGCGTGCGGACCGCCCTTCTCGACGCCCTCGTCCCAGTCGATCTCGAGCCACGTCAGCGCGTCGACGAGCTGCCTGTAGCTCTCTTCGCTGTCGCGCGCGGCATCGGTGTCCTCGACGCGGAAGATCATCTTGCCGCCCGTGTGGCGCGCGTACGCCCAGTTGTAGAGCGCTGTGCGGATCATCCCGACGTGCGGGAGTCCGGTCGGCGAGGGGCAGAAGCGCACGCGCACATCGGCGCCGGTGGCGGTCGTGGTGCGGGGATCGGGTGAAGAAGACATCGTGACGATTCTACGGGCGGGATGCCGGCGAGCACGGCCCGCCCCCTATGCTCGGGCACACGAGAGAACGACAGTGAAAGGTGCCCCATGACTCGTCGCACGTCTGCCGCCGCCGCCCTCGTCGCGGCGGTCGCGCTCGCGCTCGCCGCATGCGCGTCGGAGCCGTCCGGGTCGCCCACGACTCCCCCGCCTTCGCTGAGCCCCGCGCCCTCCGACACGCCGTCGGCTACGCCCGCCTCCCCCGCCGTCACGGCGAGCATTCCGACCGACTGCGCGCAGGTCGGGTCGGCCGCGACACGCGCCGCGACGGTCGATCAGCTCAATCTGCAGGGCGACGGCACGGGATTCGTCCGCCCCGTCCCGCCGGGCGCGACCCTCGTGCTCGGCTGCGACTGGTTCGCGGGCGACGCGACGGGGTTCCTGCTGCTCATCAGCGAGACGGATGCCGCGGCCGCAAGCGCCTACATCCCGACACTGGTCTCCCAGGGCTGGACGTGCGGTCCCGGCGCCGGCGGCGAGGGCGACATGTGCACGATCACCACGCCCAATTCGCAGTATCCCGTCGACACGATCGAGACGATCATCACGCGGGGCGACGTCTGGATCTATTCGTCCTCGAGCAACGTCGACGGCACAGCGCTTCTCGACGATCTCGAGACCTCGATCTGGGCCTCTTGACGCCTCCACGCGAGAGGTGACAGCGCCGCGACAGCGACGACGGCGATCCCCACGACGAGCGCCAGCCCGCCGTAGCCGATCCCGCCCAGCACGACGCCGGCGAGGATCGCGCCGATCGCGCCGACGATGCTCATCGTGAAGTCGCTGAGGCCCTGACGGCGCGTGCGACGCGCCTCGGACGACGCCTCGGTCAGCAGGGCCGACCCGGCGACGGTCGACGCGCTCCAGCCGAGCGCCGAGCAGGACGAGCCCGACCGTCACGGCGGTCGTCGACTCCTGACCGAACGACGCCGTGAGCAGCGCCGCCACGAGCAGCACCTGCCCCACGAGGATCGTCGGCACACGGCCCAGACGGTCGGCGAGGATGCCGAACACGGGCGAGAGCGCGTACATGCCGGCGATGTGCAGGCTGAGGGTGAGCCCGATGATCGTGAGATCGGCCCCGTGGTGCAGCAGGTGCACCGGCGTCATCGCCATGACCGAGACCATGACCCCGTGCGCGGCGGCGATGGCGAAGATGGCGTACCGCGCGACGACGGGCCGATCCGCCTTCGCGATGCGCGGGGCCGCGCCGGGATCGGCGCGCCGCTCGGCCACGATCCGCTGGGCGAGCAGCAGCGGATCGGGACGCAGCGCGACGAGGTAGAGCGCGATCGCGAGCAGCTGGGCGACGATCGTGAACAGGTACGGGCCGGTCAGCGGCGGCATCCCGACCGCATCGCCGACGAGCTCTCCCGGCCCCGTGAGATTCGGACCGAGGACGGCGCCGATGGTCGTCGCCCAGACGACGATCGAGAGGTCGCGACCGCGCGTCGCGTCGGTCGCGAGGTCGGCCGCGGCGAAGCGCGACTGCAGGTTCGCGGCCTGACCCGCCGCCGATCGAGCAGGAACGCCGGCGAGGAGGAGCGGGAACGACCGCATCGCCGATCGCGCCGACGACGACGATGACGCCGACGAGCGCCATCGCCATGCCCGTCGTGAGCGCGACGCGGCGGCCGACTCTGCGCGCGAGCGCCGCGAGCGGGCACGGCGATGGCCGCGGTGCCGAACGTGACCGCCGCGGCGGCGAGCCCGGAGTAGCGACTCGTCGCCCGAGAGCTCCGCCGCCAGCACGGCGCCGAGCGAGAGCGTCGCGCCGAACGCGAGGCCGCCCAGCACCTGACCGATCGACAGCACCCACAGCGCGCGACGCTGGACGCGAGCGCCGGCGTCGAGGATGCGACGGTCGATCATTCCGGCGCGGCGGCGCGCGCGGTGTTGCGCAGGATGCCGAGCCCGGTGATCTCGACCTCGACGACGTCGCCCGCGACGAACGGACCGACACCCGCGGGCGTGCCCGTCAGGATGACGTCGCCGGGCAGCAGGGTGAAGGCCGCCGAGGCGTACGCGATGACGTCGGCGAGCGAGAAGATCATGTCGCTGATCGGGCGCCTGCTGGCGCACCTCGCCGTTGAGACGCGTCGTGATGACGGCGTCTCCGGTCGGGTCGAACTCCGTCTCGATCGCGGGCCCGAGCGGGCAGAACGTGTCGAAGCCCTTCGCCCGCGCCCACTGCCCGTCGGTCTTCTGCAGGTCGCGCGCGGTGACGTCGTTGGCGATCGTGTAGCCGAAGACGTAGTCGAGGGCGTTCTCGGCTGCGACGTTCTTCGCGATGCGGCCGATGACGGCGGCGAGCTCGCCCTCGAAGTCGATGCGCTCGGACTGCGGCGGCAGCACGATCGCGTCGCCGGGGCCGATCACCGAGGTGTTCGGCTTGAGGAACAGCATCGGCGCCGTCGGCACGTCGTTGCCGAGCTCGGCCGCGTGGTCGCGGTAGTTGCGGCCCGACGCAGACGATCTTCGAGCGCGGGATGACGGGAGCCAGCAGCGCGACGTCGGCGAGCGGCACCCGCTCCCCCGTCGTCTCGAAGCCGGCGAACATCGGGTCGCCGTCGAGGACGACGAGCTCGCCCTCGTCGACGATCCCGAAGCGGATGGCGTCCTGGTGGCTGAAGCGTGCGATCCTCACCCGCCCAGCCTACTCAGCGCCGTCCGTCTTCGCCGCGGCCGCCGCGGATCCCGGCGAGTTCTCCGCCGGGCTCCGGCGCGGCGCTCAGGCGTCGAGGCGCACGAGCCAGCCGTGCTTGTCTTCGCGACGGCCGTACTGGATGTCGGTGAGCTCCTCGCGCAGCGACAGCGCGAGCTCGCCGGTCGGCTGCTCGTCGAGGAAGTCGCGTGCCCTTGAGCACGCCGATCGGGGTGACGACAGCGGCGGTGCCGCACGCGAACACCTCGACGATGTCGCCGGATGCCACGCCCTCGCGCCACTCGTCGAGCGAGACGTCGCGGCCCTCGACCTTGTGCCCGCGGTCGCCGCGAGCTGCAGGATCGAGTCGCGCGTGATGCCCTCGAGGATCGACGGCGACTCGGGCGTCACGATCGTGCCGTCCTTGTAGACGAACACGACGTTCATGCCGCCGAGCTCTTCGACGTTGCGGTCCTGGTCGAGGAAGACGACCTGGTCGCACTCGTTCTCGTACGCCTCGGACTGCGGCAGCAGGCTGGCGGCGTAGTTGCCGCCGGTCTTGGCCGCGCCCGTGCCGCCCTTGCCGGCGCGCGCGTAGTCCTCGCTCAGCCAGATCGAGACCGGCTGGACGCCGCCCTTGAAGTAGGCGCCCGCGGGCGATCGCGATGACGTAGTACGCCGACCTTGTTGCGCGGGGCGGACGCCGAGGAACGCCTCCTTCGCGAACATGAAGGGCCGCAGGTACAGGCTCTGGTCGGCGCCCGACGGGCACCCACGCGCCGTCGACGGCGATGAGTTCGCGCAGCGACTGGATGAAGTACGCCACCGGCAGCTCCGGCAGCGCGAGGCGGCGCGCGGAGCGCTGCAGGCGGCGACCGTTCTGGTCGGGACGGAAGGTGTGGATCGAGCCGTCCGCGTGCCGGTAGGCCTTGATGCCCTCGAAGATCTCCTGGCCGTAGTGCAGCACGGCGGCGGCCGGGTCGAGCGAGAGCGGGCCGTACGGCTGCACGCGCGGGCGGTGCCAGCCGCCGTTGACCGACCAGCAGATGTCGACCATGTGGTCGGTGAAGTGCGTGCCGAAGCCCGGGGTTCGCGAGGATCTCGTCGCGCTGCGCGGCGGACTTCGCGGCGAGGTTCTTCGTGACGGCGAACTCGAGCGGGGCGAGTCCCGTGTCGGGGTCGGAGTCGATGAGAGTCATGTGCCTGTGCTTTCGTGCGGAGGGTCCGCTGCGGGCGATGCGCTGGATCCAGGTTACGCCTGGAGGCGGGCGGCGATCGCGTCGCCGATCTGCGCGGTCGTGCGGGGAGTGGCGTCCCGGTCCGCGATGTCCTCCTCGACCGCCGGGTGACGCGGTGCGGCTTCGTCCGTCGAGCCCGAGGTGATCGAGCAGCAGGGCGATGGAGAGGATCGCGGCCGTGGGATCGGCCTTCTGCTGGCCTGCGATGTCGGGCGCCGAACCGTGGACGGGCTCGAACATCGAGGGGAACGTGCCGTCCGGGTTGATGTTGCCCGAGGCGGCGAGGCCGATGCCACCGGTGACGGCGCCGGCCAGGTCGGTGAGGATGTCGCCGAAGAGGTTGTCGGTGACGATCACGTCGAAGCGGCCCGGGTTCGTGACCAGGAAGATGGTTGCCGCGTCGACGTGCAGGTAGTCTACGGCGACGTCGGGATGCTCCTGCGCGACCTCGTCCACGATCGCGCTGCCAGATGCCGCCCGCGTGCACGAGCACGTTGGTCTTGTGCACGAGCGTGAGCTTCTTGCGGCGCCGCTCGGCGAGGTCGAACGCGTAGCGCACGACCCGCTCGACGCCGAACGCGGTGTTGACGGAGGTCTCGTTGGCGACCTCGTGCGGCGTGCCGCGGCGGATCGAGCCGCCGTTGCCGACGTACGGGCCCTCGGTGCCCTCGCGCACCACGACGAAGTCGATGTCGCCGGGCGCGGCGAGCGGGCCGGGCACGCCGGGGTAGAGCTTCGACGGGCGCAGGTTGACGTAGTGGTCGAGCTCGAAGCGCAGCTTCAGCAGCAGCCCGCGCTCGATGTTCGCGTCCTTCAGCCGCGGGTCGCCGGGCACTCCGCCGACGGCGCCGAGCAGGATCGCGTCGTGCGCCTTGATCGCGTCGAGGTCGGCGTCGGTGAGCGTGTCGCCGGTCTCGAGGAAGCGCGCGGCGCCCAGCGAGAAGCGGGTCTTGTCGAAGCGGATGCCGCTGCCTGCGGTCGCGGCATCCAGCACCTTCTCCGCCTCGGCGATCACCTCGGGACCGATGCCGTCACCGGGGATGACGGCCAGCTTCACGACACCGACATGCGCGCGCGACATCGCTCTCCTTGGCTGGGCGCCGCACGTGCGCTCCAGTCGGTCGGCGCGGCCGTGGAGCGGCGGCTCAGTTCGCCAGGGTAGTGGCCGCGACGACGGCCGCGAGCACGACGAGCCCTGCCCCGATGAGCGCCGTCGACGCCGACACCGGCGTCGAACGCGTGGGCCGCGGCATCCCGCAGCGACTGCGCCGAGCGCGCCGCCGAGGTCGTCGGCCGCGTGCACCGCACCGGCGAGCGTCTCGCGCGCGGCCGCGGCCGCCATCGGCCGGCAGCCCGGCCGGCAACGACGAGGTTCGCGCGGTAGAGCGCGGTGAGGATGCCGCCGAGCATCGTCGTGCCGAGCACCGCGCCCAGCTCGTACGCCGTCTCGGACACGGCGCTGGCCGCCCCGGCCTTCGCGGGCGGCGCGCTCGCGAGGATCAGCTCGTTCGAGACGGTCTCGGCCGCGCCGATGCCGATGCCGAGCGAGACGAACGCGCACGATGAGCAGGCGCGAGACCGTCTCGGCCCGGTCGCGAAGCGACCAGCGACGTAGCCGAGCACCGAGAACACCAGCGCCGACGGGCACGACGACGCGCGGCGAGACCCGCTTGGCGATCGGCACCACGAGGAGTCCCGCGACGATCATCGCGGCGAGCCCGGGAACGAGCGCGAGCCCCGCCTGCATGGGACTGAGGCCCGACGACGAGCTGCAGGTGCTGCGCGACGAAGAAGAGGAACCCGACGAGTGCGATGACGCTCAGCAGGTTGACGAGCAGCGCGCCGCTGAAGGTCGCCGTGGCGGAACAGCCGCATGTCGAGCATCGGCGTCCGGGCGCGCAGCTGCCGGCGCACGAAGAGCGCGCCGAAGCACGAGCCGACGACGAACGCAGACCGGGCGCGTCGACTGGCGACGCCGTCGACGGCGAGCTCCTTGATCGCCGTAGACGATCGGGACCATCGTCGCGAGCGACAGCACGATGCTCGAGCGGGTCGATGCGTCCGGGGTTCGGGTCGCGGCTCTCGGGCACGAGCAGCGGCACCAGCACGAGCAGCGGGACGAGCACGGGCACGGCCATGAGGAACACCGATCCCCACGAGAAGTGCTCGAGCAGGATTCCGCCGACGATCGGACCGAGCGCCGCGCCCGGCCGAGAACATCGACGGCCCAGATCGCGATCGCGAGGCGGCGCTGGTCGCGGTCGGTGAAGATGCTGCGCAGCAGCGAGAGCGTCGACGGCATCAGCATCGCGCCGAAGACGCCCATGCCGGCGCGGGCGGCGATCAGCAGCTCGGCGGTGGGCGCGAACGCCGCGAGCACCGAGACACGGTCGCGAAGCCGGTCGCGCCGATCAGCAGCATCCGGCGCCGCCCGAAGCGGTCGCCGAGCGTGCCCATCGTGACGAGCAGGCCCGCGAGCACGAGCGGGTAGGCGTCGATGATCCACAGCTGCTGCGCGCTCGTCGGCTCGAGGTCGAGCGCGATCGCCGGCAGCGCGAAGCTCAGCACCGTGTTGTCGACCGAGACGAGCAGCACCGGCAGCATGAGCACGACGAGCGCCACCCAGCCGCGCCAGCCGACGCGCTGCGCGTCTGCTCGGCGCGGATCGCTGCGGTGATCGTCTCGGTGGTCATGTGCATCCTAGTTTCTAAACCGTCCAGCCGGTATAGTATCAGGATGATCGCACGCCTCGTCGATACGATCGAGCCCATGAGCCGCCCTCCCCTCGCCCGCGAGAGAGTGCTCGACGCGTTCGAGGCGATCCTCATCGACGACGGCGAGCGAGCGGCGACGATGGATGCCACGGCCCGCGCGGCCGGCGTCTCGAAGGGCGGCCTGCTCTACCACTTCGCCTCGAAGGACGCGCTCGAGGCGGGACTCATCGAACGGCTGAGCGGCGCTCGTCGATGCCGACATCGACGCGATCATGAACGCGGCCCCGACGGCGCGGTCGCGTACTTCCTGCGCTCCTCGGTCATGCAGAACGACCCGCTCGACCGGGCGATCATCGCCGCCTCGCGGCTCGCGCAGGGCGGCAACGCCGCCGCGAGCGACGCGCTGCGCGACGTCCGCGAGCAGTGGGCCGACGCCATCCGCCCGCACGCGAAGGACGAGACAGCGCTCGATCTCGTGATGCTCGTGAGCGACGGCCTCTACTTCAACAACGCGCTCGCGGGCGGCTCGGTGCCCGGCCCCGTGCCGACGGGGCGCCGCGATGAAGGCCCTCATCGCCCTCGTCGAAGGTCGCGCATCCGGCGCGCGACTCGACGCGCGATCAGGACTCGGTGATCTCGATCTGCGCGGAACAGGTCGGCCTGGATCGCGGAGCGCACCTCGTCGAGCAGCGTCGTCCGGGACCGGCGAGTCGACGGTCAGGATCGACAGCGCCTGGCCTCCCGCCGCGTCGCGGGCGATCTGCATGCCGGCGATGTTGATGCCCGCCTCGCCGAACTTCTGACCGTAGACCGCGACGATGCCGGGGCGGTCGGTGTAGAGCATCACGATGTGGTGCTTCTCGATCGGCAGCTCGATCGCGTAGTCGTTGATGCCGACGAGCTTCTCGATCTGCTTCGTGCCGGTGAGCGTGCCCGACACCGACAGCTGCGAGCCGTCCGACAGCGCGCCGCGCAGCGTGATGACGTTGCGGTACTCGTCGCTGATCGTCGTCGACGAGCAGGCGCACCTCGACGCCGCGCTGCTCGGCGAGCAGCGGCGCGTTCACGTACGACACCGTCTCGCTCACGATGTTCGTGAAGACGCCCTTGAGCGCGGCGAGCTTGAGCACGCTGCACGTCGTACGCCTGCAGCTCGCCGTGCACCTCGACGTCGAGGCGACGTGAGCGGCGAGCGGGCGAGCGCGGCGAAGATCTGGCCGAGCTTCTCGACGAGCGGGATGCCGGGGCGCACGTACGGGTCGATGATGCCGCCGGCGACGTTGACCGCGTCCGGCACGAGGTCGCCGCCGAGCGCGAGACGCACGGAGTTGGCGACCGAGACGCCGGCCTTCTCCTGCGCCTCGTCGGTGGACGCGCCGAGGTGCGGCGTGACGACGACGTTGGGGAGGTCGAGCAGCATGCGTGCGGAGCCGCCTTCGACGGGAGGCTCGGTCGTGAACACGTCGAGGCCCGCGCCGGCGATCTCGCCGGTGGTGAGCGCCTTGTACAGCGCCTCCTCGTCGATGAGCCCGCCGCGTGCGACGTTGACGACGTACGCCGATCGGCTTCATGAGGCGGAACTGCTCGATGCCGATCATGCCGGTCGTCTCGGGCGTCTTCGGCATGTGGATCGTGATGAAGTCGCTCTGCTCGAGCAGCTCGTCGAGGCGTCACGAGCTGCACGCCGAGCTGCTGGGCGCGGGCGCTGGTGACGTAGGGGTCGTAGGCGATGACGCGCATGTCGAACGCCTGCAGGCGCGCGGCGATGAGCGCGCCGATGCGGCCGAGGCCGATGATGCCGACGGTCTTCTCGAAGAGCTCGGTGCCGGTGTAGGCGCTGCGCTTCCACTGGCCCTGCGCGAGCGACGCGTGCGCGGCGGGGATGCGGCGGGCGAGGCTCAGGATGTGGCCGATCGGTCAGCTCGGCGGCCGAGATGATGTTCGACGTCGGCGCGTTGACGACCATGACGCCGGCGGTCGTCGCCGCCTTGATGTCGACGTTGTCGAGGCCGACACCGGCGCGCGCGACGACCTTCAGCACGGGAGCGGCGGCGATGGCCTCGGCGTCGATCTTCGTCGCCGAGCGGATGAGCACGGCGTTCGCGTCGGCGAGGGCCGCGAGCAGCGCGGGACGGTCGGTGCCGTCGACGTTGCGGACGTCGAAGTCCGGACCGAGCGCGTCGATCGTGGCGGGAGAGAGTTCTTCGGCGATCAGCACGACAGGCTTCGTCACGGATGGATCCTTAGGGGCGGTGCGCGACAATGCGCGGGACAAGCGCTGCGCGCGCGGGAGCGGATGCCACGCCGCACGCCATGGGGGCGAGGCCGTGCCCAGCCTATCGTGGGCGCGGCATCCGTCCTGACCGTGTGACGCCCCGCGATGGGCGGCCGGCTCAGCCCAGCAGCGAGGCGCCGTACGACGGCGGCGTACGCGACGATGTCGAGCCAGAACACCGCGACGAGCCCGAGTCCCGCGAGCAGCACGAGCGCGAACGGCCCTGCCTGCGCCGCCAGCCGAGGGCGAACGCGACGCCGAACGCCGACGATGGGGAAGACGACGCCCGCGCAGCACGAACCGCCCAGTCCCGCCGGTTGAGGCCCAGCGCTCCGTTCGCCTGATCGATGAGGAAGGCGACCGCGTTCCACACGGCGTACGCGTAGACGAGCCCGAACACTCCGGCGATCGTGACGATGAGCCACGTCGGCATCGCGGTCGTGCGGCGGGGCGCGGCATCCGTCGACTCGGTCATCGTCCCACCGCCCCCGTCATGATGAAGGGCCACGGGATGAGCAGCGCGCGCCCCCGCGAACAGCCAGGCGATCCGCACCCACGCGCGCGGACGATCTCGTGAGCACGTACACGGCGACGAACCAGAAGACCGGGGAAAGGACCGCGAGCCACAGGCCGAATTGGTACGCGACGGCGCTCACGAGGAAGACGGCCGTGCCCCCGAGCCGCAGCCCGCCGATGATCCATCCGATGACGTAGAGCAGGTAGACACCGCCGAACAGGCCGAGCGAGATGAGCATGGCGTTGCTCATGGGCACGCGCTCCCCCGGCATCGTCACAGTGCCGTCGACGTCGATGCGGCCGACCGTGTCGCTGCCGCGTCCGACGGGCGTGAAGCCGTCGGGAAGCGCGAGCGGGGCATCCGCCTCCGGCTCCTCCGCGTCCCCGTGGGATGTGCCGACGTCGAGGGTCGGGTCGTCGTCTCCCGACCAGCTCAGGGCGTCGTCGTCGCGTCCGGGTGTCACGGCACCAGCGTACCGGCACCGCAGAGCCCGGCAGCGTGGACGACGTCCCACCCGCGTCAGCGTGCTTCGCGAGCGCGAGGACGCGCCGTTCAGTGCGCAGTGCGAAGCCGCGGCGCGCGCGGCCGGGTGCGGAACCACACGCCGATCGCGTGGAGCGCATCGACGACCGGGCGAGCGGGAGCGATGCTGATCCCTCGATCAGCCATGCTGCGCAGCAGCTCGTTCTCGCGGTCCAGGGCCGCCGCTCGTTGGTGTTCGAGACGGTCGGCCACGGTGTAGGTGCAGTAGTCCATGACCGATCCTTCCGTGATGCATCGCCCGGGTCGGGGATGGCACGGTGAAGGAGCGCAGCGGGGATGCCGTGATACCAGTTGCTCCGCGGAGCCTGCCGCCGCATCGCTCCCACTTATGCCCGCGAGCCAGCGGGTCTAGCGTGCCGCTATGAGCACGGCGATCCAGACTCGGGGTGTGCAGAAGCGCTACGGCGCACACACGGCGGTTCACGGATTGGACCTCACGGTCGAAACCGGCTGCGTGTTCGGTCTCATCGGCCCCAACGGCGCGGGGAAGACGACGATACTGCGGATGCTCCTCGACATCATCCGCCCCACCTCCGGTGAGATCGCAGTGCTGGGGAAATCGCCCCGGAGGGGCGGTGCCGCGCTGCGGAGAGAGATCGGCTACATTCCCGGCGACCTGCGGCTGGAGGGCCGCCCCACCGGTCGCAGAATGCTGGATCGCCTCGCGGAGATCAGCGGGCCAGTCGCTCCGGGCTCGATCGAGCAGCTCGCCGAGCGGCTCGGGCTCGACCTCGCCCGGCCGGTGCATGCCCTTTCGAAAGGCAATCGACAAAAGCTCGGGATCGTCCAAGCGTTCATGCATCGCCCCGCGCTTCTGGTACTCGATGAGCCGACGAGTGGGCTGGATCCGCTCGTGCAGCGAGAATTTCTCGCCCTGGTGCGGGAGGCGCGCGACGCCGGTCAGACGGTGTTGCTCAGTTCGCACGTGCTGAGTGAGATCCAGCAGGCGGCCGACGATGTCGCGGTCCTCGCGCGGGGTCGGATCGTCGCGGAAGGCCCGGTCGCGTCGCTGCGGCTCGCGGGGGTCCGACACCTCCGGGCGACGGTGGCGGGGGTCTCAGCGGAACTGCTCCGCACGGCGCTCTCGCGCGCCGCTTCTGTGGAGCATCTCGACCTCGATGCGGCCGGCGGAACCGTGCGGGTTTCGGCGACGGTGCGAGGCGAGATCGATCCTGTCATCCGCGCGATCGCCGAGGGGACGATCACCGACCTCATTGTGGAGGAGCCGGACTTGGAGGAGTCGGTACTGGATCTCTACTCCCCTGATGCGGACACCGCATGAACGAACACGGCTCCGCCCGGTGGCGACCCCCTCCGCTGCCCATCCTGCGCATGTGGCTGCAGCACGGGTGGCGGGGTCAACTGTGGTGGTCGCTCGGGCTTGCGGCGGCGGCCCTGCTCTACCTGCCGCTCTACCCCGCCATGCAGTCCCCCGAGCTCAGCAAGCTGCTCAGCTCACTCCCCCCGGAGCTCGTACGCACGATCGGCTATCAGGACATCACCTCCGGCGCGGGCTACGTGCAAGCAACGTTCTTCGGTCTGATCGGGTTCGTGCTCATCACGATCGCAGGAGTTGCGTGGGGCGCTGCGTATACGGGCTCCGCCGAGGAGAGCGGCCTCCTCGAACTCACCCTCGCCCATGGAGTCGGACGCGCCCAATATGCTCTGGAAGCCGCCGCGGCCCTCCTCGTGAAGCTCGTGCTGCTCGGCCTCCTCGCCTATCTGCTGGTGTGGGGGTTGAACGGACCCGGGCAACTCGATCTGGACCCCGGGAACCTCGCTGCCGCCACCGCCGCCTGGGTGGGGCTCGGGTGCTTCGCAGCGACCGCTGCGTTCGCGGCCGGGGCGGCTTCGGGTCGACGCGCCTGGGGCCTCGGCGCCGGAGCGGGCGCAGCGGTCGTCGGTTACGTCTTGCAAGCGGTCGCGAACAACAGCGACGACCTCGACTGGCTTCGCCTCTTCTCCCCGTACGAGTGGGCCTTCGGCCATCACCCGCTGGCCGCAGGCTGGCACTTCCCGGGACTGACGGCGCTGTGGTGCGGGTCTGCACTGCTCGTCGCACTCGCCACGTTTACCCTGTCTCGCCGCGACCTTGTCGGATGACGACCGGGGTTAGTTGCGGTAGACGGGCAGGCGGCGTTGCTCCTCGAGCTGGCGGGAGTACGAGAGCATGCCGTGGGTGATCGCGAGCCGAATGACGAGGTATGCGAGGAGGAGGGTGACCACCACCCCGAGAAGCCAGATGGTGATGGTCAGGACCCAGTAGAGAGGCTCGTCAGGCATGGGAATCTGCATGCCGCTCAACCTAGTGGAGCGTGTTTAGCCCTGCGGCGGCGGGGGTGCCAGTGGTCGCGCTGGACGAGCGCGGGAAGCCGACCGGGTGCATGCTGTGCGGCATCGGGTCGTGGGAGGCGCTGCCGCCGCTCGCGGATGCGCGTATGGGTTTACCTCGAGGCCACAGCGAGACGATCGGCGGACGCGGCATGTCCGAGCCCATCGAGGGGCGTGTTGTGCCCTCGATGCGATCGGACCGTGGATCAGGCGCGGGGCGTCGGCCAGAGCGCGATGATGCTCAGCGTGCGCGACTTTCTCGGGGTGCCCGGCCACCTGCGCTCGATGACCGACATCGACGGCCTGGTCGGCTGGGGCGTGCTCAGCGGAGCGCGGCCCAACGAGCGGCCATGGCAGCACGTCGACCTCTCGGAGATCGGCGAGGTCGCGGCGCTGCTGACGGCGGGGGTGTGAACTAGTTCAGTCCCGTGGCCTTCCGAACGGCGGCGACGTAGGCCTGCCGGGCTGCGATCCGCTCACGTTCGTACAGCGGGTGGCGTCCGCCTTCTGAGTGCGATGACTGCAGCGCGGTGCGATACGCGCTGGCCGCGCTGCTGACTGCGGGCGGGCCGAGCACCTCGACGGTGGCGATAGCGCGCTGCCACGTCTCCACGATCTCCTCATACTCCTCGGTGCTCGGCTTCGGGTCGAGTACAGTTCCCATGTAGCGATCCGCCGCGGCCATGAACTGGACTGAGGCGTCGAGCCGCGTTCGCTGCTTCCACCGCTTGTGATCCCGCCTACCCTGCAGCATCTGAGCCACGATCGCGACGACGCCACCAGCAACCGCGCCAGTCACGAGTGGCACGACGATGTCGGACGGGTCCATGCGTCAGAGACTAACGTCGCGTCAGCGCCCGCGAGAGGCGGTGACCCTCGCTGTTGCGCTCAAGCTTGAATGACGACCCTGGTGTAGCGGATAACGCCCGATCGGATCGGCGTTTCCGCTCGCAGCGAATAGCCCCCGTGTGTGTCGGAGGCGTCCGTACCGTAGTAGGGGTACTTCCCTCATCAATGACCAGTCCACCTACACAAGGACGCCAGATGACGGAGAATGCCACATTCGAGTCGGAGATAGCCTGCCCGAACAACGAGGAGCACAGGGCAGTGGTCGGATACGGATGCCGCGTCTGCGAAACGTGGAAGCACACGGGGAACGGAGAAGTCATCTAGCCAACGAGGGCTAGTGTCCATGCGGGCGGAGAGAGCTGACCTCCACTCTCCGCCCGCTTTCGCGTCCTCGGAGCACGTCACGCTCGGTGCCCGCGAAAGGCCCGACGAGAGAGCCCAGCCGCGCCAAGCGCTGTGCTCGAAATAGCCAGGAACCGAGTTCAACTGGTAGCGGAATCAGAAAAGGACCGGAAAACCGGTCCTCATCTGGCATTTGGTGTGTGGGCGATACTGGGATCGAACCAGTGACCTCTTCCGTGTCAGGGAAGCGCGCTACCGCTGCGCCAATCGCCCGAGGTGTTGCATCCGGTCGGGACCGGGAGTGGAGGTGGCGACGGGATTCGAACCCGTGTAAACGGCTTTGCAGGCCGGTGCCTAGCCGCTCGGCCACGCCACCACGTGGTTTTACCCCACATGCCATGGACTCCTCCGGAGAGGGATCCAGCACTCGAGCGGATGACGAGACTCGAACTCGCGACCCCAACCTTGGCAAGGTTGTGCGCTACCAACTGCGCTACATCCGCGTTTCCGGATCGCTCCGGGCACTCGTGCAACTTTAGCCCAAGATTTCCGACGCGCCAAACCCGTGAACGCCCGAGCGTGTCGCCCCCTGGATTCGCCCGCGCCCCCGGCATCCGGTAGCATCGGGACTCGATCCTGCGGGATCTTGGGCGATTGGCGCAGTTGGTAGCGCGCTTCCTTCACACGGAAGAGGTCATCAGTTCGAGTCTGGTATCGCCCACCACATACATCCGCGGAATGACGCGTTTCCGGCCAGAATGAGCGGTCCCGGAGCGGGCCGTGGGCACGGTCTGACCCCACCGTTTGACCCGATCGTTTGGTCAGAGTCCGATTTCCGCGCCGAGGCCGTCGAGAGCTTTGCGAGCTGTGGGCGCGGTGAGGTGCGCATACGTGTCGGGGCCCGGATCACTGGCACCATTGTTCTGATCCTGAGAAGACGAGGTCGAATGGCGATCCAGACTCCACTTCAACGAGCAGCCCGCATGCTCCACGAGGCGCTCCCCCCGCACGTCGAGGGGACACCCGCCGAGCGCCGCGACGGGTACGAATCGATGCTCGCACAACTCCCCATTCCCGACGCTGTCGAGATCACCGCGTTCGAGCGGGATGGGGTCACTGGATGGTGGGTCGATTCGATCCCCGGCCCGCCGGATCGCGTCGGTGTGATGCTTCACGGTGGCGGATACTGGATCGGATCGGCCGCGGGCTATCGCGCATACGCAGCCTACGTGTCCTACGTGACGAGATCGCGAGTGCTCGTTCCCGAGTATCGCCTCGCGCCAGAGCATCCCTACCCGGCGGCGATCGAGGATTCACTCGTCGCGATCGCCGAGGCCGTCCGCGAGGTGGGTGCGGAGAGCACGTTCGTGATTGGCGACTCCGCCGGAGGAGGACTCACCCTCGGATGCATGCTCGCGAGGCAGGACCGCGGGGAGCCTCGCGTCGCTGCGAACGTACTCGTATCGCCATGGATCGACCTCTCCGCAGCCGGTGGGAGCATGGGCTCTCGCGCAGAGACCGACCAACCCTTGCCGAGGAACGGGTTCGAGCAGGCGGCGCGCTACTACCTGGGTGACCGCGCGCCGAGTGAAGCCCCGTGGGCATTTCCCCTCCGGGCAGATCTGAGCGGACTGCCCCCGGTTGCGATACTCGTCGGAACGACCGAAGCCCTGGTCCACGACTCCGAGGCGCTCGCTGCGAAACTTGCGGCCGAGGGTGTCGAGTTCGACTATCGGGCATATCCGGAGATGGTCCATGTGTGGCCGCTCTTCTCGTCCTTCCTGCCCGAGGGACGCGAGGCGCTCCTGCAGATCGCAGAGTTCGTCGATGCCCACGTCCGTGGCTCCCGTCGTGAAGTCTCGGCATCGCGCTTCGAGCGTTGGATCACGTCCTCGGCGCTCCGAGCGACCGGCTCGCGGTAGCCGCGCGCCCGCGCGTTCGCCACCGCGTAGCCGCACACCTTCATCTCCCGGTCTCTGCGGGAACACGATCCCGGCTCGCTCATGGGCGTGTCGGAAACAGGGACTGGCGGCGCTGTCGTTCCTCTCGATCGGAATCGCGCTGCTGCCCGATCTGCGGCGAGCCGGATGGGGAGGGACGGTCGTGGCATGGCTCGTCCTCGCGGGAGCGCCCGTCACCGCGCTCAGCTAGCTCAACCTCGGCGCGCCCCGCGGACCCCCGGGACACCGCCGGTCCACGCGGGCCGCGATCGTGCGCTCAGTCGCCGACGGGCCAGCCGTAGCGACGGTGCAGCGCGTCGGCGACGCGCACGAAGCGTTCGAGATCGAGCGC
Source organism: uncultured Actinomycetota bacterium (assembly GCA_963695125.1). Lineage (GTDB taxonomy): Bacteria > Actinomycetota > Actinomycetes > Actinomycetales > Microbacteriaceae > Microbacterium. The sequence continues at coordinate 49,038 of CAVOFY010000008.1, forward strand.
GGATGCCTCGCGGCGCATCCCGCGGGCGTGCACGCTGTAGAGCTGCTCGATGTCGACCCACGATGGCCGGCCCTGGGCATCCCAGGGTCCCGGCCCGATCGCCGAGGAAGTCGCGGTCGCCCTCGTGTGACTTGCTCGTGAGGCGCACGGCGTAGACCCGGTCGGCGCTCTGGCGCCCGACGACCAGCACGGGGCGGTCCTTGCCTCGCCCGTCGCGCTCGGCGTAGGGAACCCACGTCCAGACGATCTCGCCCGCATCGGGGTCGCCGTCGATCGAGGGTGCGTACGTGATGCGCAGGCCGTTCGGGCCGGGAGGCTCGACCTCGAAGGTCTCGGTCGCGCCCGTCCGGCCGGGGGTGGCATCCCGCGCCGGGACGCTCGCGGGGCGGAACAGGCGACTGAGGACGCTGAGGAAGCCGGATCGAGGCACTCCGCAACCCTGCCATATGCACGACGAGGGCGCCGCGATCGAACCGCGGCGCCCTCGTCGTGCTGTGTGTCGGAGTGATCAGGCCTGCTCGGCGAGGGCGTAGCCCTCTTCGCCGTGCACGGCCGTGTCGACGCCGGCGATCTCGTCCTCGTTCTTGACGCGGAAGCCGATCGTCTTCTCGATCGCGAAGCCGAGCACGAGCGCGACGACGAAGGAGTAGACCATGACGCCGACGGCCGCGATGACCTGCAGGACGAGCTGCTCCCAGCCGCCGCCGAGGAACAGGCCCGTGCCGGTCGCGAAGAAGCCGAGGTAGATCGTGCCGATGAGGCCGCCGACGAGGTGGACGCCCACGACGTCGAGCGAGTCGTCGAAGCCGAGCTTCCACTTGAGCTCGACCGCGAGGGCGCAGACGACACCGGCGACGACACCGAGGACCAGAGCCCAGCCGGGCGTCAGGTTGGCGCACGCCGGGGTGATCGCGACGAGACCTGCGACGGCACCCGATGCGGCGCCGACCGACGTCGCCTTGCCGTCCTTGATCTTCTCGATGATGAGCCAGCCGATGATGGCCGCTGCCGTCGCGCCGATCGTGTTGATGACGATGAGGCCGACGCTCGAGTCCTCGGTGCCGAGGAGGCCGAAGGTGCCCTCCGCGCCGGCGTTGAAGCCGAACCAGCCGAACCACAGGATGGCGGCGCCGAGCAGCACGAGCGGCACGTTGTGCGGCTTGTGGACGCCCTTCTGGAAGCCGATGCGCTTGCCCAGGACGATCGCGAGCGCGAGCGCTGCCGCACCGGCGTTGATGTGCACCGCGGTGCCGCCGGCGTAGTCGATGACGTTGGTCGAGAAGCCGAAGGTCTCGCCGAGGCTGTAGACCCAGCCGCCGCCCCAGACCCAGGCCGCGACGGGAAAGTAGACGAGCGTCGCGAAGAGGCCCGCGAAGATCATCCAGGCGCCGAACTTCGCCCGGTCGGCGATGGCGCCCGAGATGAGCGCGACCGTGATGATCGCGAACGTCGCGCCGTACGCGACGCCGACGAGCGTGTCGCTGTCGGCACCCGCGAGACCGAAGTCCGAGAACGGGTTGCCCGCGAAGGCCCAGGGGCTGTCGACGGCGCTCATGTTGAATCCGTACAGAATCCACAGAACGCTCACCAGGCCCAGAGCGCCGAAGCTCATCATCATCATGCTGACGACGCTCTTCGCCTTGACGAGCCCACCGTAGAAGAACGCCACGCCGGGCGTCATAAAGAGCACCAGCGCCGTCGCCGCGACGGACCAGGCGAGATTTCCGCTATCCATGAGAGTCCTCATCCATGTGTCGTGTTACTCGAGGTCCCGAGGAATCGGAATCGGAATCGGGTACGACTCTCTCGGGAAGCCCAGTCTCGCGACGGAGGATTTCGGGTGGCATGCATCCCGTGTTTCGCGTTGGTTACGTCGCTCGCGTGCAGGTAAACATCACGTTTCGGGATGCCTCTGATCCGCTCCGAGTGGCGGATCCGGCTCACTCAGGAGAGCGTGGAGGCGACGAGACGCGAGATCGCGCGCAGATACTTCTTGCGATAGCCGCCGGCCAGCATCTCTTCGGGGAAGACGCGATCCAACGTGATCCCCGTGGCGCGGATCGGCAGCTGTGCGTCGTACACGCGGTCGATGAAGGCGACGAAGCGGAGGGCGGCCGACTGGTCCGTGAACTCCGCGACGTCGCGCAGACCCACCTGCGAGAGACCCTCGATGAGGCGGATGTAGCGAGACGGGTGCACGTGCGCGAGGTGCGACACGAGCGAGCCGAACGCGTCGTCCGACGCGAGGCCCCGCGTCGCGGCATCCGCGGTCGCCGCTTCGTACTCGGCGTCTGTCAGCGCGATCGCGTGCCCGTCGACGGCGCGGTGCCGGAAGTCGGTGCCGTCGATGCGCAGCGTCTCGAAGCTCGATGCCATCGCGTGGATCTCGCGCAGGAAGTCCTGCGCCGCGAACCGTCCCTCTCCGAGGGCGTTGGGCGGGGTGTTGGATGTCGCGGCGAGCCGCGTGCCCGACGTGACGAGCTCGCCCAGCAGGCGCGTCATGACCATCGTGTCGCCCGGGTCGTCGAGCTCGAACTCGTCGATGCACAGCAGATCGGCCCCGCGGAACAGGTCGACCGTGTTCTTGTACCCCATGGCGCCGACGAGCGCGGTGTACTCGATGAACGAGCCGAAGTACTTCCGCCGGGCAGGCAGCGCGTGATAGACCGAGGCGAGCAGGTGGGTCTTGCCGACGCCGAAGCCGCCGTCTAGGTAGACGCCGGGCTTGAGCTCAGGCGCACGCTTGGCGCGGCGGAAGAGTCCGGCCTTGGCGGCGGGGGCTCCGACGCCGCAGAACGCCATGAGCGTGTCTTTCGCGGCCTGCTGCGACGGGTAGGCCGGATCGGCGCGGTACGTCTCGAACCTCGCGTCGGCGAACTGCGGAGGCGGGACGAGGGCCGCCACCATCTCGGCGCCCGTCAGCTGCGGGGCGCGGTCGGCAAGATGGACGATGCCGGTCGGCGTCGTGGGCATGGATCCTCGTAACAGTCCTACGGATTCGGCGCCCTCCCCCGCTGGCGAACCTAGGCTCGGTAGGGCGATTCCACCTTATGCCGTCGCACTTCAGCCTTCCGACGCCGCAACCGACCCGAGGAGCAAGCCTTGTCCGTCGAACTCGACACCTCATCCCCCAAGTTCGCCGAATACTCCGAGCCGGGCCGGCTCGTGACGGGCGAGTGGCTCCAGGCGCGCCTCGGGCAGCCTGGGCTCGTCGTCGTCGAATCCGACGAGGATGTGCTGCTCTACGAGACGGGCCACATCCCGGGCGCCGTCAAGGTCGACTGGCACACGGAGCTCAACGACCCCGTCGTGCGCGACTACGTCGACGGCGCGGGCTTCGCCGAGCTGATGAGCCGCAAGGGCATCGCGCGCGACGACACCGTCGTCATCTACGGCGACAAGAACAACTGGTGGGCCGCCTACGCCCTGTGGGTGTTCTCGCTCTTCGGACACGAGGACGTGCGCCTGCTCGACGGCGGCCGCGACAAGTGGATCGCCGAGGGTCGCCCGCTCACGACGGACGCCACCACGCGCGCCGCGACGGACTACCCCGTCGTCGACCGCGACGACTCCGTCCTGCGCGCCTACAAGGAGGACGTCCTCGCGCACCTCGGCGCCGGTCCCCTCATCGACGTGCGCTCCCCCGAGGAGTACAACGGCTCGCGTACGTCGGCACCCGCCTACCCCGAGGAAGGCGCGCTGCGGGCGGGGCACATCCCCTCCGCGGACAGCGTGCCGTGGGCGCGCGCCGTCGCCGAGGACGGCGGATTCAAGACCCGCGCCGAGCTCGATGCGATCTACCGCGGCGAGGTCGGCCTGCAGGACGACGACTCGATCGTCGCGTACTGCCGCATCGGCGAGCGGTCGAGCCACACGTGGTTCGTGCTCAAGCACCTGCTGGGATTCTCGGACGTGCGCAACTACGACGGCTCGTGGACGGAGTGGGGCAGCGCCGTGCGCGTGCCGATCGTGACCGGGTCCGAGCCCGGCGAGGTGCCCGCGCGCTGACGGAGGGCCCGGCCGTGCCGAGCCGCGGCATCCCTCGCCGTGGGACAATCGATGCGATGACCGAGACGACCCTCCCCGACGCTCTCGCCGAGATCCGCGACGAGTTCCTCGAACTCGACGAACCCGATCGGCTGCAGCTGCTGCTCGAGTTCTCGCAGGAGCTCCCGGCGATCCCTGCCGAGTATGAAGGCCACCCCGAGCTGCAGGAACGCGTCGTGGAGTGCCAGTCCCCCGTCTACATCGTCATCGACGTCGATGCGGACGACACCGTCACGATGCACGCGACGGCGCCCGCAGAGGCTCCGACGACGCGCGGGTTCGCGAGCATCCTCGTACAGGGCATCTCGGGTCTTTCGGCCGACGAAGTGCTCGGCATCCCCGACGACTATCCGCAGAGCATCGGCCTGACGCGCGCCGTCTCGCCGCTGCGCATCTCGGGCATGACCGGCATGCTCGCCCGCGCGAAGCGCCAGGTCCAGACCAAGCGCGCGCGCTGACTCACTCCTGCGCGGCGTCCGCCTCGGGTGCGAGCGCGTGCGCCGTGACCCACGACCGGATGCTGTCGGTCCACCGCTGCTGGTCGTAGTTCCACAGCTTCGTGTGACGTGCGACCTCGAACACCTGGAGCTCTACGAGGTCGGGTCGCGCCACGATGAGATCGTGCGACGCGTCGGACGGCACGAATCCGTCGTCGTCGCTGTGCAGGATGAGGATGGGATGGCGCAGCTCGGCCGCGCGCGCGACGACGTTCAGGCTGTCGAACGGGATGGATGCCCCTGACCCTGTGACGGGGTTCGCCCAGTCGTGCTGCAGTGCCTCGATCGCGATGTCGGTCACGGCCGTCGGGACGTGCATGAGCTTGGCCTGGTAGTCCAGCACGATCCGCCAGTCCACGACGGGCGACTCCAGGACGATCCCGACGATGTGGTCGCGGTGCGCGGAGTTCAGCGACACCTGCAGCGCGATCGCACCGCCCATCGACCAGCCCATGAGCAGGATGCGCTTCGCGCCCCGTCGGCGGGCGAACGAGACGGCGGCATCCGCGTCGCGCCACTCGGTCGAGCCGAGGCCGTACGTGCCCGCCCGGCTGCGTGGAGCCTCGCCGTCGTTGCGGTAGGACACGACGAGCGTCGTGATCCCGAGTCCGTGGAAGACGGGCACGGCGCGAAGGCACTCGGAGCGGGTCGTGCCGCGCCCGTGGATCTGGATGACCCACGTATCGCCGTCGCCCGCGGGGAAGAGCCACGCTGGGCACGGGCCGACCGCCGAGCCGATGAGCTCGGGAGAGTACGGCAGATGCAGCTCGTCGGGATGCTGGTAGTACCACCCGCTGAAGGCGGCGTCGGGGCTGAGCCGACTCTCCGAGGTGACATGCGTCAGGAGCTTGCGCTTGACGCTCGTTTCGTCTTGGGCGAGGACCGAGCCGAGCTTGACGTAGTCGGACGTCCCCGTCGTGAACAGGCCGTAGCGGCCGGGAAGCACGGTATCGGGCGTGCGGCTCAGCGTGATCGTCTGCGCCGTCGTGTCGAGAGCGAGGATGCGCGTGTCGGGTGTGCGGCCCGCCGGCGTCACCACCCTGCGGGCGAGACGTGCCGAGACGAGGCCGAGCAGGGCCAGAGCGCCGACGAGAGCCACGCTCAGCAGGGTGAGCGCGACGCGAACGCCGGCGACGAGACCGGGGGATGCGCTGCGATTCGCGGCGCGCCTGGGAGTGAGCATCGAGCCATCACTTTAGTCTGTCGGCGTGGCCAGGCTGCCTCCCCCCGCCCTTCCGGTGTCGTTCGCACTCGCGGCCGACCAGGTGCGCGGTGCTGTCTTCCGCGAGGATCTCACGGTGCGTGAGATCCCTGCACCCGAAGGTCTCGCGCCGTCGAGTCTGGCTCTCGCCGGCGATGTGCGCCCCGAGCCGGGCGAGGACGACTCCGCCTTCGGCACCGGCCGGTTCATCCTGCTCAACGACCCTGCAGGCCAGTCGGCATGGGACGGCGCGTGGCGCATCGTGTGCTTCGCCCAGGCTCCGCTCGAGCACGACATCGGCGTCGATCCGATGCTCGCGGATGTCGCGTGGGCGTGGCTGACGGACGCCCTCGCCTCCCGCGGCGCGACGTTCCACTCGGCGGCGGGCACCGCGACGAAGACGATCTCGAAGGGGTTCGGTTCGCTCTCGGCGGAAGGCGACGGCGCGCAGATCGAACTGCGTGCATCATGGTCTCCGGAGGGTCCCCTCACGCCACACGTCGAAGCGTGGGCCGAGCTCGTCTGCATGCTCGCGGGGCTGCCGCCTGGATCGGAAGGAATAGCGATGCTCGGAGTTCGCAGGTCGGCGCGTGGCTGATTACACGGTCATAGCCGACGCCGCGGGACTCGAGCGCGCCGCGCTCGAGCTTCTGGCAGGCACGGGTCCGGTCGCGGTCGATGTCGAGCGCGCGTCGGGCTTCCGGTACTCGCAGCGCGCATATCTCATCCAGGTCTTCCGCCGCGGCGCGGGGGTCTACCTCTTCGATCCGCCCCCGATCGGCGATTTCTCCGCTCTGCAGCAGGCGATCGGCGACGAGGAGTGGGTGCTGCACGCCGCGAGCCAGGATCTCCCCTCGCTCCGCGAGCTCGATCTTCTGCCGAAGAGGATGTTCGACACCGAGTTGGCGGCGCGGCTTCTCGGACATGAGCGCGTGGGGCTCGGTGCTGTCGTCGAGGACACCCTCGGCATCACGCTCGCCAAGGCGCACTCCGCGGCCGACTGGTCGACCCGGCCGCTCCCGCAGTCCTGGCTCGAGTACGCGGCGCTCGACGTGGAGCACCTCGTCGATGTGCGGGATGTCCTCGCGGCAGAGCTCGAAGAGCAGGGAAAGACGGAGTTCGCCGCCGAGGAGTTCCAGGCGACCCTCGAGCGACTGCCGAAACCTGCCCGAGAAGAGCCGTGGCGCCGCTTGAGCGGTCTGCACACGGTGCGCGGGCGCAAGGCGCTCGCTGTGGCCCGCGCCCTGTGGCAGTCGCGCGAGGACTTCGCCCGCGCGCAGGACATCTCGCCCGGACGCCTCGTGCCCGATCGCTCGATCGTGGCGGCGGTGCTGGCGAACCCCGCCACCAAGCAGGACCTCGCCGCCGTCAAGGAGTTCAACGGCCGAGCCAGCCGCACGCAGCTCGACCGCTGGTGGGACGCGATCCAGGCGGGTCGAGCCGAGACCGTCCTGCCCCTCGAACGTGCCTCCGGCGGCGACAGCCTCCCGCCGCCACGCGCCTGGGCGGATCGCAACCCCGAAGCGGATGCCCGGCTCAAGGCCGCGCGGCCGCTCGTCGAGGAACGCGCCGCGGCCTTGAACATGCCGACCGAGAACCTGCTCACACCCGACAGCCTGCGGCGCCTCGCGTGGTCGCCGCCCGAGCCGCTGGATGCGGCATCCATCGCCGGCGCCCTGGCAGATCTCGGCGCCCGACCCTGGCAGATTGAGCAAACTGCACAGATGATCGCGGATGCCTTTGTAGATTCCGTGCAAGCAGCGTCCGAACCGCCCGAAACCGCTTCGTAGGTTTCCCCCACCGGTTTTCGCGCGTCCGCGCGGCCTCCCTAGGCTGGGTGCATCCCATACTTTTGGAGGCAGAGTGGCCGAGCATTCGGACGTCTTCTTCGTCGACGGCATGCGTACCCCTTTCGGTCGCGCCGGCGAGAAGGGCATGTATTTCAACACCCGCTCCGATGACCTCGCCGTCAAGGCGACCATCGGTCTCATGGAGCGCAATCCCGGCGTTCCTGCGGAGCGGATCGACGACGTGGCCATCGCCGCGACGTCGCAGACCGGCGACCAGGGGCTGACCCTCGGTCGCTCCGTCGCGATCCTCGCGGGACTCCCCCAGACCGTGCCCGGGTTCGCGATCGACCGCATGTGCGCAGGCGCCATGACGAGCGTCACGACGATGGCCGGGTCGATCGGCGTCGGCATGTACGATCTCGCCCTCGCGGGCGGCGTCGAGCACATGGGCCGCCACCCCATCGGAGCCAACGCCGACCCGAACCCGCGCTTCGTCGCGGAACGCATGGTCGACGCAGGCGCGCTCAACATGGGCGTCACCGCAGAGCGCATCTTCGACCGGTTCCCGCACCTCACGAAGGAGCGGTCGGACCGCTTCGGCATGCTCTCGCAGCACAAGGCACAGGCCGCGTACGATGCCGGCAAGATCCAGCCCGACCTCGTGTCGGTCGCGATCAAGGACGCCGACGGCGCGTGGGGGCTTGCGACCGAGGACGAGGGTCGTCGTCCCCAGACGACCATGGAGGACCTCGCAGCCCTCAAGACCCCGTTCCGTCCGCACGGTCGCGTGACGGCGGGCACGTCGTCGCCCCTCACCGACGGCGCGACGATGTCGCTCCTCGCGGGCGGCGGCGCCGTCAAGGAGTTCGGCCTCGCGCCGAAGATGAAGCTCGTCTCGTTCGCCTTCGCAGGCGTGCAGCCCGAGATCATGGGCATCGGCCCGATCCCCTCGACCGAGAAGGCCCTCAAGAAGGCCGGTCTCACGATCGACGACATCGGCCTGTTCGAACTCAACGAAGCCTTCGCGATCCAGGTCATCTCGTTCCTCGACCACTTCGGCATCGCCGACGACGACACGCGCGTGAACCAGTGGGGCGGCGCCATCGCGCTCGGACACCCGCTGGCCGCTTCGGGCGTGCGTCTCATGATCCAGCTCGCGGCGCAGTTCGCCGAGCGCCCCGACGTCCGCTACGGCCTCACCGCGATGTGCGTCGGCCTCGGACAGGGCGGCTCGGTCATCTGGGAGAACCCGCACTACGACGGAAAGAAGAAGAAGTAATGGCGAAGACCGTCTCCGAACAGTACGCAGGCGTCGACTTCTCCCCCATCCTGGCCCTCACCGACGACGAGGTCATCACGACGTCGACCGTGCGTGACGTCCGCCTGCCCTCGGGCAAGGTGCTCGCGCTCATCACGCTCGACAACGGCCGTGACCACACGCGCCCGAACACCCTCGGACCTGCCACGATGGCGCTCCTGGGCGAGACCCTCGACGCGCTGCAGGCGCGCGCGTCCGCGGGCGAGATCCAGGCCGTCGGCATCACCGGCAAGCAGTACATCCTGGCCGCCGGCGCCGATCTCTCCGACATCACGAAGGTCGGCTCGAAGGCCAACGCGAAGCTCGTGGCGCAGCTCGGTCACATGGTGTTCGGCAAGCTCGACGAGCTCGGCGTCCCCAGCTTCGCCTTCGTCAACGGCCTCGCCCTCGGCGGCGGCCTCGAGATCGCGCTGAACTCGTCCTACCGGACGGTGGATGCCTCGGCCGCCGCGATCGCGCTGCCCGAGGTGTTCCTCGGCATCATCCCCGGCTGGGGCGGCGCCTACCTCCTGCCGAACCTCATCGGCATCGAGAATGCGCTCGAGGTCGTCATCTCGAACCCGCTCAAGCAGAACCGCATGCTCAAGCCGCAGCAGGCGTTCGACTACGGGATCTTCGACGCGATCTTCCCCGCCGCGAACTACCTCGAGGACTCGCTCGCGTGGGCCGACGGCGTGCTGACCGGCAAGATCAAGGTCGAGCGCAAGAACGAGCCCGGCAAGATCGAGCGCCTCACCAAGTGGCCCATCGCGATCAAGATGGCCCGCGGAATGCTCGAATCGCGGATCGGCACGATGCCGAAGTCGCCGTACGTGGCGCTCGATCTGCTCGACAAGGCCAAGGGCGGCACGAAGGCCGAGGGCTTCGCCCGCGAGGACGAGGCGCTGGCCGACCTCGTCACGGGCGACCAGTTCGCGGCATCCATGTACGCCTTCGACCTCGTGCAGAAGCGCGCGAAGCGTCCCGTCGGCGCGCCCGACCGCGAGCTCGCCAAGAAGGTCACGAAGGTCGGCATCATCGGCGCAGGCCTCATGGCCAGCCAGTTCGCGCTCCTGTTCGTGCGCAAGCTGCAGGTGCCGGTGCTCATCACCGACCTCGATCAGGCGCGCGTCGACAAGGGCGTCGCGTACATCCACGACGAGATCGGCAAGCTCGAGGCGAAGGGCCGCCTCGACGGCGACTCGGCGAACCGGCTGCGCGCGCTCGTGACGGGCACGACCGACAAGAGCCTCTACGCGGACTGCGACTTCGTCATCGAGGCCGTGTTCGAAGAGGTCGGCGTCAAGCAGGCCGTGTTCGGCGAGATCGAGAAGATCATCGCCGAGGATGCGATCCTCGCGACGAACACGTCATCGCTGTCGGTCGCCGAGATCGGCGAGAAGCTCGAGCACCCCGAGCGTCTCGTGGGCTTCCACTTCTTCAACCCGGTCGCGGTCATGCCGCTCATCGAGATCGTGAAGACGCCCTCGACCTCGGATGCCGCGCTGTCTACGGCGTTCGTGGTCGCCAAGAACCTGGGCAAGAACGCGGTCCTCACCGCCGACGCACCCGGATTCGTGGTCAACCGCCTGCTCGCCAAGGTCATGGGCGAGGCCGCTCGTGCCGTCTATGAGGGCACGCCGATCGCCGACGTCGAGAAGGCGTTCGCACCGATCGGCCTGCCGATGGGCCCGTTCCAGCTCATCGACCTCGTGGGCTGGAAGGTCGCGGCGCACGTGCAGGACACGATGGTGCGCGCCTTCCCCGACCGCTTCTACGCCAACGAGAACTTCCACGCGCTCGCGGAGCTGCCCGAGGTCGTCGAGAAGGACAAGGCCGGCCGTGTGATCGGCTGGACGAAGGCCGCCGAGAAGGTCCTCAAGCCCGCTGCAGGCTCGACGCCCACGTCGGCCGAGACGATCCTGCGCCGCGTGCAGGACGGCCTCGCGGAGGAGATCAAGATCATGCTGGACGAGGGGGTCGTGCCCGAGGTCGAAGACATCGACCTGTGCCTCATCCTCGGTGCCGGCTGGCCGTTCATCGACGGCGGGGCATCCCCCTACCTCGACCGCGAGGGCGCGTCCGAGCGCGCGTTCGGCGACACGTTCCACCACCCTGTCATCAAGGGCATCGGCGGCTGACCGTCGGGAACACTTCGGAAGGGCACGCTCCACACGGGGCGTGCCCTTCCGCTTTCCGCGTCTCTCTCAGCTCGGCTGTGCGGCTCTGACCCGCAGGTCCCGCGCGAGGTGATCGCGTTGCTCGACCACGATGCGGCGCAGCGCCGCCGGGGCATCCCTGTTCTGCGCCAGCCACTCGTCCACGAGGTCGAGTGCGTCGCGCTCGGGGAACAGGCCGCGCACGAGACGCGCCGCGATCTCGATGCTGCGCTCGCTCCAGACGCGCCGGATCCGCGCGAAGTACTCGCTGTCGAACGGGGCGATGAGGTCGCGGCGGCCGCCCGCGCGCACGCCCGCGATCGTCGCGTCGAGGTGGTCGTTCGAGAGGGATGCGTCCTCCCACGCCGAGCGCCAGGCCGCTGCACGGACACCGCCGTCGGGCCGGGCGGCGAGGACGGTCAGGCGGGCCGTGCGTCCCTTCGCGGTCGGGTCGCGGCGCAGCTCCGCGTCGACGTCGTCGGGCGTCGCGTGGCCCGTCGCCGAGAGCGCAGTGAGCCATGCCCACCGCAGCTCGGGATCCAGCGTCAGGCCGTCCGGCGCCGGGACGGCCCCCGCGAGCATCCCCCTCAGGTGGTCGGCCCGGGCATCGTCGTGGGCGGCTGCGGAGCCGACGGCGCGCGCCCACGCGAGCTGCGCGTCACTGCCGGGTTCCGCCGCGCTCAGCTGCCGCCAGGCCGTCTCGAGCCACCGCGCCTGCTCCCCCGCGCGGCGCTCGTCCGGCACGTAGCGGGCGATCGCGAACGCCGCGTTGGCGAGCACGTCTGCACGCAGCGCGGAGTTCGTCTCGGCCCCGGCATGGCGCCCCACGATCGCGAGGTATCGCTCCGCGGGCAGTTCGCCGTCGCGCGTCGCGTTCCACAGCGACGACCACACGAGTCCTCGGGCGAGGGCGTCATCGATCGTCGACAGCGCCGCTTCGACGGCATCCAGCGAGGCGTCGTCGAGCCGCACCTTCGCGTACGTGAGGTCGCCGTCGTTGGGCAGCACGAGCTCCGCAGCCCCGAGGTCCCCGAGCGGCGTGCGCTCGGCCAGGATGTCGGCCTCCACGACGTCTGCCAACTCGAGACGGTCGTCCCGGAGGTCGTACAGGCCGATCCGCAGGCGGTGCGGACGCGGATCGGTCTGGATGAGGACAGCGCCCTGCTCGCCCCGATCGACGCGGATCGTCGACATGCCCGGTGGTCTCGAGCCACGCGCGCGACCAGGCGTGGACGTCGCGCCTCGAAGCATCCGCGAGGTGGCGCAGAAGGTCCTCCAGCGTCGTGTTGCCGAACGCGTGAGCGGCGAAGTAGCGCCGAGCGCCTTCGAAGAACGCCTCTTCGCCGACGAATGCCACGAGCTGCTTGAGCACCGAGGCGCCCTTGGCGTACGTGATGCCGTCGAAGTTGAGCTTCGCCGCCTCGAGGTCGGCGATGTCGGCGACGATGGGATGCGTCGTGGGCAGCTGGTCCTGCTGGTACGCCCACGCCTTGCGCCGCGCGGCGAACGTCACCCACGCGTCGGGAAGCGGGTCACCGCAGCCGTGGCGTGCGCGCCCATGTAGTCGGCGAACGACTCCTTGAGCCACAGGTCGTCCCACCAGCGCATCGTGACGAGGTCGCCGAACCACATGTGCGCCATCTCGTGGAGGATCGTGTTGGCACGCCCCTCGCGCTGCGCGACGGTGGATGCCCCGCGGAAGAGGTAGGACTCGGTGAACGTCACGAGGCCGGGGTTCTCCATCGCGCCGATGTTGTACTCGGGCACGAAGATCTGGTCGTACTTGCCCCACGGATACGGGTACGCGAAGGCGTCCGTGAAGAAGTCGAGGCCCTGCGCCGTGATCTCGAGGATCTCGTCGGCGTCGAGGTGCGCGGCGAGCGACGCCCGGCAGAGGACGCCCAGCGACACCGTCTGCTCTCCCCGCCTCCACTCCCTCGCGACGCGGTGGTACGGGCCCGCCGCGATCGAGGTGATGTAGCTCGAGATCGGCAGCGTCTCGGCGAACTCGACGCGCTGCACGCCGCCCTCCACACGCGAGACGGCGACAGCCTGGTTCGACAGCACCGTCCAGGCCGCCGGGGCCGTCACGACGAAGGTCTAGCGGGCCTTCATGTCGGGCTGCTCGAAGCACGCCATCACCCGGCGCGCGTCGGCGGGCTCGTCGTGCGTGTACAGGTAGGTCTCGTCGTCGACCGGGTCGACGAAGCGGTGCATCCCCTCGCCGGAGCGACTGTAGGCGGCGCGCGCGACGATGCGGATCGTGTGCCGACCGCGCAGACCCGCGACCCGGATGCGTGCGCCGTCCCATTCGACGGGGCGCGTGGCGCCGTCGATCTCGACCGCGTCGACGGCCTCGCCGATGAAGTCGATCCAGGTCGTGACGTCGTGCGCCGCATCCGTCTCGATCTCGAGCGTGCTGACGGTCGTGAACCCGCTCTCGTCGGCCCGCGGAGCCGTCGTCAGGTCGAGCTCAACCCGAGCGGTGCGGACGACGACGGAGGCCGACCGCGCAGCGGTCTCCTCCCGGCTGAGGTTGGCGGTGCTCATCCTTCGATCGTCCCACGACCGGGCGGCGGCCCGCCGCCTGGGCAGGGGCGATCAGCCGCGCTTCTCGCGCGCGAATCCCGGGAGCGTCGGGATCTCGGTCGTCTCCGCTCCGCGCGCGACGGGGATGCGGGTGCCGAGCACCTGCGCGACGACGTCCTGGGCGATCTTGGCCGGCGTCAGGCCCGCGTCCTCGAGGATCTGCTCACGGCTCGCGTGGTCGATGAACTCGTCGGGCACGCCCAGCTCGTCGACCGCCGTGTCGATCCCGGCCTCGCGCAGCACCTGCCGCACGCGCGTGCCGATACCGCCGACGCGGATGCCGTCCTCGATCGTGATCACGAGACGATGGGATGCCGCGAGCTCGACGACCGACGGCTGGACGGGAACGGCCCACCTCGGGTCGATGACCGTCGCGCCGATCCCCTGCGCGCGGAGGCGCTCGGCGACGTCGACGGCGGTGTGCGCCATCGGGCCGATTCCGACGATGAGAACGTCGTGCGCGTCGGAGCGGAAGAGCACGTCGACGCCGTCCTCGAGTCGCTCGATCGCGGGCAGGTCGGGGCTCACGCTCCCCTTGGGGAACCGGACGACCGTCGGGGCGTCCGAGACCGCGACGGCCTCGCGCAGCTCTTCACGCAGGCGCTCGGCGTCGCGAGGCACCGCGATGCGGATGTGCGGCACGATCTGCAGCATCGCAAGATCCCAGATGCCGTGGTGGCTCGGGCCGTCGGGGCCCGTGACACCGGCCCGGTCGAGGACGAACGTCACACCCGCGCGGTGGAGCGCGACATCCATCAGGACCTGGTCGAAGGCGCGATTCATGAACGTCGCATAGATCGCGAGCACGGGATGCAGGCCGCCGAACGCGAGTCCGGCCGCCGACGCGACGGCGTGCTGCTCGGCGATGCCGACGTCGTAGACGCGGTCGGGGAACTTCTGCGCGAACGACAGGAGGCCCGTGGGGCGCAGCATCGCAGCCGTCATGGCGATGATGTCGGAGCGGTCGGTGCCGATGTTCACGAGCTCGTCCGCGAAGACGTCGGTCCACGCGGGGCGCGAGGCTCCCCCGCCGATCGCCGCCCCCGAGACCGGATCGATCTTGCCGACCGCATGGAACTGGTCGGCCTCGTCGTCGAGCGCCGGCTGGAAGCCCCGACCCTTCTCGGTGATCGCGTGGACGATGACGGGGCGACCGTACTCCTTGGCGAGCCGCAGCGTCTCCATGAGCGCCGGGAGGTCATGGCCGTCGACGGGACCGAGGTACTTGATGTCGAGGTTCGAGTACAGCTCGGTGTTGTTCGTGAACCGGGACAGGAAGCCGTGGGTGCCGCCGCGGACGCCGCGATAGAGGGCCCGCGCCGCAGGACCGAGCTTGCGGAAGAGGGTGTCGGACCCCTCGTGCAGGTTGAGGTAGGCGTCGGCCGTGCGGACGCGGTTGAGATACCGCGCCATTCCGCCGATCGTGGGCGCGTACGAGCGACCGTTGTCGTTGACGACGATGACGAGATTGCGGTCGTTGTCGTCGGAGATGTTGTTGAGCGCCTCCCACGTCATGCCGCCCGTGAGCGCTCCGTCGCCGACGACCGCGACGACGTGCCGGTCCTTGCGGCCGGTGCGGGTCAGGGCGCGTGAGACGCCGTCGGCCCAGCTGAGCGAGCTCGAGGCGTGCGACGACTCGACGACGTCGTGCGGGCTCTCGGCGCGCTGCGGGTAGCCGGCGAGTCCTCCGCGCGCGCGGAGCTGCGAGAAGTCCTGACGCCCCGTCAGCAGCTTGTGGACGTACGACTGGTGCCCCGTGTCGAAGATGATCGGATCGTCAGGAGAGTCGAAGACACGGTGGATCGCGATGGTCAGTTCCACCACGCCCAGATTGGGACCGAGGTGCCCGCCCGAGCGGGCGACGTTCTCGACGAGGAACTCGCGGATCTCGCCCGCGAGCTCGGTGAGCTCCTCGTTCGAGAGGGCATCGAGGTCGCGCGGTTGGCGGATCGTGGGAAGCAGCGCCATGGGGTCCAGTCTATGCGTGGGCGGCGTGACCGAGCCGCGTGCGGATGAACACGCGTGAGGGGCCCGGATCACTCCGGGCCCCTCACACCACTGATCAGACGAGCGAGCGCAGCACGTACTGCAGGATGCCGCCGTTGCGGTAGTAGTCGGCTTCACCCGGCGTGTCGATGCGCACGACGGCGTCGAACTCGACGGTCGCCTTGCCCGGCGCCGAGAACTCGCTCGGTTCGGCCGTGACGCGCACCGTCTTGGGGGTCACGCCCTCGTTGAGCTGCTCGAGGCCCGTGATCGAGACGATCTCGGTGCCGTCGAGGCCGAGCGACTCCCAGCTCTCGCCCGCAGGGAACTGCAGCGGCACGACGCCCATGCCGATGAGGTTCGAGCGGTGGATGCGCTCGAAGCTCTCGGTGATGACCGCCTTGACGCCCAGCAGGCTCGTCCCCTTGGCCGCCCAGTCGCGCGACGATCCCGAGCCGTACTCCTTGCCGCCGAAGACGACGAGCGGGATGCCCTGCTCCTGGTAGTTCTGGCACGCGTCGTAGATGAACGACTGCGGGCCGCCCTCACGGGTGAAGTCGCGCGTGAAGCCGCCCTCGACGATCGCGCCGTCGTTGACCGCGCTCACGAGCAGGTTCTTCAGACGGATGTTGGCGAACGTGCCGCGGATCATGACCTCGTGGTTGCCACGGCGCGAGCCGAAGGAGTTGAAGTCCTTCTGCGCGACGCCGTGCTCCATGAGGTACTGCGCCGCCGGCGTGCCGGCCTTGATGTTGCCGGCCGGCGAGATGTGGTCGGTCGTGACCGAGTCGCCGAGCGTCGCCATGACGCGCGCACCGCGGATGTCCGCGACGGGCGTGAGCTCCATCGACATGCCGTCGAAGTACGGCGCCTTGCGGACGTACGTCGAGTTCTCGTCCCACTGGAAGATCGAGTCGTCGGGCGTCGGAAGGTTCTTCCAGCGCTCGTCGCCCTCGAAGACCGTCGCGTACTGCTTGATGAACTGCTCGCGCGAGATCGACGAGTCGATCGTGGCCTGCACCTCTTCGGGCGTGGGCCAGATGTCCTTGAGGAACACATCGTTGCCGTCCTGGTCCTTGCCCAGGGGATCGGTCTCGAAGTCGAAGTGCATCGACCCGGCGAGAGCGTAGGCGACGACGAGCGGCGGCGACGCGAGGTAGTTCATCTTCACGTCCGGGCTGATGCGACCCTCGAAGTTGCGGTTGCCCGACAGCACGGCCGTGACGGCGAGGTCGTGGTCGTTGACGGCGGCCGAGACCTCTTCGATGAGGGGTCCCGAGTTGCCGATGCAGATCGTGCAGCCGTAGCCGACGGTGTAGAAGCCGAGGCCCTCGAGCGCCTTGTCGAGGCCCGACTTCTCGTAGTAGTCGGTCACGACCTTGGAGCCGGGGCCGAGCGTCGTCTTGACCCACGGCTTCTGCGTGAGGCCCTTCTCCAGCGCATTGCGCGCGAGCAGGCCCGCCGCGAGCATGACCGACGGGTTGGACGTGTTCGTGCACGACGTGATGGCCGCGAGCGTGACGGCGCCGTTGTCGAGGATGTACGTCTGCCCCTCGGGCGTCGTGACCTTGACGGGCTTGGATGCCGCCGCAGGGCCGCCACTCGAGATGTGGACGGTGCGGGTCTCCTCGTGCTCGTCGCCGGGCGCCTGGCCGGGGTCGGAGGCGGGGAACGAGTGCTTCGATTCGAGGTCGACGATGTCGTCCGACGTCGTTGCGGCGGCGTAGTTGAGGATGTCGACCTCGAACTGCGACTTGGCCTCCGAGAGCAGGATGCGGTCCTGCGGGCGCTTCGGGCCGGCGATCGACGGGACGACCGTCGAGAGGTCGAGCTCCATGTACTCGCTGAACGAGGGCTCGTGCGACGCGTCGTGCCACAGCTTCTGCACCTTCGCGTACTGCTCGACCAGGGCGATGGACTCCTCGCTGCGGCCCGTGAGGCGCAGGTAGTCGAGGGTCACGTCGTCGATCGGGAACATGGCGGCCGTCGAGCCGAACTCGGGGCTCATGTTGCCGATCGTCGCGCGGTTGGCGAGCGGCACGGATGCCACTCCCGCGCCGTAGAACTCGACGAACTTGCCGACGACGCCGTGCTTGCGCAGCATGTCGGTGATCGTGAGGACGACGTCGGTCGCGGTCACGCCGGCCGGGATGTCGCCCGTGAGCTTGAAGCCCACGACGCGCGGGATGAGCATCGACACGGGCTGGCCGAGCATCGCGGCCTCGGCCTCGATGCCGCCGACGCCCCAGCCGAGCACGCCGAGGCCGTTGACCATCGTCGTGTGCGAGTCGGTGCCGACGCACGTGTCGGGGTACGCGCGCAGGACTCCCCCGACCTCGCGGTCGTAGATGACCTTCGCGAGGTGCTCGATGTTGACCTGGTGCACGATGCCCGTGCCGGGAGGAACGACCTTGAAGTCCTGGAAGGCCGTCTGGCCCCAGCGCAGGAACTGGTAGCGCTCGCCGTTGCGCTCGTACTCGATCTCGACGTTGCGCTCGAGCGCGTTCGCGGTGCCGAACAGGTCGGCGATGACCGAGTGGTCGATGACCATCTCGGCGGGCGAGAGCGGGTTGATCTTGTCGGGGTCGCCACCGAGGGCCGTGACGGCCTCGCGCATCGTGGCGAGGTCGACGATGCAGGGCACGCCGGTGAAGTCCTGCATCACGACGCGGGCGGGCGTGAACTGGATCTCGGTGTCGGGCTCGGCCTTGGGATCCCACGAGCCGAGTGCCGTGATCTGCTCGCGGGTGACGTTCGCACCGTCTTCGGTGCGAAGCAGGTTCTCGAGCAGCACCTTGAGGCTGAACGGGAGCTTCTCGTAGCCCGCGACCGTGTCGATGCGGAAGATCTCGTAGTCGGTGCTGCCGACCGTCAGGGTGCTCTTGGCACCGAAGCTGTCAACCGTGGACACGTGGGTCTCCTTCGTCGGCGGCGGAGCGCAGCGCACTGGCGCGCAATCCCCATCTTTCCCCTGCCGTGCGGTCGTGGCTAGTGAGGTTCACCTAACCACCGCAGGTGGGACATTTATCTTGATATCAAGATAAATGTATCACTCCGCGACGCGTCTCCGAACTCTGCGGCGCGCGGGGATACAGCGCCCGGACGACGAGCCAGGTCACCGCGATCAGCGGGGCGAACAGCGGCAGCCCCATGACGAGCTTGAGCGTGCCGAGGGCGGTCACATCGCCCGCGAAATACAGCGGCACCTGGACGATGAGGCGCGCCGCGAAGAGCCCGGCCCACACGATCGCGAGCCAGAAGAAGACGCGGCGCTTGCGCTTGTCGCGCCGCCACGCGGTGCCCTCCCCCATGAGGAATCCGACCGCGAGTCCGATGAGCGACCAGCCGATGAGGGCCGAGACGAGCAGCGCCGAGCCGTAGGCGATGTTCGTGATGAATCCGGGGACGAAGTTGTCCTCGCCGCGGCCGGTGAGAAGCGACAGCGCCGCGGCGACGCCCGTCGCCACGAGCCCGCCGATCGCGGCGGCGGGCGACGAGCGCTGGACGAGCCGCACGACGGTGAAGACGACCGCGAGACCGACCGACAGACCGAGCTCAGCGGCAGGTTCCCGCTCTTGACGTCCGGTCGGGGTTGTAGTGAGCGTCCATGTCACGACGAAGACGAGCCCGGGAAGGACGGATTCGAGGATGCCGCGCCAGCCGCCCATCGCACGCCAGACGACATGTCCCGTGCCCTTGGCGTCGGCGGGGTCGAGGCCTGCGCGCCGCGCGGCATCGCCGAGGGCGGCGCCGAGGATGTCGGAAGCCTTGGGCTGCGCGTCGGCGGGCTCGTCCTGCGGCGCGGGCGGAGGAGTGAGACTCACGCCGTACCCGGCGTCGCCGGCATCCGGAGCGGGATGAGGTCGCGCGGAGGCATCGGCGTCCCCCCGCGGACGACGACGATCGAGCGGAAGAGGTCCTCGACCTTCTCGGCGGCCTCGACGTCGGCCGTCGCCGCGCCGCCGATCACGCCGCGCAGGAACCACCGCGGGCCGTCGACGCCGACGAACCGCGCGAGCCGCTTGCCCGCGGCGCTGTCGGGACCGGCCGCGACGGGGACCTCGGCGAGGAGCTCGGGACCCAGGGGGCCGTCGCGCTCCTCGACTCGGCCGCCCTGCTGACGGACCTGCTGCTTGATCTGCTCGCGCGTCTCGTCCCACAGGCCCGTCGAGCGCGGTGCTGCGAAGGGCTGCACCTGCAGGGTGGAGTCGGCGTAGTCGAGTCCGACGGCGACGATGCGCTTGGTCTGCTCCTCGACCTCGAGACGGAGGTTGAGGCCCTCGCGCGGAAGGATCTTGATGCCGCCGAGATCGATGTAGGGCCGGACGGGGTTCGCCTCGGACTCGTCGAACGGGCCGTTCGTCGCGCGGTCCTCGAGCGTCCAGGTGTCGTCGGGGGTGGGAGTGGCATCCGTCATGAGAGGATTCCGTCCTTCTGGTAGCCGGTCGAGCCGAATCCGCCTTCGCCGCGCAGGCTTTCGGGCAGGGCGTCGACCGGGATGAATCGAGCCCGCGAGACGGGCATGACGATCAGCTGTGCGATGCGGTCGCCCACGGCGACGTCGTACGCGTGCTCGGTGTCGGTGTTCAGGAGCGAGACCTTGATCTCGCCGCGGTACCCGGCATCCACGGTCCCCGGCGAATTGACGATCGAGATGCCGTGCTTGGCCGCGAGACCGCTGCGCGGCACGACGAACGCCGCGTAGCCTTCGGGGAGCGCGATGCGCACGCCTGTGCCCACGAGCGCCCGGGCACCCGGCTCGAGTCGCACGCTCTCGGCGGCGACGAGGTCGGCCCCCGCGTCGCCGGGCTGCGCATAGACGGGCGCCTCGGGAGCGATAATGAGGACGTCAACGGTTTCGGTCACGCATCGAGGGTAGTGCAGATGTCATCCACGAACGTCGGGGCGCCGACCGGCGCCCTCTACCGCGAGCGGCTCAGCCCCTCGCTCTGGGTCCTCGTGGCGTCCGCTGTGTGCGCGCCGATGGCCGCCCTCGTGTTCGCGCCGATCGATGCGACCTTCGCGCTCGTCGTGGGCGTGCTCGTGGGTGTCGCGATCGTCGCACTCCTCGTGGCGGGCGCGCCGACCCTCGAGGTGCGGGACGGCATGCTCCGCGCGGGCCGCGCGC
Organism: uncultured Actinomycetota bacterium; assembly: GCA_963695125.1. Classification (GTDB taxonomy): domain Bacteria; phylum Actinomycetota; class Actinomycetes; order Actinomycetales; family Microbacteriaceae; genus Microbacterium. Next base: position 69,732 of record CAVOFY010000008.1, read on the forward strand.
GCATTCCCGTGGATCTCCTCGGAGATGCGCAGATCCTCTCGGGCGAGGAGGCTCGCGTCGCCCGCGGTCAGAACCTGGACCCGAGATCGTGGCACGTCATCCGGGGCGGGATCGACGGGGTCGCCGTCTTCACGGTGCTCGACCCCGACGATCCGACGCCCGCGTGGGTTGTCTCGTCGCGTACGCCCGATCGCGTGGCAGCGGCGGTGCGCCGCGCCCGCGGAGCGGACTGAACCGCGATCAGGTCAGGCGGCGCACTCGTGCAGATCGCGCCGTCGCGGGCTTCGTGGTCCAGCTGCGAGCGGTGCTTCACGAGGAAGCAGTTCGCGCACGTGAACTCGTCCTCCTGGGGAGGCAGCACGACGACATCGAGTTCGAGGTCCGACAGATCGGCGCCGGGCAGCTCGAAACCCGACGGGTTGTCGGCATCCTCGACGTCGACTGCTCCCGACAGCTTGTCGGGCACGCGCTCCTTCAGAGCCTCGATCGACTCGCTGTCGTCCTCGGTCTTGCGGGGGGCGTCGTAATCGGTGGCCATGCGTCAGCTTCTCTACTTCCGGAATGTCTCGTGGTCGTGCCGCCCGGGCCGTTCAGCCTGTTTGGGCGGCGTTAGTTTGCATGAACGAAGGTCATTTCGCAAATGCTGTAGGTCCTTCGGCGGCATGCTCCGCGTGAAACTCGCGGCACGCGCGGGATATTCCCCGGGAACGGTCCTCGCACGTGTCAGCATGGGGCGGATACAGCTGGATCGGAGGGCTTTTCGCATGGAACAGCTCAGAGTCATCGGAACCGAGGACGACAAGATCGTTCTCGCGACGGAGTCGGGCGAGAGGTTCGCTCTCGCCATCGATGAATCGCTGCGCGCGCAGCTGCGCAGGGGACGCACGGAGAATGACGCCGACACGCCCGCCAACCGGCCGAGCCCGCGCGAGATCCAGGCCCACATCCGTGCCGGTCTCTCGGCGGAAGAGGTCGCGAAGCTCCTCGGCACCCGCGTCGAGGACGTCGCCCGCTTCGAGCGCCCCGTGCTCGCGGAGCGCGAGCACATCGTGGGCCAGGCCCTCGCAGTGCCTGTTCTGCTTGCGACCGACCTGGACGGCGACCCGCACCCGACGTTCGGCTCGGCCGTCCGCGCGAAGCTCGCCGAGGCGGGCGCCTCGGGTGAGCGCTGGACGAGCTGGAAGGAGCCGACCGGCTGGATCGTCAAGCTCGAGTTCACCGCGAACGAGATCGACCACGACGCGCGCTGGGGCTTCGACCCGCGGCGCGGAACACTCTCTCCGCAGAACTCCGACGCGACCCAGCTCTCGCGGCAGGGTTCGCTGCCTGAAGGACTGATCCCCCGCCTGCGTGCACTCGACTCCACGTCGCAGAAGGACGACACGCGTTTCGACAGCGGCGCGTTCGGTCCGCGCCGGATCCCCGACGCCGACCTCGACACCCCCGATCTGCCCCCGCAGACGGCACCCGCCGTGCAGCAGGCGGCGATCAAGCGTGCTTCGGAGCCCACCGTGACGTCGGCCGAGACGGCCGATCTGCTCGAGGCCCTGCGTCGTCGCCGTGGTCAGCGCGAGCCGCTCCCCGGCACGGAGGAGACCGCGCCTGCGCGCTCGACGACTCCCGTCGCACTCTTCGATGCGCTCGAGCCGGGCTACGACGAGACCCCGGCCGACCAAGACGGAGCCCGCCTCGAGCCGGTCGCCGTGGCAGAAGCGGCCGGACGCCGCAAAGGCCGTCCGTCGATGCCGTCGTGGGACGAGATCGTCTTCGGCGCCAAGGGCGACGACTGACCGGCGTCAGGCGAACGCGCCGAGGCGCAGAAGGGGCACGATCCGCTCCTCGTTCGTGAGCGATCCGTGCTGTCCGATCATGCGCTGCGGTGCCTTGTCGGCCTCACGGTCGTCGTAGTAGGCGATGCCGGCGCGCGCGGCGACGAGCACATCGCCGATCCGGCCCCGCACCTCGGGGTCGACGCGCCCGAAGAGTCCTGCCGCGATCGCCTCGTCGCGTGACATGACCCACGACCTGCCCGACTCGTCCTCGCGCCACGCTTGGAGCACGTCGTCTGCCCGGCCGCCCTCGGCGTAGAGGTGCAGCATGCGGGGCTCGCCGCCGATGAGACGCACTCCGTCCAGCAGCCGGTCGCCCTCCCCCAGCAGGATCTGCCGGTGACGCGGGACGTCGACCATTCCGTGATCCGCCGTGACGACGAGGCCCGTACCGGGCGCGAGCGCCGCGTCGAGGGCGCGGGCCGCGGCATCCACCCTCTCGAGTCCCGCCGTCCACTCGTCGGACTCCCACCCGTGCTTGTGGCCGGCAGCGTCGAGATCGGGCATGTAGAGGTAGACGAAGGCGCCGGGATGCCGGGCGGCGAGCTCCGCCGCGCGCTGCGCGCGCTCGGTGAGGTCGGCGACCCCCACGAACTCGGCCTCGCCCATGGTGGCCTCGGTGAAGCCCGTACCGGCGTACTGGGCTTTCGAGACGACGAAGGACGGCCGCTCGGCGACCAGACGCGGTGCGCGCTGCCACGACTGCGGCAGACCGTCGGTGTCCCACCCCCGCAGCTGGTTGAGCACGGCATCCGTGCCGGGGATACGGGCCCGGTAGCCGACGATGCCGTGCTGCCCGGCAGGGGCGCCCGTGAGCAGGCTCGTGAGCGCCGTCGCCGTCGTCGACGGGAAGACCGTCCGCGCGACGTCCTTCTTGGAGCCGGCCTGTGCGAGGAATCGCGCATGCCCGGCGCGTGCCCCGAGGTTCGCCGCTCCCAGCCCGTCGACGACGAGGACGATCGCCGACGTGGCAGGTGCGAACCAGTCGGAACGACCCTCGAGCGCCTGGAAGAGCTGCGGCACGACACCGGTGAGGCTCCGGGCGCTGGGCGGGTCCGCGGGTAGGCTGAGGGACATCGGGGCCAGTCTCGCACACGGCGGGCGGCCTCCACCCGGACCGCTGTCACCCGAGGCCTCTCCCGCACCATGCCTGCATCCCGCACCGTCCCCGCCATCCCCGTCGACCACGGCCGCATCGAAGACGTCGACGTCTCGACCGAGATGCAGGGGTCGTTCCTCGAGTACGCCTACTCCGTCATCTACTCGCGCGCCCTGCCCGATGCACGCGACGGCCTCAAGCCCGTGCAGCGGCGCATCCTGTTCCAGATGGCCGACATGGGCCTGCGCCCCGACCGCGGACACGTCAAGAGCGCGCGCGTCGTCGGCGAGGTCATGGGAAAGCTCCACCCGCACGGCGATGCCCCCATCTACGACGCGCTGGTGCGTCTCGCACAGGCGTTCTCGCTGCGCGTGCCGCTCGTCGACGGCCACGGCAACTTCGGCTCGCTCGACGACGGCCCCGCCGCCCCGCGCTACACGGAGGCGCGTCTGGCCGCCCCGGCTCTCGCGCTGACCGAGAACCTCGACGAGGACGTCGTCGACTTCATCCCGAACTACGACGGGCAGTTCCAGCAGCCCGAGGTCCTGCCCGCTGCCTTCCCGAACCTGCTCGTCAACGGCACGACCGGCATCGCGGTCGGCATGGCGACCAACATGGCCCCGCACAACCTCATCGAGGTCGTCGGCGCCGCGATCCACCTGCTCGACAACCCCGAGGCGACCGTCGAAGAGCTGATGGAGTTCGTCCCGGGCCCCGATCTTCCCTCGGGCGGCATCATCGTCGGGCTCGACGGCATCAAGGACGCCTACGCGAAGGGCCGCGGCAGCTTCCGCACGCGCGCGAAGGTCTCGGTCGAGCCGCTCGGGCCGCGCCGCACGGGCATCGTCGTGACGGAGCTCCCCTACCTCGTCGGCCCCGAGCGGATCATCGAGAAGATCAAGGACGCCGTCAACGCGAAGAAGCTCCAGGGCATCGCGGACGTCACCGACCTCACCGACCGCCACCACGGGCTCCGCCTCGTCATCGGCATCAAGACGGGCTTCGACCCTCAGGCCGTGCTCGAGCACCTCTACCGTCTGACACCGCTCGAGGATTCGTTCAGCATCAACAACGTCGCCCTCGTCGAGGGCCAGCCGCAGACGCTCGGCCTCAAGGAGCTCCTGCAGGTCTACCTCGACCACCGCCTGAGCGTCGTGACGCGGCGCAGCCGCTACCGCCTCGCGCGCCGGCAGGAGCGCCTGCACCTCGTCGAGGGCCTGCTCATCGCGATCCTCGACATCGACGAGGTCATCCAGGTCATCCGCGCCTCCGACGACGGCGAGCAGGCGCGTGCGCGCCTCATGGACGTCTTCGACCTCTCGCAGCTGCAGGCCGAGTACATCCTCGAGCTGCGGCTGCGCCGTCTCACGAAGTTCTCGCGCGTCGAGCTCGAGACCGAGCGCGACAACCTCAAGAACGAGATCGCACAGCTCGAGGAGCTCCTCGGCAGCGACGTGCTGCTGCGCTCGCAGGTGGCGCGGGAGCTGGATGCCGCAGCCGAGGCCTACGGCACGCCCCGCCGCACGATGCTGCTCGACGGCGGCCCCGTCGCTCCGCGCTCACGCGCCGCGGCAGCCACGGCGGACCTCCAGATCGTCGATGCACCGTGCCGCGTCTTCCTCTCGGCGACGGGACGCATGGTGCGCGCCGCGCTCACGGCCGATGCTCCGAACGGCGGGATCGTGCCCCCGAGTCGCCGCGCGAAGCACGACGCGATCCGCTCGTCCGTCGACACCACGACACGAGGTGACCTCGGCGCCGTCACGAGCCTCGGACGCATCGTCCGCTTCTCCCCCGTCGATCTGCCTGCTGTGCCCGGCAACTCGGTGCAGCTCGCCGCCGGCACCCGCGCCGACCAGTACCTCGCGCTCCCTCCGGGCGAGCACGTCGTCGCGATCGTGCCGCTCACGGAGTCGCCCGTCGTCGCGATCGGCACCGCCCACGGCATCGTCAAGCGTGTCGCGGCGAGCGAGATCGCGAACAAGCACGATGTCGAGCTCATCGCGCTCAAGGACGGCGACCGCGTCGTCGGAGCCGCGCCCGCGCCCGACGGCACCGAGCTCGTCTTCGTCAGCTCGGACGCGCAGCTGCTGCGCTTCGACGCGTCGGCGGTCCGGCCGCAGGGCCGTTCCGCGGGCGGGATGGCGGGCATCCGCCTGACCTCGGGCGAACACGTCGTCTTCTTCGGCGTCGTCGGCGCCGAAGAGCCCGACGCCGTCGTGGTGACGGTCGCCGGGAGCACGGAGGCGCTCGCGGGCGCCGACTCCGCGACGGCCAAGGTCTCTGCGTTCTCGGAGTTCCCGCCGAAGGGCCGCGCGACCGGCGGCGTGCGTGCGCAGCGGTTCCTCAAGGGCGAGGACGCCGTGACGCTCGCGTGGGTCGGCACCGAGCCGCGTGCCGTGGGCGCCGACGGCGCCGCACGCGCGCTCCCGGAGTCCGGTGCGAAGCGGGATGCCTCGGGAGCGCCGCTCGACGGCGTGATCGGCGCGATCGGCACGACTGTCGAGTAGCGCCGACCTCTCCCTCCGCCCGCTATCGTCGGGTTATGAGCGACCTGCTGCCGCTGGATCCCGACGAGCTGCTGACGACCACCCGCTCCGTCCGACGACGCCTCGATCTCGAGCGACCCGTTCCGCTCGAGATCGTCCGCGAAGCGCTCGAGGTCGCCCTCCAGGCGCCGACGGGCAGCAACGCGCAGACGTGGCACTGGATCGTCGTCACAGACCCTGTGAAGCGGGCCGAGATCTCACGGCTCTACGCCCTGTCCTTCGCGCGCTATCGCGCCTCCGGTGCCAGGGCGTATACGGATCCGACGCGTCAGGCGGTCCAGCAGCGCGTCTCGACGAGCGCCGACTATCTCGCCGAGCACATGGCCGACGTGCCCGTGCTCGTGATCGGCGCGATCTTCACGGGGTCGGCTGACTTCGCTCCCGGCAATCAGGCCGGGCTGTGGGGATCACTGCTGCCGGCGGCCTGGAGCCTGCAGCTCGCGCTTCGGGCGCGTGGCCTGGGCAGCGCGTGGACGACACTGCATCTCGCCTACGAGCGCGAGATCGCAGAGCTCCTCGGCATCCCGTCGACCGTCCGTCAGGGCGTCCTCCTGCCCGTCGCGTACACGCTCGGCACCGACTTCCGCCCGGCGCATCGCGGCCCCCTCGACGACGTCCTGCACCTCGACGGGTGGTGAGCGTCAGGCGTCGATGCGCTCGCGGTCCATCCGCGCGCTCGATTCGATGATGAACTCCTTGCGCGGGCCGACGTCGGTTCCCATGAGGAGCTCGAAGACGGATGCCGCGGCCTCGGCATCCTGCATGCGCACGCGACGCAGCGTGCGTCCTGCGCGGTCCATCGTCGTGGTCGCGAGCTGGTCGGCATCCATCTCACCCAGCCCCTTGTAGCGCTGCACGGGCTCCTGCCAGCGCTTGCCGGCCTTGGTGAGCTTCGACAGCAGGGCGTGCAGCTCCTGCTCGGAGTACGTGTAGACGGTCTCGTTGGGCTTCGAGCCGGGATTGACGACGACGACGCGGTGCAGCGGCGGCACGGCGGCGTAGACGCGGCCCGCATCGATGAGCGGCCGCATGTAGCGGAAGAAGAGCGTCAGCAGCAGCGTGCGGATGTGGGCGCCGTCGACGTCGGCGTCGCTCATCAGGATGATCTTGCCGTAGCGGGCGACGTCGAGATCGAACGATCGACCCGAGCCCGCGCCGATCACCTGGATGATCGCGGCGCACTCGGCGTTGGAGAGCATGTCCGAGATCGAGGCCTTCTGCACGTTGAGGATCTTGCCCCGGATCGGCAGGAGCGCCTGGTACTCGCTGTTGCGCGCGAGCTTGGCCGTGCCGAGAGCCGAGTCGCCCTCGACGATGAAGAGCTCGGAGGCCTCGACGTCGTTCGTGCGGCAGTCGGCGAGCTTCGCCGGAAGCGACGAGGACTCGAGCGCGTTCTTGCGCCGCTGGGTCTCTTTGTGGGTGCGCGCCGAGATGCGCGCCTTCATCTCGGACACGACCTTGTCGAGCAGCAGCGCGGTCTGCGCCTTGTCGTCGCGCTTGGACGACGAGAAGCGCGCGGCGAGCTCGCGCGACACGACGTTCGCGACGATCTGGCGGACGGCGGGAGTGCCCAGGACCTCCTTGGTCTGCCCCTCGAACTGCGGCTCGGGGATGCGCACCGTGAGAACCGCGGTGAGGCCCGCGAGGATGTCGTCCTTCTCGAGCTTGTCGTTGCCGACCTTGAGGCGACGCGCGTTCTGGTCGACCTGTGCGCGGAGCACCTTCATGAGTCCGAGGTCGAAGCCCGGCCTGGTGCGTTCCGCCCTTGGGCGTCGCGATGATGTTGACGAACGAACGGGTCGTCGTCTCGTAGCCTGTCCCCCATCGCACGGCGATGTCGACGTGGCACTCGCGCTCGACCTCGGTGGGCACCATCGCGCCCGTCGGCTGCAGGACGGGAACCGTCTCGGTGAAGGTTCCCGTACCGGTCAGTCGCCACGTGTCGGTGATCGGCGCATCGGGGGCGAGGAAGTCCGCGAACTCCGAGATGCCGCCGTCGTAGCGGTAGCTCGTTCTCTTCAGCGGGGGCGCTCGGGTCGCGCTCGTCGCGGATGACGATCTCGAGCCCGGGCACGAGGAACGCCGTCTGGCGCGCACGCTGCTCGAGCTCCCGCAGATTGAACGCGGCATCCTTCGTGAAGATCTGCTGATCGGCCCAATAGCGGATGCGGGTGCCCGTCACGCCCTTGGGTGCACGGCCGACGACCCGCAGGTCGGAACTCTTCTCGAAGGGTGTGAACGACGAGTGGGCTCTGGCCCCGCGAACACACCGGGCTCGCCGCGGTGGAATGACATCGCCCACGTCTTGCCGCCGCGGTCGACCTCGACGTCGAGGCGCTCCGAGAGTGCGTTGACGACGGATGCGCCGACGCCGTGCAGGCCGCCCGACGCCGCGTACGAGCCGCCGCCGAACTTTCCGCCGGCGTGCAGCTTCGTGAAGACGACCTCGACGCCCGAGAGCCCCGTGCGCGGCTCGATGTCGACGGGGATGCCCCGCGCGCGGTCACGCACCTCGACGCTGCCGTCGGCGTGCAGAAGGATGTCGATGCGCGAGCCGTGCCCGCCGAGGGCCTCGTCGACGGAGTTGTCGATGATCTCCCACAGGCAGTGCATGAGGCCGCGCGAGTCCGTCGAGCCGATGTACATGCCGGGCCGTTTGCGAACGGCTTCGAGTCCCTCGAGCACCTGAAGGTGGTGGGCGGAATACTCGGATGTCACAATTCTCAAGCCTATCCGCGCCCACTCCCGCCGGGTGTTCGACACGACGCAGACCTCTTCGGGGTACGCGCTGAGCGAACTGTGCCCTCTTCGCGGCATTCTCCGAACAAACGCGTGGTTGTATCTGTAGACCTGCAAAACACTCGACACATGCAACGAGGAGGCACGAGATGAACACGCTATCGACACCCGCCGAGAACACCGCCGTCCTCGAGTACCGCCTGTCCGCCATGGATCGCTGCGACTCCTGCGGAGCGCAGGCCTACATCGCCGCCGAGGTCAACGGCAGTGAGCTGCTCTTCTGCGCCCACCACGGCCGCAAGTACGAAGAGAAGCTGCGCGCGATCGCGACGTCGTGGCACGACGAGACGGCACGTCTCATCGAGGACCGCTGAGTCAGACCCACTCCCGCTCGATGAGCGGAGAGACGCGCACCGCGATCTCTTCGCCGATCGTTCCGATCGCCTCGGCGAGGTCTGTCGCGGACCTCGCTCCCTCGCCGTAGACGACGACCTCGTCGCCCCTGAGCGCCTCGAGCCAATCCTCGACGATGCTCTCGGTCGCCCCGACGCGCACGAGCCGTCGCGGCCCGACCGGCGTTCCGACGCTGACGCGTCCCGTCAGCGTCGAGGGCACACCGTGCAGTGAGCCGATCGCGATCCGCACGCCCTCCGGATCGCGGCCGAGCACGCGCGCCGACAGCGTCGCGATGCCCCGGATCCCGAGCGTCGCTTCATCCGGGCCGCCCGAGGGACGGATCCCGTACGCGAAGGCCCCGACCCGCACGATGCCGGCGCGGAACTCGGGCCGCGCGAACGACGCCGCGCTCGCGGCGAGATGCAGCACATCGGGGTTCAGCCCGGCATCCCGAGCCTGCTCGACCGCCGTGTCGAACGCAGCGGCAGCGGCATCGTCCTCGGCGTCCGACGCCTCGGCGAGGTGGCTCCAGATCCCCGAGACGACGACGGCTCCGGATGCTTCGAGCTCGCTCGCGCGGCGGATCGCGGCATCCCACTCCTCAGGGCGGATGCCGTTGCGGTGGAGGCCCGTGTCGATCTTGAGATGGATGCGCGCCGGCGACCCCTGCGGCGCGAGGCGCGCGACGGTCTCGAGGAGCTCCAGGTCGCCGACGCCCAGATCGAGATCGAGGTCGAGCGCCGCCCGCACTTCGTCGTCGGACGCCGCGATCCACGCGAAGATCCGCGCCTCGGGGCCGGCGATCGCCCTCACATCGGCGCCCGTGCGCACGTCGAACGCGCCGAACCAGCGCACGTCCTCGTCCCAGGCACGGCGGACGATCGGCGCGAGCCCGTGACCGTACGCGTCGTCCTTCACGACGAGCATGTGCTGGGCGGGTTCGACATGCGAGCGGATGCGGGCGAGGTTCGCGGCGAAGGCGTCGAGGTCGACGCGCAGAACGGGGTTCACATCCACTCCCGGCTCGCGCGCAGGCCGACGGTCGTCACGAGCTCGCTCGCCGAGAGCCCCGTCGCCGCGGCCCATTCGGCGATGCCCGGCTCACCGCGGGAGGGATCGCCGAAGAAGACGGCTTCGTCGCCGCGCGAGACGGAAGCCTCGCCGACATCCACGACGCACACGTCCATCGCGACGCGGCCGACGATGCGGTGCCGCTCTCCCGCGATCGTGACGCTCGCGCGGCCGCCCAGTGCGCGGACGACCCCCTGCGCGTAACCGCCGACGACGAGCGCGATCCGGGTGTCGTGCGCAGCGCGGTGGAGATAGCCGTACGAGACGCCCTCGCCGGTTCTGAGCGGCTTGACGCTCAGAACCGTGCCGCGCAGGCGCATGACGGGCGCGGCGCCGGCCACGAGGCCCAGGAGCAGCTCCGCGTGGTCGATGCCGCTCTCGTCTGCAGCGAGCCCGGCCTCGTCGAGGATCGCCGCGACCTCGTCCAGGCCGTGGCCGAGCGCATCGGCGGCGAGCCCCACGGTCGCGATGCCTGCGTCGGCGAGCAGCGCCGCGTTGGCACGGAGCGCCGCACGCGACATGCGCGCGACAGGGGCGCTCTGCGGATCGGCCGCGGCGCGGTCTGCCAGGATCACGCGGTCCACATTAGCCGCGCGCACCGCCGGAACCGGGTCACAGCTCGATGGCGGTGAAGTGCTTGCTCGGGGCGAGGCGCTCGATCTCGGCGCGCGCGACACGGGCGTGTCCGTCGACGACGGCATGCGCGTCGGTCACACGGTAGTCATCCCGCCAGCGCACGCCGGAGGATCGCATCGGCGAGCTGCGGATTGAGCGGCAGGACGGGACCCTGCACGTTCGTCGCCCAGAGGCCGTCCTGCGCGATCGTCTCGAAGCCGCCCGCGATGCCGCCGTTGCCCGCGACGACGGTTCCGTACCGGATGCCCGCGTCGGCGCCCGCGGCGAGCGACCACTCCGACGCGTGGTCCTCGAAGCCGACCAGTCGGCCGTCGACCGTCTCGGCGACGACGTAGCCGACACGGCGCCTCCGCGTGCGGGCGACCTGCGCCGGAACGAGCCCGAGACCTTCGATGACACCGCCGTCCAAGAGCGCGATGCGGTCGGTCAGAAGCTCGGCTCCCCCGCCGACGGCGAGAATGGATGCTCCGGCCGCGCGACGTTCGGCAAGCCACTCGGCACGTGCGGCGAGGTCATCGCGTACAGCGCGCACCGCCGAAAGGGGGCCGTTCCCGATCACGATGACGTCGGCCTCGGCGGGCGAAGCATCACCGATCCCGACGTGCTCGACGACGGCGTCGTGGCCCGCGAAGCGCGCCCGGGCGGCAAGCACATCGACGTTGCCGCGGTCGCCCGTGACGCCGAGCAGATCGGGGTACAGCTGAACGATGTGCAGCGTGGTCATCGGCGCGCCACCTCCTGATCGCCGTATCCGAGGATGCGACGCCCGAGCATCATGAGCTCGTAGTTGACGAACCAGATCTGACGGCCGTCCGCGGTGGGGGCGAACCCGCGCATGATCTCGACGGCCTTCTCGATGTCGGGCTCGACCGTGCCGATCGGAATGCCGGCGTACGCGAGGCGCAGGGCGATCTGATGCGCCTTCTCGCCTGTCACGACATCGACATGGTCGAACGCGCCGAGATCGACGTCGTAGAGCCACGAGACGTCGGGCGTGCCTTCGTCGATCGCCATGAGGAGTCGCTCGGGCGCGCCCTCGAGGGCATCGACGTTGAGCTGCAGGCTCGGGCCGTTCTTGAACATGACGAACTCGACCTGCTCGCCCGCGGGGTCGCGCCGCAGCGGCACGAGCTCTCCGCGCCCGTAGGCGGGAGTCATCGCCGAGAAGCCCGCGGCGGCCGACTCGGCGCTGAAACGGGCGCCAAGCACATGCTGCGACGCGCTGAGCGCAGCCGCGGCGTCGACCGCGTAGTGCAGCCCGCGTGCGGGAAGCGTGATGCCGATCGTGGCATCGCCCAGGCGCACCTCGACCGAGCGGCCCGAGATCGCGGTGACTTCGCTCGCCGCGTCGTGCGCGACGATGCCGGTCTCACCGCTGCGTGTGTCGAGCGCATTCACAAGACCGTGGGCAGATGCGGCGACGACCGCGTCGGACGCGCCGAAGAAGGCGACCGGCGCGCGCAGCGAGCCCGCGTCGATCTTGCTGAGATACGGGTCGTCGCGGTTCACGACGACGAGCCCGGATGCGCGCGTCGCGGCGTCGAGCATCATGTCGGCGACGCGCTCGGTCTCGTAGAACCGGTAGAGCTGATCGACCTGGACGTTGAGCGCCACGATGACGGCAGGATCCAGGATGTCGGCCAGTTCGGCCGCGAAGCCCTCATCGACCTCGAGCACCGCGACGTCGGCGCGCACGCGTCCTGTGAGGGTCGCGTCGGCCAGGAGGGCGCTCGTGACGCCCTGCGGCAGGTTCGCGCCCGTGGGGTTGGTGAAGACCTTGAGGCCGTGCGCCCGGAGGATCTCGCTGATCATGTGCGTCGTGGTGGTCTTGCCGTTCGAGCCGAGGACGAAGACGACTCCGTAGGGGAACTGACCGCCGAGCGTGCGCAGCAGCGACGGCGCCATCCGGTTCGCGACATAGCCCGGGAACGCCGAACCGCCGCCTCGCAGGCGCGTCGCGAAACGCGCGAGCTTGCCGACGAGGATCGCGGGCGCGTACCGGATGCCGCTGCCGGTCGCGCCGCTCACTCGAGGTAGTCCCGCAGCGACTGCGAACGGCTCGGGTGGCGCAGCTTCGCCATCGTCTTGGACTCGATCTGGCGGATGCGCTCGCGCGTCACGCCGAAGGTGTCGCCGATCTGGTCGAGCGTCTTGGGCTGGCCGTCGCCGAGGCCGAAGCGCATGCGGATGACGCCCGCCTCACGCTCCGACAGCGAGTCCAGGAGCGACTCGAGCTGACGCTGCAGCATCGTGAAGCCCACGGCATCCGCCGGCACGACTGCTTCGGTGTCCTCGATGAGGTCGCCGAACTCGCTGTCGCCGTCCTCGCCGAGCGGCGTGTGCAGCGAGATGGGCTCGCGCCCGTACTTCTGCACCTCGATGACCTTCTCCGGGGTCATGTCGAGCTCGCGCGCAGAGCTCCTCGGGCGTGGGCTCACGGCCCAGGTCCTGCAGCATCTGACGCTGGACGCGCGCGAGCTTGTTGATGACCTCGACCATGTGGACCGGGATGCGGATCGTGCGGGCCTGGTCGGCCATGGCGCGCGTGATCGCCTGGCGGATCCACCACGTCGCGTAGGTCGAGAACTTGAAGCCCTTCGTGTAGTCGAACTTCTCGACGGCACGGATGAGTCCGAGGTTGCCCTCCTGGATGAGGTCCAGGAACTGCATGCCGCGGCCGGTGTAGCGCTTTGCGAGCGAGACGACGAGGCGCAGGTTGGCGCCGAGCAGGTGCGACTTGGCGCGCTGACCGTCGCGAGCCACCCACTGCAGGTCGAGACCGAGCTGCTTCGACTTCTCGGCGGCCGACATGTGCGACAGCTTCTCTTCGGCGAACAGGCCCGCCTCGATGCGCATCGCGAGCTCGACCTCTTCGGCCGCGTTGAGGAGCGGCACCTTGCCGATCTGCTTGAGATAGTCCTTGACGGGGTCGGCCGTCGCGCCCGTGATCTGGGTGGAGTAGACCGGCACGTCCTCGTCGTCCGACGAAGAGATGACGATCGCGCCCGTGGGGAGCGGCTCGGAGAACGCCGGCTTGGTGCTCTCTTCCTCGTCGTCGTCGTCGTCCTCGACCTCGGCGGCGGGCTCGACGTCGTCGACGACCTTGGCCGCGCGTCCCTTCGCCTTGGCGGGCGCGTCCGCCTCGTCCGCGTCGTCGAGGTCTTCGATCTCGACCTCGTCCTCGAGCTCCTCGCCGTCGAGATCCTCGTCCTTCGAGCCGCGCTTGGCCGTCTTGGGCGCGGCCTTCGGCTTCGCGGGGGCCTTCTTCGCCGCGGGCGCCTTCTTCGCAGGAGCCTTCTTGGCGGGAGCCTTCGCCGCAGGCGCCTCGACCGCGGCGGTCGCTTCAGCCTCGGTGTCCTTCGCCGCAGTGGAGCGGGCAGTCGTCTTCGTGCCAGGGGTCACGGTTCGCCTTTCGCCGGTAGGCCCGCGTCATGGGCCCTCGGGAGATTTCGGACACTAGTAAGACCCTTGTCAAGTCCCGAGACCGTCAGGACGAGCCTGCGGACCGGTTGACAACGGGTCGATCCATCCATTGTCTCATACTCGTGGTCGTGCGATACCACACGACGCGAGGAGCGGGAAGTCCCCGACACGACGCGCTCGGTGTGCCAGGCATTCCCGCCGCGCGAATGCGTCAGGGACGCTTGTCTTCGTCGCCGGACGGTCTGCTCGCGAGGAAACGCTCGAGTTCGGCTGCGAGCTCGTCGGCGCTCGGCAGGTCTCCCGTGTGGATCATCGGGGTCGCGAGTGTAGAGCCGGCCATGTACGCGTCGTAGCGCTCCTCGAGGCCGTGCAGCATGCGCGAGAGCTCTTCGCTCCCCTCGACCTGCTCGGTGACCTTCGCGATGTAGTCGCGGTTCTCGTCCCGCAGATCGTCGCCGGCGAAGATGAGCCCCGTCGCGACGCCCAGGCTGTCAAGGCCCGCGAGGGCGGCGGCCGGGTACTCGGTGTCGGCAAGGTAGTGGGGCACGAGCAGCACGAACCCGGCAACGCGGGCGCCCGCCTCGGCGAACCGGTATTCGAGCAGGTGGCCCGCCGTCGAGGGGACCTGCGTGTGCGGCTGCCACACCGAGTGCGCCTCGGTGAGCTCGCTGCGCGTCCCGCTCACGGTCGTGCCGATCGGGCGCGTGTGCGGCACGGGCATAGGGATCGCGTGCACCCACGTGACAGATGAGACGCCGTACGACTCGGCCAGTGCGACGACGGCCTCGGTGAAGGCATCCCACGCGAAATCGGGCTCGTAGCCCGCGAGGAGGAGGAAGGGCTGGCCGAGCGCGTCGCGCGTGAGCGAGAGCTCGAGCCGCGGTGGCCGGTAGTCCGTCAAGTGGTCCTGTTCGAACGTCACGATGGGGCGGCGGGCGCGATAGTCCAGCAGCACGTCGTTCGAGAAGAGGACGAGCGGAATGGGCTCGAGCTCTTCTCGGAAATGATCGACGAGCTGGCTGACAGCGCTGCCCGCATCCGTGAAACCGGTCAGCGTGATGACGAGAGGCAGCCCCCGAGGAACGATCGGCGCTGAAGCCGAGCGCTCGTAGAGCGAACCGGTGAAGGGCATGCCTCCATGCTACGAGCACGTCGGCACCGCCGGGTCGCACCGATCCCGCTCAGAGCGAACATCCATCTCTAGGATGGAGACCATGGCTTTCCCCGACCTCGAGTACCGCACAAGCCCCATCAGAGAGTCGGACGCCGATGCGATCCTGCTTGCGCTGCCCCCGCTCGATGAGGGAGAACCGCTCGCCGACTGGCCTGGGCTCGCCGAATCGCTCGCCGCCGTCGGCTTCACGGGCTCCCCGAACTCGTTCGTGCGCGTCTACGCGCCCGAGAGCACCTCCCTCCCCCTCGCTGTTGTCGGCACAGGTGCCGACCCGGCCGCCGCAGCCGTCCGCGAGGCCGTCGGAGCCGGCATCCGGACGCTCACGGGCTTCGCGACGATCGCCGTCGCCGCCCCGCTGGCCGACCCCGCGCTGTGGAGCGCCGCGGCCGAAGGGGCCGCGCTCGGCGGCTACCGCTTCGACGGCTACAAGACAGAGGCCCCCAAGCCGCGCGCCTCGCACGTCGTCGTGCACGGCACCGCGCCGCAGGATTCCGGCGCCCTCGCTTCGGCGATGGCCGTCGCCGAAGCGGCCGCGCTCGTGAAGGACCTCGTGTCGACGCCTGCCGAATGGCTCGGTCCGGCCGATTTCGCAGCACGCGCCGCCGAGTCGGTCGCAGAGCTCGGTGTCACCGTCGAGGTGCTGGACGAGAAGGACCTCGCGGACGGCGGCTATCGGCGGCATCCTCGGCGTCGGCCAGGGATCCGACCGTCCGCCGCGTCTTGTGCGACTCGACTACGCGCCCGACGGCGCGGACCGCCATGTCGCGCTCGTCGGCAAGGGCATCACCTTCGACACCGGCGGCCTCTCGCTCAAGCCGGCCGCCTCGATGGTCGGCATGAAGTACGACATGTGCGGCGCGGCGACCGCGCTCGCGGTACTGCGCGCGGCCGCGACGCTCGCAGCTGCCCGTCCACGTCACGGCGTGGCTCTGCATCGCCGACAACATGCCCTCGGGTCGCGCGACGCGCCCCGGCGACGTGCTCCGGATGCTCGACGGCACGACCGTCGAGGTTCTCAACACGGATGCCGAGGGCCGCCTCGTCCTGGCCGACGGCCTGGTCGCGGCGAGCCGCGAGCATCCTGATGTCATCGTCGACGTCGCGACCCTCACCGGCGCCATCACGATCGCCCTCGGAACGCGTCACACGGGCGTCATGGGCGATGACGACGCGGTCGCCGACTACCTTGCGGCCGCGGCCGCAGGTCGGCGAACTCGCCTGGCAGCTGCCTCTCCCGGTGCACATGAACGAAGAGCTCGACTCTCCCATCGCCGATCTCCAGAACGCGAAGATCGGCGACCCCGCGGGCGGCTCTCTGTTCGCGGGCCTTTTCCTGCAGCGCTTCGTCGGCCGCACATCGGATGAGGCGGATGCGCCGCGCATCCCGTGGGTGCACCTCGACATCGCGGGTGTCGGCATGAACAAGGGCGGCGGTTTCGGCTTCACCGACAAGGGACCCACGGCCGCAACGGTGCGCTCGCTCATCCGCTTCGTCGGCGGGACAGGAGACACGATGACCGATCACGACTTCGACCTCGTCGTCCTGGGCGGCGGCAGCGGCGGGTACGCCGCGGCGCTGCGTGCCGCCGAGCTCGGCAAGACCGTCGCGCTCGATCGAGAAGGACAAGGTCGGCGGCACGTGCCTGCACCGCGGGTGCATCCCGACGAAGGCGCTGCTGCACGCGGCAGAGGTCGCCGACGTGTCCCGGGACGCCGCGGCCATCGGCGTGCGGACGACTTTCGACGGCATCGACATCGACGGCGTCCGCGCCTACCGCGAGGGCATCGTCGCGAAGAAGTACAAGGGACTCGAGGGCCTGGTCAAGGCGCGCGGCATCACCGTCGTCGCCGGCACGGGGACGCTCGAAGCCGGCCCCGCGGTCCGCGTCGGCGACGACCTGTACCGCGGCACGGACGTCATCCTCGCGACGGGCTCGTACAGCCGCACGCTTCCCGGGCTCGAGATCGGCGGCCGCATCATGACGAGCGAGCAGGCGCTCGAGCTCGACGAGGTGCCCGACCCGTGTCCTGATCCTCGGCGGCGGCGTCATCGGCGTCGAGTTCGCGAGCGTCTGGCGCTCGTTCGGCTCCGCAGGTGACGATCGTCGAGGCGCTCGACCACCTCGTCCCCAACGAGGACGTCGCGATGAGCAAGGCGCTCGAGCGGGCGTTCCGGCGCCGCGGCATCGAGTAGTCGCTCGGCGTCCGGTTCCAGTCGGCCAGCGCAGACCGCGGACTCCGTGACGCGTGACGCTCGAGGACGGCACGTCCTTCGAGGCGGACTACCTGCTGGTCGCCGTCGGACGCGGTCCCGTCGACGGCCGGTCTCGGCTTCGAGGAGGCGGGCGTCATGATCGATCGCGGCTTCGTCGTGACGGACGAGCGCCTGCACACGTCGGTCGAGCACGTGTGGGCGGTCGGCGACATCGTCCCCGGCCTGCAGCTCGCGCACCGCGGCTTCCAGCAGGGCATCTTCGTCGCGGAGGAGATCGCGGGCCTGTCGCCCGTCGTCATCCCCGACGTGCAGATCCCCAAGGTCACCTATTCGCACCCCGAGGTCGCGTCCGTCGGCCTGACCGAGGCGCAGGCGGTCGAGAAGCACGGCGCCGAGGGCGTCGTGTCGTACGAGTACAACCTCGCCGGCAACGGCAAGAGCGAGATCATCGGCACGAGCGGACTCGTCAAGGTCGTGCGGGCCAAGGACGGCCCCGTCCTCGGCGTTCACCTCGTGGGCGACCGCGTGGGCGAGCTCATCACCGAGGGTCAGCTCGCGGTCGGCTGGGACGCGCACCCCGAGGACATCGCACCGTATCATCCACGCCCACCCGACACAGAGCGAGGCGCTGGGCGAGGCGTTCCTCGCTCTCGCGGGCAAGCCGCTGCACGCCCTCTGACCGACGACCCGCGGTCGCAGTCACTAAGCTAGACAAGACATCAGTCATCCTGAAGGAGACACAGCTCATGAGCACTTCCGTGGTCCTCCCCGCGCTCGGCGAGAGCGTCACCGAGGGAACGGTCACCCGCTGGCTGAAGCAGGTCGGCGACACCGTCGAGGCGGACGAGGGACTGCTCGAGATCTCGACCGACAAGGTCGACACCGAGATCCCCTCGCCCGTCAGCGGCGTCATCGAGGAGATCCTCGTGCAGGAGGACGAGACCGTCGAGGTCGGCGCCGTGCTCGCGAAGATCGGCGACGGCTCCGGTGCAGCGCCGCAGGCGGATGCGCCGGCGGCAGCGGCCCCCGAGGCGGCCGCTGAGGCTGCGCCGGCGCCTGCTCGAGGCGCCTGCCGCTGAGGCCACCCGCCGGCCGCAGAGCCGGCCGCACCGGCTCCCGCCGCGACCGGCGGCAAGGAAGTCGTGCTGCCCGAACTCGGCGAGAGCGTCACCGAGGGCACCGTGACCCGCTGGCTCAAGCAGGTCGGCGACGACGTCGCCGTCGACGAGCCGCTGCTCGAGATCTCGACCGACAAGGTCGACACCGAGATCCCCTCGCCCGTTCGCCGGCGTGCTGCAGGAGATCCTCGTCGGCGAGGACGAGACCGTCGCGGTCGGTGCCGCGCTCGCGCGCATCGGCGCCGGTGCCGCTCCGGCTGCGGCACCGCCGCCGAGGCCCCCGCGCGCCGCTCCGGCGCCTGCCGCCGAGGCCCCGGCCGCCGCCGCTCCGGCGCCCGCACCGCTCCGGCTGCCCGCCGCTGCCCCGGCACCCGCCGCTGCTCCGGCTCCCGCCGCGGCCCCGGCCGCGCCGGCACCGGCTGCTCCCGCGGCGGCCTCGACAGACGACGACGCCATCTCGTACGTGACGCCGCTCGTGCGCCGGCTCGCGCAGCAGCAGGGCGTCGACCTGGCCTCGGTCACGGGCACCGGCGTCGGCGGTCGCATCCGCAAGGAGGACGTCCTCAAGGCCGCCGCCACGGCTGCTGCTCCCGCTCCGGCCGCCGCGCGCCAGCGCCCCGGCACCGCTCGAGGTGTCGCCGCTGCGCGGCACGACGCAGCCGATGTCGCGTCTGCGCAAGGTCCTCGCCGAGCGTGCGGTCGCGTCGATGCAGCAGACCGCGCAGCTGACGACGGTCGTCGAGGTCGACGTCACGAAGCTCGCGGAGTACCGCGACGCGGTCAAGGACGACTTCCTCGCCAAGACCGGCGACAAGCTGTCGTTCCTGCCGTTCTTCGCGCTTGCGTGCCGCGGAGGCGCTGCAGGCGTACCCGATCGTCAACGCGACGGTGGACGGCCAGCAGATCGTCTACCCCGCGACCGAGAACCTCTCGATCGCGGTCGACACCGAGCGCGGGCTGCTCACGCCGGTTCTGCGTGACGCCGCATCGAAGAACATCGCTCAGATCGCGCACGAGATCGCCGACCTCGCCGCGCGCACGCGTCGACAACAAGCTCAAGCCCGACGAGCTCGCCGGCGGCACGTTCACGCTGACGAACACGGGTTCGCGCGGTGCACTGTTCGACACGCCCGTCGTGTTCCTGCCGCAGTCGGCGATCCTCGGCACGGGCATCGTCGTCAAGCGGCCCGGTGTCGTGACGGTCGACGGCAAGGACGCGATCGCGGTCCGCTCGTACGTGTACCTCGCGCTCTCGTACGACCACCGCATCATCGACGGCGCCGACGCCGCGCGCTTCCTGGGCGCTGTCAAGGCTCGCCTCGAGGCCGCGGAGTTCGCCGGCCAGCTCGGCATCTGATCAGATCATGGCTGCTGCGCGACGTACACGTCGCGCAGCAGCCATGACTCGCCCTGCTGCTGCACCACGAGGAGTTGAGCGGGGAGTGCTCCGCTGACGTCCTCTGCGCGCAGCACGGCCACCGCGCCGAACTCGTCCACGAGCACGATCCGTCGTGCGGACGGAACGAGATCGATGACGCCCGGCAGGAATGCCGCGTCGCCGTCGAGCACGTACCGCGCGACGCAGCTCTGGTCGCCCTCGCATGCCGTCCGCGCCGTGAGCAGACCAGCGACCTCCGACGCGATGTCCGGCGCCGGCTCCTGCATGGCGCGCGCCGCCTCGGTCGACGGAGCCGGACCGCTTTGTTCGGGCGCTGCTGTCGCCACGGCCCACGCATCCGCGGCGACCGGCTCAGGCTCGCCGCCAGGCCACAGCAGCCCTCCCCCGGCGACGACGACAGCCACCGCGGCCGCCACGAGCCACGGCGCGCGACGGGACTTCTCACGCTTGGCCCGCAGCCGACGCCACAGACCTGTGGTCGTCTTCGAGACGAGATCGGCGAGATCAGCGTCGACGTGCCGTGACAGCTGATCGAACCAAGAGCCGTCCTGGCGCGTCGCGACATCGACCTCCCGAGCCGGCCGTGCTCCCCGGGTCGCGCCGACCTCGCGCGCACGCAATCCACCCGACCCCGCGTCGACGGCATACGGCCGTTGCGCCTGGGGCGCATCGGCGAGAGGCTCCGCCTGCGCGAATGCGAACAGACGCTCCTCGACTCGCGCGGCATCCCGCTGCGTGAAACGATCCCGCGCGAGGAGCTCGGCGAGCTCGTCCCACACAGGGCCGGGCGCGCACATCGCGAGCTGGTCGACGATACCGACCGATGCCGCGCGGGACTCCCCGCCCGACGCGCCCACCGCGAAGACGGGCCGCCGCGCATCCGTGAGCCACCAGTCCCCCGTATGCGCCTCCCGACCCGGGTCCGCCTCGAGCTCCGTCAGGCCGCGAACGATGCTCACGCCGATCGTCACCGCCTCGCCGGCCCCGACAGGCGCTCCGGCATCCCGCCGCCGACGCAGGAAGTCGTCGAGCCGTTCCGTGCATAGCGGCGTGAGAGCGCTGTGCCCGGCAGTCGAGCGCACGACGTCGAACGCCGCGAGCACGTGTCCCGACGGATCGGCATCCCACCCGCGCCATCCCGCGGGCAGGTCCGCCGACGAGACGAGTACCGAGGTGTCGCCCGCGCCCGTGCGCACGAGCAGGCCCGGCCACGGTCCGTCGGCGGGGGCGACCACGCGTCGCACACCGCGATAGGGCGCGAGCAGGCGGTCATCGGCGTCAGGTCTCACGGCTCGAGTCTCGAGTGGATCACCCCGCGCAGACCGATGGGCCCAGCCGACTGTGGAACGCTGTGGGCGAACGGACACTGGGGAGGAACCGAAGTCCCGCGTGCTGCGACGGTAGGCTGATGGTCATGGCCCGCAGTACCGCTCCCGAGAAGCGCCCCGGCTTCTTCTCCCAGCTCCGCACCCTCTACACCTTCACGCAGAAGGCGTTCCCCTGGCTCCCGTTCCTCATCGTCGGCATCATCCTGCTCGGCATCGGCGCAGGCATCGCGGCGGGCCTCCTGATCCAGCCCGTGGCCATCTGGAGCGTCATCCTCTGGGGCATCACGGGCCTCATGCTCGGCATCCTGGGCTCGCTCATGTCGATGACGCGCCTGTCCACCAACGCGATGTACAAGAAGCTCGACGGGATGCCCGGCGCCGTCGGTCACGTCATCTCGACGTCGCTCGGCCGCCGCTGGCAGGGCAGCGAGACGCCCGTCGGCGTCAACCCCAAGACGCAGGAAGCCGTCTACCGCGCGATCGGTCGCGGCGGCGTCGTGATCGTGGGCGAAGGCAGCCGCGGCCGCCTGACCCGCCTCATCAACGACGAGCGGTCGAAGGTCCAGCGCGTCGCGTCCGGTGTTCCTGTGACCGTCTTCTACGTCGGCCACGGCGAAGACGACGTGCCGATCGCCAAGCTCGCCTCGCGCATCAAGGCGCTGCCCAAGACGGTCGACCGCGCGACGATGGCGGCCGTCATCAAGCGCGTCGAGTCCGTGTCGCAGTCGCTCGCCTCACTGCCGATCCCGAAGGGCATCGACCCGACGAGGGCGCGCGCTCCGCGACCTCGCTGAACTCGAGGCGACTAGCTCCGCACGAGAACGGTACCCGCGATCTTGTCGTGGAGACCGCGGTGGTCGGCGTCCCAGATGACGGCGGGGATCACGAGCGCGAGCAGCACGGACCGAACGAGCGGGCGCCACACGCCGGTCCATCCGCCCGTCACGCGCTCAACGCGCATACCGAGGAGTCTGTGCCCCGGGCTCCCGCCGAGCGTCGGGATGAACACGGACTGCACGATCACGAAGATCAGCGTCGTCGCGAGCGGGTCGTACGAGAAGAAGGCGACCGAGATCAGCACGGCGCAGGCCCAGTCGATCGCGATCGCACCGACGCGACGACCGAGCTTCGCGAGACTGCCCGCTCCGGAGGCGGGCAGCCCCAGTCGCTCGCCGGGGTACGCGTTCTCTGAAAGTGCTTCGGGCATGGTTCCAGCCTAATTCGCGCCGCGTAACATGCCCGAAACAATGGTGTCACTGCCGGGCAATCCCTCGCAGGTACCGTGCCTCATAGCCTGTACGCGGGCTGCAGTTCCCGAATGCCCTACCTCTGGAGCCTCAATGTTCAAAGATTCATCCGAGGTGCTCAAGTTCATCAAGGACGAGGACGTCAAGTTCCTCGACATCCGTTTCACGGATCTCCCTGGTGTCCAGCAGCACTTCAACATCCCCGCCGCCACCGTCGACGAGGAGTTCTTCACGGTCGGCCAGCTCTTCGACGGCTCCTCCATCCGTGGATTCGCCAGCATCCACGAGTCGGACATGCAGCTCATCCCGGACGTGTCGACGGCGTACCTCGACCAGTTCCGCGAGGCGAAGACGCTGGTCATGATCTTCGACATCTACAACCCGCGCAACGGCGAGATCTACGCGAAGGACCCGCGTCAGGTCGCCAAGAAGGCCGAGAAGTACCTCGCGTCGACCGGCATCGCAGACACCGCCTTCTTCGCACCCGAGGCGGAGTTCTACATCTTCGACGACGTGCGCTATGAAGTGAAGCAGAACTCGAGCTTCTACGCGGTCGACTCCGAGGAAGGCGCCTGGAACTCGGGTCGTGTCGAAGAGGGCGGAAACCTCGCCAACAAGACCCCCTTCAAGGGCGGCTACTTCCCCGTATCCCCCGTCGACAAGACGGCGGATCTGCGCGACGACATCTCGCTGCGCCTCATCGAGGCGGGTCTGCAGCTCGAGCGCTCGCACCACGAGGTCGGCACCGGTGGCCAGCAGGAGATCAACTACCGCTTCGACACGATGGTTCACGCGGCCGACGACATCCTGAAGTTCAAGTACATCGTCAAGAACACCGCTGAGCAGTGGGGCAAGGTCGCGACCTTCATGCCCAAGCCGCTCTTCGGCGACAACGGCTCGGGCATGCACACGCATCAGTCGCTGTGGCTCGACGGCAAGCCGCTGTTCTACGACGAGAAGGGATACGGCGGGCTGTCCGACACCGCACGCTGGTACATCGGCGGACTCCTCGCGCACGCGCCCGCGGTGCTCGCGTTCACGAACCCGACGCTCAACTCGTACAAGCGCCTGGTCAAGGGGTACGAGGCTCCCGTGAACCTCGTCTACTCGGCCGGCAACCGCTCGGCGGCGATCCGCATCCCCATCACGGGATCGGACCCCAAGGCCAAGCGCATCGAGTTCCGGGCGCCGGATGCCTCGAGCAACCCGTACCTCGCGTTCGCCGCGCAGATGATGGCCGGCCTCGACGGCATCCTGAACCGCATCGAGCCGCACGAGCCGGTCGACAAGGACCTGTACGAGCTTCCCCCGGAGGAGGCCAAGAACATCCCCCAGGTGCCGAACTCGCTGCTGGACTCGCTGGAGGCGCTGCGTGCCGACAACGAGTTCCTCACGCGGGGCAACGTGTTCACGCCCGAGCTCATCGAGACGTGGATCGAGTACAAGATCGAGAACGAGATCAAGCCGCTCGCGGCTCGGCCTCACCCCTTCGAGTACGAGCTGTACTTCGGCGTCTGAGCTGAGACAGGCCACGAAGAGGGGTTCCGGGCAACCGGGGCCCCTCTTCTGCGTTTCGCAGGGGGTGAGGTGCGGGGTTCTGCCAGACTGACCGAACGGCATATTCCCCCGGAGGCATCCTCGTGACGACCGATTCCATGCACGATTCCCCCACGCCCCGGCATCGCGGCCGCCGCATCGTGCTCATCGTGGGTGCCTGCATCGTGGCTGTCGTCCTCGTCGTCGGAGTAGTCGCCTCGATCACCCCGTGGCCGTCGGCGATGCTCATCCGGGCGGTCTTCGAGCAGGGCGGGTCGGCGACGGCCGCCGAGATGGAGCGGCACCAGCCGTCCGCGCCCGTGGGCGAGACGCTCGGCATCCCCTATGGCGAGCCCGGCGACGCCGACGAGACCCTCGACGTGTTCACGAACGCGTCCTCGGGTGAGACGCTCCCGACGGTCGTCTGGATCCACGGCGGCGCGTGGATCGCGGGCTCCTCCGCGAACGTCGCTCCCTACCTGCGGATCATCGCGAGCGAGGGGTACACCGCCGTCGGACTCAACTACACGCTCGGCCCCGAGGGAACGTATCCGACCGCCGTGCACCAGCTCAACGACGCCCTCGCGTATCTCGACGCTCACGCGGCCGAGCTCGGCATCGATCGGGAGCGGATCGTCCTGGCCGGCGACTCGGCGGGAGCCCAGCTGGCAAGCCAGCTCGCGACGCTCACGACGAATGAGCGGTACGCGCATCTGCTCGGCATGACACCCGCCCTGGAAGCGTCGCAGCTCATCGGCATCATCCTCAACTGCGGCGTCTACGACCTGCGCGCGATGGCGGAGCTCGACGGGTTGATCGGGTGGGGCTTCAAGGTCGCCCTATGGGCCTACACCGGCACGAAGTCGTGGTCGGCGAGCTACGAGGGCGCGACCATGTCGACGATGGAATTCGTGACCGAGGACTTCCCCACGACGTACATCAGCGGCGGCAACGGCGACGGCCTGACATGGCTGCAGTCGATCCCGATGTCCGCGGCGCTGAGGGATGCCGGAGTCCCGGTCACCGAGCTGTTCTGGCCGGCTCAGCATGAGCCTGCGCTCCCCCACGAGTACCAGTTCCATCTGGACATGCCCGAAGCCCGCGAGGCGCTTGCCGCGACCCTCGCCTGGCTCGCGCGCACGGTCGACGACGTGGGCTGATTCCCGCCGCAGGGGGCGACCCCGGGCGGGGCGGTTTTGTGACCAACCACCCCGTCCGGCTTCACCCGCGGCGATGCGGTCCGACATGATGAAGCCGGTGTGCCGCCCTGCATCGAGGGCGCATCGGCTGAGCCCTCGAGAGGAAGTCATGTCGGAGACGAAGACCACGACACCGCCCGTCGCACCCGCGGGAAAGACCAAGACCGCGCAGGCCGGGACCATCACGGTGTTCGGTCTCGCACTGCTGAACATCACCGCCGTCATCTCGCTCAACGGACTGCCGTCCGAGGCGGAATACGGACTGAGCTCGGTCTTCTACTACCTCCTCGCAGCGGTGGTCTTCCTCGTGCCCGTCTCGCTCGTCGCGGCCGAACTCGCGACCGGCTGGCCGGAGAAGGGCGGGGTCTTCCGCTGGATCGGCGAGGCGTTCCGCGGCCGCATCGGCTTCATGGCCATGTTCCTCGCGTGGGTCGAGGTCTGCGTCTTCATCCCGACCTCGCTGACGTTCGGCGCCGTCTCGATCGCCTACATCAACCCCGACGAGAAGGCGGCGTCGGCGCTGTCGAGCAATCCGGTCTTCGTCCTGGTCATCGTGCTCGTCGTGTTCTGGATCGCCCTGTTCGTCGCGCTTCTGGGGTCTAAGGGCTTCGCGGCCATGGCGAAGTGGGGCGGCATCATCGGCGTGTTCATCCCGATCGCGGTCCTCGTCGTCCTCGGCGTCGCGTACGCGGCCGCCGGCAACGCACCGCAGATGGACGTCAGCTGGGGCGAGCTCATCCCCGACTTCTCGAGCTTCGGCACCGTCGTGCTCGCGGCGAGCATCTTCCTCATGTACGCGGGAATGGAGATGAACGCCGTGCACGTCAAGGAGGTCAAGGACGCGACGCGCAACTTCCCGATCGCGATCTTCATCTCGGCGATCGTCACGGTCCTCATCTTCGTGCTCGGCACCCTCGCGATCGCGTGGATCGTCCCGCAGAAGGACATCAACCTGACCCAGGCGATCCTCGTCACCTACTTCGACATCTTCACGTGGGCGGGGATCCCGTGGGCCGGCTCCGTCGTCGCGATCATGCTCGCGATCGGTGTGCTCGTGAACATCACGACATGGGTGGCGGGCCCCTCGACGGGTCTGCTCGCGGTGGCGAAGGCCGGGTACCTGCCGAAGGCCTTCCAGAAGACCAATAAGCACGGCGCCGCCGTCACGATCATGTTCACGCAGGCGGGCATCGTGACGCTCGTGTCGGTGCTGTTCGTCCTGCTGCCCTCGGTGCAGTCGGCCTACCAGATCCTCAACCAGCTGGCCAACATCCTGTACCTGACGGTCTACCTGCTGATGTTCGCCAGCATCATCCGACTGCGCTACACGCAGCCGGATCGGCCGCGCCCCTTCCGGCTGCGGCAAGGGCAACGCCATCGTGTGGATCGTCGGCGGCGTCGGGTTCCTCGCGGCGCTCACGGCCTTCGGCTTCAGCTTCATCCCGCCCGAGCAGATCAACGTCGGAAGCCCGGCGCTGTACATCGGCATCCTGGTCGGCCTGGCGCTGCTCTTCTACGCCGTGCCGAACATCATCTTTCAGCTCAAGAGGCCGTCGTGGCAGTCGAACGACCCCGACTTCGCACCCTTCACGTGGCAGGGCCAGACCCCGAAGACCCCGGCTGCCCCGACTGCCCCCGCACCCGAGGCGGCGAAGAAGTGAGCGCCGCCGCCTACGACCGCGTGCGCTTCATCGGGTATGCCATCCCGACAACGCCTGCCGACATGGTCGATGTCGGAGATCCCAACGGCTCGGGCGCCGTCGCCGGCACCTACCGCGCCTCGGACGACTTCGAGACCGACATCCACGCCCGCGCGGCGGTGCTCAAGGCCGCGGTCGACACGGCGAAGGCCGTCCTCGCCGACCTCGGCGACCCCGGCATCCTGAACGTGTTCGTCGCGCCGGAGTTCTTCTGGCACGGCACGATGGGCCCGTACGTGCACAAGCCGGCCGAGGCCGACCCGGCCGATACGATCCTCGCGCTCCTGCAGTCGCAGTTCACCGCCGAGGAGTACCCGCACTTCCTGTTCGTCCTCGGGTCCGTCATCTCTGCAGAGGTCGGCGACATCGACCAGGTCTTCGCGTCGTCGACGACGAAGGTGCGCAACGACATCGTGAAGGCCCTCGGCGAAGGCTGGACCCGGACGGCGGGGCCGCTCAGCGACGTCATCTTCGACATGTTCGTCAACTTCGTCAAGAACGGCCACGCCTACCCCGTCGTCGAAGTGCGCAACCGCGCGCTCATCCTCAGCTCCTCTCCGGTCGACGGCGTGCTCGGCAACCTCGGCGCGACGGCTCTCACGACCGAGAAGTACTTCGACTCGAACGAGGACTTCCTGCTGTGGGACGTCACGGGCAAGCCCGTCGTGACGGAGCAGATGACGGCATACCCCGTGCTCGACACGACCGGCGGCGACTTCAAATCCGCGCCGCTCGACCCGTATGCGATCTTCACTGTGCCCACAACGGCCGAGCCCGTGACGGTCGGCGTCGAGATCTGCCTCGACCACTCCGACCACCGGCTCCGCAAGAGCGTCGCACGCAGTCCGTGGCCGGCGCGCGGCGATGGCGTCGATCTGCATCTCATCCCGTCATGCGGAATGCAGCTGCACGTCCCGTCCGTCGCGGCACGAGCCGGCGGCTGGGCGTTCAACTGCGACGGGCAGTACATCCTCGGCTCCGTCGCGACCGCAGGGTCCCCGCAGAAGGGCACGCCGAGCGGCGTCGCCTCGACATATACGGACTACGCGGACGCCGCGAGTCCCGCCTACGGCGCCCACACCCAGCTTGCCCGCGTCCACGCGGCCGCTCACGGCGGAGACCAGATGGTCGCGGGGGCGCACGATGCCACCTTCGACCCCGCTTCTGACGTCGACGTGACAGTCATCCCGGTCACGCCGGCGGCCGACCTCGACGAGTTCTTCGCAGGCGGGCCGGGCGCTGTCCACATCTACGGCAAGGACGAGCCGCTCCCGCTGCACGGCTGAAACTCAGCCGTAGAACAGCCGCTCGAACACGCGGCGTGCTCGGCGGGTCGCACCGAGGTAGTCCTCCTCGACGCGCGTGGCCGAACGCGGCGGGTAGCCGAGCAGGCGGCCGATCCCGTCCAGCTTGCGTCGGTCCACGGGGAGCACATCGCTCGTCTGTCCGGACAGGAGCGTGTTCGCCGAGCGCAGGCGGCTCGCGAGGCGCCACGCCTCAGCGAGCCGGTCGGCATCCGCGGCGCTCACGAGTCCCGCATCCTGCGCCGCACGCAGCGCCTGGATCGTCGATGTCGTCCTCATGGCGGGGACAGCGCGCGCATGCTCGAGCTGCAGCAGCTGCACGAGCCACTCCACGTCGCTCAGCGAGCCCGGGCCGAGCTTGAGGTGTCGGGCGGGATCGGCACCCTGCGGCAGCCGCTCGTTCTCGACGCGGGCTTTGATGCGCTTGATCTCGCGGAGTCCCTGCGGGTCGGCCGTCTCTGGATAGCGCACCTCGTCTGCGAGTGCCATGAACTCGCCGATGAGCTTGACGCTGCCCGCCACTCCCCGCGCCCGCAGCAGGGCCTGAGCCTCCCACGAGAGCGACCAGCGGCGGTAGTACTCCGCGTACGACTCGAGCGAGCGCACGATCGGCCCGTTGCGACCTTCGGGGCGCAGGCCCGCGTCGAGGTCGAGCGGCAGCCGCTGGTCCTCCGAGCGCGCGCGCAGCGCCGAGACGATCTTGAGCGCGAGCTCGTTCGCGCGTTGCGGGTCGAGCCCGTTGGGCCGGTAGACGTAGAGGATGTCGGCATCCGACCCGAAGCCGAGCTCACGCCCGCCGAAACGGCCCATCGCGATGACCGAGAAGTCCAGCGCGTCGTCCTCGGGCGGTACGACCTCACGGCGAACGGCACGCAGGGTCGCCTGGATCGTGACCTCGGTGATCGTCGTGAGCGCGCCGGCGATCTCCTCGATCGTCGTGTCTCCGACGAGCCCGCCCATCGCGGTGCGCAGCAGTTCGCGGCGTCGCAGGCCCCGGACGGCGCGCATCGCGTCGTCGATGGTGTCGTGCCGTGTCTGGATCGCGCGGGCCTCCTCCAGCAGCGCGTGGCCGGTCCGGGGTCGCAGGAGCGCCGTGTCGTCGAGCCAGGCCGCGGACTCCGGGATCCACTCCATGAGCTCACCGATGTACCGCGAGCCCGAGAGGACGCGCGTCAGTCGCTCCGCCGCGCCCGACGAGTCGCGCAGCATGCGCAGGAACCACGGCGTGTTGCCGAGGCGCTCGCTCAGCCGCCGGAAGGCGATGAGGCCGTAGTCCGGGTCGACGCCGTCCGCGAACCACCGGATCATGACGGGCATGAGATGGCGCTGGATCGTCGCCTTGCGGCTCAGGCCGCTCGTGAGCGCCGCGATGTGCCGCAGCGCCCCGGCGGGGTCCGCGAAGCCGATCGCCGCCAGGCGGTCATGCGCCTGCTCGGTCGACAGCGCGCGCTCCTCTGCGGGGAGGGCGGCGACGGCCGAGAGGAGCGGACGGTAGAAGAGCCGCACGTGGATGTCGCGCACCTCGCGCTTGACCGACTCCCACAGCTCCCACAGGGCTGGGCCGCTCTCGGCCAGGTCGGTCGCGCGGGCGAGCGTGCGCAGATCCTCGGGTCGTGAGGGCATGAGGTGCGTGCGCTGCAGGTGCTTGAGCTGCATCCGATGCTCGAGGAGTCGCAGGATGCGGTAGTCGCGCGAGAAGGTGGATGCCTCACTGCGACCGATGTATCCCTCGGCGACCAGCGCCTCGAGCGCCTCGAGCGTGCCCCGCTGACGGATCAGGCCGTCGCTGAGTCCGTGAACGAGCTGGAGGAGCTGCACCGTGAACTCGATGTCGCGGATGCCCCCAGGGCCGAGCTTGAGCTGGTACGGCACGTCCTCGGGCGGGATGTGCTCGGTCACGCG
Organism: uncultured Actinomycetota bacterium; assembly: GCA_963695125.1. Taxonomy (GTDB): domain Bacteria; phylum Actinomycetota; class Actinomycetes; order Actinomycetales; family Microbacteriaceae; genus Microbacterium. Next base: position 99,596 of record CAVOFY010000008.1, read on the forward strand.
CTCGCGCATGCGCTGCACGCTGTCGACGAAGTTCTCTCTCGCGGCGCTCGTCCATATCTTCGGCTGGACCGCCGCGACGTACGCCGCACCGAGCTCGGGGTCGCCCGCGATCGGCCGTGCTTTGAGGAGCGCCTGGAACTCCCAGGACTTCGCCCAGCGGTCGTAGTACGACAAGTGCGAGTCCAGCGTCCGCACGAGCGCACCCTGCTTGCCCTCCGGGCGCAGGTTCGCATCCACCTCCCACAGCGGCGGCTCGATCTCGATGCTCGAGATCCCGCGCATCGTCTGGACCGCGAGCCGCGTCGCGATGTCGACCACTCGGCTGTCGCCGATGTCCTCCGCGAAGCCCTCGTCGGCTCCTGCCACGAAGATGACGTCGACGTCGCTCACGTAGTTGAGCTCGCGGGCGCCCGTCTTTCCCATGCCGATGATCGCGAGCTGCGTGTGGGAGACCTGCTCGCGCGGGAAGAGCCCTGCACCGGCAGCCCCTCCCGAGACCCTCGTGCGGGCGACGCAGAGGGATGCCTCGAGCGCGGCACCTGCCGCATCCGCCAGCGCCGCAGCGACGGCGGGAAGCACATCGACGGGTGCGGGAGCCAGCAGGTCGAAGACGGCGATCCGCGCGAGGAGTCGCCGGTAGCGGACCCGCAGGGCGACCCAGGCGTCCTCTCCGCCGCTCGCGGCGAATCCGTCGACGGCTCCCACGCTCTCGAGCAGCGACGCGGTGAGCTCGGCGGCCGTGGGCAGCACGGCCACGCCCCCGACGAGCTGCGCGAGCTCGCCCGGATGACGGTGGAAGAAGTCGCTGAACCCCGACGAGGCGCCCAGAAGCGCCCACAGGCTGCGCCAGCCGACCTCGTCCTCTGCCAGAGCGCGGACGGCGTCGGGATCCCTGCGCGCGATCCGTACAAGGCCCGTGAGGGCTGCATCCGGGTCCGCGGCGTAGCCGGCCTGGCTCGTGAGCTGCGACCGCTCAAGACCGGCCTCGGTCTCGAGCTCGGCGATCAGCGCCTCAGTCTCGGCGAGCTCGCTGAAGCCGAGCCGCGCAAGCTCGGTGAGGGACGACGTCCTTTCGCTCCCAGCCATCGTGGACGGGTCAGAGCATCTCGAGGTTGCTCTTCAGTTCGAACTGCGTCACCTGCGAGCGGTACTCCTGCCACTCCTTGCGCTTGTTGAGCAGCACGTAGTTGAAGACCTGCTCGCCGAGTGTCTCGGCGACGAGCTCGGACTCCTCCATGTACTCGAGCGCGTGGTCGAGGCTCGCGGGCAGCGGCGCATAGCCGAGCGCGCGGCGCTCGGAATCCGTCAGCGACCACACGTTGTCCTCGGCCTCGGGCGGAAGTTCGTAGCCCTCTTCGATGCCCTTGAGTCCCGCCGCGAGCATGAGCGCGAACGCGAGGTAGGGGTTGGCGGCCGAGTCGAGCGCGCGATACTCGACACGCGAGGACTGGCCCTTGCTCGGCTTGTACATGGGAACGCGCACGAGCGCGGAGCGGTTGTTGTGGCCCCAGCAGATGAAGCTCGGAGCCTCGTCGCCACCCCACAGTCGCTTGTAGGAGTTCACGAACTGGTTCGTGACGGCCGAGATCTCGTTCGCGTGCCGCAAGAGGCCCGCGATGAACTGCCGGCCCACCTTGGAGAGCTGGTACTGCGCGCCCTCTTCGTAGAACGCGTTGTGGTCCCCCTCGAACAGCGACATGTGCGTGTGCATGCCACTGCCCGGCTTGCCGCTCAGCGGCTTGGGCATGAAGGTCGCGTAGACGCCCTGCTCGATCGCCACCTCTTTGATGACGGTGCGGAACGTCATGATGTTGTCCGCCGTCGCGAGTGCATCCGCGTAACGCAGGTCGATCTCGTTCTGGCCGGGGCCGCCCTCGTGGTGGCTGTACTCGACAGAGATCCCGAGGTCTTCCAGCATGCGGACCGAGCGTCGGCGGAAGTCGTGCGCCGTCCCGCCCGGAACGTTGTCGAAGTAGCCCGCCGAGTCGACGGGCTCGGGACCGTCGACGCCGTACGACGAGGACTTCAGGAGATAGAACTCGATCTCGGGGTGCGTGTAGAACGTGAAGCCCGAATCGGCCGCCTTCGCGAGGGCGCGCTTGAGGACGTGGCGCGGGTCGGCGACGGCGGGCTGGCCGTCGGGCGTCGTGATGTCGCAGAACATGCGACCGGTCGGGTCGACCTCGCCGCGCCACGGGAGCGTCTGGAACGTCGTCGGGTCAGGATGAGCCAGCAGGTCGGACTCGTACGAGCGGGTCAGTCCCTCGATCGCCGAACCGTCGAATCCGAGGCCCTCCGCGAAGGCTCCCTCGACCTCTGCCGGCGCGATCGCGACGGACTTGAGGGTTCCGATGACATCCGTGAACCACAGGCGCACGAACTTGACGCCGCGCTCCTCGATGGTGCGGAGGACGAAATCCCGCTGTTTGTCCACCATCACCGCCCGCTGTCGTCTGCGCCGGAGTCGGAAGCGCCGTCGGCGGCCCATCCGTCCTCACGGCGCTCGTCCTCGGCCCAGGCACGCGAGCGCTCGCGGAGCACCTCGGGCGCACGGGCGGCCTCCTCGGCCGTGTCGAACGGGCCGGCACGGTCGATCGCGGGCGACTCGAAGCCCTTCTCGACCTCGCCCGTCGTGAGGTTGTACCAGAACTTCTCGCTGTCGCCGGACACCGTGTCTCCTCCCATGGGCGGTCGCACCCGGTCGGGGTGTGTAGACGAGTCCGCCACGGTCGATCCTACTGATCCACGGGAGCCTCCTGGATAGGCTGTCGGCATGGCAAAGGCACCAGCGCGCGCGGTCGGGGTGGACATCGGCGGAACCGGCATCAAGGCCGGCATCGTGGATCTCGACGAGGGAACGCTCGTGAGCGATCGGATCAAGGTCGCGACGCCCGCCGGAGCCAAGCCCGCGGATGTGCTGAAGGCCGTGCGCGAGGTGCTCGACCGCCTCGAGCTCAAGGACGATGCGATCCCACTCGGAGTCGCCTTCCCCGCGATCGTGAAGAACGGCCGGACGCTGTCGGCGGCCAACGTGTCGGACAAGTGGATCGACTTCGAGGCCGAGAAGTTCTTCGAGGACGGCCTGGGCCGCGACATCCACTTCGCCAACGACGCGGACGTCGCGGGCGTCGCAGAGCTGCGCTACGGCGCCGCGAAGGACCGGCCCGGCCTCACGATCCTCACCACGCTCGGCACGGGGATCGGCTCGGCCCTGCTGTACAACGGCGTGCTCGTGCCCAACACCGAACTCGGCCACGTGCAGCGGGCGGAACACAGCAAGGACGCGGAGGCCTACGCCGCCTATTCGGCGATGGAGCGCGAGAACCTCTCATGGGAGGAGTGGTCCGCACGCCTGCAGTGGTACTACGAGTACATCGAGTTCCTCTTCAGCCCCGACCTGCTGATCGTCGGCGGAGGCGTCTCGAAGCATGCGGACGAGTTCCTGCCCCTGTTGAAGCTCCGCACCGAGATCGTGCCGGCCGTGCATCGCAACAACGCGGGCATCATCGGCGCGGCTGCGCTCGCGCTCGGCTGAGACCGCGCGCGCAGCACCCGGCAGCGAGAGGGCGAATGGGCCGGCCTGTACGCCGGGTTCTGTCCGGGGGCGAAAGCCCCGTGGACGGTCATCTCTCTCGGCGACACGTTGCCGTGCCGCTCCAGCGGCCTACCCGGGGACTCGGCGAGCCGCGTCAACATCCCCTGTCTGGCCTTGCTCCGGGCGAGGTTTACCTTGCGGATCGTGTCACCACGACCCCGGTGGTCTCTTACACCACCCTTTCACCCTTACCCCGGCTCGCACCGGGGCGGTCTGCTCTCTGTGGCACTGTCTCGCGGATCACTCCGGGTGGGTGTTACCCACCGCCCTGCCCTGTGGAGCCCGGACGTTCCTCGGCGCGCAACGGCGGACCGTTCCGCGACGCGACCGTCCAGCCGACCCATTCGCCTCATGATTCTATGAAGAATCGCTGAGTATTTCCCACTCGGTCTCCGGCTCTGTAGTACTGTGAGCCTGCTGTCGGCCCCGCAACTGGGGTTGGGCCTGCAGCTTGATCGCCTTTGGGGAGGCATTAATCATGCGCAAAATCGTGCTGTCCGCCGCGCTCGCGGCAGGTCTCGTCTTCGCCGGATCGGCGGCTGCAATGGCCGTCGAAAACGGCCCTGATCCGTCGCGGTCGACGACCACCTACACGCCTGTCGATCCGACAGAGCCGACCCTCGCGGGCACGGCTTCCTCGTCGTGCATCGCCGACGTGCCGTGGATCAACTACGACATCACGCTCGTCGATCCCGACAACAAGGCCACGAGTCACGCGGCTTCGCTCGTGATGACGAACGGCACCGAGTCCGTCGTCATCCCGCTCGGAACGCTCGTCGACAACAAGCTCAAGGGCAGTACGCTCTGGCCGGGCGCCAAGGTCGAGAACGGCGTCGCCGCCGGATGGCCGGGCTGGGCGTTCGTGAACGGCGAATGGGTCGAGACGAGCGGCAACTATGCCTGGACCAAGGGCAGCATCACGTCCTACATCACGGTGAACCCCGAGCTGCCCGTCATACTCGCGTACCCGCCGGCGACGCCGGCGTGCCAGCCCGCTGACGTCGAGCTCGGTCTGACCCTTCCCGCGACGGGCATGAACGGCCTCGTGCTGCCGATCGGCATCGCCGCAGGCGCCGCGACGATCCTCGGCGCGGCGGTCCTGCTCATCCAGCGACGCCGCTCGCGGGCCTGACGCACGTGACTGAGGGGGCGATCACCCCGCAGCGTTCCCGCCGGGGTCGAGGTGTCGTGATCGCCCTCTTCGTCGTTCTCGGGCTCATCGTCGCGGCCGGTGCATGGATCGGCGTCCGGGCTGTCATGGCGAAGTCGGAGCTCGAGGCGATCCTGCCGCTCGCGCAGTCGGTTCAGGATGCCGCCGAGGCACGCGACCTCGAAGAACTCGGCCGGCTCGTCGCGCAGGCGCAGGGTCATGCCGCGCAGGCGGCGAGCCTCACGGGCGATCCGGTCTGGAGGGCGGGCGAGCTCGTCCCGTTCGTCGGACAGAACCTCGCCGCCGTGCGCACGGTCTCTTCGGCGATCGATGGTATCGCCGCATCGGCAGGCCCGCTGCTCGATGTCGCGACCGCGCTGGAGGGCAGCACGTCCTCCGGGTTCGATCTGTCGCTCGTGACGCGTGCTCAGCATCCTCTCGCGGTGGCGGCTGCCGCCTTCGGCGAGGCCGCCGGGCAGTTCGAGGCTCTCGACCGCACGGCCCTCCTCCCGCCGGTGGCCGCCGCCGTCGACAAGGTCGGCGCGATCGTCCACGGCGGCGCGCCCCTCACCGACGGTCTCGCGCAGGGCGCACTCGTCATGCCGACGTTCCTCGGCGACGACTCTCCGCGCACGATCCTGCTCATGCTGCAGAACGGCGCGGAGCTTCGGACGGGCGGCGGCCTGACGGGGTCGTTCGTCCTGCTCGGCGCCGACGACGGACGGCTGAGCATCCTGTCGCAGGCGGACTCGTCGAATTTCAGGTCGCTCGACGAGCCGCTGCCCATCGTCCCGGCATCCACGATCGACCTCTACGGCGATGCAATCGGCCGTTGGGTGCAGAACACCTCCATGACGGCCGACTTCCCGCTCACCGCGGCGCTCGCCAGCACCTGGTGGGAGAAGTTCTCGGGGTCGGCCCCGGATGCCGTGGTCTCGCTCGATCTCACCACGATCGCCGCACTGCTCGCGGTGTCGGGCGATGTGGCCCTCCCCGACGGCAGCCTGATCACGGGCGACAACCTCGTCGATCGGCTGCTCGTGGAGCCCTACTTGACGATGGATCAGGTACAGCAGACGCAGTTCCAGTCCTTGGTGACGACATCCGCGATGAACGGCATCGTGAGCTCCGAGATCGATCCCTTCGCGTGGATCACGGCGCTCACCGATCCCGTGAGGGACGGGCGCGTCTCGGTGTGGAGCTCGCGCACAGAGGAGCAGGCGGTCATCGCGCAGTCGGCGCTCGTCGGTCCCGCAGGAAGACTCGCGGACGCGGGCGAGCACGCGTACGGCGTCTATCTGAACGACGAGACGGCCGGCAAGATGGACAGCTTCCTCGAGGCATCCATCGCCTCCGGTGCATCCCGCTGCCGCACGGACGGCGCGACCGAGGTCACGATCGAGGTGACGCTCACCAACACGGCCGGCTCGGACGCTGCGTCTTGGCCGGGATCCATCACGGGCGGCGGTCACGAAGGCGTCGCGCCGGGCGACATCGGCACGTCGATCAGCGTCGCGGCGCCCCCAGGCACGATCTTCGAGGGCGCCTGGGTCGACGGCGAGGCTGTCCGGCTCGACAAGGGCGAGGATGCAGGGTTTCCGACGAACCGCGCGATGGTGACCGTCTCTCCCGGGGCGTCGAAGACTGCGCAGTTCCGCCTCGTGACGAACTCCGCACCCGACGGGCCGCCGCGGATCCTGCACACGCCGCTCTTGAACGCGCCCACGCTGTCGACGTTGCCCGCCGCCTGCTCGTAGCTCAGGCCTTGTCGGCCGACTCCGCGATCTTGAGGTCGAGCGGGAAATCGACGGGGAATCCCCCGAAGAGCAGCCGGCCGGCCGCCTCGGCGGACTCGCGCGCCGCCGTCGCGACGGCGTCGACGAACGCCTCGGGAGCGTGCACGATGACTTCGTCATGGAGGAAGAAGGCGAGATGCGGGCGGCGCTCGAAGACGGGACCCGACCGCGGCGCGCCGTCGACCGCGGCGACTTCGGGCATGGCGGCGAGCCGCGCACGCAGGTCTGCGAGCCAGACGAGCGCCCATTCGGCGGCGGTGCCCTGCACCACGAAGTTGCGCGTGAACCGGCCCCGGTCGCGGGCCCAGCGCCGCGCGCGACGCTCCTCGGCCCCTGAGACCCCGTCCTGGCTCGCGCGCGACTGCGCCAGCATCCACTCCTCCGACGGCGCGGGCGACGTCCGGCCGAGCCACGTCGACACGACTCCGCCGTCCTCCCCGACGCGCGCGGCATCGTCGACAAGTCCCATCGCGCGCGGGAACGCACGTCGCAGGCGGGGCACGAGTCGACCCGAATCGCCCGTCGTGGCGCCATACATCGCGCCGAGCATCGCGATCTTGGCCTCGGCGCGGGAGTCCACCGCGCCCGTCTCGACGATGCCCGCATAGAGGTCGCGTCCGCGGGCCGCGTCGGCGAGTGCCGTGTCACGCGACATCGCGGCCAGGACCCGAGGCTCGAGCTGCGCGACATCGGCCACGACCAGGCGCCATCCCGGATCGGAGCGCACGGCAGCGCGCAGCTGACGAGGGATCTGCAGGGCGCCTCCGCCCGAAGACGCCCAACGCCCCGTGACGACGCCACCCGGCACGTACACGGGGCGGAACCGCTCGTCCCGGACCCACTCCGCGAGCCACGCCCAGCCGTTCGCCGAGAGGAGCCGCGAGAGCTTCTTGTACTCGAGGAGGGGTTCGATGACGGGATGCTCGTGCTCCCGGAGCTCCCACCGGCTCGTCGATTCGACCTGCACACCCGCGCGATGAAGAGCGCGCAGCAGCTTCGGCTGGGAGTCCAGGCTCGCCGCCGGATCGTCGAGGGCCTCGCGCACACGGCGGGCCGCGGCATCCAGATTCACCGGCACTCCCCCGACCGCGGACCGGGCGCCCAGGACCTCGGTCAGGATGCGGTCGTGTTCGGCCGAGCTCCACGGCAGGCCCGCGGCCTGCAGCTCGGCGGCGATGAGGGCCCCCGCCGATTCGGCGGCGACGAGCAGACGCAGCCGCGCAGGGTCGCTCGCGCCGGCGACGGCGGCGCGCTGGCGCTCGAACTCGCGCGAGCACCTCGGCGAGGTCATCGGGCAGCTGATCGTCCGCCGCCGCCTCGAGCTCGAACAGTGCCGGTGCTTCTTCCGCGGCGCCCCCCGCGGCATCCCACCGCGACGGCGCGCGCACCTCGGCATCCCGCTCGACGAGCTCGCTCGCGCGCAGGATGGCGTGGCACAGGCGCAGGTCGTGACAGCGTGCGACTCGGATGCCGGCAGCCAGCAGGTCGAGGTACCACGCGGGCGCGTCGTTCCACACCCAGCGCGGGGCGTGGTCGCGCTCTGTCGCCGCGACCCAGCTCCGCGAGTCGGTGCGCGTCAGCGCGACGCGCTCGAGCTCTGCTCCGTCCTGATCCAGCAGGACGGCCTCGACACCGCTCCCCGAGCGGCCCAGCACCGACCAGGAGGCGTTCATCGCCGCGACGTCAGAGGCCGAGCGCGCGCGTCACAGTCCGGACTCCTCCGTGCGCACGAGGATGCAGCCGCACTCGGGGCAGGTGGCGACCTCGTCGATGGCGATGGCCCGGAGCTTCTCGAGGTCCGACCCCGAGATCACCATGTTGCAGCCCTCGCACGTACGGCGGCGAAGCATCGCGGCGCCGACGGTGCTGCGGCCGGCGAGCTTGTCGTAGAGCGCGAGCAGATCGTCGGGAATGGATGCTGCGACAGCCGCGCGATCGCGGTTCGCGGCATCCACCGTCGCCGTCGCCTCCGCGACGACGCGCTTGGCCTCGGCGCTGAGCTCGGCGCCCTCGGCGTTCGTCGCGGCGATGAGCGACTCCTGCTCGGCGACGGCCGCGTCGGCCTGCTCGAGACGGTCCATCGCGTCGAGCTCGAGGTCTTCGAGGTCGCTCTTGCGCTTGGCGAGCGCCTCCAGCTCGCTCTCATAGCCCTGGACCTCGCGGAGGTTGGAGGTCACAGCGATCCGCTCGGCGTCGCGTGCGCGACGGGCGTCGACGACGGCCACATCGGACTCGATGCGCGAGATCTCGGTGCGCAGGTCGTCGCGCACGCCGAGGCGGATCGACAGCTCCTGCGAGAGCTCCTGCCGACGGGCCAGCAGCTCCTGAACGCGAGCGGCCTGCGGAGGATTGCGGCGGGCGTTCTCGGCGTGGCTGATGCGGGCGTCGAGATCGGCGACCTCGATGAGTCGGCGCTGGTCGGCGGGGCTGGCTTTCACTCCTCCAACCTACCGCCGCCCGGTCGGTCACAGGCCGAGGATCCAGGTCGCGACGGCGAAGTAGATGATGAGGCTCGTCGCATCGCAGAACGTCGAGATGAAGGGCGTGCTGAACACGGCCGGATCGGCGCGCATGACTCGCGCGAGGATCGGCATGACACCGCCCACGGTGGCCGCGAGCGTGCAGATGCCGAAGAGCGTGAGCCCGATGACCAGGCCCAGGCGCGGGAGTGAAGACGATGCTCGCGAGCACGAGGCCGAGGACCCCGAGCAGCCCGCCGAGGATCGCCCCGACGCGGACCTCGCGCCAGGCCACGAGGAGCGCGTCGCGCGTCGACACCTCTCCGAGGGCGAGCGCGCGGGTCACCGTCGTCGCGGCCTGTGCGCCGGTGTTGCCGGCCGTGCCGGTGAGGAGCGGGATGAAGAGGGCGAGCGTGACGACCTGCTCGAGCGTCGCCTCGAAGACGTCGAGCACGCCGACGGTGAGCAGCGCCGAGACGGCGAGCACGAGCAGCCACACGACGCGCGACCGGACGATCCCGAGGACGGGCGTCGTGAGGTAGGGACGGCGCAGGGGCTCGGAGGCGCCCTGACGTGCGGCATCCTCGTCGGCCGCATCCTCGAGGATCCGCGCCGCGTCGTCGATCGTGAGGATGCCGACGAGCCGGTCCTCGCCGTCCATGACCGGCGCGGCCAGCAGCTGCGCGTCGACGACCGAGCGCGCCGCTTCCTCCGCGTCATCGGCCGCGTGCACGTGCCGCGCGTCGGTCATGAGGTCGCCGATGAGCGCATCGGAGGGCGCCATGACGAGCTCGCGCAGTCCGACGACACCGAGGACCGTGCGGTGCGGGTCCGTCACGGGCAGCGTGTAGACGGTCTCGGCGTCGCGCCCGCGGTGACGCACGTGCGACAGAGCATCGCCGACCGTGAGCTGCGGCTCCAGGCGCACGAACTCCGTGCTCATGAAACGACCGATGCTCCCGCGCGGGTAGCCGAGCATCGGGGCTGTCAGCTCGCGCTCACGGGCCGACAGTCCGCGCATGAGCTTCTGCGCGACGCCTGCCGGAAGCTCGTCCACGAGCTGCGCGCGGTCATCGGGGTCGAGCTCCTCGAAGACGCGGGCGACGTCCTCGTCGCGGAGCCCGCGGAACAGCTCCGCACGCATGCCCGTGTCGAGTAGCTCGAAGACCTCCAGAGCCCGCTCGCGACGCAGCAGGCGGTACAGCACGGCGCGGTCCGCGGCGTCCTCCCGCTCCAGCAGCCGGGCGATGGGTGTCGCGTCCTGCTGTGCGAGCAGGTTGCGCAGGCGCGCGAGATCACGCTCGCGCAGGGCCGGTCGGATGCTCTGAAGGAACTCCTCGAACTCGTCGTCCATGCCCGCATCCTCCCAGACCCGTCGGCCGAGCCCCGGTCACCTCCCCCTCCGTCGTCCAGTGTCCATGGACACTGAACCGGGGGTCAGTACGGGAGGGATGCCGCGGCGAGAGCTGAGGTCTGGTCGCCGACCAAGGCGGGCCGGCGAGGATCGATCCGGCGGACCTCCGCCACGTCGGCGAGCTCGTCCAGGCTCACCCAGAAGATGCTCGGGCTGCTGGTCGACCCGAAGTAATAGACCCGGTTGGTGAGATCGACGCAGGAGCGCCACCAGGTCGGGTACACGCCCCCGGTCGAGTACGGGGCACCCGCCGGGACCGACACGGTCTCGATCAGCTGGAAGGCCCCCGCGACGGCTTCCTCGGCCGTCTCAGGGCGAGGAAGGTAGTGCAGGAAGTAGGAGGCGCGGACGAACCGGTCCGCGGAAGTGATGTCGCCGGGCGGGGGCAGCTCGCCACCGAACGGCCGGTAGCGCTGCAGGTTCTCGAGCTGCTTGTCGAGCGTGGGCGAGTTCGCCATGACGCGGTACTCGGGGCCGTGATGCACGACGAGCCGGCCATCGAGCGGCTCGATGACGGCGGAGTCGCCCGTCGCGTCTTCGAGGGCGATGTGAACGCCGACCTCGAGTCCGTTGAAGAGCGGCGCCGTGATCGCGACGGCATCGACAGCGGCCACAGCCTCGGCCACCGACGCGAAGTTGTCCACGAGGTACTGCACCCACATGGCGTGCGCCACCTCGGGGCGCCCCTGCGGAGCGGGGAACACGACGTCTTCGGGGTCGAGATAGAGAGCATGGGCGGCCAGCCCCTTCTCGTTGAGCCCGTCGACCGTGCCGATCCCCCACATGCTCGTCACGACGCTCGAGTACGCCGAGGTCCAGGTCAGGCTTGCTTCGCCGGAGTTGCCCGAACGCTCCGACCCCCGGGGCACGAACCACAGTTCGGGCTCATCGCTCACATCCCAATCCATGCAGCGGCTGGCCGTCCTGGCGACGTCGTTGTCATTGCAGAAGATTCGGGTGCACACCTTCGCACGCTATCGCACACGAGCCGGGGCCCCGCGCGACCGACCCGTGTCCGCGACGTGCGCGCGGAGGCAGGATAGAAGCATGTCGACGAATCCGTATGTGTCGCGTCCCTGGCTCGCCGAGTATGCGGACGACGTTCCGGGCGAGATCGACGAACCCACCCAGACGCTTCCCGAGATGGTGGATGCCAGCGTCCGCCGATACGGACGTCGGCCCGCTCTGGAGTTCTTCGGCGCCGTCACGAGCTACCGCGAACTCGGCGCGCAGATCGCACGCGCAGCCGAGGGACTGCGGCGACTGGGCGTCCGCAAGGGCGATCGGGTCGCGCTCGTGCTCCCGAACTGCCCTCAGCATGTCGTGGCGTTCTACGCCGTGCTGCGGCTGGGAGCGATCGTGGTCGAGCACAACCCGCTCTACACGGCTCGGGAGTTGCGGCATCAGTTCGAAGACCACGGCGCGCGCTTCGCGATCGCCTGGGACAAGACCGCTGACACGCTCGCGGACTTCCCGGCCGACCTCCGCCTCGAGCGCATCGTCAGCGTCGACATCACGGCAGCCCTGCCGCTCGGCAAACGGCTGCTGCTGCGCGCTGCCCGTTCGCGCCGCGCGCGCCTCGCGGGCGCAGCTGACGTCCACACCGAAGGCGCGGAATCTGGTCACCTGGAGCAGACTGCTGGACGGCGGGCGACTCTCCCGGCGCGTCGCGGGTCCGGCCGTCGGCGACATCGCGGTCCTGCAGTACACGAGCGGCACCACGGGAACGCCGAAGGGAGCGATCCTCACGCATGCGAACCTGCGCGCCAACGCGATGCAGGGGCGGGCCTGGGTGCCGGACCTCGTCGAGGGCGAAGAGGTCTTCTATGCGGTGCTCCCGCTCTTCCACGCGTACGGGATGACGCTGTGCCTGACGTTCGCGATGAGCATCGGGGCGAAGCTGGTGCTGTTCCCCAAGTTCGACCTCGATCTCGTGAAGGACGCCGCACGCAAGAGTCCGCCGACCTTTCTGCCCGGCGTGCCGCCCATCTACGACCAGCTCGCGCGCGCGGCGTCGCACGGAACGATCGATCTCTCCACCGTGCGGTTCGCGATCTCGGGCGCCATGAGCCTGCGGGGTCGAGACGGTGAGCCGCTGGGAGGAGGTGACGGGCGGTCTTCTCGTCGAGGGCTACGGGATGACCGAGACCTCGCCCGTGGCGCTCGGGAACCCGATGGGCCCGACGCGCCGACCCGGAACGGTCGGGGTGCCCTTCCCCAGCACCGAGATCCGCGTCGTCGATCCTGAGGACCCGTCGATCGACCTGCCCGCGGGAGAGCCGGGCGAACTGCTCGATCCGCGGACCGCAGGTCTTCCAGGGTTATTGGGGTCGCCCGTCCGACACGGCGGCGACTCTGCTCCCCGGCGGCTGGCTGCGCACCGGCGACATCGCGACGGTGTCGGCCGACGGCTTCGTCACGATCGTCGACCGCCTGAAGGAGCTCATCATCACGGGCGGCTTCAACGTGTCGCCGAGCGAGGTCGAGAACGCGCTCGAGACGCATCCCGACGTCGACGCGGCGGCCGTCGTGGCGCTTCCGCGCTCGAGCGGCGGGGAGGATGTCGCGGCCGCCGTCGTCCTGCGCGATGGTGCCGTCCTGGACGTCGACGCCTTGCGCGACTACTGCCGCACGCGGCTGGCCGCCTACAAGGTGCCGAAGCGGATCGTCGAGGTGGACGAGCTGCCTCGCTCGCTCATCGGCAAGGTGCTCCGCCGCGAGGTGCGCGAGCAGATCCTCGCGGGCGAATAGGCGACTCGCGAGGGAGAATCGGACTGGCGCGGAACTGGGGACGTGGGCCCTGCCGGGTTCGAACCGACGACATCCACGGTGTAAACGTGGCGCTCTACCAGCTGAGCTAAAGGCCCGTCTCCTCGAGTCTAGAGCCCGCCCAGATCGTCCGCGCCCCCGACCGAATGGGCCGGCGGGGCCACGGTGCATTCGCGGCCGACATCGCCAAGCCCGCATCCTCCCCTCTCCCTGCTGCCGTTGAGTGTCAACCCCGGGGGGGGTAGTACGGCAGGGATGCCGCGGCGAGAGCTGAGGTCTGGTTGCCGGCCAAAGGAGGGAATGGGCTCGAGCGGCGCCGTAATCGCGACAGCATCGACAGCTGCCAAGTAAGTTTCAGTGTTTACTGAACTTTCTGAAGATTCGATATTGACAGATAGATCCGGATGCGATGTGCTGATCCTCGATACACAGCACCGCCCTCGCTTTCCCGCCGCGCGCACCCGCGCAATGAGCCAAGAGGTATCCGATGAGACGAAAGATGATGATGGCCGCCCTCGCGGCGAGCGCTCTGGCCCTGTCTGCCTGTTCCCAGGCGACACCGGGTCCCGACAGCGGCGCAGCCCCGCCCCTGCGGGTCTCGACGATCGAGCCGGAGGTCCTGATCCCGGGTCGGCAGTGGGTTGCGTACGACATCAACATGGCCGCGTGGGCGCCTCTTGCGTTCGTCAACCTCGACGGCTCCCTCGACTACCTTCAGGCCAAGTCGATCGAGAGCGATGACGCCGTGACGTGGACGATCACGCTCCGCGACGGGTGGACGTTCCACGACGGCACGCCCGTCACCGCGCAGAGCTATGTCGACACATGGGACGCCGTCGCCTACGGACCGAATGCGTTCGAGAACTCCGGGCAGCTTGCTGCCATCAAGGGGTACGGCGACCTCAATCCGACCGAGGGCGACCCGAAGTCAAAGCATCTCAGCGGTCTGACCATTGTCGACGACCTGACGTTCACCGTCGAGCTCTCCGCACCGGACGGCCAGTTCCCCCTTCAGCTGACGCAGACGCAGACCGCGATGTATCCCATGCCCGCGTCGGCGTTCGGGGACTTCGACGCGTACAACCGGCACCCGGTCGGCAACGGACCCTTCATGTTCACGTCGGACTACGAAGAGGGCGAGCCACTCGTTCTCGAGGCGTACGGGCAATACCAGGGGCCGAGCCCAACGATCGAGGCGATCACCTTCGTCCCGTACATGGACGCCGAGACGGCGTACACCGACGTGCTCGCAGGCAACCTCGACGTCGCGACGGTGCCCGCGAGCAAGCTGACCTCGGCCGAGGCCGACTTCGGCGACCGGTTCTACTCGTTCGCGGCACCGGCGATCTCCTTCCTCGGGCTCCCGCTCGCGCAGGAGCGGTACCAGGACATCCGGGTGCGTCAGGCGATCTCGATGGCGATCGACCGCGAGACGATCGCCGAGGTGATCTACGGAGGCTCGTTCGAGCCTGCGAGCGCCTGGACCCCCGCCGCGGAGCTGGGCACGCCGGTCGGCATCTGCGGCGAGTACTGCGACTACGATCCCGCCGCGGCCGCTGCGCTCCTGGCAGAGGCGGGGGGATTCACGGGGCCCATGGAGATCTCGTATCCCGGCGGCGCGGGCTTCGACGCACTGTATGAAGCGATCGCGAATCAGCTGCGCCAGAACCTCGGCATCGACGCGTCCGTCTCGCCGAGCGCAGGCTGGACGGAGTTCATCCAGGATCGCGCCGGCGCGATGTTCACCGGCCCGTACCTCGCTCGATGGGGCGCGCTCTACCCCAGCCAGCAGGCGACGCTGCGGCCGTTCTTCATCGAAGGCGGCGGATGCGCGAACTGCATCCCCTGGTACAGCTCCGAGGTCGCCGCGGCGATGACCGAGGCCGACGCGGACCTCTCGGGCGATGGGCAAGCGTATGTCGCGGTGCAGGAGATCATCCAGGCGGAGTTCCCCGCCCCGCCCCTGTTCTTCGAGTCCTTCTCCTATGTGACGTCGGAGCGTGTTCGCTCGCTCGCCGGCTCTGCATTGGGCAACCCGATATATCCGCAGACGCGGCTCGACTGATCGCTGCCGTGGGGGCTCGCGATCGCGCGAGCCCCCACACGTGCCGTCCCCTCCACGAGAACCGAGTATGAGAACACGCACTCACGGTGCCGGTCGCGGCCGGCACCCCGGGACCACCACGTGACGCTCGCGCGCACCCTGGCCAGCCGACTGCTGGAACTGGTCATCGTCTTCTTCGGCGTGACCTTCCTGATCTACGCCATGGTCTGGGCGCTCCCCGGCGACCCCATCGCGGCGCTGGGCGGAGGTGATCGCCAGCTCCCTCCCCACATCGTCGCGGAGCTGCGCGAGCGCTTCCATCTCGACGATCCGCTCTGGCTCCAGTACCTCCGTTACATGGGTGGCCTGTTGACGGGCGACCTGGGCACGACGTTCGACGGGCGACCGGTCGCCGAACGCATGGCATCGCGCTGGCCGGTCACGATCACACTCGCGCTGACCGCCTGGGTGATCGAGGTTGTTCTGGGAGTTCTGCTGGGCCTGCTGATCGGCCTGCGCAAGGGCGGCCTGGTGGATCGGTTCGTGCTGCTGGCGACGATCCTCGCGACGGCGATCCCCGTGTTCGTCCTCGCGGTGACAGCGCAGCTCGTCTTCGGACTGCGCCTGGGATGGTTCCCGATCGCGGGTACCGCCGCCGGGTGGCCGGTCGCCTACCTGCTGCCGGCGGCAGTGATCGCGGTCTTCGGCCTCGCCGCCATCACGCGGCTCATGCGCGGCAGCGTCGTGGACACGATGCAGTCGGACTACGTGCGGATGCTGTGGGCCAAGGGGATGACGCCCGCGACCGTCGTCGGGGTGCACGTCATGCGCAACTCCGTGGCTCCCGTGCTCACCTTCGTAGCGATCGACCTCGGCTACCTGCTCGGAGGGGCCGTCGTCGTCGAAGGCATCTTCAACCTGCCGGGCATCGGCCAGCTCCTGTTCACCTCCATCCGGGCGCACGAGGGACCGATCGTCGTCGGCGTTGCGACGACGCTCATCCTCCTGTTCCTGGTGCTCAACACCATCGTCGATATGCTCAACGCCTTCCTCAACCCGCGGATCCGACATGGCTGAACCGCGACTCGAACAGGCTCTGCCCGACATGGCCGACGGCGGCCGCGGAGTATGGGCGACGCTTCGGACCCGATGGTCGTTCTGGCTGTGGATCGGCGTCCTGGCGGTCCTCGTGGCGATCGCTCTCGTCCCCGAGCTCTTCGCGCTGCTCTCCGGGCAGCCCGACCCGCGCGCGTGCGACCTCGGGCAGAGCGCGCAGGGACCGAGTGCGGACCACCCGTTCGGCACCGATCTGCAGGGCTGCGACGTCTTCGCCAACGTGATCTACGGCACGCGGACGTCTCTCGTGATCGGCTTCCTGGCGACATCCGCCTGTCTGCTCGTGGCCCTGGTGGTCGGCACGCTGGCCGGCTACTACGGCGGGATGTCCGACAAGATCGTCTCTCGCCTGACGGACGTGTTTCTCGGCTTCCCGTTCATCCTGGGCGCGATCATCGTGCTCAACAGCGTTCATCGCCCGGGGCCGGTCACCATCGCCCTCGTCCTCGCACTCTTCTCGTGGCCGACGATGTCGCGCCTCGTGCGCGGCACAGTGCGCGGTGTGAGACAGCAGGACTTCATCGCCGTCGCGCGCGCGACCGGGACCTCGGATGCGCGGATCCTGCTGCGTCACGTCGTGCCGAACTCGCTGGGTCCCGTCCTGGCGATCGCGGCGACGATGGTCGGCACGGCGATCGTCGCCGAGGCGACGCTGACCTTCCTGGGTGTCGGGCTGCGCTCCCCGTCGATCTCTTGGGGTCTCCAACTCGCCAACGCCAGTCCCAGTTCGGCAATTCGCCGCACATGCTGGTCTTCCCGGCGCTCTTCCTGACGGTCACGGTGCTCGCCCTCATCTCACTCGGCGACATCCTTCGTGACGCCTCGATCCGAAAGGACGCAGCCGATGACCGCATCACGTCCACGCCGCGGCGCGCTCGATTCCCCGGTAACGACGCCGAGCGCGCGGGGGCGATCCGCGCGGCCGCGCAGTATGCGGGCGAATGGCTGCGTCATCAGGCCGAGGTGCGCGGCGTGTCGGGCATGCAGATCGCGATCCGGCACCGCGGCGAGCTCGTCCTCGAGCTCCCGTGGGGCGTCGCCGATGTCGAGACGGGCGAGCCACTCAGAGCGTCGCATCTGTTCCGCGTCGCGTCACAGTCCAAGACCATGACGGCGACGGCCGTCTTCCAACTCTTCGAAGCCGGCGCTCTCCGCCTGGACGACGCGGCCGGGCAGTGGATCGCCGAGCTCGACGGCTCGCCGCTGGCGCAGGTGATCGTGCAGAGAACTGCTCGGGCACCAGGGCGGTGTGATCCGCGACGGCGCAGACGCCGACTACTGGCAGCGGGGGCACGCAGTTTCCCGACCGCGCCGCGCTCATCGACGTGTGCGTGACCGAGGGACGCGTGTTCGAGCCGAACGAGCGTTTCAAGTACTCCAACATCGGCTACGGATTGCTGGGGCTCATCATCGAGGCCGCTTCGGGGATGCCATTCGGGGACTATGTCCGTGCGCACATCGTGGCGCCTTTGGGCCTCGTGCGCACGGGCCCGGACTGGGACGCTGCGCGAGCGGGCGAGTACTCCTCGGGACACACCGCGGCGCTCACCCCGACCCAGGTCCGACGCCGGATCGCCCACGTCGACACCAAGGCGCTCGCGGCGGCGACGGGCGCGTACTCCACTGCGACCGAGCTCTCCGCCTACTTCGACGCCCAGCGGATCGGCAGCGGCAGGCTCCTTTCGGACGCATCGAAGCGGATGATGCGCCGCACCGAGTCCTCGGTCGTGGTCGATCACGTCGTGCGGCACTACGGTCTCGGCTTCGAACTGCAGCAGCATCGCGGTGTCGACGTCATCGGGCACGGCGGCGGGTATCCCGGCCACATCTCGCGAACCTGGGTGGATGATGCGGCGGAGCTCGTCGTGTGCGTGCTGACGAACTCCATCGACGGACCCGCGGACATGCTCGCCGCGGGAGCCATGTCGCTGCTGCATTTGGCGCTGGACCAGCCGCAGCACGAGCGACATGCGGCTCCGGCCGTGCCGGCCGGGCGCTTCGCGAGCATGTGGTCTGTGCTGGACATCGTCCGGCTCGGCAGCTCCGTGTTCGCGATCCCGCCGGGGTCGCCGGATCCCGGCGCCGCGGCGATGCGCCTCCAGGAGGACGGCACACGACTGCTCACCACGCTAGATGCGGGATTCGCCCCGAGCGGCGAGCCCCTCGTGGTGCGACGCGGGAGCTGCGGGGCCGTCGAGTCCATCGTCTTCGGGGGCATCACGATGTGGCCCATCGAGCAGTTCAGCCGCGCTCTGAGCAGTCCGGTCCCCACGGAAATCCTGGTAAGGATGTCACTATGAGCCGCACGCCGAACACTTCACCCGGACTGGACGAAGCCACGTTGACGTTCATCGAGGATTTTGCCTTCGCGTGGGGCGCGGCCGGCAATCCACGTATGGAAGGGCGTGTGCTGGCTCTGCTGCTCATCACGGACGAACCGCATCTGTCGCTCTCGCAGATCGCCGGTCTGCTCAATGCGAGCACGGGCGCGGTCTCGATGTCGACCAGGGCTCTCATGAACCTCGGCTTCTTGAAGCCGCACTCCATTCCGGGCGACCGCAACCGCTACTTCCGCACCGAGGAGGACGTGTGGGGGAGCTTCCTTCGCGGCCGAGCGCCAGTACTACACGCGCGTCAACGCGGCGATCGAGTTCGGCCTCGACATCCTGCCGGAGGGCGGGAGCGCCCCGCGCACGCGGCTGGACAACGCGCTGCGATACATGAACTGGCTTGCGGGGTACCACCGGCAGATGCTGATCGACTGGGAGAAGTACCGTGACAGCGGCGACGTCGATCCGATCGCGGAGGAGCGCCTCGTCGTGACCGATGCAGGAGGTGGCCGTGCGCCTGCTCGAGGGATCGAAAGGCCTGCGGCATCGAGTTCGAGATCGCGAGTCGAGCGGAAGCGTGAGCCGTGACCGATCTCACATTCCGAGATGCGCCGAGCGCGAAGTGCTGGCACTGGTCGGCGAGTCGGGATCAGGCAAGACGGTCAGCGCGCTCGCACTCGGCGGCCTGCTCCCGGCGTCGGCTCGCGTGAGCGGATCGGCGCGATTGGCGGGTACCGAGCTGCTCTCCATGAACCCCCGCGAGGCCGCTGCGGCGCGTGCGCGGCTCACGGGTCGCGTTCGTCTTCCAGGACCCCTCGCAGGCTCTGGATCCCTCGTTCACGATCGGCTACCAGATCGATGAGATGCTCCGCCGGCACCGGCCGCGAGCGAGCCGAGCGGACCGTCGTCGCCGGGTCGTCGAGCTGCTGGATCTCGTCGAGATCCCCGATCCGGGCCAGCGTGTCCGCTCGTATCCCCACCAGCTCTCCGGCGGCCAGATCCAGCGTGTCGCCATCGCGATGGCGCTCGCCTGCGACCCCGAGCTGATCATCGCCGACGAGCCGAGCGACGGCTCTCGACGTCACCGTCCAGCGCGAGATCCTCGATGTCCTGCGGCGTTTGCAGAAGCGCACGGGCGCCGCGATTGTGCTCATCACACACGATATGGGAGTCGTGGCGGACATCGCCGATCACGTGATCGTGATGCGACGGGGCAGGGTCGAGGAATCCGCCGATGTCGCATCCCTCTTCCAGACGCCGCAGGCCGCCTACACACGCGCGCTCCTGGATGCCGTCCCGCGCTCGGGATCGCCCGATCGACGAGAGATCGGCGATCCCGCGGTGCCCGTGCTGGACGTCGATTCCCTGAGCGTCTCCTACGGACGCGGCGCGCACGTCCGGCTGGCCGTCGAGGATGTCGAGTTTCAGCGTCGGCCAGGGTCAGTTCGTCGGGCTGGTCGGAGAGTCCGGCTCGGGGAAGTCGACGATCGGACGCTGCGCGCTGGGCCTCGTGCCGGCCTCGACAGGGGAGCATCCGCATCCAAGGCGCGGATCTCGCGACAGCGCGGGGCCGCACCGCCCTCGACATCCGACGTTCGATCGGCGTGGTGTTCCAGAACTCGGTCGCTGCGCTGGACCCGCGCCTGACGGTCGGCGAGGCGATAGCAGAGCCGCTCGTCGTGCACTCGCGCGGCCGCGATCGCCGTGCGAGAGTCGCGGAGCTCCTCGAGAGCGGGTCGAGCTGCCCGCATCCTGGCGCACCCGCTACCCTCACGAGCTGTCGGGCGGCCAGCGGCAGCGCGTGGCCATCGCCCGAGCCATCGCGTTGCGACCTCTTCTGCTCATCGCTGACGAGCCGACGTCGGCGCTGGACGTGTCGATCCAGGAGACGGTGCTGGATCTGCTGCGCGCCCTTCAGCGCGACCTCCATTTCGCCTGCCTGTTCATCAGTCACGATCTGGCCGTGATCGACCAGCTCTGCGACCGCGTCGTCGTGATGCGCGCAGGACGGGTCGTCGAGGAGGGACCGCGATTCCAGGTCATGACCGACCCGACGCACGAGTACACCCGGCGGTTGATCGCCGCGGCGCCGGTCGCCGACCCCGTCGAGCAGGAGCGGCGCCGCACGTCGGCGAGCGCCTGACGACGGTTCTCGGTCGCCCTGCCGGGATCGAACCGACGACATCCACGGTGTAA
This sequence comes from uncultured Actinomycetota bacterium, assembly GCA_963695125.1. Classification (GTDB taxonomy): domain Bacteria; phylum Actinomycetota; class Actinomycetes; order Actinomycetales; family Microbacteriaceae; genus Microbacterium. Next base: position 120,465 of record CAVOFY010000008.1, read on the forward strand.
ACGTGGCGCTCTACCAGCTGAGCTAAAGGCCCGTGGCGCTCGAGTCTAGAGCGCCCCGTGAACGCTCCGCGGCCCGCGTCGAATGGGTAGGCTAGACGACGGTGCGTTGTGCACGGCCGACAAGGCCACGCCCGCTTCTGTTGCGATTCCCTGGCATGATCTGCCAGATAGCGAAAGGTCTCCCGTGACTGTCCACGACCAGGATCCGTACTCCCAGGACCCCCTCGACAGCGATCCCGAAGAGACCGCCGAGTGGCAGGAGTCGCTCGACCAGCTCGTGCGCGCCAAGGGCCACGGTCGTGGCCGCGAGATCATGCTGAGCCTGCTCAAGCGCTCGAAGGATCTGCACCTCGGCGTGCCGATGGTGCCGACGACCGACTACATCAACACGATCGCGCCCGAGAACGAGCCCGAGTTCCCCGGCGACGAGGAGATCGAGCGCCGCTACCGCGCGTGGATCCGCTGGAACGCCGCGATCACGGTGCACCGCGCGCAGCGCCCGGGCATCGGCGTCGGCGGTCACATCTCGACGTACGCGTCGTCGGCCGCGCTCTACGAGGTCGGCTTCAACCACTTCTTCCGCGGTCACGACCACCCGTCCGGCGGCGACCAGATCTTCATCCAGGGCCACGCCTCCCCCGGCACCTACGCGCGCGCCTTCCTCGAGGGTCGCCTGAGCGAGGCCCAGCTCGACGGATTCCGTCAGGAGAAGTCGGCCGCGCCCAACGGCATCCCGTCGTACCCGCACCCGCGTCTCATGCCGGACTTCTGGCAGTTCCCGACGGTGTCGATGGGCCTCGGCCCGATCAACGCGATCTACCAGGCGATGACCAACAAGTACCTCACCAACCGCGGCATCAACGACCGCAGCGACTCGCACGTCTGGGCCTTCCTCGGCGACGGCGAGATGGACGAGGTCGAGAGCCGCGGACAGCTGCAGGTCGCCGCGAACGAGGGCCTCGACAACCTGACGTTCGTCGTCAACGCGAACCTCCAGCGCCTCGACGGACCCGTGCGCGGCAACGGCAAGATCATCCAGGAGCTCGAGAGCTTCTTCCGCGGCGCGGGCTGGAACGTCATCAAGGTCGTGTGGGGTCGCGAGTGGGACGACCTGCTCGCCCGCGACACCGACGGCGCGCTGCGCAACCTCATGAACGTGACGCCCGACGGCGACTACCAGACGTTCAAGACCGAGAACGGCGCGTACGTCCGCGAGAACTTCTTCGGCCGCGACGAGCGCGCCCTCGCCCTCGTCAAGGACTACACCGACGACCAGGTCTGGGGCCTCAAGCGCGGCGGCCACGACTACCGCAAGGTGTACGCGGCGTACAAGGCAGCCGTCGAGCACAAGGGCCAGCCGACCGTCATCATCGCCAAGACGATCAAGGGCTACGGCCTCGGCCCGCACTTCGAGGGGCGCAATGCGACGCACCAGATGAAGAAGATGACGCTCGACGACCTCAAGCTCTTCCGCGACTCGATGCACATCCCGGTGACGGATGCCCAGCTCGAGTCGAACCCGTACGCCCCGCCGTACTACAACCCGGGTCCGCAGGACGAGACGATCCAGTACATGCTGGAGCGCCGCCGCGAGCTCGGCGGGTTCCTCCCCGAGCGTCGTTCGCACCACGTCGGGCTCACGCTGCCGGGCGACGACGCGTACGCACTGCCCAAGAAGGGCTCGGGCACGCAGGAGATCGCCACGACGATGGCGTTCGTCCGCCTGCTCAAGGACCTCCTGCGCGTCAAGGACTTCGGTCACCGGATCGTCCCGATCATCCCCGACGAGGCGCGCACGTTCGGCATGGACGCGTTCTTCCCGACGGCGAAGATCTACAACCCGAACGGCCAGCACTACACGTCGGTCGACCGCGAGCTCCTCCTGGCCTACAAGGAGAGCCCGCAGGGCCAGATCGTGCACGTCGGCATCAACGAGGCCGGCGCGCTCGCGGCGTTCACGGGCATCGGCACGTCGTACGCGACGCACGGCGAGCCGCTCATCCCGGTCTACGTCTTCTACTCGATGTTCGGGTTCCAGCGCACCGGCGACGCCCAGTGGGCCGCGGGCGACCAGATGGCGCGCGGTTTCGTCATCGGCGCGACGGCGGGTCGCACGACCCTGACGGGCGAGGGCCTGCAGCACGCCGACGGCCACTCGCACCTGCTCGCCTCGACGAACCCCGCGACGGTCTCGTACGACCCCGCATACGGCTACGAGATCGCGCACATCGTCCGCTCGGGCATCGAGCGCATGTACGGCGGCAACCACCCCGACCCGGACGTCATGTACTACCTGACGCGTCTACAACGAGCCGATCGTCCAGCCGGCCGAGCCCGAGAACGTCGACGTCGAGGGGATCGTGCGCGGCATCCACCGTGTCTCGGTCGCCGAGGGCGACGGCCCGCGCGCGCAGATCTTCGCCTCGGGCGTCGGTGTGCCGTGGGCACTCGAGGCGCAGCAGCTGCTCCGCGACGACTGGGGCGTGCAGGCGGATGTCTGGTCGGTCACGTCCTGGACCGAGCTGCGCCGCGACGGTCTCGCGGCCGACGAGCACAACTTCCTCCACCCGAACGAGGAGCCGCGCACGGCGTACCTCACCGAGAAGCTCCGGGATGTGCCGGGCCCGGTCGTCGCGGTGAGCGACTACATGCACGCCGTGCAGGACCAGATCCGCGCGTGGGTGCCGAACAACTTCTCGACGCTCGGCGCCGACGGCTTCGGCTTCTCGGACACGCGTCGCTGCCGCACGCCGGTTCTTCAAGATCGACGGCCCGTCGATCGACGGTCCGCACGCTCCAGGCGCTCGCCGACGAGGGTGCCGTCGATCGCGGTCTCGCGGCTCGGCGATCGAGAAGTACCAGCCTGCACGACGTGACCGCCGGCACGAGCGGGAACGCCGGCGGCGAGAGCTGACCCCCGCGATGGCCGGCACCCCCGAGATGGACAAGGCCGAGACGCTCGCCTGGCTGCGGCGCATCTCGGGGGATCTCGCCACGGCGACGATCCAGCGACTCGAAGACACGCTGCCCTGGTACGCCGACATGCCGCCCGCGCGCCGGTCGGCGGTCGGTCTGGTCGCGCAGGCGGGCATCTCGTCGTTCATCCAGTGGTACGACGACCCGACCTCGACGCCCTGGATCGCGGCCGACATCTTCGCTGCGGCTCCACGTGAGCTGCTGCGCAGCGTGAGCCTGCAGCAGACGCTCCAGCTCATCCGCGTCACGGTGACCGTGACGGAGGAGCGCGTGGCCGGCCGCGGCGACGACCTGCGCGAAGGCATCCTGCTCTACTCGCGCGACGTCGCGTTCGCCGCGGCGGACGTCTACGCGCGCGCGGCAGAGGCGCGCGGGCTGTGGGATGCGCGTCTCGAGGCGCTCGTCGTCGACTCGATCCTCACGGGAGAGGCCGACGAAGAGCTGCCGAGCCGTATCGCGGCCCTCGGCTGGCACGGTCACGGCGAGGTGTCGGTGCTCGTGGGCACGACTCCCCCGCAGTTCGACGTCGATCAGCTCCGCCGTACGGCGCGCAAGCTCGGCGTCGATGTGCTGATCGGCGTGCAGGGATCCCGTCTCGTACTCGTGATCGGCCGCGCCGACACCTCGACCCGGGACGACATCGACGTCGAGCTGCCGTTCCTCGAGATCGCGCGCCGGCTCGAACCCGGCTTCGGCGCGGGCCACCTCGTGCTCGGCCCCTCCGTGCCCGCGCTCGTCGACGCGAGCCAGAGCGCCCGGGCTGCCCTCGCCGGCTTCGCGGTGGCGCGGGCCTGGCGCCACGCTCCGCGGCCCGTCGAGGCCGACGATCTGCTGCCCGAGCGGGCGCTCGCGGGCGATCCGCTCGCGAAGAGTCACGCTCGTCGAGCGCATCTACCGGCCCCTGCAGGCGCACAGCACGGACCTCGTCATGACGCTGTGGAGCTATCTCGACAACGGCCGCTCGCTCGAGGCGACGGCGCGCGAGCTGTTCGTGCATCCCAACACCGTCCGCTACCGACTCAAGCGCGTGTCGGAGGTCATCGGATGGGATGCCACGGGGCCTCGCGAGGCGCTGATCCTGCAGACCGCACTCATCCTCGGCTCCGTCGGACCCGACGCCACGCAGCGCCGACCGCCCGCGCGACGCGCGAGCCAATAGCGACGGGGACCTGTGCGGCACGCACAAGACCTCGCCGCATTCTTGTGACATCTCCGCCAGAAGGGTGCACCGCATGATTGGCAGGATGGAACGGTGATCATCGCCGTCTTCCCCGGACAGGGCTCGCAGTCCCCCGGCTTCCTCGTCCCCTGGCTCGAGCGGAAAGGCGCCCGCGGACAGCTCGAGGCCTACTCGGACTGGGCGGGGGTCGACCTCGTCGCAGCCGGCACGGAGTGGGACGCCGACCGCATCCGCGACACGCAGGTCGCCCAGCCGCTCATCGTGGCCGCGAGCCTGCTCTCGTGGAACGCCCTCGGCGATCGCTCGGCGATCGCGGGCGTCGCCGGACACTCCGTCGGCGAGTTCGCCGCCGCCGCCGCCGCCGGCATCCTCTCGGAAGAGGACGCCCTGCGTCTCGTGGGGCTCCGCGGGCGCGCGATGGCAGAGGCCGCAGATGCCGTCGAGACCGGCATGAGCGCCGTCATCGGCGGCGACCAGGATGCCGTCGTCACGCGGCTCCAGGAGCTCGATCTGACCCCGGCCAACTACAACGGCGGGGGGCAGCTCGTCGCCGCCGGCGCCCTCGATCCCCTCGCGGCCCTCGCGGCCGAGCCGGTCGCGGGCACGCGCGTCATCCCGCTGCAGGTCGCCGGCGCGTTCCACACGCGCTTCATGGCGCCTGCCGTCGCCGCCCTCCGCACCGCGGTCGCCGGGACCGCCACGAACGATCCGACGCTCACGGTGTGGACCAACCGCGACGGATCCACCGTGGCGTCGGGCGCCGCGTTCGCGGGTCTGCTCGTCGACCAGGTCGCCTCCCCCGTGCGCTGGGACCTCTGCATGGCGTCGTTCGCGGATGCCGGCGTCACGGGCATCATCGAACTCGCACCCGCCGGCACCCTCGTCGGACTCGCCAAGCGCGCTCTCCGCGGCACACCGACCGTCGCCGTGAAGACCCCCGACGACCTCGACGCGGCGGCAGCCCTCATCTCGGGAGAGACATCATGACCACGCCCACGCTCAAGCAGTCCCAGGGTGTCCCGTACACGCGCATCTACAGCTACGGCGCAGCCCGCGGCGACCTCACGGTCCCCAACTCCGAACTCGTCGGCCCGATCGACTCGAGCGACGAGTGGATCCGCCAGCGCACCGGCATCGTGACCCGCAAGCGGGCCTCCTCCGGCATCCTGGCGGTCGATCTCGCGACGGATGCCGCCCTCGAGGCGATCGAGAAGTCGGGCGTCGACCCGGCCGAGATCGACCTCGTGATCGTCGCGACGATCAGCAACGTGCAGCAGACGCCGTCCGCTGCCGCCGTCGTCGCCGACCGCGTGGGCGCCAACCCCGCCGCCGCCTATGACTCGAACGCCGCCTGCGCGGGATTCGCGTACGGCGTTGCGCAGGCCGATGCGCTCATCCGAACGGGTGGTGCGCGCTATGCGCTCGTGATCGGCGCCGAGAAGCTCTCGGACGTCGTGGACCCCACCGACCGCAGCATCTCGTTCCTGCTGGGCGACGGCGCCGGCGCCGTCGTGATCGGGCCGAGCGACTTCCCCGGCATCTCACCGACCGTGTGGGGCTCCGACGGATCCAAGGCGCACGCCGTCGGCATGAACGCGACCCTCATCGACTACCGCGAGGGCGACGCGAACTGGCCGACGCTGCGTCAGGAGGGCCAGACCGTCTTCCGCTGGGCGGTGTGGGACATGGCGAAGGTCGCCAAGCGCGCGCTCGAGGCCGCGGGGATCGAGGCATCCGATCTCGCCGCCTTCGTGCCCCACCAGGCCAACATGCGCATCATCGACGAGTTCGCGAAGCAGCTCAAGCTCCCCGATTCGGTCGTGATCGGGCGGGACATCGAGACGACCGGCAACACGTCGGCCGCGTCGATCCCGCTCGCGACCCACCGCCTCCTCGAAGAGCACCCTGAGCTGAGCGGCGGACTCGCGCTCCAGATCGGGTTCGGCGCGGGGCTCGTGTTCGGCGCGCAGGTCGTCGTGCTCCCCTGAGCGGACGACCCCCGACTCTAGACTGATCAAGGCCCGCCCGGGCCCCTGAACCCCGAAGAAACAGGAGACATCCCATGGCATTCACCACCGACGAGGTCCTGGCCGGACTCGCCGAGCTCATCACCGACGAGACGGGCATCTCGGCCGACGAGGTCGCGCTCGAGAAGTCGTTCACCGACGACCTCGACATCGACTCGATCTCGATGATGACGATCGTCGTCAACGCCGAGGAGAAGTTCGGCGTCACGATCCCCGACGACGAGGTCAAGAACCTCAAGACCGTCGGCGACGCCGTCACCTTCATCACGTCCAACCAGGCGTAAGTCGCACCGGTGGGGGCTTCGGCTCCCACCGGACATCCCCCCGAGGACTTCAGGCATGAGCAACACCCGCATCTTCGTCACCGGAATCGGTGCGACCTCTCCGATCGGCGGCACCGCACCTGACAGCTGGGCCGCGCTGCAGGCCGGCGCGTCCGGCGCACGCACCCTCGAGCACGACTGGGTCGAGCAGTACCAGCTGCCTGTCACGTTCGCCGCCGAAGCGCTCGTGCGGCCCGACACGGTGCTCGAGCGGCCCATCGCGAAGCGCCTCGATCCGTCGTCGCAGCTCGCGCTCGTCGCGGCACTGGAGGCGTGGGCGGATGCCGGTAGCCCCGAGGTCGACCCCGAGCGTCTCGGTGTCGACTTCGCAACGGGCATCGGCGGCGTGTGGACGCTTCTGGACGCGTGGGAGACGCTCAAGGAGAAGGGCCCGCGGCGGGTCATGCCGATGACGGTCCCGATGCTCATGCCCAACGCAGCGGCAGGCAACCTCTCCCTGCACTTCCACGCACGCGCGTACGCGCGCACGGTCGCGAGCGCCTGCGCGTCGAGCACCGAGTCGATCATCAACGCGCTCGAGCACATTCGCGCCGGCTACGCCGACGTCGTCATCGCGGGCGGCACCGAGTCGGCGATCCACCCCATCACGGTCGCGTCGTTCGCGTCGATGCAGGCGCTCTCGCGACGCAACGACTCCCCCGAGACGGCTTCCCGGCCTGGCAGCATCGACCGCGACGGGTTCGTCATGGGCGAGGGCGCCGGGGTCCTCATCCTCGAGTCCGAGGAGCACGCGAAGGCCCGAGGCGCCAAGATCTACGCCGAGGTCGTGGGCGGCGGCGTGACGGCCGACTCGTACCACATCACGGCCAACGACCCCGAGGGCCTGGGAGCCGCACGTGCCGTGCACATGGCGCTGGCGATGGCGGATGCCTCGCCCGACGACGTCACGCACATCAACGCCCACGCGACCTCGACGCCCGTCGGCGACCCCAACGAGTACCAGGCGCTGCGCAGCGTCTTCGGTGCACGCATCGACGACATCCCCGTTTCGGCCACGAAGGCGTCGACGGGCCACCTGCTCGGTGGAACGGGCGCCCTCGAGGCGATCTTCACGATCCTTGCGCTGCGCGACCGGGTCGCGCCGCCGACGATCAACATGACGGAGCAGGAC